>NZ_JBFAPY010000002.1:988994-1065484 GCF_040676915.1 Asanoa sp. NPDC049475 | reverse complement strand
GCGCCGCCCCCCCCCCCCCCCAGTCCCCCCCATTTCCTCCGGGTGCCCGCCGCGGCCCCCCCCCCCCCCCCCCCCCCCCGCCCCCCGGGGGGGGGGGGGGGGGGCCCCCCCCCCCCCCGGGGCCCCCCCCCACGACCGCGCTAGGCGAACGACCAGCGCTGGGCGCCGCTCCCGTTGCAGGTGTAGAGCTGCACCTTCGTGCCGTTGGCGGTGCCGCTCCCGGTCACGTCCAGGCACTTGCCGGACGCCGGCACCAGGATCGAGCCGTTGGCCTGGAACGTGAACTTCTGGGCGCCCGTACCGTTGCAGTCCCAGATCTGGATCTTCGTGCCGTTGGCCGTGCCGCTCCCGTTGACGTCCAGGCAGCGGTTGCCGTACACGCGAAGCTCGTTCGCCGCCGTCCGGGTCCACTTCTGGTTGGTGCCGTTGTGGCAGTCCCAGATGTGGATCTGCGCGCCCGGTGTGGTGCTCGCGCCCGAGACGTCCATGCAACGCGCCGACTGCGGGTTGACCAGCGAGACGGCGACGCCGACCGGCGGGCCGGAGGACTGCAGGCTGCCGGGCACGGAGAGCAGGGCGGAGGACCAGGTGGCGGCCATCTTGTCGTAGCCCGCCTGGTTGGGGTGCACGCCGTCGGCCAGGTCGGCGGTGGTCAACGGGGAGTGCAGGTCGACCAGGTGGGTCTTGGCGCCCTTGCCGGCGACGATGCCCGGGATCGTCGCGTTGTACGCCTGTACCCGTGCCTCCAGCGTCGCGTTGGACTCGGGCGTGATCTGGGCGACGAACAGCTCGACGTCCGGCGCGTTGGCCCGGATCTTGTCGATCAGCGCGGACAGCCGCGCGGGCGCGTTGGCGATGTCGTAGTTCTGGTTCATGTCGTTGGTGCCGATGTGCAACAGGATGGTGCGGGGCGTGTACGTGCGCAGCCAGTTGACGATGTTGGCGTCGAGCTGGTCGATCCGCCAGCCGGAGTGGCCCTCGTGGTCGTGGTCGCCGAGGCTCGCCGGCCCGTTGAACCCGGAGCCGACGAAGTCGACGGTGCGACCGGCGGCGACCAGGCGCTGCCAGAGGTTGATCCGGTAGCCGCCGGGCACGTTGTAGCCGTCGGTGATCGAGTCGCCGAGCGGCATGATCCGCACGCCGCCGTTGGACTCGGCCGAGGCGGGGTTGGCGGTCGCGGCGATGACGCCGGCCACGAGTGCGAGCGCGAGGCCGATTCCGGCCAGTCTCCTGCGCATGGGCGCGGTTCCTCTCGTCGGTGCCGTCCCTGGGACGGGCGGGACGGGCCTGACATCGAGGATCAGCGATGCCGCGTCTTCCCGGCGAGCCGTGCGGGCGGTCGGGTCGGCTGAATGCCGCGCGTGCTGCGCCGAGCGGTCGGCGGTGGCGGGTCGGCGGCCGCTGCTGCCATGCTGGTCGGATGTGCAGAAACATCCGGGTGCTGAGCAACTTCGAACCGCCGGCGAGCGAGGACGAGATCGAGGCCGCGGCGCTGCAGTACGTGCGCAAGGTCAGCGGTGCCACCCGCCCGTCGGCCGCCAACCAGGAGGCGTTCGACGAGGCGGTCCGGGCGGTCACCGAAGCCACCCGCACCCTGCTGGAGGCTCTGGTGATCAAGGCACCGCCGCGCGACCGCGAGGTCGAGGCGGCCAAGGCCCGCGCCCGCGCGGCCGAGCGCTACGGCACTAGGGCGTAAGACGGCCTCCGTACGAGGCGGCCAGCGCCGCGGCTACGGTCGCGGCGTCCGCCTCGGCGACGTCCGCGGGGTAGGCGGGGAGCAGGTCGTCCCAGACGGGCAGCCACGACCCGAACAGCTGGGCCTGCCCTTCCGGCCGCGCGAAGAACCAGACGTGCAGGTGCGCGCCGCCGTCACCGAAGCGGTAGACGTGGGCGCGCGCGACGTGCGGCAGCGCCTGCACGTGCCGGGCGAGGTGGGTGCTCAGCACCCCGAGCTCGGCGGCCCGCTCGTCCGGCAGGTCCGCCAGGTCGTAGTGGTCGCGCGGGTGGAGCATCAGGATCAGCGGCACACCGGCGCCCGGGATCTGGGTCAGCCGCCAGTGGTCGTCGAACCAGATCCCCTCGTCCCGGTTGCGGCAGGAGCCGCAGTCCGCCGGGTCCTCGCCGTGCCGCGGCCGTTCGGGCACCACCGGCGGACGCAGCGGCGTGACCCGCAGTCCGTCCTGCTCGAACGGGCTGATCTCCCAGCCCGTCATCCGCGCCAGCGGCAGCCGGCGGTCGCTGTCGGCGGCGGCGACCGCGTGCGCGTAGAACTCCTCGGGTGACAGGGCCATGATCGAAAGGCTATTACGCGGCGTGGTAGAAGAGATCACCGAGGCCGACCGTGAAAGCGAGCACGCCGTAGAGGCTGTGCTCGACGCAGGCGGCCAGCAGTGACCGGGTGCGCTGGTACCGGCGGGCGAACAGCCACCCGCCGGCCAACGTGAGCAGCACCGACCAGAGGTTGCCGAAGATGACGTGCGCGAACCCGAACGCCACGGCGCTGGGCGCGGCCGCCGCCCGCCCGATGCCGAACACGGGGGCGTAGCGGTCCGGGAGGAAGGCGCGGAACCAGCACCTCTTGCGGGTAGACCGAGAGCAGCGGGTAGAACACGGCGACCGCGAGCCACAGCCAGGGCGCCTCGCGCGGCAGGTCGAACAGGCAGCGCATAGCCGCCGACGGCGCCGAAGAACAGGACGACGAACTCGACGCCACGCGCGACCCGCACGCGCCGCAAGCTACCGGCCGTCTCCCAACGGGAGGCGTGGTAGGACTGTCTGGGTGATCTACGAGTCGTTACACGTGAGTGTCGCCATCGCTCGGTCTCCGGCGGAGGTGTACGCGTTCGTGGCCAACCCGGAGAACCTGCCGCGGTGGGCAGCCGGGCTCACCGGGGCTGTCGAGCGGGTCGGCGAGCGCTGGGTGGGTGACACGCCGGACGGGCCGATCGTGATCATGTTCGCGCCGCCCAACCCGTTCGGGGTGCTCGACCACGACGTGACGTTCCCGTCCGGGCAGACGTTCTACAACCCGATGCGGGTGTTCGCCAACGCCGACGGCAGCGAGGTCGTGTTCACGGTGTTCCGCCGCGAAGGCACCGGCCCGGAGGCGTTCGAGGCCGACGCGGCGGCGGTGCTGGCCGACCTGCGTACGCTCAAATCCCTCATGGAATGAGCTCGTCCCGCAGGAACTCGGCGATCTCGGACCGCGCCGTCCGTGCCTGCGGCACCATGCCCGGCATGCTGAGGAACGCGTGCCCCGCTCCGGGGTGCTCGGCCAGGTCGACGGGCGTCCCGGCCTCGGCCAGCCGGCGCGCGTAGGCGCGTCCCTGGTCGGCCAGCGGGTCCAGGGTCGGCACGACGACCAGTGTCGGCGGGAGTCCGCTCAGGTCGTCCGCGTACAGCGGCGACAGGGCTCGCGAGTCTGTCCCCTGTGGAACCGCGAGGCGACGGAACAGCTCCATCTGCTTCACCGTCAACGTCGGCGTGCTGGCGTGCTCGGCCATCGAGGGATAGTCGAGCGCCGTCGAGGTCAGGTCGACGCACGGGTTGACGAGCACCTGCGCCCGCAGGGAGCCCTTTGCTCGGAGCGCGGCGAGCGCGGTGACCATCGCTCCCGCGCTCTCGCCGAAGACCGCCACCCGGGCCGGGTCGATGCCCCACCGCTGCGCGTGCCGCACGACGTGCTGGAGCACGTCCCAGCCGTCGTCGACCGCGGCGGACATCGGGGTGCCGGCCGAGACCAGGCGGTGCTCGACCGACACGACCACCGTGGGCACGCGGCCGGCGAGGTGGCTGTTGATCCAGTCGCTCTGCACGGCGGTGCCGACGAACCCGCCGCCGTGCACGTGCAGCACGAGCGGGAGGGCGGTGGTGCCGGCGCGGGCCGGGGACGGCCGGTAGACCCGGACGCGGAGCACCCGGTCGGGCAGTTCCACCCGCTGCCAGTCGATGGTGGTGCCGCGGTTCGGGAATCCGGTCACCACGCGCATCAGAGGTGACGACCGCCGGCGGTTCTCGGCGTCGCGGAAGGCGTCGAGTTGCTCGGTCGGCATGGTCAACCAGTCCGGTTCCCTGCGTACGGCGTGCAGCAGCTTGACGCCCAGCGGCTGGCGCATGGTTCCCCCTCGATCTCGTTTCGCTACTTCGAGTATCGAAACTGACGGTAGCATAATTGTTAGGCTCTGGCCATGGCACCTGACCGGCCGCTCGGCCGCCCCCGCTCCAGCGTCGACGCCACCGTCTTCGCGGCGACGCTGCGCACGGTCCACGAGCTCGGCTACACGCACGCGACCGTCGACCGCATCGCCGCCGGGGCGGGGGTCGCGAAGACGACGATCTACCGGCGCTGGCCGTCCAAGGGCGCGCTGATGACCGCCTGCCTCGTGGACGCGTTCGGGCCGCTGCCGGTCGAGAGCGGGAGCCGCGCCGAGATCATGTCGTCAGCGGTCCGCTGGGCAGCGGCGAAGATCAGCGAGCCGGGGGTCGGCGCGGCCTTCGCGGGCGTGTTCACCGACGCGATCAACGACCCGGGCCTTCGCGAGATCCTGTTGACGCAGTTGCAGGACCCGTACCGGCTCGTCCTGCAGGACCTGCTCGGCGAGCCGGAGAACCGCGTCCTGTTCCTCATCGACGTCGTCATCGGCACGCTGCTGCACCGCATGGGCATGACCGGCGAGCCGATGGCCGAGGCGGACGTGGACGCCCTGGCCGAGATGGTCGTCGGCGTCCTGCCCGCGGCTAGCTCTTAGGGGTCCAGGGCGAGAGGTCGAGCTTCGGGTAGCGCAGCGCCATGCCGGCCAGCGTCTCGGGCGTCCAGTAAGGATGTCCGGGCGGCGGGAAACCGAGGGCCTGGAGTTGGCGCGGCGTGGCTCGGCCGACGAAGTCGACCCACTCGTTCGTGTAGCTCTTCACCGCCCAACCGACCCGATGTCCCCACTGCAGGCCGGCGGGCCGGAAGCACAGCTGCATGCTGTAGCGCGCTCCGCGGGGCGCGCGCAGCCGCGTGCCGCGGTGAAAGGTCCCGGGCTCGAAGGCGATGACGGTGCCAGCGGGTCCCGCTCCGGACACCTCCGCGTCGTAGAGCTTCGGGTCGGCGGGAGCCGTGAAGCGGCCGGCGCCCTCCTGGCCCGGCCGCAGCAACCAGTTGGGCACGGCGGGCAGGTCGGCGGTGTGCGCGCGGGAGACCAGATGCGGCGGCCCGAGGTCTTCGGGAACGTCGTTGAGGAAGACGAACATCTCGACCTGCTGGCAACCCGGCGTGGTGCTGGGCACCAGGACGGTGTGGTTGAGGTAGTCGCGGTGCAGATCCTGGTCGTAGTCGCAGGCGCCGGTGTATTTCGCCCAGGCCTCCGCCCCGTAGAGGTGGACGTCGTCGTCGCCCAGCAGGGCCGCGGCCAACGCCATGATGCGCTGGTTCAGGGCCAGCAGGCTGATCTCCGTGCTGGCGAACGGGAAGCTGTCGATCCCGGCGAACTCGTCACCGACGAAACGCTCACGCCGCGGATCGGTGCCGTCGTGGAACCCGTCGGCCGAGGGAAACAACAGGTCCAGCTCGCGCACCGCGGGGGCCAACTCCGCTGGTGGCAGGAAGCCGGGGAGGATCACGAAACCGTCGCTCTGCCAGGTCCGTGCCGCCTCTGCGAGGTCCATCGGGCCAGGATCGGCGAGGCGGGATCGACGGGCAACCGGTTTTCGAGGCGGGGGATGATGGTGGTTATGCCGTCGGTCTTCTCCATGATCATCGCGGGCGAGCTGCCCGGCCGGTTCGTCCACCGCGACGACCGGGTGGTCGCGTTCCTCAGCATCGCGCCGCTGACGCAGGGCCACACGCTGGTGGTCCCGGTGGCCGAGGTCGACGACTGGACCACCCTCGACCCGGCGCTCTGGAGCCACCTGATGGCGGTCGCGGCCCGCATCGGCACGGCGGTCCGCACCGCGTTCGACGCGCCGCGCGCGGGCCTGGTGATCGCGGGCTTCGAGGTGCCGCACACCCACGTCCACGTCTTCCCGGCGTACGGCCTGGCCGACTTCGACTTCGCCAACGCCCGCCACGACCCGCCCGCGTCGGAGCTCGACGAGGCGCGACGCCGCATCCTGGCGGCCCTGGAATGATCCGCGCGCTGATCGGCATCGCGGTCGCGATCGCCGTCACCTGGCTGATCCTGGTCGCGGCCCTGGCGATTGGCCGGCCACGCGGCGGCCTGCTGAAGGAAGCGCTGCGCCTGCTGCCGGACCTGATGCGCCTGCTGCGGCGACTGGCGGTGGACCGCGATCTGCCCCGCGGCGTCCGCGTGCGGCTGGCGATGCTGATCGGCTACCTGGCGCTGCCGATCGACCTGATACCTGACTTCATCCCGATCCTCGGGTACGCCGACGACGCGATCCTGGTCGTCATCGTGTTGCGCGGCACGGTCCGCCGTGCCGGCCTTCCCGCCGTCCGCCGCCACTGGCCGGGCACCGACGACGGCTTCGCCGCCCTGCTCCGCCTGACCGGCGTGCCAGGGCAACCAACCGGTGATCCCGATCGGGGCGATGCCCGCACGATGGGCGGATGACCGACGTTCCGTCGCCGGCACTGGTCGGAACTGCGCGCGATCGTCCGTCAGGTGTGCCTGGACCAACTCTCCCTTCTGGGCACCGGCTGGGCTGAAACGGCCTGTCCGGAGTAGTCCGGCCCCGCCGCGCCCCGGACGGCCGCGACCAGCGTCGACGAGCGTCCGGTCCGGACCTCGTCGGAGATTCGGCCGCCACGGAGCCCATCCCGGTTTGCTGTGCCAGGGGCAACACGATCGGGAGGAGCAATGGGGATGGCAAAACGCAGGATCGGGTCGCGCCTGCTGGCCGGCGCGGCAATGGCGGCGACGCTGACGACAGCCTCGGTCGGCGTGGTGGGGGTGGAAGCCGCGATGGCCGTGCCGTACAACTGCTCGGTCGGCGGTTCGGGCAACGTCGGGTGGGCGATCTGCACGGGGGGCACCGGCCAGTACCAGGCGGTCGTGAGCTGCGACGTCTGGCTGGGCTTCGACTACACCCGAACGGGCGCGTGGGTAGGCGTGGGCGGCGGCCGCAGCACCGCGGCCTGCAACTCCTCGGAGGGCGCGTACAACCGGCGCTTGAACGCCTTCGGCCCGCTCTAAGCTCCCGCCACGGCGGCGCCGCCTTCCGGTCTCGACTCCCGGAGGGCGGCGTCGCCTTTGGCGCCGGCGACTACCGCGAAACGAGCGAATCCATCGGACGCGGGCCGACACAGCGCCTCGTCTCGCGGGTGTCGCTGACAGCATGTCGTCCATGCCGACTGGTGTGGTGTCCGGAGTGCCGAACCGGTTGCGAGAGGTGTTCGCGCGTTGGGAGGACGACGGGCGCGTCACTCGGCGACATCAGCCCGGCCGTGTTGGCACGTAACGCCTGATCGACCGT
This sequence comes from Asanoa sp. NPDC049475, assembly GCF_040676915.1. Lineage (NCBI taxonomy): Bacteria > Bacillati > Actinomycetota > Actinomycetes > Micromonosporales > Micromonosporaceae > Asanoa > Asanoa sp. NPDC049475. Next base: position 1,058,068 of record NZ_JBFAPY010000002.1, on the reverse strand, counting down.
ACCCGGTGCCGTGGAATGGTCGTTCTTCCGTGGTGGAACAGGAAGTGTCACGTCGGGCGGTGCTCGGGGCCGGGCTCGGGTTCGGGGTCGCGGCGGCCGTCGGCGGTCTGGCCCTGCCGGCCGACGCGGGGCGAGGGCGCAAGCCGGTCAGCATGTCCATGCACACCCACTCGTCGTTCAGCGAAGGCGGCAGCTGGGCCGACGGCGGTGGCGGCGCCAGCATGCTCTCGCAGCTCGAGCAGGCCAAGCAGACCGGCACCGACGTCGTCTGGTGGACCGACCATGACTGGCGCATGGAGGCGTACGGCTACTACGACACCATCCGCTTCGACGGCACCGACGAAGGCCAGCGGCTCGCCTGGGTGCCGCAGCACGAAGGCCCGATCGGCGGGGCGCGCCATGCCTTCGTCGACCAGCCGCACAGTCCCGGCGAGGCCGGCAGGGCACTGCGGGTCACCGGCACCGGCACCAGTCCCACCGAGTGGGGCGGCGCCTGGGTGTTCGCGGACGGCGGCAACAGCTTCTACACCACGAACCTGACCGACACGACCCTGAGCGTCGACGTGCTCGCCGAGCGGGTCGGCCCCGACGCCGAGGTCGTCGTCCAGCTTGAGACCTCCTACCGGCCCGCCGTCGCCGGTCGGCCGGCCGGTGTCTACGTGCTCGAGTACCGCGTCGGCAGCCGAAAGTCCCGGGCGTTGCAGAACGAGCTCACCGGCGTCGTGACCGTACCCGCGACCGGCACCTGGCAGACCCTGAAGATCCGCCCACGTAGGGACATCCGGAGGTTCTGGCCGGATCTCGCGGCCGAGGACTCCGCGCTCGCGCGGCTGCGGTTCGGCGTGCGGGCACGCGGCAACGCGACCGCGCAGGGCGTCTTCGACCACCTGCGGTTCAAACGGACCCGAGACCAACTCCATTGGGCGGTACGCGAGCAGCGCGACCTGATGAAGCGGCTCGGCAAGCAGTACCGGGGCATCACCCAACTGCTCGGCGCCGAGGTCTCGATGGTGCGCCACCTGAACGTCTACATGGAGCACTTCGAGCTGTTCCCGTACCCGGACCGGGGCGTCGCGCCGGTGCTCGACGACAGCGTGGCGGCCGCGCGGGAGATGGTGCGCTGGTACCACGAGCGGGGCGCCCTGGTGCAGTACAACCATCCGCCGATCGACGCCGCCGAGCTCGTCGCCAGCCGGGCGCTGGGCTGCGACCTCATGGAGACCGTCGACCCCGGCGGCGTTTCGACCGTTACGAGGCAGCGGCTCGAGCTGCTCGACATCGCCGCCCGAAACGCGATCTTCCTGACCGCCACCAGCCGCAACGACGACCACGCCGGGCGGGACTGGACCCGCAAGGACCTCTTCCAGACCTCGGCCTGGTCGACGTCGCGCAGGGCCAGGGACCTCATCGCCGCCCTCGCCGCCGGTCAGGTGTTCCTCAACCACCAACGGCTGTGGGCGACCGGCTCGCTGGACCTGCTCGTCGACGGGCGACCGGCGATGGGCCAGGTGATCAAGACCGACTCCGCGTACGTGCCGGTCGAGATCCACGCGGACAACCTGCCGGAGGGCGCGCGGGTCGAGGTCGTGGTCGGCGTCTGCGACCGCACCGCAGCGACGACCCGCAGCATCCGGCGGCAGCCCTTCCAGCCGGGCGGGCCCTTCCGGCTCGACCGGGCAGACGGGAGCTACCTGCGGGTCGAGGTGTCCGACGCCGCCGGCGTGCCCCTGGGCTTCAGCAACCCGCTGTGGCTGCTCCCGGACGACGACGCGATCACGGTGCCGAAGGCCCGCCGGTTCGACCTGCGTCACTGACCGTCGCACGCCGGTGCGGAACACGCGGCGGCAGCCCGCGCGCTCCGCCCGGCCGCACCGTCCACTTCGAACTGCGGGCCGTGGTCAGCTGACGCGGGGGTCCTCGCCCGGCCGCTTCCCGAGTCGGTCGCCGACCTTGACCTGCTTCCAGGTCTCCCGGTCCACCTTGACGTCCTGCTCGGTTCCGTCGTCGAGCCGGACCTTGAGGCGTCGGTAGAGGTTGGACCCGTCGAGCAGCCCGCGGGACTTCTTGACGACGGTCCCGCTCCAGGCGTCGTCGCGCGTCATCGGGATCCACCTTCGTACTGCGACACCACGACCCGGCCGTCGACCGTACGCGCGTCGACCAGGCGAAGGTTCTGGCGCTTCTCCGGCGAGGCGAACAGCCGCCGGCCGCCGCCGAGCACGACCGGGTGCACGGCGATGTGGTACTCGTCGATCAGCCCGCGCTCGGTCAGCGCCGCCGCCAGCGTCGCGCCGCCCGTCAGCAGCAGGTCGCGGCCTGGTTGGGCCTTGAGCGCGGCCACCTCCGTGGCCAGGTCGTCGCCGATGACCCGGCTGGTCCACTCGTCGCCCGCGTACCCGCGCGAGAAGACGATCTTCGGTGTGGCCCGCCAGAACGGGGCGAAGGCGGCGACGTGCGGGTCGTCCGACATCGACTCGGCCTGCGGCCAGAACCCGACCATCATCTCCCAGACCGGCCGGCCGAACAGCAGGGTGTCGACCCTGCGATCCAGGCCTTCCGAGTACGCGGACAGCTCCGGCCCCATCACCGGCCAGTCGAACTCCCCGTTGGGCCCGTCGATGAACCCGTCCACGGACGTGTGCACCCAGTAGATGATCTTGCGCATCGGTTGCCTCCTCGTGTGCTGTCGAAGCTACGTCGGAGCCAACCGCCGCGCTTCGACATCGTCACACGATCAGAATGCCGCCCGATCTCGCTCCCTGCCGCTACGTCGGCCGCTGCCACGTTCGCGGGTCGTGACGGCTCGCCTCCGGGCGGAGGCCGAGGCGCTGCTTCACGTCCTCCCAGTTGACGTCCTTGAGCTTCTCGCCCAGTTCTGGGTCACGCTCGGCGGCCGCGCGTATCTCGGCGAGGTGGTCAAGGGTCCAGGCGACCTGCTCGTCCATGCCGGTGGGTTCCACCAGCGGCAGTCCGAGGGCGCGCGCCCAGACCTCGATCACGACGGCGGTCCCGCCGCGAACTCCAGCGGCGACTCCCCGGTCGCCTCGGTCATCGAAGAGGAACACGTCGATGACACCGTCCGTCAGGACCACCCGGCTGCTGGCCATCGGCCCTCGGGTTGATTCGACCACCGTGAAACCCTGGGCAAGGAACTGCTGCTCCGCCTGCACGGCAGGCAGAGTAGTGTCACCGTCCACACCGGCGACTGGCGCGACCTGCGCGCCGCTCAGCTCCCCCTCGCGCCTGACCTGGCCGTCGTGGTCGGCGTGAGGGTCAGGTGAGCACCTCGTACGTCAGGTGGGTGGCGTGCGGAGAGACCACCACGTCCGTCTGTCGCAGCCGGCGCGTCGGTGAGTCGGCCGGGCGGAACAGTGGCGTGCCACCGCCGACCAGGCACGGTGACAGGTGCAGGCGCAGCTCTTCGGCCAGGCCCAGGAGCACGCTCTGGCGTACGACGTCGGCACCGCCCATGACCACGACGGTCTTGTCGCCCGCCGCTGTCCGGGCGCGCCCCACCGCCTCGCAGATGTCGGTGGCGAAGCTGAACCGGTCGCCGAGCCGCCACGACGACGGCGGGGAGTGGGTCACCACGACCACCGGCGGCCCGCCCGTCGCCTGCTCGCTGCCGGCGCCGTAGCCGAGCTCGTCGGTCCAGCCGTGCGGGCCGTCGACGAAGTCGAACAGCCGGCGGCCCATTACCACCGCGCCCGTCTCGTCGAGGCCGCGGCACAGGATCTCCGAGTCGACCGGGTGGCCGGCGAAGACCCAGCCGTGGATCACCTCGCCGTCGACGCCGAGGCCGTGTTGGAGGTCGGCGCCGCGTGCTGCCACGTATCCGTCGAGGGATATCGAGATGTCAGCGACAACCTTGCCCATATCGGACTAGCCTACGCCGATCTGCTCCGGCTGTCGTGACCGCTGCGCGGGGATCGTGGCAGCCGGCCGGCGGCGGCGCAGAAGGCGCATCGCGGGCACCTCGACGTATCGGTGCAGGGGCAGGGCGACCGCGTACGAGACGACCAGGAACGCGATGCCCAGCGACAACGCCTGCCAGACGGGGTAGTCGTGCGACCTGCCCAGGATCGTCATCGCCGTGGTGACGATCGTCAGATGAACCAGGAAGAAGGCGTACGACGCGTCGCCGAGCCGGACCAGCACCGGGTGCCGCCACACCGACCGTGCGCCGCTCAGGTCGGCGGTCGCCGCGGCCGGGATCAGCAGCGCGGTCGTGGCCAGCACGGCGGCCGTGTCGCGCACCTGGTGGGGGAGCAGGTTGACGATCAGGTAGTTGACGGCGAACAGCGCCGACGCGAGCGGCAACCCGGGGCCGCGCCACGCGCCGCGCCGCACCAGCAGCGCCAGCGTGATGCCCAGTGCGAACTCCACACCCCGGGTGACCGGCAGGACGTAGACGAACCAGCGCTGGTAGGCCGGGTCGACGAACAGGTGGGCGATCAACGGCATCAGCAGCCCGAGCGCGACGAAGAAGAACGCGGCGCCGGCGAGCGTCCGACCAGTAAGGCGGCGCAGCAGGGGGAGGAGCAGCGGGAACGCCGCATAGAACGCGATCTCGCATGAAAGCGACCAGGCCACCGGATTGATGCCGAGATAGGTGACATCGTCCGGATACCACGCCTGCACGAGGAACAGGCTCGTCGTCAGGTTGTGGCCGTTGACCTGGTTCATCCGGTTGCCGACGGGGTCGGCCAGATCGCCGACCCATTTCGAGACGACCGCCAGACCCAGCGCCACCACGTACGCCGGGTAGATCCGCAACACCCGTCCGGCGAAGAAGCGGCCGAGCGGCCGGGCGCTCTCGCCGCGGGCGGCCCAGGTGAGCACGAAGCCGGAGAGCACGAAGAAGAAGGAGACGCCGAGGTCGCCGGGGTCGAGGAGCAGGTGCCCGAGGTCGTGGGCGAAGCCGCCGACCGGGATGAACGAGTACGCGTGCACGCCGAACACGAGCAGCGCGGCGGCGAAACGTAGACCCGTCAGGGAGGGCAGGCGGGAGCTGGGGGCAGCGGCCCTGGGGGATTCGGGCATAGAACGGCGACCTTATCCGTGTCGCGCGTCGATCGCATCCGGGCGTACCCGAATTGTGGACAAACGCTCAACGCGCGCGACGCCGCCGCAGCAGGAACAGCGCGACGAGCCCGGCGACCACGACCGCACCGCCACCGACGGCCCAGGGAACGACGTTGCTCGACGGGTCGCCGGGCAGCGGAACGACCTCGGCCAACGGAACCTCGGTGCGCGGCGGAGCCGGCGAGACGGTCGCCTCCGGCTCCACGGTCGGAGTCGGCTCGGGCGGCGCCACCTTGTTGGTGAACGTGTAGCTGCCCGAGATCTTGTGCCCGTCGCCGGACACGGTCTTCCACTCCACCGTCACCACGCCGACCGGGAGCGGCCGCACCGGTTGGGTGATCGTCTTGTCGAGCGCCGTCGGCTCCGCGTCCTGGTACTTCGCGCCGTCCGCGCCGCGCACCACGACCAGGCTGCCGTCCTGCCTGATCAGCCCGCTGAAGGTCAACGTCAGCGCGGTGACCGGCTTGGTCACCGTCGACTTCGCCGCGGGCGCCGACTTGGCCAGCTTGGTGTGCGCGGCCGCCGGCGCGGCGGGCGCGACGACCACGACCAGGCCCAGGAACAGGGCGGCCAGAACGGCGGCAGAGCGGCGGCGCATCGATCCTCCAGATGTGGTTCCCGACAAACTAGCGGCTCGCCGCCGCGGCGCCCAACGGGCCGGCTGTCGGAAGAAAGCGGGAACTTTCCGGCCCGCGCCGACGACCGGTGTGACATCACGCCGCCGTGCGGCGCTGGTGATCGTGTGGAGGAGTCACTGACCGATCGCCTCGACGACCTGGAGTGGTGGCTGCGCATGCTCCGCCGTCCGGTCGTCGACCTGCTGGTGCCCGGACTGCCGGCCGAGGGGACCACCCGGCACGGCCCGCTGCCGCCCGCGGTCGTCGAGTGGTTCGCCTGGCACGACGGCGTCACCCGCGCGCCGGGTCAGGACCATCGGGACGTCGAGGTGATCCCCGGGTACGCGCCCCTCGCGCTCGCCGAGGCGGTCGGGCTGCGGCACGCGTACGAGGAGGACCCGGTCCTGCTGCTCGGCGACGGCTGGCTGCCGTTGCTGGCGACCGAGAGCGGTGACCTGTTCGCGGTGCTCTGGTCCGGCGCGTACGAGCCACGCGTGGTCGCGGTCCGGTCCGGCGAGCCGACCCGGATCGAGTTCACGGACCTGCCGGCGATGGTGGCGTTCTTCGTCGAGTGCTTCAAGCGAGGTGGCTTCACCGTGGACGCCGACGGCCGGTTCGTCTCCGACCAAGCCCGTTATGACGAGTTGTATGACCAGCTCGACAGCCCTCACTGAGCCTGTGCGGCTGGAACGGGACCGCTGGGCGGACGGCCGCGCCGAGCGGCTCAGCGGCATGGACCCCACGGCGGACGAGATCGAGGCGGCGGTACACGCGCTCGACCAGCGGCGGCACACCGAGGTCGTGCTGACGGGCCACGACGGCCAGTACCTGGCGGTGGAGGGCGGCGCCGGGCGGTACCTCGTGCACCTGGGCTCCGACGAGCACGACGACGTCATCGCCCTGCGCACGCCGGCCGCCGAGCCGGGCGAGGTGGAGGTCGTCGCCGCCGGGCGGGTCCGCCGGGTCGATCGCCGCTCGGTCGTCGACCTGGACACCGCGCTGCGCGCGGTCCGCGCGTTCGCCATCGACGGCCGGCCCGACTCGACCTTGTTCTGGGGGTCAGGCTGAGGCGAGCGCCTCGGCCGGGCGGCGTTCGTCGAGGCGAACCAGCGCGACGCCCGCGACGATCAGCGCACCGCCGGCGATCTGCACCGCGGTCGGCAGCTCGTCGAGCACGAGCCAGGAGACCAGCACCGCGAACAGCACCTCGGTGAGACCGACGAACGACGAGAGCCGGGCGCCGAGCGCGCGTGCCGCGGCGATGCCGGTCACGTAGGCGACCACGGCCGCGACCAACGACAGCCCGGCCACCGGCACGAGCCAGCTCATCCGCTGGTCGCCGAGGGTCACCTGGCCGAAGGTCGCGTGCATCGGCAGCAGGCCGGTCGCGCCGAGCACGAGCAGGACCACCGCGCCGATGGCCATGCCGGCGGTGGCGAGGGCGAGGGCCGGCACCTCGCCCTGCTGCGAGTCGCGTGCGCCGAGCACGAAGTACGACGCCAGTCCGACGCCGGCGAACAGACCCCAGGCCACGCCGACGAGGGACAGCCCGGCGCCGCCGCTCAGGTCGAGCACCAGGACCAGCCCGACGACGGCGGTGACCGCGCCGGCAGTGGTCAGCGTCCGAGGCCGCTGCCCGTGTGCCGCCCACATCCAGAACACGACGAGCACCACGCCGAGGTATTCGAGCAGAAGCGCCACGCCGACCGGCAGGTAGCGGATCGCGTTGAAGAAGCCGACCTGGGCCGCGCCTACGCCGAGCACGCCGAACAACGCGATGCCGGTGAGGTCGCGGCGCACCGCACCCCAGCGGCCGCGCAGTGCGATCGCGGTCGGCACCGCGAGCACCAGCGCGGCGATGCCGACCCGGGCGGCCACGGCCGCCGGCGCCGTCCAGCCGGCGTCGAGCAGCGCGTGCGCGAACGGGCCGGACGTGCTGAACGTCAGGGCCGACACCAGCGCCAGCAGCAGGCCGAACGAGCGGGTCGGTCCCATGAGATCCCCTGTCATGACCAAAGTCGGCTTACACTGATGACGCTAGGTGCCTGGACTGTTAGGGGTCAAGATGGTTTTCGCCCATGACACCGAAGCGGCCCTCGTGCAGGTCGCCGCCCTGGTCAACACGCCGTTGGACGACGTCGCCGCGCTCGACGCCTTCCTCGTCGAGCACCCGGACAGCGGCGTGCGGGCCGGCACCCGCGCCGAGCTCGACGCGGTGCGGGCGCTGCGGCCCCGGTTCCGCCGGTTCTGGGAGCTGGGGGAGGACGACCTCGTCGAGGCGGTCAACGCCCTGCTGGTGGAGTACCGCCCGTTGCCGCAACTGGTCCGCCACGACGAGTGGGGCTACCACCCGCACGCCACCCCCCGGGACGCGCCGCTGGCCGTCCGGATAGCCGCGGAAGCCGCGATGGCCCTCGTCGACGTGGTCCGCACCGGTGCGTTGGACCGGCTGCGCGGGTGCGCGTACCCGGACTGCGACAACGTCCTGGTCGACCTCTCCAAGAACCGCTCGAAGCGGTTCTGCGACGCGGGTTGCGGCAACCGGGCCGCGGTCAACGCCTACCGGGCTCGCCAGGCGGCCTTGATCAGATCTACTCCGTCGTAATACCGTTCCATCGAAGATGGCTACTCGGCGGGGCCGTCGTCCGACCAACCCTGGAGAGACGATGTCGCGAAAGACCGGTAAGCCGTCCTATGTGCGCCAGGCCGAGCTGGCCCAGAAGCGCCGCGTGCCCCTGGCCGCCACCGTCGCCGCCGTCGTGGTCGCCGCGCTGATGGCCGGTCTCGTCGGCTTCCTGATCGGACGGCCCGACGCGACCACCCGCGCGATCGACGACCTCAAGGCGCAGGAGGCCCAGCGCGACCGCGACCAGATCCGCTCGCTGACCGACGTGGCCCGGGCGTCGCAGGAGAAGCTGACCACGCTGCTCGACGACTACGACGCCGCCGTCGCCAGCGGCAAGCCGGCCGAGGCGGCGACGATCGCGGGCTGGCAGCAGACGGTCAAGGAGCTCGTCGCCGCCCACGCCGACAGCCCGTCCGGCACGACGGCCACCAACGTCGCCCGCGGCGGGTTCCGCAGCGCGGTCGGCGACTTCCAGGTGGCGCTCGACCTCTACGCGGCCGCCGTGGCCGGCCCCGCCGACCGGCAGCCGGCGCTCGTCGAGATCGCGGGCCGCGCCCGCACCGCCGCCGCCACCGCCTGGTCGGTGGCCGCCGCCCAGCTCGACCAGATCAATGTGGACGCCGGCTTCGGCCACCAGCACGTCTACCTCGAGACCAAGCAGGGCAGTGGTGCCTTCACCGCCGACGGTGAGGAAGAGGGCCACACCGGCGGTTAACAACCCCTTGCGCTGACGGATTCACATCCCTAGTGTCTTCACCACAGCGGTCTATGAAACGTTTCACGGCCGGGAGGTGCGATGCTGGCGCTGCACGCGGTGAGCAAGTCCTTCGGCGCTGTCGCGGCGCTGCGCGACGTCGACCTCGAGCTGGTCGCCGGCGAGGCGCACGCGCTGGTCGGCGAGAACGGCGCGGGCAAGTCGACGCTGGTCCGGATCCTCGCGGGAGTGCACCCGCCGGACACCGGCACGGTGCTGCTCGACGGCGAGCCCGTCACCTTCGGCGGGCCGGCCGACGCGCGAGCGGCCGGCATCGCGGTGATCTATCAGGAGCCGACGCTGTTTCCCGACCTGTCGGTCGCCGAGAACATCTTCATGGGCCGGCAACCGCGCCGCAGCCTGCGCCGGATCGACACCGCCGCGATGCGCGCGCGGTCCCGCGAGCTGTTCGACCGGCTCGGCGTGCGGCTCGACCCCGACCGCCCCGCGCGTGGCCTGTCGATCGCCGACCAGCAGCTCGTCGAGATCGCCAAGGCGTTGTCCACCAACGCCCGGGTGCTGGTGATGGACGAGCCGACGGCGGCACTGTCCGGTGTGGAGGTCGAGCGGTTGTTCGCGGTCGCCCGCTCCCTGCGCGACGACGGCGCCGCGGTGCTGTTCATCTCGCACCGTTTCGACGAGGTGTTCGACCTGTGCGAGCGGATCACCGTGATGCGCGACGGCCGCCGGGTCGACACCGCCCCCGCCTCCGAGCTCACGGTCGACGCCCTGGTCCGCAAGATGGTCGGCCGCGACGTCGCCACGTTGTTCCCCAAGGTCGACACCACGCCCGGCGACGTCCGGCTCGACGTGCGCGGCCTGACCCGGCACGGCTTCTTTGCCGACGTCAGCTTCACCGTGCGCGGCGGCGAGATCGTCGCGCTGGCCGGCCTGGTCGGCGCCGGGCGTAGCGAGGTCGTCCGGGCGGTGTTCGGCGTCGACAAGCCGGACGCGGGGGAGGTCCGCGTCGACGACCGGCCGCTGCCACCCGGAGACACCCCGGCCGCGATCGCCGCCGGGCTCGCCCTCGTGCCGGAGGACCGGCGCCAGCAGGGCCTGGTGATGGAGTTGTCGGTGGAGCGCAACGCCACGCTGCCGCGCCGCTGGGCGCTGTCGCGGGCCGGGCTCCTGTTCGGCGGTGCGGAGCGCCGGTCCGCCGCGACCTGGACCGCGCGGTTGCGGGTCAAGGCCGCCCGGCCCACCGACCCGGTCGCCACGCTGTCCGGGGGCAACCAGCAGAAGGTCGTACTCGCGAAATGGCTCTCCACCGAGCCGCGGGTGCTGATCGTCGACGAGCCCACCCGGGGGATCGACGTGGGTACGAAGGCCGAGGTGCACCGCCTGCTCTCGGAGTTGGCGGCCGACGGGGTGGCGGTGTTGATGGTCTCCAGCGAACTGCCGGAGGTGCTCGGGATGGCCGACCGCGTCCTGGTCATGCGGGAGGGCCGGCTGGTGGCCGACATCCCGCGGGCCGGCGCCGACGAGGAGTCCGTGATGGTCGCCGCGACCGGAGCACAGCCGTGACGGCCCCGACCACCGCGGTGCACCGGGTCTTCGTGGTGCGCGAGCTCGGCATCGCCCTGGCGCTGGTGCTGCTGGTCGGCGTGACGTTCGTGGTCAACACCCGGTTCCTGTCGGCGCAGAACGTCAAGGACCTGCTGCTCGGCTCCACGATCCTGGCCATCCTCGCGGTCGGCCAGGCGATCGTCATCATCACCCGCAACGTCGACCTGTCGGTGGGCTCGATCCTCGGCCTGGCCGCGTTCGCGACCGGCAACCTGTTCGTCAGCAACCCGGGACTGCCGGTCCCGGTGGCCCTGCTGGCCGGCGTCGGCCTGGGCGCGCTGTGCGGGGCGGTCAACGGCGGGCTGATCGCCGCCGCGCGGGTGCCGGCGCTGGTCGTCACCCTCGGCACGCTGTACGTGTTCCGCGGCGTCGACTACACCTGGGCCACCGGCCGCCAGATCAACGCGGCCGACATGCCTGCGGGCTTCCTGTCGCTCGGCACCCGCACCGTCCTCGGAGTGCCGATTCTTGCGTTGTTCGCTCTGGTGGTGCTGGTCGGCGCCGGGGTCTTCCTGCGGTCGTACCGCAGCGGTCGGGAGCTCTACGCCATCGGCTCGGACCCGGACGCCGCCCGGCTCTACGGCATTCCGGTCGGCCGCCGCGTCTTCTGGGCCTTCGTCGCCAGCGGTGCCCTCGCCGGTCTGGCCGGCGTGCTGCACGCGGCCCGGTTCGGCACGATCGACGCCAACGCCGGCCTCGGCAGCGAGCTCAACGTCGTCGCGGCCGTCGTCGTCGGTGGTGTGGCGATCTTCGGCGGCAGCGGCTCGGTCTACGGCGCGGCGCTCGGGGCCGTGCTCCTGACCACGATCGGCAGCGCCCTGCCCGTGCTCGGCATCAACCCGTTCTGGCAACGGGCCGCGGTCGGCGTGCTGATCCTCGCCGCGATCGGCCTGGACCGCTCGCTGGCCGTGCGGCTGGCCCGGCGACTTCGAGGAGGCAGCGACCGTGGCCGTTGACACGCCGGTCCGCGAGCCGGTCAGCCCGCCGACGCGTACCCGTGCCCGGGGTGTGCTCGGCTCCTGGGACCTGCTGGTTCTCGTCGCCCTCATCGCGGTGATCATCGTCGGCAGCCTGACGATCGACGGGGTGGGCAACCCGCGCTTCTACCGCTTCGTGATCCTCGAGGCGATCCCGATCGCGTTGATCGCCCTGCCGATGACGCTGATCGTGATCACCGGCGAGATCGACCTGAGCGTGGCGTCGACGGTCGGGCTGACGTGCAGCGTGATGGGCTGGCTGTGGCAGGCGGGCGTGACGTCGCTGCCGCTGCTGATCGTGATCTCGCTGGCACTCGGCGCCGTGCTCGGCGCGGTCAACGGCGTCTTCGTCACCGTCTTCGGGCTGCCGTCGCTGGCCGTCACGATCGGCACCCTCGCCCTGTATCGCGGTCTGGCCTACGTGGTGCTCGGTGACCGCGCGGTCGCGGACTACCCGATCTCGTGGACGACGAACATGATCGCGCCGATTTCCGGCACGGTGGTGCCCTGGTTCGTGCTCGTGGTCGCCGTCCTGGCGCTGCTGTTCGGCGTGCTGCTGCACGCGACCCCGCTCGGTCGTGGGCTCTACGCGATCGGCAACAACGCGGAGGCGTCCGCGTACTCGGGGATCGCGGTCATGAGGACCAAGTTCTGGTTGTTCGTGGCGACGGGTGTGGTCGCCGCGCTGGCGGGCGTCTTCTGGACGTTCCGGTTCGCGTCTGCCCGGGCCGACAACGCCAACGGCCTCGAGCTGTCGGTGGTGGCGGCGGTGTTGCTGGGCGGCGTGTCCATCTTCGGCGGTCGCGGCGGCCTGCTCGGTGTGGTCGCCGCGGTCGCGCTCCTCGGCACTCTCCGCAACGCGTTGCAACTGGCCGACGTCCCGGCCAACGCGTTGACGATCGTCACCGGAACGTTGCTCATCGCTTCCGTCGTCGGGCCCAACGTGGTGCGCATGGCCCGTGGGCGGCTACGCCGACGACCACCCCCTGGAGAAAGGACCCAACCATGAGGATCACAGGTGTACGCGTCGTCGCGGCAACCGTCCTCGCGGCGTTGACGCTCGCCATGGGCGCCTGCGCGGAGGACGGCTCCGGCAGTGGCACCGGCACGGACTCGGGCTCGGGCTCGGGGCAGGCCGGCACCATCAAAGAAGGCCTGAAGATCGCCTTCCTGCCGAAGCAGGTGAACAACCCGTACTTCGAGACGTCCGACAACAAGGGCGGCAAGTCCGCTGTCGAGGAGTTCAAGGGCGCGTACTCCCAGACCGGTCCGTCCGAGGCGAGCCCGTCGGCGCAGGTCTCGTACATCAACACGTTGTCGCAGCAGCAGACCGACGTGATCGTCGTGTCGGCCAACGACAAGGACGCCATCTGCGGCGCCCTGACCGAGGCCAAGACGGCGGGCGCGAAGATCGTGACCTACGACTCCGACACCAAGCCCGAGTGCCGCGACGTGTTCGTCAACCAGGCGACCGCGGACGGCATCGCCAAGTCGCAGATCAAGCTGATCTCGGACGCGGTCGGCCCGGACGGCGGTGAGATCGCGATCCTCTCGGCGACTGCGAACGCCACGAACCAGAACGCCTGGATCGAGATGATGAAGACGGAGCTGGCCAAGCCGGAGTACGCGAAGCTGAAGCTGGTCGACACCGTCTACGGCGACGACCAGGACGAGAAGTCGTTCCAGGAGGCGCAGGGCCTGCTGGCCAAGCACCCGAACCTCAAGGGCATCATCTCGCCGACGACGGTGGGTGTGGCGGCCGCGGCGCGCTACCTGTCCGGGTCTTCCTACAAGGGCAAGGTGCAGCTGACCGGGCTGGGCACCCCGAACCAGATGCGCGCGTTCGTGAAGGACGGGACGTGCAAGGCGTTCGCCCTGTGGAACCCGGCGGACCTGGGCTACCTGGCCGCTTACGCCGGCGCCGCGCTGGCCTCGGGCATCATCACCGGCAAGGAGGGTGAATCGTTCAAGGCGGGCAAGCTGGGTGACTACAAGGTCGGCGCGGGCGGCGAGATCGTGCTGGGTGACCCCTTCACCTTCGAGGCGTCCAACATCGACCAGTTCGACTTCTAGTCTTCCGCGAGGTGGCTGGCGTGCGCCGGATCTGTTTCACGCTCCAGGTTCGTCCGGATCGTCTGGACGAGTACCGGCGCCGCCACGCCGCCGTCTGGCCGTCGATGCTGGCCGCCTTGCGATCGGCGGGCTGGCACGACTACTCCCTGTTCCTTCGCGAAGACGGCCTGCTGGTGGGCTATTTCCTGACGGCAGACCTGGACGCGTCCCTGGCCGCGATGGAGGCCACGGAGGTCAACGCCCGCTGGCAGGCCGAGATGGCACCGTTCTTCGTCGACCAGCCCGGCGAGCGGCCGGACCGCGGCTTCGTGGTGCTGGACGAGGTGTTCCACCTGTGACCGAGGCAGCGCGACGACGTGCCTGACTCGTAGCATGGTCCGGGTGACCGACACTGACTGGAGCGCCGACCTCGCTGGCACCGGCGGCTACGCCGACGTCAACGGCATCAACCTCTACTACGAGCGCTACGGCGCCGGGAGCCCGTTGATCCTGCTGCACGGCGGCCTGGGCTCGGGCGAGATGTTCGGGCCGGTGCTGCCGCTGCTCGCCGCGGCGCACGAGGTCATCACCGTCGACCTGCAGGGCCACGGCCGCACGGCGGACGTCGACCGGCCACTGTCGCTCGACACGATGGCCGCCGACGTGGCCGCCCTGATCGAGCATCTGGGGCTGGGCCGAGCGGACGTGGCGGGCTACTCCCTCGGCGGCGGCGTGGCGATGCACGTAGCGGCAAACCACCCCGACAAGGTAGGCCGGCTCGTGTTGGCGTCGGCGTGGCTCCGCACGGACGCGATCTACCCGGAAATGCGCGCGATGCAGGGCCAGGTAAGCGCCGCGGCGGCCGAGTTCATGGTGGACACGCCGATGTACCAGCTGTACCAGCGGGTCGCACCACGACCGGAGGACTTCGGCCGGCTGCTGGACAAGATCGGCGCCTTCATGCAAACCGAGATCGACTTCACGGACAAGGTCAGCGCGCTCTCGGTCCCGACGATGGTGGTGGGCGCGGACGCGGACCAGGTCCCACCGACGGCCTTCATGGACGTCTTCGCACTGCTTGACGGCGGCAAGCGAGACGGAGGCTGGACAGGCGAAGGCCGCCCAGCAGGCGGCCACGCCCTGGCCATCCTCCCCGGCCTGACCCACTACTCGATCTTCAGCTCACCTCTGTTCGCCGCGGTCATCCTCGACTTCCTGGCCCAGAAGCAGAGTTAGGTCGTTCTGGGCTGGATCGCCAGTGGCATCGATCGATGCGGGCCTGGAGACACCGTGGTGAAGCCAGGGTGAAACCGGGTCCGCGCACTCTTCCTCCCAGGCGTGGCCGGTCGGGCCGCGGTTACGGGAGGACGGGCATGACGCGCGTGCCAGCAGGGGTGGCGGTCGAGGTGGCCGGGCTGCGGAAGGCGTTCGGCGACAAGGTGGTGTTGGACGGGGTCGATCTCGAGGTTCGCAGCGGCACGATCTTCGCCCTGCTCGGCCCCAACGGGGCCGGCAAGACCACCGCCGTGCGGATCTTGTCGACGTTGATCAAGGCGGACGGTGGGCAGGCCCGCGTCGCCGGGCATGATCTCGTCAAAGAGGCCGACGACGTGCGTGGCGCGATCGGGGTCACCGGGCAGTTCTCCGCCGTCGACGACCTGCTCACCGGCGAGGAGAACCTCCTCCTCATGGCCGACCTGCACCACCTCGGCCGGGTCGAGGGTCGCAGTCGGGCCGCCGAGTTGCTCCGTCGCTTCGAGCTCACCGACGCCGCCAGGAAGGTGGCTTCGACCTACTCCGGTGGCATGCGCAGGCGGCTCGATCTCGCTATGACGCTCGTCGGTGACCCGCGGGTGATCTTCCTCGACGAGCCGACCACAGGGCTCGACCCCCGCAGCCGCCGCACCATGTGGGAGACCATCCGGAGCCTGGTGGCCAGCGGGGTCACGATCTTCCTGACCACCCAGTACCTCGACGAGGCCGACGAGCTCGCCGATCGCATCGCCGTGCTCGATCAGGGCAAGGTCGTCGCCGTCGGGACCGCCGAGGAGCTCAAGCGAGGACTACCCGGCGGTCACGTGAGGCTTCGCTTCGCCACAGCCGAAGAGCTCGACGCCGCGGCTCGGTTGTTCGCCCACGCGGCCAGGGACGACGACGCGCTCACCCTCGAAGTGCCCAGCGACGGCGGCGTACGCGCGCTCAAGGCCCTCCTCGACCAACTGGAGCGGGCGGGCGTCGAGGTCGAGGACCTCTCCGTACACACGCCGGATCTTGATGATGTGTTCTTCGCCCTCACCGGGCACCCCAGCGAGGAGAAGGAGGCCGCCCGATGAGTGACGCCATGACCATGCTGCGCCGCAACGTGAAGCACACCCAGCGCAACCCGATCGTGCTGATCATGACGATCGCGTTGCCCGTGTTCATGCTGCTGCTGTTCGTCGGGATCTTCGGGAGCGCCTTGAACCTCGGCATGGGGCAGGCGGCCCAGGGCGACTACATCAACTACGTCGTGCCCGGGATCCTGCTGATGGCCGTCGGCTACGGGGCCAGCCAGACCGCCATGGCCGTCAACCAGGACGTCACGACGGGCATCATCTCGCGGTTCCGCACGATGCGGATCTCCCGCACGTCCGTGCTCACCGGGCACGTGATCGTGTCGACCGCCCGTACGCTGGTCAGCTCCGTGCTGGTCGTCGGTGTCGCCGTGCTGATGGGCTACCGGCCCGATGCCAGCCCGACCGGCTGGCTCGCCGCCGCCGGGCTCGTCGCGCTCTTCACGCTCGCCCTCACCTGGCTCGCCGTCGCGGTCGGCCTGGCCGCGAAGTCGCCCGAGGGCACCACGCCGTTCCTGTTCGCGGTGCAGCTCCTGCCGTTCGTCAGCAGCGCGTTCGTGGCGCCGGAGTCCATGTCCGGGGCCGTGCGCTGGTTCGCGACCCACGAGCCGTTCACGCCGATCATCGACGCGATGCGGGCCCTGCTGCTCGGCACGCCCGTCGACGACAACGGGATCGTCGCCGTCGCCTGGTGTGCCGGGCTCACGCTCGCCGGCTACGGCTGGGCGCGGCTGCTGTTCCGCCGGGACCCGGTGACCTGAGCCAGCGCCTCCGAACGCAGACCCGCGGAATCGAGGCCGGCGTACGACGACACCGCGTCGGCGTACGCCGGCCCGTCCGCCTCGACGCCGATCGACGAGATGCGGGACGGGGTCAGGTCGGGCTGGAGTCCGCGGATGACGCCGAACCGCTCGGCCAAGGCGATCAGGCGCGCCGCCCGCGGGCCGGACGAGGCCACCGCCATGGCCAGCAACAGCGAGCCGCACACCGGGAACATCGTCGGCGGCGCTGTCGGCAGCAGACCGGCCAGCATCCCCGGCAGTGCGGCCACGACGGACGAGACCTCGGGCAGCCGGCCGTAGCGGGCGTGCATCAGCACTGCCCCCGCCTCGGCCTCGAAGGGCCACAGGCCGAACTCCGTGCCTGAAGCGGGATAGTCGGCCGCCTGCCGCCACCACCGCAGCCCGCCGTCCACGTCGCCGCGGCCCAGCTGGATCTGCGCCCGCGCGCACAGCTCGAAGCGCCCCGCGTCGACCGGGTCGTCGCCTCTCTCGAGGATCGCTTCCGCGAGACCGCGCTCGGCCTCGTCGTACGCGCCGCGTTGAAGATTGGCCTGCACCAGCGCCCACCGGCCGCGCGTCATCGTCGACCAGCCCAGCCGCTCGGCGATCGACAACGCCGTCGCGATGTGGCGGTACGCGCCGTCGCCGGGCTCGACCGTCAGGCACAGCTCGCCGATCCGGCTGTGGGCCAGGGCCTGGATCACCTCCAGGTCGTCGCCCTGGAGGCACGCGAGCATCCGCCGGGCCGAGGCCAGCGCCCGCGAGAGCTCGTTGGCCTGCTCCTGCCGGTAGCTCAGCACGTAGTTGGCCATGCCGGCCAGCAGCGGCCGGTCGTCGTCGGCCATCCGCTCGAGCGCCGCCGTGTCGCCGGCCCGCAACGCGCGGTCGATCGCCCGGATCGGGGTGTCCGGCGGCGCGACCGGCAACCGGCGCAGAACGGCCAGGGCACGCGACGGGCTCAGGTCCGGCATCACGGACGCGATCATCGCGTTGAGCACCGCGGCCAGCCGGGTCGCCTCGACGAGGTCGGGACCGGGCCGGAAGTGCGACAGCACCCACGAGGTGTCCTTCGCCAGCGCGACGAGGCGGGTGAAGTTCGACTCGGTGGTCCACAGGGTCCCCAGCAACGCCGCCGTCGCGGCGACGGTCGCCCCGTCCTGTCGGTCGAGGGCGTAGCGCAGCGCCTGGAGCAGGTTGTCCTGCTCGCCGCGCACCGCGTCCACATCGGGCAGACCAAGGTCCGACGTGGACGGCCAGAAACCGGGATCCCTTGCCCAGCCGAGGAATCGGTCCACAGCGGCCGTGGTCTCGGCAGCCTCGTCGCGGCGGGCCGTGCTGAACTCCCGGACCGTCTCCAGCATCCGGAACCGTGTGCCCGACGCGCCCTCGGTCACCCGGAGCAACGACTGGTCGACCAGCTCCTCCAGGACGAGATCCGAGCCCAGCACGTGCCGGGCCGCCGCGGCGGTGAAGCCACCCGGGAACACCGACAGCATGCGCATCGCCGCCTGGGCCGCGGGGGCCAGCAGGTGCCAGCTCCAGTCGATGACGGCGTGCAGCGTGCGGTGCCGGTCCGGGGCGTCGCGAGTGCCGCCGCGCAACAGCTCGAAGCGGTCGTCGAGGCGGCGGGCGATCTCGGTCACGGACATCACGCGTACGCGGGCCGCCGCGAGCTCGACAGCCAGCGGGAGCCCGTCGAGCCGGGCGCACAGCTCACCCACCACCGCCGGCGGCAGGTCGGCGTCGGGCCGCGTCGCCCGCGCCCGCAGGCCGAACAGCTCGACCATCGTGGGGAGATCGAGCGAGGGGAGCGGGTAGACCGACTCGGCCGCGAGCCGCAGCGGCGCCCGGCTGGTGGTCAGCACCCGCAGGTCCCGGCTCGCCGACACCAGGGAACGCACCAGCTCGGCGGCCCCGTCGACGACGTGCTCGCAGTTGTCCAGCACCAGCAGCGCGGCACCGGGGCCGAGGGTGTCGACGATCGCGGCGGCCGTGTCCCGACCGGTCGGCAGCCGGCCAGGCCCGGACAGGCGCGCACCGAGGGCGGAGGCCACCTCGCCGGCCACGTCCTCGTCGGTGGCGACGCCCGCGAGCCCGACGACGTGGACCGTCCGCTGTGCCGCCTGCCGGGCGACGGCGTTGGCCAGCCGCGTCTTGCCCAGCCCGCCGGAGCCGACGATCGAGACCACCCGGGACGTACGCAACATCTCGGCCACCGTGGCGACGTCCTTGTCCCGGCCGAGCATCGGGTTCGGCTCCTCCGCGACCCCGTGCCGGACCGCCGGCGCGTCACTGGCGAGCAACGTTTGGTAGACCTGTCGCAGCGCCGGCCCGGGATCGCTGCCCAGCTCGTCCCGCACCGACCGGCGGTAGGCGTCGTATCTGGCCAGGGCCGCCGCCGCACCCACCGTGGCCGCCTCGGAGCGCAGCAGCTCGGCCAGCACCTCCTCGTCGCGCGGCTGCGCGGCGGCCAGCTCCCGGAGCGGCTCGAGGGCCTCGGCGGGCCGACCGAGCCGGGCCAGCGCCAGCGCGCGCCCCCGCACCAGGGAGCGCCTGACCGGCACTCGCTCCGCCCGCACCGTCGCCAGCGGGTCGTCTCCGGCGTCGGCGGCCGCGCCCTCGAACAGCGCGAGGCCGGCGTCGGCCGCGGCGAGCGCGGCGGCGTGGTCACCGACCGCGGCCGCCCGGGAGCTCGCCTCCGCGTGCAGCCGCACGGCGGACGCGTCGATCTGGTCCGCGCTCAGCGTGAGGCGATAGCCCGTGGGGGTCGACGCGATGAGGTCAGCACCGAGCCGCGCCCGCAGCCGCGACACCAACAGCTGCAACGCCTTGGCCGGGTGGTCGGGGCGCTTCTCCGGCCACAGGTCCTCGATCAGCCGGCCGGTGCTGCTGCCGCCCGTGCTGGTCGAGTCGGCCAGGAGCGCGAGCAGGTTCTGCGGCCCCGAGCCGGTGATCTCCTGGCCCCGGTAGGCCACCCGCGGCAGCAGGACCAGCTCGACCGTCACTCACGAGAGTCTAGCCAGCGGGCCGGGTCGGCCTCAGGCCGCGAAACCGTCGATCGCCGCGCCGAGGTCGTCGCCGGTCAGCGGCTGCTGAAGGTCGCTGAGCAGGCGGGCCAGCCCGGGCAGCACGTACTCGTCGCCGGCCAGCGCGACCGCCACGAAGCCCTGGTCCGGGACCAGCAGCATGGCCGCCCGGTGACCCGGCAGGCGGCCGTTGACGAACAGCTGGCCCGAGGGTCCGAGCGCCCAGCCCAGCCCGTACGCCATGGGGTCGTCCGGCGCCGTCCGCGGCCGGCGGGTCTCGGCCAGCAGCGGCGGGTCGCCGATCAGGCGCTCGCCGAGGGTCAGCAGGTCCGGGACGCCGGACCACAGGCCGCCGCTGGGACGCCGGCCTCGCGGGTAGTCGGCGAACCCGAGGAAGCCGGTGCCGTCCAGCTCCCAGGGGCGCAGCAGGTTCTTGAGAACGGCCAGCTCGTAGGACACACCCGTCACGGCGGCGAGAACGGCACCGGCCAGGAAGTAGTTGCCGTTGTAGTAGGACCACCGGCCGCCTGGTGGACGCGCGTTGCCGGCGCGGACCACGAGCCGGGCGGCCTCCTCGACGGCGAACGTCCCGTCGCCGAGCTCGGCCACGGCCGCCGCGTCCACGTCCTCGCGGAGTCCCGAGACCTGCCCGAGCAGCTGCTCGACGGTCAGGGAGCGGTCGGCCCGCCAGTCGCTTGCCAGCATCGGGAGCAGCTCGACGGCGGGCGTGCTGATGGGGATGCCCCGTTCGGCCATGGTCAGCACGACCGTGGCGGACGTGACCGTCTTCGTCAGCGACGCGATCCGGAAGCGCGCGCCGGCGCCCCGCGTGGCCACGGTTCGCGTGCCGGCGGCGGAGACCCCGACCGCCAGGGCCGGTGCGGCACGCAGGTCAGCGCGCCGCTCGAGCTCGTCCTGGAGATTCACCAACCGGATCTTGCCGTACGCCGCGGGCCGGCGTCGAAACGAGGCCCGCCAGCACCCCGCCGATCACGAGCAGTCCGCCGAGTACGTCGGTCGGACGCACCGCCTCGTCCAGGAGCAGCGCGGCGCTGGCGATGCCGAACAGGGGCACCAGCATGGCGAACGGCGCGATGGTCGAGGCGCCGTACCGGCCGATCAGGTGCCCCCACGCGGCGAAGCCGCCGAGGGTGGCCGCGCCGGCGACGAAGAGCACGGCGAAGACGGCGCCGGGCGTCACGTCCCGCAGCGCCGACAGGTCCTTCGCCGGACCGTCGACCAGCAGCGACAGCAGGATCAGCCAGGGCGACGCGAGCGCGCTGACCCAGACCATGAAGCGCAGCATGTCCGTGGCGCCGGCCCTCCGCGTGGCCACATTGGACAGACCCCAGGCGGCGGCCGCGGCGATCACCAGCGCGAACGCGCCGCCGGGCAGGGCGGCGCCGAGGCCGACGGCCACGATCAGCACTCCGACGGCGGCGACGGCCAACCCGGCGAGGCGGCGCCGGCCCGGTCGCTCCTTGAGCAGGAACACCGCCAGCAGGACCGTGAAGATCGCCTGGCTCTGCAGGACGAGTGACGAGAGGCCGGCCGGCATCCCGGCCGCCATGCCGGCGAACAGCAGGGAGAACTTGGCGACGCCGAGGGCCAGGGCGACGGCGAGGACCCAGCGCCACGGCACCCGGGGGCGACCGACGAAGAAGACCGCCGGCACCGCCGCGACGGTGAAGCGCAGAGCGTTGAACAGCAACGGTGGGAAGTGGTCGAGCCCGACCCGGATGACGACGAAGTTGACGCCCCAGAGGGCCGTCACCCCGACGGCGAGGGCGATGTCGCGTGGTTTCACAAGGTCATCGTTCTGGTCGCGGACGGTTTAGCACCAGCGATGCTTTCTTCATCGTCCAGGTAGCCTCACTACATGATCGAGGTGGGTCGGCTGCGGGCGCTCGACGCCGTGGCTAGTTACGGGACGGTACTCGCGGCCAGCGCGGCGCTGCACTGCACGCCGTCGGCGGTGTCGCAGCAGCTCGGCAAGCTCGAGCGGGAGACCGGCGCCACACTGGTCGAGAAGGACGGCCGGCGGATCCGGCTGACCGAGGCCGGCCGGGTGCTGGCCGCCCACGCCGCCAAGGTGCTGGCCGCCCTCGACGAGGCCGAGGCGGCGCTGGCCGCGCAACGGGACACCGTCACCGGGCGGGTGACGATCGCGGCGTTCGCCACCGCGTGCCGGGGGCTGCTGCCGCACGCGCTGCACCGGCTGGCGGCCGATCACCCGGACCTGCGTACGGGCCTGGTCGAGGGCGACCCGCACCATGCGCTCGACCTGCTCCAGCGCGGCCACGTCGACCTGGCCGTCCTCGACGACTGGCCGGAGGCCGCCCTGACCTGGCCCGCCGGGATCGCGACCGCGGAGCTCGGGCTCGACGTCGCCGACCTGGTGGTGCCGACCGGCCACCGCCTCGCGTCCGCGGCCGGGCCGGTGCGCCGCGACCAGCTCCTCGGCGAGCGGTGGATCGCGGCTCCGCCGGGTGCGATCTGCTACGAGTGGCTGATGCGGGTGCTGCCGGGCGTCGAGCCGGACTTCCTGGTGGGCGAGTT
Source organism: Asanoa sp. NPDC049475 (assembly GCF_040676915.1). Classification (NCBI taxonomy): domain Bacteria; kingdom Bacillati; phylum Actinomycetota; class Actinomycetes; order Micromonosporales; family Micromonosporaceae; genus Asanoa; species Asanoa sp. NPDC049475. Next base: position 1,035,691 of record NZ_JBFAPY010000002.1, on the reverse strand, counting down.
CGAGACCCAGCTGACCCTCGTGGCGTCGGGCCTCGGCGTGGCGATGCTGCCCCGGCTGGCCCGACCGACGCTGCCGTCCGGCGTGGTCACCCTGGCGGTCGCGCCCCGGCCGACCAGGCGGGTGACGGTCGCGTGGCGGGCCGCCTCCGCCGCGCGGCCCGCCCTGCGGGAGACGGTCGTGGCGCTGCGGGAATCGTGGGAGCGATCGTACGGGTAGGCTCGTACCATGATGGCGATGTCGCAGCCCACCCGGGAGCAGTTGGACATCTCGCGGGTCCTCGAAGCGCTGTCGAACCCGATCCGCCAGCGCGCGGTCGCCAGGATGGCGGCGGACAGCGCGTACCGGTACACGTGCGGCGAACTCCTGTCGGAGCTGCCCAAGTCGACCGCCACCCACCACTGGCGGATCCTGCGCGAGAGCGGCGTGGTCGGGGTCTACCGCACCGGCCGCGAGTTCCGCGCCGGGCTTCGGCGTGAGGACCTCGACGCCCGCTTCCCGGGACTGCTCGACGCGATCCTCGACGCGGTGCGGGCTGGCTGACTGCCGGCTCACACTGGGTTGAGCACGGTTCGATAGTACGCGTACGTTCGTACCGTGCCACAGACCCGCAACCGCCTGATCCTGCCCGTGCTCCTCCTGGGCGTCCTGTCGTACGCGTTGATCCAGTCGCTCATCGCCCCCGTCCTGCCGGTGATCCAGCAGGACCTGGGCACCACGCAGAGCACGGTCACCTGGGTGCTGACCGCCAACCTGCTCTCGGCCGCGATCTTCACGCCGATCCTGGGCCGCCTGGGCGACCGGGCCGGCAAGGACAAGGTGCTGCTCATCGCCCTGATCGCCCTGGCCGCCGGCGCGCTGCTATCGGCCGTCGCACCGAACATCGGCGTCATGCTCGTGGGCCGCGCCCTGTCCGGCGTCGGCGGTGGCGTGCTGCCGTTGGCGTTCGGGATCGTCCGCGACGAGCTGCCCCGCGAGCGGGTCGCCGGCGCCGTCGGCCTCATCGCCGCGCTGCTCGCCATCGGCGCCGGCCTCGGCATCGTGCTGGCCGGTCCGATCGTCGACCTCCTGGGCTACCGCGCCCTGTTCTGGCTGCCCGCGCTGGCCGTCGTGGTCGCCGCCGTCGCGACCCACTTCCGCATCCCGGCATCGGAGTCGCGCGCGCCGGGCCGGTTCAGCTGGACCGCCTCCGGCCTGCTGGCCCTCTGGCTGGTCAGCCTCCTGGTCGCGCTGACCGAGGCGGCGTCGTGGGGCTGGGGCTCGGCCCGGGTGCTCGGCCTGCTCGCGCTCGCGGTCGTGCTCCTCGTGGCCTGGATCGTCGTGGAGACGCGATCGGAAAGCCCACTCATCGACATGCGGATGATGCGCGCGCCCGCGGTCTGGACCACGAACCTGGTGGCTCTGCTGTTCGGCATCGGCATGTACGGCCTGATGGGCTTCCTGCCGGCCTTCATGCAGACGGTTCCCGCCGCCGGCTACGGATTCGGCGCGAGCGTGACCCGGGCCGGCCTGCTGATGCTGCCGCTGAGCGTGACGATGTTCGTGTCGGGCCTTGCCGCCCCGCGCCTGACCCACCGCTTCGGCGCGAAGGGGGTGCTGGTCGGCGGCACGGTCTTCGCGGTCGGGTCGTTCGTCTTCCTCACGCTGGCCCACGGCTCACAATGGGAGATCCTGATGTCGATGGCGATCCTCGGCGTCGGCTTCGGGGCGGCCTTCGCGACGATGTCCAATGTGATCGTGGCGGCGGTGCCCGCGCACCAGACGGGAGCCGCGAACGGCATGAACGCCAACATCCGCAGCATCGGCGGCGCGATGGGCGCGGCGGTGATGGCCAGCATCGTGGGCGCGCACGTGTTGCCGAGCGGGTTGCCGACGGAGAGTGGCTACACGGTGGGATTCGCGGTGCTGGGCCTGGCCTGTGTCGGTGCCGCGTTGGCTGCCTTGCTGGTGCCGCGCAACCACCACTACGTGGCCGCCGCGCCGCTCGTCGAGGAGGAGTCGTACGCGGAGGCGGCCGTGGCCGGGGTTCCAGGGTTGGCCCGCTGACGTCAATGCTGCCATCGTTCTGGAATGACGGCGATCGTTGGGCTGGTGGAGTTGGGCACGGTCTACATCGGAGGCGACAGCGCCGGAGTGGCCGGCATGAGCCTGACGGTGCGCGCGGACGCCAAGGTGTTCCGGAAGAAGCGGTACGTGTTCGGCTTCACGACGTCGTTCCGGATGGGCCAGCTCATCCGCTACTCGCTGACGCTGCCGAAGCCAACCGGCAACCTGGACGCGTTCATGTCGACAACCTTCATCGACGCGCTGCGGGACTGCCTGAAGACCGGGGGTTGGGCAGCGAAGGAGAACGAGCGCGAGGAAGGCGGCACGTTCCTGGTGGGCGTGGCGGGTGAGCTGTTCGCGATCCACGACGACTACCAGGTAGCGAAGGCCGCCGACGGCTTCGCCGCCGTAGGGTGCGGAGACCAGATCGCCCTGGGAGCGCTGCACGCGACAGCGAACGCGAACCTGTCACCACGCCGCCGCGTGATGAGCGCCCTGGCGGCGGCCGAACGCTACAGCGCGGGCGTACGCGGCCCGTTCATCTGCCTCAAGAGCCGATAGAGGTGGTCGCCCAGCACGGCATGCGCACCGGGAGCGGCGGGCCGCCGATCCGCTACGACGCCGTCGAGCGCTGTCTGAACGCCGTGGCCGGGCATGCGGCCGAACTCGCCGCCTCCGTTCATCTGCCTCGCATCGGCTGTGGGCTGGCCGGCGGCCGCTGGGAGCGCATCGAGCCGCTCGTCGTCGCTGCCCTCTGTGCTCGCGACATCGTCACCACCGTCTACGACCACGACTGACGACGCGTTCCTCCAGGACATCAGCCCCGGTAACCAGCTCAAGGGGACCATGGTCACGTGACGCGTAGCTCGCGGATCACGCCGTGTCGTTTCAAGGCCCACGCCAGTCGCCGGACGGGTCGGTGCCGCAGCAGCAGGAGCGTCACCTGCCCGACCAGCGCGACGCGACGCCCCCGGAACTCGTCCTCCGCCACCTTCCACACCAGCGCCCGGATGTTCGGTGACTCGAGGGCGTCCCGGAGCTCCGCGCGGACCGCCGGATCGTCCAGGGCCGACCGGATCGCCGAGGCGAGGCCGGGACGGTGCGCGAGGCCGTCGGCGATCGCGGCCGTCAGGCTGTGCCGGATGTCGTCGGTCTCGATCAGCAGCAGCACCGCCCGGCGGATCTCGGCGGTCTCCAGTGCCGACCGCAGCAACTCCATGCCCCGGCGCCGCACCTCGTCGTCCTGGTCGTCGACCGCCAGGGCGGCCAACAGCGACGTCACCTCGTCGAGGTCGATCAGGTGCTGCAGGCCCGCCCGGAAGTCGGGTCGCTCCCAAGCGCCCAGCAGCACCTTGACCACGTTGCGATCCATGCCTCCCACCTACCCGACGGGCAGGCGGGCCGAAACGGCCTCCTCACTCAACGGACGACCAGGTTTCCGCCGGCCAATCTGAGCTCCTGGCTCTTCGCCCCGGTCCACTCGGACGAGAAGAGCAGCGCGTTCCCGTTCCACAACGTCACCGCGAACGAGTCGGCCGACCCCGGCGATCCCCGGTCGCTCACGGCCACCCGCAGGGTCAACCCGGAGGCAACCAGCGTCGGGGACGAGCCGGTGACGTCGTTCAAAGTGGCCTGAGCCCGGAGATCAGCCCGCGCCACCCCGCCGCCCGAGCTGGACCCCAGCGACGAGACAGCCGTCGAACGGATCTCGTACGTGCGGCTCCCGCTCTGGAACCGCACGAGGCTCGGCGTGAGGTCGACCTGCGACCCAGCCCGCGCGGGATAGATGCCGGCGGACCTCAGCGGCCGGATGGTGCCGCTGCCGCTGACGGAGCCACGCGCCTTGGCCACCGTGACCAGCCCGGTGTCGCCGCCCGTGTAGTGGCCGTCGACCGAGACCGTCACGGTGTGCGCGCCCAGCGACAGCGGCGCGCTGCAGGACGCCGACCCGACGGTGGCGGCGTCGCCGACCAACCCGACCGGCGCGCTGCACAGCGTCGTCCCGCCCTCCGTGAACGTCACCGTGGCGTTGCGGACGTCGCCCGGAGCCCGGTCGGTCGGGGCGGCCAGCGCCGAACCGTCCCGCACGGTCGCCCGCAGCACCGCGGTGCCACCCGAGACGAGCGTGTCACCGGTGTACGTGGCCTCCGCGTCCTCCCGGCCCACCACCACCGTGAACGACGTGGTCCCGGCGATGCCACCGGAGTCGGTCACCGTGACCGTGACCGGGTACGAGCCCGGAGCGGCCGTCGTGGCACCGGCGACGGTCCAGGTGCGCGTGCCCGGCCGGACCGAGTCACCGGACGTCGACGCGACGGCCAGCGACAGCCCTGCCGGCAGACCCGCGGCCGTCGCCGTCAAACCCGACCCCGCGGTGTCCGCGTCGCTTGCCCGCACCGTCACCCGGGGCGACAGCGCGTCGCTGTACTGCACCTGCGTGACCCCGCCCGGAGCGTCCGACGACACCACCGGCACCGCCTGGATCGTCAGATCGGCGTCGTTGAGGTCGAAGAAGACGTTGCCGACCGCCTCGATCTTGATCCGGCCCGCGGTCGTGCCGACGTTCGGCAGCGTCACGGACTCGACGCCGTCGTTCGCCGTGCTGGCAGCCAGCACATGCGGGAAGGTCGCGCCGCCGTCAACGGACAGCGAGATCCGCACCGAGGCCGCGTTGACCGGGGCCACATCGGTGCCGGCGACGTCCCAGCTCAGATCCAGGGCCTCGCCACCCACCACGGTGGTCGCGACCGACTGCGAGGTGACCAGGAACGGCCCGGCCGCGGGCGCGAGCGTGACCGCGACCTCGGCGTTGCCGACCCCACCGCCGCCGGAGTGCCCGTCGCGCGCGGTGAGTCGGAAGTGCATCGTCCGGTCGTTGTCGAACCCCACCCAGTCCGCGGTCGGCAGGAACTCCGAGTAGCAGTCGCGGACCTCGGGCGGCACGTTGGACCCGCCCGACGTCGGTGGCGGCGGTGCCGCGGGACAGGTGCCGGTCGCCGCGTTCGTGTTGCCCGCCGCGATCTGGGCCAGGTCAGGGAACACCCGCGTCGGGTCGGCCCGGACCGCGTTCTCGCCGGGGGAGTAGTACTCCAACGTGTCGGTCGGGCTCACGACGGCGGCCGTGCCGAACTGGCGGAACAACGGGCCGTTGGTCTTCACGTTGTTGACCAGCGCCGTCCCGACGGTGCTGCCGCCGGCGAGCCCACCGCGGTCGTTCTGCTCCCACAGGTACGTCAGCGTGTCGCCCTCGGCGTCGGTGGCGCTGCCCGTCAGTGCGAACGGCGTCCGGACCGGGATGGTCACGGCGTCGGGAACGGTGACGACCGGCGCGTGGTTGCCGGTCTCGGTGACCACGTTGCCGCCGTTGTCGATCGGGCCGCCCTTGGCCGTCTCGCCGACGAACCCGGAGGCGCCGACCAGGTCGGCGAGGCCGAGTGCGTCCACGTTCGTGGCTCCGGTGAACGTGACCTGGAACCCCGCGTCGGTCAACGCGCCGCTGCCCCCGAAGGCGGCCGTGGTCACCGTCGTGCCGGCCGGCACCAGGGCATCGATCGCCGCCTTGAGGTCCGCGAGCGTGTAGTTGACCCCGCGCACGAGCGGCGCGGAGGTGACCCCGCCGAACGAGACGGTGAACGAGTCGCCGTCCGCGTCGAAGTCCCGCAGCGAGACCGTCTGCACCTCGTTGATCGCGGGCCGGCTCGACGTGATGTACGTGGTGATCTCGGTGAAGCTGCGCTGCGACCAGTACGGGTCACTGTGGGGCTGAAGGTCGTCCTGACGGCAGATCCCCGCGTACGCCATGATGGACGATCCACTGCCCGGCTCGACCGAGTTCGCGGCGCTGCGGTTGCCACCGGAGCAGTTGAGCTGCGTGCCGTTGAAGGTGTGGTTGCCGCTGAACTGGTGACCCATCTCGTGGGCGACGTAGTCGACGGCGTAGAAGTCGCCGACCGGAGTGGGCAGACCCGTGCAGCCGCGCGCCTTGCCGTCACCGCCGACCACGCCCAGGCCAGCCACGCCACCACCGGCGACACCGAGCCCGAGGTGGCCGACGTCGTAGTCGCTCGCCCCGACGAGCTGCCCGAGCACGATCCGGTTGCGGTTGAGCGCCCCGCTGGTGCACGCGCTGAGCTGCGCCGGGGTGAAGCACGCCGAGGCGCCGCAGGGCCCGTTGGGCTCGGTCGCCAGCGCCGCGGTGTTCAGGTTGGTCCGGTCGGTGTCGTTGACCAGCACCAGCCGGATGGCCGTCTCGTCCTCGTAGACCTGCGTCACCCGGTTCATCAGCGTGACCTTCGCGGCGGTCACGTTCTCGGCCCCGAAGAAGGTGGCGTACGACGGGTCGGTGACCAGCGCGACGCGGTACGTGCGCAGCGACACGGGCGCCCCGGCGACCGCCGCGACCTCGTCCGACAGGGCCGACGCCGCTGTCGCGACGTCCTCCCGCTCGACGAACTCACCGTGGCTGTCGCTCAGGTCGCGGCCGTAGTAGCTGGCGTACAGGCTCTGGTCCTGGTTGTAGTACGGGTCGATGTACCACGCGCCGCGCGGCGACCGGACCGACGCGTGGAACCCCAGTGGGGTCAGGTCGGCCCGGATCGTCGCGGACGGGTCGTCGATGCCCTTGCCGGCGTACGTCCTGATCTCCGGATGCTTCGCCGCGAGCCCGGCCTCCATCACCGGGGAGTCGACGAGCGCGAAGCGCTGGAAGCCGCCCGCCGGCGCGGGGAGCGAGACCACCAAGGGGGCCGCAGCCGCCCGGGCGCGCTCGGAGGGCACCTTGGCCAGCGCCGACGTCAGCGCGGCCCGGTCGAGGGTGTGCGTGGCCATCCGCTTGGCCCGCACGTCGGCCCGGTGGACCCCCTTGGCCGCCGCCGGCTTGCCGGTGACCCTGGTCCAGGGCGCCTTCGGGTCGGGCGCGGCGGCGGCGGGTGTCGGCGCCACCATCGGCAGCAGCGCGGCCGTGAGCGCGGCGACCACGACGGCGGCGAGACGCCTCCCGCGGCCCGAGCCTCGATTGTGGACAGAACGGGTCACGGCCATCTGGACTCATCTCCTTCGACGGGCAGACGCACCGACACCGTAGGCAGTTGATCGATGCCGTGACCATGGTCCGTACGGAGGAGAAATCGAAAACGGTCAACGCTTGCGGATGACGGCCTCCAGGTAGTCCATCCGCAGCACCAGGGTGGCGTCGTCGGAGACGTCGAAGCGCTTGACCACCTCGACCATCTCGGCCTTCAGGTCCGCCGCGCGGTCGGGTGAGAGGGCGGCCAGCGCCTTGTGGGTCGGGCCGTAGAAGGTGCCGAAGAACTCCGCCTGGTGCTCGGGCGAGGGGAACCGCCACAGGAACTCCCGGGCCGGCGCGTCGATCGTGACCGACGGGCCGAACAGCTCCCTCAGCCGCTCGGCGCTGCCCCACAGCGCCGGCGGGAGCAGCCCGGGCGGGGGCGGCACGTAGCGGCCGAGGGTCTGGAAGAGCTGACCGACGTAGCTGTCCGGGGTCCAGTTCACCATGCCGATCCGGCCGCCGGGCCGGCACACCCGCAGCAGCTCGGCCGCCGTCTTCTCCTGGTCGGGGGCGAACATGGCGCCGCAGGTCGACAGGACCGCGTCGAACGAGTCGTCGGCGAACGGCAGGTCCTCCGCGTCGCCCTCCTGGAACGAGGCCTCGAGGCCCTCGGCCCGGGCGCGCCCGCGGGCGCGGTCCAGCAGCGCGGGCACGTAGTCGACGCCGGTGACCTGGCAGAAGCGGCGCGCGGCGGCGAGGCTCGCGTTGCCGTTGCCGCAGGCCACGTCCAGCACCCGTTCGCCGGCGCGCAGGTCGACGGCCTCGCAGAGCCGTTCGGCCGTGAGCAGCAGGCGCGTGCCGACGGCCGAGTAGTCGCCCGAGGCCCAGGTCGCCTGCTGCTTCTGCTTGATGACAGTGGTGTCCATTGTGGTCCCTCCTGAAGTGGATAGGAGAGACGCTAGGTCTCCTCCGCCGTGGACGAATCGGGGACGAATCCCCAACTCCGCGGCGCCGGCTCCCCATCTTTCGGTGGCGCGATCCCTAGCTCGGCGGCACGCACGGCGGCCGCGTGCCGGGACCCGACAGCGAGCTTCGCGAGTACGGCGGACACGTGGTGGCCCACGGTCTTGGCCGACAGCGACAGCCGGTTGGCGATCTCGGCGTCGCTGTGGCCGTCGACGAGCAGCGCGAGCACCTCGACCTGCCGCGCGGTGAGGCCGGCCGGGTTGGCGGACGTGGACCGGGTCGGCCCGCGGGGCACGCGCACGCCGCGGGTGCGCAGTTCGCGGCGCAGTCGCGCCGCCGTCTGCCGGGCGCCCAGCGCGTCGAGCACGGCCAGCGCCGCCAACACGGCCTCGTCGTCGCCGCGCGCCAACGCCAGAGCGCGGTGGTAGGAGCAGCCGAGCTCCGACCACGCGGCGGCCGCCCCGCGCCAGTCGCCGCCGAACAGCAACCGGTAGGGCTCGGCGGCGACCAGGTCGTCCGGCACCGGCGTGCCCGCGAGCCGAAGCCAGTGGCCGAGCTCTCCCACGAACCACGGATGCGCGGCCTCGATCGCGAGCGCGAACGTCCGCTCCAGAGCGGGATCCGTCCCGCCGCTCAGCCACCGGTGCTCGGCCCGCGCCGCGACCGCCGGAGCGATCCATTGCAGGTCGCCGGTGGCGAAGGCGCGCTCGACTGCCTCGTCGAGGGTGTCGCCGGCGCCCGGATCGCCCCGCCTGGCCCGCAGGAGGCCGAGGGGAACCAACGCGTCCACCACCCGGGCGCCACCGTGCACGAGCTCGGCCAGCGCCTCGTGCGCGTCGCGTTCCGCGCCGGCCCAGTCGCCCCGGTCCAGGCGCAGGCGCGCCCGATGACCGAGCAGGTGCTGGGTGTAGCCGGCCAGCTCACGCGGCCGGGTGAAGGCGAGCGCGCGCTCCAGGTCGTCGCCGGCGTGGCGGTAGTCGCGCCACTCGGCGGAGGTGGTCGCCAGGTTGCACAGGGCCCGGGCGGCATGGTCGTCCAACCCGGACGCGACCGCGACCTGGAAGCCCTCCTCCAGGTCGGCGCGGCCGCCGACGTCACCGCCCTGGAGCCGGGCCGTGCCGATGTTGGTCAGCGCGTGGGTGAGGATCTCCTGGTCCGCGAACCGCCGGGCCAGCTCGATGGCCGGCGCGGCCCACCGCGCCGCGGCCTTCGGGCGGTAGGCCAGCATGTCCAGCTGCGCCTGGTTGCTGTAGGCCATGGCGAGCCGCGGACCGGGTGGCAGCTCGCGCAGCACGGCGATGGCCCTGGCCGCCGACTCCTCGGCGGCGCGCCGGTTGCCGTCCCACCAGTGCAGCCGCGAGAGCCAACGGAGCCCGTCGCCGACCTTCTCGCGGTCGCCGGCCGCCTCCCGCAGCGCCAGCGCGGACCGGCGGGCCTCGACCGCCTCGGCGGACAGCCCGGCCAGATAGCACTCGACCGAGTAGCCTTCGAGCACCTCGGCGGGTACGGGCGCACCGAGCCGCTCCGAGTGCGTCAGCACCGCGCGGTAGTGGCCGACGGCCTCCCGGTGGGCCGCGACCGCGGCCGCCTGCCGCGCCGCCTCCGGCCCGTAGCGCAGGACGGCGCCGTCGTCGCCGGCCTCGCGGGCGTGGTGCATCAGCCGGGCCACGTCGACGCGACCGCCGGTCAGCACCGCGAGGATCCGCCGGTTGAGCTCGCGGCGGGCCAGCGCCGACAGCGAGTCCTCGACCGCCCGCCGGAGCAGCTCGTGGCGAAAGCCGATCGTGTCGTCCCGGACGACCAGCAGCCCGGCCGACACCGCCGCCTCGACCGCCGCGGCCGGCGCGTCCACGAGCCGCTCCAGCAGCCAGAGCTCGGCCGCGGTCGGGATCACGGCCACCAGCCGCAGGACCTCCCGGGCGTCGTCCGGCAGGCCGCCCACGCGGGCCAGCACCAGGTCGCGGATGGTCATCGGCACGCCGGCGTCGGCCGTGGCCAGCACCTCGGTGACCAGCAGCGGGTTCCCGCCGGTCAGGGCGCGCAGCCCGGCGGCGGGCCGGCCGGCCCGGTCGGCCAGCACCGCGACGGCCGCCTCGGACAACGGTGACAGGGGCAGCCGCCGCACCGACCCGGCGGGGAGCCGGCCGACGACGGCGCGCAGGGGGTGGTCGGCCGCGAGCTCGTCGTCGCGGTAGGTCACGATCAGCAGCGCCGTCGTGTCGGCGATCCGCCGGCCGAGGAAGACCAGCAGGTCCAGCGTGGCCTCGTCGGCCCAGTGGGCGTCCTCGACGACCACCACCCACGGACGACCGTGCCCGTCGAGCTCGTCGAGCAGCGCCGTGAACAGCTGCTCGCGGGACCCGCCGGCCCCCAGCAGCGCGGCCAGCCGGCCACCCGTCTGGCGTCCGAGGTCGTGCAGCGGACCGAGGGCACGCGGGGTGAGCAGCGGGTCACAGGCGCCGAGCAGGAACCGGGCCTGCGCCGCGTGTTGCCGGGCGAAACGCCGCACGAGGGAGGACTTGCCGATCCCGGCCTCGCCCGTGACGAGGACGACGCGGCCCCGGGCGGCGGCCAGCGCCTCGGCCAGCGCGTCCAGCACCGCGGCACGCTCGAGCAGCTCCATCGGGAGCGACGCTACCGGCTTACGGAGGCTCGATGCCTCCGTCGGGACGGCGGATCCGCGTCGACCACCGTTCGTGGCCGTAGTGCCGGGGTGGGTACTTCGCCGCCGCCTTCTCGTCGAGGTCGATGCCCCAGCCGGGCTCGGGCGACGGCGTCAGGTAGCCGTTCGTGTGCCGCAGCGTGCCGGGAAAGACCTCGTGCACCTCCTCGGCGTACACGTGGCCCTCCTGGATGCCGAACGCGTGGCTGGACACGTCGAGCGCCAGGTTCGCGGCCATCCCGACCGGTGACACGTCGGCGGGGGAGTGCCATGCGGTGCGCACACCGGCCAGCTCGCACAGAGCGGTCAGCTTGCGGGCCGGGGTCAGCCCGCCGATCGCGGAGATGTGCAGGCGCAGCAGGTCGACGCCGCCGGCCGTGACGAGCCGGGCCGCGTCGGGCACCGAGCCGACCTGCTCACCGGCCGCGATCGGCACCGGCGCCGCCGCCCGCAGCTCCGGCAGCCGGTCGTAGTGCTCCGGCGCGATCGGGTCCTCGACGAAGAACAGCCGGTAGGGCTCCAGCGCCCGGCACAGGACCAGTGCCTGCTTGACCGTCAACCGGCTGTGCACGTCGTGCAAGAGCGAGACCTCGTCGCCGAGCGCGTCGCGGGCGGCCGCGAACAGCGCCGGGGTGACCGCCAGGTACCGCTCGACGTCCCAGCCGTCCGCGTAGGGCGACGACGGGTACGCGCCCGGGATGCCCGGCGCGCCGTAGGTGCCGACGCCGGGGCCGCCGGTCTGCAGCCGCACATGCCTCAACCCGGAAGCCACCAGGGAACGGGCGTGGTCCACCGTGTCGGCGATCGTCGCGCCGCTGGCGTGCAGGTAGATCGGCACCGCCGCGCGGACCCGGCCGCCGAGCAGCTCGTAGACCGGCATGCCGGCCCGCTTGCCGGCGATGTCCCAGAGCGCCATGTCCACACCGGACAGTGCGTTGTTGAGGACCGGGCCGTTCCGCCAGTACGACGAGAGGTGCACCATCCGCGTGATGTCCTCGATGTCGGCGGGATGCCGGCCGACGATCAGTTCCGCGATGTGCTCGACGACCGCCGCCACCGCGCCCGCGCGCTGGGTGAACGTCGCGCAGCCCAGGCCGTACAACCCGTCCTCGGAGGTGTCGACCCGCACCACGACGAGCGTCGCCTCGGGCGCGGTGACGATCGCCCGCACCCGGGTGATCCGCAGCCCGTCGCGCGCCGCCCAGGGTGGCTGGGCCTCCTCCATCGTCATACCGGCTCCTCCTCGTCCAGCGTGCGTGAGCCTAACGGCAGCGGGCGCGCGGCCGTGAAGCCGAGCAGCCTCCGGGCCGGCTCCAGGTCGACCGGGAGCGTCCGACCGGGGAACCGCGCCCGCACCGGCACGCCCGGCAGGAAGGCCGCCAGCAGGTCCTCGGTCGGATAGGGCGCGAGCGTCTCCGGCGCGGCCACGAACAGGATGTGGGAGCCGACCGGCGCCGCGGTCAGCCCGAGCAGGCAGGCCGCGGCCGCGTCGTCGACGTGGAGGTAGGACCACAGCTCCAGGGCGCCCGAGGCCGGATCGGCGCGGAACTCCTCGGACCGCCGGGTGAGGCGGTCGACGCCGCCCAGAAAAGGGAAGCGCAGCGCCGTCACCGCCACCCCGTGCCGGCGGGCGACCATCGCGGCGGTCGCCTCGTCGGCCTGCTTCGACAACGCGTACGGGTCGGAGACCTGCAACGGATGCCGGAGGTCGATCGGCAGGTAGACCGGCTCGAGCGGGACCTGTGCCCAGGCCAGCCCCAGCACGGACATGCTGCTGGCCAGCACCACCCGCTGCACGCCGGCCTGCGCCGCGTGGTGGAGCACCACGAACGTCGCCCTGGTGTTGCCGCCGAACACCGCCAGCGGAGTGTCCAGCGTCGGCGCCGGGATCGCGGCGAGGTGGATCACCGCGTCGACGTCGGCGAGCGCCCGGCCCACCACGGAAGGGTCGCCGGCATCTCCCACCACGACCCGGTCCGCCGGCAGGTCGCCGGGGTCGACCCGGTCCAGCGCGGTGACGGGGACGCCGTCCGAGACCAGCGCCTCGAGCACCGCGCGGCCGAGCAGCCCCGCGGCGCCCGTCACCAGCACACGGTCAGTTCTTGACCGCACCGGACAGCCCGTTGACGAAGTACCGCTGGAGGGCCAGGAACAGCACGATCACCGGGACCACCAGGATCAGCGAGCCCGCCATGATCTCGTTGTACGAGGGCACGGTGCCGGACGCCAGCCGCTCCAGCGCGAGCGGCAGCGTGTAGCGGGACTCGTCGTTGAGCGACACCCGGGTGAGCACGTACTCGTTCCAGGTCGGCACCGCCGTCAGCACGCCGATGGTGATCAGCGTCGGCCGGGCCAGCGGCAGGTAGACGCGCCAGAAGATCCGTAGCTCGCCGGCGCCGTCGGCGGTCGCGGCGTCGTGCAGGTCGAGCGGGACGGCGCGGAACGCGTTGGTCAGCATCAGCACCGCCAGCGGCGCGGTGCCGTTGACGAACGGCAGGATCAGGCCGGCGTGCGTACCCAGGATGCCCAGCTTGTTCTCCAGGATGGTCAGCGGCAGCAGCACGGTGATGCTCGGCACGAACAGCAGGGCGACGAAGAACCAGAACACGAAGCGCCGGCCCGGGAACTCGATCATCGCGAAGGCGTAGCCGGCGAGGCTGTAGACGACCAGCACGCCGAGCACCGTCAGCCCGGTGACCTGGAGGCTGTTGAGGAAGTAGTCGAAGAAGTGCAGCCGGCTCCAGGTGTCGGCGAGCGTCTCCAGCGTCGGCCGACGGGGAACGAGATGGCCACCGGACAGCACCTCCAGGCGGTCCTTGAAGGCGCCGGACACCATCCAGACGAACGGGTAGAGGCTGATCGCCGCGTACGCGGTCAACAGCAGGAAGGGGACGACGCGCCTCATCGTTGCCCCCGCAGCAGCCGGGCGTTGACCACGGCGAGCAGCAGCGCGGCCAGGAAGATGAGCCAGCCCAGCGCGCTGGCGACACCGAGCGTGGGGGACAGGCTCTGGAAGAACGCCTGCTGGTACGCCTTGAGCCCGAGCACGTCGGTGTGCCCGGCCGGACCGCCGTTGGTCATGATCAGGAAGATCTGGAAACCCTGCATGGTGTCGCGCAGCCCGAGCAGCACGATCGCGACCGTGATCGGCACCAGCAGCGGCCAGGTGATGTGCCGCAGCCGGCGCACCGACCCGGCGCCGTCGAGCGAGGCCGCCTCGATCACCGCGGGGTCGATCGCCTGCAGGCCGGCCAGGTAGAGCAGCATCGCGACCGGGACGCTGCCCCAGACCATGATGACGATCAGGGTCGGCAGCGCCGTGTCCGGGTCGGCGAGGAAGCCCTGCGGCCGGGCCAGGCTGCCGAGCCCGACCGCCCGCAACGCGAGGTTGACGGCGCCGTCGGGCTCGAGCACGTAGCGCCACGCGTAGTAGACCGCGATGCCCGCCGTCACGTACGGCAGGAAGAAGATCGACCGCAGCGTGCCGCGCAGCCGGGTGACGCTGTTGAGCAGCGTGGCCAGCGGCAGGGCGATGAGGACGGTGCCGAACGAGACGGCGACCATCGCGATCCCCGTGTTGACCGCGGCGTTGCGCATCTCGGGCGCCAGCCGCGGGTCCGCGTAGAGCAGGTCGCGGTAGTTCTGCAGGCCCACCCAGTCCCAGCTCGGCGAGAAGCCGTTCCACTTGGCGAAGCTGAGCCCGAAGCTGTAGACGAGCGTGTAGAGCCCCATCACCAGGAAGAGCACGACCGCGGGGGCGATGAACGCGTAGCCGACCAGGGCCCGGCGCCCCCGCTGCCGGGACCGGGCGGTGGGGGGGGGGGGGGCGGGGGCCCCCCCCCCCCCCGGGGGGGGCGGGGGGGGGGGGGGGGGCCCCCGGGGCCCCCCCCCCCGCGACGGTGGTGTCGGTGGTGACGGCCACTTACTTCGCGTCCCACATCGCCTTGACGACGGTGTCGAGCGTGCGGCCGGTGGTGGCCGCGTCGGCCTCGCCGAGGGGTGCCAGCTTCAGCAGCGGGTTGCCCATCTCGACCTCGTCGTAGTCCGGCGGGCGGAACCCCCGGTTGCCGGCGTCGTAGGTGTCCTGTGCCGGGCCGGTGAAGAACTGTTGCAGCGCCGCGAGGTCCGGGCCGATCAGCGTCTCGGCCTGCGTGCCGAGGTCGGTGGCGGGCAGGTCGAGCGACGCCTTGGCGAAGATGCCGGCCCCCTCGGGCGAGGTGAGGAAGTCGACCCACTGGCTCGCGCCGGCGGCGTTGGCGCTGGTCGAGGTGACCGACAGCCCGGTCAGCGCGAGGGGCGCCAGGCGGAGGTCGCGCACGGCACCGCCGGTGGCCGGCGGGATCGGGAAGGCCAGCACGTTCTCGGGCTTCATGCCGTTCTGGGCGAGGAAGGCCAGGGTGAACGTGCCGCCGACGTTGAACGCCGACTTGCCCTGCGCGAAGGCGATGTCGGCCTCGTCGATGCCGAGCGCGCTGACGCCCGGGATCCAGTAGGGCCGCAGCTGCGCGTAGAGGTCGAGGGTCTTGAGCCCGTCCGGCGAGCCGAAGCCGGCCGTGGTCCCCTTGCCGAACAGGGCCTCGAACTTCTGCTGACCGAGGTACGCGAACGCGAGCTGCTCGTAGACCCAGTTGAACCCGGTCTGGGTGACCTTGAGGCCGAGCGAGAGCCCGCCCTGCTCCTTGTCCGAGGTGGTCGTCGCCTTCAGCGCACTCAGGAACTCCTCCCAGGTGGCCGGTGGCGTCGCGGGGTCGAGACCCGCCGCGGCCAGCTTCTCCTTGTTGGCGTAGACGATGCCGAACGTGCCGGCGGTGAACGGGACGCTGTAGAGGCTTCCGACGGTCGCACCCGACAGCTCCTCGATGCTGTCCTTGCGCTGCTGGGTGACCCGGCCGGACTCCCGCGTGGGTGCCAGGAAGCGGTCGAGCTTGCCGTCGAAGTCGCCCTTGAGGTCGGCGAGCAGCCCGCCGCCGCCGACCCGCAGGTCCTCGCCACCCGAGTGCAGCTCGAGCACGTCGGGCAGGTCCTTGGTCTGCGCCGCGCTCTGGATCTTCGCGGTGAAGACGTCGTCGGGCGAGAACGCCTCGATCCGCACGTCGATGCCGCTCTTGTCCTTGAAGGCGGCGGCGGCCTGTTGCAACGCCTCGACGTGGGTGCGCTTGAACGTCCACATCGTCAGGCTCTTGCCGCCGTCGCCGCTCTCGTCGTCGCCGCCGCACGCGGTGACCGTCAAGCCGAGTGCGACGGCGGTCACCGCCGCGAGGACGCGTCTGTTTCCGATCATGGTCTGGCCCTCCCGCTGGACGAAGGGGATCTATCGGGCTAGCAAATCGTTAAGACCTGCCGGCAATCTACCCGCAACCTGACGGAAGTCAAGAGGTTCTATATGGACGGGCGTCAGTCAGGTGGACTGGCGACGGATCAGTTGGGTCGGGATGACGATCTCCCGGGGTGGGCCGGCGACCCCGTCGATCCGGTCGAGCAGCAGCCGCGCGCAGGCCACCCCGATCTCCCGCGCCGGGTTGGCGATCGTGGTCAGTTGCGGCGTGACGAGGCTCGCCGCGTCGATGTCGTCGAAGCCCATCACGGCGAGGTCGTCGGGCACCCGCAGGCCGCGTTCCCGGGCCGCGTCGAGCGCGCCGATCGCCATCATGTCGTTGGCGCACAGCACCGCGTCGGGACGCTTGCGTTGCCGGATCAGCTTTTCCACGCCGTGCGCGCCGCCGGCGCGGCTGAAGTCGGTGTGCACCACGAGGTTCTGCTGTGGACCGATGCCGGCCTCGGCGAGCGCGGCGCGGTAGCCGGCGACCCGCTCGGCGGCCGGCCCCTCGGCCGCGGGGCCGCAGATGAAGGCGATCCGCCGGTATCCATTGTGGATCAGATAGCGCACCGCGTCGCGGGCGCCGCCCTCGTCGTCGCTGTGCACCAGGTCGACGCCGGGCTGCGTCTGCCGCCCGCCGAGGCGCACCACCGGGATCTGCGCGTCGATCACCGGCTGGAGGTCGTCGGCGTGGGTGTTGAAGACCGCGAACGCGACGCCGTCGACCTGCCGCGAGATCATCTTGTCGAGGGCCGCGCGCTCCAGGTCGCGGACGCCGTTGGTGTTGGTGATGATCTCGTCGTAGCCGGCCGGCCCGAGCACGTCCTGCACGCCACGGGCGAGCACCGGGTAGAACGGGTTCGTGATGTCGGGGATCACCAGGCCGATCGTCAGGCTGCGGCCGGCGCGCAGGCCGCGCGCGACCACGTTGGGCCGGTAGCCGAGCTCCTCGATCGCGTCCATGATGCGCCGCCGGGTCTCCGCCGACACCGGCCGGCGCCCGTTGAGGGCGTGCGAGACCGTGGTCGCGCTGACCCCGGCGAGCTGCGCGACCTGGCCGATCCGCGGCCGGTCGCCGCGAAACGCCACCCGGACCTCCTCGGCTCGGTGAGTCCTGCTGTGGCCGGATCGTACCGCGCTCGCAGTGACGTCCGTCGAACTGAGCCGGACACGCCGGGAGTGTTGGTACCCCAACGTAGTCGACCAGTGACCTAAAGTTACCGGCGTTTGCCACAACAGGGGAGTCACGGGGAATGGGATCGTCGCATGTCGCGCTGCCCTCGGAAGGGTGGCCGCACCTGCTGCGGGAGTGGGGGCACGAGCTGCCCGCCAACTGGCGATGGGCCGCGGATCGGGACATTCCCGTGGCCGACTGCGCCGACCCGCGGGCGATCCGCGCCCTGTTGCGCGCCACCTACCCGCGATTGGTCCCGACGCGGGTCCTGGCGCCGCCGCCGCACGACACCAGGTTGTGGCTTCCGCCGTCCGTGGCTCTGCGTCTCGCGGCGGGAGTGCGGTTGCCGCACCTCCTGCCCACGCCGGTACGGCGCCGGCCCAGTTTCCGCATCCGCGGAGGCCGGTCCGACCCAGAGGTCGCCGAGGCCGCGTTGGCGGCGGCGGACGAGGTCGACGAGTGCGCCGTGGTGCTCCGGGAGTCCGTCCTGATCGGATACCTGACACTGCTGCCGGGCTGGCACGCCGAGCCGGAGGTGCTTCGCGACTACCTGACCGCGCGGCTGGCCGCGCCGCGCGTGCCGCGCAGGTTGGTGGTGCTCGACCGCTTCCCGCGCACGGCTGACGGCGCGATCGACCGGGCGTCGCTAGGCACGGTCCCGCTGGGCCCGTAGGGCCCGGGTGGCCCGCTCGACGGGCAGCGGCGGTGAGAGCAGGTGGCCCTGGCCGTAGCCGCAGCCGAGGTCCAGCAGTGCGTCGAGCTGCGCCTGCGTCTCGATGCCCTCGGCGAACGCCTTCATCGACAACGAGTCGGCCACCGCCATGATGGCGCGGACGATGCCGCGGCCGTTGTTCTCCGAGCCGCCCATCGCGGCCACGAACCCCCGGTCGATCTTCAGGCCCTCGACCGGGAACCGCTGGAGGTAGGCCAGGCTGGAGTACGACATCCCGAAGTCGTCGAGCGCGAAGTGCACGCCGGCGCCGCGCAGCGCCGACACCTGGCTGGAGATGTCCTCCGCGGTGTCCATGTGCTCGGTGACCTCGAGCCAGATGTCGGCCGGGTCGACCCCGGCCGCCCGGATCACGTCGAGCAGCTCGCCGTGCCCGCGCTCGAGCTGCACGGCCGAGATGTTCACGCTCATGTGGAGGCGCTCGGTGGGGAACTCGCGCTGCCACGTCGCGAGCTGCCGGCATGCCTGGTCGAGCACCCAGGCACCGATCGGGACGATCGCACCGGTCTCCTCGGCCAGCGGGATGAACACGTCCGGCGGCACGTTGCCGCGCTCCGGGTGGCGCCAGCGGGCCAGCGCCTCGAACGAGCGGATCGTGTTGGTCTTGAGCTCGACCATCGGCTGGTACGCGACCGAGAGCTGGCCGTGCTCGAGCGCCTCGGACAGGTCGGAGCGCAGGTCGAGGCGGTCTATCGAGCGGTGCGAGGCCTCGTCGTCGAAGATCTCCAGCCGGCCGGAGCCGCGGGCCTTGGCGGCGTACATCGCGGCGTCGGCGTCGCGCAGCATCGCGCTGGCAGAGGCGGTGCCCCGCCGGCCGAGCACGGCGCCGATGCTCGCGGTGACCTCGACGCGCTCGCCGCGCAGCGGGAACTCGTCGCCCAGCGCCACCTGGATGCGGCGGCCCATGTCGTTGAGGTCGGTCAGGTCCGTGGCGCCGTTGATCAGCAGGACGAACTCGTCGCCGCCGAACCGGGCCAGCATGTCGCCGGGCCGCACCACCTTGCGCAGCCGCTGGGCCACCTGCTGGATCAGCTCGTCGCCGGCCTCGTGGCCGAGCCGGTCGTTGACCGCCTTGAACTTGTCGAGGTCGAAGAAGAGCAGCCCGGCCACGCCGGTCGGTGAGGTGGCCAGCGCCTCGTCGATCCGCTGCGCGGCGGTCATCCGGTTGGCCAGGCCGGTCAGCGGGTCACGCGAGGCCCGCCGCTGGAGCTCGTGCTCGCGGGCCTTGAGCCGCCGGTAGTGCTCGCCGTTGGCCATCGCCACGCTCAGGTAGCTGGCCAGCACCTGGGCGACCTCGACGGAGGACTTGCCGAACGACCGGGCGCGCCGGCCCTTGGCCGCCAGCACCGCGATGGCCGTGCCGTCGCGCATCACCGGGACGAGCAGCACGGGGTCGTCGCTGGTCGTGGCCGGGCCGACGTACGCCTCGCCGGCGGACAGCCGGGCCCAGCCCGGCAGCTCGGACGCGGGCCTCGGCCACGGCTTCCCCGTGTCGGCGTTGTCGGCCACCGCCGTCACCTCGGCCAGGTCGTCGCGCACGGTGAGCACCCAGGCCGAGTCCGTGCCGGTGAGCTCGCGCAGCAGGACCACTGCCTCGTCGAGCAGCGACCCGACGTCGAGGTGCCGGGCCAGACCGGGGCCGGCCTGCGCGAGCCGCTCGATCGCGGCCCCGCGCTCGCGCGACTCGACGGCCGAGTACATGCGGTAGGCCATCGAGAGCAGCACCTGGAGGTCGGCCGGCGTGAACAGGTCGCCGCCGCTGCGGTAGAGCACGAGCAGGTCGCCGGCGAACTCGGTGCCCACGCCGGACAGGGGTATCCAGGCCGCCGAGGTGGTCGGGACGTCGCGCAGCGGCGGCGGGCGGTCGGCGACCGGCACGGCGTGCCGGG
Source organism: Asanoa sp. NPDC049475 (assembly GCF_040676915.1). Lineage (NCBI taxonomy): Bacteria > Bacillati > Actinomycetota > Actinomycetes > Micromonosporales > Micromonosporaceae > Asanoa > Asanoa sp. NPDC049475. The sequence continues at coordinate 1,015,901 of NZ_JBFAPY010000002.1, read as the reverse complement.
CCGCGGCGGTGCCGGAGGTGATCACCCGGCGGGCGGTCGGGCCGACCGGCCAGCCGGTGGTGAACGCCGGGTCGTCCTCGGGCAGTCCGCACGAGGCGGTGACGAACAGCCGGTCGTCGATGGCCTCCGCGATGCACACCACGTCGGCGGCGAACACCTCGGATAGCACGGTCAGGGTGCGGTCGATCAGCCGGCCGGGGGAGGACGGCGTGCCGATGACGGTCAGCAGCCGGATCAGACGGGCGGTGTCCCGGTACGCCGCCGCGGCGGCGCCCTCCGCGCGGGAGAGGGCGGCACGCAGCGTCTCCGCCTCGGACTCGAAGCGGGGTGTCTGCGGATCCCCGTAGGCCACCATCTGTCAGAGGGCCATTGCCGCGATCGTGGCGTTGTGGTAGCCGGCGACGCCGGTGGTGCGCGCGAACTCGCCGTACGTGTAGTAGCCGAACGTCGGCGCGTTGCCCGCGGCCCGTTGCAGCCGTCGGGCCTCCTCGTGCCCGCGTTCGCCGAGGATGTCGAGCCGGGCGACGCAGTCGAACACGAGCACCACCGCCGGCTCCTCGTCGTCCACGACGCCTCCCACCACCTGCTCGCCGACCTCCAGGAGGTCCTCGGTGTCGCAGGAGACCACCTGAACCGCGGAGAAGGGCGGCAGCGGCGAGAACGTGCGCAGGTCGCCGTCGCTGTCGATGAACGCGCCGCGGATCAGCAGCGAGCCGTCGGGCTGGATGAGGCCGAAGGCGTGCTCGGAGTGGTATCCGCCCGCCCGCCGGTAGAGCTTGCGGCCGGTCTGGAGCGGCCGGAAGTTCTCCTTGTAGACCTCCAGCGCGGGCCGGCCGCCGAGCTCACGGACTATCTGGCCGTCGACCCCGCTGAGCATCAGCGGCAGGCTGGTCGGCTGCCAGCCGTGCCCGCCGATCACCCGCAGCGGCCGGTCCGAGCCGATCCAGATGGCCACGGCGGCGTCGCGCAGCACCTTGTCGCCGGCGAACACGAACGTCTCGGCGAGGTTGCGGTCGTCGGCCGCGGCGCCGCCGATCACCGGGATCTGGAAGCCCGTGACCTTGTGGATGCCGTTGAGCAGCTCCTGCTGGTCGCCGGCCAGGCCGTCGGAGAAGATCAGGACCGCCTCGTGCGGCGAGCGCTCCGGGCCGGCCGCGTCGAGCGCGGCGCGGGCCAACGCCCGGCCGGCCCCGGTCGCGTCGGCCTGCAGCCCGGTGGCGTGCCCGAGGCCGAAGCGGTAGCCGCCGCCGGCCAGGGCCAGCACGGCGATGCCGTCGCCGGGCTCGGTGAGCTGGCCGTTGTGCAGCTGGCCGGAGCTCGTGGCGCCGGCGATCACGGCGGAGCCGGCGGCCGCGTTGACGGTCTTCAGCACCGTTTCGAGGTCGTACCGGACAGAGGCGTACACCAGCACCAGATCGGGCCGGCGGCCCCCGAGGGGGCGCAATGCCTCGGTGACCGCCGTCTCGGCGGCCACGCGCGTGTCGGTGCCGTTGCCGGTGCCGACACCGCGGACGGCGCGGTTGCTGGTCAGGACCCTCACCCCCACACGAATGCGTGGTCGGACAACCACCAACTGTAGTGGTGAGGACCGTTCGCTTCAGGGCGCAGTGGTCATGGTCATAACGCGTCTGGGACGGGTGGCACCCGGTGGTCCCCGAGGGGCGGGAACCACCGGGTGCCGTGACTCACCCTACGACCGACTTGAGCGAGATCCCGGCCGCACGCAGGTCACTGACCAGATCGCGCAGGTACGGGTGCTCGTCGGCCTGCAGGCCCTCGGGGTTGGGGATGACCAGCCAGGCCGACCCGCCGGCCTGGCTGACCCGGGCGGTGTCGGTGTAGCCGTCGACCACCGACTCGGCCCGGGCCAGATCGCCCGAAGCGACCTTGATGGTGATCGGGCGCCACTCGCCGCCCAGGTTCTCCGGTGCGGGGGCGGCCGCGGCGGCCGCCCGGGCCGGGTCGACCGTCGCCGCCGACCGGCGGGCCACCGACTGACCCGCCGGGTAGAGAACCGAGTTGGCGAGCATCTGGATGCCGCTCTCGTTGTACGCCCGGAACAGCGGGTTGAAGGCGAACAGCACCGCCCGACCGGCCCCGGTCGGCTCGTCGACCACGGCCGCCGTGCCGGCGAGCAGGTGCTCGTCGACCGTGAAGCCGTTGTGCCAGAACGTGTCGTCCGTGGGGTAGGTGACGACGTTGGTGCCGGTGGTGCTCGGGTTGAGGATCGGGTCCTCGTTGTTGAACTCGAAGTCCTCGGCCGGGCGACCCGCGCCCACCGGGCTGCTGCCGTCGACGTCGACCCGGAAGTGCGAGCCGATCACCGTGTAGTCGGGCGTCTGGGGCTTCTCGGTGGTCGAGGTGAGCCCGGCCGCGCGGGCGACCCGGGTGCCTTCGTTGCGCAGGCCGATGTACGTGTTGCCGGCCGCCACCCAGTTGCGCAGGTTCTGCTGGCCGGCGGCGGTCAGGCCACCGGTCGCGCTGCTGCCGTCCGGCACCAGCACCACCGTGCGGTCGGTGAACGCCGCGGTGTTGTCGTTGATGTCGGCCGTGGTGACCGGCTTCAGGTCGAGGCCCCAGCGGGCGCCGAGCACGTAGCGCGCCTCGCCGTACGAGCCGGAGGTGGTGGAGATGCCGGTGCCGCGGAACAGGCCGACGTCCGGCAGGGTGACCGCGGCGCCGGCCGGCGGCTTGCGGTTGGCGCTGAGTGTCACGCCCAGGCCGAGGGCCCGGTCGTTGAGCGCACCGGTCAGCCCCGCCTCCGGGAAGGAGGCCACGTTGGCGGCGTCGCGCTTGACCTCGACGCCTGCGCCCAGCAGCGCGAAAGTGAGCTCCGCGGCGCCGGCCGAGTCGAGTCGGAACTGGTAGGAGCCGCCCGCGGGCGCGTTGGCCGCCTTGCCGCCGGCCGGACGCGCGACGCGCTGCACCTTGGGCTTCAGGTCGTCACCGGTGTAGATGGTGTCGATGCCCATCAGCAGCGGGTTGCTCCACGAGGACACGTCGTAGAAGTACGGGAACGGAACGTACGGGTCCTCGCCGAGCGTCGCCTGGATCCAGTGCTTCTGCGGCTGGGCCATCGGGATCCAGTAGGCGCCCTTGGGCACGGTCAGGTTGTCGGCCTCACGGCCACCGAACACGTGCGCGTTCGGCACCGTGATCGGCTCCTTGACCTCGTAGACCTCGACGTCCATCGCCCGCAGCCGCTCGACCAGCCGGCGCACGTCGGCCTGCTGGCGCTCGGGGAGCAGGAAGTAGGATTTGATCTTGATGTCCGGCACCGGGAACTGCACCGTGTTGTCGGGCTGGACGACCTCGTTGGGCTCGAGCGTGCCGGCCTTGCCCTCGGCCAGCGCGTCCTTCCAGACCTTGAACCAGCCGGTGAGGACCTCCTTCTTGTTGGCGGAGGCCCAGCCGATCGTCGACCACTGGGTGTTGAACTGCTGCTGCACCCGGTCCTGGACGGCCGACGCGCTGCCCTTCTCGTACGTCATGCCGGCGGCGCCGAACCCGGCGGCCGGCACGGTGTCGCCGTACCCCATGTAGAAGAGGTCGTAGACGTCGTAGTTGAAGTAGCACTCGGTGGTGACCGTCGCGGTGCAGGCGCCGTTGTAGCCGAAGCCGGCCTTGTTGGCCTCACCGATGCGGTTGATCCAGTCGACCGGCTCGCTGGCGATCTCGTGGTGGATCGGGTCGGCGTTCGGCGGGAAGAAGTAGCGCCGGCTGCCCATCTCGTGCGCGTCGACGAAGACCTGCGGCGGGTACTTCCGGAGCAGCTCGATCTTGCCGTCGGTCTCCGGCTGGCTGCGGGCGAACCAGTCGCGGTTCAGGTCGAAGCCGTACTCGTTCTGCCGGCGGCTGGCGGCCCGGCCGTCCGGGTTCTGGGTCGGGATGATGACCGTGACCAGGTTGTCGTTGCGGTCACGCACGTCGCAGGACAGGCCGGCGGCGAGCTCGTAGAGCGACTTCAGCGCGGCGTCCGCGCCGCTGGTCTCACCACCGTGGACGTTGCCGGCGATGTAGACGATCGCCGGGCCGTCGTGCGCGATCCGGGCGGCCTTCGAGTCCGCCATCGTGCGCGGGTCGCGCAGGTCGCGGATGTTCTCCGCGATCGCCGCGAGGCCGTCCTTCGTGACGTGCGAGCTGTCGGAGACGATCGCGTACGGCAGCGGCTGGCCGGTGACGCTGGTGGCCATGGTGCCGGTGACGACGCGGTCCGAGGAGGCGTCGACGGCGGCCACGTACCGGCGGATCTCGTCGTTGGTGACGACCCGCTGCTGACCGAGGCCGAGGGGGAAGCCGAGGAAGGCCTCCGGGCTCGGCACGTCGGTCAGGCGGGCCTGGGGGTTGGGGTCACAGGCTGGACGAGGGGGGTTGGCGCTGGCGGGAACGCCGTTGAGCATCGGCAGCGTGCCGGCGAGCAACAGCGCTGTCGCTGCACCCGCAAGCCGTTTTGCGCGGTTCGGTAGTCGCATTAAACCCGCTTCCCTTCCCGGAAAGGTGGAGTGAAAGGCGAATGGAGCCTATGACCTGGCATTTCCAAGGGTCAAGATCCGAAAGCCCGAGGCCATTCATTGTGGCGAATAACGTGAAATACCACCGAACCGGGCGAAGTCTATCGTGGACGATCACCCCGCGAGGTGCCGCCGGAAAAAGTCCCGTCACGATGTCGAAATCGGGCCGGCCCGTTCGCTGCACTGGTGAGGGCCGCCCGCGACGTGCGGGCGGCCACGACGCAAGGAGACCGACATGTCGTTCCAGGCCTACCTCGACGCGGCGGAGGACAAGACCGGCAAGACCCCGCGTGAGCTGGTCGACGAGGCCCGCGCCCGGGGCTTCGACGCCGCAGACGTGAAGGCGACGACCATCGTCGAGTGGCTGCGCGACGACTACGGGCTGGGCCGGGGGCACGCGATGGCCCTGGTCCACGTCATCAAGAAGGGTCCGCGGATCTCGTCGAAGCACGTCGGCCGCGCCGGTTCCCACGGCGACGCCTCCGACCTGCTCTGGCTCGACGGCAAGGCGGCGCGGCCGGCATAGTGGGCGGCATGCCGCTTGAACCCGTCGAGCGGGCGTCGGTCGACGAGCTGCGCTCCCTCCAGCTCGAACGACTCCGCTGGTCGCTCGGGCACGCCTACGACAACGTCCCGCACTACCGTGCCGCGTTCGACGCGGCCGGCGTACACCCGGACGACCTGAAGTCCCTCGACGACCTGGCGGCGTTCCCGACGACCAGCAAGGACGACCTGCGGGCCAACTACCCGTTCGGGATGTTCGCCGTGCCGCGCGAGCAGGTCGTCCGGGTGCACGCCTCGTCGGGCACCACGGGCCGCCCGACGGTGGTCGGCTACACGAAGGACGACATCACCACCTGGGCGCGGCTGATGGCCCGCTCGATCCGGGCCTCGGGCGGAAACCCCGGCGACGTCGTGCACGTGGCGTACGGTTACGGCCTGTTCACCGGCGGCCTCGGCGCCCACTACGGCGCCGAGGAGCTCGGCTGCACGGTCGTGCCGGTGTCGGGCGGGATGACGTCGCGGCAGGTCATGCTGATCCAGGACTTCCAGCCGTCGATCATCATGGTGACGCCCAGCTACCTGCTCGCGATCGTCGACGAGCTGGAGCGGCAGGGCGTCGACCCGCGCGGCACCTCGCTGCGCACCGGCATCCTCGGCGCCGAGCCGTGGACCGAGGACATGCGCCGCGAGATCGAGGAGCGGCTCGGCATCGACGCGGTCGACATCTACGGCCTGTCCGAGGTGATGGGCCCGGGTGTGGCCAACGAGTGCGTCGAGACCAAGGACGGCCCGCACATCTGGGAGGACCACTTCTATCCGGAGATCATCGACCCGGTGACCGGTGCGGTGCTGCCCGACGGGTCGTTCGGCGAGCTCGTCTTCACGTCGCTGACCAAGCAGGCGATGCCCGTGATCCGCTACCGCACCCGCGACCTGACCCGGCTGCTGCCCGGCACCGCCCGCCCGATGCGCCGGATGGAGAAGATCACCGGGCGTACGGACGACATGATGATCGTGCGCGGGGTCAACGTGTTCCCGACCCAGATCGAGGAGCTGATCCTCGGGACCGCCGAGCTCTCGCCCCATTTCCAGTGCGTGCTCAGCCGCTCCGGCCGGCTCGACGCGCTGACCGTCCGGGTCGAGCGGCGGCCCGGCGTCGACGCCTCCGCGGCGGCCGCCACGCTCGCCGCGGCGGTGAAGGACCGGATCGGCGTGACCATCGCGGTCGAGGTGCTGGAGCCGGACGGTGTCGAGCGCTCGATGGGCAAGATGCGCCGGATCGTCGACGAGCGCTGACCTTCCTTCAGATCGGCAGCAGCCGGGGGCGGCGGCGGGCCGACAGGTCCTCGACCCAGCCGACGTGCATGACCACCATGACGAGCAGCCACAGGCCGATCGCGGTGTAGCCGACCTCGGCGATCGTGTCGCCGAACACCCAGACGTGCAGCAGGTCGCCGAGCGGGAAGGCGGCCGTGATCGCCGCGTTGTGCCACAGGTAGATCGTCACGGCCCGCGAGTTGAGCAGGGTCACGGCGGCGTCTGCGCGGCGGCGTTGCGTGAGCCAGTCCATCTTCGGCGCCAGCCGCAGCAGCACCAGCACGAAGCCGATCGAGTAGATGGCGTACGCCACCGGGCTCTCGCCCAGGTCGATGCCGTCGGCGCCGTGGTGGGTGACCACCCAGCCGACCGCGCCGGACGTGGCCGCCACCGAGATCGCCAGGACCGCCGCGAACCGCAGGCGGCGCAGGTCGCCGTCGCGATGGGCGAAGCCGAGCACCCAGCAGGCCGCGAACGTCAGCACGTCCTCGACCACCGAGGCGGACCGGTCGCCGAACGGCCAGGGCGCGACCTGATAAAGGGGCAGGATCGCGAGCGGCGCCAGCACGGTCAGCACCCGGGCCTTGCGATAGAGCTTCAGCAGCAACGGCGAGAGCAGCACCAGCCAGAGGTACGTCACGAGGTACCACAGGATGCCGCTGACCGGCTCGGCCCAGGCGGTGGCCGGCGGCTCGGCGATCGGCAGCAGCCAGAGCAGCAGCGCCGGCCACCCTGGACGGTCGTCCCAACCGACCACGAGCATCGCGGGCACGACGACCGCGGCGAGCAGCCACAGCGCGGGCAGCAGCCGCCGCAACCGGCCGCGGACCGCGCGGGCGGCCGAGCGGTCGACGGACCGGGCCATCAGCGAGCCGCCGAGCGCGAACATCACGCCCATCGCCGGGAATCCCAGGCCCAGCCAGGCGACGGGGAACATGTGGTAGAGCACGACGCGCACGATGGCTGCGGCCCGGAGCAGGTCGAACCAGCGGTCGCGGCCGTCACCGGCCGGTTGCCGGCCCGTGGCCCTGGCCCACAGCGTGGGCTGTTCCTGCGTCGCGGCCTTCGCCCAGACGGTGGGCTCCGGCCTGGTCGGTGCGGTCAGGGCGGCGGTCGCCGTGTGGTAGCGCGGCGGCCCGACCCAGTCGTCTTCCCTCGCGGTCACCGGCCGACCCTAACCACGGCGCGTGCCGTGCGGCGGGTGTGCGTACCCCGCCCGGGCGACGGCCTTCCGGTCGGTCATCGCACCCGATAGAGCCGTAACCTCCGGCGCTCAGAGTGCGGAGATGGTCTCCGGCGCGCGCTCACGACGGCTGAGCGCCCGCAGGGTCGCGACCTGGCCGTGCCGGGCCACCGCCAGGTCGGTCAGCAGCCCGAGGACCGGCCGCAGCACCTGCGACGGGAACGTCGGCGTCGGCAGATCGACGCTGACCGCGAGGTCGTCACAGTGGACGGAGATCTCCATCATCCGGGTCAGCAGCAGGTCGTCCAGGCACAGCGCCCAGCCGGTCCAGGGCAGCAGCACCTTCTCGTCCGGCGGCATCTCGGGCAGTGTCTCGCGAATGGCCACGAGGTCGGCGCGCAGCGTCTCGACGAGCTGAGCGTGGCCGGCCTCGGCGAACTCGTCGCCCTGCGCCCGGATCGCCACGTTGGCGGGCGTGTCGACGTCCTTGCCGAGCCAGACCGAAGCGCCGTAGTGCTCCATCAGGTCGCGCGGCCGCTGGTCGGCCGGTGGCGCGTCGAGGAGCTCGACCATCATGTGCACCTGGCGCCCGAGGTGCCCGGCGAGGCCGCCGACGGAGAACTCGGCCAGCGCGCTCGGCTGCGTCCAGCGGTCGGCGACCGCCGGGTCGGCGAGGAGGTCGACGGCGATCGCCGCCGCGTCGAGATAGGCCCTGCGATGCATGCCGCGGAGCCTATCGGTCAGTTGATCGCGACGCTGACCTCAGTCGACTTGACCAGCGCGAGCACCTCGTCACCCTCGCTGAGGTCGAGGTCGTTGACGGCGTCGTTGGTGACCACCGCGGTGAGCGCCCCGCCGCCGTCGACCGCCACCTTCAGCGTGGTCATCGCGGCCCCGCTCGTCAGCGAGGTGATCCGGCCGGGGAGCTGGTTGCGGATGCTGAGGTCGCCGACGGCGCCGGTGGCCAGCGCGACGTCGGTCGCCTTGACCAGCATCGTCACGGGCTGGCCGGCGATGAGCTCGAGCTCGTCGGCGCTCTCCCTGGTGATCGCCGCAGTCACCTCCTGGCCGCTGGCGAGCTGGGCCTTCACGGCGGCCATCGCGTCGCCACGGGACACCGACAGGATCGTGGCGTCGAGTTGGTTGCGGATGCTGAGTCGCATGGGCCTGTCCATTCGCGATCATTTGGTACGCGTTTGTCCCGACCATCCTGCCCCCGGCTCCGGACCCTCAACCGCGCGACACGCGGCGGGATCGACCTCGGCCGGCCCTGTGGATGGCGTCGGCGCCGGTCGGACCAGTAGATTGCAGTCCGAGTGCACATTCTTTCCTCACTGAGGGGGCGCGATGGCGTCGGTGATGACCGAGGCCGACCTGCGGGCGCGGATCTCGGCTTTCCTGGCCGAGCACGAGCCGGCCGCGGCGGCCACCGGGAGCGATTCGGACCGGCTGGCCTTCCTGCGCGCACGGTTCGACGCGGGGCTCGCGTGGGTCCACTTTCCCACCGGGCTCGGCGGGCTGGGCGCGGGCCGGTCGCTGCAGCCGGTCGTCGACGACGCGTTCGCCTCGGCCGGTGCCCCGGACAACCGGCCGGGCCGCATCGGCATCGGCCTCGGCATGGCCGCGCCGACGATCCTCGTGCACGGCACCGACGCGCAACGGTCACGCTTCCTGCGTCCGTTGTGGACCGGTGAGGAGGTGTGGTGCCAGCTGTTCAGCGAGCCCGGGGCCGGCTCCGACCTCGCCGGCCTCGGCACCCGCGCGCGCCGTGACGGTGACGACTGGGTGCTCGACGGCCAGAAGGTGTGGACGTCGATGGCGCACGTCGCCCGCTGGGCCATCCTGCTCGCGCGCACCGACCCGGACGTGCCCAAGCACGCCGGCCTGAGCTACTTCGTGCTCGACATGACCGCGCCCGGCGTCGAGGTCCGGCCGCTGCGGCAGCTCACCGGCGAGGCCGAGTTCAACGAGGTCTACCTGACCGGCGTCCGGATCCCCGACGCGCACCGGCTCGGCGAGGTCGGTGAGGGCTGGAAGGTCGCGCAGACCACGCTGATGAACGAGCGGGTCTCGATCGGCGGCGGTGCGATGCCCCGCGAGGGCGGCATGATCGGCGTGCTGGCCTCCGCGTGGCGGTCCGACCCGGGCGTGCGTACCCCCGGCATGCACGACACCGTCATGCGGCTCTGGGTCCGGGCGGAGGCGGCGCGGCTGACCGGCATGCGGGTCCGCCAGCAACTGGCCGCCGGAGCGCCCGGCCCGGACGGCTCCGCGGTGAAGCTGTCGTTCGCGACGCTCAACCAGCAGATCTCGGCGGCCGAGCTCGACCTGCTCGGCGACGAAGGGCTGCGGCGCGACTCGTGGGCGATGGGCCGGCCCGAGGAGGTCGACTTCACCGGGCGCGACGCGGGCTACCGCTACCTGCGGGCCAGGGGCAACTCCATCGAGGGCGGCACCTCCGAGGTGCTCCGCAACATCATCGCCGAGCGGGTGCTCGGCCTGCCCGCCGAGCCACGGGTCGACACCCGGGTCGCGTGGAAGGATCTGCCGCGATGAGCGACGTTCTGGACGTGCTGGAGTCGCCGGACGAGCAGGACCTGCGCTCCGGCGTACGGGACATGCTGGCGGCCGAGTGCACCGGGCAGTCGGTGCTGTCGTTCGTCTCGGCGGGCGCGGACGCGTACGACGCGAAGCTGTGGCGGACCGTGGCCACCGGGATGGGCCTGGCCGGGCTGCTCGTGCCCGAGGCGCAGGGCGGAGCCGGCGCGCAGCACCGCGCGGCCGCGGTCGTGGCCGAGGAGCTGGGCCGGGCGGTCGCTCCCGTGCCGTTCCTGTCCAGCGCGGTGGTCGCGACGACGGCCCTGGGCTCGTCGGCCGCGCACGACCTGCTCGGGCGGCTGGCCTCGGGCGAGCTGACCGCGGCGCTGGCGGTGCCGTACGGGCTGTGGTCCGCACCGCCGCGACTGTCCTCCCAGTACGGTGCGGTGACCGGCACCGTGCGCGGCGTCGCCGACGCCCTCGGCGCGGACGTGCTGCTGGTGCCCGCCGACGACGGCCTCTACGCGGTCGAGGGCACAGCCGTCCGGCGCGCCCGGATCGCGTCGCTGGACGAGACGCGGCCGCTGTGCGACCTCGAGTTCACCTCGGCCCCGGCCCGGCTGGTCGCACCGGTGGCAGCGGTGCCGTCCGCCCTGCGCGTCGCGGCCGTCATGGTCGCGGCCGAGCAGGTCGGCCTGGCGTCGTGGTGCCTCGACACCACCGTGGCCTACCTCAAGGAGCGCTACCAGTTCGGCCGCCCGGTCGGGTCGTTCCAGGCGCTCAAGCACCGGCTCGCGGACCTGTGGGTGGAGCTGACACAGGCCCGCGCGGTCGTCGCGTACGCCGTGGCGGACCTGGCCGACGGCGGCGACGACGGCCTGATCGCGGCGTCGCTGGCCAAGATCGTGGGCTCGGAGGTCGCCGTGCGGGCGGCCGAGGAGTGCGTCCAGATGCACGGCGGCATCGGCTTCACCTGGGAGCACCCGGCACACCTCTATCTCAAGCGGGCCAAGGCGACCTCCGTCGCGTACGGTTCTCCCGACCGGCACCGCGCGCGCCTGGCCACCCTCGTCGACCTGCCGCTGGAGGCGTCGTGACCGCATCCCTGTCCGGCCGGGTGGCGCTGGTCACCGGCGCGAGCCGGGGCATCGGTCTCGCGATCGCGACCCGGCTGGCCGGTGCGGGCGCCCGTGTCTGCGTGACGGCCCGCAAGCCCGAGGCGTTGGAATCGGCGGTGACGCTCCTGGGCGGGCCGTCGGTCGCGCTGGGTGTGGCCGGCCGGGCCGACGACCCGTCGCACCAGGCAGCCGCTGTCGCGGCGACGGTCGAGGCGTTCGGGCCGATCGACATCCTGGTCAACAACACAGGGATCAACCCGGTATTCGGGCCTCTGATCGACATGGACCTCGGCGCCGCCCGCAAGATCTTCGAGGTCAACCTGCTGGCCGCGCTGGGCTGGGTCCAGCAGGTGTACGCCGGCGGCCCGCGCCCGGGCGTCGTCGTCAACGTGTCGTCGGTGGGCGGCCGGGTGCCACCGCCGGGCATCTCGTTCTACGGGGTGACCAAGGCGGCGCTGGAGCACCTGACCCGCTGCCTGGCGGTGGAGCTCGCCCCGCACGTGCGCGTCAACGCGGTCGCGCCGGCGGTGGTGAAGACCAAGTTCGCGACCCTGCTCTACGAGGGCCGCGAGGAGGAGGTCGCCTCCGCGTACCCGCTGGCCAGGCTCGGCATCCCCGACGACGTGGCAGCGGCGGTCGCGTTCCTGGCCTCCGACGAGGCGGCCTGGATCACGGGGCAGACACTGGTCATCGACGGCGGGGTCACGTTGACGGGGCGGGGAGCATGACTTCTTCTTCGGAGGAGCGGGTGGACGGGCGCACCGCTCGGGCGGAACGCACCCGGGCCGCGATCGTCGACGCCCACCTGGCGCTGATCGGCGAGGGCGACCTGCGCCCGACGGGCGAGCGGATCGCGGAGCGGGCCGGGGTGTCCCTGCGGGCACTGTGGACCAACTTCAAGGACATGGAGACGCTGTTCGAGGCGAGCGGCGCGCGGGTGCTCGCGGAGTACGACGCCGCCTTCTCCCCGGTGCCGCCGGCCCTGCCGTTGCCGGAACGGGTCGCCCGTTACTGCCGCCAGCGGGCTCGGCTGCTCCAGCTCATCTCCGCGCCGGCCCGGGCGGCGGCGATGCGCGAGCCGTTCTCGCCCCAGCTGCGCCGCAACCGCCAGAAGCACATCGAACGCCTCCGCGAGGAGGTGGAGGTCCTCTTCGCCGCCGAGCTCGCCACCCCGGGTGGGGCGACGTTGCGCGACGCGGTGATCGCGGCGTCGATGTGGCCGGCGTGGTCGATGCTCCGCGAGGGCCTGGCCCTGTCCGCGCCGGAGGCGGAGGCCGTGATGACCCGCACGATCACCGCACTGCTGCTAACCGCCGACAGCTAGCCGGGCGGCCTCGCGGGCACAGCCCCAGGAAAGGCTGACCCCGGTGCCGCCGTGCCCGTAGTTGTGCACCACCCGCGTCCGGCCGCGCTGCTCCGTCTCGACCCGCACCGCCGGACGCTCGGGCCGCAGCCCGGTCACGACGCCCTGGACGCGGGCGTCGGCGAGCCTCGGCTCGAGGGCCCGGCAGCGCTCGAGGATCCCGGCGGTGACGTCGTCGTCCGGGGTGCGGTCCCAGCGGTCCTCGATCCGGACGCCGCCGCAGACCACGCGGGTGGGGTGCGGCATGAAGCTGGTCCACTCACCGTCGCGGCCGAGCTCCATGAAGGCGTGGGTCAGGCCGGGGTTGTCGAGGACGACGTGCTGCCCGAAAACGGCGCGGACGCTGTCGTCACCGGCCAGCTCCCGGGCACCGACGCCGGCGCAGTTGACGACGGTCTCCCGCTCTCCCTCGAGCGCCGTGACGCGGCGCAGCTCGACCTCGACGCCGGCCGCCGCGAGCCGTCTGGTCAGGTAGTCGAGGTAGGTCGGCATGTCGACGACGGGCATCCGCCCCCAGGAGCCGGCGTCGTAGCCGCGGGGCAGCTCCTCCGGGCTCGCCCGACGCAGCCCCGGAATCAGCGCGACCTGCGGAGGCAGCTGATCGGGCAGGTCACCACTGCCGACGGTCAGGACGTCGACGATCCGTACGCCGGTGCCGGGCTCGGCGGCGAGGTCCTGGAAGTCCACGAGGGACTGAGCGGTCCATCGGAGCGTCCTGTCGTAGGGCCGCTGGAAGGACGGCCCCCAGAGCGCCCCGGCGGCCACCGAGGTGGTCTCCTGTGGTGGCTCGGCGGCGACGACGGTGGTCGGCACGCCGCTTTCGGCGAGCACGATCGCGGTGGTCAGCCCACTGACCCCGGCCCCGACAACAGTCACCATTCTGGATTCTCCGTACCCTCGTGCGCGTGCGGCCTGTCTCCGAGAACGAAGCGCTAGCGTACGCGGGCCGGGGCGCCGTCGTGGTCCATTCCGTGTCGGTCAGTTACGCGATCGGTCCGGCGGCGACCGTGGTCGTCGTGGACGCGGGTGACCGGCCGGACGGCAGCGGTGTGACCAGCGCCGACGGAGTGCATCTTCGTGGCCCGTTCCCACCGGCCGCCGCCGAACGGCTCGGTGCGCACCGGCAGGAACTGCCCATCCACGGTTTCGCCCGCATGCCGGACGGTTGCCTGCCGCTCGGTCCCCTGCGGGTCGCTGTCGTCAGTTCGCGGCCGACCGGGGCGGGGCACTTCGCGGTGCGGGTGACCGAGGACGGCCTGGAGGTTCCGTCATCGCCGGATTGGCTGGTCGAGTGCTCGCTGCGCATTGACGATCCGCTCCCGTACGACGTCCTCGACCGGGTGCGGCCCGTGCCCCGGCGCCGCCCGCTGACGTGAGCTGGATTTCGCAACTGCCGGCGGATCCGGTGGCGGCGATGCACGCGTTCGTGGCCGAGTGGTACGCGGACGTCCCGCCGTCATCGCCCTTTGTCATGGTTGCGCCGCTGCCGCGCCCGCTGCTCGAGTTCTATCGCGCTGCCAGGGGCCGGCAGCAGGTGCTGGGGGAGCAGAATCGGATCTTCTCACCGGAAGAGATCTACCCCTCGGACGACGGCCCGGGCATCGTGATCGGGAGCGAGAACCAGGGCGTCTTCCGCCTACGCGTTGACCCGTCGGCCGATGATCCATCGGTCTGGTACCTGGACCCGTTCGATTCGCCCGTCGCGGAACGGGTGCCGTTGAGCGGCTTCCTGGTCCGTTTCCTGCTGTGCGAGGCGGTGTACGGCCCTTATGGCGGGTGGGCGTCGGTCCGGTTGGGGGAGCTGGGGGAGTTGCTCGGGCAGCTGGAGGAGGTCCCACTGCCGCCGATGCGCTGGCCCAGCGATCCCACCCACCACTATGTCGCCCCGGGCGTCGTGGTGATGGTCTGCGACCTCGGCGACGGTGACGCCGAGGTCTACGTCGGCAGCCGGCACCGGGCAGCGCTTCGCCCGTTCCGCACGCCCGGCTTCGCCTGGCAAGCCTTCAACGGCTAACCACCCCTGCGCTGCCCATCGCACGAGGGGGTCCAGGCCGCGCTCACGGTCGGTGCGGTCCGGCCCGTGAGCGTGCGTGTTCGGCGGACGGCGGGCCGGGCTTGGCAGCCGTGGGGCTGTTTCGGTTTGGCTGCTGTTTCGCGGTCGCCGTGGCGGCCGGGTGATCTGACGGCCGTTGCGCGCGGCGCGCCCGGCCTGGCCTGGGGATAGGCCCTCGACGGCAGGCTTCGGTCCGCCGTGGCCGCGATCTCGGTGCCTTACCCGCGCGGTGGAAGACCCCGTCGGGTGACGCCGGGTTACCTGGAAGACCCAGGCTTTGCCGCTAGAGTGCGCCAGTGCGCATGACCAGCCGACTGCTGCAGACCCTGCCTCCACCGCTGCGCAAGCACGTCTTCCGGCGCCGGGAGGCGGTCAAGTTCCTCGCGGTCGGCGGCTTCTGCTGGGTACTCACTGCCGTGATCAACTATGCACTCAAGGTGACGTGGTTCGAAGCCAAGCCCGTCACGGCACTGACGGTAGCCACGATCATCGCCGCCTTCGTCTCCTACGCCCTCAACCGCGAATGGACCTTCCGCACCCGAGGCGGCCGCCGCGCCCACCACGAACTGGCGCTGTACATCGTCATCAACGCGATAGGCATCGCCCTCAACTCCGCGCCGCTCTACCTAGCCCGCTACGCGTTCGCGCTCCAGACTCCCCACATCTCCCGCGCGGCCCAGGAGGTCTCGGACTTCCTCTGGGGCATGATCTTCGGCACCCTGCTGGCGATGGTCTTCCGCCTGTGGGCCTACCGCAAGTGGGTCTTCCCGGACGCCGGCGCACGCGCGTCCCGCCCCTCCCGTCGTGCCCGCCCGGCCTCCCAGACGCGAGTAGCCCTCGGGGCGGCAACGGGCGACCGCGACCGCAAGGTCGCCTGATCCCGCCACCGCCGGAGGCGGGTCCGGCTCCTGGGACGGTCCACGCGTCGTACGCGAGCGGCGAGTCGAGCGCCTCGTCGCGGCTGGCCCAGTGCGGCCCAGCGCGCGGTGATCCGCCGCAGCCCGCCGACCAGACGTGGTGCGCCGGCACTGTCCGGTGCAGCGGCGTGCCGGGCACCGGGGTCAGCCGAAGAGGACTACCGAGCGGGCGCCTTCGCCGCGGGACATGCGGGCAAAGGCGTCGGGGGCGGTCTCCAGGGGGATGCGGTCGGTGATCAGAGGATCCAGGTCGAGTGAGCCGGCCGCCACGGCGGCGGCCAGCACCGGTAGGTCGCGGTCCGGGTCGGACGAGCCGTAGATCGACGACCGCAGCGTGCGGGCCGAGTGGAAGATGTCCAGGGCGCTCAGGCTGACCAGGTCGTCGCGGGCGCCCATGCCGACCACCGTCACCTGGCCGCCGCGCCTGGTCGCTCGCCAGGCCGCGCCGATCGTCGCCGAACGGCCGACGCACTCGATGGCGTGGTCGGCGCCGCGGCCACCGGTCAGGGCGCGGATCGCCCTGGGCATCGTGTCGTCGGAGACGACGAAGTCGGTGGCGCCCGCCGCGAGTGCCAGGTCGCGTTTCGCCTCGCCGAGGTCGACGCCGATCACCGGGTCGGCGCGCGCGGCCCGGGCGGCGATCAGGGCGGCCAGGCCGACGCCGCCGAGGCCGATCACGACCACCGACTGGCCGGGGCGGACCTCGGCGGTGCGGTTGACGGCGCCGGTCGCGGTCAGCACGGCGCAGCCGAGCAGCGCGGCCACGTCGGCGGGCAGGCCGGCGGGGACCGGCACGACCGCGTGGCCCGGCACGACGACCTCTTCGGCCAGCGCGCCGAGGCCCAACGTCACGTGGGTCGCCTCGCCGGAGGCCAGGTGGCCGCGTGGCACCGACGGGCGGCCGTTGTCGGCGCAGAGCCACGGCTCGCCGTGGGTGCAGTGCCAGCACTCCCGGCACGGCGGCGCCCAGTTGAGCACCACCTCGTCGCCGACGCTGACCCGCGTGCTGGCGCCTACCTCGACCACCACGCCGGCGGCCTCGTGGCCCAGGACCAGCGGGTACGACGGCGCGAGCGTGCCGTTGACCATCGACAGGTCGGAGTGGCAGACGCCGGCCGCCCGCACCCTGACCCGCACGTCGCCCGGACCCACCGGCGGCAGCACCACGTCGGCGACCGAAGGGACCTCGCCCTTGCCCGACACGACCAACGCCTTCATGCCGACACGCCCGTTGCCGCTGTCATGAACGAAGTCCTCACCGCTGGATCGACTTGGTTTCCAGGAACTCGGAAAGGCCGTGCTGGCCCAACTCGCGGCCGACGCCCGACTGCTTGTAGCCGCCGAAGGGCGCCAGCGGGTTGAACGAGCCGCCGTTGATGTCGACGGCTCCGGTGCGCACGCGGCGGGCGACCGCCATCGCCCGCTCCTCGTCGCCGGACCAGACCGCCCCCGCCAAACCGTAGCGGGAGTTGTTGGCGATCTCGACCGCCTGGTCGTCGTCGGAGAACGGGATGATCGACAGGACGGGGCCGAAGATCTCTTCCTGGGCGATCGTGTCGTCGGGGTCGACGTCGGCGAAGACCGTCGGCGCGACGAACCAGCCGCGGGCCGGCACCGGCGCGTCCGGGCCGCCGGAGACCAGCCGGGCGCCGTCGGCCAGGCCCTTGTCGACGTAGGTGCGTACCCGGTCGCGTTGGCGCTCCGAGACCAGGGGGCCGAGCCGGGTCGCCGGGTCGAACGGGTCGCCGGTCACATAGCCGGCCGAAGCGGTCGCGGCCAGCTCGACCGCCTCTTCGTAAACCGAGCGGTGCACCAGCATCCGCGTCCACGCGGTGCAGGTCTGGCCGGCGTTGAGGAACGCGTTGCCGACGCCCACCTTGACCGCCTTGGCCAGGTCGGCGTCCTGCAGGATCACGTTGGCCGACTTGCCGCCGAGCTCGAGGGTGACCCGCGCGATGCGGTCGGCGGCCAGCCGGCTGATCGCGGCGCCGGTCGCACCCGAGCCGGTAAACGACACGATGTCGACATCGGAATGGGCGGCCAGGGCCGAGCCCGCCACCGGACCGGAGCCGGTGACCAGGTTGACCACCCCGTGCGGCAGGCCGGCCTCGTGGATCGCGTCGAACAGCAGGTACGCGGTGAGCGGGGTCAGCTCGGCCGGCTTGAGCACGACCGTGCACCCGGCCGCGAGGGCCGCGCCGACCTTGGCGACCACCTGGTGCAGCGGGTAGTTCCACGGCGTGATGGCCCCGACGACACCGGCCGGCTCGCGTACGACCAGTGAGTTCCCGATCGTCTCGGGCTCGAATCCGGCGCGTGCCCGGGCCGCGTAGTCGCGCAGCACCAGCAGCGGCAGACCCGTCTGCACCCGCTGCGCCACCTTGATCGGGGTGCCGACCTCGATGGCGACGGTCGCGGCGATCTGCTCGGCCCGCTCGGTCAGCGCGCCCAGCAGCCGGTCGAGGTGGTCGGCGCGGGCGCTGGGGGACAGGCTCGCCCACGGGCCGAAGGCGGCGCGGGCCGCGGCCACGGCGCGGTCGACGTCGGCGCTGCCGGCGGCCGGCACGTGCGCGACGACCTCCTCGGTCGCCGGGTCCTGCACCGGCATCGGCAGGGCGTCCAGCGGGGTCATCCACTCGCCGTCGATGTAGAGCCGATCGCGGTCGGCCACCTTGGCGGCGGCGCGGGCCTCGGTGTGGTCCATGCGGTTACCTCCCGGTGGAGCGGGTCGTGCCGTGGAATCGGTGGGTGGTGTCGACGACCACCTCTTCATACGTGATCCGGAGGCCTCTGATGACCGCTTCCAGCCCAAGCTCGAACGCGCCCTCGTCGACCTCGCGCTGGTGCGCCGCCAGCCGGTGGGCCTGCCCCAGGTGGGGATAGTCGGAGGACACGTAGATCGCAGGGTCGGAGGCGAAGCCGCGCGCGAACGAGCCGAGCGCCGAGCCGGCCACCAGATAGCGCATCAGCGCGCCGATGTGGGTCGCCCGCGCCGGCGGCCAGCCCGCTCGGACCAGGCCGCCGTAGACGGCGTCTGCCATGGCTAGGGCCCGCGGCCGCCGGCCGGGGCCCCTGGCTAGGTAAGGGACGATGTGGGGGTGCGCGGCGAGGGCCGCCCGGTAGGACCGGCCCCAGATCAGCAGGGCCTCGGGCCACTCGTGGGTCGCGAAGCAGTCGATGTCGACGTCGGCCGTGATCTCGTCGGCGACCGCGTCGAGGATCGCGTCCTTGTTGGGGAAGTGGTTGTAGAGCGACGGGCCGCGGACCCCGAGTTGCGCGGCCAGCCGCCGGGTCGACACCGCCTCCAACCCCTCGGCGTCGATCAGCTCGGCCGCCGTGTCGACGATGCGCTGCCGGGTGAGCAGCGCCTGGCGCGGTCGGGGCATCTCGGCGCTCCTCTCCATCTTGTGTACAACTCGTGTTGCGGGGTGGACAGCGGAAAACTACCACCGTTAGTTTATTCGCGTGGACCTCATCTTGTCACCCGAGCACGAAGCGAGCCGTTCCCTCGCCGCCGAGTTCGTCGCCCGCGAGGTCACCCCGCACGCCGCCGAGTGGGACAGGCGCGAGGCGGTCGACCAGTCGATCGTCAAACGCCTCGGTGACCTGGGCTTCCTCGGCCTGACCATCCCCGAGGAGCTGGGCGGCTCCGGCGGCGACCATCTGACGTACTGTCTGGTGCTCGAAGAGCTCGGCCGGGGCGACTCGTCGGTGCGCGGCATCGTGTCGGTCTCCCTCGGTCTGGTGGCGAAGACCATCGCAGCACACGGGTCCGACAGTCAGCGTTCGTCGTGGCTGCCCCGGCTCTGCGACGGCTCGGCCCTGGGCTGCTTCGCGCTCACCGAGCCCGGCACCGGCTCCGACGCCGCCAACCTGGCGACCCGAGCCGTCCGCGACGGCGACGACTGGCTGCTCACCGGCACGAAGCTGTTCATCACCAACGGCACCTGGGCCGACGTCGCGCTCGTCTTCGCCCGCACCGGCGGCCCCGGTCCGCGCGGCGTCACCGCGTTCCTCGTGGAGACCGACACGCCGGGTCTGACGCGCCGCGAGGTCCACGGCAAGCTCGGCCTCCGCGGGCAGGCAACGGCAGAGCTGACCTTCGACGGCGTACGCGTCAGCGACACCGCGCGCGTCGGCCCCGAGGGGCACGGCTTCAAGATCGCGATGTCCACTCTCGACAAGGGCCGCATGTCGCTCGCCGCCGGCTGTGTCGGGCTGGCACAGGCGTGCCTCGACGCGGCGGTCCGCTACGCCGGCGAGCGCACCCAGTTCGGCAAGCCCATCGCGGGCCACCAGCTGGTCCAGCGTCACCTGGCCCAGATCGCCGTCGACGTCGCCGCCGCCCGACTACTCGTCTGGCGGGTGGCCGACCTGATCGACCGCGGCCAGCCGTTCGGCACCGAAGCGTCGATGGCCAAGCTCTTCGCCAGCGAGGCCGCGGTCCGGGCCGCCGACCGCGCGCTGCAGGTGTTCGGCGGCTACGGCTACATCGACGAATACCCGGTCGGCAAATACCTGCGCGACGCCCGGGTCACCACGCTCTACGAGGGCACCAGCGAGATCCAGCAACTACTCATCGGGCGGGCGCTCACCGGCGTCACCGCCTTCTGAGAAAGGTCAGGCAAGCGATGCGACCGGTCTACTTCGCCGCGGCACGGCGTACACCCATCGGACGGCTGCGGGGCGCGCTGTCGGCGGTCCGCGCCGACGACCTCGCGGCGCGGACCGTGTCGGGGGTCCTCGCCGACCTACCAGGGCTCGACCCGGCCAAGGTCGACGACGTCTACTGGGGAGCGGCCAACCAGGCAGGCGAGGACAACCGCAACGTCGCCCGGATGGCGGTGCTGCTGGCCGGCCTGCCCGAGACGGTGCCCGGCGCGACCGTCAACCGGCTCTGCGCGTCCGGCCTGGAGGCCGTCACCAGCGCGGCCCGGGCGATCGCCGCCGGCGACGCCGACGTCGTGGTGGCCGGCGGCTCCGAGTCGATGAGCCGCGCGCCGTTCGTGCTGCCGCGCCCCGAGGAGGGCCTGCCGCGCGGCATGGAGATCTTCGACACCCGGCTCGGCTGGCGGCTGGTCAACCCGCGGATGCGCGAGCTGCACGGCGTGCTGAGCATGGGCGAGACCGCCGAGGAGGTGGCGCGTCGCTACGGCATCGCACGCGACCGGCAGGACGCGTTCGCGTTGCGCAGCCATCAGGCCGCGGCGGCGGCGACCGCGGCCGGCGACTTCGCGGCGGAGCTGCTACCGGTGACCCTGCCCGACGGCGCCACCGTCGAGACCGACGAGGGCATCCGCGCCGACACGTCGCTGGAGAAGCTGGGCAAGCTCAAGCCGGTGTTCCACAGGGACGGCACGGTCACCGCCGGCAACTCGTCCCCGCTCAACGACGGCGCCGCAGCCCTGGTGCTGGTCAGCGAAGAGGCGCTGCGCGCGCTCGGCGTCGAGCCGCTCGGGCGGTGGGTCGGTGGGGCCAGCGCCGGCGTACACCCGGACGTGATGGGCATCGGCCCCGTCCCCGCGACCCGGCGCGTGCTCGACCGGCGCGGCTGGACCCTTGACGACATCGAGACCGCCGAGCTCAACGAGGCGTTCGCCGCGCAGGCTCTCGCGGTCGTCGACGAGCTCGGCATCGACGAGAAGCTGGTCAACCCGTCCGGCGGCGCCATCGCCATCGGGCACCCGCTGGGTTGCTCCGGCGCCCGCATCCTCACCACGCTGCTGCACCGCATGCGCCGCACCGGCGCCCGGCGCGGCCTGGCCACCATGTGCATCGGCGTCGGCCAGGGCACGGCCGTGCTCGTTGAGCGCTGAGACAACAACTTTGAGCAGGGAGATGTGAGATGAGCGACAGGTTCGCCGATCGGGTCGCGATCGTGACCGGCGCGGCACAGGGGATCGGCGCCGCGACGGCCCGCCGGCTGGCCAGCGAGGGCGCCCGGGTGGCGGTGGTCGACCTCGACGCCGACCGCAGCGCGGCCACGGCCGACGAGATCAAGAGCGCCGGCGGTGCGGCCACCGGCTACGGCTGCGACGTGACCGACGCGGAGGCCGTGACCGCCATGGTCGAGGCGGTCGTCGCCGACCACGGCCGGCTCGACATCCTGATCAACAACGCGGGCATCACCCGAGACAACATGCTGTTCAAGATGCCCGTCGCCGAGTGGGAGTCGGTGCTGACCACCAACCTGAGCAGCATGTTCTACTGCTGCCAGGCAGCGCAGAAGCACATGGTCGCGGCCCGCTATGGCAAGATCGTCAACCTCAGCAGCAGGTCGGCGCTGGGCAACCGCGGCCAGGTCAACTACGCGGCGGCCAAGGCGGGCGTCCAGGGCCTGACCGCCACGCTCGCGATCGAGCTAGGCCCGTTCAACATCAACGTCAACGCCGTGGCACCGGGTTACATCGCGACGGCGATGACCGCCGCGACCGCGACCCGCGTGGGTGCCGCGCCCGAGGACCACCAGAAGATGGCCGCCGAGGTCACTCCGCTACGCCGAGTCGGCCAACCGGAAGAGGTCGCGTCGGTCATCGCCTTCCTGGCCAGCGACGACGCGTCCTACGTGAGCGGCCAAACCCTCTACATCAACGGCGGCGCGCGTTAGGGGCTCTCGTGAATCACGGCGGCCCGAAGACCAGCCGGCGTCCGCTGCGGGTCGAGGTCGGCCGGTCAAGACGGTCGGCCTCCGCTGCGGGCGGCGGTCGGCCGCTCACGCCGATCGGTGGCGGTCGTGGGCGGAGGTCGGCCGGTCACACCGGGTTGGCGTCCGCCGTGAGCGGAGGCCGCCGGTCACGACAGCAGGTGTCCGCGTGGACGGGGCTGGCCGACCAGACAGAACCCGCCAGGCACGTTCCGATGCCGTCTGGACGAGGCCCCCGCACATCGACCCACGAGACACGCAACAACCGCTGTTTCCGACGAAGGTTCGGCGCCATCGGGCGTGGCGCCGGGCCAGAATCCGGACGTGACTCGCCCGGATTAGCGCGTACCACCAGCCGGTTCTGGGGAGGACCATCGTGGACTTTTCGTTGAGCGACGAGGAGAGGGCGATCCGGGAGACCGCCCGCACCTTCATCCGCAAGGAAGTGATGCCGCTCGAGCAGGAGGTGCTCCGTCGCGAACGCGCCCACGAGCCCGGGCTGCGCCTCGACGAGCTACGCGAGCTGCAGACCAAGGCGCGAGCGTTCGGCTTCTGGGGGCTGGCAACTCCCGAGGAGTACGGCGGCATGGACCTGCCGGCGGTCATGCAGTCACTGATCTGGACCGAGATCGGCCGCTCGTGGGTGCCGTTCCGGTTCGGCGGCGAGGCCGACAACATCCTGTTCTTCGCCAACGACGAGCAGAAGGACGAGTTCCTCCGCCCGACCATCGAGGGCGACCGGATCTCCTGCTTCGCCATCACCGAGCCCGGCGCCGGCTCGGACGCCGCCAACATCCGGATGACCGCGCGCCGCGACGGCGACGACTGGATCCTCGACGGCGAGAAGACTTTCATCACCAACGGCAACGACGCCGACTTCGCGATCGTGGTGGCGGTGTCGGATCGCGACCAGGACGTACGCGCCGGCGGCAGCACCGCCTTCCTCGTCGACCGTTCGATGGGCTGGCGGTCCGAGTTCATCCCGACGATGGGCGAGGGCGGGCCGGCGTCGCTGGTCTTCGACTCCGTCCGCGTCCCGGGGCGCAACGTGCTCGGCGAGGTCGGCCAGGGCTTCGCGCTCGGCATGCAGTGGATCGGCAAGGGCCGCTACATCATCCCGTCGCACGCGGTCGGTGTCGCCGAGCGCGCGCTGCGGATGGCGATCGACCACGCCAACACCCGCGAGACGTTCGGCAAGCCGCTGGCCACCAACCAGGCGATCCAGTGGATGATCGCCGACTCCGAGACCGAGCTCGAGGCCGCGCGCTGGCTGATCCTGCGCGCGGCGTGGACGGTCGACCAGGGCGCGGATGCCCGCCACGCGTCGTCGATGTCCAAGCTGTACGGCGCCCGCATGGTCAACGACGTAGTCGACCGCGTGCTCCAGATCCACGGCGGCATGGGCTACACGCGCGAGCTGCCGATCGAACGCTGGTACCGGCAGATGCGCCTGCTCCGCATCTTCGAAGGCACTGACGAGATGCAGCGCCTGATCATTTCCCGTGACCTGCTCCGCGGCTACACCGAAATCGGAGGACACCTGGCATGAAGCGCGAGTTCGCATCCGTCGAGGAACTGGCCGCCGCCGTCGGCGAGACCCTCGGCCCCGGCGAGTGGTTCGAGGTAGACCAGTCCCGCGTCAACCTGTTCGCCGACGCGACCGACGACCACCAGTGGATCCACGTCGACCCGGAACGCGCCGCGGCCGGCCCCTTCGGCGGCCCGGTGGCACACGGCTTCCTAACCTTGTCGCTGCTACCGTCGCTGGTGGGCGCCCTCTACACGGTCAAGGGCATCCGGATGGGCGTCAACTACGGACTCAACCGGGTCCGCTTCCCGGCCCCGGTCCGCGTCGGCACGTCCGTCCGGGTCCACGCCGAGATCGCCTCGGTCGAGCCGGTCCAGGGCGGCGTGCAGCTGGTCGCCAAGGTCACCGTCGAGAACAACGCGAGCGAGAAGCCGGTCTGCGTCGCCGAAACCGTCAGCCGCCTGTACGTCTGACCAGCCGCCGAATTAGACACCGCCTCCACTCGGACGGGCGTGGCGCGTGCTTGGCGTGACCCCCCGTGCGGGCGGGCGGTGGCTCGTGCACGACACGCGCTCCGCGTCTAGGTGGGTCTGGCGTGCACGGCGCGACCCCCGTTGGGAGAGGTGGTGCCGGGCACGGCGCGCTTCCCGTCTGGGTGGGCGGTGGCTCGCGCAAGACACGCGCTCCGCGTCTAGGGGGCGGCGCGTGCACGGTGCGGTCCCCGTTTGGGCGGAGTGGTCCTGGGCACGGTGCGATTCCCGTCTGGCGGTGGGTGCCTGCAAGGCGGCACCCCCGGCCGGACGGAGGGACGGCTCGCGCAAGACACGCGCTCCGCGTCTAGGGGGGCGGCGCGTGCACGGTGGGATCCCCGTTTGGGCGAGGTGGTGCTGGGCACGGTGCGATCCCCGTCTGGCGGTGGGTGCCCGCAAGGCGGCACCCTTCGGCCGGACGGAGGGGACGGCTCGTGCATGGCGAAGCCGGTGCGGCGGGCGGCAGCCCCTTCCCGCGCACGGGTGATGCGGACGGGAACCGCGTACCGGGCCACCCGACCCGCCCGGGGCGAGGGACACACCGGTTTCCTCAGCGGTCACCTGCGATGTAGTGGCTCATCGCGGTCCGTTCAGACTCCAACTCGTCGATCCGATTCTTGACGACGTCGCCGATGCTGACGATGCCGACCAGCCGGCCCTCATGTACCACCGGCAGATGGCGGATGCGGCGTTCCGTCATCACGCGCATCAGGTCCTCCAGCTGGGCGTCGGGACCCAACGAGTGCACGTCGGTCGTCTGGATCGCCGTCACAGGTCCGTGCAGGACCGCCTCGCCCCGCACAGCGAGCGCACGAACGACGTCGCGCTCACTGGCGATGCCGTCCACCGTGGTGCCGTCCCGGGATACCACGACCGCACCGATCCGATGCTCGGCCAGCACATCGAGAAGGCGCCGAACACTGGTTTCAGGGTTCACGGTGATGACGTTGTTGCCCTTGACGCGGAGCACATCGCTGATACGCATCCGGCTCTCCCCAAACGTCCGGCGGCATCGCCGTGGACCCGAGCTCGTCAGCGCCTGATGCGGTCAGTCCGCGCCCTTCGCCGGCCAATGCCTGGTCAGTCATCGTTTCCATCTTGCGACCCGGACCCTGGCTGAAGTCAACCCCGGCCCTGCGTTCCGGTCGGAGACAAATCGACGGAGGACTGGAACGCCGCCGTTCCGGAGCCGCCGAGGATCCCGCAGCGCCTCGGTTTGTCCACAGGCGAAATCGATGATCCCAAAACTTAACGTACGGCTGTCAGACTGACCGCATGTACGACTTCGACGTGCTTGTGCTGGGGTCGGGGCCTAGCGGACAGAAGGCGGCGATCGCGGCGGCGAAGTTGGGCCGGCGGGTCGGGGTGGTTGAACGCGACAACATGATCGGCGGCGTGTGCATCAACACGGGCACCATCCCGTCGAAGACGCTGCGCGAGGCGGTGCTCTATCTGACAGGACTGAGCCAACGGGAGATGTACGGGTCGAGCTACCGCGTCAAGGACGACATCACGGTCGCGGATCTCGCGGCGCGCACGCA
The DNA here is from genome assembly GCF_040676915.1 of Asanoa sp. NPDC049475. Classification (NCBI taxonomy): domain Bacteria; kingdom Bacillati; phylum Actinomycetota; class Actinomycetes; order Micromonosporales; family Micromonosporaceae; genus Asanoa; species Asanoa sp. NPDC049475. The sequence goes on along the minus strand of NZ_JBFAPY010000002.1, from coordinate 990,155 downwards.
GCACGTCATCGGCCGTGAGATCGACGTGATCCGCAACCAGCTCACCCGCAACCGGGTCTCGCTGCTCAGCGGCTTCGGCAAGTTCGCCGACCCCAACACCCTGACCGTCACCGACGCGCGGGGCCGCGAGTCCTACGCCAGCGCGGCCAAGGTCGTCATCGCCTCCGGCACGAGGCCGGCGCGGCCGTCGTCGGTCGACTTCGACGAGCGCACGATCATCGACTCCGACGGCATCATCAACCTCGAACGCGTGCCACGGTCCATGGTGGTGGTCGGCGCGGGCGTGATCGGCATCGAGTACGCGTCGATGTTCGCGGCCCTGGGCACCAAGGTCACGGTGGTGGAGCGCCGCGACCGGATGCTCGAGTTCTGCGACCTCGAGGTGATCGAGGCGCTGAAATACCACCTACGCGACCTGGCGGTGACCTTCCGCTTCGGCGAGTCGGTCGCGTCGGTCGAGCGCTACGCCGACGGCGCCGTCGCGGTGCTCGAGAGCGGCAAGAAGATCGCCGCCGACACGGTGATGTACTCCGCCGGTCGCCAAGGCACCGCGCCCGACCTGGAACTGCCCGCCGCCGGCCTGTCCGCCGACGCGCGCGGCCGGCTGTCGGTCGACGAACACTTCCGCACCTCGGTCCCGCACATCTACGCGGTGGGCGACGTGATCGGCTTCCCGGCCCTCGCCTCCACCTCGATGGAACAGGGCCGCCTGGCCGCCCACCACGCGTGCGACGAACCGGCCCGGGCAATGCCGGCGTTGCAGCCCATCGGCATCTACACGATCCCCGAGATCAGCTTCATCGGCCGCACCGAAGACGACCTCACGGAGGCCAGGGTCCCCTTCGAGGTAGGCATAGCCCGCTACCGCGAACTGGCCCGAGGCCAGATCATCGGCGACTCCTACGGCATGCTCAAGCTCCTGGTAGCCCCGGACGACGGCCGCCTACTGGGCGTCCACATCTTCGGCACGGGAGCCACGGAGCTGGTCCACATCGGCCAGGCGGTGATGGGCTGCAACGGCACGGTCGACTACCTGGTGGACGCGGTCTTCAACTACCCGACACTCGCGGAGGCCTACAAGGTCGCGGCCCTGGACGCCATGAACAAGATGCGCCACCTGTCCCGCCTCCGCTGACCACCCCGGCGGGGGCTAATCCGCGG
>NZ_JBFAPY010000002.1:0-988896 GCF_040676915.1 Asanoa sp. NPDC049475 | reverse complement strand
GGCGGGCCTTCTGCGGCGGCGGCTAATCCGCGGCGGGCCTTCTGCGGCGGCGGCTAATCCGCGGCGGGCCTTCTGCGGCGGCGGCTAATCCGCGGCGGGCCTTCTGCGGCGGCGGCTAATCCGCGGCCGCCCTTCTGCGGCGGCGGCCAACATGGCGGCGATGGTAAGCAAGGCGGCCGCGTCCGCGAGCTGCCAATGCGCGGAGCCTGGCACGGCCGTGCCGCGCATTGTGGTCCCGCCTGAAGACCGTGCCGACCATTGTCCTAGGACGCTTTACGGGAAGTGAACCGGAGCATTTGACCCGGCCTATGCGGCGGCGCCAAGGTCGGTCGACTGGCTACTCGGAAAAGCCGTTGCTAGGAATCCACGCCCGTTCTAACTTAGACATAGACCTTCGGAACGACCAAGGAGCTCGACATGGTGTGGCAGCCCACTTCACGACCGCGGCGGTTCGTGCCGTGCGGGTTTGTGGGTGTGCCCTTCGCCGAGCTATCCATCGAGCCTTTCGCCGGCGAAGGGCACCCCAGGCGGCTGCCGACGTAAGCGCACACTTACGGGAGAAAGCCGCCCATCCAGAGGATCGGGTGGCGTTTCTGTTTCTTGAGAACTCCATATTCGGGAACGACCGGCTTGGTGACCGGGCCTGCTTTGGGTGCAGGAAGCGCGGGGTTCGATTCCCCGGTTCCCGACGCGTTGACCGGGCCGTCGCTCAGTCCGGGAGCACCACGCCCGTCGAGCTCGGTTGGTCGAGCGTCCGGTTGAAGCCCGGAAGGTCGCTGGTTCGAATCCAGCGGCGGGCACTTCTGATCGACCCCGCATCAGAATGGGATACCTGAGCGGCGCGGTGGGTCGCAGGGGCAGCGCGCGGGGGAGTGGACCCAGAAGTGACGAAGTCACTACGGGGGAGCGCCGTTGTCGCATCATCTCGACTCCGATCTCGCGCGGCAGGACAGCCGGCTTGATCTGACCGATCAGTACGTCTTCCGGGGCGCGAGCGGGCACCGTGCTCGTGATGAACGTGAACCGCACCATTCTTGGTGACGACTACCGGGAGGGGTTCCATCCGGAGGCCCGCGACGAGTTCAAGGTGCACCTCGACAAGGCGGCGGTCGAGGACCTGACCTACCGGGTCACCTTCGGACCCGCGGAGACCGGCCGCCAAGCCGTGACACTGTGGACGTTGACCGGCAAGGACGCCACCGACGACGCCGCTGGCGGCCGGCAGGTCGCGGAAGGAAGCACCGGCGAGACCATCTCCGGTCCCGCCGGTCTGAAGATGTGGGCCGGCATGATCCGTGAGCCGTTCTACAACGACCTCACCCTCCTGCCGGCCCTCGCCGCGGCCGTCAAGGACGGCACGCGGCCCGACCTTGGGACATGGCGTCCCGACCAGGCGAAGAACGCCTTCGAGACGATCAATGTCCACTCGATCGTGCTCGAGATCCCCGACGGCGACCCGCTGCGACCAGGGCGGGACATTGACCTATGGACCGTCACCAAGCTCGCCACCGACGCGGGTGGCTGGCAGCAGGTCAACCGCCAGGCGACCCCCATGCTCTGGCCGCTGATCCGGACCGCACACCACGACTGGGCCATCGCTGCCAACCGGGCGCATCCCCGCAACGACCGACGGGACGACGGCGCGCGCCTCGCCGGCGTCATCGCCGCCGTCGTCAGGGCCAGCCGGACCGCCGAGGACCCGGAGGCCTACGCCGACACCCCTAGTCGAAAGGCTTCTGCCGGACCTCATGCCGTACCGGATCGGCACCTCGGCACCTCGGCCAGCTTCGCCCTCGCCGGCGTCAACGGCCGGAACCTGGCCGACAACGCCGTCGAGGTCATGTTCAGCCTGGTCTTCAACGCGGCCGTCCCGCTCGGCCTTCGCCCCGAGCAGACAGCGGCCACGAGGAGCACGGCGTTCCCTTATGTCGTACCAATATCATCCTAGGATGGCCTAGGCGGGGTGACGAACCGACCAGGGCTGGTAAGACTTTGGGGATGGGCATCGTCTCACCGGGGTTCTTCGGCCGCAGGGGGTCCGGGGACACCAAACTGCCACCCGGGCAGTACCTGACGCGCGACTTTCCCGTGCTCTCGGCCGGCCCGACTCCGCGGATCGATCTCGACCGCTGGCAGTTCACCGTCGCCACCGAGACGGGGCAGCGCAAACAGTGGTCCTGGCAGGAGCTGACCAGCCTGCCGAGCGAGGACATCACCACCGACATCCACTGCGTGACCAAGTGGTCCAAGCTGGGCACCCACTGGAAGGGCGTCCCGGTCGAGACGCTCCTGACCGACGTCGAGACCGCGGCCGACTACGTGATGGCGCACTCGTACGGCGGCTACACCACGAACCTTCCCCTGGAGGACCTGCTCAACGGGCAGGCGTGGGTGGCCTACCAATATGACGGCGAGCCGCTGGCGCCCGAGCACGGCGGCCCGGCCCGGCTGCTCGTACCCCACCTGTATTTCTGGAAGTCCGCCAAGTGGGTCAACGGCCTCGAGTTGATGCTCGCCGACGAACCGGGCTTCTGGGAGACGGCCGGCTACCACGATTACGGGGACCCATGGCGCGAGCAGCGGTACCAAGGCGACTGACCGGCGGCCGGCTGCTGTGGCGCGTCGCCACGCTGACCGAGCGCCGCCGGGAGACCGCGACAGCGAGCACGCTGGTGTTCGACGTGCCCGACTGGCCCGGTCACCTGCCGGGGCAGCACGTCGACATCAAGCTCACGGCCGAGGACGGCTACTCGACCGAGCGCTCGTACTCGATCGCGAACCCGCAGGACGGCAACCGAGTCGAGCTCACCGTCCAGGCGGTCCACGACGGGGAGGTGTCCCCGTACCTGCTGGAAGGCATGAACGTCGGCGACCCGATCGAGATCCGCGGGCCGATCGGCGGCTGGTTCGTCTGGCGGGACACCGACACCGACCCGGTCGTGCTGATCGGCGGCGGCTCCGGAGTCGTGCCGCTGATGGCGATGGTCCGTGCCCGCGCCGAGGCGCGCAGCCGGGTGCCTTTCCGGCTGATCTACTCGGTGCGCACCCCGGCTGACATGCTCTACGCCGACGAGCTCAGGTCACGGATCCGCGACGACATGGGGCTCGACATCGCGTACGCGTACACCCGCGAAGCCCCGCCCGAATGGCCCGGCGAGGTGGGCCGGCTCAAGCTCGCGACCGTCGCGACCCACGGTTGGCCGCCGGACCTGCAACCGGCGTGCTTCGTCTGCGGGCCGACCGGCTTCGTCGAGGCCGTAGCCGACATCCTGGTCGCGCAGGGGCACGAACCGCGCAAGGTCAAGACCGAGCGCTTCGGTCCCAGCGGCACCTGAGCGGCAAGAGCGGCACTGAATAGAAGGAGAGCCCGCATGTCAGACCTGTACACCGACGGCAACGCCCTCGCCGGACCGCTCACCGAGATCTTCGCGACCGACATGTCGATGGCCAAGGGCACCTGCGCCCACTGCGGCGACCGGGGCATGCTCGCCCAGATGCACGTCTACGACCACGCCCCCGGCATGGTGGCCCGCTGTCCGAACTGTCAGGAAGTGAACATGCGCCTGGTCCGGGCCCCGGACCGCGCCTGGCTCGACCTGCGCGGCGTGGTCGCGCTCGAAATACCGCTGGCGGCACCCACCGATCAGGCGTGAGGAGCCGTACGATCGGCGTGATTGGTGGGTGAGCGTGCGTTGAAACAGGGCGAGGTGTGGACGATCGGCCAGCGGGCCGATCTGCGCTACCGCGTAGTGGTCCTCTCCTCCGAAGCCCATAACGACCGGCCCAGCGCCGCGCCGTTCTGCGCGCCCGTCGTCCGCCAGCGCGGCTCGGCCGACGACCTGCCGCCGTTCGCGATCGCGCTCGCCGAGACCGACCCGATCTCCGGCGTGGTCGTCCTCAACCGGATGCGCCGCCTGCCGGCCAGCATCGGCGCCGAACGCCTCGGCCTCCTCACCGGCGCCAGCATGGCGAAGATCTCCGCCAGCCTGAGGGAGCTTTTCGATCTCTAAAGGCCAAGGGCTTCAAACCCTTTTGCCCGGGTTCGTCGGCGGCACGACCGTTGCTCCCGCCGGAGAGATCTCGCTTCGCTTCGAGCCAGCTTCGCTGTGGCAAGGGCGATAAACCGATCGTGCGAAACCCCGGGGGCGGGTTTACTGACCCGCGAAATCAATCGCTCGATCGAGGAGTGTCGTTTGTCGGACATTCGTGCCGTCGTCGAAGGTTCCGGGCCGCCCGTCGTGCTCGTGCACAGCGGCGTCGCCGACCATCACAGTTGGGATCGGGTCGCGCCGGCGCTGGCGGAGACCCACACCGTCATCCGCTACGACCTGCGCGGGTTCGGCCGCACGCCGCCGCCGACCACCGGGTTCCGGCACCGCGACGACCTGGCCGCGTTGCTCGACTCGCTCGGGATCGACCGGACCGCCGTGGTCGGCAACTCGCTCGGTGGCTACATCTGCCTGGAGTTCGCCACCCGCTGGCCCGAGCGCGTCACCCACCTCGGCCTGCTCGCCGCTCCGGTCTCCGGCTGGGAGTGGGGTCCGGAGGTCCGGGAGTACGGCGCCGCCGAGGCCAAGCTGCTCGAGGCCGGCGACCTGGATGCCGCGACGGCCCTCAACCTCGACATGTGGGTACGCGGTCCGCTGCGCGACTGGACTCCCGATCTCCGCGCGATCGCCGAGGAACTTGCCCCCGCGACACGGGTCGCGCTGGCCAACCAGACCGTGACCGAGTCGCACGAGCTGCCCGACGACACCGCGCGGCCATCGACGCTGCTCGACCTGATCCAGGTTCCCGCGCTGGTCGCGGTGGGTGATGCCGACGCACCCGGCTACGTCGACATCGCTCGAATGCTCACCGCTGGCATCGCCGGCGCCCGCCTCCTGGAGATCGCCGGCGCGGGCCACATCCTGCCGGCGGAGTGCCCGGAACAGATCACCGAGGAGATCGGCGAGCTCCTGTCCCGGTGAGCGTCGCCACGGCGGGCTCGGCGTGTCATGCCATGGCCGATATAGTGGCACGGCCAATGATCAGGGGGTCGGTCCCGCGCGCCCGCCGCGTCCCTTCGCGGCCGTCGGTGGCGGGCGGCGCTGCCGAGGCAGTGCCGGGGGAGGCCCGTCGCGGTGGAGGAGGCAGCGGTGTCGCGTACGCCCACCGTCGCGGCAGATCGCGTCCTGACGCTGCCCAATCTGATCAGTTTCCTGCGGCTCGTCGGCGTGCCGATCTTCCTGTGGCTGATGCTCGGCCCGCACCACGACCTCGCCGCCGTGATCGTGCTGGCGGTCGGCGGCAGCAGTGACTGGATCGACGGCTATGTCGCCCGCCGGCTGGGCCAGGTCAGCCGCCTAGGTGAGCTGCTCGACCCGCTGGCGGACCGGCTCTACATCCTGGCCGTGCTGGTCGCGTTCACCTGGCGCGAGATCGTCCCCTGGGAGTTCACCGCCGCCCTGGTGGCCCGCGAGCTGATGATGATCGTCTGTCTCGCGGTGCTCCGGCGCAACGGCTTCGGCCCGCCGCAGGTGCACTACCTGGGCAAGACGGCCACCTTCATCCTGCTGGCCGCGTTCCCGGTGCTGCTGCTCGCCAAGGCGGTCCCGGCCATCGAGACCGGCGCCGCGGCGGCCGGCTGGGGCCTGGCCTGGTGGGGCATCGTCCTCTACTGGATCGCGGGCTTCCTCTACGTCGGCCAGGCGTCCCGGGTCATCCGCGCGGGCCGGGCGGCAAGCGCCGCGACCGCCCGCACGGGGGAGCCGGCATGACCGACCCTCGGCGAGGGCATCCTCGGCAGAGCCCGCCCGGACGGGGCGGGTCTCCACGCGGTGGGGTTCCGGTACTGACCGAGCCTTGGCGCGGGCATCGTCAGCAGAGTCCGTCTGGCCGGGGCGGGTCTCCACGCAGTGGGGAGCCGGCATGACCGGCCCGGAGCAGAAACCGCCGCAGCGGCGATGGATGTCGCCAGACTTCCTCTCAGAGCTGTTCAGCAACCCGCTCGATCCCGGGTACGCGGATGCCGCTGCCCGCCGGGCGAAGTCCGGACCGCCTACCGGCTGGCGGCGGACCACCCGCCGGACCGCGGCGGTGCTCGTCGCCGGGCTGATCGGCCTGCTGTTCGCGGTCGCTTACCGGCAGACCATGGCCGACGAGCCGCGCCGCAGCCAGGCCCGGGCCGACCTGGTCAGCCAGATCAAGGCGCGCCAGGAGACCACCGACAACCTGCGCGGCCAGGCCGACCGGCTGCGCGACGAGGTCGCCCGTGAGCGCGACGCCGCGCTCGGCACCAACCATGCCGCCCAGCAGCGCGAGACCGAGGCGGCCACCGGCCTGCGCCGGGTCACCGGCGACGGGCTCGTCGTCCGGCTGACCGACGCCGCGGACGCCGCCGAGGACGGTGGCGAGCACGAGCTCGGCCGGATCTTCGACCGCGACCTGCAACTGGTGACCAACGCCCTGTGGGCGGCCGGCGCCGAGGCGATCGCGGTAAACGACCAGCGGCTGACGGCGACCTCGACGATCCGCAAGGCCGGCGGCGCGATCCTGGTCGACTTCCGGCCGGTGACCAGCCCGTACGAGATCCGCGTGATCGGCCCCGGCAACCTCGAGGACCGGTTCGACGACAGCGCCGCGGCCGCCCTGATGCGCAGGGTCGCCGACGTCGAGCACATCGGGTTCGACACGCACCGGGAAGACGACCTGAACCTGCCCGCGGCCACCGAGCCGACGCTCAACTACGCGACCCGTCCGGCGCCGCCCAGCGCGACACCGACGCCCGGCAGCACATCCTCCTCGAGCCCGTCCGGAGGCGGCTAGATGATCCCCGTACTCGCCCTCGTCGTGGGTGTCGTCCTCGGCCTGGTGTTCGGCCCGACCGTGCCCGGCTGGCTCGAGCCGTACCTGCCGATCGCGGTCGTCGCGGCCCTCGACGCGGTCTTCGGCGGCATCCGTGCCAAGCTCGACGGCATCTTCGACGACCAGCAGTTCGTCATCTCGTTCATCTCGAACGTGCTGGTCGCCGCCCTGATCGTCTACCTCGGCGACCAGCTCGGCGTGGGTGGGCAGCTGTCCACCGGCGTGGTGGTCGTGCTCGGGGTGCGCATCTTCGGCAACGTGGCCGCGATCCGCCGACACCTGTTCCGGGCCTGACGCGGGAGGACGACGATGACCGACGACCCGCGCGACACCAACCGCGACGAGCCGATCTCCGATGAGCCGACCCGGGCGCTGCACCCGGGCGCGGCCGAAGGCGCCGACGACCCGACCCGGGTCATGCGGCCAGACCCGGCCTCACCGGACCTGATCCGGGACGTGCGCCCGCAGCCGAGCCCGCCGGCAGACCCGGACCCGAGCCGGTCCGTGGGCTCGGACGCGAGCCGGTCCGTCGGCCCAAGCCGGGACGTGCGCCCGGATCCGAGCGGGCCGGCAGACCCGGACCCGAGCCGGTCCGTGGGCTTGGACGCGTCGCGGTCCTCGGGCTCGGACGTGAGCCGGTCCGCGGGCTCCGACCCGAGCCGGTCCGGGCACCAGGGTCCCGCCTTGGCGGAGCCAGCCCGGGCGCCGCATCCGGAGCCGGCCAGACCGGCACGCCGCCCGACTCCCGGCCGTTCGGCCGTGCCCCGGCCCGCCCCGGCGGCGGCTCCGACGGAGGGCCAGCAAGGCGCTGACGAGGAGACGGTGCGGCTCTCCCCGGTCGACGACGGCCCAAACGGGGAGTCGTCCCCACCCAAGGTCGACCCCGCGCCGACCGACGCCGGTGCTGCCGAGGAGACGGTGGCCCTGCCGCAGGGGGAGCGCTCCTCCGGGGTTACGGCCGCTCCGTCGCGCGTATCAGATGAAGATCTTGATCCTGCTCCTCAACGCAAGAAGCGCAGCACCGCTGGTGTGATCATTCTCGTGTTGTTGGCCCTTCTCGGGTTCACGCTCGCGATCCAGCTGCGCGGCAAGTCGGGCGACTCCGACCTGGCCGCCATGCGGGAGGACGATCTCGTGCGGCTCCAGTCCGACCTTCAGGCCCAGGAGGACCGGCTCCAGCGCGAGATCGCATCCCTGCAGGACAGCCAGCGCCAGCTTCAGTCCGGTGCCCAGGGGCGCAATGCGGCGCTGGAGGAGGCCACCAAGCGGGCCGACGAGCTCGCCATCCTCGCCGGCACCGCCAAGGCGCAGGGTCCCGGCCTGACGATCCGGTTCGTGGCCGGCCCGCAGCCGATCGCGGCGTCCGACATCCTCAACGCGGTGCAGGAGCTACGTGGCGCCGACGCCGAGGCGATGCAGATCGCCGGCGCGGACGGCACGCTGGTGCGGATCGTGGCGAGCACGTACTTCATCGACGCCGAGGGTGGGCTCGAGGTGTCCGGCAAGCGGCTGACCGGCCCGTACACGATCACGGTCATCGGAGATCCGCCCACCATGCGCACGGCACTCAACATTCCGGACGGGCTGGTGCCGTCGATCAAAGCGGACGGCGGTAACGTGATCGTCGACGAGCACGACACGGTCGAGGTCACGGCCATCGCCGCGCCTGTCGATCTCGAGCACGCCAAGCCTGTCAGCTGACGACGAAGGAACTTCAGTGATCCCTGACGACCTGCGATACACCGCCGAGCACGAGTGGGTGCGCGGTGGCGACGGTCCGGTGCGGGTGGGCATCACCCACTTCGCGCAGGACTCCTTGGGCGACATCGTCTACGTCCAGCTTCCCGAGCAGGGCGCGCAGGTCTCCGCCGGTGACTCCTTCGGCGAGGTCGAGTCCACCAAGAGTGTCTCCGAGATCTACGCTCCTATCTCTGGGACCGTCGTCGGGCGCAACGAGAAGCTCGTCGACGAACCGGAGACGATCAACGCGGACCCGTACGGGGAGGGCTGGTTGGTGGAGATCGACCCCAGCGACCCGGCGGCGTTGGACGGCCTGCTGACCGCAGACGCTTACCGCGAGCTCACCGAGGGCTGATCAAGCCCTCCCGACAGCACAGATGTGCCCGCGCGTCCGGTTGACCCTGGATTTCAGGGCTGGCTAGGCTCGCGAAGTTGTTTTTGACTTGTTCCAAGCTGCTGCCCACTGGCGGCCGGGGTGTCCGGCGCCGCTGCGAAAAGATCCGTGAGGTGGACCGATGACGCGCCCCGACGACGAGTTTCCCCCACTCGACGTCACGTCGACGCTCAACCTGGGCTCGCTCGACGAAGTGCTGGAGGGACCCGACGCAGACGTCGTTCCCGGCCGCATGTCGGGCTCGCTGCCGCCGGGAATGGCCTTGCTGGTCGTCCGGCGCGGGCCCAACGCGGGCGCGCGGTTCCTGTTGGACCACGACGTGACCACGAGCGGCCGGCACCCCGACAGTGACATCTTCCTCGACGACGTGACGGTCTCCCGTCGCCACGCGGAGTTCCACCGCGACGGCGGCACGTTCACCGTGCGCGACGTGGGCAGCCTCAACGGCACCTACGTCAACCGCGAGCGGGTCGAAGCGGCGACCCTCAGCAACGGCGACGAGGTGCAGATCGGCAAGTTCCGGCTGGTGTTCATCGCGGGGCCTCGTCCGGACGAGGAGTCCGCGCGCGGCTAGCGCTACGGGAGGCGACGCGTGACCGAACGTGCCACGGGCGCGGCGGCCGGCGCCGACCCGCGCACGCTACCGCTGATGAGCATCGGCGAGGTTCTGGCCGAGCTGCGGCCCGAGTTCCCCGACACCACCATCTCCAAGCTGCGCTTCCTCGAGGCCGAGGGCCTCGTGGAGCCGCAGCGCACGGCGGCCGGCTACCGCAAGTACAGCTGGCGGGACGTGGAGCGGCTGCGCTTCGTGCTGTCCGCGCAGCGTGACCGCTACCTGCCGCTGCGGGTGATCCGGGACGAGCTCGAGGCCCGGGACACCGGCGACGACGTGGCTCCGCGCCGGCCGGTGCTGGTCGCGGTGCCCGACGAGCCCTCGTCCGTTCCTCCGGCCGACGCGCTGGTGCGCCGGGCCGAGCTGGTCGAGCGGACCGGGATCGACCCGGGCAGCCTGGCCGAGCTCGAGGAGATGGGCATGATCACCCAGCGCACCCCGGGCTGGTACGACGCGGACGCGCTGGTGATCGCGGCGGCGGTGGCCGGTCTGGTGTCCTACGGGCTGGAGGTGCGGCACCTGCGCACCTACAAAGCGGCGGCCGACCGTGAGGTCGGTCTCTTCGCCCAACTGGTGGGTCCGCTCGCCCGGCAGAAGGATCCGGCCGCCCGAGCGCGGGCCGCGGCGGCCGCCCAGGAGCTGACGGGGCTGGCCCAGCAGCTGCGCGCAGCGCTCGTACGGGCCGGTTTGCGCGACACCCTGGGCCGGTGACGCGCCCGGCCGGGCTGCCGCCCGGTCGGCCAGATCACGTAGGCTCGAAGCCGGTTCCCCCTCGGCACCGACCGCGCGTGCGGGACGCACTCCGCTCGCGCGTGTACCGTGCAAGGAAGGGGCCGGGGACGGCACTGGGAACGACGACAACGACACGGAGGCGCAGTGCGTGAGCTGAGCGTGGTCGGGGTTCGGGTCGAGTTGCCCAGCAACCAGCCGATTGTGCTGCTCCGAGAGGTCGAGGGCGACCGCTACCTGCCGATCTGGATCGGCGCGGTGGAGGCGACGGCGATCGCCTACGAGCAGCAGGGCGTGAAGCCGGCCCGGCCGCTGACCCATGATCTTCTCCGCGACGTGCTGGCCGCGCTCAAGCAGCCGCTCAACGCCGTGGAGATCGTCGAGCTCAAGGAAAACGTTTTCTACGCGGACCTGCTGATCGGCGACAACAACCTGCGGATCTCCGCCCGGCCGAGCGACTCGATCGCCCTGGCGCTGCGCGTGGGTGCCCCGATCCGGTGCGCCGAACAGGTCCTCTCCGAGGCCGGCATCGTCATCCCTGACGAGCAGGAGGACGAGGTGGAGAAGTTCCGGGAGTTCCTGGAACAGGTCCGCCCTGAGGACTTTGCCGGATGAGCCGCCCCGAGGACTTCGCGGGCTGAGCCGGCGCCAACTCCGAGCGGGGCTCGGGTGATGTCCTCAGATCGCGGCGTGTCGGCGCAAAGCCTGCGCCCTGCGGCTCGATCTGAGCTATAGGGTTGGCGCTGTTGACGGGTGCGCGTCCCGGCACGACGCGGCACCCCGCTGGCGGGGAGGTAGCCACATGCCCGACCCACGTGATCCTGATCCTGCGGGTAGATCCATCGCCGACCCGGCACAGGCTCCCACGGACGACGACTCCGTCGGCTACCGCGGCGTAACCGCCTGCCACGCGGTCGGCATCAGCTACCGCCAGCTCGACTACTGGGCTCGCACGACGCTGGTCGTGCCGAGCGTGCGCGACGCGTCCGGCTCCGGCACGCAGCGCCTCTACTCGTTCCGGGATCTCGTTGTCCTCAAGGTGGTCAAGCGCCTCCTGGACGCCGGTGTCTCGCTCCAGAACATCCGCAAGGCGATCGACACCCTGCGCTCGCACGGCGTCGACGACCTGGCCGGGATCACGCTCATCTCCGACGGCACGACGGTCTACGAGTGCCGTTCACCGGAAGAGGTCGTCGACCTGCTCCAGGGCGGCCAGGGCGTCTTCGGCATCGCGATCGGCGGTGCGTTCAAGGAGATCCAGGGCTCGCTGTCGCACCTGCCGGCCGAGCCCGCGGAGCCGGCTCCCGCCGAGGATCCCGCGGACGACGCGACCGGCGGCGACGAGCTCGCGGCCCGCCGCGCCCGCCGTCGCGCAGGCTGACGCTTCGAGGCGCTGCCGCAGACACTTAGCCCTTGCGCTAAGTGTTTCAGGCCGCAATACTTAGCCTCATGGCACAGTATGCGGCCGAGCTCGACAGCGTCTTCGTCGCCCTCGGCGATCCCACCCGGCGCGGCGTCGTGCGGCGGCTCGGTCGGGGACCCACGAGCGTGGGAGACCTGGCGCGCGAGTTCCCGATGACACTGCCGTCGTTCATGAAGCACGTGCGCACTCTCGAGACCAGCGGGTTGATCCACACCGTCAAGGCCGGCCGGGTACGCACCTGCGTGCTCAACCGTGACCGCCTGGCGCTCGTGGACGACTGGCTCGCCGAGCAGCGCGGCATCTGGGAAGGCCGCACCGACCGCCTGGCCAGCCTGCTGACCGAGGAGGACCAACCATGACCGAGCCGTGGGGAACCGTGATGACCGATCCCGAGCTCGACCTCACTCTCGACCGGGTGATCCGGGCGCCGCGGGCCGCCGTCTGGCGCGCCTGGACCGACCCGGCCCGGTTCGAGCGCTGGTGGGTGCCCGCGCCGGCCGTGTGCCGCGTCGACCGCCTCGAGGTGCGACCGGGCGGTGGGTTCGTGACCCGGTTCAGCGAGCCCGGCGGCGTCCTCGCACCGCACATGGACGCCACGTTCCTGGTCGTCGACGACCAGGAACGGATCGTGTTCACCAACGCGGTCGACAGCGCCTGGCGGCCGGCCGCCCCGGAACCGGTCGCGATGACCGCCGAGATCACCCTGGCGGACCACCCGGACGGCACCGACTACCGCGTCGTCGTCCGGCACGGCGATCCGGCGGCCCGCGCCCGGCACGAGAAGCTCGGCTTCGCCGACGGCTGGGGCACGGTCACCGCACAGCTCGCGGGGGTCGTCGAATGAGAATCGCGCTGACCGAGTTCGTCTCGCTCGACGGCGTCAGCCAAGGTCCCGGCTCGCCCGACGAGGACACGAGCGGCGGCTTCACCCGCGGCGGATGGCTGACACCGCACCTGGACGGGCGCTTCGTCGAGGCGGCCGCGCACTGGCTCTCGCTGGCCGACGGCCTGCTGCTCGGGCGGCGCACCTACGAGGAGTTCGCCGCCGCGTGGCCGCACATCACCGACCCGGCCGACCCGTTCACGGAGCGAATGAACGGCCTCCCGAAGTACGTGGTGACGACGACCCTCGACTCGCTGACGTGGCAACCCGCGACCGGGCTGCGCTTCGAGGACGTCGCAAAGATCAAGGAGCGGCCCGGGCGGGAGCTGCAGATCCACGGCAGCGCCCGGCTCGGCAACGCCCTGCTCGCCGCGGGCCTGGTCGACACCGTGCGGCTCGTGGTCGCCCCGACCGTCGTCGGCACGGGCCGCCGCCTGCTCGACCACCCGGGAGCGGCGGTCGGCCTGCGGCTCGTCGACCACGAGGCGACCGCGACGGGCGTGTTGCTCCTGGAGTACGAGACGACCGGCGTGGCGCCGACCGCCGCGTACAGCGGCGTGGGGGCGGTCTAGCGCACCGCCCCCGAGGTCTTGCTCGACACGAGGCCGCTGGTGTCGACCACCTCGAAGTCACTGCCCGTCAACGACTTCAGCGCGCGCAGGGCGTCGTTGTCCCAGCGCGAGTCCGGCGCCCCGGAGATGTACCAGGCCGACCCGTGGTCAGCGACGATCACCCCGTGCCGCTTCATCGCCTCCGCGACCACCCGCGCCTGCTTCGGCATCGAGCCGGTGCCGACCGACGCCTTGAGCCGCAGCCGCTGACCGAGCTGCGGAAGGTTCGCGTCGGTGGCCGAGGAGGCGGAGTGCGTGGCCGGCCAGGTGAACCCGGTGCGGGTCTTCGGCACCGTGATCCGGATCGCGTGGTCGATCTTCCCGGTCGCGACCTCCTCGTAGCGGACCAGCCCGGCGAAGATCGACAGGCCGGACGCGTCCGCCGAGGTCCAGCCGGCCGGCCGCAGCTTGTTGGACCGCAGGTCGAACACCGCGCCGGAGCCGGCCTTCCAGCCGCTGCCCCGCGGGTACGCGGAGAACAGCTCGTAGACCTTGCACGCCGACTTGTCGAACGCGATCACGTGCCGGTCCCCGGTGGCCTGCGGGCCGCCCTCGATCTTCGCGTCGGACGGGATGGGATACGGCCCACGGTCGCTCTCGTCCGCGTACTCGAACTCGACCGGGATCTTCTTCTGCCCGGCCGGCACGGTGGTCACCGGAATCCCGATCGGCGCGCCCTCCCACGTGCCGGAGCCGAAGTCCGGATGCATCGCCGAAGACGCGCCGATGCTCGCCACCATGGCCGCCGAGCGCGCGTGCACGGGCAGCCTGGACACGTCGGCCCGCCAGACGTTGTCGGCCGGCAGCGCTCCGCTGCACGCCTTCGCCGGGGCCTTCGTCGCCGTGGCGGTGGGGAGGGGTCCGTGGCCGAGCGCGTCGGTGCCGCTGGTCGCGTCGGCGCCGGTCGAGGAGCCGGGCGGCGGGTCGACGGACGGCGCCGGGTCACCGCCACCGCACCCGGCGAGCATTGCCACGAGACCGACGAGAGCCACGGTACGAAGGGGAGCGCGCACCCGCGCATCCTGCCAGTGCGCCGATCAGTTGGCGAGGGCGTCCTGCACGCCGGTCTCGCGCGGTCCGAGAAAAACCGGGTCGCGTCCGGTCGCGACGTCCCACGCCGCCTTGACGCCGGCGAGCTGCTCGCGGAAGGCGCCCCGGTCCCAGGCCCGCTCGAACCGCTTCACGGTCTCGTCGCCGACGCCGACCGCGTCGATGCCGGCGTCCCGGCACAGTGTCACGGCCCGGTCGACGTGGAAGCCCTGTGTCACCACGATCATGCGGTCGACGCCGAAGATCTTCTTGGCGCGTACGCACGAGTCGTAGGTGTCGAACCCCGCGTGGTCCTGGACGACCTTGCGCTCGGGCACACCACGCTCGACCAGCCACCGGCTCATCGCGCCCGGCTCGTCGTAGCGGAACTCCCGGTGGTCGCCGGAGACCAGGATGGCCCGCACGGTGCCCGCGTCGTAGAGCTGCCGCGCCAGGTCGAGCCGCGCCGCGAGGAAGGGCGACGGTGTCCCGTCGGGATAGACCTGCGCGCCGAGCACCATCACGACCGGCGCGGCCGGCACCGAGGACAGTGGAAAGACGTGGCCCCGGGCGCCCGAGCGCAACCAGAGACCCGTGCCGACCACCGCGGCGGGCACGGCCACGACGAGCGTGACGGCCGTGATCAGCAGCGCGCGCAGCCAGCGCTGCCGTCGGGTCCGGCGGGGTGGGGGAGGCGGCGAGGTCGACACGAGCCCATTGTCGATCATCGCCGCCACCCCCGGCGCCGGCTCAGGCCGGGTTGGTGAGCGCCCCGTCGATCGCGTCGAGCTCCGCGGCCGAGAGGGCCAGGTTGTCCAGCGCGCCGATGTTGTCCTCGAGCTGCCGCACGCTGCTGGCGCCGATGATCAGGCTGGTCATCCGCTCGTCCCGCAGCGCCCAGGCCAGGGCGAGCTGGGCGAGCGTCTGGCCGCGCTCCCGAGCGATCAGGTTGAGCTCGCGGACGACCCGCATCGTCTGCTCGTCGAGCGCGCTCTCCTTGAGGAACCCGCCGGTGGCCACCCGCGAGTCGGCGGGCACGCCGTCGAGGTAGCGGTCGGTCAGCAGGCCCTGCTGCAGTGGGCTGTAGGCGATGCAGCCGGCGCCGACGTCTTCGAGGGTGTCGAGCAGGTTGTCGCGCTCGATCCACCGGTTCAGCATCGAGTACGACGGCTGGTGCAGCAGCAACGGCGTACCCAGGTCGCGAAGGATCTTGGCCGCCTCGGCGGTCTGGGCCGAGCTGTAGTTCGAGATCGCCACGTAGAGGGCGCGCCCCGAACGGACGGCGTAGTCGAGCGCCCGCATCGACTCCTCGAGCGGAGTGTCCGGGTCCGGCCGGTGGTGGTAGAACACGTCGACATAGTCGAGGCCCATGCGCTTGAGCGACTGGTCCAGCGACGAGATCAGGTACTTGCGGGAGCCCCACTCGCCGTACGGCCCGGGCCACATCAGATAGCCGGCCTTGGTCGAGATGATCATCTCGTCGCGGTACGGCTTGAGGTCGCCGGCCATGATCCGCCCGAAGTTCTCCTCGGCGGAGCCGGGCGGCGGGCCGTAGTTGTTGGCGAGGTCGAAGTGCGTCACGCCGAGGTCGAAGGCGCGGCGGCAGATGTCGGCCATGCGGTCGATGGGGCGCTCGTGGCCGAAGTTGTGCCATAGGCCCAGGGAGACGGCAGGGAGCCGGACCCCACTGCGGCCGGCCCGGCGGTAGCTCATCGAGTCGTAACGGTCATCGGCAGCGAGGTAGGTCACGGCTGCACAGCTTAGGTGAGGAGACCTCACGCACGCCGTTGCCCATTTGGATCATCAACACTGCTACCGTTCAGGTGAGCCGAACACATCCGCGTGGGAGAGCTCGCCGGTCCTCGGGCCGGTGGCGCCGAAGGGGCAAATCCTCCCCGGAACCTCTCAGGCAAAAGGACCGCGCGGACATGGCGACTCTGGAGGACCCGTTCCGGGTACGACAGAGGGGGAGGTTGCTCGTCGACCTCGTCCTTCGCCCCTCCAGGAGTTCTCGCCGATGACCGCTTTCTCCTTCGCAGACCGCCACATCGGGCCGGACCGCGACAGCGAGCGCCGGATGCTCGACCAGGTCGGCTACGGCACCGTCGACGAGTTGATGGACGCCGCGATCCCCGAGGTGATCCGCTGGCACGGTGGGCTCGACCTGCCGCCGGCCGCGTCCGAGGCCGAGGTGATCGCCGAGCTGCGCGCCCTCGCCGACCGCAACACCGTCAACGTCTCGATGATCGGCCTCGGCTACTACGGCACCCACACGCCGGCCGTCATCCGCCGCAACGTGCTGGAGAGCCCGGCCTGGTACACGGCCTACACGCCGTACCAGCCGGAGATCAGCCAGGGTCGCCTCGAGGCGCTGCTCAACTTCCAGACGATGGTCTCCGACCTGACCGGGCTGACCACGGCCAACTCGTCCATGCTCGACGAGGGCACCGCGGCCGCCGAGGCGATGACGCTGGCCCGCCGGTCGTCCAAGAACACGTCACCCGTGTACGTCGTCGACGCGGACACGCTGCCGCAGACCCTGGCCGTGATCGAGGGGCGGGCCGAGCCGCTCGGCATCATCGTCAAGGTGGTCGACCTGTCCGCCGGCGCCTCCGCGCTGCCCGCCGACTTCTTCGGGCTCCACCTGCAGTACCCGGGTGCGTCCGGCGCCGTCCGCGACCAGGCCGACCTGATCGCCGCCGCCCACGAGGTCGGCGCGCTGGTCACCGTCGCCGCCGACCTGCTGGCGCTGACCCTGCTGCGGCCCCCGGGCGAGATCGGCGCCGACATCGCCGCCGGCACCACCCAGCGCTTCGGGGTGCCGATGGGCTTCGGCGGGCCGCACGCCGGCTTCCTCGCGGTCCGCAAGGGACTCGAGCGGACGCTGCCCGGCCGGCTCGTCGGGGTGTCCCGGGACGCCGACGGCGCACCGGCGTACCGGCTCGCGCTCCAGACCCGCGAGCAGCACATCCGGCGCGAGAAGGCGACCAGCAACATCTGCACCGCGCAGGTGCTGCTCGCCGTGATCGCCAGCATGTACGCCGTCTACCACGGCCCCGACGGGCTGCGGGACATCGCGCGGCGCACCCACGCCCGAGCCGCCCGGCTCGCCGCCGGTCTGCGGGCCGGTGGGCTGACGCTCTCGTCCTCCGCCTTCTTCGACACCGTGACCGTCGAGGTTCCGGGGCGGGCCGCCGCTGTCGTCGCGGCCGCCGCCGCACTCGGGGTCAACCTGCGCCAGGTCGACGCCGACCGGGTCGGTGTCGCGTGCGACGAGACCACCACCGACGCGCACCTCGCCCTGGTCTGGGAGGCGTTCGGCGTCTCCGCGTACACGGGTGATGTCGACGTTGCTCTGCCTTCCGCGCTCGCGCGTACCTCGGACTTCCTGACCCACCCGGTGTTCCACGCGCACCGGTCGGAGACGGCGATGCTGCGGTACCTGCGCCGGCTCTCGGACCTCGACTACGCGCTTGACCGGGGCATGATCCCGCTGGGCTCCTGCACGATGAAGCTGAACGCGACCACCGAGATGGAGCCGATCAGCTGGCCGGAGTTCGCCAACATCCACCCGCACGCGCCGGCCGCGCAAACTGAGGGGTATCGGTCCCTCATCACCTCCCTCGAGAGCTGGCTGGCCGAGGTGACCGGCTACGACGCCGTCTCGGTGCAGCCCAACGCCGGGTCGCAGGGTGAGCTGGCGGGGCTGCTGGCGATCCGCGGCTACCACCGCTCGCGTGGCGCCCACGACCGCGACGTCTGCCTGATCCCGTCGTCGGCGCACGGCACCAACGCCGCGTCCGCCGTGATGGCCGGCATGCGGGTCGTCGTGGTGGCCTGCGACGAGAACGGCAACATCGACCTGGTCGACCTCGACGCGAAGATCGAGCAGCACGCATCGCGGCTGGCCGCGATCATGGTGACCTACCCGTCGACCCACGGCGTCTACGAGACCGGGATCGCCTCGCTGTGCGCGAAGGTGCACGACGCGGGCGGCCAGGTCTACGTCGACGGCGCGAACCTCAACGCGCTCGTCGGCTTCGCCAAGCCGGGCCGCTTCGGCGCCGACGTGTCGCACCTGAACCTGCACAAGACCTTCTGCATCCCGCACGGCGGCGGCGGTCCGGGCGTCGGCCCCATCGGCGTACGCGGTCACCTGGCCCCGTTCCTGCCCGGCGACCCGCTGGGTGCGACGTCGTCCCGCACCTCGCACTCGGCGCGCGCCGGGGGCACGGCGGGCGGTGCGGCGGTGTCCGCGGCGCGGCACGGCTCGGCCGGCATCCTGCCGATCCCGTGGGCGTACCTGCGGATGATGGGCGCCGAGGGCCTGACCCGGGCGACGGGCGCGGCGGTCCTGGCGGCCAACTATGTGGCGGCGCGGCTGCGGGAGCACTACCCGGTGCTCTACAGCGGCAACAAGGGCCTGGTGGCCCACGAGTGCATCCTCGACCTGCGGCCCCTGACCAAGGCGACCGGGGTTTCGGTGGACGACGTCGCCAAGCGCTTGATCGACTACGGCTTCCACGCGCCGACGATGTCGTTCCCGGTCGCGGGGACGCTGATGGTGGAGCCGACGGAGAGCGAGGACCTGGCGGAGCTGGACCGGTTCTGCGACGCGATGATCGCGATCAGGGGCGAGATCGAGAGCGTCGCCTCGGGTACGTGGCCCCGCGACGACAACCCGCTGACCAACGCCCCGCACACGGCGTCGATGGTCTCGGGCGACGAGTGGTCGCACGCGTACCCGCGCTCGGTGGCGGCGTACCCCTTCGGTGTCTCCCGGATCGGCAAGTACTGGTCCCCGGTCCGCCGGATCGACGGCGCGTTCGGCGACCGCAACCTGGTCTGCTCCTGCCCGTCCCCGGAGGCGTTCGAGGACTAGCGGTGGGTCCGGCGGTGGTCGGGCCGGGCGTGGTTGACGGCATGGGCCGGCCGGTTCGTCTGGCCGGTTCGGCCGGGCATCCGGCGGGGCTGGTCTGGTCCGTCTCGGCCGGGTGGGTAGTTCGGCCGGGCCGGCGGGCGTGATTCAGCCGGCTCCGCTGGGTGGGCCATTCGGCCGGGCTTCCGGCGGTTCCGCCGGGCGTGGTCTAGCCGCCTCTGCCGGGTGGGTCGTCCGGCCGGCTCAGCCGAGCAGGTCGTCCGGCCGGGCGCGCCGGCTCCCCGGCCCCGTCGGGGTCGGGACGGCGCGTACCGTCCCCGGGCCATGTCGGGCCGGCGTGGCGTGGATGCGAGGTGAGCGACGATGCTCGGATGGAGGAACCGGCTGGGTTCGCCCAGCCAGGCGGCCTACGATCTAGGCCGCGAGGACGGCGTGGCGGGCTGGGCCGCGGTGCGGGGCGATGGTGCTCCCGTCGGGCAGGAGCTCGCCGGTGTCCTCGAAGAGGATGACGCCGTTGCAGAGCAGGCTCCAGCCTTGCTCCGGGAAGGCAGCCACGGCCCTGGCGGCGTCGCGGTCCATCGCTTCAGCGGTGGGGCAGTGCGGTTGGTGCTGGCACATCGGGATCTCCGGACGATGGGGGTGCTGTGTCATGGTTCACATGACCAGTGACGGAGGCTACTCCCTAAACGGGGGCACCTACGAGCAAGTAGCGGCCCAAACACGAAAGAATCCACCCTTCGTATGAGTAACCATGGGCCGGTCGGCGTGGGAACGCTTCCAGACCTTGCTGCCGGATTGGCTGGTCGCGGCCATTTGTGCACGCTCCGTATAAGAGAGCGCTCCAGATGGGAGTGGCGCTCTACGGACGGTGGCGATCCGGCTCAGCATCTCGAAGATTTCCTTGTAGCCGACGGACTGAACGTGCGGTCCCTGTCTTCCCCGAGCCTGTCACGCTCCGTAGCGAAAAGCGACCCCGGATCGGTATGTGGAGCCGCCGTGTTGATCTCCGCAGCGGGCGGAGCGGCCATGCTCCGAGGTGCCCCTGTGGCCCGCGCCACCCCCGCACCGGGGGTCCCGGACGTCGTAGCCGTGATATACGAGCACGCCGTCACGACTGAGGCCCGTGCGAACACGGACGGAAGTCCGGCACCCACACATGGTCACGTGCCCACTCCGGCGCGGAAAACTCAAAAAGATTTCGACCGCCGTCCGCCAGGTGAGACAGGGCCTTGGCACGTGGGGGAGTGGACCCCGAGCTGGACGCCGGCAGAGCACGCGGCAGCGGTCTCGGCGGTCCGCGAGGCGATCGGCCGGGGAGACGTCTACCAGGTCAACGTGGTGGGCCACGCCTCGGCGCCGTACGTGGGTGACCCACTGCCGGCGCTGGGGCGCCTGAGCGGCCTGCCGGGGGCGCGGTACGGCGGTCTGCTCACCGGCGCGGGCTGGGCGGTCGGTTGCGCGTCGCCGGAGACGCTGATCGAGGTATCCGGCGGCCGGGTGGTAACCCGCCCGATCAAAGGCACCCGCCCGGCAACAGCCGCCGGCCGGCGCGAGCTCCTTTCGTCGGCCAAGGAACGGGCCGAACACATCATGATCGTGGACCTGGAACGCAACGACCTGGCGCGGATAGCCAGAACGGGCTCGGTTCGAGTAGAGGAGCTGTTCGCGCTCCGGCGCTGGGTGGACCTGTGGCAGGCCGAGTCGGTCGTCTCGGCGGAACTGGCGGACGAAATCGGCCTGGCCGACCTCCTACGCGCGACCTGCCCGGGCGGGTCGGTGACAGGTGCCCCGAAGCTTGCGGCCCTGGGTGAGATCGCGGCCCTGGAGCCGGTAGGCCGCGGCCCAAGCATGGGAGCGCTTGGCTGGATCGACGCCTCGGGCGACCTGGACCTGGGCCTGACGATCCGCACGGCAGCGGCAGACGCGGACCGCCTACACCTATGGGCAGGTGGCGGCATCACCTGGGACAGCGACCCAGCAGCCGAGGTAGAAGAAGCAGCAGCCAAAGCGGCCCCGATCCGCCGCCTACTGGCATCTTCCTAGGACGCCGTAGGAACGGTGACCCACCCACAACGGGCGGCGACGTGGGCGGGAATCGATCGGTCCGCTGGCCGAGGCGCGCAGCGATCTCGCCGCCGCCCAAGGATGGCCGGCTCCATAGAGGCCATGACGCCGGTCGCGATGATCGTTCAGACCGTCCTCATCGCTGCTCGGCACCGCGACGATCAACAGCACCGGTGAGTACGACAACCTGATCGCGATGGTGGACGTCCGCCATGGAGGCGCCCGGTGGCGGTTGACGACGCCGCGCTGCGATGAGGACCGGGGGAGGGCGTCTCGTAGCGGCTGAGTACCAGCTTCATCCTAGGACGCCTTAGCGGGTGTGCCTGCACCACACGACGGCCTTGCCTCGGCGACAAAGATGCATGCGTTCATCTCCGCAGGTTCCTCAGGCAGGTCGACCAACCCAGGCCGCGGTGCCACGGTGACAAAGCTCGCCAACCTTCGACCGCTTCTCCGCGGTGAAGGCGGCGTCTACCTATCGGGCCATCGAGTTCGCGAAGCAGGGCCCCGCCTCCGCGAGCCCGACCACCCACGCCTTCGACAGAGGCCAGAGGTGCTGCCGTCGACCACCGATCCCGCATCGCGATCCGCCGGATCTTCCATCCTAGGATGCCTTACAGGGTGTGCGCCGGCTGACAGAATTGGAGAAGGCTTCGACGGGGGAGAAGGTCGGTCCATGCGCGTTTCGATGCCCAGTGACGCCGATTCGTGGTTGCGGATCACTGTCGACGTGCCGGGTGCCTCGCCGGCCGAGGTGGTCGGGGCCTTTCTCGATCCGGCGGCCGTCCATCGTTGGTGGGGTGGCGCCCAGTTGACCGTCGAGGAACAAGTCGGTGGTCAGTACGTCGCCTACTTCGACCGCCTTGGCCAGACCATGCGCGGCGCCATCACTGAGCTCGACCCAGATGCCGGTCGGTTCGGCTTCTCGTGGGGCTGGGATCACGAGCCGGATCTGCCCCGCCGCCAGGTCGAGGTCGTCGTCCAGCCTGGAGCCGTGCTCAACCTCAACCAGGGCGAGTACGACCACGCCAACCGACTCGACCGGGATGACGCCGCCAGTCATCGGGAGGGTTGGGAGTTTTTCCTGCCCCGCCTCGCCGAGGTCGTGACGGCTCAGCGCTGACCAGGTTTCGGGGCAAAACCGTCAGGGAACTCTCTCAGTTGTCCGGGGGAAACAATTACGGCGACTGGAGTGACGATGAGCTTCACCGACAAGGTGCGCAACAAGGTCGAGGAACTCAAGGGCGGCGCCAAGGAGAGGGCCGGCGACGCTACCGACGACGAGCAGCTTCAGGCTGAGGGTCGCGCCGACCAGACCGGTGCGCGGGCCAAGCAGGCCGGCGAGCACGTCAAGGACGCCGGCCGCGACATCAAGGACGCGTTCAACAAGTAGGCGAAAAACTCAAAGGGGGGCCTCAACGACGGGGCCCCCCTTTGCTCATGCCTGCGCAGCCCACCAGTCCTGGCCGGACTTGGGCAGCGTGTCGATCGGGTCGTAGTACGGGAACCGCTTCGTCAGCGCCTCGCCGTCGGCGGCCTCGATCGAGGTGCGGTAGTTCTTCGTCCAGTACGAGATCCCGCGCTCGCGGTCGTACTCGGTGAGCATGTGCACCCACCGCTTCCCCACGAACGGCACGTCGCAGACGATGCGCGGGGTCGCGTACCCGGGGAGATAGCCCATCACGTCGTGCTGGAGCTGGTGGGCCTGCCACACCGGCACCCGCCAGTGCTCGGCGTTCGGGATCATGTCGCACATGTAGAAGTAGTAGGGCAGGATCCCCGCCTCGCCCTGCAGCGCGAAGCACAGGTCGAGCAGGTCCGCTGTCGTGGCGTTGACGCCGCGCATCAACACACCCTGGTTGCGCACGTCGCGGACGCCGACCTCCAGCGCGGTCTGGGCCGCGCGCGCCACCAACGGCGTCAGCGACTGCGCGTGGTTGACGTGCGTGTGGATGGCCAGGTTGACGCCGCGTCGGGCGGCGGTGCGGGCGACCCGCTCCAGGCCCTCGACGACGTCCGGCTGGAGCCAGTGCTGCGGCAGCCCCATGAGCGCCTTGGTGGCGAGCCGGATGTCCCGGACGGTCTCGATCGAGAGCAGGCTCATCAGGTACGACTCGAGGTTGCGCCACGGCACGTTGGCGACGTCGCCGCCCGAGACGACGACGTCCCGTACACCCGGGTGCGCCTTCAAATACGAGATGTGCGCGTCGTAGCGGTCGACCGGCTTCAGCGTGAGCTTCAGCTTGTCGACCGCGGGCGTGGAGTTGCCGACCAGGTCCATGCGGGTGCAGTGTCCGCAGTACTGCGGACACGTCGACAGCAGCTCGGCGAGCACCTTGGTCGGGTACCGGTGGGTGAGGCCTTCGGCGACCCACATGTCGTGCTCGTGGAGCGAGTCCCGCGAGGCGTAGGGGTGCGACGGCCAGTCGGTGCGCCGGTCGGAGGCGACCGGGATCATGTAGCGCCGGACCGGGTCGAGGTAGAACGCCTCGGTGCTCATCGGGCCGGTGGGCATCATCGTGTTGATCATTTGCGGTGGTACGAGCATGGACATGGTGGCGAGGGCCTTCTGGTCCTCGATCAGGTCCTTGTAGAACGTCTCGCCGACGAGGTCGCCGAGGACGGCCTGGAGCTGTTTGACGTTCTTGACGCAGTTGACGCGTTGCCACTGCGCGGACTCCCACTGGTCGCGGGTGACGTGCCGCCAGCCGGGGAAGCGGGTCCAGTCGGGTTCGACCAGGGGACGCCGCCGGTATTCGTAGGGCTGGCCGGTGGCCGCGGCGCCCGCCGCGGTAGGTATCGCTTCGGGGGTCCGCGAGCCGACGTCGACGGTCACGTGGTTCCTCCTCTTTCCCGGCGGTGGGGGTGTACCGCAGCGAGCGAAGGCTACTGGAAAATCTTTTGTCTACAAACTATTCTGCCGTAAGTTTTCCTGCCATACCGATTTGATCAAGGAGCCGTCGTGACCTCACCCGTCGGTCTGCACCGCGTCGTCGAGCCGGCGGGCGTGCTGCCGCAGGCAGCGTGGCGTGTGGACAATCGTCCCGAAATCGGGCCGAACGAGGTGCGGATTCGGGTGGAAAGGCTCAATCTCGACGCCGCGAGCTTCCGTCAGCTCCGGGAGAAGCACGCCGGCGACGGTGACGCCGTGCGCGCCGAGGTGCTCGGCATCGTCGAGAGCCGGGGCAAGATGCACAATCCGGTCACCGGAAGTGGCGGGATGCTGATCGGCGTCGTCGAGGCGAAGGGCGCGCGCTCCCCGCTCGACGTCACACCAGGTGACCGCGTCGCCACCCTGGTGTCGCTGACCCTGACCCCGCTGCGGATCACCGACGGCCTCAAGGGCTGGGACGGCAAGAGCGAGCAGGTGCCGGCCGAGGGCCACGCGATCCTGTTCGCCCGCTCGATCGTGGCCAAGCTCCCCGATGACATGCCCGCCGAGCTCGCTCTCGCGGTGCTCGACGTGTGCGGCGCGCCGGCGCTGACGAACAGGGTGGTCCAAGCCGGCGACACGGTGGCGGTGCTCGGCGGTGCGGGCAAGAGCGGTTCGCTCGCGCTCGCGGCCGCCCGGCGCGCCGGCGCGCGTCGCACGGTCGGCATCGTGCCGACCCGGATCGAAGCGCAACGGCTCCAGAACGCCGGCCTCGCCGACACGGTCGCGATCGCGGACGCCCGTGATCCGGTGAAACTGGCCGAGGCGGTCACCCGCGCCCTGGGCAAGCCGGCCGACGTCACGGTGGTCTGTGTCGACGTGCCGGGCTGCGAGCACGGCGCGATCCTGGCCACGGACGACGGCGGCACAGTGATCTTCTTCTCGATGGCGACGAGCTTCGCGGCCGCCGCGCTGGGCGCCGAGGGACTGGCCGCGGACGTGACGATGCTGGTCGGCAACGGGTACGTGCCGGGCCACGCCGAGTTCGCGCTGAACCTGCTGCGGACCGAGCCGGGCGTTCGGAACCTCTTCGACGCGCGCCTGCGGGCAGACTGAGCTTATGGAATCGACGCTCTACACGGGTGGCGCCCTCTACGCGCCGGCCGAGCCGCTGGCGACCGCCCTGCTCGTCGAGGACGGCCGGATCGCCTGGCTGGGTCCCGCCGCCGACGCCCCGCGGGCGGACGTGACCGTCGACCTCGGCGGTGCCCTGGTCACGCCGGCGTTCGTCGACGCGCACGTGCACGCCACCGACACCGGCCTGGTGCTGGGCGGCCTGGACCTGAGCGCGGCGGCGTCGGCCGGTGAGCTGCTGGACGCGGTGGCCCTCTACGCGACGACGCAGCCGGCGGACGCGGTCGTGATGGGTCACGGCTGGGACGAGTCGCGCTGGCCGGAGCAGGTCCCGCCGACGGCGCAGGACCTCGACCGGGTCGCCGGCGGTCGCCGGGTCTACCTGACGCAGGCGTCGGTGCACAGCGCCCTGGCCTCCAGCGCACTTCTCGAAGCGGCACCGCGAGCCCGACAAGAGCCCGGCTTCTCCGACACCGGCTGGGTGCGGGAGGAAGCCCATCACGCGGTACGCGAGGTCGCGCTCGGCTCGATCTCCGAAAAGCAGCGGGAGCACGCCCAGCGCACGGCGCTCAAGCGCGCGGCCCAGCTCGGCATCGGCGCCCTGCACGAGTGCGGCGGCCCGGGCACGTCGAACGAGGCCGACTTCACCGGCCTGCTCGCCCTCGCCGGCCCCGAGCACGGGCTCCCGGAGGTGTACGGCTGGTGGGGCGAGCTGATGGCCGCCGCCAAGGCCAAGGAGCTGGGCGCGGTCGGTGCGGGCGGCGACCTGTACGCCGACGGCGCCCTCGGCTCGCGGACGGCGTACCTGCGGGAGCCGTTCCTGGGCGGTGGTGGTTGCGGCTTCTCCTACGTGTCCGCGGACCAGGCCCGCGACCACATCCTCGACTGCCACGCGCACGGCACCCAGGGCGGTTTCCACGCGATCGGTGACGCGGCGCTGCACGACGTCCTCGAGGGCCTCTCGGGTGCGGCGAAGGTGCTGGGCCTCGACGCGGTCCGGCAGGCCCGGCACCGGGTCGAGCACGCGGAGCTCGTCGACAAGGCGATGATCGCGGCGTTCGTCGAGCTGAACCTGACGGCGAGCATGCAGCCGGCCTTCGACCGCCTGTGGGGCGGACCCCGCCAGATGTACGCGCAGCGCCTGGGCGTGACCCGCTCGATGGAGTCGAACCCGATGGGCTCGATGCACGGCGTCGGTGTGCTGCTGGCGTTCGGCTCGGACTCGCCGGTGACGCCGCTGGACCCGTGGGGCTCGGTGCGCGCCGCGGTGTCGCACTTCAATCCGGCGCACCGGATGGCGCTGCGGTCGGCGTTCGCGTCGCACACCAAGGGTGCCTGGCGCTCGATCCACCGCGACAGCGAGGGTGTGCTGGCCAAGGGCGCGCCGGCGACGTTCGCGGTGTGGCAGACCCCGGCCGGGGTGACGGGCGGCCTGCCGAACCTGGTGTCCACGAACCCGGAGGAGCGCGGTCCGGACGACCCGACCCCGCTGCCCCGGGCACTGCGCACGGTCGTACGCGGTGTGACGGTGTTCGAGGAGTGAGGTAACGGATGGCGAAGCTGGACCTCGACCCGGCGCTCGTGTCCCGGGCGCGGGAGCTGGCCCGCCGGGCCGGTCAGCCGGTCGTGGACCTGGCCCGCAGCCACACGACGGTGTCGGTGGAGCGGGCGGTGCTGCGGCTGGCCGGGGTGACCGGTGCCGACCCGGACGGCATCCCGTGGGTCAACAGGCTGGTCGACGCGGTGGTCGACGAGGTCGGTCTGGAGCACGGGGTGGCGCTGCCGGTCTTCGACGCGCTCGCGCGCGAAGGACTGCCGGCGACGGACCTGACGCTGCTGGCCCAGAAGGCGGCGGCCGGCAGTGTGCGGTTCGGCGTACCCACCGGAAAGGCCGCGACCGCCTCCCGCAAGGTGGCGTCGCGCGCGGCCGCGGCAGGGATCAAGGCGATCGACCGGCGGCGGGCCGAGCGGGACCGGCTGATCAAGCGGTTCGGCGACCCGAAGCAGCGGCCGTGGATCTACCTGATCGTCGCGACCGGTGACATCTACGAGGACATCCCGCAGGCGCAGGCGGCGGCCCGGGCGGGCGCCGACGTGATCGCGGTGATCCGCTCGACGGGGCAGTCGCTGCTGGACTACGTGCCCGAGGGGCCGACGCGGGAGGGCTTCGCCGGCACGTACGCGACGCAGGAGAACTTCCGCCTGATGCGCGCGGCCCTGGACGAGTCGTCGCGGGAGCTGAAGCGCTACGTGCGCCTCACGAACTACGCGTCGGGGCTGTGCATGCCGGAGATGGCGACCCTGGCGGGCCTCGAGCGCCTGGACATGATGCTGAACGACTCGATGTACGGGATCCTGTTCCGCGACATCAACCCGATCCGCACGTTCGTCGACCAGCGGTTCTCGCGGCAGGTGCACGCCCGCGCCGGGATCATCATCAACACCGGTGAGGACAACTACCTGACGACGGCGGACGCGGTCGACGAGGCGCACACGGTGACGGTGTCGCAGTTGCTCAACGAGTTCTTCGCGCACGAGGCGGGCCTGGCGGACTGGCAGCTCGGGCTGGGCCACGCGTTCGAGATCAACCCGGAGGTGCCGGAGTCGTTCCGGCTGGAGCTCGCGCACGCGCTGCTGGCCCGGGAGCTGTTCCCGGACGCGCCGCTGAAGTGGATGCCGCCGACGAAGCACATGACCGGCGACGTGTTCCGCGGCAACCTGCTCGACGGGTTCTTCAACCTGGCCGGGACGATGACGGGTCAGGGCATCCTGCTGGTCGGCATGATGACCGAGGCGGTCGTGACGCCGTGGCTGTCGGACCGCGACATCGCGCTGCAGAACGTCCGCTACGTGCTCGGCGCGGCCGGCGGGCTGCACGAGGACTTCGTGCCGGCGCCGGGCGGGTTCATCCAGCAGCGGGCGAACCAGGTGCTCGGTGAGGCGATCACGCTGCTGGAGCGGATCGAGGGCGACACCCTGCTGCAGGCGATCGCCGACGGCACCTTCGGGATCATGAAACGGCCGGCGGACCGCGGCAAGGGGCTGGCGGGCGTCGCCAAGCACGCCGACGACTACTTCAACCCGGCGACCGACCTGTTGGAGGCGTCGTGACCATCGTCCGCCCCTATGGGGACACCACCGGTGACGGGATGGTGCAGCTGTCGTTCACGCTGCCGATCCCGCACGACAAGCGGGCCGAGGGCGCGGCGCTGCAGCTGGCCGGCAAGATGGGCATGGACCCGGCGATGCTGGTGCACGCCAAGCAGATGGGCGACGGGTTCACCTTCTTCGTCGTGTACGGGCGGGTCACCCACCTCGTCGACACCTCCAAGGTCGAGGTCGTGGAGCGGGACTTTCCGCTGTTGTCGGCCAAGGAGGTCAACGCGCTGGTGAAGCGGCGGCTGCGGCGCAAGCTGTCCGTGGTCGGCGCGTGCATCGGCACCGACGCGCACACCGTCGGCATCGACGCGATCCTGAATGTCAAGGGCATCGCGGGCGAGAAGGGCCTGGAGTACTACCGGGAGCTGAAGGTGACCAACCTGGGCGCCCAGGTGACCGTGCCGGAGCTCGTCGCGGCGGCGCAGCGGGAGCGGGCCGACGCGGTGCTGGTGTCGCAGGTCGTCACCCAGCGGGACGCGCACCTGCACAACACCCGGGAGATGTCGGCGGCGTTCCGGGAGGCGCTGCCGGCCGACAAGCGGCCGCTGCTGGTGGTCGGTGGGCCGAGGTTCGACGAGTCGATGGCGGGAGAGTTGGGCGTGGACCGGATCTTCGGACGGGGTACGACACCGGGCGAGGTGGCCTCCTACCTGGTGCACGAGCTGGTGCGGCCATGATCACAGTGACGCATCGGCGGTACGTGCCGTACTCGCACGCCCACTACGGCGGCAACCTGGTCGACGGCGCGTACGTCGTCGGGCTCTTCGGTGACGTCGCCACCGAGGTGTGCATCCGGATGGACGGCGACGAGGGGCTGTTCGCGTCCTATCAGGACATCCAGTTCCGGTCGCCGGTGCGGGCCGGCGACATCCTCGACATCGAGGCGCGGGTCGTCGACGTCGGCAACCGCAGCCGGCGGATCGAGTTCGAGTGCCGGGTGGTCTGCCGGGCCAAGCCGCACCACAGCGAGTCCGCGGCCGAGGTCCTCGACCCGCCGATCGTGGCGACGACCGCGATCGGCACGGTGGTCGTCCCGCCGAAGCCGTGAACCTGGCGCTGTGCGCCGACGTCGGGTCGACGTATACGAAGGTCGTCGTCGTCGACCTGGACGACGGTGCGGTCGTCGCGGCGGCCGACCACCCGACGACCGCGGCCACCGACGTGCTGCACGGCCTGGACGCGGCGGCGGCCGCCACGGGGGTGACGGTCCCGGCTGATCGCTGGTACGTGTGCTCGTCGGCCGGCGGTGGCCTGCGCCTGGCGGTCGTCGGCTACGAGGCCCTGGTCACCGCGCAGGCCGGGCACCGGGTCGGGCTGTCGGCGGGCGCCCGGGTCGTGCACGTGTCGGCGGGGCCGCTGGAGTCGCTCACCGACCTGCGGGCGGCCCGGCCGGACGTGGTGCTGCTGGTCGGTGGCACCGACGGCGGCGACGCGGCGGTCCTGGCGCACAACGCGCGGCGGCTGGCCCGGGCACGGTGGCGGGTGCCGGTCGTCCTGGCGGGCAACGCGGACGCCCGTGAGGAGCTGACAGCGGTGCTGGCGGGCGCCGGGGTGCCGGTGACCGCGACCGGCAACGTTCTGCCCCGCATCGGCGTGCTGGAGCCGTCCCCGGCCCGTGCGGCGATCCGTGACGTGTTCCTCTCGCACGTGATCGGCGGCAAGCGGCTCTCGAAGGGCCGGCGCTTCCCGTCACTGGTCCGCGCGGCGACCCCCGACGCTGTTCTCACCGGCGTGGAGACCCTGGCCGACCACCTGGGCGGTGACCTCCTCGTCGTCGACGTCGGCGGCGCGACCACGGACGTCTACTCGGTGCTGACCCCCGACGGCCGCACCGACGACGTGGCCGGCACGCTGTGGCGCTCCCGCACGGTCGAAGGCGACCTCGGCATGCGCTGGACGGCCCCGGACGTCATCCGCGCCGCCGTCATCGAGCGCCTGCTGCCCGACGCGCCGGCCGGTGGGCCGGCTTCGGCGCCCCGCGCCGCAGGCGGTGCCACAACGGCGCGGCACGTCGCTGACGCGTCGCCTCTCGCGGCGCTGGAGGGGGGCGGCTCGGCTCTCGCGGCGCGGGAGGTGGGCGGCTCCGCTCTCGCGGCGCGGGAGGCCAACGGGTCGGGTCTCGCTACGGCCACCGCGGCGCTGGAGGCCGCGGCGGCCAGGCGGGGCGCGGACCCCGGGTTCGTGCCCGACAGCGTCGCCGAGCGGGCCGTGGACCGGCGGATCGCGGCCCTGGCCGCAACCGTGGCGGTCCGGCGACACGCCCGCGGTCCCGCCGGCCGGATCGCGCGGGATCTGCGCGACGTGCGGCTACTCGTCGGGTCGGGTGGGGTGCTCCGGCACGCCGCGCCGGGCGAGGCCAAGGAGGTGCTGGACGCGGTCCTGACGGACTACGCCGGTGGGTGGCCGGTGCCGCGCGCCGCGCAGCCGGTCGTCGACGTGTCCTATGTGCTGGCCGCCGCCGGGCTGCTCGCCGCCGACCATCCGGACGCCGCCCGGATGCTGCTGGACCGGCACCTGCGCGACGCGTGACCGACCACCCGAACGCCGCCCGGCCGGTCCTCGATCGGCACCCGCGCGGGGCATGATCGGGCATCCGTCGCCGCCGATCGAGCCTCAATCCCAACACGCCGACGGCGACACGCCGGAACGCGGAATCCGGTGTCTCACAACGGTTGACACGCCCCGGGGTTCGCCGCGTACCGTCGTTGAGTCCTACAACGGGAAGCGATCTGTCGTTCGCTCTTCCCTCACTCCCGCTGGCCGAGCGGGGCCGGTGGTCCGCGACCATCCGGCGCCTGCGGCGGCCAGGTCCAGCGGGTCGAGGGACGGCCGGCGCGGGGCGGCGCACCGGGCCGGCACGAATGACGGAACGCCGATTCCGGTGTACGGGCAAGGGGGTAGGCGCGGCCAGTAGACAACGGCCAGGCGGGGGTAGCCAACCGTCGTCCGGTCGGAACGAAGGTCACGCGAAGAGCCTTGCCGCACCGGCCGGGGATGGGCCTGGGAGCATCGGGGCGTGATCGTCAGATCACGCCCCGATTTCTTTGCCAGCTCAGCGGATCCGGCACAGCTCGTGATCTTGGTTCCGGGCTGCCGTACCCTTCCCCGCATGGGTGAGCGATGGTGACCATGGTCGAGGCGGCGCCGGAGACGGCCGTGGCGCCGGCCCCGCGGCCGCTGGCGGCCAGGTACGCGGTGCCGATGGCGCTCGCGGCCGGCCTGGCGCAGCTGCTCGCGTTCCCGCGCTACGACCTGTGGTGGCTCGCCCCGGTCTCCGTCGCCCTGCTCGCCGCCGCGGTCCACCGCCGCCGCGCCTGGGCCGGCGCCGGGCTCGGGCTGCTCGCCGGGCTGGTGTTCTTCGGCCCGCTGCTCGAGTGGACCAACCTGCACACCGGCATGCTGCCGTGGATCCTGCTGTTCGTCGCCGAGTCGCTGTTCATCGCCCTGCTCGGTGCCGCCGCCGCGTACGCGAGCCCGCTCGTCGACCGGCACCGCTGGACCTGGCCGCTGCTGACCGGGCTGCTCTGGGTCGGCCAGGAGGCCGCCCGCGACCGGCTCCCGTTCGGCGGCTTCCCGTGGGGGCGGCTGGCGTTCAGCCAGGGCGACGCGCCCACCCTGCGGTTCGCGGCCCTCGGCGGCGCGCCCCTCGTCACGTTCGTCGTCGCGCTGGCCGGCGGCCTGCTGGTCGCGGCGGTATGGCGTAGTCGCGGCATCAGCAGCGTCCTGCTCGGTGCCGGGGCGGTGGCGATCACAGCCGTCGGCCTTGTCGTCCCCGTCGGTGGCGGTGCCGGCGAGAAGCCCGTGCGGGTCGCGATCGTGCAGGGCAACGTCCCCCGCCTCGGCCTCGACTTCAACGCCCAGCGCCGCGCCGTCCTCGCCAACCACGTCACCGGCACCGTCGAGCTCGCCGGGCGCGTCACCACCGGCCAGGCGCAGCAGCCCGACCTGGTCATCTGGCCCGAGAACTCCAGCGACGTCGACCCGTTCCTCGACCCGGAGGCGGCCGCCGCGATCACCCGCGCCGCCGACTCGATCAAGGCGCCGATCCTCGTCGGCGCGGTCCTGCGCGGCCCCGGCGAGAACGAGGTCCGCAACGCCGGCGTCGTCTGGCTGCCCGGCCAGGGCGCCGACGAGTCCCGGATGTACATCAAGCAGCACCCGGTGCCGTTCGCCGAGTACATCCCGCTGCGGAACATCGCCCGCATGGTCAGCAAGGAGGTCGACCGGGTCCGGTCCGACTTCGTCGCCGGTGACAGGCCCGGCGTGCTCGACATGGGCGCGGCCACGATCGGCGACGTGATCTGCTTCGAGGTCGCCTACGACGGCATCGTCCGCGACACCGTGACCGCCGGCGGCGGCATCCTGGCCGTGCAGACCAACAACGCCACGTTCGACGAGTCCGAGGCCCGCCAGCAGCTGGCCATGGTGCGGCTACGGGCGGTCGAGCACGGTCGGGACTCCCTGATGGCGTCCACGGTCGGCGTGTCCGGTTTCGTCACCTCCGACGGGGCCGTGCACCAGGAGACCGGCTTCAACACCCCAGGAGTCGTGGTCGCCGAACTGACGCCACGCGCAACGCGTACGCTTGCTACGCAGTTGGGCTATTGGCCCGAGATGGTGCTGTCCGGGCTCGCGGTGGCCGCCCTGGTCGCCGCGGCCGTGATCCGGCGCCGCCGGCCCGTGCCCGGGACCCCCGGCGGAGTCGACCCGGATCCGGCACCATTGGCACCAGCACCACCACACACATCGACGCCGGCGGACGAGGTCGACGGGTCGCGAACGGAGGCAGGGTGAGCGAGGGCAACACGCCGGTTGGCGACGTGACGGAGGGATACCCCGGCGTCGGACGGGTGCTCGTCGTGGTGCCCACCTACAACGAGGCCGACAACCTCGAGGTCATCACCGGGCGGATCCGGCGTGCGGTGCCCGCCGTCGAGATCCTGGTCGCCGACGACAACAGCCCCGACGGCACCGGTGAGATCGCCGACCGGCTCGCGGCCGCCGACGACCACATCCACGTGCTGCACCGCCCAGGCAAGGCCGGCCTCGGCGCCGCCTACGTGCAGGGCTTCCGGTGGGCGATCGACCACGGCTACGACGCCGTCGTCGAGATGGACGCCGACGGCTCCCACGCCCCCGAGCAGCTCTCGCACCTGCTCGACGCCGCCCGCACCGCCGACGCCGTGATCGGCTCGCGCTGGACGCCCGGCGGCAAGGTCGTCAACTGGCCCTGGCACCGGTTCGTGATCTCGCGCGTCGGCAACACGTACGTGCGGCTCGCCCTCGGCATGCCCCACGGCGACGCGACCGGCGGCTACCGGGTCTACAAGGTCCCGGTCCTGGAGAAGATCGACTTCGAGTCGGTGTCGTCGCAGGGCTACTCGTTCCAGGTCGAGCTGACCTGGCGTACGCACAAGGCCGGTTTCAAGATCGTCGAAGTGCCGATCACGTTCGCCGAGCGCGAGCGGGGTGCGAGCAAGATGAGCTCGTCGATCGTGCGCGAAGCGCTGATGCGGGTCACCGTGTGGGGCCTGCGTTCCCGCCGGGACGCGCTGTTCGGGCGCCGCGACACCGGGGACAAACCCTGACGCGACCCTGACGCCGGCCGTGCACCCGCGTGTCATGCTGGATTGATGCGACGTCGAGGTCTGATCCGGTGGCTGCCGCTGGCGATCCTGCTCACAGCGGCGGTCGAGATCGCCGTCTTCATCCTGGTCGCGCACCTGATCGGCTTCGGCTTCACGGTCCTGCTGGTGCTGGTCGCCTCGGCCGCGGGCGTGTTGCTGCTGCGCCGCGAGGGCATGCGGGCGTGGCGCGGGTTCAAGGCCGCGGCCGACGCCGGCCAGCCGCCGGGCGCCCAGGTCACCGACGGGCTCGTCGGGCTGTTCGCCGGCGTGCTGCTGGCCATCCCGGGGCTGGTCACGGCCGCCATCGGGATCCTGCTGGCGCTGCCGCCCGGGCGGCAGCTCGCCCGGCTCGCGGTGCGGCGCGCCACCGAGCGGCGCCTGTCGTCCGCGCAG
Organism: Asanoa sp. NPDC049475; assembly: GCF_040676915.1. Classification (NCBI taxonomy): domain Bacteria; kingdom Bacillati; phylum Actinomycetota; class Actinomycetes; order Micromonosporales; family Micromonosporaceae; genus Asanoa; species Asanoa sp. NPDC049475. Next base: position 954,500 of record NZ_JBFAPY010000002.1, on the reverse strand, counting down.
GCCGGTGATCTTTTCGGACCTCGGCGGGTACGCGTGCGGCGCGGCGCTCCCCGCCCGCCCGACGACGGTGGCGGTTCCGCCGGCCCCGGGCGGCCGCCGACGACCGGTCCCGGGCCGTCGGGTCCGACCGTCACGGGTCCGGCCGAGTCCGGCCCGCGGATCCACGCGACGACGAAGCCCGGCCCGGGCGGTCCTGGTGCCGGCACCGACCCCGGCCCCGTGATCGAGGGCGAGGTCGTCGAAGGCGAGATCGTCGAGCCCGGCCACCGCCGCTGAGCACACGACGAAGCCCCCGCACCGAACCGGTGCGGGGGCTTCGTCGTCAGCTGGAGGCGGTTACTTCCCGCCGCGCCGCGCCCGGACCTCTTCCAGGCGCTCGGCCAGGATGTCCTCGAGCTCGGCGATGGAGCGCCGCTCCAGGAGCATGTCCCAGTGCGTGCGCGGCGGCTTGACCTTCTTCTGCTCCGGCTCGCTGCCGTCGACCAGCCGGGCCACGCTGCCGTCGAACTTGCACTCCCAGGTCATCGGGACCTCGGCGTCGACTGCGAACGGCACCTCGAACTGGTGCCCCTTCGCGCACAGGTACTCGCGGGTCTGGCGTGGGGCGAGCTCGGTGTTGCGGTCGGATTCGTAGCTGACTGCGCCTAGACGGCTGCCGCGCAGCATGCGCTCGCCCATGATCGGCTCTTCCCCTCGGTCGTCTTGCTAGTAGTCCACACGAAACAACGACGGGAGAAGCCGGGGGATTCCCGGCACTCACGCGCGTCTCGCTCCTTACAAAGGTACGTCGTCGTAAACGGTCAGAGCGTAGCGGCAGACGCGCGTTCATGAGTTGTCGTAGAACAGCGTGCCCCCGGACTTCTGGTGCCTAGTGTCCGGTATGTGCGGTCCGTCCGGGGGCAAACGTCCGTTCAGCCGATGCGATCTAGGTCACCAGTCTCGCCAACCTGTGCGGGAGCTGTGGATCTCGGCTCGGGCGTGGCGGCGCGGGCCGCACCGAGGGCCGCCAGCGCCGCGGCCAGGTCGCCGACCTGGCCGGCGAGCTGGGCGACCCGGTCACGGGCGGCGTCCCGCTCGACGGTCGCGTCGGACAGGCGCGCCCGCAGCTCGGCCAGCGCGGCCTCGCCCGCGTCCTTGACCTGCCGCAACTCGGCGTGGTGGGCCTTCTCGAGCTGCGCGGCCCGGTCACGTTCGGCGGCCAGCTCCGCCGCCACGGCCGAGACGGCGGCCCGGGCCTCGTCCGCGTCGGCGGCCGCCTGGCGGGCCTCGGTCGTCGCCTGGGCGGCGGCCTGCGTGGCCGCGGCCGCCTCGGCGCGGAACCGGGCCGCCTGCTCGACCGCCGCCGCGGCGGAGTCGGTGGCCCGGCGGGCGTCGGCGAGCGCGGTGTCCCGTTCCCGACTCAGCTCGGCGACCTGTCGCCCGCTCGCCTCGAGCTCGCTCCGCAACGTCCGCACGTCCCGCCGGGCCGCGTCACGGTCGGCCTCGGCCTGCGCCCGCAGCGCGGCGGCGGCCGACGCGGCCTGCCGGGCACCGTCACTGACGCGCTCGGCCTCGCGGGCGCGGGTGAGGGCCTCGTCGGCCTCCCGGCGGGCGGTGTCGGCGGCGTCCCTGGCGGTCGCGGCGTCACGTTGTGCCCGGTCGCGTTCCTGCCGGGCGGCGTGGGCGTCGGCGGCGCTCTGCTCGGCAAAGCGGCGGGCGTCGTCGCGCTCGGTCTGCGCGGCCGCGACGGCGGTGGCCGCCTCCGCGCGCACCTGCGCGACCTGCCGCTCCACACCGGCCGGTGACAGCTCGGCGTGCAGGGCGTCGGAAAGCGTCTCGACCACCTGGTCGAGCCGGTCCACGACCTCCCACGTGCGCGCGAGCTGCCCGGTCAGCCCGGGAGCGCCGCGCTGGCGCATCCGCGCGTTGCGGGACGCCTTCTGGCACTCGCCGTCGTTGTCGCGGCAGTAACGGAAGGGCCGCCCGGCCCCCACGTTCTGCTCGACGGGGCGGCCACAGTGGGCGCAGGGCCGGGTCTCGGCGGCAACGGTGTCCACGGTGAACGCACGCTACCGACCGCAACGGCCCGACCGGCCACGCCGCGCCGCTTTGCTCTGCACCCATATACGCACCACAGGTCAGCGCGGGTGTTGCGGATCTGGCTGCAGAGCAAAGCCTGGAGAAGCTCCCTCTAGCGGTCCAGGTTGCGGTAGCGGGCCACCGACAGCGGGAAGAAGATCGCGATCAGCACCAGCGGCCACACGATCGCCATCAGGATCGCGTGTTGTGCCACCCAGGAGTCGCCGCCCCAGCCCGGGTTGCCGAACAGCTCGCGGGCCGCGCCGACCGTCGAGGACAGTGGGTTCCACTCGGCGATCGTGCCCAGCCAGCCCGGCATCGTCGACGGGGCCGCGAAGGTGTTCGACAGGAAGCCCAGCGGCCACACGAGGATCTGGACCGCGACCAGGGCACCCTCGCCGCGTACGACGAGGCCCAGGTAGATGCCGATCCAGAGCATCGCGAAGCGCAGCAGCAGCAACAGGCCGAACGCCGCCAGGGCGGCCGCGAGGCCCGAGTGCCAGCGCCAGCCGATCGCCAGGCCGCACAGGGCCAACACGGCCAGCGAGACGACCGCGTTGAGCAGGTCCGCGACGCTGCGCCCGACCACCACCGCCGAGGACGCCATCGGCATCGAGCGGAACCGGTCGGTGACGCCGCGGGACACGTCGGTCTTGATGGCTCCGAACGTGCCCTCCAGGCCGAACACCATGGTCAGGGCCAGGGTGCCGGGGATCAGGAACTCCCGGTAGCCGGCCGCGCCCGACCCGCCGGGGACGGTCATGCCGCCGCCCAGCAGGTAGCCGAACATCAGCACGATCATCACCGGGAACAGCAGCCCGATCACGACCTGGGCCGGCTGGCGTGCCCAGTGGTCGAGGTCGCGGCGGGTCAGGGTGGCGCCGTCGGCGAGCGCCCACCGCAGCCGGTTCACGCGGCCACCTTCTTCCGGCCGTCGGCGGTCAGGTGCAGGAAGACCTCGTCGAGGGTGGGGCGGCGCAGGGTCACGTCCTCGACCGCGATCCCGGCGTCCGCGAGAGCGCGTACGGTCGCGGTCAACGCCGCCATCCGGTCGGAGACCGCGACGCCCACGCGGCGGTTCTCCTCGTCGGTGTCCGGGGTGTTGCCCGTGATTCCGGCCAGCAGTGCGGCCGCGGCGCCCAGGGAAGCCAGCGAGGACACCACCACGTCGATCCGGTCACCGCCGAGCTGTTCCTTGAGCGCCGACGGCGTGCCCGTCGCGATGACCCGGCCGTGGTCGATCACCGTCACCCGGTCGGCGAGCCGGTCGACCTCCTCCAGGTACTGGGTCGTGAGCAGCACCGTCGTGCCGCCGGCGACCAGCGCGCGGACCGCGTCCCAGACCTCGCCGCGGCTGCGCGGGTCCAGGCCGGTGGTCGGCTCGTCGAGGAACAGCACCGGCGGCGCGGTGATCAGGCTCGCGGCCAGGTCCAGGCGGCGGCGCATGCCACCGGAGTACGTGCTGACCGCCCGCGACCCGGTGTCGGCGAGGCCGAACTCCTCCAGCAGCTCGCCCGCCCGGGAACGCGCCCGAGCCCGGCCCAGGTGGTGCAGCCGGCCGAACATCTCCAGGTTCTGGCGGCCCGACAGGATCTCGTCGACCGCCGCGTGCTGGCCGACCAGGCCGATGTGGGCACGGACCCGGTCGGGCTCGCGGCGCACGTCGAAACCGGCCACCGTGGCGGTGCCGTCGGTCGCGCGCAGCAGCGTCGTCAGGATCCGCACGAGCGTGGTCTTGCCCGCGCCGTTCGGGCCGAGCAGCCCGTGCACCGAGCCCGCCGGTATCGCCAGGTCGACGCCCGCGAGCGCCTCGACCGTGCCGAACCGGCGGCGCAGGGCATGCGCCGTCACCGCCTCCATGGGCCACCCCTTATGATCAGTACGCTGTACGGGACGTTCCGTACGGCGTACGGTACACCGTACGGAACGAGGTGCCAACCATGGCGGTCGAACACAGCGGAACCGGTGACCCCGCGCGCAGCATGGCGCTGCTCTGGCGCGCCGCCGACCGGGAAGGCCGCACCGGCCTGTCGGTCGACCGGATCGTCGCCGCGGCCATCGCGCTCGCCGACAGCGACGGGATCGCCGCGCTGTCCATGCGCAAGGTCGCGGAGAAGCTCGGCGTCGGCGCGATGTCGCTCTACACGTACGTGCCCGGCAAGGGCGAGCTGATCGACCTGATGATCGACCAGGTGCTCGGCGAGCCCGAGCGCCCCGAGCTGCCCGCGAACTGGCGTGCCCGGCTCGAGCACGTCGCCCGTTCCAACCTGGCGCTCTACCGGGCGCACCCGTGGATGCTCCAGGTCGGCACCGGCCGCCCGCCGATGGGTCCGAACCTGATCGCCAAGTACGACTACGAGCTCGGCGCGCTGGAGGGCATCGGCCTGTCCGACATCGAGATGGACACCACCCTCACCTCGGTGCTGGGCTATGTGACCGGCGCCGCGCAGGCGGCCGTCGAGTTCGCCCAGGCGCCCGACCGCAGCGGGATGAGCGACGAGGCGTGGTGGGAGGTCCAGGCGCCGCTGCTGGAGAAGGTCTTCGACCCGAAACGGTTCCCGCTCGCGTCCCGGGTCGGTGCCTCCGCCGGCGAGGCGTACGGGCTGATCGACGTGGACCACGCCTTCGAGTTCGGCCTGCAGCGGCTCCTCGACGGCATCGAGGCGTTCGTCGCCCGAAACTGACGTGCCGGCGCCCGTGGGGCGCGGATAGGTTGGCGTGATGGACCTCGATCAGCGCCGCGAGCGGATCCTGTCCGCGTTCCTCCGCGACGGCCGGCTCACGTCGATCCCGGCCCGCGCCGGCAAGCGCCAGGTCGTGCTCGAGCACATCGTCACCGTGTTCGAGCCGGGCGTGAAGTTCCGGGAGAAAGAGGTCGACGCGGCCCTGCGGGCGTTCTACGAGCCCGACTGGGTCTCGCTGCGCCGCCACCTGATCGACACCGGGCTGATGGCCCGCGCGGACGGGCTCTACTGGCGCACCGGCGGCTACGTCGAGATCTGAGCCGCCCGCGCCGTCAGATAGGCGCGCTCGGGCTCGCTGAGCGTCTGCCGGGCCGCCTGCTCGTAGGCGACCTTCGCGGCGGTCACGTCGCCGGCCTGCTCCAGCAGATGTGCGCGCACCGCCGCCACCCGGTGGTGACCGGCCAGGGCCGGCTCGGCGGCCGCCAGGGCGGAAAGGCCCGCGTCCGGCCCCTGCACCATCGCCACCGCGACCACCCGGTTCAGCGTCACCATCGGCCCCGGTGCGATCCGCTCCAGGGCGTCGTACAGGCCGAGGATCTGCCGCCAGTCGGTGTCGGCGGCGGTGGCGGCCTCGTCGTGCACGGCCGCGATCGCCGCCTGGAGCTGGTAGGGGCCGACGGTCGTCCGCGTCAGCGCCGCGCTGACCAGGTCGACACCCTCGGCGATCGCGGCCCGGTCCCAGCGGCCCCGGTCCTGCTCGGCCAGGGGCACCAGCGCGCCGTCGGGGCGGGTGCGGGCCGGGCGGCGGGCATCGGTGAGCAGCATCAGCGCCAGCAGGCCGGCCACCTCGCCGTCGTGGGGCAGCCGGGCGTGCAGCTGGCGGACCAGGCGGATCGCCTCGGCGCTGAGCTCCACGCGGTGCAGGTGCTCGCCGGAGCTGGCCGTGTAGCCCTCGTTGAAGACCAGATAGAGCACCTGGAGTACGGCGGCCAGCCGCGCCGGCAGTTCCTCGGCCGGCGGCAGCGTGAACCGCGCCCCCGCCGCCCGGATCTTCTGCTTCGCGCGGCTGATCCGCTGCGCCACCGTCGCCTCCGGGACCAGCAGCGCCCGGGCGATCTCGGCCGTGGTCAACCCGCCGACGGCCCGCAACGTCAACGCGACCTGCGAGGCCGGGGTCAGCGCCGGGTGGCAGCAGAGCAGCAGCAGGGTCAGCGTGTCGTCGGCGGCCGGCGCCGGGGCGGCCGCGGGCGCGTCCAGGCGGGTCGCCGTGCGCTCCCGCCGCTCGCGGGCGCTGTCCCGCCGCCACCCCGCGATCCGCGCCCGGGACGCCACCGTGATCAACCAGCCGCGCGGGTTGTCGGGCATGCCGTTGACCGGCCACTGCGTCGCGGCGGCCACCAGGGCCTCCTGCACCGCGTCCTCGCCCGCGTCGAAGTCGCCGTACTGGCGCACCACCGCGGCCAGGACCTGCGGTGCGAGGTCCCGCAGCAGCGGTTCGAGGTCGGCCACCGCCCGATTCTCGCTCGCGCGCAGCCCGCCGCGGGGGCACACTGCCGGCGTGACTGAGATACCGAGGTTCCTGCGCCCGTTCGTCGCCCCGCATCCCGACCTGCCCCCACCGGTCGCGGTCGCCGGCAACCTCGACCTCTACCTGCCCGACGGTCCCGGGCCGCACCCGGTCGTCCTGCTCGTGCACGGCGGGCCGATCCCCGACGACCTCGACGTGCCGCCGCGGGGGTGGCCGGTCAAGCACGGCTACGCGGCCCTGCTGCGCGCCGCCGGCGTCGCCGCGGCCGTGGTCGACCACCGGTTGCACGTGGTCGACGGCACCGTCGACGCGGTCACCGCCGCCGCCGACGTCGCCACCGCGACCGACGCGCTGCGCGCCCACCCCGACGTCGACGGCGACCGGGTCGTCTACTGGGTGTTCTCGGGTGGCGGGCTGATGTCCGCCGACTGGCTCCGGGCGCGACCGGCGTGGCTGCGGGCGATCTTCCTCAGCTACCCGCTGCTGGCCTCACCGGCGCCGCACCTGCCGCCGGAGGACCGGCTGGCCATCGACCCGCGGTTCGCGCCGATCGACGCCGTCGCCGAGGCCGGCGCCGCCGCACCACCGATCGTGCTGACCCGCTGCGGCCAGGAACGGGCGCTGCTGGCCCGGTTCGTCGAGGAGTTCGTCGCCGCCGCGGCCGCCGCCCCGCTGGAGATCATCGACGTGCCCGACGGTCAGCACGCGTTCGACGTCCTCGACGACACCGACCAGTCCCGGGACGCCCTGGCCAGGGCCGTCGCCCGTGCGGCCGAGGTCCTCGACGAGAAGGTGATTTACGATCCGGAACGTGCCACCCGCTGAACCGCTCGTCGTCGACGACTCCGCCGCCTCGCCCGACCTCGCCGCCCTGCGGAGGGCCCTCGACGTCCGCGACTGGGACGCCGCGACCGGCGTGCTGGCGGGGCCGCGCACCGACGGCCGCACGATGCTGATCCGCTGGGCCGCCAGGGACGCCGACCTCGACTTCCTGCGCAAGGTCCACGAGAGCGACCCGTTCGACAGCACCGCCGGCGCCATGCTCGGCGAGCGCCTCGTGCTCGACGCGTGGGCGATCCGCAGCACCCGGCGGGCGCGGCACGTGTCCCAGGCGCAGTTCGACGCCTTCCACGCCGGGCTGAACGAGGCGGAGGAGGTCCTGGCCGCGACCGCGGTCCACGACCCGGCCGACCCCGCGGTCTGGACGTCCCGGCTCAAGACCGCCCGCGGCCTGGAGCTGGGCGAGGCCGAGACCCGTCGCCGGTACGCGGCCCTCGCGGCGATCGACCCGCACCACACCAGCGGCCAGTGGCAGATGCTGCAGCGGCTGTGCCCGAAGTGGGGCGGCACGCTGGACGCGATGCACGCGTTCGCGCGCGAGTGCATGCTGGCCGCGCCAGAGGGCGGGCACGCCGGGTTCCTCGTCGCCGACGCGTACCTGGAGGAGGTCGGTGACCTGCCGGACGCGGCCGCGCAGTCGCGCTTCCTCGGCCAGCGGTCCGTGCGGGCGGCGCTGCGTGAGGCGGCCGCGCGCTCCGTGCTGCATCCGTCGTTCCCGCGTACGCCCGGCTGGGTCCAGGTCGCGGGCACGTTCGGCATGATCCTGACGTACGCCGGCGAGCTCGACCTGGCCCATCGGAGCTTCCAGCTCGTCGGGCCGTGGGTCTCGGCGTACCCGTGGGGCGGGACGGCCGACCCGGTCGGCTACTTCCGGCGGATCCGGGGCGAGTCGGCGACCGGCCGGCAGCGCGCCGCCGCGGCCCTGCGCCGGGCGCTGGGGCGGCCACCGCGCTGAGTCGTCCTGTCGGACCTGATGCGAGAATCGCCCGCGTGAGAGCTCCCACCTTCGACGACGTCCGTGCCGCCGCCGACCGGATCGCCGGGGTCGCGCACCGCACCCCCGTCGTGCGGTCCCGCACCTTGGACGCGCGCGCCGGCGCGCAGGTGTTCCTCAAGTGCGAAAACCTGCAGCGGATCGGCGCGTTCAAGTTCCGGGGCGCCTACAACGCGGTGTCGCGGCTGTCCGACGAGCAGCTCTCCCGCGGCATCGCCGCTTACTCGTCGGGCAACCACGCCCAGGCCGTCGCCCTCGCGGCGCGCGAGCGGGGCAGCACCGCGGTGATCCTCATGCCGGCCGACACCCCCGAGTCCAAGCGCGCGGCCGTCGCCGGCTACGGGGCGGAGATCCACACCTACGACCGCTACACCGGCGACCGGGTCGCGCTCGGCGAGGCCCTCGCGGCGTCGCGAGGGCTGGCACTGATCCCGCCCTACGAGCACCCCGACGTGATCGCCGGCCAGGGCACCGCGGCCCTCGAACTGCTCGACGAGGTCGGCGAGCTCGACGTGGTCGTGGCGCCGGTCGGCGGTGGTGGGCTGATCGCCGGCACGTCGACCGCCGTCAAGGGCCTGCGACCCGGCATCCGGGTCGTCGGTGTCGAGCCCGTCGACGGCGACGACACCCGCCGGTCCCTCGCGGCCGGCGAGCGCGTCCGCATCCCGGTGCCGCACACGATCGCCGACGGGCAGGCCGCCGACATCCCCGGCGAGCTCACCTTCTCGATCAACCGCCGGCTCGTCGACGAGATCGTCCTCGTCACCGACGACCAGATCCTCGACGCGATGCGGTTCGCCTTCGACCGCCTCAAGATCGTGCTCGAGCCCAGCGGGGCGACCGGCCTGGCCGCCGTGCTGACCGGGCAGCTCAGCGGCCGGGTCGGGGTGATCCTGTCCGGCGGCAACATCGACACCGCGCGGTTCGCGAAACTGCTGGCCGGCTGAGATGGTGGAGCGGTGAACCTGGAAGACCTGGTCCGGCTGCGCCGTGCCCGCGACGCGATGGACCGCGACTACGCCGAGCCGCTCGACGTGCCGTCGCTGGCCCGGGGTGCCCTGATGTCACCGGGCCACTTCTCGCGCAGCTTCCGGTCGGCGTTCGGCGAGACGCCGTACAGCTATCTGATGACCCGCCGGATCGAGCGGGCCAAGGCGCTGCTGCGGCGCGGCGACCTGTCCGTGACCGAGGTCTGCTTCGCGGTCGGCTGCACGTCGCTAGGGTCGTTCAGCACCCGGTTCACCGAGCTCGTGGGCGAGAGCCCGAGCGCCTACCGGGCGCGCAGCCACGACGACGGCGCTGCCATCCCACCGTGCGTCGCCAAGATCTACACCCGACCGGTCAGGCACGGATAACCGCGCGCACTAGCCTGAGCGGCATGGCCATCTCGCTTTCCACCTGCTTCATCGCGGTCGACGACTTCGACAAGGCGATCGCGTTCTACCGCGACGTGCTCGGCATGGAGGTCCGCAACGACGTGGGCTTCGAGGGCATGCGCTGGGTGACCGTCGGCTCGCCGGAGCAGCCGGGAGTGGACATCGTCCTCGAACCGCCCCTGGCCGACCCGAACGCCTCGCAGGCGGACAGACAGAACATGGCCGAGCTGCTCGCCAAGGGGCTGCTGCGCGGCGTCATCTTCACCACCGACGACGTCGACGGCACGTTCGAGCGGATCCGGGCCGCCGGCGGCGAGGTGCTCCAGGAGCCGATGGACCAGCCGTACGGGGTGCGCGACTGCGCCTTCCGCGACCCGTCCGGGAACATGCTGCGGTTCAACCAGCCCCGCAAGAGTTGAGGCGGGCCGCCTGGCGGGTGAGGTGGTCCCGCTCGGCGAGGTTCGGCGCTGACCGGGCCGCCTCGGCGTAGAGCCTGGCTGCGGCCGCCAGGTCGCCGGCGCGCTCCCGCAGGTACGCCTCCGCGGCCGTGTAGCGGGGCAGGGCCGGGTCGAGCCGCGCCAGCGCGGCCAGCCCGGCCTGGGCGCCGTCGGCCTCGCCGACCGCGACGGCCCGGTTCAGCCGGGCCACCGGGTTGTCGGTCAGGAGCAGCAGCTCGTCGTACCACTCGACGATCTGCACCCAATCGGTCTCGTCGGCCGCCTGCGCGTCGGCGTGCAGCGCGGCGATCGCGGCCTGGGCCTGGAACTCGCCGAGCCGGTCACGGGCGAGGGCCGCCTGGAGCACCGCGACACCCTCGGCGATGAGCGCGGTGTCCCACTTGCTCCTGTCCTGCTCGGCGAGCGGCACCAGCGCTCCGTCCGGCCTCTGCCTAGCCGGACGCCGGGCATGGTGCAACAGCATCAGCGCGAGCAGGCCGGCGACCTCCTCGTGGTCGATCGCCGCCGCGAGCTGGCGGGTCAGCCGGATCGCCTCGGCGGCCAGGTCGACGTCGCCGGAGTAGCCCTCGTTGAAGACCAGGTACAGCACGCGCAGCACGGTCGCGACGTCGCCCGGCTCGTTCAGCCGTACCTCGGAGACGGTCTTCTTGGCACGGCTGATCCGCTGGGCCATCGTCGCTTCCGGCACCAGGTAGGCCTGGGCGATCTGCCGTGTGGTCAGGCCGCCGACCGCCCGTAACGTCAGCGCCACGGCCGAGGCCGGGGTCAGCGACGGGTGCGCGCACAGGAAGTAGAGCTGGAGGGTGTCGTCGGCGGTCTCGGCCGGGCCGGGTGCCGGTTCGCTGTCGACGCGTTCCTCCCGGTGCCGGCGCGACGCGTCCGCGCGGGCGGCGTCGAGGAACTTGCGCCAGGCCACGGTGACCAGCCAGCCCTTGGGGTCGCGGGGCGGGTCGTCGGGCCAGACGCGGACCGCCTCGACCAGTGCGTCCTGGACGGCGTCCTCGGCCGCCGCGAAGTCCGCTCCGCGACGGCCGAGGATCCCGATCACCGTGGGGGTGAGGGTCCGCAGCAGGGACTCGTCCACGCTCACTCGGTGATGGTCGGCGGCTGGGTCAGAAACGGTCGCACCTCGAGCCACTCGTGGATCGGCTTGCCGCCGGCACCGGGAGCGGCGGACAGCTCCGCGGCCACCTCGAGCGCCCGCTCGTATGAGTCGACGTCGACCACCGACCAGCCGGCGATGAGGTCCTTCGTCTCCGCGAAGGGGCCGTCGGTCACCGGCGGCTTGCCCTCGCCGTCGTAGCGGACGAACGTGCCTTCGGGGGACAGCGCGTAGTGCTCGACGAACTCGCCGGTCTCCTCCAGGCGCTTGCCCCAGTCGACCATGTACTGGATGTGGTTCGAGATCTCTTCCGGCGTCCACTGGTCCATCGGCACGTCGTTGACCCCCTTCGGGGCGCCCCGGTAGTGCTTGAGGAACAGGTACTTGGCCATCTGTGTACTCCTCGGTCGTCGTACGGCCCCATTCTGGCCGTGTTCTAGCTCGGGGACGAAGCCGCCTGGCGGTTCTCGACACTCTTGCGCTCCCGTTTGCGGACCAGTTCCTCGACCGCGCTCGGCAGGGTCGTCTCGAAGTCGATCAGCTTGGCCCAGGTCGGTGTCACGACGATCCGGACCATGCTCTCGTAGAGCGAGCGGACCTCGGCCTCCCAGTGGACCCGCTGCTCGGCCGTCATCTGGAGGGCGCCGTTCAGCTGGAGGTACTCGTCGGGAATGCCCTCGACGACGTCGAGCTCGGCGCGGCCCCGGATGAGCAGGATCTTCGGCGGGTGCACCTCGGTGTCGACGGTGAGCGCGACGGCGGGGTTGGCCCGCAGGGCGTGCAGCTTGGGGGCGTTCGTGCTGGTGCACATGACGATCTGCGCGCCGTTCCAGGTGAAGCCGATCGGGATGGTGCGCGGGGTGCCGTCCTTGGCGACGTAGGCCAGGCGGGCCAGGTCGCGGTCGAGCAGCTCTCGGCTGAGCGGTCGGTTCAGAACCTCGGTGACCTCGGTGCGTTCCACTGCTCGTTCCTCCTCGGACGGTGCGCGACACGCTCTGGCCGCGTTCAGTTCGGGGACGGAGCAGCGGGGTCGTTCTCGACATCAGCTCTGCCAGGATCACCGGATTACTGTTACCGGTAATCCGGTAATCCCCAGAGGCTCCTGTGGCGCGTGAAAGCTGTTACACCATAATGACCGTTATGGTGTAACGTCCGGAAACCCGGTTGTCCCCGCTCGGACACTGCGGTGTTCTTGGCTCGTGACCACGCTTGTCCTGACCGTCGGCCTGCCGGGCACGGGGAAGACGACCCTGGCGAAGCGGCTCGCGGCGGAGCGCCGCGTCCTGCGGCTCACGCCCGACGAGTGGATGGCGCCGCTGTTCCACCACAACGACGCCGACGGTCGCCGCGACATTCTCGAAGGACGCATGATCTGGACCGCGTACGAGGTGCTGCGCAGCGGTGCCGGGGTCATCCTGGACTTCGGTTGCTGGTCGCCGGAGGAGCGCTACGCGATCCGGTCGATCGCGTCCCTTGCGGGTGCGCGGTTCGAGCTGCGCTACCTGGAGCTTTCCGAGGCGGAACGCCGGGCGCGGGCCGGGCGCCGCTGGGACGAGGAGCCAGGGTCCACGTTCGCGATGACCGACGACGACCACGACCGGTTCCTGGCGCTGTTCCAGCCGCCGTCGCGCGACGAGCTCGCCTACGGGCCGCTGCCGGCCCCGCCGCCGGGCTTCGAGACCTGGCCGCAGTGGGCCAGCGAGCGGTGGCCGACCCTGCCGGACCTCTCATGACCTACACCGCTCTGCTGGCCCGCGCGGAGGTGGACCTGGTGTCGCCGGCCGAGGTGGGCGGGTCCGCCCCTACAACAAGTACCTGCGCTGGGAGCTCGAGCACCATCCGCTGCCGGAGCCGTGGACGTTCGACCGCCTCGTCGCGCCTGCCTCGACGCAGTTCACCGACCTGGAGCGGCTCGCCCGGGCGCGCGGCTACGGCGACGTCTTCGACGCCTGGGAAGACCTGGATTTACTGCGCTGAAGGCCGGCGGGTCGCGGCGTGGGCGTCGGCCATGACCAGGTCGGCGTTGATCATCGCGCCCGCGTTGAGTCCCGCGGCCGCGCTGACGATGACCTGGGCGCGTAGGTCCGTGACGTTGCCGGCCACCCAGACGCCGGGCACCGAGGTGGCGCCGTTCGCGTCGGCCTTGACCGCTGTGCCGACCTCGATGTCGCCCATCAGCACCGGGCCGGTCTCGACGCCGAGGTCCGTCAGCAGGTCGGAGCGTGCCGTCATCCGGGTCGGCGCCACCCACACGTCGGGGGTCAGGGTCGTGCCGCCGGCCAGGTGGGCCGTGCGGTCCGGGTCGACGGCCGTGATCCGGTCGTCGACGACCGTGATGCCGCGGGCGGCCAACAGTTCGGCGTCCTGGCCGGTGGGGGCCGGCTGGCCGTGGAGGACGACCGTGACGTCGGCGCTCCACTGCCGCCACAGCAGCGCCGGGTGGGCGACGGCGGCCGTCGTCGCGATGATGCCGATCGCCTGGTCGCGGACCTCCCAACCGTGGCAGTACGGGCAGTGCAGCACGTCGCTGCCGAGGCGTCCGGCCAACCCCGGGATGTCGGGCAGCTCGTCGGCCAGGCCCGTGGTCACCAGCAGCCGCCGCGCCTTGAAGGTGCGGCCGTCGTCGAGGGTGACGGTGAAGCTGTCGCCTGTCGCCTTCGCGCCGGTGGCCGTACCCGTGGCGAAGCTGGCCCCGTAGCCCTCCACCTCGGCGCGGCCGGCGGCGAGCAGCTCCGCCGGCGGCGTGCCGTCCCGGGTGAGGAAGTTGTGCACGTGGCCCGCGGCCGCGTTGCGCGGCGTGCCGTTGTCGACGACCAGCACGCTGCGCCGCGCGCGGGCCAGGGTGAGTGCGCCGGCGAGCCCCGCGGGACCCCCGCCGACGATGACGACGTCATAGGTTTCCATGGCCTCGACGCTCCCGCATGCCCCCGGAAAGTGGCAACATTCGTTGCCGCTCTGGCAAATTCTGGAGCATGGACCCGAAAACGGTGGGCGAACGGCTGCGCGCGTTGCGCAAACAGCGCGGCGCCACCCTCGCGGAGCTGTCGGAGGAGACCGGCATCTCGGTCAGCACCTTGTCGCGGCTCGAGTCCGGCGGCCGCCGCCCGACCCTGGAGCTGTTGCTGCCGCTGGCCCGCGCCCACCAGGTGCCGCTCGACGAGCTCGTCGGCGCGCCCGAGACCGGCGACCCGCGCGTGCACGCCCGCCCGATCCGCCGGGGCGCGGTCACGTTCCTGCCGCTGAGCCGGCGGCCGGGCGGGATGCAGTCGTTCAAAATGATCATCCCGCCCCGGCACGAGCCGCACACCGACCTGAAACGGCACGAGGGGTACGAGTGGTTCTACGTCCTGTCCGGCCGCGTCCGGCTCCGGCTCGGCGACCACGACCTGACGCTGGTGGAGGGCGAGGTGGCCGAGTTCGACACGCGTACGCCGCACGCCATCAGCAACCCCTTCGACGAGCCGGCCGAGGTGCTGACCTTGTTCGGGCCGCAGGGGGAACGGATGCACGTACGGGCGCGAACCGGCTCTAAGGATGCAGGTTCGCGCCTTTGAAGACCTTGTCGACGTCGGCGCGTGGGCCGAAGACCGCGATGCCGACCAGGTCGAGCTTGTCGGCGTGGACGGCCGCCACCGCCTCCCGGTTGTCGGCGTCGTTGCCGGTGGCGAACAGGTCCGCGGTGAAGACCGCCGGGGTCAAGCCGCGGCGCAGCGCCCGTTCGCGGGCCGCGGTGAGCAGCGCGGCGTCGCCGGCGAAGACCATCACCGGTTGGCGGAACATCGGCAGGTACGGGGTGCCGTCGGCGTCCGCGTACGGCTGGCCGATGGTCTCCGGTCGGGTGCCGGCGATCCCGCTGACCAGAAACGCGGTCACGTTGAGCCGCTGCCAGGTGGCCAGGTCGTCCCGGAGCAGCACGGCGATCTTCGTTGCGAACCTCATGCGGCCCAGCGTGCCTGGGTCCGCACGCGCCGGTCTTGTACGTTCCTGACATGGAAGGCCAGCGGCTGCGCGCCTGGCGACCGGACGTCCCCGGGGTCGCCGAGGTGCTGCACGCCCGGTTCGTGACGCACGCCTACCCGTCGCACACCCACGACGCCTGGACGCTGCTGGTCGTCGACGACGGCGCGATCCGCTACGACCTGGACCGGCACGGGCACGGCGCGGTCGCCGACCAGGTAACCCTGTTGCCGCCGCACGTGCCGCACGATGGGCGCGCCGCGACGCCCAGCGGCTTCGTCAAGCGGGTCGTCTACCTCGACGCCGACGTGGTGGGTCGGGAGCTGACCGGCGCGGCGGTCGACCATCCGGCGCTGGCCGATCCGCCGCTGCGTCGCCGGGTGGCCGAGCTGCACGGGGTCCTCGACGGCGGCGCCGGTGAGGAGCTGCACGCGGAGAGCCGGCTGGCGCTGGTGGTGGACCGGATCCGCGACCATCTGGGCGCCCCGCATCCGGCGGCTTCGGTGCCGCCGCGGCGGCTCGCCCGGGAGCTGCGCGAACTGCTCGACGCGCACGTGACGAGCGGACTGACCCTGGAGGCCGCGGCGGTGCGGCTCGGTGCGCATCCGACCCATCTGGTCCGCGCGTTCACGGCGGCGTTCGGGCTGCCGCCGCACGCGTACCTGGTCGGCCGCCGCGTCGACCGCGCCCGCGCGTTGTTGCTCGCGGGCCAGCCCGCGGCGTCGGTGGCGGCCGCGGCCGGCTTCTACGACCAGGCGCACCTGACGCGTACGTTCCGTCGCTACCTCGGCACCACTCCGGCGAAGTTCGCGGGCGGGTCGGCGCGCCGCGCGGCCGGGCGCGGACCGGCTGGCTAGCGTCTGCGCGTGACCTCGCTCGTGCCGGCCAGCCGCGGTGTGCCGGCGCCGCGCTCCGGCGCGGGCGAGTTCACTGACGCGTGGCTCGCCAACCGGCGCCTGTCGGTGCACACCCGGGCCGCCTACAAGCGCGATGTCGGCCGGTGGTTGGCCTGGTGCGGCGACCACGGCGTCGACCCGCTGGCGGCGACGTTCCTGGACGTCAACGCCTACGCCCGCGAGGTCGAGGAAACCGCCGCCCCGACCACGGTCGCCCGCAAGATGTCGGCGCTGTCGAGCTGGTACGACTTCCTCGTCAAACTCCGCGCACTCGACGCCAACCCGGTCTCGGGAGCGGACCGCCCGCGCGTCGACCGCGACCACTCGGCCACGGTCGGCCTGGCGCCCGAGGAGGTCGACGCGCTGTTGCGGGCGGCCGCCGCCGCGACCGGACCGACCGCCGCCCGGACCCGGGCCGCCCTGGCTCTGCTCGCCGACCTCGGGCTGCGGGTGGGCGAGCTGGTCTCGCTCGACGTCGCCGACCTGGGGGAGGAGCGCGGCCATCGCAGCATCCGCTTCACGGGCAAGGGCGGCAAGCACCGCCGGCGGGCACTGACTCCGGGCACGGCCGCCGCCGTCGACACGTACCTGGCCACGCGCGCGGCTGCGGCGGGTTGCCAGCCAGCCGACCTGACGGGGCCGCTGCTGGCCACCGCGTCCGGTGGTCGGCTGGACCGGCACGCGGTCTTCCGCCTGGTCCGCAAGGTCGCCCGGGACGCGGGCATCCCGGCTGCGGACCGCCTGTCGCCGCACTCACTGCGCCACGCGTTCGCGACCACGGCCCGGGCCGAGGGTGTGGCGCTGGAGGACGTGCAGGACGCGATGGGGCACGCGGACCCGCGCACGACCCGTCGCTACGACCGCGACCGCCACAACCTGGACCGCGACCCGGCCTACGCGATCTGGGCCGCCCGCGCTCGCCGCACCCCATAGCCCTTGGGACACCGGCACACTGGCCGGCCTACTGAAGCGTCCAAGGGCATCTCCTTCGTGCCGACAGCCCTCGCATCCGATCTCGGCGTCTCAATAGCCGCGAGTGCCAGGCCGCGGCCCGGCCGGCTGCTTCTGCCAGCGGCGGAGAACGCATGTCCGATCCAGACGACCCATGATCAGCGCCTGCGGCGCCGGACGTTTACCGACGACCTGACCGACCCCAACGCAGTGATGGCGCTTTTGCCGACAGCGCGTCCGGATGCCCGGACCAGCTCGTCAGCACCCCCGACAGGTCAGGGCCGCGGGGCCGTGGCGGCGCCCGCGGCGGGTGCCAGGTCCGAGCTAGGCCGACAGCTCCCGTTCCAGTGGCGTGCGGAACTTGGGTTTGACCCGGGCGTCGCCGAGCCAGTCCTCCAGTTCGGACGCCGCCGTCGCGATGCGTTTCTTGGTGCCTGCCGGCACCTCTTCGAGTAGTCGGTGCACGATCTTGCCCTCTGGGCGCTGTGACCAGCCGCCGACCACCCGGCCGTCGACCCACACCGTCGGGCCGGGGTTGCCCGAGCGGTCGAACAGGGCCGGTGCGTGCGGCCCGAGGTACCACTCGCGGCCGACCCAACCCATGATCGTCGGGTCGAGGGCCGGTAGGAGGGCCACCCAGGGGTCAGGCGCCGCGACGGGAGCGACGTCGTCGGCCAGCACCACACCGACCGTGCCGTCCTCGAGGGTCACCTCAGCCAGGTCGAGGCCGGCCAGTGCGGCCTTGACCTGGGCGCCCGTCCAGCCCGCCCACCACTTGAGGTCGGCCGGGGTCGCCGGGCCGAACCGGGCCAGCCATAGTCGCGCCAGCTCGGTGCGGGCCGTCGCCGCGTCGTGCCGGTGCAGGCCGCCCTCGACCCACGCGGACGCGGGCGCCCACTCGTATTGCGTGGACAGCCACGACCCGCGCGGCCGCCCACGGACGATCAGGCCTTGCATGGACAGCAGGTTGAGCACGCGCGAGGTGATCGCCGGGGCGGCACCGTAGGGCTTGTCCTCGTCGATCGACAGCTGGGTGCGCAGCCGGGGCTCGTCGGCCGACAGCTGCGCTGCGGTGGCCGAGCCGCGGGCCGTCAGCGCCGCCAACGTGCTCTGCTCGACGTCGCGTAGCCATGGGTCACCGCCCTCGTGGCCGGCCTCGGCCAGGTGCTTGAGCAGCAGCTTGCGCTGCACCACCGCGATCGCGTCGGTGCAGGCGGCCTGCACGATCGGCGCGTGCTCGACCGGCGCGACGAACATCGTGCGCCGCATGCCGAGCATCCGGATCAGCGTGCGGTCGGCGTACAACGCCTGCTCCAGGTCTTTGATGACCGGCGCGTGCAGCCGCGCCGCGGCACCCAGGTAGACGGTGGCCGCGTCGGTGGCGTGCAGCACGACGAGGTCGCGGGTGACCTCGACCGGGTCGTGGGCGGGCGGACCCCCCAGGCGGTGGCGGATGCCGAGGCGCGCCCGGCGCTCGGCGTTGTCCATGCGTCGCGTCACGGCAGGAATCGTCGCACGACCCACCGACAAACCGGAGATGCAAAGGAACGCTTGCAAAGACTTCTTGGCAAAGATACCTTTGCATACATGATAGAGCGCGAAGTCCACGTCGACACCACGACGCTGCGCGGACTCGCGCACCCCCTGCGGGTGCGCATCCTCGGCCTGCTGCGCGAGAGCGGGCCGGCGACGGCGACGATGCTCGCCGAGCGGCTGGGCCAGTCGAGCGGCGCGACCAGCTATCACCTGCGGATCCTGGCCACCTATGGCTTCGTGGTCGACGACCCCGAGCGCAACGTCGGCCGCGAGCGCTGGTGGAAGGCCGCGCACCGCACCACCCGCCTCCAGATCGACCCGGAGTTGCCGTCTCCCGAGGCCGAGGGCTACCTGCGCGCGGTCGCCGCGCAATACGCCGACCAGACCGTTCGGTTCCTCGACGAGATGGCGTCGCTGCCGCCGCGGTGGCGCGACCCGTTCACGATCAGCGACTGGCGGCTGCGGCTCACCCAGGCCGAGGCGATGGAGCTCAACGAGGCGATCTTCGCGCTGGCGGAGAGCTACCGCCGGGACGACCCCGACGTCGAGCACCCCGACGACGCGGAGAAGGTCATGCTCCAGGTGCACATCCTGCCGTTCCCGGCGGCGGCCGCGGGGGAGGAGGAGCGATGAGGCGCGCGCTGGTCGCCCTCCTGACCGCCGACACCATCTCGGCCGTCGGCACGCGGATGAGCGCGCTCGCGCTGCCCTGGTTCGTCCTGGTCACCACCGGCTCACCGACCCGCGCCGGGATCGTGGCCTTCGTCGAGATGCTCCCGTACGTCCTCGCGGCCGCGGCCGGCGGCCCACTGATCGACCGCATCGGCGGGCGCGTCTTCAGCATCGGCGCCGACGCGATCAGCGCAGTGGCCATCGCCGCGATCCCGCTCTTCCACGAGCAGATCGGCTTCACCGAACTGCTGGTGATCGTCGGCATCGCCGGCGGCCTGCGCGGCTTCGGCGACACCGCCAAGGAGGCGATCTTCCCCCGCGTCGCGCGGGCGTCTGGCATGGAGATGACCCGCGCCGCCGGGCTCCAAGACGGCCTGCACCGCCTCGCCACCCTGCTCGGCGCCCCGGCCGGCGGTGCGCTGATCGCGGTGCTCGACGCGCCGACGGTCCTCCTCTTCGACGCGGCGACCTTCGCGTTGTCGGCTGTCCTCGTGCTGCTGCTGGTCCGGGTCCCACCAGCCGAGGCGCCGGTCGAGGAGGAGTCGTACCTCACGTCACTGCGGGCCGGCATCGCGTTCGTGCGGCGGGACCGACTGGCCGGCGCGATCTTCGTGATGATGTTCGCCACCAACATGTTCGACGCCGCGTACCAGTCGGTGCTGTTGCCGATGTGGGCGACGCTCGTGGGTTCATCCGTCGTGCTCGGCCTGGCCAGCGCGTCGTTCGCGTTGGCGGCGGTGCTGGGCAACATCGTCTTCACCGCGTACGCGCCGCGGGCACCGCGCTGGGCCCTGTTCACCGTCGGGTTCCTCGTCGGTGGCGCACCGCGCTTCCTGGCGACCGGCTTCAGCGACGAGACCTGGCTGCTGTACGCGGTGTCGTTCGCCGCCGGCCTCGGCCTCGCCGCGATCAACCCGATCCTCGGCGCGGTCCTCTACGAGCGGGTGCCGCCGCACATGATGGGCCGGGTCCAGGGCGTGGGAACCGCCGTGGGCTGGGCCGGCATCCCACTCGGCGGGCTGCTGGGCGGCGCTGTGGCCGGGGCGGTCGGCGTACACGCAGCCTTGATCGGAACGGGTGTGCTCTATCTGGTTGTCACGCTGTTGCCACTTTTCCGCCCGGTCTGGCGGGAGCTCGACGTGCGGCCCGAGCCTTCGATGCCCGCGCCGAGGAACGCCCCGGCCGAGACGGCGTCACTCACCTAGCCGGCGCCGGAGGACCTCGATCATGGTGTTGGCCGCCGCGAGCTGGTACTCCAGGCTGACGATCCGGACGGCCGCGTCCAGCCGCATGCCGTCGTCGACGAGATGTCGGGCACGGTCCGCGCGCTGCAGGTCGTGGCGGCTGTAGCGACGGTGGCCGCCGCCGGACCGGTGCGCCTCGAACAGACCGGCCGTCTCGACGGCCCGCAGGAACGACGGTGTCACGCCCAGTGCGTCGGCGGCGGCGCCCATCGCGTACGCCGGATAGCCCGCGTCATCGAGTGCGCCGGCTCCCGGGACGTTGTCGACCATGGTCTCCTCCTGCCGACGGACCCGCCGAAAGCGCCGGCGGGTCCGTCCGTCGTGGCGGATCTCAGGCGTGGGCGCCCTCGATGACCTTGTGGTCGGCGCCGGCGCGGGTCACCTCGATGCGGCGCGGCTTGGCCCGTTCGGCGACCGGGATGGTCAGGGTCAGCACACCGTCGCTGTAGTCGGCCCGGATGGCGTCGACATCGAGACCCTCACCCAGCACGAGCTGGCGCCGGTAGCTGCCGGACTGCCGTTCCGAGACCAGGTAGGTCGCGTCTTCCGGGTCGTGGCGGCGGCGTTCGGCCTGCACGGTCAGCGTGTTGTTCTCGGCGGAGACGTCGAGCGACTCGGCGTCGATGCCCGGCATGTCGAAGCGGACGACGAAGCTGTCACCGGTGCGCAGGCAGTCCATCGGCATCAGCGACGGGGTCCGCGCCGCGCCCAGCACCTCGCTGGCGAGCCGGTCGAAGTCACGGAACGGGTCGAAACGCATCATGATCAGCACACCTCCCAGGTGGAGTATGGGTTGCTCAGGCCAGAGAACATGTCCCTGGCGACGCGTAAATTCTATACCCGACGCCGTAGATTTCAACCCCTACCGGCAAGGTAACGATCCAGCGCGGCGGCGCCGGTGAGCATGGCCCGGGCCCTGGCATCCAGGCGGCCGCGCCAGTCCCGCAGCATCGACTCGAGCGGTGCGACCCCGCCGGCCGCACGGACCTGGTCGATCAGCGGCGCGATCTGTTCCAGGGGGTAGCCGCCTCGGCGGAGCTGATGGGCCAGCAGCGCGTCGCGTACGTCCGCCGCCGCGTAGACCCGGTAGCCCGTCCGCTGGTCCCGGCGCGGCCGGACCACGCCGGCCCGTTCCCAGGTGCGCAGGGTCGCCGGGCGGATGCCGAGCCGCCGCGCCAACGGACCGACGAAGGTGCTGCCGCGCTCGGGCGGCAGCGGCGCGAGGTCGCCCAGCGCGTATTCGACCGCCCGCAGGGTGCGGCGGTCGTCGAGCAGCTCGGCGTGGCTCTGGTCGACGAGCGCGAGCGCGTCCTCCGTCTCGTACCCGTTGACCGCTCGCATGATCGACGTGGCCCGCTGGTGGCCGTGTCCCGGCACGAGCGCGACGAACGCGGCCAGGGCCTTCGCGTGCGCCGCCGTGTAGGTGCGGTAGCCGTGCGGGGTGCGCACCGCGGACGGAAGGATGCCGGCGGCCTCGTAGTTGCGGATCGCCTGCGTGGAGAGCCCGTGCTCGCGCGCGAGGTCGACCGGCCTCAGACGCTCTTTAAGCTTTTGCGGCACCGTACACCTGGCCATGGCGGAGAAAGTCTCAATCGACGCTTCAACGATACTGTTGAGAGGCATGACCGCTCTCCGCATCCTGCTTCCTACCCGGCCGCGCGTGCTGGGTCTCGGCGAGCCGACCCACGGCGAGGACGCCCTGCTCGACGTACGCAACGAGATCTTCCGATCGCTCGTCGACGACGGATATCTGACGATCGCGATCGAGAGCGACTGCCTGATGGGGCTGGTCGTGGACGACTACGTGACCGGCGGGCGGGGTTCCCTCGACCACGTCATGGAGCACGGGTTCAGCCATGGTTGGGGTGCGGCCGCCGGCAACCGCGAGCTCGTGCGCTGGATGCGCGCCTACAACGAGGGCCGTCCCGCCGCCGACCAGGTGCGCTTCGCCGGCTTCGACGGACCCCTGGAGATCCCCAGTGCCGCGAGCCCGCGGCAGGCACTCACCGCCGTTCACGCGCACCTCGCGACCTCCGTGGACGCGGACCTCCTGCCCTGCACCGCGGAGACGCTGGACCGGCTCCTCGGCGCCGACGAGCAGTGGACGAACCCCGCGGCGATGATGGACCCGGCCGCGTCGGTGGGGCGCACGGACGCCGCTGTCCAGCTGCGGTTGCTGGCCGACGACCTGGTGACGCTGCTGGACGAGCAGACGCCGGTGATGTCGGATCTGGCTCGCCTCTACGGCCGTACCGCCGTGGGATTGCTCCGTTACCACTCCTGGATGGCCGATTCGTCCCCTGGCCGGCTGGCGCGGCTCACCGCCGTGCGGGACGCGATGATGGCCGCGAACCTGTTCGCCGTCGCGGAGCGTGGACCCGTTTTCGTCCACGCCCACAACAGCCACCTCCAGCGCGACCAGAGCTCCATGCGGATGGGTGGCCAGCTCGTGCGGTGGTGGAGCGCGGGGGCGATCGTGAGCGCCCGGCTGGGCGCCGACTACGCCTTCGTGGCCACCGCGGTTGGCACGATCCGGCGGCGCGGTGTGGAGGTGCCACCCTCGGACACGATCGAGGGCCAGATGTACGCGGGTCCGGACTCCGTCAGCCTCGTGTCCCCTCGGTCGCTGCCCGGCGGTCTCGCGCCGCGGGTGTCGCCCTGGTTCGGCTACGCGGCCCTGGATCCGGCCCAGCTGGCCGCGATCGACGGCATCGTGTTCGTCAAGGATCTGTAATCGCCGCCACAGGCGGTGAACCTTCTTGCGGCCCGGTGGTACCCACAAACGATGGACGGGTCCGACGAGGCGTTGGTGCGCCGAGTGGCGGGCGGTGACGAGCAGGCTTTGGAGCTGCTCTACGCCCGCCACGCGGCGGTGCTGCTGCGCTACGCGGTCCAGCTGACGGCCGACCGGGGGCAGGCGGAGGAGGCGCTACAGGACACATTCGTCGGCGTGTGGCAGGGCGCGGCGGCCCGGTTCGCGGGCGGGTCGACCGTGCGCACGTGGCTGTTCGGCATCTGCCGCCGCCAGGCCGGCAAACGCACCCGTTCCCTGCCACCACCGTCCCTGCCGTTGGAGGCGGCCGCGTCGGTGGCGAGTGCCCTGCCCACACCCGACGAGACAGCCCTGGCCAGAGCCGACGTCGCCGCGGTCGGCGGGGCACTGGCCCGGTTGCCGCTGGGTCATCGCGAGGTGCTCCACCTGACGTTCGTCGCCGAACTGCCGATGGCCGAGATCGCCACGCTGCTCGACATCCCGCTCGGCACGGTCAAGAGCCGCCTGTTCCACGCCCGCGCCGCCCTGGCCAGGGCCTTACCCGTCGACCAGCTCATCGCGAAGGAGGCCGGCCGATGAACCATCCCGTCGACCAGCTACCGGCGTACGCGGCCGGCACCCTCCCGCCGCCACAGGCGGCGGAGATCGCCGACCACCTACGTGGTTGCCCTTCCTGCCGCACCGACGCGACGTCGTGGTCCAGGTTGGCAACGGGGGTACGCACGGCGACCCTCACCGCAACCCCGCAGGACCCACCCCCGTTCGCGGCGGTCAGCGCGAGGCTGTCGTCGGTCACGTCACCGTCCGAGGCGGCCGAGTCGGTGCTGGAGGTGTCGGCGTCGAGGTGGTCGGGCGCCAGCGCCGGGGCTGTGCCGCGCTGCGTTCCGGCGGCCGCGCGGGCGGGCCGGTCGGTGGCGTCGGTGCGGATCGCGTGGGGGTTGCTGGCGCGGCAGGTTCGGCTGATCGGGTGGCGGGTGTGGGCGATCGCGCTGGTGGTGATCGCGGCCGCGGCCGGTTACGCCGCCTCGGCCCCGCCCGGCCGGGCCGGTGATCTGCTCGCGCTGGTCGTACCCTTGGTGGCAGCGGTCTCGGTAGCCGCCGCGTGCAGCGCCGACGGCGAGGCTGCGGAGCTCGTCCGGGCCACGCCCACGTCGACGCGCGTACTCGTGCTGGCTCGCCTCACCCTCGTTCTCGCGGTGACCGTCGGCATCGGCACGGCCGCCTCGATAGGCATCGCCCTGCCGCGTGGCGACCTGGTGCTCACCGAGCTTTTCCTGAACTGGTTCGGGCCGCTGGTGCCGTTGTCCGCGATGAGCTTCGCCCTGGCCGTGCTCTGGCGCTACGAGGCCGGCATCACGGTGGTGATGGCGTGCTGGGTGCTGCGGCTGCTGGCACCGACCTCGATCCTCGACCACGGCGTCGCGCCGATCCT
This sequence comes from Asanoa sp. NPDC049475, assembly GCF_040676915.1. Lineage (NCBI taxonomy): Bacteria > Bacillati > Actinomycetota > Actinomycetes > Micromonosporales > Micromonosporaceae > Asanoa > Asanoa sp. NPDC049475. Next base: position 929,999 of record NZ_JBFAPY010000002.1, on the reverse strand, counting down.
CGACGCGCTGTGGCGGCCGAGCCTGCCACTGCTGCTCGGCGCGGTCGCGGTCGCGCTCGCGGCCGTCGCCTTCGCGCCGCTCGCCGGCCGCCACCACAAAATTCCCGCCGTCCTCTCATGAACCTTCCGCCCACGAGCCGGTACCCATCACCGTGACACTGACCATCTGGCTTCACGAGGCGCGTCGGGCAGGCCCGGCGGCGTTACTCGCTCCACCGGCCGCGCTGCTGTCGGCGGCCGCCATCGCCGTGTTCGTCCGAGCCTCCGACGGCGGCCGCGACCAGGCCCAGACGCTCCTGCTGGCCGGCCTCGAGGCGATCACGCCGCTCGCGGTCGCGATGGTCGCCCTGACCATCGTCACCCGTGAGAGCTGCCGCGAGCTGCACCTGTCCCTGCCGACCCCGCACCTGGTCACCCTCGGCCGCCGGCTCGGCGTGCTCGGCGCGGTCACGGCGGTGCTCTGCCTCGGCTACGCCTTCGCGGTCGCGCTGGCCGGCTACCGCACCGGCCCCGGCGGAGTGGCGAGCGTGCTGGTGTGGGCCGCACCGACCCTCTGGCTCGCCGGGCTCGCCGCCCTGATCGCGGTGCTGACCCGCAGCCCGGTCCTGGCCAGCAGCGCCGTCGCTCTCGTCTGGATCGGCGAGCAGGTCTGGGCGTCGGCGTTCGTCGGCAGCCCCCTGCTGCGCCCCCTGTTCCTGTTCTTCACCAGCCGGGTCGGCGACGGTGCGGGCTGGGCCGCCAACCGGGTCGGGCTGCTCGCCGGTGGCCTGGTGCTCCTGGCGGTCACAGCGGCCGTGCTGAGCAAGCCCGAACGACTGCTCTCCGAGGAGGACGCGTGATCGCGCTGCTGGCGGTGGCCCGCTACGAGTTCCGCATGCAGGCCCGCAAACGCTCACTGTGGATCGCGGCGACGCTGCTCGGTGGAGCGCTGATCGTGCTCCAGGGTGACCGCGGCCCCCGCAGCCTTCCGGTAGGCACGCCGGCGCGCGAGGTGATGGCCACCTGGGCGCTGCTGTTCTCGATCCTGATGCCGCTCGCCTACGGCATGCTGCTCGCCGACCGGCTGGTCCGCGACCGCAAGCTACGCGTCGAGCCGCTGCTGGAGAGCCTGCCGCACACGCCGGCGACCCGGCTGGCGGGCAAATACCTCGGTGGCATCGCCGCCTGCGCCCTACCGGGTCTGGCCGCGCTGCTGCTGGCGGCACTGACCGAGCTACCCAAGCGACACGACCCGGCCCTGATCGGCTGGGCGCTGGTCGCGTTCCTCGTGGTCACCCTCCCCGGGATCGCGATGGTGGCGGGCTTCGCCCTCGTGTGCCCGGTCGTCGTCTCGGTGCCGCTGTTCCGTGTGCTGTTCGTCGGCTACTGGTTCTGGGGCAACATGCTCGCCCCGGACTTCCTACCCTCGCTGACCGGCACGCTGCTCACCCCGATCGGCGACTATGGGGCGACGTGGCTGCTTGCCAACGGTCACATCGCGCTGTTCGCCGGCACCCCGGGCTTCCTGTCGTTCCTACGCCCGGACCCGTCCGCGGCGACCGCCGCCCTCAGCGCCGCCGTCGTCGTCCTGTGCGGGTTGATCCCGCTCGCCATCGCGGCCGTGGTCGCGCATCGCAACACCCGCCAGACCTGGCCGGCGAAGGCCTGAGAGGACCCATCGTGCACATCGAAATCGCTGACCTGCGGCGCCGGTTCGGCCGGGTGACCGCCCTCGACGGTGTCGACCTGACGGTGACCGGCGGGATGTTCGGCCTGCTCGGCACCAACGGCGCGGGCAAGACCACGCTGATGCGGATCCTGGCGGGCGTGCTGCCGGCCAGCTCGGGCCGGGTCATGGCCGGCGGCCACGACCTGTCGACCCGCGCCGGCCGGGTCGCGGTCCAACGCCGCCTCGGCTACCTGCCGCAGGACCTGGGCCTCTATCCGGACCTGACGCCGACCGAGTTCCTCGACTACGTGGGGCTCCTCAAGGGCCTCGACGACCGCACGGCCCGGCGTCGCCAGGCCGGCGAGCTGCTCGACCTCGTCGGTCTGTCCGACGTAGCGGGCCGCAAACTCAAGGGCTTCTCCGGCGGCATGCGTCGCCGGGTCGGCATCGCCCAGGCGCTGCTCGGCGACCCGGCCCTGCTGATCGTCGACGAGCCAACCGTCGGCCTGGACCCGGAAGAGCGGATCCGCTTCCGCACCCTGCTATCCAGCCTGGCCACCGCCCGCACGGTCCTGCTCAGCACGCACATCGTCGAAGACGTGGCCCAAACATGCCGCCAAACCGCGGTCCTAGCCAGCGGCCGCGTCCTGTTCACGGGCGCGGTCACGGACCTCACGGCCCGCGCCGAGGGCGTCACCTGGGAAGTAGTCACCCCAGGCCCACCACCCACCGACGGCGTCGTGGTCTCGGCAATCTCCCGCGCCGACGGCACCCACTACCGCGTCGTCAGCCCCCAACGGCCCGCGTCCGACGCGGTCGCGGTCACACCGTCGCTCGAGGAGGGCTATGTCGCACTGATGCGCTCAGCCACACCGACACCGGTCGGCTAACCCCACGTCCGGCCGGCCCGACGGACCTCCGTGGGTCGCGGTTGGCCCGTCGCGGGCTGGCGGCCCGGCGGCGGCGACCCGTCCGACAGCGCCGCTGGCGCCATGCTCGGCGACGGTCCGCAGGGCTAGGTCAGCCGTTGGTGAGCAGCACGACCAGCACAGTCGCGGCGATCGCGACGAGCACGCTCAGGATCACGACCCAGGCGAGCCCAGCGCGGCCCGTCGCTGGTCCCGACGCGCCGGGCGAGTCGGCCGGGCCAGCGCCATGCCCGCCGTAGCCGGTTGCCGGACTAGCCGGAGCCGGATACCCAACGGACTCGCCCGGTCCGCGTTGCCCTGGCGCCAACCCGCCGGCCGCCGTCAGATCACGGGCGGCGTCGCCTGGTGCTCCCTCGCCCGAGGAGCGCTGCCCTGGCACCCCGTAACCGGGTGGGGTCGGCAACGACTCACCCGTCGCGGGCTGCCGGGACGCTGGGTGGCCAGGCGCGGTCGGCCCCGCTGACGGCGACAGGGGCCAGTCGGCGGGCGCCGGTCCATCCCCGCCTGGCCCGCGCTGCCCGGGGACCTGGTAGCCAGGCGCGGGCCGCCCCGCCACCGGGTAGCCAGGTGCGGTCGGCCCCGCCGACGGCGACACCGGCCAGTCGGCCGCGGGCGCGGGTCCAGCCCCGCCCGGCCCGCGCTGCGCCGGCACCCGGGGCGGCGCGTCCGCGCAGACCGCCCCCTGAGCCACCACCGTCTCCGGCTGCTCCAGGGCCGTCGGGGCGATGCCCAACTCCTGATGGATCAACCGGGCCACCAACGGCATCCGGCTCGAGCCGCCCACCAGGAAGATTCCGACCAGGTCGTCCTCGGCCAACCGGGCGTCGGCGATCGTTCGCGCCAGGCAGTCGACGGTCCGCGCCAGCATCGGCCGGGACAGCCGCTCCAGCTCGTCGCGGGTCACGTGGGCCGCTACGTCCAGTGCCGGCAGATGGACGTCCGCCGACGACGTGCGGGACAGTGCCTCCTTCATGCCGCGCACGTCGTCGTACAGCAGTGCCCGCTGCCGTCGCGCCGCTGTGTCCGTCGGCGTCAGCAAGCCGTTCCACAACGCCGTTCGTGACGGCGAGTAGCCCTCGCCCAGGTGCTCCACCAATGCTTGGTCCAGGTCAAGACCGCCGACGTCCGGCAGCCCGTGCGCCGAGAGCACCTCGAAACCCGCGGGGGAGCGCCGCACCACCGCGGCGTCGAAGGTGCCCGCGCCCAGGTCGTACACCGCGAGGGCCGAACCGGGCGGCACCGACGCCCGCAGCACCGCCGTGAAGTACCGCGCCGCCGCCACCGGCTCCGGCAGCAACGTCGGCGTGCCGGGCAACCCGGCCAACGACGCCGCCGACACCAAGACCTCGCGGCGCAGCGACGACCAGCCGGCCGGATGGGTCAGCACCACCGAGTACGCCTCACCCGCCCACCGCCGGGCCTCCTCGGCCACGCGGGTCAGCACCGCACCGACCAGTGACGACACCGGGACCGACCGCGAGCCCAGCAGCACCGAGCCCTCGTCGACGCGCCGTTTCGGGTTCGGCTCGAAGCGGGCCGGGTCCAGCCGCGCCGCCCGCACCGCGTCGGAGCCAGCCACCAGCCGGCCCGACTCCGAAAGGAAAACCGCGGACGGCAGCAGCGGCGACCCGTCGAACAGCAGCGGACGCGGCGGCATGTCGTCGACGGCGACCACCGCCACCGTGTGCGACGTGCCGAAATCGATGCCCACCGCCCGCATGGCCGACACCCTATCGTCGGTTCGGCCCGGCATACTCCGTCGCGTGCACCCGTACCTTGACGCGCCCACGCCGATCGCCTTCGCCCACCGGGGCGGCGCCGCCGACGGTGACGAGAACACCACCGAGGCGTTCGCCCGTGCTGTGGCGCTCGGCTACCGCTACGTCGAGACCGACGTGCACGGCACCCGCGACGGCGTCGCGGTCGTCTTCCACGACGCCGACCTGCGCAGACTCACCGGCCAACCAGGCCAGATCCGCAACCTCACGATCAAGGACCTCGAGACGGTACGCGTCGCGGGGTCGGCCGCCGTACCCCGGCTGGACGACGTCCTCGCGGCATGGCCGCAAATACGGTTCAACATCGACGTCAAGGCATCGCCGGGCATCGAACCCACCGTCCAGACCGTCAAGGACGGGAAAGCACAGGATCGCGTCCTGCTCGCGAGCTTCAGCGACAGCCGCCTGGCCCGCATCCGCAAGCTCGCCGGCCCTGAGATCGCGACCTCGCTCGGCATGCGCGGCGTGACGAGACTGTGGCTGGCCTCCCGGCGCAACAGAGAAGCGAGAATGCATCCCTCGGTCGTCGCCGCCCAGGTGCCGCCCCGCTACGGGCGGCTGACCGTCGTCGATCCGCGATTCGTCGCGTACGCCCACCGGCTCGGCCTGCAGGTCCATGTCTGGACGATCGACGATCCCGAGCCGATGCACCACTTACTTGATCTCGGCGTGGATGGCATCATGACCGATCGCGTCGACGTGTTGCGTGACGTCTACATCGCCCGTGGCCTCTGGCCAGCCTGACCACCACCCCCGAGGATCATCCGATGGCCGAGGTCACCGCCGCCACACCAGTCGACGCCGCGCCGCCACCGAGCACCAAGCGGGAGCGCACCGGCTGGTACATGTACGACTGGGCCAACTCGGCCTTCCAGACCACGGTCATCACGGTCTTCCTCGGCCCGTTCCTGACGACGGTCACAGAGCTCGCGGCCGGCTGCGCGCTCGGCGCCGACGAGTGCGACGGCCGGGTCAGTCCACTGGGGATCGGCATCGCGGCCGGCTCGTTCTACCCGTACCTCATCTCGCTGTCGGTCCTGCTCCAGGTCTTCGTGCTGCCGGTCGTCGGCGCGATCGCCGACCGCACACCGCGCAAGAAGTGGCTGCTGGCCGGCTTCGCCTTCCTGGGCGCGTTCGCCACGATCCTGTTCGCGTTCGTCACCGGCGAGCGTTACCTGCTCGGCGGCGTGCTGTTCCTCGTGGCCAACATCTCGTTCGGCGCGGCGTTCGTCGTCAGCAACTCGTTCCTGCCGCAACTGGCGCACCCCGACGACCGTGACAAGGTCTCCAGCCGGGGCTGGGCGCTCGGCTACCTCGGCGGCGGCCTGCTGCTCCTGCTCAACCTGGTCGCGGTGACGCTGCTCAGCCAGGACGGCAACGACCAGCGCACGCTCGACCTGGCCCGCTGGTCGATCGTGTCGGCGGGCGTGTGGTGGGCGCTGTTCACGGTGCTCCCGCTGCTCTGGCTCCGCGACCGGCCCGTCGTCGTCACCGCCGACAGTCCGACGACCCGCGGCAACGTGCTCACCGACGGCTTCCGGCAGCTCGGCGGCACGATCCGGCACCTGAAGGCGTACCCGTTGACGCTGTTCTTCCTGCTCGCCTTCCTGGTGTTCAACGACGGCATCCAGACGGTGATCACGCTGGCCAGCCAGTACGGCACCGAGGAGCTCAAGCTCGAACAGGACACGTTGATCATCACGATCCTGATCGTGCAGTTCCTCGCGTTCGGCGGCGCGCTGGGTCTCGGGCGGCTGGCGGGGCGGATCGGCGCGTGGAAGACGGTGCTGCTCAGCCTGGTGCTGTGGACCGGCGTGATCGTCGCCGCGTTCTGGCTGCCGGCGCGGGAGCCGGTGCCGTTCATGATCCTCGGCGCCTGCATCGGCATCGTGCTCGGCGGCAGCCAGGCGCTGAGCCGGTCGCTGTTCAGCCAGATGATTCCGGAGGGCAAAGAGGGCGAATACTACGGCTTCTACGAAATCAGCGACAAGGGTACGAGTTGGCTCGGCCCGCTGGCCTTCGGTTTGGTGTTCCAGCTCACCAACTCGTACCGCGTCGGCATCGTGTCGTTGGTCTTCTTCTTCGTCGTGGGCTTCTTCCTGCTGCTAGCGGTGCCTGTCCGGCGCGCGATCGTGGCAGCGGGGAACACGCCGCCGCGCGTACTGTGAGCGGAGTTCGCGTACCTGGCGGTTAGGCTGCCGGATCGTGACCGACGACTCCGCACTGGCCAGCACCTGCCACGCCGCCGGCGACGGGCGTCTGCGCCACGGCGCGGCCCTCAAGTTCTTCTGGGGGCCGATGGACTGCGGCAAGTCGACGATGGCGCTCCAGATGAACTACAACCACGCCCGTCAGGGGCGCCGTGGCCTGGTGCTGACCCGCATCGACCGGTCGCTCGGCCCGCAGGTGACCACGCGGATCGGGTTGGCCCACGACGCGATCGAGGTGACCGACGACCTCGATCTTGTCGCCCTGGTGCGCTCCAAGTGGGCCGACGGCATCGGTGTCGACTATCTGATCTGCGACGAGGCGTGCTTCTACGGCGAGCAGCACATCGAGCAGCTGGTCGAGCTCGTCGACTGCTACGACGTGGACGTGTTCGCGTTCGGGCTGGCCAGCGACTTCCGCTCGGTGCTGTTCCCGGCGGCCCGGCGGCTGTTCGAGCTGGCCGACTCGGTCGAGCGGATCCAGGTCGAGGTGCTGTGCTGGTGCGGGCGGGCTGGTGCGCTCAACGCGCGGATCGTGAACGGCGTCGTGGCTCGCTCGGGTGAGCAGGTGGTGATCGGGGACACGGCGTCCGACGCCGATGTCCGTTATCAGGTGTTGTGCCGGCGGCACTTCATGGCCGGTGACCTGGGCGCCGCGTTGCCGCAACCCGCGCTGCCAGGCATGTGAGAAATTCTTCGGCGGTACGCGAACCAAATCGCCCCCTCGTTCCGATGAAGAGGGTGTGAGACCACCGACCGACGCCGACCTGTTGGCCCGCGTCGCCGCCGGCGACCGGGCCGCCTTCGAGGCGTTCTATCGCCGGCACGCGGCCTGGCTGGTGCTGCGCCTGCGACACCGCTGCCCCGACGACGGGCTGGTCGACGAGGTGGTGCAGGAGACGTTCCTCGACGTGTGGCGCGGGGCGGCCCGGTTCCACGCGTCTTCTTCTTCCGATGTCGCCGGCTGGCTGTGGCGGGTCGGGTCGCGGCGGTTGGTCGATGCGCTGCGCAAACGCCATTCCCGTGACCGGTTGGGTCGGCTGCTGTCGCGGTTCCGGCGCCGCGACGAGCCCTCCGCCGAGGAGCAGGTGCTGCTCGGCGTGGAGCACGGAGATCTGTCGGGCGCTTTGTCGCGCCTGGCTCCTGAGCTCCGCGCGGTCGTCCAGGCGACGGTGATCGACGGCCTGTCGACCGCCGAAGCCGCCGTTCTGCTCGGCATCCCGGCCGGCACCGTCAAGTCCCGGGCGATGCGCGCCCGCCAACAGCTGCGTGCGGAGCTGACATGACCATGTGGCATGTTCCAGACGACGACCTACGCGCCTACGCCGGCCGGGGGCTCGGCCCGCCGCTGCTCTGGTCGACGGAGACCCACGTCCTGTCGTGCTCGCGGTGCCGTTCACGGCTCACCTCTCTGGTCGCGGTCGACGACGGCTGGGCGCGGCTCGACGCCGCCCTCGACGCGCCGCGTCCCGGGCCGGTGGAACGGCTACTCATCGGGGTGGGGGTGCCCGACCACACGGCTCGGCTGCTGACGGCGACCCCGGCGCTGCGGCTGTCCTGGTTGATCGCCGTGGCGGTCACCCTGGCGCTCACGGCGCTGCTCGCCAAGGCGTTCACCCCGGTCGTGTTCCTCGGGGCGGCACCGCTGCTGACCCTCGTCGGTGTCGCGGTCTCGTTCGGCCCCGGGGTCGACCCGACCTACGAGCTCACGGTGACGTCGCCCGTCCACGCGTTCCGGCTCCTCCTGCTGCGCTGCGTCGCGGTGCTGTCGGTCAACACGCTGCTGTGCGCGGCCGCGACCGTGTTCGTCCCGGGCTACGGCCTGGCGATCGCCGGCTGGTTCCTGCCGTCGTTGGCGCTGACCGTGACCACGCTGCTGCTCTCACCCCGGCTCGGCCCCGTCTGGGCGGCGATCCTGGTCGGCTCGGCGTGGGTCACGACGATCACCTGGGCCGGCATGGTCCCGTTCACGACCGCCGGCCAACTGACCCTGCTCGCCGCGGCGGCGGTGCTGTCCGTGCTGCTGGCCCGCCGTGCCGCCCTGTTCGACGTTCTCTCAGACCGGAGGCTCCGATGACCCTGACATCCGCGACCGACGTCGCGGTCCGCGCCGACGGCGTGGTGCTGCGCTACGGGCACACCACCGCGCTCGACGGGGTCTCCCTGTCGCTCGGCGCGGGCGTGACGGGCCTGCTCGGCCCCAACGGCGCAGGCAAGACGACGCTGCTGCGGGTCATCGCGACCGCTGTGCGCCCCGACGCGGGTGATGTCTCGGCCTTCGGCCACGACGCGCTGCGCGGCCCGGGCCGGCTCGAGGTCAGGCGCCGGCTCGGCTACCTTCCGCAGGATCCGGGCTTCCACCGGTCGTTCACGGCGTTCGAGTTCGTCGACTACGTGGCGATCCTCAAAGAGCTGACGAACCGCTCGGCCCGGCACGCCGAGGTGCGTCGCGTGCTGGCCCTGGTCGGCCTGGACGCCGTGCGGACCAAGCGGATCCGCGCCCTGTCCGGCGGCATGCGCCAGCGCGTCGCCCTGGCCGCCGCCCTGGTCGGCGACCCCGCCCTGCTGATCCTCGACGAGCCCACCGTCGGCCTCGACCCCGAGCAGCGGATGCGCTTTCGTGAGCTCTTCGCCGACCTGGCCGAGGACCGGGCCGTCCTGCTGTCCACCCACCAGACCGAAGACGTCATGTCCCTGTGCCGCACGGTCGTGGTGCTCGACCAGGGACGCGTCCGGTTCACCGGCACACCCACCGACCTCGCGGGCCTGGCCGCCGGCCGCGTCTGGACGAGCGACTCCCGCGTCCCCGGCGCGCTCGCGTCCTGGCGCACCGGCAGCGGCGCCTATCGACACGTGGGCGACCCGCCACCCAGCGCGCCGCTGCTCGATCCCACGATCGAAGACGGCTACCTGACACTGGTCGACCTCCGCGCGACGGAGGCGCAGCGATGACCGCCGTCATGGAGGCTCCGGTGACGGTCGCGGCCGCGTCCACCGCCACGCGTCGACAGGCGATGCTGGCCCTGACACGGTTCGAAGCGGTCCGGATGCTGCGCCACCCGATCACGGTGGCCGCGTTTCTGCTCTACCTCGGCCCCTGGGTGTGGTCGCTGACCGGCCCGGGCGCCGACCGCTACCCGGTCCTGCCCTCGGTCGTGGTGTCGCTGCAGATGGGGGCGATGCTGCTGCTCGGGGGAGCCACGCTGGTGGTGGTCAACCTGGCGGTGCTCCGCGAGCGCCGGCATCGCACCGACGCGGTCTCCGACCTGCTGGTCCTGCCGCCCCACTGGCGCACAGGCGCGTTCCTGCTCGCGATCCTCGCGCCGGCCGCCCTGACGCTGCTGGTGGTCTGTGCCCAGGTGGTGATCCTGGCCGTGCTACCCGGCCGGGCCGGCCAGGTCGACGTGTTCGACGTGGCGATCCCGGCGGCCATCGTCGCCGTCCTCGGCGCGGCCGGTGCCCTGTTGGGCCAGCTCGTCCGCTCGCCGATCGTCGCGCCCCTGACGGCGGTGCTCTTCGCCGCGGCCGGCTTCGTCGCCATCGCCTCGGTGGCCACCGGCACCACCTGGGGGCGGCTGCTCCCGGTGCTGCCCGACGACCTGCCGATCCCGCTCCCGTCCGTGCTGCTCGACCGCCCTTCCGGACGGCACCTGGTCTACCTGGCCGGGGTGGCGGCGGTCCTCGTGGTGCTGGGCCTGTTCCGCTCCGGCACCCGTGCCCGGGTCGCCCTGCCGGCGTTGGCGGCGGCGCTCGCAGTCGCCGTGGCGGGCGGGGCAGCCCAGCTGGTCCGCGACGACGCGGTCCTGGCCGCCCGCGTCACCACGAACGACAACCCGGCACCGGTGCAGACCTGCGAGGTGCGCGACGGCGTCACCTACTGCGCGTTCGACGACTTCACGGCGTGGATCCCCGCGTGGGAGGGCGTGCTGCGCGACGTGGTCCGGTTGGCTCCGCCCGGCGCGGCCGGCTCGCCACCCCTGGCGGTGCGCCAGTGGGTCTGGTCCGACGGCTTCCCGGTCTTCGGCGGCACCTTCGGCCCCGAGGAGACGGCTGCCCGAGCTCAGGCCCAGCGCGCCACCGACAAGGCAGCGGGGACACCGGAGGCCATCCCGGTGGGGACGATGTGGGGCGACGACGCCACGGCCGCGGCCTTCGCGAGCGGCGTCGCCTTCCGGCTCGTCATGGGTCGAGCCGTGGCCGGTGACACCACCCTGTGCGGCGCCCGCGGCGCGCTGCTCGTCTGGCTGGCCGGCCAGGCCAACTCCCGCACCGCCGCGGGCCTGCGCCAGCTCGACAGCCAGAGCAGCGGTTCGCTGGCCCTCATGGACTTCACGATCGACAACGGCCTGTACGTCGATGACCGCGACGCCGCCGTGGGTCTGGCCATGCTCGACCGCCCGGCCGCGGAGATCGCTCCGCTCGTGACGGCGCACTGGTCCGAGCTGACCTCACCGCAGACGTCCATCGAACAGGTGGCCTCGCTGTTCGGGGTCCCGGTCGGCCCGGCACCCGACCCGGCGTTCGTCAACGTCGGATGCGTGCGATGACCGCGCACGCCGGGTCGGTGCGCGGCCAGTCGCCACCTCCGCGGCGTTGGTCCGCGACCGTCGCGGTCGCCGGCGCGGTCGCGGTGCCGGTGGTGCGGGCGGCACGCTGGACGCCGGTCCTGGCCGCGCTGCTGGTCGGCTACGCCATGGTGGGTGTCCCGGCCGTGGTGTCCGGCCCGTCGGATCCGGCGATGGTGGTCCTCCTGCTGCGGCTGGCCGTGCTGTGCGCGGGCCTCGGGGTCGGCTTTCTCTTCGACGACGCGGGACGGCCCACGACCGAAACCTCGCCCACGCCGGCGTGGCTCCCCTTGGCCCTGCGGGTCGCCGGTGGAGGCATCCTGCTCGCCGGGTGGTGGTGGGGCACCCTCGTCACCGCGGGTGAGGCCGCGGCCGGACTGCTACCCCGAGGCGACCTGACGCTGGAGGCGGTCACCGGGGTCATGGTCGTCCTCGCCGTCGCCGCCCTCATCTGGCGGCGATCCGCCCGTGGCGGGGTCGGTCTGACCGCCGCCCCGGCGTTCCTGACCGTGGTCTTCCTGGTGGCGTTGCTGCCGGACCGGGTGGCGTTGCTGGTGCCCCTCGACGACTCCGTCTGGGCCGCCGCCCACGACCGCTGGACCCTCACCCTGGTGGTTGCCGCCGCCGTCGCGGTCGTCGCGGCCACGTGGTCCGGGGTCGAGAGGGCCCGGTTCAGGATCTAGTGGCCGATGCCACCCTGCGGAGACGGGTCCGGATGTCAGCGCCATGGCTCCGCAGGGGTGCCGGTTCGGCGGTTGTGGTGGTCGAGCAGCGTCGACAACAAATGGGTCAACCGCGTGCGTTCCTCCGGGGACAGGGGCTCCAGCAGCGTTTCCTGGGTTTCGGCCAGCCGTTTCTCGAGCCGCCGCAGTTGGCGCCTGCCCGCCGTCGTCATGGAGATGACGTTGCGGCGCCGGTCTGACGGGTCCGGGGCGCGTTCGACCAGGCCGTCGTCGGCGAGCTCGTTGACGGTCGCGACCATGTCGCTGACGTGGATGCCGCTGCGGCGCCCCAGCGTGGCCTGGCTGGCCGGCCCGAGCTCGGCCAGCGTCGCCAGCAGCCGGTAGTGGTAGCCGCGGGCACCGACGGCCGCGAACCCTTCGGACACCAACCGGTGCGCGTGGCCGGCGGTCTGGGTGAGCAGCCAGCTGGGCAGGCCCTCCCACGTGGCGGACGGGTTCTCCATGTGACCAGCGTATCGAATCGTTGGCACCACCAACGATCGTGCTACCGTTCGGAGCACAAACGTTTAGTCGACCAACGATTTCGGAGTCCTACCATGATCAAGCCCTTCCGCATCGACGTTCCGCAGGCCGACCTCGACGACCTCAAGGACCGGCTCGCGCGCACCCGCTGGCCCAACGAGGTCGCCGACGCCGGGTGGGACTACGGGTTTCCGCTCGCCCGGCTCAAGGAGCTCGCCGACTACTGGCGCACCGGCTACGACTGGCGTGCCCACGAGGCCGAGCTGAACGAGCTTCCGCACTTCACCACCGAGATCGACGGCCAGAACATCCACTTCGTCCACGTGCGGTCGTCGAACCCCGACGCGCTCGCGCTCGTTCTCACCCACGGCTGGCCCGGCTCGTTCCTGGAGTTCCTCGACGTCATCGAGCCGCTGTCCCGCGACTTCCACCTGGTGATTCCGTCGATCCCGGGGTTCGGCTTCTCCGGGCCGACCCACGAGCGCGGCTGGGACATCGTCCGCGTGGCGCGGGCCTGGGCCGAGCTGATGCGCCGGCTTGGCTACGAACGGTTCGGCGCACAGGGCGGCGACTTCGGCTCCGGCATCTCGACGGCGCTGGGAGCGGTGGAACCCGAACGCGTCGTCGGCGTGCACGTCAACTACCTGCCGACCCGACCGGTCCCGGGCGTGGACGTGTCAAAGTCGGACGAGGAACGCCTCGACACGATCCGGCACCTGATGGCGAACCGCCCTCCGTACCAGGCGCTGCAGGCCCTCACCCCGCAGACCATCGGCTACGCCCTCACCGACTCGCCCGTCGCCCAACTGGCCTGGATCGCCGAGCGGTTCGCGCACTGGACCGACCAGCCCGTCAGCGACGACCGGATGCTCACCAACATCTCGCTCTACTGGCTCACCGCCACCGGAGCCTCCTCGGCACGGCTGTCCCGCGAGACCCCGCGCGCGACCCAACCCTGCCCCGTGCCGCTCGGCGTCGCCGTCTTCGCCCACGACATCACCCAGTCCGTGCGACCGCTGGCCGAGCGGATCTACGACATCCGGCACTGGTCGGAGTTCGACCGCGGCGGCCACTTCGCCGCGATGGAGGTCCCGGACCTGCTCGCCGCAGACGTCAAGGAGTTCTTCGCGACCGTGCGCCCTCAGCGCAGCGCCGGAAGCAACGCCGTCAGCGTCGACACTGTGTAGGTCGGGGTCAGCCGCCCCGGCAGCCGCCCGCCGTGGCGGTTGACCCACGCCGTGTCGATGCCCAGCGCACCGGCTCCGGCGATGTCCGACGCCGGGGAGTCGCCGACGTGGATGACGTCGGCCGGCGACAGGCCCAGCCGCCGCAGCGCCAGTTCGAAGGGCTCAGGACGCGGCTTGTACGCACGAGCGTCCTCACTGGTCACCACCGCGGCCACGCTGATGCCGTGGTGGTCGAGCACCGCCATCAACGGATCCCGGTCGGCGTCGGAGACCAGGCAGACCGGCACGCCGACGCCGGCCAGGAACGGCACGCTGTCAGCGAACAACCACGGCCGGTCCTCGCCGCGGCGCACCAGCGCGGGGTCGTCCACGCGCACCCCGAAATGCTCTGCCGTCGCGGTGAGCCCGGCCAGGTTCAGGTCCGCCAACCGCCGGAAGGCGGCACCGTACGCGCAGGAGGCCAGCTCCCAGACCCGCGCGGACCACTCGCGCGCCACGACGTCCGCTGACACACCCGCCCGGGAGGCGACGAGCGCGGCCGCCGACAGCTCCCAGGACGCGTCGTCGTGCACGAGCGTGCCGTACACATCGAGCAGCACCGCCTTGTACACGCCGGCGATCGTAGCCACCCGCCGTCCGGCGAGCCAGGTGTGCCTTCCGGCGCCGTTGGTTGGTCGCGTGCCCGTGGCGTCGGTTACCGTCGGGCCAACCGTTCCCGCCGCGAAGGAGCGCCCATGCCCCGGTTCGTGCAGCCGCTGCCACCGCCGGAGGACCCGTACGCCGGCGATCGGTTTCTGCGGGTCTGGCTCGACCGGCAGCTCGGCGTGAGCGGGCACGCCCTCGCCAAGGCGCGGCTGACCGACCTCGCCACCGACGTCGTCGGGCCGCTGCGCGCCGCGCACGCCGACGCCGAGCGCCATCCGCCGACGCTGGTCCGCTATGACCCGTGGGGTGCCCGCGTCGACCGGGTCGACACGTCCGCCGGTTGGCAGGCGCAGCGGGCGGCGGCGGCCCGGCACGCCGTGGTGGCGCTGCCCTACCTGGACGAGGCGCGCGGCACCTGGGGCGCCGCCACCCGCAGCGTCCAACATGCCCTGTTGCACCTCTACGGCCCCGAGTCGGCGACGTTCTCCTGCCCGGTCGCGATGGCCGACGGCGCCGCCGCGCTGCTGAGCCGCGGCGACGTCGACCGCGGCGTCCGCGACCGGTGGCTGCCCCGCCTGCTGTCCACCGACCCGGACACCGCGATCACCAGCGGCCAGTGGATGACCGAGTCGCAGGGCGGCTCCGACCTGGCCCGCTCGTCGACCGTCGCCCGCCGCGACGGCGACCGCTGGCTGCTCTCCGGCGAGAAGTGGTTCTGCTCCGCCGCCGACTCGGCCATGGCGGTCGCGCTGGCCCGGCCGGAGGGCGCCCACCCGGGCAGCCGGTCGCTGGCGCCGTTCCTGCTGGCCCGCTACGCCGACGGAGCCAACACCGGGCTGCCCGCCCCGGGTGTCACGGTGCACCGCCTCAAGGACAAGCTCGGCACCCGCGCCCTGCCCACCGCCGAGATCGGCCTGGCCGACGCGGTCGGCATCCCGCTCGGCGACCCCAGCCAACCTGGCCTCGTACGCGCGATGACCCTCGTCGTGATCACCCGCCTGCACAACGCCGCCGCGGCCGCCGGCGGGATGCGGCGAGGGCTCGACTACGCGATCGCGTACGCGAAGGCCCGCCAGGTCGCCGGCGGCCTGCTCTTCGACTCCCCGCTGCACCGGGCCACCCTGGCGACCCTCGCCGTCGACGCGATCGGCGCGTTCGTCCTGGCCGGGCACGCGTTCGCCCTGCTGGGTCGGGTCGAGGTCGGCTCCGACCCGGCGGCGGCCGCGGAGCTGAGACTGGTCGCACCGCTGGCGAAGCTGGCCACGGGACGGCTGGCGGTGAGCTCGGCCAGCGAATACGTGGAGTGCTTCGGCGGCGCCGGCTACGTCGAGGACACCGGCGTGCCCCGGCTGCTCCGCGACGCCCAGGTGCTGCCGATCTGGGAGGGCACCACCAACGTCCTCGCTCTCGACGCCCTGCGTGCCGTGGCCCGCGACGACGCCGGCACCCCGGTCGTGGCCCGGGTGGCGGCCGCCGCCGACCTGGCCCGCGGACTGTCCCCGGCGGTCGCCGACACCCTCGCCGGCGCGGCCCGCGACCTCGGCGCCCGGCTCAAGGAGGTGGCGGCGGACCCCACCGCGGCGGCCATCGTCGCTGGTGCCCGGGGGTTGGCGCTGCGCACCGCGTACGCCCTCACCGCCGCCCTGCTGGTCGAACAGGCCGCCGACCGCGACGAGCTCGCGGAGACGGCCGCCCGGCTGTGGACGCGGCGCTGGCTGCGCGGCGAGGACATCGCGGTCGACGCGGCCAGCTACGCCGACGTGCTCTGCTAAGCGGTCGGAGGTCCCCAGAACCGGGCCAGCGCCGCCGTCGCCGGGTCCTCTGACCCGAGCAGCGTCTCCCAACCCGACGAGCCTGGGTCGAGGCCGGCGTACGCGGCCAGGTCCGTGGGCTCAGGGACGTCCGACGGCAGCAGGTCGGCCGGGCCGAGCGAGCCGAGCATGGCCGGGTCGGTCCACGGTGCGCCGTCGATCGGCTCCGGCAGCGCGGCACCGAGATCGAGCGCTGCGGGGAACTCCGGGGTGGGCCAGTAGGCCGCCACGTCCGGGTCGGCGCCGAACAGCCCGGTCGCGTCGAGCGGTGTGGGGGTGTCGTCGCCGTCGAGCGCGTCGAGGCCGGCCGACCAGTCGTGCTGCTCGCTGACCAGCGCGTGTGGGGCGAACGGGTCGTCGGCCGGTGCGGCGCCGTCGTCGTCCCACTCCTGGTGGTCGTCGTGTCCGGGAAGGTGGTGGCCGGGGTCGACGCCGAACGGGTCGGTGTCGGCGTTGCCGTCGAACCCGAGATCGTCGTAGCCGTCGTGGTCCTCGTGCCCCCCGAGATCCCCGTGGTCCCCATGATCGCTCGGATCGACGTGGTCGGCATGCCCGTCGTCCCAGGTCCAGTGATCACTCATGCGGCCGCTTCCCTTCGGTCAGCGGAGCACGACGGAGGTCGACCGCGCTCGCTCATGGCAGCTCCTGGTCGTCGGTGGTCGGTGCGGGGGCGAGGGTCCGGGCGCGGACGAGCACCGCGTCGACCTGCTTGATGCGGGAGCGGATCGCCTCGCGTTCGGCGGCGACGCCGGCCCGCCGCCGCGCCCGCTCGGCCTTGTCGTCGGCGAGAGCCTTGTCGATCTCGGCGATGTGCGCGTCGAGCTGGGCCAGCCGCCGCTCGATCGCGTCGTCGAGCGACAGCGTCAGCGCGTACTGGAGGTCGGTGAACCGGTGCATGATCTCGTCGGAGAGGGCGGCGCGGGCCTCGCTGAGCACGTCGCGCAGCCAGAGCCGGGCCTGTGCCCGGTCGCTCTGCGCCCGCCGCCGGTAGAGGATGAACGCCCCGGCGGCCAGCCCCAACCCGAGGCCGGCGACGGGCACCAGCAGCCCGCCGCCGAGCAGCGCGCTGGCGCCGAGGGCGGACGCCCCGGCCATCGCGCCGCGGCCGGCCATGAACGCCATCCCGCCCGCCGACATCGCGATCATCATGTTGTCGGTGCCGGTGTCCCGGGGTGGCCGGCTGGTCAGCGCGTGCCGCAGCGTGGCGTTGAGCCGGGCGAGCACGAACTGGAGCTCGTCGGCGCCGAACACCTGCGCGAGGACCTTCTCGGCCACCTTGCGGAACAGGTGCTCCAAGTCCTGCGACAGCCGCACCGACAGCGCCTGCAACGCCGTGTCGAGGTCGCTGGGCAGCGCCTTGAGCTCGTCGCTCTTGGCCTTGTCGATCCGGGTGAGCAGCTGGTCCTGGAGCTCGGCCACGTACGTGCGCAGCTTGCCGGTCGCCTCCACCCGAGCCCGCTGCGTCTCGGTGTTGAGCGTCAGCGACCACTGCCGCGACTCGGTCCGCTTGCGCGCGGCGAGGGCCGACCGGTCGGCGCGCGCCTTGGCCACGTCGGCCGGGTCCGGGTCGGTGGCGGTGAGCCGCTCGCCGGCCCGCAGGTCGAGCCGGACCAGCTCGCTGCGCACGGCCCGCAGCACGTTGGCCTGCCGCAGCAGGTGTCCCTTGCCGGCCAGCTCGATCAGTGCGTGCTGCAGCGGCGCGATCCGGGACTCGCGGACGAGCTCCGCGCCGGCCTCGCCGGGCAGCGTCATCGACAGCTGCGCGAGCCGCGCCGACACGGGGAACCAGGGCGCCTGAGCGAACCGCGGCGCGTGGGTCTGGAGCTGCGCGCGGTCGTCGGCGAGGATGGTCCGCCATCCCGGGTACGCGTCGGTCTTGGTCAGCGCGAACACCACCACGTTGACCCGCTTGCTGGCCTCGATCAGGAACTCGAGCTCGGGGCGGGTGAACGGCCCGGACGCGTCGACGACGAACAGCAGCGCGCCGGCCTGCGCGGCGGCGTCGAGGGCGACCTCGGCGTGCAGCGGGTCCAGCCCGCCGGTGCCCGGCGTGTCGACGAGGCTCAGGTATTGCAGTAGTGGCGCCGGGTGGGCCACCTCGATCCGGCGCGGGGGCCGGGTGCCGTCGGGGAGCTGCCCGAGGACGGTCGCCCAGTCGCGCAACTGCCCGAGCTCCAGGGGTACGGGCTGCGCGCGGTCCGGAAGCCACGCCTGGGCGCCGGGGGGGCTGCCGGGCACGAACTCCAGGTAGGTCGCGGTGGCCACGGCCGCGTCGACCGGCGACAGGTCCGGCACCCCGATCAGGGCGTTGACCAGTGAGCTCTTGCCGCGCTTGGTCTCGCCGACGACGACGATCGACGGCCGGGTGACCGCGCGGCGACGCAGCGCCTCGATGTCGGCGGCCGCGTCGGCGTCGGCCCGGCGCAGGAACGCGAGCGACCCGTCGACGGCCTCGCCGAGCAGTGCCCCGAGGTCGGTCATGACGCCACCTCCGCCCGCAGCCGCTGCGAGAGCAGGTGGAAGCCGCGGTGGACGACCAGCGCCACCCGTGACTGGGCGGGGCTGGCGCCGGCGACCGCGAACACCCGCCAGCGGGCGGCGGCCGCGAGGGCGGCCTCCCGAAGCTCGGCGGTGCCGGCGGTCGGCAGGCTCAGGATCCACTGCGGGTCCTGCGAGAGGGCAAGCCGGGTCAGCTCCTGCTCCATCGGCGCGGGCAGCTCGACGGTGCCGCCGCTGACCTGCTGGGCGACCTCGAGCAGCCGCAGCCGGTGGTACTCAGGGCGTTGCAGCACCCGCTCGATCGCGTCCCGCAGCACCTCGCGGTCGGGGATGGTGTCGGCGTGCCCGGCCGTCTTCTCGAGGGTCGACAGCGCCCAGCCGGCCTTGATCGCGTCGGTGCGCCACCGGAACGCGTGGTCGAGCGTGTGCCGCAGCCGCGGGAACCCGGACGCCTGGTAGAGCATCCGCACCAGGTCACCGCTGCCCAGCGTCGGGTGGGCGGCGAGCTGGGCGAGGGAGAAGCCGATCCCGTAGAGGTCGAGCAGGGTCAGGAGCCGTTCGCGGTGCTCGCGGGGCACGGGCGCCGGCCGGGACACGAAAAGATCAACCGAGGCGAGCAGCAGCGTACGGTCGGCGACCGACATTCCCGACAGCACCCGCAGCGCCTCGCAGTCGGCCGCGGTGAGCCGCCCCGCCTCGGTCGTCTCGGCCAGCAGCCCGACCACCGGCACCACCCCGGACACGACACGGCGCAGCGCCTTGCCCTGGTCGTCGGCCAGCCGCTCGGCGACCGGCCACGGGTCGGCGGGGCCGTCGACGAGCTTGTCGGCCTTGTTGAACAGCCCCACGGAGTTGATCGGGTTGCTGGCCAGCCTGGCCGACACCGACCGGAACGCCTCCAGCGCGGCCACGTCGTCGTCGCGGACGGCCTGGGTGAACACGTACACGATGGCCTCGGCCCCGGAGATCGCCCCCGCGGAGTCCGCGTCGAGCCCTTCGTCGATCGGGGCGGTGTTGTCCTCGAAGAGGAAGCGGCGCGCGCCGGCCGAGACGGACGCGTTGGTCGACGACAGCCCGGGCGTGTCGACGACGGTCAGGTCACGCAGGTTCGCGCTGGTCAGGGCAACATCGACATAGGCAACTTCAGCCGCGGGTACGCCGAGCCGCTGCGGGATCATCCCGGTCTCGTCCAGCGGCAGGCTGACCCGGCTGCCGTCACGGCGCACGACGTCGACCCGGTCGGCCGTCCCGTACCGGAACTGGGTGACGACCCGGGTGCACTCGCCGACCTCGGTCGGCGCCACCCGCCGCCCGATCAGCGCGTTGACCAGGGTCGACTTGCCGGCCTTGAGCCGACCGGCGATCGCGACCCGCAGGGGTTCGTCGAGCCGTTGCCGCACGCGCTTCACCTGGACGCGGGCGGCGTCGGAGGTGAGCCGCGGCGCGACCTCGTCACACAGTTCGGCGACGACCTGCCGCAGCGCGATGGGTGCCGTCACGCCTGGACACTCCCCTGCAAACCGCCCTTATCGGGCATGATGCCCGTGCTGGGGTCGTCAGGTCGCGGCACGTCGGCGACAATGACGGTGGCCCGGCGGGGGTGCGCGGTCATCTGGCGTGGTCCTCCTGGCTGGGTCGGCTAGACCAACACTACGAATATCCTGCCGGCGGCAGGATCCCATGTTCGTGCCACCGGGGTACGCGTCCGCCGGCGGCCCCGAAGGTCGGAGGATGAGTGCCGCACGCACCGGGCACCGACGTCGCCGACCGTGCCGCCGGGGAGCCGGCCGGCACGGCGCCTGACGACGTCGTCGCACGGGCCGGCGCGCTGCTGGCCAGGCCCGGCCTGGTCGTACTGACGGGGGCGCCCGGCGCCGGCCGCAGCACGGCCCTGCGGGAGCTCGCGGCGGCGTTCCGCGGCCCGGTCTTCGCCGGCGGCGGCCTGTCGATGCTCCAGGACGTGCCGGCGCTGGCCCTGTCCCGCGCCGTGCGGGTGCGTCTGCCCGCCCATGACACGGCGCTGCTGGCGGAGGCGGTGCGGTCGCGGGTCCGGTCCGGGCTTCTCGTGGTCGACGACCTGCAGTGGGCCGATCCGGCCACGGTCGCGGCCGTGGCGGCGTTGGCCGCGCACACGCGGGTCGCGGTCGCGCTGCGAACCCCGCACCGGTTGCCCGCCGAGTCGGTGGCCGCTTTGCGGTCCGCGTCGGCGGGGTGGCTGGCGGTGCCGCCGCTGAGTGTGGCTGCCGCTACCGAGGTGGCCCGGCGGGTCGCGCCCGCCCTTGGTGACGCGGCGGTGGCCGAGGTGGTGCGGCGGGCCGGAGGTGTGCCGCTCGCGGTGACCGCACTGGCGCGGCACGCCGCGGCCGGTCGGCCGGCCGCGGCCGATCGTGGGGACGAGACGACGGGCGCGCTGCCGGTCGTGGTGCCGGCGACGCCGGAGGTGGACCAGGTGGCCTACGCGGTCGCAGAGGCCCTCGCTGACCTGACCCGCCCGGCCCGCACGGCGATGGCGGCCCTCGGCCTGCTGGGCCGCCCGGTCTGCCCGACCGTCCTCGGCGCCGGGGTCGAGGAGCTCCGCGAGGCCGGCCTGGTCATCACGGTGTCCACGCCCTCGGGTCCGGCCGCACCGGCCCTCGGTGCCCCGGGTGCCGCTCCTGCCTCGCCTGAGGCGGGCGCCGGTGGGTTGGTCGCTCCTGCCTCGCCCTACGTCGCCGAGGTGGCGGCGGGGATGCTGGATTCTGCCTCCCGAATCGCCCTGCACCGCCGGCTGGCTGAGCTGACGCCCGACCGTGAGGCCGCCCGGCATCTTGCCGCCGCCGGTGACCACGAGGGCGCGGCCGCGCGGGCGCTGGCCGCGGTGGAACGGGCCGGGACCGCCGGTGAGCGGGCCGAGCTGCTCCTGCTCGCCTGCGACCTGCCGGGCGCACGTCCTACCGACGCGACCCGGACGGCCGCCGCGGCCGCGGCCCTCGCCGCCGGCCGGCCCCGCGACGCCGTGCGGGTGCTCGCGGCCGGCGGGCCTCTTGGCGTCGACGCGGCGGTGCTGCGGGCCGAGGCGCTGCTCCAGATCGGTGACCTGGCGGGGGCGCGGGCCGCGGCGGCACCCGTGCCCGACGACGCCCCCGCGACCGTCCGGTCGGCCCGGGACCGGATCCTGTTGCTCGCCCGGCTGGCCACCGACCCGGCGGGCGCGCTCGCGGCCGCCGCCGGGCACGGTGCCGCCCCCGAGAACGCCGGCCTGCGGGCGGCGGTCGCCGCCGTGCGGGCGGCGGGTCGGTTGCCGGGCTGGGAATACGGCCTCGCGTCCGCGGCTGAAGCCGCCGCGGCTGCCGGTGACCTGCTGTCGACCCGGTGGAGCGCCTGGCTGCTCGTCGAGACCCTCGCCGCCGACGGCCGGCTCGACGAGGCCGCTGCCACCGCCCAGCGGGCCGCGGCGGCCTGCGCGTCCGACCTCGCCTACAGCTGGCAGGCCCGGTTCCTGGCCGCCGCCCTGTGGTGCGAGGCGCTGCGCGGCGACGCGGCCGGCACCTCGACCGACGACGTGGTGCGGCGGGCCGCTGACCTCAGCGACCGGACGGTGCCGACGATCGCGCGGGCGTACGCGGTCGCCGCGGCCAGCCTCGTCGAGGCCGACGGTGGGCTGCTCGCCCCCGCGCGGGCACGGCTCGCGTCGGCGGTGCCCGCGCCGGCGGCTGCCGCGTTGTTGGACTGGGTCGGCCGGGAGGCCGCGTGGCTCGACGGCCAGCCCGACCGGGCCGCCGCTGCGGACAGCGCCGCCGCGCCGCCGTTGGTCGACGGGCTGCGGCGGATCACCGCGCGGTGGGCCGCGTACGACGCGGGGGTCGTCGAGGAGCCGGACCCGGCGGAACTCGACGCGACGGACGCGGCGTCCGACGGCCTGCCCGCGGTACGCGAGACCCTCGCCGCGTGGTCGGGTACGGGCGGGTTCGACCAGGCGGCGGTGGCGTGGCACGACGTGGTCGTGCGCGAGGAGGTCCGCTGCCTGCTCGCGGCCGGCCTGCACGAGACCGACCCGGAGCGCGCGGTCGCCGCGCTGCTGGCCGCGGAGTCCCTCGCGGAGTCGGCGGGCCTGGTGGTGCTGCTTGGCCGGGCTCGGCGGGCGTTGCGCCGGCACGCGGTGCGGCGGGAGACCCGTGGCCCGCGTGCGGGGTCCGACCTGACCGAGCGGGAGCGCGACGTGCTGCGCCTGGTCGCCCGGGGCGAGCCGAGCCGCCGCATCGCCGGTCAGCTCGGCATCTCGGCCGAGACGGTGGAGACTCACATCCGTGCCGGGATGCGCAAGCTCGGCGCCCGCACCCGCACCGCGGCCGCCGCGATGGCGCTGGAGCAACTGCGATGACCGGGGTGGGGCCGTGACCGACGTTGACCAGCCCCGCTACGTGCTGCCGAACGCCGGCGACGCGACCACCGTGCTGCGTCGCCTGGCCCGGTCCGGCTGGACGACCCGGGAGGGTTTCGCCCTGACCGAGCAGTCCTGGGACCTGACCGGCAACCGGCTGCTGCTGTTCGGCCGCGTACCCGACCGCGAGACCGTCCGCCTCGTCGTCCTCGCCGCGGCCCGCGGCGCCGGCGTCGTCGCGATCACCGACACCACCGGCGACATCGGCCGCTCACTGCTCGCGGACCTGACCCGACTCGGCCCGGTCCACCGCGACGCGGGCGGCGCCGACTCCGGCCCGGCCGAGTCCGGCGACCTGCTGCCGGAGCAGCGCGCGTTGCTCGACCGCCTGGCGAGCGGCGAGACGATCGCCGCGGCGGCGGCCGCCGAGTTCCTGTCGCTGCGCACGGCCAACCGCCGGATAGCCCAGGCCCGCGAGGCCCTCGGCGTCCGCACCACCCGCGAGGCCGTCCTGGCCTACCTGAGCCAGCGCGGCACCTGACCCGCGCGGGTGCCGACTCAGGCGGTGATCAGCCGCTCGTAGTCGTTGCCTTCCGGCGTGTAGACCAGGGTGAACTCCATGCCCGCTTCGGTGGCGACCGTGCGCAGCCGCGTCAGGACCTCGGCCTCGCCGGGTAGGTCGATGCCCAGGGCCGCTGTCGCACGGTCGCGGCGGGCCGCCAGGTCGGGCATGTCCTCCAGATAGTCGGCGGCCAGTTCCTGGCTTTCCTCCACAGTGAACGCCTGGCAGTCCCGCCACCACGGTGCGACCAGCAGGAGCTGAAGCAGGTGCTCCAGGCCGATCGCGACCAGGGCCGCGCCTCCCTCCGAGTCGGCGTAGAGGATCGGGCGTTCCTCGCCGCCGTCGCCGCAGAAGAAGAACGTGCCGCCCGCACCGTCGCCCGCGAAGCTTTCCAGGGTCGCGCCAGAGGCGAGGTGGACCTCCTCGACGTGGTCCTTGCGGTCGAGCTCGAAGTCACCCGGCCACGCCAGGAAGCTGGCGGCGTCGTCGTGGTCGGCAATGGCGGCAATCAGCGTTCGCATGCGCCGCACCTTAGCGGCCCCCTCCGACACTCACGCCCCCGGAAAGGCCCGCCCAGGCACGAACTACGTAGCGTCCACGTCTGACACGAACGCGCCAGAAGGGCGCGCCCAGGCGGCAGGTCCGCATGGCGGGCACGTCTGACATGGACGCGCCGGAACGGCGCGGTCAGGCGTTGGGGCGGCGGCGGTAGCGGCGCGACAGGTCCGTGGGCTTCGTCGGGTCGACGAAGCGTGGGCCGTCCAGCTCGTCCTGGCGGATCACGGCCAACGTCTCCGTCAGCCCCTCGATGATCCGCTCGGTGGCCCGCTGTGCCGCGCCCGGGACGCCTGGGACCAGGTCGGACAGGTCGATCGGCGCACCGAAGTGGACCTTGATCGTGGGGCGGCGCCAGAACGAGCGGGCCAGGCCGCCCACGACGCTGCGGAACGACGACACGTAGGGGATCACCTCGTGCGAGCCCCACTGCGCGACCGGCACGACCGGTGCGCCGCTGGCGAAGGCCAGCCGGGCGGTGCCCGTGCGGCCGCGTTCGGGCCACATCGTCGGGTCGAGGCCGATGCGGCCCTCGGGGTAGACCATCACCACCGACTCGCGTACCGCGTCGACGGCGACCTGCAGCGCGTCACCGACGTTGGCCGTGCGCCGGTCGACACGGATGTGCCCGCTGGAGCGCATCGCCCAGCCGACCACCGGCGCCCGGAACAGGCCGCCGGTAGCCATGATGCGCGGGGCGATCCGGCGGACCCGCGTGGCGGCGGTCAGCACGATCGGGTCGAACGGGCTGATGTGGTTGGCCGCCAGGATCAGCGGGCCGTGCCGCAGGCTCTCGGGGACGTGTCCGCTGACCTCCAGGCGCGCGAAGGTCGCGACCGCCAGCCGGGCGAAGGATTGCAGGCCCAGCCAGAAGCGCGGTGGCCGCCAGGTCGTGGCGGGCGTCGTCGACACGTCCATCAACAGTTGATCGTGCCACACCTGGCGATCATGGGATCAGCGGTCGAAGCTCCGCACGCCGGCGCCCGGCCGCCACAGCTCGATGACCAGCTTGTCGGCCGCCGCCGACAGCCCCGTGTAGACGACCTCGTGCAGGTCGAGCCGGAACAGGTGCATGCTGTCGGGTGAGCCGTCGGCGATCACCGCCCAGAAGCGGTCGAGGTCGGTGACCTCCTCGGCGACGCCGGCCAGCTTGGCCTCGCCGGGCCAGGAGGTCGGGTCGTCGCCCGGGTCGACGGGTGCGGAGTGCAGGGCGAAGCGCGGGTCGCGCAGCAGGTCCTGTGCCTTGCGGGCCTGCCACATGCTGCCGAGCCAGACGTCGTCGCCGGCGAAGATGGTCTCGGTGCCGCTGATCCGGGGCGCGCCGTCGCGGCGGAGCGTGGCCAGCGTCTTGTGGGTGTTGACGTCGAACGCCGTCTTCACCCGCACCGCCAGCTCCGGGGCCTCCGCCACGAAGCGCGCCCACGTCGCCATCTCAGCCGACGTCGCGTAGCTCGGCCAGCCGCGCCTCGATCTCGGCGAGCTCGGCGCGTAGCTTCTCGGCCTGCGTCTCGGCCTCGGCCCGCTCGGAGGCCATGATCTGCTCCACGGCCTCGTGCACGCCGGGGACGTCGACCAGGGCGACCATCTTGAGCGCCTCGGCCGGACGGATCGTGTAGGGCTTGGCCAGGCTCTTGGTGCCCTGCGCGGCCGCGACCGTCCACTCGCCGTCGGCGTAGGCCAGCGTCACCGTCAGCCCCGCCGGGCCTTTCGGCTTGGCGGACTTGGCGGCCCGCTTCGCCGGGCGCGGCGCCTCGGCGGTCGGCTCCTCCACCGTGGACGTGGTCACTGTGCTCTCCTCACGTGGTGCCGGGACTGGGGACTTCGAGACGGGTGGCAGCAGCCCGGGCCCGGGCGGGGCCTCGTCGACCGGAGCCGCCGGCTTGGCGGCGGCCTTGGCCGCGGCCGTCGACCGGGCGGCGGCGCCGCGCGGGGCGACGGCCAGGTCGGTGGGGGAGAACGGCAGCTCGTCGCGGCCGAAGCGGACCACGACGAACTCGTCGGACACGTCGGGGTCGGTCAGCTCGATCACCTGGCCGGTCTGGCCCTCGATCTGGCCGGCCGACGCCGTGAACACGACCTTGGGCTTGCGGCCGGCGGCCAGGCCGTCGCGGATCGACGACAGCTCGTCGGTGGAAAGACCGCGGACAGCGGTGCGCGCGGCGGCCATCAGGGAACCCCTCTCATCCGTACACCTGTTTGATTTTGTGCAGGCTCTTCATATCAGGAGCCCCCGACAAAACCGAAGGCGGCACGCCGCTCACGCCGACCAGACCGCCGTGACCCTGGCCGCCTCGGCCGCCGCCTGCGCGCGCCCGGCCCGCGCGGAGGGTGCCCGCGCCGCCGGGTCGAGCACGTTGCGGCCGATCGCCCGCCGCGCCGCCGCGTCCGGGGTCACCACGACCACCGACGCGCCCGAGCGGCGCAGCGTCGCCAGCTGCCGGTCGAGGCGGTGGTGCCGGCCCAGCGCCCGCGCGATCGGCGCCAGCAGCACCACCCGGTCATGACCCACGGCCAGGTCGACATTGGTGGCCGAGCGCACACCGCCGTCGACGTAGCGGCGCCCGTCGATCGTCACCGGCGGCCAGACACCCGGCACGGCACAGCTCGCACCGACCGCGTCGACGAGGTCGACCCCGGAGTCGCGGGTGAACACGGCGGTCCGGCCGCTGCCGGCGTCGACGGCCACGATCCGCAGGTCCCGCTCCGGCCACACGGCGGCCGGCATCCGCGCCGCGATCGCCGCCCGGCGGCGGTCCTCCGGCATCGTCGGTGCCCGCAACGCCATCGCGCCGACCCGCGCGGCGGCCCGTTCCGCGGTCCGGGACGTCGCCGCGGCCCACACCCACGACGCCATCGGACCCCAGCCGAGCCTCGCCGGCGTCCCGGTCTCCGGCGGTGCCAGCTGCGAGGCGTAGAGGTCCTCCACGGGTACGCCCGACGCGATGCCCGTGCCGACGAACGACCCCGCCGACGTGCCGATCACGAGGTCGGCGGCGGTGAGGTCCACGCCGGCCTCGGCCAGCCCGGCCAGCATCCCGAACTCCCACGCGATCCCGGTGACGCCGCCACCGCCGCACACCAACGCCCTGCCGCCCACGCGCACCTCCGGGATAAAAGTGCACCCAGCGTACGGCCCACCCGGGCGGAGTCGACAATGGATGATCGCGCGTATCGAATACACATTCGCGCACGCCTATGCCTACGAATGAGACCGGCAATAGGTTGCAGTGAATTCCTGTCAGAAGGACGACCCCCAAAGGCAATTGATACGCCTCTATGATCGGCGCTGGATCACTGAGCAGATCCGTCCACGGGGGAGGACCGACCATGTCCAGTCACACCCTGCGCAGCCGTGCCCGCGCACTGGCGGCGCTCTGCGCGATGACGCTGATCGTCACGCTGGTGCAGCCGCTGGAAGGCAGCCCGGCAGCGGCCGCGCCGCCGGCACCACCAGGACCCGGGCAGGGTCCGGTCGACCGTCCGATGCCCAAGGGCGTCCGCCCCGACACCGCGTTCCCGCCCGACAAACGGCCGCCGCTCGTGCCGCCGGAGGTCCGCGCCGACGGCGCACCCAGGGAGCTGTCCCGCGCGGCCTGGGACCGCCGCACCACCGCCCGCGTCGCGGCCGACGACCGCGTCTTCACCGACGTCCTGGCCCGCCCCGGATTCCTGCTCGGCGACACCTCGGTGAGCCTGTTCTTCAACGTCGCCGCCGACGCGCCGGCGTTCTCGAGCTGGCGGGTCACCGCCTACGACAAGGAGTCCCAGACCGAGCAGGCCTCGACCACCCTGTCCCGGGACGAGATAGAACGGTCGAAATGCTCCGGCCAGCGCGACTTCTGCCGGTCGTTCGGCCGCGAGCACGGCTGGGAGCTCGACGCCAGCCGCGACTACGAGGTCACCATGACGGCGGTCCTCGACGACGGCCGCGAGATCGTCTCCGAGCGGCCCGAGGTGCGGCCCCGCGCCACGATCGTCCCGCCGGCGATCCCGCTCGGCCAGGCCGGCGGCTGCGGTTGCGGCAACGCCCTCGCCCTGACCAGCGCCGGCCAGGCCATCCGCGCCGACGGCGTCAACACCGCGACCGGCGCGTTCATCCAGACGGCCGGCGACCTGGGGATGTCCTCGATCGGCGTGCCGTTCAGCTCGTCGCGCACGTACTCGTCGGCCAACGGCGTCGGCCCGCTCGGCGGCGGCTGGGCCTGGTCCTACGGGATGACCGTGACCGCGACCGAGGGCGGGGCGGTCGTGCGGGCCGAGGACGGCGCCGAGGCGACCTACCAACGAGACGGCGACAGCTACCGCCGCCCGCCCGGTGTGCGGTCCAACCTGCGCAAGGCCGGCGACGGCTGGGAGCTGACCACCCCCGACAACATCGCGCACACCTTCGACGCGCAGGGCCGGCTCGCCTCGATCCTCAACCCGCGCGGCCAGGGCGTGCGCCTCGCGTACACGGCAACCGCGATCACCATCACGGACGCCTCCGGGCGCACGGCGAAGGTGACCCTCGAGGCCGGCCTGATCCGCGAGATCCACCTGCCCGACCACCGCAAGGTGAGGTTCTTCTACACCGGCAACCTGCTCACCTCGGCCCTCGACGCCCGCGACAAGCTCTGGAAATACAGCTACGGCACCAACGGCCTGCTCAGCGCGGTCACCAACCCGGACCGGGTCGTCGCGGTCCGCACCGAATACGACGCGAACAGCCGCGTCAGCCGCCAGTTCGACGCGCTCGGCAACCTGACCACCTTCGCGTGGAACGCCGACGCGCAGGAGTCCCTGACCACCGACGCCGACGGTGTGCGCGTCTACGACGGCTACCGCGGCAACGTCCTGGTCTACACGCTGAAGGGCAACGGCGACGTCGAGCACCACCGCTACGACGGCTCCCTCAACCGCGGCCTGGTCGTCGACGGGAAGCAGAGCCAGCACGAGTCCCGGTTCGACGACCGCGGCAACCGCACCCAGCAGGACGCGCCGCAGTCGCTCGGGTTCAAGGAGGACACCGAGTACGACAACCGCAACAACCCGACCAAGCACACCGACGCCAACGGCAAGATCTGGCGGGACACGTACAACGAGTTCGACGAGCTGGTCGAGAGCAAGGACCCCAAGGGCAACACCATCACCTACGAGTACGACGAGCGGGGTCTGCTGCTCGCCCAGACCGACCAGCGCAAGAAGGTCACCCGGTACGAGTACCTGCCGGTCGGCGACCCGAACAGCGGCCTGGTCAAGGCCGTCATCTCCCCGATGGGCCGCCGGGCGGAGTTCAGATACGACAGGACGGGCCGGCAGGTCGCGGAGACCGACCCGCGTGGCACCGCGCCGCGGACCGACCGCGAGGACTACACGACCCGCTACGAGTTCGACGCCCAGGACCGGATCGTCGAGGTCCGCGAGCCGGGCAAGCGCGAGCCGTGGCGCACCAGCTTCGACGACCTGGGCCGCACCCAGTCGCAGACGACGCCGACGGGTGCCCGCGTCGAGCACCGCTACTACGACAACGGGCTGCTCAAGTCCATCAAGGACAGCCGCCGCACCCTGTCCTACACGTACACCCCGGCCGGGCGGCAGGCGTCGATGCGGCTGGAGATGGACGACCAGCCCGACCCGGTGACGACGTACGCGTACAACGCCAAGGGTCTGCTGCACAAGGTCACGTCGCCGCGCGGGAACCTGCCGGGCGCGAACCCGGCGGACTTCACCACCACCTACTTCTACGACGCCAACGACAACCCGCTGCGGATGGAGCGCCCGTACCCGGGCGGCATCACGGTCAAGCGCGACATCCGCGTCGACGACCTCGACCGCACGGTGGCCAAGACCGACGAGCACGACAAGACGTCGACGTTCGAGCGCGACAACGCCGGCAACGTCACGGCGACGACCGACAACCTCAAGCGCCGGACCGAGCTGGAATACGACGACAACGGCCAGCAGACGAAGATCCGCGACGGTGAGCAGGGTGTCGTCGAGTTCAAGTACGACGAGGCCGGCAACAAGATCGAGTCGATCCGGGCGACCGGCGGACGCACCACCTTCACCTACGACGACGACGGCCTGCTGACCAGCTCCACCGAGCCGCGCGGCAACCTGCCCGGCGCCGACAAGGAGCGCTTCACCACCCATTTCGAGTACGACCTCGCCGGCAACCAGACCCGGACGATCGACGCGCTCGACCACACGACGACGAGCACGTACGACGCGAACGACCGGCTGGTCTCCGTCACCGACGCCAACAACCACACCACCACGTACACGTACCGCGACGACGACCTGCCCCGCACGATCCGCACCCCGGAGGCGCCGAACGACCCGCACGACCCGGCCAGGGGCGCCACCGTCTACGACTACTTCGACGACGGCCTGGTCGCCTCGGTCCGAGACCCCAACGGCAACCGCACCTTCGTCGCGTACAACGAGGCCGGCTGGCTGACCAAGGAGACCGACGCGCTGGGCCGGGTCACCGAGTACGGCTACGACGTCGAGGGCAACCGCGTCTCGACCCTGACCCGGTGGGACCACGAGCGGCTCTCGACCGCCGAGCGCGCCAAGCGCACGGTCGTCGAGTCATACGACATCGTCAACCGCCGCGAGTCCAGCGCCCTGGGCAGCCAGGGTCCGCGCTACTCCTGGCAGTACGACGCCAAGGACCGCACCACCGCCTACATCGACCCCACCGGGCACCGCGCCGTCACCTACGACGACGAGGACCAGGTCGAGACGGTCACCCGCGTCGAGGCCGGCCTGGAGGAGAAGTTCCGCTACGAGTACGACGCGCGCGGCAACATCAAGGTGCGCGAGTACCCGGACGGCACGAAGGTGTCCTCCACCTATGACGCGGACAGCCAGATACGCACCATGACCGCGTCCGGCGGCGCGGTCGGCGCCACTCCCGCGACGTGGAGGTTCGACTACGACCCGGCCGGTCGGCGTGAGGTCACCTGGCTGCCGGCGGCGACGGGGCTGATCGAGCGCCGGGGGTACGACGACGCGGGCCGGCTCACCGGCATCGGCACCGAGCGCGCACCCGAGGCGCAGCGGGTCGACCTGCCCGACGGCGGGCTGCTGTCCTTCGGCGACCGACCCGACCCGCCGACCGACGTGACGGCCCAGCCGGGTGCCGGGCTCGCGGTGGTGTCGTGGAAGGCGCCGCGGGGCGAGGACGTCGCCGGCTACACGGTGACCGCGTCGCCGGGCGAGAAGTCCGTCACCGTCGGCGCGACGGCGACCAGCGCGGTCGTCAACGGGCTCGACGCCGGCACCGCGTACACGTTCACCGTCACCGCCCACGACAAGGACGGCGCCGGCGACGCCTCCGCACCCTCCGGGCCGGTCGTGCCGGTGGCGGTGCCGCAGAATCCGGTGTCCTCGTACCAGCTCGAGCTCGACGCGGTCGGCAACCCGACCCGGGCGGTCACCACCCGCGGCGGCGTGTCCGAGTCCGTCGCGTACGCCTACGACAAGGCCGACCAGCTCGTCTCGGCCTGCTACGCCGCGACCGAGTGCGGCGAGAAGACCCGGCCGGCGGGCCGCATCGACTACCGCTACGACCTGATGGGCAACCGGCTCAGCCAGAAGCGCTCCGGGACCGCCGGCGACGACACCACCACCTACGAGTACGACCACGCGAACCAGCTCCAGAAGGAGGTCCTGCGGGAGCCTCGGCACGTCACGACGACGGAGTACGACTACGACGTCAAGGGCAACCAGACCCGCGCCGGCACCGACCGGTTCGAGTACAACCTCGACAACTCCCTCGCGAAGGCGCGGGTCGCCGGGCGGGACGCGCTCTTCACCTACGGGGCCGACGGGCTGCGGCTGACCGCGACCGTCGACCCGGGCAAGGCCGAGCAGGCCACCCAGCGCTGGTCGTGGGACGTGGCCGGGACCCTGCCGCAGATCGCCCTCGACGTGCTCACCGACGCCGCCGGTGCGACGACCGAGAAGCGCGGCTTCACGTACGGGCCGGACGACGAGCCCCTCGCGCTGCTCGACCCGGCCACCGGCCCGCACGCCTACACCCACGACTGGCTCGGTGGCGTCGCGAACATGCTGACGCCGTCGGGGACGCCGGAGGTCGGCTACGACTACGACCCGTACGGCAACCCGCGCGTCGGCGCGACCCTCGAAGGCACCGAGACGGCCGCGGTCGACACCGCGCCGGGCGCCGTCCAGGCCCAGGCCGGCGGCCCGGAGAACCCGCTGCAGTACACCGGCGCCTACCAGGACTCCACCACGGGCAGCGGCAACTACTACCTCCGGGCGCGCAACTACAGCCCGGGCACGGGTCGGTTCACCGCCGTCGACCCGATGCCGGCCGGCGGCGCCGCGACCTCGGCCTACACGTACGCCGACAACAACCCGATCGCGTACACCGACCCGACCGGCAACATGCCGGACGCCGGCGACACGGTCAGCAGCACGGCGACGCCGACGACCGCCACCGACGTCCCGCAGGTCGACCCGGCGGAGGTGGCCGAGGCCAACCGGATCCAGAGCAAGAGCGTGCTCGACGTGATCCTGGAGGCGGGCGGCCAGATCCTCATGGAGGTCCTGGGGATCAACGACATCCTCAACTGCCTCAAGGGCGACCTGGGCGCCTGCGCGATGGCGATCATCGGCTCACTGCCCTGGGGCAAGATCTTCAAGGCGAAGAAGATCGGTGAGGCGATCTTCCGGGCCGGCAAGGCCGTCCTGACCTGGTTCAAGCAGATGGACTGGGCCAGAGCGGTCCTGCGTGGTGCGGAACGCGCCGCCGAGGCCGCGAAGGCAGCGGCCGCCGCGGCGGCCCGCGAAGCCGCGCAGAAGGCGGCCGCGGCCAAGGCGGCGGCGGAGGCGGCGGCCAAGAAGGCGGCCGCGGAAGCCGCCGAGAAGGCCAAGGCCCTGGCGGCCAAGGCGAAAGCCGCGACGAAGAAGTCCGCTGACGGCGGCGGCCCCACGCTCTGCGAGGTCGCGAACAGCTTCGTCGCCGGCACCCGGGTCCTGCTCGCCGACGGCACCACCGAGGCCATCGAGCGGGTCGAGCCGGGCGACGCGGTCCTCACCACCGACCCCGAGTCGGGCCGCACCGAGGAACACCAGGTCACCCACAGGATCCGGACCGACACCGACAAGGAGTACGTCGACATCGCCGTCGACTCCTCGGCCGGCCGCGACACCATCACCGCGACCGCGCACCACCCGTTCTGGTCGGCGAACCAGAAGCGTTGGGTCGAGGCCGGCGACCTCAAGCCCGGCGAGTTGCTGCGGACCTCGGCCGGCACCTACGTCCAGGTGGGCGCCGTCCGGGCCTACCACGGGCAGCGGGTCACCTACAACCTGTCGGTCGACGGCATACCCACCTACTACGTGCTGGCCGGCGACACCGCCGTCCTGGTCCACAACCGCGGCACCAAGGTCGTCGGCCCCGCCTGTGACCCGACGTCGATCCTGGACGACACCCGCGGCGTCTACATCCTGGCCGTGAAGCCCAAGAACGGAAACGGGTACAAGTTCTACATCGGCATCACCGACAAGCAGACGTTCGCGTCGCGGGTGCCGAAGCACTGGAAGCGCAGCCGGGGCGCCCTCAAGCGCGACGGCTACAACAAGAGCGACATCGTCGGGGTGACCCTCTACAAGACCGACGCGTCGAAGGCGACGCTGGAGCAGATGGAGTGCCGGCTGATCGCCCGCTTCGGCGGGCCGAAGGGTCCGCTGCTGCTCAACCGGAACAAGGGCACGAACTGCTAGGGGAGTGTGAAGGGGCCGGCGCCGTCGGCCCCTTCACCTAGAAGTGGCGGTCCTCGTCGAACCAGCGCTCGGCGTCGCCGTCGGGCACGCCGGCGCGCTTGGCCAGGTCGTCGATGACGTCGCCGGCGTGCTCGCGGTTGACCGTGTCGATCAGCCCGTACTTCTTCTGCACGGCGTTGAGGTCGGCGACGAACGCGCGCAGCACGGCCTCGGCCCGCTCGGGTCCGTCCGCCGCCTCGATCCCGACCGCCGCCTTCGTGTACGCCTTGCACGCCGCGGTCCCGAACGCCTTCGACTCCTCGACCCAGTCGAGGAACGGATTGTCGATGTGGGCGGCGACCCAGCTCTCGGACTTGGCGCCGCTGACGCTCACCTCGACGCCGGAGCCCTTGAACCGGGCCTTGAGCGCCTTCGCGGTCCCTTTCAGGGTGCCGTTGACCTCGAGCTCGCGCAGGGTGGGCAGGTCGGGCAGGGAGCTCGGGTCCCAGTCGTACGCGTTGTCGACGGTCAACGTCGTCAACGCCCGATGGACGCGCAGGTCGTCGGTGTCGGTGAGGCGCCCCGGCAGGTCAAGGAACTCGATGTCGAGGCTCTCGACGGCCGTGAGGCCGCTCAGCACGCGGGCGGAGAGCTCCCCGCCGGCCTTCACCCAGACCTTCTTGGCGTTGCGCAGCCCGGCCGGGACGGTCGGCGGCTGGGTGCGGAAGCTCAGGAGCACCTCGGCGCCGCGCCCGTCGTCCGGAGAGTCGACCTGGAGGGTGGGGTGTGGGTCGTCCATCGACAGGGACTCGATGCCGGGCGGGAGCCGCAGGCGGCGCAGGTCAGTGCCGTGGAGGCCGAGGTTGACCAGCCGCGTAGCGGACAGGTCGACCTCGGCGGGCAGGTCGCTCCAGTGCAGCGCCGGCAGGCCGCGGGCCACCACGGCCTGGAGCATGCCGCGGTCAGGTCCCGACCACTTGACCGACATGGCGCCCGGGAACTTGTCGAGCGCGGACCAGTCGACAGGCCCGTCGGCCGGAACGGGAATGGAGCCCTTGCCACCGCTGAGATCGACCTGCTGCGTCCAGACTGGCACCGAAGCCGCCCCCGCGCCGAAGTCGACCTCCACGGAGTCTCCCCAGGACATGCGGGCGACTATACCGCGCGGGCGTTCACCGCCATCGATGCCCGCCCGCTCGTTGGCGTCAGCCCAGGGTCAGCGGGCGCAGCCCCAGCACGGTCAACCTGGCCGACTCCTCGTCGGAGACGGCCGCGCGGCCGGTCGCCATGCGCAGCACCTGCGCGTCGTCCCGGCCGAGCGCGGCGACCGCCGCCGCCCAGCCCTGACCGAACAGCAGCGGCAGGAGGAGCTGCGTGGCGCCGGCAGTGAGCCACGGCGGGCGCCGGAGCGCGTCGGCGACGTCCAGACCGTGCACGGCCGTCTCGAACAGCCGGGTGAGCAGGAAGTCGGACAGCAGCATGGCGTCGTCGTGCCGGGTGCGCACGACGCGGTCGGCCGGCTGCTCCCGGCAGACCTCGACCACCTCGTCGGCGATGCGGCCCAGGTCGCCGGCCAGGTCGGGGACGCCGGCGCGGTCGTGGGCGGTCCGGACCCGGTCGGCGTTCGCGGCCGCACTGAACCGCTCGTCGTCGCGGTAGTAGCCGGCCACGTCGGTGTCGGCCCGTCCCGGCACGACCGCCGCCACCATCGGCGGCACGCGACCCAGCACAGTGACGACATGACCGACGAGGTCCCGCACCAACCACGGGGTGCACCGTGTCGGCCGGTCCCAGTCCACCAGCGCGAGAGCGGCGACGAACGCGTCCGCCTCGTCCCGCAGCGCGGTCAGCACAGGAGAGTCCATCCCGCGCACCTTAATTGATCATGGCAAGGGCAGGGGAGGAGCTAAGGTCTCGAGAGGCCGCAGACCTGTTCATCGAGGCGATGACCGAGCTCGGCCATCCGCCGCGGTCTGTGGACGCCGTGGTGCGGGCCCGGATCCGGGAGACGGCCGTGAGCCTGTCCGCCGGACGCCTGGCCGCCGAGTACGCCGCGGAGGAGGTCGCCGCCCTGATCCTGAACCTCGACGATGGCGACGACCGCGCGTTCCGCCTGCTGGTTCTGTCCGACCTGTGGCTCGACCACCCCGCCGACCGCGCCGGGATCGCCGAGCAGATCGCGTCCCTTGTGTCCGAAATCAGCGCGTAGGCGCGGGCTTGGCCAGGTATGCCGTCTTGGCGTCCGGGTCGAAGCCGCAGGCTCGGTAGAAGGCGTGTGTGGCGGGGGTGCGGGACCCGGTCATCAGCATCACCTTGTAGCAGCCGGCGTCCCACGCCGCAGCGAGGGTGCCGGCCATGATCTGGCGGCCGAGTCCGGTGCCGCGCACGGACGCGTCGACGACGACGTTCTCGACGACCGCGTAGGGTGCGCCGCCGCGGGTGAGGTTCGGGATCACGTTGAGGTAGGTCGTCGCGACGACGGCGCCGGAGACCTCGAGCACGAACAGGTCCAGCCCGGGCGTCGCCAGGATCCGCCGGAACGTCTCCAGGGCGTCCCGCGCCGGCGGATCCGACGGGTGCAGCTGCCCGTACAGGCCCAGGATCGCCTCCAGGTCGCCCTCCCGGGCCACGCGGAACATGTCAGGACACCCCGCCGATTTCTGGTTGTTCGATAATGTGCATTATGTAAACCTGCGTGCTGAACCAGAGCCCTACTCACATCATCAGGTCGACCACCAGCGGGCGGTGGTCCGAGACGCCGACCGGCGGGGTCGCCGCCGACACCGAGTGCGGCCACCGCGCCCATCCCCGCGGGTCCGCCAGCACGTGGTCGAGCTGCACCCGCGGGGCCGAGGACGGGAACGTCGGCAGCTTCCCCAGCGGACGCCAACCCGACGCCAGCGCCGCCGGGCCGGCCGGCAGGTTCAGGTCGCCGAGCAGTACCCGCGGTGCCGGGAACGTGCGCAGCAGGCGGACCACCTGGCGGAGTTGCCACAGGTTCCAGCCCGGCACGAACGACAGGTGCGTCGCCCCCACCGTCACGTCGCCCCACGGCGTGTCCAGGACCGCGACCACCAGCGCGCGTGGCTCGTCGCGCAGCAGCATCGGGCGACCGCGGCCGCCGGGTCCCAGTGCGTAGATCGGACCCGGTACCGGCGACGGTGACAGGCGCAGCGTCCGCCACGACCGCACCGGATACCGGCTCACCAGGCCGATGCCGTAGTTGGGCTCGTCGGCCCCGTCGTCGTCGAAGGACAGTGGACGGTACGTCTCCCCCGGCGTCCCGACGACCGCCGCCACGAAGCGGTGCGCGACCGCCCCAAGCGCCTCGGCCGCCACCGCCGTCAG
This sequence comes from Asanoa sp. NPDC049475, assembly GCF_040676915.1. NCBI lineage: Bacteria > Bacillati > Actinomycetota > Actinomycetes > Micromonosporales > Micromonosporaceae > Asanoa > Asanoa sp. NPDC049475. The sequence continues at coordinate 892,983 of NZ_JBFAPY010000002.1, read as the reverse complement.
GTCCAGCGAGCCCGATCGCGGCTGCAGCCGGTCGACCTCCTGGAGGGCGAGAACGTCGGCGTCGATCGTCGCCACCGCTTCCGCGAACCGCGTCCGGTCGACGATCCCGTCGTCGATGGACCTGCCATGGAGCACGTTGAAGGTCGCCAACCGCACCTATGCACCCTACGGGGTCGTGTGACAGGGTTGCCGGGTGATCTTCAAGCTCCTGGTCTGCGCCGCGCTGGTCTTCATCCTGATCGGGATGGCCGGCATCTACGTGCGGCGCTCCCGCGACCGCTGATACCCCTGGGACCAGAGGTAAGGCTGCCCTTAGTAGGCTGGTGCGGTGAGTGGCACGACGGCGGAGCCCCTCGGCGGGCCCGACCCGTCGAGCACCGCGCGATGGCTGGAACGCCACCGCCCCGACCTGCACCCCGCCTACCTGCGCGAGCTACCGGCGGCCCGCGCCGCGATCCACCGCCGCCTCGTCACCGCGCTGCACCGCGAGCACCTCGACGGCCCGGAGAGCAGCGACCCGGCCGACATCCTGCGCGCCATGGGCCACGACCGGTTCGCCGCCGAGGTCGACAACAGCGTCGCCAACCTCGCCCTCGCCCAGGCCACCCAGCCCCGCCCCGACGGCGGTCCCCCGGCCCTCACCCGGCCGACCCCGCCGCACTGGGAGCAGCTCGTCGTCGACGGGCACCCGCTGCACCCCGGCTGCCGCACCCGCTCCGGGATGACCACCGAGGACGTCCTCGCGTACGCGCCGGAGCACCGCACCGTCGTCGACCTCGTCCAGGTCGCCGTGCCCGAGGACCGCTGGCACACCACCGGCGAAGGCCTCCCGCCGCTGCTGCACCTGCACCCGTGGCAGGCCGACCGCATCGCCGACGACACCCTGCGCCGCGTCGGCACCCGCCCCGCCCGGCCGCTGATGTCGCTGCGCACCCTGGCCCCGCTCGACGACCCCACCCTGCACCTCAAGACGGCGATCGACGCCCAGCTGACCAGCGCCGTCCGCACCGTCTCCCCGGCGGCCGTCGAAAACGGACCGAACCTGACCGGATTGCTCCAGGAGCTGACGAAGAACGTCACGATCCTGCGCGAGTACGCTGCCGGCGCCGTCCTCACCGACGGGCGCCCCGACCGCCGCCTCGCCGTCGTCCACCGCCAGGCACCACCCCCGGAGGCGATTCCGGTGGGAGCCCTGTCCGCGCCGTCACCGGCCGACGGCGCCCCATTGGCCCGCGAGGCCGTCCGCCTCGCCTACGCCGGCGACCCGCGCCCGTTCCTCACCGACCTGACCCGCCTGCTCGTCACCGGCCCGCTCGAGCTCCTCGACCGCGGGATCGGGCTCGAGGCACACGGCCAGAACACCCTCGTCACCCTCGACCGCGGCCGCCCGGACAGGCTCTGGTACCGCGACGTCGGCGGCATCCGGATCGACCCACGGATCCAGAACCTGCCGCCCCTGCACGGCGACCTCACCGCCGCCGACCCCGACGAGCCCGAGACGACCCTGCTCGCCGCCCTCACCGTCGTCTTCGGACAGCTCGTCGCCACCCTCGCCGGCGCGACCGAGACGTCACCCGACCAGTTGTGGGCGGCGATCGCGAAGACCGCGGGCGACCGACTCACCCGCCGCGACGCCCTCCCGATCAAAGCCACCACCACCATGCGCCTGGCCGCGGACCCACTCGAACCCCGCTGGGCGTACGTGCCGAACCCGCTCCTGGAGCACCGGTGAACAGCGATCTCGACCACGCCGCCCGGCACACCGCGCAACGCCTGACCCGGGTCGCGCCCGCGCTCGTCGGGCCGTTCCGCGCCGCCCTGCCGCGCGCCGCCGCCACTGTCGGCCGCCGCCTCGCCGGCGCCCTCTACCGCGAGGACCTCGGCGACGCCCGCGAGCGATTCGCCGGGTTCGGCCGCCGCCACGGCTTCGACCGCCTCGAGGTCGACAAGCTCGACGACCTGCCCGCGGGACCCGCCGCCCTGCTCCCAGCGGGCCTCGAAGGCGCCGGGAACCTGGCCGAGGAGCTCACCGACGCCACCGTCAACCTGGCCCTCGCGTACGCCCGGCCCCAGCCGCCCGACCCGGGAGAAGACCCCGACGCCCGCGCCCTGGCCTACGAGCGCCTCGCGATCGACGGGCACAACCTGCACCCGTGCGGCCGCACCCGCCTCGGCTGGGACACCGCCGACACCCTCCGCCACGACGTCGAGGCCGGCTCCACCACGGTCGCGTTCGTCGCCGTGCACCCCGACCTGCACGTCGGCGACGACCTCGGCGCCACCCTCGCGGACCTCTACGACCTGCCGTCCGCAGGGCGCGTCATACCCGTCCACCAGTGGCAGCGCGACACCGTCCTGCGCCACCGCTACGCCGACCTCTACGCGCAGGGGCTGATCCGGGACCTCGACGGCACCCTCGACGCCGCACCCACCGCCGCCGTCCGCACCCTGCTGCTCCCACCGGCCCGCGACGGCCACCGCCGCTACCTCAAGCTCTCGCTCGACATCCAGGTCACCTCGACCCGGCGCAGCATCTCCACCGCCAGCACCCGCAACGGCCCCGCGATCTCAGACCTCCTGCACGGGCTCCTCGCCGACGACCCGACCGTCGTCCTGCTCGCCGAGACCGCCGGCACCGCCCTGACCGCCGGCTCGGGACGCGACGGGTCGGCGATCCTCCGCGACGGCGTCGACCGCCACCTGCGCCGCGACGAGATCGCCATCCCCGGAGGCGGCCTCACCGCCGGTGACACCCTCGACCGGCTCGTACCACCCGGAGCGGGGAGTGCTCTCCAGTTCGTGCGCGACTACGCCCGGCTGCTCCTGCCGCCCGTGCTCACCCTCGCCGCCCGGCACGGCATCGCCCTCGAAGCCCACCTCCAGAACTGCCTGCCCACCTTCGTCGACGGCCGCCCACACCGGATCGTGTTCCGCGACTTCGCCGGCCTGCGCATGTACCTGCCGCGCCTCGCCGACCCGCCACCCCTGTGGCCCGGCTCCGTCATCGCCACCGACGACGTCGACGTCATGCGCGCCAAGCTCGGCTACACCGCCCTCCAGGCCCACCTCGGCGAAATCGTCGTGCGCCTCACCGCATCCCACGACCTCGACGAGGACCGCGCCTGGCGGGCCGTCCGCGACGCCCTCGACGAGGCGTACGAGCCGCTGCTGTCCGACCCCGCCAGCACCGCCGCGGCCCGGGCCGACCACGCCGCCCTGACCGCACCCACCGTCCCGCACAAAGCCCTCGTCCGGATGCGGCTCGCCGGGCGTGGCGACCGCTACGTCCCGGTGCACAATCCGCTACATGATCCCTGAACGGGTCGCCGCCGCCCTGCGCGCAGCCCACCGCCCCGTCTGCGCCTACGTCTACGACCCGGCCGTCGCCACAGGCCGGATCACCGCCCTGCGCGCCGCACTCCCGCCCGGCACCCGCGTCCTCTACGCCGTCAAGGCCAACAGCAACCCCGACCTCGTACGCGAGATCGCCACCCACGCCGACGGCCTCGAAGTCGCCTCGGGCGGAGAGCTCGCACTGGCACGCCGGACAGGCGCCCAGGAGATCGCCTTCGCCGGCCCCGCCAAGACCGACGCCGAGCTCGACGCCGCCGTCACCGCCCACGCGATGATCCACGTCGAGAGCGCCCACGAGCTGCGCCGCCTCACCCACATCGCCCAGGGCAGGCCCGTCCGCGCGGCGTTGCGGGTCAACAGGGCCGCCGACACCCCCAGCGGCACCCACCGCATGACCGGCACCCCCACCCCGTTCGGCATCGCCGAGGAAGACCTCCACACCCTGCCCCGCGACCTGCCGATCAGCGGCTTCCACCTCCACGCCGTCTCCAACAACCTCGACGCCGCCGCCCACGCCACCTTCGTCGACGAAGCCATCACCTGGTCGCAGCACACCGCCGCGCGCCTCGGCATCGACCTGCGCTACGTCAACGCCGGCGGCGGCTTCGGCATCGACTACACCGGCGACACCACCTTCGACCTGAGCCGACTCCGGATCAAAGAACCACCGCACGGCGTCACCCTCGCCGTCGAACCCGGCAGGTGGATCGCCGCCGACACCGGCTGGTACGCCGCCGAAGTCATCGACCTCAAACGCAACCACGGCCGCTGGTTCGCCGTCCTCCGCGGCGGCACCCACCACTTCCGGCTACCCGCCGCCTGGGGCTACAGCCACCCGTTCACCGTCCTGCCCGTCGACGACTGGCCCCACCCGTTCCCCCGTCCGGAGGTATCCGACGTCACCGTCGACGCCACCGGCGAGCTCTGCACCCCCCGCGACGTCCTCACCCGCGGCCAACACGTCGACCACCTCCGCGTCGGCGACGTGCTCGTCTACGCCCGCACCGGCGCCTACGGCTGGGACATCTCCCACCACGACTTCCTCTCCCACCCGTACCCGGAGGTGACGGTCCTGCGACCCGTGGGTTAGCGTCGCCCCGTGACGCCAACCATCCTGCGCTCCGGCCGCCACGTCCACACCGGACGCCGCCTCGGCCAGGTGATCGGCCGCAAACCCACCGGCATCACCGCCGGCCAATGGAACACCGCCGCCACCGTCGTCGTCGACTACCTCGTCACCGACCCCGACACCGACCGGCCCGAGTTCGCGCTGCTCTTCACCGACACCGCGGACACGAAAGTCGCCCGCATGACCACCGCCGTCTGCGACGCCGTCGGCCTGCCCCTGCTGCGGATCACCTCACCGACCCTCACCGCGGCCGAGAACGGCACCCAGGTCATCGGCTACATCCTCGACGCGCGCGCCTACGGAGCCGACGCCGACTTCGGCGGCTACCGCGACATCGTCGGCCGCCTCCCCGACGGCCGCACCGGCTACGTCAACGACCTCTCGTCCGTCGCCCGCGCCACCGCCGTCGACGCGTACGCCGCCCGCCAGCTCTTCGACCCCATCATCCGCGGCATCCGCGTCCAGTGGACAGGCGGACCCGCCGAAGGGTGGGCCTGGCTCCAACTACACGAAGGCGGCTACGTCTTCGAACGCGTCCAGCTCGCCGAACACCGCACCACCTGCGGAGTCCCGGCCGACCGGCTCGCCGAGGACCTCGCCGGCGCCGCCATCGGCCAACGCCTCAAACTGCGCCACAGCGCCCAGCCCGACCTCGTCGACCTCGCTCACATCGACGCGGCCCTCCGCCAGCTCTCCACGCGCCGCGAAGAGCTGGCAGACGGCTTCCCCTACGAGCACCTCCTGGTCGATCAGCCCGCCGCCCGATAGGCCGTGCCCATCGGCGTCAACGCGCCACTCTCCTTGTAGAGGCCCGTGTGGCTGTCACTCGTCGACGGCAGGCCGAACCACGAGTAGCGCTCCACATATGACAAGCCCTCCAGCATGTGCGTCGCCCCGTCGATGAACGCCACCTGCTGCGCGTCCGTCGGATAGTGCGCACCCGAACCGTCGAACCGGATCAACGCGAACTCCGTCAACCAGATCGGCAGCTTGTACTTCGCGTACACCTGCTGGATGTAGCCCTTCAGCTGCCCCACGGCCGCCGACGAGAAGTCACCCCCGTACCAGTGCAGGGTGATGAAGTCGACCCGGTAGCCCTTGTCCTTCGCCCCCTTCATGAACTGGTCCAGCCACTTGCCGCTGTCGGCCGCGCCGAACGCCACCGACGGGCTGCCCAACCGCATCCCCGTGCCCTGCAGCCTCGGCCACAGCTCCAACGCCTTCGCCGGCGTCATGTTCGCCTGCTCCGCCATGTCAGGCTCGTTGAACCCCAGCAGCGTGTCACCCTCACGCTTCGCCTGGGCCAACGTCGAGTCCGTCACGTTCGCCGTGCCCCAGATCATCGGCACGAACTCCACACCCGAGGCCGGCATCCGGTCGTTGTCCGCGCCCCAGTTGTAGTACCACGAGGCACCGACAGCTTTCAGGCCCGCGCTCACCTTCGGGAAGTCCCAGACCGCCGCGCCCTTCTTCTCCGTCGTCCCCGTAGGCGGCAACGGCGCCCGCTGCGTCCTCTTCACGGTCGGCTTCGCGGTGGGCGAGACCGTCGCCGACGGCACCGCCGTCGGACTCGGCGTCGCATCAGGGGATACGAACGGCGAGGCGCTGACGGCCGCAGGAGGCAACACCGCCGCGGCGGGCACCGCGTCCCCGTCGCGGACCACGCCGAACGTCACCACCGCCGTCGTCGCCACCGCGACCGTGGCAACCGCCGCCGCCACCGGCTTGCTGATCAGGAACCCCTTCATGAGCCAACCCGCGCTCTTGGCTGCGGTGCCCGCCGCACCCATCGCGCCGGAGCCGCCCGCCCCGGTGGCAACCGCTCCCGCACCCGCGCTGGCACCGAGGCCCGGCACCGCCGCCGTGCCGGTGCTCCACGCACCCGCCACCTCGGCGCCCCACGCGCCCGCGGCGGTGCCACCGCCGGCCGTCCCCGCGCCGCCCGCACCCGTCCACGCGGCCGCGCCGCCGGTCGCCGCGGTCCAGCCCGCACCACCGATCGCCCCGCCCGCCAACGCGCTGCCCGCGGCACTCACCGTCATCGCCACCAGCCCCGCGGCCGGCGCCACCAGGCCGATGCCCGCCAGCAGCCGCTCCGCCGCCACGAGCTGCTCCGACGCCGGACCGCAGTACGCGCACTCCCGGATGTGCCGGGCCAGCCGCTTGCGCCACAGCGCGTCCGGATGCCCGGACCAGCTCGTCAGCACCCCCGACAGGTCAGGGCAGCGGGGCCGGCTCGACAACGCCCGCACCACGGCCCGCGCGGTGTCGAGAGTCGCCTTCATCCGCTGGACACGTACCGCCGCGTGCTGGTTCGTCACACCCAACGACTGCGCCAGCTCGTCGCGGGTCAGCTCACCGGAGGCCTCCAGCCACCACAGTGACAGCAGCTCCTGGTCGTCCGGGTCGAGCCAGCGGGTCGCCTCGACGACCTCGCGCCGCTGGCCGGACAGCTCCAACCGCAGGATCGTCAGGTTCGCGAAGTCCGCGCCCGGGTCGGTCACGTCGTCGGTGCCGGGGTAGCCGAGCTGGCCCGCCTGGCGCGCCCGGTAGCGGTCCGCCTGCCGGTCCCGCACCTGCCGCACCGCGATCGCGACCAGCCAGGCGCGAAAGCTCGCCGGGTCGCGCAGCCCCCGCAGCCCGGTGACACAGCGCAGCATCGTCTCCTGCACGACGTCGTCGACGTCGGCGTGCCCGTCGAGGGCGCGTCCGACGACGTTGTAGACCAGCGGTAGGTATTCCGCCACGAGCCTTTCGACCGCCCGCGGATCTCCGTCCTGAGCGGCGAGCACCAACGCCCGCTCGTACCCTTCGCGCATCGCACCTCTCCTTGAAGCCGCCCCATCGTGGCCCACAGGAGACGAACATGGCGACCGCCGGATAACACAATTAAGGCAGCCCTAGAACTTCCGCGATCGTCGGTAGCGCCATCGGCGCTGACTTGTCATCGCGACTGGCTGCACGCCCTGTAGACCGTCCTAGGATGCAAGGTTGGCGATCAGATGGGCGCGGGCAGCGGCGTCCTGGTCGGAGGTCGGTGGATGCCAGGGGCAGGCCACGTCGATCGCGACCACGCGGCCGGTGGCCAGGATCCGTCGGACCGCCTCTCGCACGGCCATCGTGGACGGACCGTTCGGCGCCGGGAAGAGCAGCCCGGGTAGCTCCGCGGAGTCGATCACGTCCACGTCGACGTGCAGCACCAACGGGCCGTCCGGCAAGCCGGGCACGTCGGCAGCCCGGATGGCCGAACCGCCCGGCCAGGCAGCCGTGTCCCCGTTCGGGTTGGGCCGGCCCTCAGGTCGGGCCACGGTGTCGACCTCTGTGCGGGCTGGACCGGTGGTGGCCAGGTAGGTGGCCTCGGCCGGGTCGAGGTCGCGGGCGTCCACGAGCAGCGCGCGCTCCGGTGCGATGGGGCGCAGGCCGAGCGGACCGGCCACCAGGTCCGGGTGGGCGCCCAGGAGGAGCCGCAGCGACAGGCCGCCGAGGTAGCCCGAGGTCGTGGTCTCCAGCGTGTGCACGTCGCCGTGCGCGTCGAACCACACGATGCCGGCGTCGATTCCGGCCCGCTGCACGCCGGCGACGGTGCCGAGGGCCACCAGGCAGTCCCCGGACACCACGGTCGGGGTCGCGCCCGCCCTGATGTCCGCCGCTACCCGGTCCGCCACCGCGCTGTGCAACGCGGTGAGCCGCTCCCAGAGCGTGCCGGCGGGCAGGGCCGGCTCGACCGTCTCCGCGGCCTCCTGGACCGGCAGGTGCCCGCCGGCGAGCCGCTCGTCCTGGTGGAAGGGAACGTGAAAGGTCGTCACGCGGCGCAGCCTACCCACGTCGGACGATGTCGGTGTCGATCAGCGAGCTCATCATCTCCGGGCGGGGGCTTCCCTCGACCAGTACGCCCAGCGCCCACTCCTCGTTGCGCCGCAGCAGGCCCGGCCCGAACGTGATCTCGCCCTGGGCACCGGTGGAGCTCACGCCGGCCGGCACCGGCCCGGGTACGGTCGTCACCCCGAGCACCCGGCAGCTCAGCCCGACGGTGAGCGGCGTCTCGGCGTCGAAGTGGACACTGGCCACGTCGCTCGGCCCGATGTTCCTGATCCGGATGTGCACGAGATGCGGGTTCACCACCTCGACGTCCCGGTAGGTGACCTTCAGCAGATCCCGCCCCAGCGCGCCGAGGTGCGCCTCGGAGATCAACGGTGTGCTGACACAGTCGAACGCGATGAGCCGCCGCCGGGTCCCCCACCGCCGCGTGGCCAGCAGCCCCACGACGACCGCCGCGGCCGCGACGAGAATGCCGACGAGGGCCAACCGATCACTCGTGCTGAAACCGGACATGTCAGAGAATGTCTAGCAGCCCCGCCCCCGCTCCGGACCACCAGTCACCCATCAGGGTCGGTAGCGGCCGATCAGGGAGTGCGGCGCGCCCACGGGGTCGCGCGGATCTCGCGCAGCGCCTCGCGGCGGGTCTGGCCCTTCAGGCCGTCCACGTACAGGCGGCCGTTGAGGTGGTCGGTCTCGTGCTGCAGTGCCCGCGCCAGGAAGCCGCTGCCGGACACCGTCAGCGGCTCGCCGTGCTGGTCGAAGCCCGTCACGGTCGCGTGCATCGCCCTTGGCGTCGGGAAGAAGAGCTCCGGAATGGACAGGCAGCCCTCGTCGCCGTCCTGGAGCTCATCGGACACCGTCAGGGTCGGGTTGACCACGTGGCCGCGCTGGCCGTCGGCGTCGTAGACGAACACCCGGGCGCTCACGCCGATCTGGTTGGCGGCGACGCCCGCGCGGCCGGGCTCGCCCAGCAGTGTGTCCATCAGGTCGGTGACCAGCGCGCGCAGCTCCCCGTCGAAGGCGCGGACAGGGTCGCATTCGGCGCGTAGCACCGCGTCTCCGATGAGCCGGATCGGCCGGATGGTCATGCGCGGAACCCTATCTCTCCCCCGCCGCCGGTTGATCTCCGTACCCGGGCACACCCCCTAAAGCATCCTAGGATGATGGTTCGGGAGGCATCGCTGGACAGAAACCGGTTGGATGGATCGCATGGCGGAGATCGTCCTGGTCCGGCATGGGCAGACCGAGTGGAGCCTGACCGGGAAGCACACCTCGTACACAGACGTCGAGCTGACCCCCGACGGCGAGAAGCAGGCCCACGAGATCGGCAAGCGAGTGGCCGACCGGTCCTTCGTGGCGGTGATCAGCAGTCCGCGGCTGCGGGCGGTACGCACCGCGGAGCTCGCCGGCCTCGACGTCACCGAGCTCGACGAGGACCTGGCGGAGTGGAACTACGGCCGGTACGAGGGGATCACCTCCGCCGAGATCCACGAGAGCCACGACCCGACGTGGTCGTTGTGGACCGACGGCGCCCCCGGCGGCGAACAACCGGCCCAGGTCGGCGCGAGGGTCGACCGGGTGATCGCCAAGGCGGCCAAGCTGCTCGACCAGGGTGACGTCGCGCTGGTCGGCCACGGCCACCTGCTGCGGGTCGTCGGTGCCCGGTGGATCGGGCTCGGCCCCGACGGCGGCGGGCTGCTCAAGCTGGACACCGCGACCCTGTCCGTGCTCGGCCACGAGCACGGCGCGCGGGTCATCCAGCAGTGGAACTCGGGTCGGTGAGCGACACCTTCGGCGCGCGGCCCTCGTACGGCGTCGACAGCACGACCGTGGTCCGGTGCGTGACGTTGGCGGCGGTCCGGATCTCCTGCAGCACCCGCTCGAGGTCGGCCGGGCCGGCGACCCGCACGAGCAGCAGGTAGAAATCGTCGCCGGCGACCGAGTAGCAGGACTCGATCTCCGGGATATGCGCGAGCCGCTCGGGGGCGTCGTCGGGCTGCGACGGGTCGAACGGCCGGATCGCCACGAACGCGGCCAGGGGCAGATCGATCGCGTCGTACGCCACCTTGGCCGTGTAGCCCTTGATCACGCCGCGCTGCTCGAGCCGGCGGACCCGCTGGTGCACCGCCGACACCGACAGTCCCACCCGTTCCGCGAGGTCGGTGTAGGACAGCCGGCCGTCGGCGGTCAGGGCTGCGACGATGGCGCGGTCAATGTCCTCCACGGCAGAGAAACTACCGGCCGGCGCGCGCGGCGGCGATGTCGATCCCGCCAAGGTGCCGTTCGTCATCCCATGACACAGCCGCGACGAGGCCGGAAAGGCGAGCTCATGCGCTACGTGATGATGATTTGCGGACCCGAGTCCAACTGGACCGGGCCAGGGGTCGACGAGCTGATGGCGACCGTCGAGAGCTGGTGGGAGAAGTGGCACGCCGAGGGCGTGGTCGTCCAGGGCGGCGCCGAGCTCCAGCCGGTCAGCACCGCGAAGACGGTCCGCCGCGGCGGTGACGGGAAGGCCGTGGTGACCGACGGCCCGTACATCGAGCTCAAGGACGTGGTCGGCGGCTTCATCCTGCTGGAGGCCGAGACGATGGAGGACGCGATCGCGTGCGCCGCCACCTGGCCGGGCATCGAGGCGGTCGGTGACCAGGTCGAGGTGCGCCCGACCACCGGGCGCTAGCCGAGAAGCGCGGCGAGGCGGCGGCTCAGCAGGTCCCGTTCGGCGTCGTTGGTGGCCAACGCCAGCGCGCGCCGGGTGGCGTCCGCCGCCTCGCCGGTGCGGCCCAGCTTGACCAGCAGGTCGGCCCGGGTCGCGTGCCACATCCGGTAGCCGGACAGCCGTGGCTCGAGGCCGTCGACCTCGGCGAGGGCCGCGGCGGGTCCGTCGACGAACCCGGTCGCGACCGCCCGGCCCAGCGCCACCACCGGCGACGGGCGCACGGCCAGCAGCCGGTCGTAGTGGCCGCGGACGGCGGACCAGTCGGTGTCCGCGTAGGACGGCGCCAGCGCGTGCTGGACCGCGATCGCGGCCTGGAGCTGGTACGGCCCGGGTGCGCCGAGGGCCACGGCCTGCCCGAGCCGGCGTACCCCGGACAGGATCATGGCCCGGTCCCACCGCGACCGGTCCTGGTCGGCGAGCAGCACCAGCCGGCCCTCGGCGTCGACCCGGGTGGCGGCGCGGGCCTCGTGCAGGGCGAGCAGGGCGGCCAGCCCGGCCGCCTCGGGCTCGCCGGGCATCAGGTCGGCGAGCTGCCAGGCCAGCTCGAGGCCTTCCCGGGCCAGGTCCCGCCGGGCGGCGTCGTAGCCCTGGTTGAAGACGAGGTACACGGTGGCCAGCACGGCGTCCAGTCGCTCACGCCGCTCGTCGGCGCCCGGAACGGTGAAGGAAGCACCGCGCAGCGTGCGCTTGGCCCGCACCAGGCGCTGCGCCATGGTCGCGACGGGCACGAGGTACGCCGCGGCGATCTCCTCGGTGGCCAGGCCGCTGACCGCGGACAGGGTCAGCGCCACCTGGGACGGCTCGCTCAGCGCCGGATGGCAGCAGGCGAAGATCATGGCGAGCCGGTCGTCGCCGGTCGGAGGGGCCGGCGGGTCGAGCTCGAGCACCTTCGCGCGGCCCGTGGCCTCCCGGCGCAGCACGTCAAGGGCCTTGCGCCAGGCGGTGGTGACCAGCCAGCCCGCCGGGTGGTCCGGGACGCCCTCGGTCGGCCAGCGCCGCAGCGCCTCGCCGACGGCGTCCTGCAGCGCCTCCTCGGCCCGGTCGAGGTCACCGAGCCGACGGGCCAGCACGGCCCGCATCCCGGCCGCGTCGCTGCGCCAGACGGCCTCCAGGTCGTCAGCCACGGCCGGTCGCCGCCCGGGTGGCCCGCTCGCCCAGGGCAGCCAGGTGCGCGATCAGCTCGGGCGGCTCGTGCACCTCGAACGCGCAGCCGAGGGTCAGCAGCCGCCACGCCAGGTAGTCCAGGGTGTCGGCGTGACCGCGCAGCAGGCAGGTGTCGGCGTCGATCGGGGTCAGCTCGCCGATCCGGTCGGCCAACCGCTCCGCCGGGGCGTGCAGGGTCGCGACCGCCTCGTACACCGGGGCGAACTCCGTCAGGGACGCGGTCACGTAGGCCGCGGCGTCGGGCGTGGGCAGGTCCCGCGGCGCGAACCGCACCCCGGTAGGGAGCGGCGAGCGGAGCCGGTCCGCCCGGAAGACCCGCCAGTCGGCGCGGTCGAGGTCGTAGGCGACCAGATACCAGCGGCGGCCCGCCGACACCAGCTTGTGCGGGTCGGCCTGCCGCTCGCTCGACGTGCCGTCGTGCCGGGTGTACGCGAACCGCAGCCGCTCCCGACCGGTGATCGCGGTGGCCAGCGCCGCCAGCGTCGACGGGTCGGCCGTGGGCTGCCCCCAGGTGAGCAGCGGCTCCGTGGCCCGGCCCAGCGCACCCACCCGTTGCCGCAACCGGGCCGGCAGCACCTGTTCGAGCTTCGCGAGGGCGCGCACCGAGGCCTCCTCGACGCCGGCGGCCGCGTGCGCGCGCAACCCCACCGCGATCGCCACCGCCTCCTCGTCGTCGAGCAGCAGCGGCGGCATGGCCTTGCCGGCCACGAGTCGGTAGCCGCCGACCGCGCCCATCGTGGCGTGCACCGGATAGCCGAGGTCCCGGAGCTTCTCGACGTCGCGGCGGATGGTGCGCAGGCTGACGCCGAGCCGGGCGGCCAGCTCGCTGCCGGGCCACTCGCGCGGGGTCTGCAGCAGCGACAGCAGGCTCAGCAGCCGGGCGGGGGTGTTCGACATGGCTCCCAGAATGCCAGCCATGTGTGACATTAGTTGACCTACATGGCTCCTAGCGTGGTTCGCATGACGCCTTTCCGGATCGACATCCCGCAAGCCGACCTCGACGACCTGCGCGACCGGCTCGTCCGCGCCCGCTGGCCACGGCAGCTGCCCGGCGACGGTTGGAGCCGCGGCGTGCCGGTCGACTACCTGCGCGACCTGGCCGAGCACTGGGCCACGACGTACGACTGGCGGGCGCACGAGGCCCGCCTCAACGAGTTTCCGCAGTTCGTGTCCGCGCTCGACGGCCTGGACGTGCACTTCCTGCACGTCCGCTCCCCCGCTCCCGACGCGCTGCCGCTGCTGCTGACGCACGGCTGGCCGAACTCGTTCGTCGAGTTCGTCGAGCTGATCCCGCTGCTCACCGACCCGGCGCACGAGTTGCCCTTCCACGTCGTCGTGCCGTCCGTGCCCGGATTCGGGTTCTCGGACGCACCAGCCGAGATGACGGTCGAGCGCGTGGCGCGCATGTGGGCCGCCTTGATGGACCGGCTGGGCTACGACCGCTACGGCACCCAGGGCGGCGACCTCGGCGCCTACATCGCGCCCGAGGTGGCCAAGGTCGCGCCGGAGCACGTCGTCGGCGTGCACATCGACGGGGGCTTCGGCTTTCCGACCGAGGCCGACGTGCCGGGCATGGACGACGCCGAACGGGCCGAGTGGGACCAGATGCGGCAGTGGATGAGCGGCGGCGTCGACCATCACGCGCTGCTGCGGGCGGCGCCGCAGACCATGGCGTACGCGTGGAACGACTCTCCGGTCGGGCTCCTGGCCTGGCTGACCCACAAGTTCAAGGAGTTCGCGTTCATGGCCGACACGCCAGACCAGGTCATCGACCGGGACCTGATGCTCACCAACGCGAGCCTGTGGTGGTTCACCGGCACGGCCGGGTCGTCGTCCTGGCCGATGTACGAGCGCCTCACGCTGGCCGCCGACGGCGGTTTCGCCTGGCCCACGGGACAGAAGAAGGTCCCCTCCGGCGTGTACGGCGGCGGCTCGCCGCTGATGCGTCGCCTCGCGGAGCGGGACAACACGATCGTGCACTGGCCGGAGGGGAACCCGGGCAACCACTTCGTCGCGATGGAGCAGCCGCACGCGCACGCGGCCGACATCCGCGCGTTCTTCTCAGGCCTTCCTCAGTGACCGGGCGACGACCATGCGCTGGATCTGGTTCGTGCCCTCGACGATCTGGAGGACCTTCGCCTCGCGCATGTAGCGCTCGACCGGGTGGTCGGCGACGTAGCCGTAGCCGCCGAGCACCTGGACCGCATCGGTGGTGACCTTCATCGCGACGTCGGTGGCGAACATCTTGGCCTTGGCGGCCTCGACCGAGTACGGCCGGCCGTGGTCGCGCAGCCGGGCGGCCGACAGGGTCAGCGCGCGGGCGGCGGAGACCTGGGTGGCCATGTCGGCGAGCATGAAGCCGAGCCCCTGGAACTCGATGATCGGCGTGCCGAACTGCTCGCGCTCGCGGGCGTAGCCGGCCGCGTAGTCGAGTGCCGCCTGGGCCAGCCCGACGGCGCAGGCGGCGATGCCGAGCCGGCCGGAGTCGAGGGCCCGCAGGGCGATGCCGAAGCCGGTGCCCTCCTCGCCGACGAGGCGGTCGGCCGGCACCCGCGCTCCGTCGAACGCGATCTGGGACACCGGGGAGGCGTGCAGGCCCATGGTGCGCTCCGGCGCCTGCGGCACGATCCCGGGCGTGTTGGCGTCGGCCAGCAGGCAGGAGATGCCGCCGGCGCCGGGACCGCCGGTGCGGGCGAACACGTTGAAGAAGTCGGCGTCGTGCGCGTGGGTGATCCAGGCCTTGGTGCCGTCGACCACGTACGCGTCACCGTCCTTGACCGCCTTCGTGGTCAGCGAGGCCGCGTCGGAGCCGCCCTGCGGCTCGGAGAGGCAGTAGGCGCCGAGCAGCTCGCCGCCGAGCATGTCGGGCAGCAGCTTGCGCAACTGCTCGCTGCCGGCGCTGGCCACCGGGTAGCACGCCAGGGTGTGCACGCTGACCGCCTCGGCGGCGACCAGCCAGCGCGACGCGAGGATCTCCACGACCTGGAGGTAGACCTCGTACGGCTGGCCGCCGCCACCGACCTCCTCCGGGTACGGCAGGCCGAGCAGCCCGGCCCGGCCCAGCGTGCGGATCAGCTCGCGCGGGAACTCCCGGCGGGCCTCGAAATCGGCGGCCCGGGGCGCGAGCTCACGGTCGGCGAGCTCGGTGGCGAGGTCGAGGAGATCCCCGGCTTCCTCGGTGGGCAGGACGCGGTCGATGGTCATAGTTCGGCCAACTCCGTGGGTGTGGTGTTCAAGACGTCTACGCCCCCGTCGGTGCAGACGACGATGTCTTCGATGCGGGCGCCGTGCCGACCCGCGAGGTAGATGCCCGGCTCGATCGAGAACGCCATGCCGGGCTCCAGTGGCCGGTCGTTGCCGGCCACGATGTAGGGCTCCTCGTGCCCGTCGAGGCCGATCCCGTGCCCGGTGCGGTGCAGGAACGCGGCGCCGTACCCGGCGTCGGCGATCACGTCGCGGGCCGCGGCGTCGACCTGTGCGCAGGTGACCCCGGGGCGGACGGCCGCGACCGCGGCGCGCTGGGCCGCGTGGAGCACCTCGTAGTACGCGGCGGCGTCGGCCGGCGGCGCACCGACCACGTAGGTGCGGGTCGAGTCGGAGCAGTAGCCGGACGGCATCGTGCCGCCGATGTCGACGACCACGGGCTCACCGGCGCGGATCACCCGGTCGGAGAGCGCGTGGTGCGGGCTCGCGCCATTGGGGCCGGAGGCGACGATCACGAAGTCGACGGTTGCGTGGCCGGACTCGATGATCGCCTCGGCGATGTCGGCGCCGACCTGGCGCTCGGTGCGCCCCGGCAGCAGCCAGTCGGCCATCCGGGCGTGCACGGCGTCGATCGCCGCGCCGGCCGCGCGGAGGGCCTCGACCTCGGCGGGGGACTTGCGCATCCGCAGCTCGCCGAGGATCTCGCCGGCCAGGCGCTGCTCGGCCGTCGGGAGCGCGGCGCGGAGGCCGAGCACGTGGGCGGCCCACATGCGGTCGCTGAGGGCGACGACGGTGGGCGGTCCGTCGAGGGCCTCGATCACTCGTGGGTACGGGCTTTCGCCGTCCTGGTGATCGACGATCTTCAGGTTGCTCGTCGCGACCTCGGCCGCCGGTCGCTCCAGGGTAGGCACCACCAGGGTCGGCTCGCCCCGGGCCGGCAGCACCAGGCAGGTCAGGCGCTCCTGGGCGTGCGCGTCGTAACCGGTCAGGTAGCGCAGGTCGGAGCCCGGCGTGACGAGCAGCGCGTCGAGGCCGATCGCCGCCGTCGCGCGCTGGGCGGCCACGAGCCGCTCGGGTGGGTGGAGCTCCGCGTTGAGCACGCCCCAAGCTTAACGGTCGTTCGGGCCGTGTCCCGTCCCGTTCAGCCCGCGCGCCGCCGCCCGGGCGCGTCCGACATGTGACAGCACGTCCGTGCTGTCCACCCACTGGTCCACGGCGCCGGTCGGTGGCCGCTTCGGATCCAGCGCGCGCGCGAACCGGGCGGCACCCAGCACCATGATCGGGCGGTCGAAGAACGGCCTCGGGGTGGGGTCCTCCGTGGTGCCGAAGATCTCGTTGGTGCGCTCCGCCGCGCGGACCGCGGCTGTCACCAGGTGACGCTCCCGCTCTTTCCAGTGCTCGGCGGCCAGGGCCGCTCTCAGCTCCTCGTGCGGTGCCGTCCCGATCCGGGCGAACGCGGTGCCGAGCCATTTGCCGTACGGCGGGTAACGGCGCTCCAGCAACAGGAACAGCCGCATCAGGTCCCGGGCGAGGCGGGCGGCGACGATCCGGCTGCCGAGGTCGTCGCCGAGCTCGCCGCACCGGCCCACGAACGGCTCCTCCTGGTCGATGCGGGTCCACTGGACGGCCACGACGTACCGCCAGACGTCGTCCGGGTACCAGCGCAGCGCGTTCCGGGCGGCGGTGAGGCCGCCGAGGTCGTCGCGGAACACCGCGCCGCCGGTGAACTCGGCCAGCCGCTGCGTGGGGAGCGCCAGCCAGTCGTCGGTGGTGGGGTGGGCCGCGTCGCGCATCGCCAGGCTTCGCGCGAGGTAGTCGTCGAGCGCGTCGACCGTGACGCCGATCTGCTCGCCGTGGTCCTTGGTGGGGATGCCGTGGAAGGTCTCCGGGAGCACGATCCTGGCCCGCGCCGCCGCGGCGACGTCGCGGTCGTGGACGAAGACCTGGAGCCGGGGACCCCAGTCGTGGTCCATGGACCGCGCGGTGTCGAAGCCGAGCACGTCGGAGCCGGTGTCGACCCGGGCGGCCGCGTGCGGGATGCCGTGCATCGCCGGCGCCACCACCTCGTCGTACAGCCGGCGACTGACCGCCAGGCCGGGCGTGAACTCCACGGCCGCCTCCCGTCTCGGGGATAGGGTTGGATCGTGGCCCAACCGGAGATCGTTTCTCGTGAGCAGTGGCAGGCCGCTCGCGACGCCCTGCTGGTCAAGGAGAAAGAGGCTACCCGCGCGCTGGACGCCCTCGCGGCCCAACGGCGGCGGCTGCCGATGGTGCGGATGCCGGGTTCCTACGCGTTCGCCGGTCCCGAGGGGCCGGTCGAGCTGCGGGACCTGTTCGAGGGGCGCTCGCAGCTGGTCGTCTACCAGTTCATGGACAACGGCCCCGGCGAGATCTGCTCGGGCTGTGCGAGCTTCACGGACAACGTCGGCCGCCTCGAGCACCTGCACGCGCGCGGCGTCTCGTACGCGGTGGTCTCGGACATGCCTTTCGCTCAGTTGCAGGACGTGCGGCGCCGGATGGAGTGGACGGTGCCGGTGTACTCGTCGCGCGGCACGGCCTTCAGCACCGACATCGGCGCCGGTGGCGGGTTCGCGCTGGCCGCGTTCGTCAGCGACGGCGTCGACGTGTTCCAGACCTACGTCACCAGCGGGCGGGGCGTCGACCGGCTGAGGTTCGACTTCAACATCCTGGACCTGACCGCGTACGGGCGGCAGGAGACCTGGGAGGACTCACCGCTGGGCTGGCCGCAGACGGAGCCGTACAGCTGGTGGCGCCTGCACGACGAGTACTGAATGTTCTCGGTCGTCCCGGCGTCGCGCTCTGACCTGGCCGGTGTGGTCGCGGTGCTCGGCCAGCGGGAGTTCTTCACCGATCGGCTCTCCCGCCCGGCCGCCGACGGGGTCCTACTGGTCGGGCTGCTGGACGGCCAGCCGGTGGGCGACGTCTGGGTGTCGTTCTCGCCCGCGCCCGAGGCGGAGGTCAACGCGCACCTGCCGGGTGTGCCGATGCTGGTGCACCTCGAGGTGGTCTCGGTGCTGCGGGGTCGTGGCTACGGGACGGCTCTGGTGCACGCGGCCGAGGACCTCGTGCGGTCCCGGGGCCATGCCCGAGTCGTGCTGGGCGTGGGGGTGGGGAACCCGGCGGCGCGACGGCTCTACGAGCGGCTCGGCTACGTGGAATGGCCGCACGGCACGATCGACACGGGCTATCACGCGACGGGCGACGACGGCGTACGCCGATGGTTCCCCGAGACGATCACGATGCTGGTCAAGACCCTCACGGCTGGAAGCGGTAACCCATCCCCGGTTCGGTGAGCAGATGCCGGGGGTGGCCGGGGTCGGCCTCCAGCTTCCGGCGGAGCTGAGCCATGTACTGGCGGAGGTAGTTGGTCTCGGTCTGGTACTGGGGCCCCCACACGTCCTGCAGCAGCTGCCGCTGGCTGACGAGCTTGCCGGGGTTGCGCAACAGGATCTCGAGCAGATGCCACTCGGTGGGGGTGAGCCGCACCTCGGCGCTGCCCTCGGGCGGTTCCACGACGCGGGCTGACAGGTCCACGTTGAAGCCGCCGACCTTGACGATGGGTGTGGCGTCCGAGGTGGCCCCCATCCGCCTGGTGACGGCCCGGATCCGGGCGAGAAGCTCGTCGACACCGAAGGGCTTGGTCACGTAGTCGTCCGCACCGGCATCCAGGGCCGCGACCTTGTCGGCGCTGTCGGCGCGTCCGGACAGCACGATGATCGGGACGGTGGTCCAGCCGCGCAGGCCGCGGATGACCTCCGTGCCCTCGATGTCGGGCAGTCCGAGGTCGAGGACGACGAGGTCCGGCGGCTTGGCGGCGGCCGACTTGAGCGCGGTGCCCCCGTCGGCGGCGACGTCGACGTCGTAGCCGCGTGCCCGCAGGTTGATCCGCATCGCGCGGAGGATCTGCGGCTCGTCGTCGACCACCAGAATCCTGGTCACCGCCCACCGTCCGGCCCGCTCGCCCGCATGTCTCCCTCATCCGCGCTGCCCGTGCCGGCAGCGTTGTCGTCGTTGTCGTCGTCGTTCGGTGGGCCGGAGCCTTCACCGTGACGCATGCCGCGGCTGCGGCGGGGCCGGTCGCGACCGCTCACGTGGCTCCCGCCGCCGTCGTGGTCGTCTTCGGGTCCGGCGCTGCCCGTGGGTTGTTGGTCGTTCTCCCCACCGCCCGCACCGTCGTGCTGGCCCACGGTCCCTGCTCCCCTGTCAAACCGGGCCTGATCTCCCACGGTCCGCACTCCGTCGTCCAACCCCGCATGGCGCTCGGCTGCGGTTCCGCCGTCGGCGCCTGGACGATGCGCAGTGCTGCCGCCGATGCCCGCGCGGCGAACAGCACGGGCACCGCGGCCGAGCCACGAACGGCGCTCGGTATCCGACGTGCCGTCCTCGTTCGAAGAGCGACCAGCACCGTCGCCTCGGGTCGGGTCGCCGGCTGAGGCCGCTTCGCCGTCGGCGCCGCCGCCCGAGGCCTTCGCCCGATCAGCGCCGCCATCGAAGCCAGCGTCGCCGGTCCGGGGCGCGTCGCGCGCAGAGCCCGCGCCGCCCGCCGCGTCCCGCTCCGCCAGCCGCGACGGGTGCACCGGCTCCGGCACCAGGCCACGATCCACCCGGGCGGGCTCGCCGACCGCGAGATCAGGCGTGGCGGCCTCGTTGAGCCGCGACGACAGCTGCGCCTCGCGCGGCCAGCGCCGCAACCGCTCCCGGATCGCCTGGTCCGCGATCTCGGTCGCGCGGGTCTCGGTCGGCTCCACGTCGGCCTCCGCCGACGGCAGGGACAGCACCATCGTCAAGCCGCCGCCGGGCGTCGTCTCCGGCGTCAGCGAACCGCCCATCGCCTCGGCCAGGCCGCGGGACAGCGCCAGGCCGAGCCCGACGCCCTCGTGGTTGGTGCGGTCGCCGAGGCGCTGGAAGGGCTGGAACACCCGGTCCCGCGCGGAGTCCGGAATGCCGGGTCCACGGTCGATCACCCGCATCTCCACCTGCCCGGCGTGCTCGCTCGCCGTGATCGTCGGTGGCCGGTCGGACGGCGAGTACCGGATCGCGTTCCCGATCACGTTCACCAGGATCCGCTCCAGCAGGCCCGGGTCCGCATGGACCAGCGGCAGGTCGTCCGGCATCCGCAGGACCACCGGCCGCGCCGAGGCGCCGAGCTCGTCCAAAGCCCGCGGGACCGCCTCCTCCAGGCCCAGCGACGCGGGCATCACGCCCAGGGCTCCGGCCTGCAGGCGGCTCATGTCGAGCAGGTTCGCCACCAGCCGGCCCAGCTTGTCGAGCGACTCGTCCGCCGTGGCCAGCAGCTCGTCGCGGTCGTCCGGCGAGAACTCCACCTCGTCGCTGCGCAGGCTGGTAACCGCTGCCTTCGCGGACGCCAGCGGCGTACGCAGGTCGTGGCTGACCGCCGCGAGCAACGCCGTGCGCATCCGGTCGGCCTCGGCCAGCGGCAGCGCCTCGGCGGCCTGCTCGGCCAGCCGCTCCTGACGCAGCGCGACGGCGGCCTGGGCGGCGAACGCCTCGATGATCCGCCGGTCGCTGGCCGCCAGCGTGCTGCCCCGCAGCACGAGGGCGAGGTCGTCGCCGATGGGCACGTCGCTCGTACCCTCCGCCGGTGTGCGGCTCGGTCCTGCCCCATCGCTGGCGGCCACCCGCCAGGCGGCCGGGTCACGCCGGCGGTCCGGCACGTCGACCGCACCCGGCGCGCGCTCCAGCAGCGTCACGGACTCCAGGCCGAACATCTCCCGCAGCTGCCGCAACAGGGCTTCGAGCGGACGGGCTCCGCGCAGCACGCTACCTGCCACGGTTGCCAGGGTCTGTGCGTCGGCACTCGCCCCGGCCGCCTCCCGGGTCCGCGTGGCGGCCGTGTCGACGACGGCGCTGACCGCTATCGCGACGACGACGAACACCGCGAGCGCGAGCAGGTTCTCCGTCTCGTTGACCGTGAACTTCCGCAACGGCGGCGTGAAGAAGTAGTTGAGCAGCAGGAAGCCGGCCACGGCGGCCGCGATCGCCGGCCAGCGGCCACCCACCAACGCCACCACCACGATCGCCAGCAGGAACAGCATCATGTCACTCGCCAGTGACAAGTTGTCGGTGAACGGCACCAGGATCGCGGTCAGGGCCGGCAACCCGATCAGGGCGACGAGAAACCCGGCGATCCGCCGCCTCCGCGACAGGGCAGCACCGCCGCGCCGCCACCGGCGCCGGCCGAGGCCGATCTCCTCGTGGGTGACCAGGTGCACGTCGATCGGCCCGGACTGCGCGGTCGTGGTCACCCCGACACCGGCCGAGAAGATCTGCTGCACCCGCCCGCGCCGGCTGGCGCCGAGCACGAGCTGGGTGGCGTTGACCCCACGGGCGAAGTCCAGCAGCGCGCGGGAGACGTCGGGACCGACCACCTGGTGGTACGTGCCGCCGAGGCTCTCCACCAGCAGCCGCTGCCGGGACAGCAGGGCGGGGTCGGCGTCGACCAGCCCGTCACTGCGCGAGACGTGGACCGCGAGGAGATCGGCGCCCTTGCTGCGGGCGGCGATCCGCGCGGCGCGGCGGATCAGCGTGTCCCCCTCGCGCCCACCGGTCACCGCGACGACGACCCGCTCGCGCGCCTCCCAGGTGGTGCCGATGCCGTGTTCCTCGCGGTACCGGTCGAGCTGCTCGTCGACCTTGTCCGCCAGCCAGAGCAGCGCCAGCTCCCGCAACGCGGTCAGGTTGCCGACGCGGAAGTAGTTGCCGAGCGCCGCGTCGATCTTCTCCGGCGGGTAGACGTTGCCGTGCACCATCCGCCGCCGCAGCGCCTCGGGCGTCATGTCGACGAGCTCGACCTGGTCCGCACCGCGTACGACACTGTCCGGCACTGTCTCTCGCTGGACCACCCCGGTGATCTGCTCGACCACGTCGTTGAGCGACTCCAGGTGCTGGATGTTGACGGTCGAGAGCACGGTGATCCCGGCGTCGAGCAGCTCCTGGATGTCCTGCCAACGCTTCTCGTTGCGCGAGCCGGGGACGTTGGTGTGCGCGAGCTCGTCGACGACGGCGACCTGCGGGTTGCGGCGCAGGATGGCGTCGACGTCCATCTCGGTGAACCGGGCGCCGCGGTAGCTCATCTCCCGGCGGGGCGTGACCTCGAGATCATCGAGCATCTCGGCGGTATGGGGCCGCCCGTGCGTCTCGAGGAAGCCGATCACCAGGTCGGTGCCCCGCCCGGCCCGCCGCTGAGCCTCTTCGAGCATGGCGAAGGTCTTCCCGACACCGGGCGCGGCGCCGAGATAGATCCGCAACTGTCCACGAGCCATCGCGTTCAATACTCGCGCGTCCCGGGGTCCCCCGGGCCGATCTTGACACGTTCGCTACGCCCTTATGCGTCACCCAACGCGAACCGTGCCACTGTGCGCCAGGCGTCCGGTTCCGGAGCGCCGACCATCAGCAGAACCTCGCGCGGCTCGGCCCGCAACGGCAACCGAGCGGCCACCGCGTCGGCCGCGGCGGTCAGGTCGGCGAGCGGCACGTCGTGCCCGATCGTCAGATGGGGTACGACGTCGTCGAACTCACCGCGGTACGGCGGACAGTCGGGAAACCGCGCCCACAGCGCTTGGGTGAGCGCCCGG
This sequence comes from Asanoa sp. NPDC049475, assembly GCF_040676915.1. Classification (NCBI taxonomy): domain Bacteria; kingdom Bacillati; phylum Actinomycetota; class Actinomycetes; order Micromonosporales; family Micromonosporaceae; genus Asanoa; species Asanoa sp. NPDC049475. The sequence goes on along the minus strand of NZ_JBFAPY010000002.1, from coordinate 869,978 downwards.
AACGGCTGGTCGGGCGTGGGTGCCAGCCACGCCACCTGCTCGCCGAACCAGCGCACGTCCGCGAACTCGATCTCGAACCGCGGCATCGAGGCCACCGTCTCCCGTACGACGTCCAGGAGTTCGTCGGTCACCGCCTCGGGCCGAACGAACGGATAGAGCACGGTGACATGCGCCGGCACTCCCCACCGCGCGGCCTGGTCGAACCGGGCGCGGTGAGCACCGACGACGCCCTCGACCTCCGGCACGGGAACGATCAACGCGGTCTCGATCGCTTGCACGCCGCCAGTGTCGGCGCCGCCGCCCGGAAGATCAAGAACCATAGGCCCACGACCCTGGGACAACGCACACTCCCTAGGGCGTCCTAGGATGATTCTTGGTGCCTCCCCGCGGTGAACGGCTCGAACTCAACACCGACGCTTTCCCGGCTGCCGAGAGGTCGGGATCCGGCCTGTGATGCTCCGCGTTCTCAGCGTCCCGATCTGCTGCGAGCAGCCTGGGGCGGCCGGGCGGGTCGCGAACCTCAAGGCGCGATCGGTTCCGCCCGCAGCCGCCGCCGTCCGCGACGCGGTCAGCCAGGAGCAGCGCGAACTCGGGGAGGTCGGCGTCGGTGTCGGTGTCGGTGCACCGAGCTCAATTCATGATGGGTGGTCAGCCACGGGCCGCTCCCCAACCCAGCAGCGCGGCGATGCCCAGCGCACTCCTCGGCGCGTACGCGCAGCGCCACAGCCCGCCGTGTGCCGCGTACTCCGCCTCCTCGTGCCAGACCTCCGCCGCCGGGCGTGGTGGGTTGCGTAGGTCGTGGACCAGCAACGCCGCCATCAGCGTGTTGCTTGTCGCCGGTTCGAAGACCTCGACACCGAAGCGGTGGGCGCCCGCGTACGCCGCCGCCAGTGCCCTGTTCTTGACCACCGACCGGGTGCGCGTCGGCGGTGCGACGTTCATGCTGACCGCGACGCCCTCGGAGCGTGCCACCGTTGCCCGCCAGCGGTGGATGCGCTTCGAGAGCGCGTAGTTCGGGCCTTGCTGCGCCACCAACGCGTCGCAGATGCCCGGATCGTCGCCCGGCGCGTAGTTGCGCCGCAGCATTCGCCCGCCCGACAGCAGCCGCAGCGGCCGGCGTAGTCGCCCCACGCCCGCCGGCGCCCCGTAAGCGCGTTCGCTGTGCGCCACGGCGTCGCCCGGCACCGCGAACACGTCGGTAGGCGTGGCCAGGAACGCCAGCGCCGTGTCGGGGCGCGACTGGCGCAGGTGGCTCGTCAACGCGTCGACCGCGGTGCTGAGCCGCACGTTGATCGCGCCGTCCGCGTAGACGTAGTTGCCCACCACCAGCCGGCCGTCGAACCCGTCGAGCCAGCCGGCGACGGACGCGATGCCGTGCAGCAGGTCGGCGCCGGAGCGGTCGGCGAGATCCGTGTCGCCCTTGACCGCCGGGACGTGCAGTCGCCCGCCATAGCGACCGGCCATCTCGATCAGCCGCGACCACAGCCCGGGCCGCGCCAGGTCGACGGCGACGACCGGGTTGCCCCACCGCAGCAGGGACGGCACCGGCCCCATCTCGGCCCCGGCACCCAGCGCGACGACCGTCGTGCCACCGAGGTCGAGCCAGTCCGGGTTGGCCTGGACCGTGCGGATCGCCTCGGCGCACGACGGCTCGATGATGCCCGCCGCCAGCCAGGCGTCGAGCCGGCGCTTGATGCCGTCGCCGCGTAGTCGCTCCCCCCGGTAAGGCAGCGTCAGCTCCTTGTCGACCCGCCCCTGGCCGCCGACAGTAGCGGTCGAGAACGGCTCGACCGGCCCCGCGAACGCCGCCGACAACGGCTCCACCGCGCCGTCAGCCGTGCGGAACCGCATGCGCTCGTGGATCGAGGCGAGCCCGCCGGCGGCGATCTGCCGGGCCGCCTCGCCACCGCCGAGACCCGCCTCGACGAGCCGGCGGAAGTGCACCAGGTAGCCCCGTCGCCAGTCGGTCTCGCGCTGCGCCGCCGCGGCGCCGATCGGGTCGACGGCGCGCAGTGCGTCACCGACCACCGCCCGCCCCAGCGACGAGGTCAGGCCGGTGCCGCTGGCGGTGGGCGGGAAGATCACGCCGCTCGGTTCACTCACGGGCACATCATCGCGCGACCCACCGACACTCGCACCGTCCCCGTCACGCGCTCGCCCCAACCGCCACGTTACGAATCGATATAGCAACCGACGGTTTACCGGAAAACCGTGGCCTGGCTCGAAAATCGCCGCTACCGCCACCCCTGAGCCATGGGTACGTTCGATCCGGCGGCGCAACAGCAACGGCAAGCTTGCGAACGACGACGGGTGACGTTTCTGCAGACCTCCCGTCAACCGGTGCGACTCACCTGTGGAGACGCGCCCGAACTCAGCCAGCATCCGTGACAACGCCTTGATGGAGGGCGCCCAGGTCAGATTCGCATTCGAACCCGCGCCGCCCAGTCCGCAGCCAGGAACAGGACCCACGTGCCGGTCTGCCCAGTTGCGCCAAGCCACTTCGACCAAATCGCGCGAGACCGAATCGCGCCAGACCGAATCCCGCCAGGAGGCCGATCGCCCGCTGCCTCCGACGACACGAGCGACATGCGACCCGCGCACACCGTGTCGGGTGGGCGAGCCGGCCATGACGAAAGGAGGTGCGGTGCGGTGGGCGGTCCGCCGCATGAGCGGACCGCCCACCGCAGAGCGACGAGCTAGACCACCGTGCAGGACGAGCTGCCCACCGTGAAGGTGGTGGGTTCGCCGGTTCCGCCGGTGTGGGTGCCGTTGAAGCCGATCGTTGTGGAGCCACCCGGCGCGAGCGTCGAGTTCCACGACAGCGGGGTCGCGGTCACCGCCTGGCCCGACTGCGACCACGTCGCCGACCAGCCCGGAGGCGTGATCGTCTGGCCGCTCGGCAGCGTGAAGGCAAGGCTCCAGCCCGAGAGCGAGGAGGTACCCGTGTTGGTCAGCACGAGACCCGCCGTGAAGCCGTTCGTTCCGCCCCAGGGGCTGATCGTGTACGCGACCCGGCACGACGACGGGCCTGGCCCGCCACCGCCCGCCGTCGTGGTCACCGTGGCTACCGGCGACAGGGACGACACGTTGCCGGCCGCGTCGCGGGCGCGGACCTGGTAGCGGTACGTGGTCGACGCCGCCAGGCCACTGTCCACGAAGGACGCGGACGACGGAGTGCCGACCACCGCGAACGAGCCGCCGCTCGCTCCCGTCGCCCGCAGCACGTCGTAGCCCGTGACACCTACCGCATCCGAGGAGGCGGTCCATGACAACGAGAGACCGGACGAGGTCACCCCCGAGGCGACCGGCGTCCCTGGCGTCGTCGGTGGCGTCGTGTCCGGGTCAGGGTCCGGGTCGGAGCCGTCGTCGAGGGCGTCGTGGATCGCGGTGTACGCCGGCTTCGTCGAGTAGTTCGCGTCCCAGGGCAGGGCTGCGCCCTCACCGGAGAAGACGTCGGGCACCCACGAGTACTTGTCCGTGAAGCCCCAGATCGTGACGCCCGCGCACGCGGTCACGGCCAAGCAGCCCTGCACCACGTTGCGGTAGTAGGTGGCCTGCGTAGCGTCTTTGGTGCTGTCGCGCGGCATCTGCATCCGCACGTCGAGCTCGGTGATCCGCACCTGCACGCCGAGCGCGGCGAACCGCTCCAGGTTCTCGCGGAACTGCGACGGGAACCCGTACTGGATAGCGAGGTGACCTTGGAATCCCACACAGTCCACCGGCACGCCGTCGGCGCGTAGTTGGCGCACCAGGTTGTACATCGCCGTGCTCTTGGCGTTGATGCCCTCGACGTTGTAGTCGTTGATGCACAGCCGCGCGTTGCTGTCCGCGGCGCGGGCGTACCGGAACGCGTCGGCGATGTACGACGAGCCGAGGGTGTTGTACCAGAAGCTGGTACGCAGACTGCCGTTCTCCTCGAACACCTCGTTGACCACGTCCCACGAGACGAGGGCGGCGTTGTTGGCGTAGCGACCGACCACGGTCGCGATGTGGTCCTGCATCGCGGTCCGCATCGCGCTGGCCGACAGGCCCTGCACCCAGCCGGGCGTCTGGCTATGCCAGACCAGCGTGTGCCCGTGCACCTGCTGGTTGTTGGCGGCCGCGAACGCGACCACCTGGTCAGCACCGGAGAACGTGTAGTTGCCGTCCGACGGTTCGGTCGACTCCCACTTCATGGCGTTCTCGGCGGTGACCTGGTTGAACTCCGACGCCGCGATCGACCGGTAGGCGGCCTCGTTGGCCAGCGGGCTGGTGCTGGCCGCGTAGCCGACGAACTTGCCGCGCGCGGCGGCGTGCACGCGCAGCGCGGCGTCGGCCGCGGCGGGTGGCGCGGCGACGATCGGCGCGACGACCAGCGGGACCGCGAGCGCCACGACAGCGGCGATCACGGCCGTCCGCGCCGGGCGGGCGCCCCGGGCAGGTTTGATCATGGGGGTGGTTCCTCCTCACGACGGGTACGGGCGGCAGCGCGCCACGGACGACCGCCGGGTCCCGTTCGCGCGGTGCCCGCCCGGAGGACACCAACCCGCCACGGACGCCCATCCGTGGAGCAACGTGAATGGAAGCGCTCCCATACTGGTCGCGGACCAGTCCCGCGTCAATACCTTTCGATATTGGCCTGTGATCCTGATTAACCGAGAAAAGTCCACGCTCAGGGTGACTTATGGCAAAATGACCAGCTACGGTTTACGGGATGTTCAGGGTCGAGGCACCCCCGGCACTCCTGACCCCGCGTGTCGGCGCCGCCGCACAGGGGTTCGCGCGCCGCCGGCCCCGTGCCCTGGCCGCCTACGCGGTCGGCATCGTGCTGCTCGGCCTGCTCGGCCTCGCACTGTCCGCCGCCGCCGGTGAGCTGGCCGACGGTTTCGGTCATCCCGAGTTCTGGTTGATGGCCGGCCTGGCCCTGCTGGCCGACGCGCGGGCGTTCATCGCTCTCGGGCGCCACGGCAAACCGGTGATGATCTGCCCCTCCCTCTGCTTCACCTTCGCGATCCTGCTCTGCTGGGGGCTGGGACCCGCGATCCTCGTCCAAGCGGCGGCCGCGGGGGTGGTCGCCTGGCGGATGCGGTACCCCGTGGGCCGGGCAGCGGTCATGGCCGCGCAGTTCGCGGTCGCGACGGCCGCCGCGTTCGGGGTGCTCGTCGTCGGACGTCCGGACCCCTTCAACTCGATCGGCACCGTCGACGCCGTGCGCGACGCCGTGTCCGTCATCGCCGCCGCCGCTGTCTGGCTGATCGCCTACCAACTGCTGCGCACCACCGCCGGCCTCGCGTCCCGGGGGCGCACCGGCGTGCAGATGCTGCGCCCGGCGCCGGCGTACGAGCTGTTGTCCATCGCCGCGTTGCTGCTGCTGAGCCCACTCCTGGCGGTCGCCGCCCACGTCAGCGCCGCTTTTGTGCCGCTCGTGTTCGTGCCGCTGTACGCCTTCGAGCGGATGGCCCGGTTGTCCGCCGAGCGGGACCTGACCGCCCGCCGCGACCCGCTGACCGACCTGGCCAACCGCACCGGGCTGCGGGCCGCGTTCGGCCGGCTCCGACGGGACGGCCGCGACCCGGCGCAGGAGCCGCCGCTGGCGATGCTGCTGCTGGACCTCAACCGCTTCAAGTACGTCAACGACGCGCTCGGCCACGAGGTCGGCGACCGGCTGCTGGTCGCGGTCGGCCACCGGCTGCGGGAGGCCCTGCCGGCCGACGCCACCGCGGCCCGGCTCGGCGGTGACGAGTTCGCGGTCGTCGCGCCGGTGAGCACCGAGACCGAGGCCCGCCGGCTCGCCGAGACGCTGACCGAGGCGATGGCGACGCCGGTCATGCTCGACGGTCTCCAGGTCGACATCACCGGGTCGATCGGCGTCGCGCTCGCACCGCGGGACGGCACCGACTTCGCGACCGTGATGCGGCACGCCGATGTCGCCATGTACCTCGCCAAGCAGCGCGGTTGGCCCATCCAGGCCTATCGCGCCGAGGACGACCACAACTCCCCCGAGCGCCTCGCCCTGCTCACCGACTTCCGCCGGACGCTGGACAGCGGCGAGGACGCGGTCGCGCTGCACTACCAGCCCCAGATCGACCTGGCCACCGGCCACGTCGTGGGCTTCGAGGCGCTCCTGCGCTGGAAGCACCCGACGCAGGGCGCGATCCCACCCGCCGACCTGCTCCGGATCGCCGAGCACACCCCGGTGATGCGCATGATCACGCAGCGGGTGATCGACGAGGTGGTCGCGCAGCAGGGCCGCTGGCTGGCCGCCGGCGTGTCGTTGCGTACCTCCCTGAACGTCAGCATCCGCGACCTGCACGGCGACGAGATCATCACCCAGCTCACCGAACGGCTCGCCGAGCACAAGGTGCCGCCGGAGCTGATCCAGGTGGAGATCACCGAGAGCGCGCTGACGGCGGACCTGGCCCAACTGCGGGACACCATCGCCAAGCTCGCCGCCGCCGGGGTCGCGATCTCCCTGGACGACTTCGGTACGGGCTACTCGTCCCTGCAGCACCTCCGCCGCCTGCCACTGCGCGAGATCAAGATCGACCGGTCGTTCGTCGGCGGCATCGCGCACAACGCCGACGACGCGGTCATCGTGCGCTCGACCGTGGACCTGGCCCGCGCGCTGGGCCTGCGGGTCGTCGCCGAGGGCGTCGAGAACCGCTACACGGCCCGCCTCCTCACCGAGGCCGGCTGCGACCTGGCCCAGGGCTACCTCTACGCCCCTGCGATGCCGGGCGACTCGGTCGTCGCCTGGCTCGGCCGCCACCCGACCCACGCCTGACCAACCAAACCGCGACGGCCCGGCCCGGTCGCCCCGGGGGGATCGACCCACCGTCACTGATCCCGATCGCGTTCGGCCGCTCACGGTCTCCACCCGCTCTCCGACGACAGCCGAAGCCGCGACCGAAGAGCGGCGTGACACCTCGCGTTGACCTTCGGCGCGTATGGTCGGCCAATGACGCCCGCCGACGCCATGGGTCATGCGGTTGCCGCCGTCGCTGCCGGGCTTCGCAAGGATCGCGAGGCGCTCGCCGTCCTGCTCAACGTGACCTCGGACGACGCCGTCGACGTCGCCGGTGGGATGGTCGATCTGGTCGGGACCCTGGCTCGCATCGTCGGCGATCGCGAGGACAAGACCCCCACCGAGGCGATCACCGCCGCCGCGCTCGGCCGATCCGCGCTCGTCCAGAACATGGCGGAGTTCGCCATCGCCGTGATCGACTCCGACCCCGGGCGGTCCCCCACGGTCGACGCCTCCGACGTCATCGTCGGGCTGGGTGCCCTCGCCGGCCGGCTGGCCGAGCAGGTCGCCGAATACGAGGGCGAGTCCCCACTCCAGCTCCTCGGCCGCATCGGCACCGGAGTAGCCGAGCTCGAGGCCTTCGACCCCCCGGACTGAGCGCGCCCCGGACTAAGCGACCCACGGGACTGAGCAACCCGCGGGGCTGAGTGACCCGCGGACCAAGCGACCCACCGGACCAAGCGACCCACCGTAGGCAATCAAGCCAGCGCTGACCTGCGACAACCAACCGGCGTGGCACAACCGCCACGACCGAAGGGCCAGGAAGGCTGGACATCGCGACTGGGGCGAAACCTCGTACGCAGCCATTGATATCGATCTGACACCGAGTTAACGTGCGTTCACTCGCCGTTACCCGGCGGTAACTCGTGCACCTATGGGAGGTCGCGTGAGTACTTCCACATCCCCCCGTCGCCGGCTGGTCACCCTGCTCGCCGCCGCCACGCTCACAGCGAGCACCATGGCGGTCGCCACCCCCGCGAAGGCCGACCCCGGACCCCCGCCGAGCTCCATGGCCAGCATGGGTGACTCGATCACCCGGGGCTTCAACGCCTGTGGCTTCTACTTCGACTGCACCTCGCGGTCGTTCAGCACGGGCAGCGAGTCCGCGATCAACAGCCACTACCTGCGGATCCGCGCGAAGAACAGCGCGATCAACGGGAAGAACTACAACCAGGCCGCGTCCGGTGCCAAGGCCGACGACATGCCCGGCCAGGCCACGGCCACCGTCGGCCGCAACCCCCAGTACGTCACGATCCTCATCGGCGCCAACGACGCCTGCACCAGCTCCGAGAGCTCCATGACGGCCGTCAGCACGTTCAGAGCGCACATCGACACCGCGTTGAACACCCTCAAGAGCGGCCTGCCCAACGCCAAGGTCGCCGTGATCAGCATCCCCGACATCAAGCGCCTCTGGGAGGTCGGTCGGACGAGCGGCAGCGCCCGCACCGCGTGGTCGCTCTTCGGCATCTGCAAGTCGATGCTGGCCAACCCCACGTCAACGGCGACAGCCGACACCCAACGGCGCGATCGGGTACGCCAGCGCGTCGTCGACTTCAACACGCAGCTCGCCCAGGCCTGCGCGGCCTACGGCTCCAACTGCGACTTCGACGACAACGCGGTCTTCAACTACCCGTTCGCCTTCAGCCAGGTCTCCGGCTGGGACTACTTCCACCCCAACGCCGCCGGCCAGACGGCCCTCGCCCAGGTGAGCTACGCCGCCGGCTTCAACTGGTAGCGAAGAAGTGGTCCCCGGGGCGAAAGACCCCGGGGACCACCAAAAAGAGACTCAGGCCGGCCGCAACCACAGAGCGCCCAACGGCGGCACCCGCAGCCGCGCCGAAGCCGGCATCCCGTGCCAGTGCACCTCTTCGGTCGTCACCGCACCCAGGTTCCCCACCCCGGAACCCCCGTAGTCGGCCGCGTCCGTGTTGAGCACCTCGGTCCACGACCCGGCCCGGGGCAACCCGACCCGATAGTTCTCGTGGGGTACGGCCGCGAAGTTCACGACACAGACCAGCGGCGACCCGTCCGGCGCCAACCGGATGAACGCGAGCGTGTTGTTGGACGCGTCATCCGACACGATCCACCGGAACCCAGCCGGCGTGGTGTCCTGCGACCACAGCTCAGGCGACGTCCGATAAATAGCATTGATATCCCGGACCAACCGCTGCAACCCCGACCGTTGCGGATCCGAGGCGAGACCCCAGTTCAGCCCACGCTCCTCGTTCCACTCCTCGTCGTCCCCGAGCTCACACCCCATGAACAGCAACTGCTTGCCGGGATGCGCCCACATGAACGCCAACAGCGCCCGCACATTGGCCAACCGCTGCCAGAGATCCCCGGGCATCTTCGAGAGCAACGACCGCTTTCCGTGGACGACCTCGTCGTGCGAGATGGGCAGCACGTAGTTCTCGGACCACGCGTACACCATGGAGAACGTCACCTGGTTGTGGTGGTACTGGCGGTGGATCGGCTCCTTCGACACGTACAGCAGCGTGTCGTGCATCCATCCCATGTTCCACTTGAAGCCGAACCCGAGCCCGCCGCCGGACGTGGGCCAGGTGACGCCCGGATAGGCCGTCGACTCCTCGGCGATCATGACGACACCGGGGTGGTGCTTGTAGACGGTCGCGTTCGTCTCCTGCAGGAAGCCGATCGCGTCGAGGTTCTCGCGCCCGCCGTACTGGTTGGGCTCCCACTGCCCCTCCTCGCGCGAGTAGTCGAGGTAGAGCATCGACGCGACCGCGTCGACCCGCAGGCCGTCGACGTGGAACTCGGCGCACCAGTAGAGCGCGTTGGCGACGAGGAAGTTGCGCACCTCGCGGCGCCCGTAATCGAAGATGTACGTACCCCAGTCGGGGTGTTCGCCGCGGCGCCAGTCTCCGTGCTCGTAGAGCGGCGTCCCGTCGAACCGGGCCAGCGCCCACTCGTCCCGCGGGAAGTGCGCCGGCACCCAGTCGAGCAGGACACCGATCCCCGACTGGTGCAGCCGGTCGACCAGATAGCGGAAGTCGTCCGGCGACCCGAACCGCGCGGTGGGCGCGAAGTAGCCGGTGACCTGGTAGCCCCACGAGCCGCCGAACGGGTGCTCCATCACCGGCAGGAACTCGACGTGCGTGAAGCCCATCTCGACGACATATTCGGTGAGCTGGTCGGCGAGCTCCCGGTAGCCTAGGCCGGGCCGCCACGAGCCGAGGTGCACCTCGTAGACGCTCATCGCCTCCTGGTGCGGCTTGGCCGACGACCGGCGCGTCATCCACTCGGCGTCCTTCCAGTCGTACGACGACTCGTCGACGACCGAGGCGGTGCGCGGCGGGATCTCGGTGCGGCGGGCCATCGGGTCGGCCTTCTCGCGCCAGGTGCCGTCGCGGCCGAGGATGCGGTACTTGTAGCGGTGGCCGACCGCGGCGTCCGGCACGAAGATCTCCCAGACGCCGCTGCTGCCCATCGAGCGCATCGGGTAGCCGTCGTGCGGTCCCCAACCGGCGAAGTCGCCGATCACGCGTACGCCCTGCGCGCTCGGAGCCCAGACCGTGAACGACACGCCGCCGTCGCGGGCGTGCGCGCCGAGCGCCTCCCAGAGCTTCTCGTGCCGGCCCTCGTTGATCAGGTGCAGGTCGAGCTCGCCGATCGTCGGCCCGTACCGGTAGGGATCGTCGAAGATCCGCCCGTCCGCGTCGACCCGGTAGTCCAGGACCTCGCCGGCCACGACCGCTTCGAAGATCCCTTCCGGGTGTACGCGCGTCGCGGGGTGGCGTTCGTCTCCGACGACGATCGCGACCGTGTCGGCACCCCGGCGCAGCGTCCGGATGGTGGTGCTCCCGGCGTGTGGATGCGCGCCCAGGTACGCGTGCGGGTCGTGCTCCGCGCCGGAGATCAGCTGGTCGGTCATCTGGTCAGTCCCTACCTCACCCCGCGCCTCCCGGCGCGGTTCCTCGCCCTCACCGACGCGGTCGCACCGAGAGGATGTGCGCCGGCTCGAGGAACGGGTCGAGCCGGACCGCGTTGCGCTGGCCCCAGTCGTACGTGCCCCCGGTGAGCTGGTCGGTCACCACGAACCGTTCGTGCCAGTCCAGGCCGAGCGCCGGCATGTCCAGTGTGGTGTTTCCCCACTGGTCCCCGCTCGAGTCGAACGAGCAGACGACCAGAACGGTGTTGTCGGCGCGCGGGTCGCGTTTCGACCAGCACAGCAGCGCCGGGTTGTCGATCTCGTGGAAACGCAGGTTCCGCAGCCAGTGCAGGGCCGGGTTGTCACGCCGGATCGCGTTGAGCCGGCTCAGGAAGCCGGCGAGCGAGCGGCCCGCCGCCTCGGCGCCGGCCCAGTCCCGGGGGCGCAGCTCGAACTTCTCGTTGTCCAGATATTCCTCCGCGCCCGGGCGGGCGACGTGCTCGAACAGCTCGAAGCCGGCGTAGACGCCCCACGACGGCATCAGCATGCTGGCCAGCACCGCACGGATCTTGAACATCGGCGGGCCGCCGTGCTGGAGCGTCTCGTGCAGGATGTCGGGCGTGTTCGGCCAGAAGTTCGGCCGCATGTGGTCGGCCGCGGCGACAAGCTGCTCGCAGTACTCCCGCATCTCCCACGCGGTCGTCCGCCACGTGAAATAGGTGTACGACTGGCTGAACCCGATCTTGCCCAGCCCGTTCATCATCGCCGGCCGCGTGAACGCCTCGGCGAGGAACAGCACGTCCGGATCGACGTCCTTGACCTCCGCGATCAGCCAATGCCAGAAGTTGACCGGCTTGGTGTGCGGATTGTCCACTCTGAAGATCTTGACGCCTTGGGCCACCCAGTGCAGGACGACCCGCCGGATCTCCTGCCGGATCCCTTCCGGGTCGTTGTCGAAGTTCAGGGGGTAGATGTCCTGGTACTTCTTCGGCGGGTTCTCGGCGTACGCGATCGTGCCGTCGGCCCGGGTCGTGAACCACTCGGGGTGCTCCTTGACCCACGGGTGGTCCGGGGCGCACTGCAGCGCGAGGTCCATCGCCACCTCGAGCCCGTGCTCGGCGGCCGCGGCGATGAACGCCCGGAAGTCCTCGAGCGTGCCGAGCTTCGGGTGGATCGCGTCGTGCCCGCCCTCCTCGGCGCCGATCGCCCACGGCGAGCCGACGTCGCTCTCCTCGGCCACGAGGGCGTTGTTCTTGCCTTTGCGGTTGACCCGGCCGATGGGATGGATCGGCGGCAGGTAGAGCACGTCGAAGCCCATCTTGGCGACGCCGGGCAGCCGGTTCTGGGCGGTCGCGAACGTGCCCTGCTCGCTGTGCCCGTCACCGACGACGGCGCCCTCGGAGCGCGGGAAGAACTCGTACCAGGCCGAGAAAAGGGCCTTCTTGCGATCGACCCAGACGGGGTACGCGTCGCTGCGCGTCACGAGCTCACGCACCGGGTAGCGCCAGAGCAGGTCGGCGAGGCCGAGCGCGGGCGAGACCCGGATGCCGAGCGCGAGGTCCTCGGCCCGCAGGGCTTCGGCCGCCTTGGTCACCCGCTCCCGTTGATCATCGGGTACGCCGGCGGCGGCCCGATCCAGCAGCGCGGCCCCCTCGACGAGGTCGTTGGCCAGGTCGGTCACGTCCTGCCCGGCGGCGATCTTCTTCTCGACGGCGTCGCGCCAGCTCAGATAGGGATCGCTGAACGCCTCGACGACGAAGCTGCCGGCGCCGACGGCCCGCGGCTCGAAGGTGGCGTGCCACCGGTCGGTGCCGGGGGCGCCGGGGCTCATCCGGGTGAACGGACCTTCGGTGCCGTCGGGATCACGCCAGACCACGTTGGCTCCGACGGCGTCGTGGCCCTCGCGGAAGACGGTGGCGGAGACCGGGATGATCTCGCCGACGACGGCCTTGGCCGGGTACTTGCCGCCGCTCACCGACGGCCCGACGGCGTCGATGGGAATCCGGCCGTCTGCGGGATCCGGCTCGACCGGAGCCTGCCGCCCGGCCCGGGGCGCCCGCGCCGGATCGGCGGAGGCGGGCTCAGTCTTGGGCGCGGCCGTCGCCTGCGGCGCGTGGACCGGCGCCGGCGCGGGAGCCGCAGTGCCCGCGGGCCGCGCGGACTCGGGAGACGGAGTCGAGGTGGGCTTCGCCGTCGCGGCCGGCGGCCCGGGCTTGGGCGTCGCCGCAGCGCTCGACAGTCCGGGCCTCGGCGTCGCGGCAGGACCAGGCTTGGGACCATCCGCGGAAACCGGCGTGCCGGGGTCGGACGGCCGCCCCGCGGCGCCTGGAGTCGCCGCCTGCTCTCCGGCCGGCGACGCGGGCTCCGCGCCGTTCGGGGCAGGGAGCGGCGCGGGCTTCGAAGCCGCAGCCGCTACCGACGGTGCCGGCTTCGCGGGAGCTGGGCCGGGCTTGGGCGCGCCCGGTTTGCCGAGGGCTGGCCCAGGCTTGGGCGCGCCCGGGCGCGCCGGGGGTGGGCCGGGCTTGGGTGGCGCCGGACGGGCGCTCTCGGGGGGCGGCCCAGCGGCCCCCGAGGGGTCGGTCTTCGGCGGCACGGGATCGACCTCAGCCATGATCTCCACCGTAGTCGGGTCACCGGCCCCCGTCGCGTCGAGGACGAGGATTGTTCGTCTGCGGTGCTTCCGCCCCCGGATGTCGGGTTCAGGCCTCGACCCGCTGGCCCTTTCCGATCACCACGATGCCGTTGTCCGACACGGTGAAACGGCGGCGGTCGCGTTCCAGGTCCACGCCGATCTCCGCGCCCTCGGGGATCACGACGTTCTTGTCCAGGATCGCGTTGCGGACCACCGCGTGGCGGCCGATGTCGACCCCCTCCATGAGCACGGAGCCGGCCACGTGTGCCCACGAGTGGACCTTGACGTTCGGCGAGACCACCGAGTTCTCGACCAACGACCCCGAGATCACCGCGCCCGGCGAGACCATCGAGCCCACCGCTCGGCCGACCCGCTCCTGCCAGCCGTGCACGAACTTCGCCGGCGGCCACGGGTTGTAGTCGGTGTAGATCGGCCACTCGAAGTTGTAGAGGTTGAACACGGGATGGATCGAGATGAGATCCATGTGGGCCTCGTAGAACGAGTCCAGGGTCCCCACGTCGCGCCAGTAGCCCCGGTCGCGCTCGGTCGAGCCCGGCACCACGTTGTCGGCGAAGTCGTAGACGCTGGCGGCCTGGCGCTCGACCAGCATCGGGATGATGTTGCCGCCCATGTCGTGCTTGCTCGACGGGTTCTGCGCGTCGCGGGTGACCGCGTCGATCAGCGCCTCGGCCGTGAACACGTAGTTGCCCATCGAGGCGAAGATCTCGTCGGGCGAGTCCGGCAGCCCCCGGGCGTCGCTGGGCTTCTCCCGGAACGCCTGGATGCGCTTGCCGTCGCCGGCGACCTCGATGACGCCGAACTGGTCGGCCATCGAGATCGGCTGGCGGATGCCGGCCACCGTGACGTCGGCGCCCGAGTCGATGTGCTGCTTGACCATCTGCGCGGGGTCCATGCGGTAGATGTGGTCGGCGCCGAACACGATGACGTAGTCGGGCTTCTCGTCGTGCACGAGGTTGAGGCTCTGGTAGATCGCGTCCGCCGACCCCGCGAACCAGCGCGGCCCGAGCCGCTGCTGTGCCGGCACCGGCGTCACGTAGTTGCCCAGCAGGTTCGACATGCGCCAGGTCTTGGTGATGTGCCGGTCCAGCGAATGCGACTTGTACTGGGTCAGCACGACCATCTTGAGATAGCCGGCGTTCGCCAGGTTCGAGAGGACGAAGTCGATCATCCGGTAGATACCGCCGAACGGGACGCCTGGCTTGGCGCGGTCGGCGGTCAGCGGCATCAGCCGCTTGCCCTCACCACCGGCGAGAACCATCGCGAGGACTTTGGGAGCCATGAGCAGACGCTAGCCACCCGGCGGGCCGCGCACCAGCCGAGGGGGCGGGTCCCGTCTAAGGTTTCCGCTGTGGACAGGATTCGAGTCGATCTCCTCACGCGCGAGTACCCGCCGGAGGTGTACGGCGGCGCCGGCGTACACCTGGAATATCTGGCTCGTGACCTGCGGCGGCTCGCCGACGTCCGGGTCCACTGCTTCGGCGCGCCGCGCACCGAGCCGGGCGTGACCGCGTACGCGGAGCCAACGGGTCTGAAAACCGCCAACCCGGCGCTGCGCACGCTGGGCGTCGACCTCGAGATGGCCGCCGGCACCGAGGGCACCGACGTCGTGCACAGCCACACGTGGTACGCGAACCTGGCCGGCCACACCGCCAAGCTCCTGCACGGCGTGCCGCACGTGGTCACCACCCACAGCCTGGAGCCGCTGCGCCCGTGGAAGGCCGAACAGCTCGGCGGCGGCTACCGGCTCTCGTCGTGGGCGGAGCGCACCGCCATCGAGGCCGCCGACGCCGTCATCGCGGTGTCCGCCGGGATGCGCCGCGACGTGCTGACCGCCTACCCCGGGGTGAACCCCGACCGCGTACGCGTGGTGCACAACGGCATCGACACGGTGCAGTACCAGCCGGACACCGGCACCGACGTCTGGGACCGGATCGGCGCCGACCCGGCCCGCCCGACCGCCATCTTCGTCGGCCGGATCACCCGCCAGAAGGGCCTCCCGTACCTGCTGCGGGCCGCCCGCGAACTGCCCGCCGAGGCCCAGCTCGTGCTGCTGGCCGGTGCCCCCGACACGCCCGAGATCGCCGCCGAGGTCCGCGAGCTCGTCGACGAGCTGCGGCAGCGGCACGGCGGGATCTTCTGGGTCCCGGAGATGCTGCCCAAGCCCGACGTCATCCAGCTCCTGACGCGCAGCACGGTGTTCGTGTGCCCGTCGATCTACGAGCCGATGGGCATCGTCAACCTGGAGGCGATGGCCTGCGAGACCGCGGTGGTGGCCACCGCGACCGGCGGCATCCCGGAGGTCGTCGACGACGGCGTCACCGGCCTGCTGGTGCCGATCGAGCAGGCCACCGACGGCACCGGCACGCCGGTGGACCCGGACCGGTTCGTCGCCGACCTGGCCGCCGCCATCAACACGCTGCTCGCCGACTCGGCCCGGGCGACCCGGATGGGCGCGGCCGGCCGCGAGCGCGCGGTCACCCACTTCTCGTGGGCCTCGATCGCCGAGCGCACGATGGCGGTCTACCAGGACGTGCTGGCCTAGGGGATCAGCACGGCGACGCCGTCGACCCGGTCGCCGGCCAGGTCGGCGAGGGCCTGGTCCGCGGACGCCAACGGATATTCCTGGCGGTGCACCACCGGCGGGTGGGCCTCCGCCGCCGCGAGGAAGGCCCGGCCGTCGGCGCGGGTGTTGGCCGTGACGCTGCGCAGGGTGCGCTCCTCGAAGAGGTGCTTCTCGTAGTTCAGAGCCGGGATGTCGGTCAGGTGGATGCCGGCGACCGCCAGGGTCCCGCCGCGGTCGAGCGCCGCGAGGGCGACGGGCACGAGCGTGCCGACGGGCGCGAACAGGATAGCCGCGTCGAGCTTGCCCGGCGGACGGTCAGCGGCACCGCCGGCCGACGCCGCGCCGAGCTCCAGGGCCAGCCGCTGCGCGGCCAGGGACCGGGTCATCACGTGTACGGTCGCCCCCTGCGCGATGGCGACCTGCGCGGTCAGGTGCGCCGAGGCGCCGAAGCCGTAGATGCCCAACGTGCCGCCCGGTGGCAGGTCGGCCCGCAGCAGCGCCCGGTAGCCGATGATCCCGGCACACAGCAACGGGGCCAGCTCACGCGCGTCGCGGTCGGCGGGCAGCGGGTAGACGTACGCCTCCGGAGCGGCCGCGTACTCCGCGTAGCCGCCGTCGGCGTCCCACCCCGTGTAGCGGGACGACGGGCAGAGGTTCTCGCTGCCCCGCCGGCAGTACACGCAGGTGTTGTCGGTGTGTCGCAGCCAGGCGATGCCGACCCGGTCGCCGGGCACGTAGGCCGTCGCCTGGCTGCCCCGGGCGACCACCCGCCCGACGACCTGGTGCCCGGGCACCACCGGGCTGCGGTGCGGCGGCAGGTCACCCTCGGCGACGTGCAGGTCGGTGCGGCAGACCGCGCACGCCTCGACCTTGACCAGCACCTCGTCGGCGGCCGGCGTGGGCACGGGAAGCTCGGCGCGGCGCAGCGGGTGGTCGGCCAGCGGACCGGGCGCCACCACCTGCCACGCCGTCATCGTCTCCGGGAGATCAGTCACTCACCCATCTTGACCGCTTGCAGGGTGTACGAGAGCGGAACGCGCTCGCGGCCCTCGGTGAGCCGCCACTCCCCGTCGTCGCCGCACACCATCCGGCCCGGCAGCGCCTCCCAGGGCACGCTGTCGTGCTCGACCAGCATCGTCAGGCGCAGCCCGTGCGCCAGCAGCGCGGTGACGATCTCGCCGAGGCCGTGGTTCCACTCGTGCGTCACGTTCTGGGTGAAGACCGCGTCGGTGCTGACGTAGGTGCCGCCCTCGGTCCAGACGATCGGCTCGGCGGTCTCGAAGTAGGGGTAGCGCACGATCAACTGGTCCGCGGCGTCGTCGAGCGACCACAGCATCGGGTGGCCCTCGCGGAGGAACAGCCGGCCGCCGGGCTTGAGCAGCCGGGCGACCACGTCGGCCCAGCGGTCGACGGAGGGCAGCCAGCACAGCGCGCCGATGCCGGTGAAGACCAGGTCGTACGCGCCGGCCTCGAGCACGTCCGCGGCCGCGTACACGTCGGACTCGACGAAGTCGGTCGGGTCACCGAGGCGCTCCGCGAGACGGCGCGCCTCGGCGACGGCGGCCGGCGAGAAGTCCAGGCCGGTCATCCGCGCGCCGAGGCGGGACAGCGAGACGGTGTCGGTGCCGATGTGGCACTGCAGGTGGACGCCGCGCAGGCCGGTCAGGTCCCCGAGCCGGGGCAGGTCGAACCGGACCACGGGATGCAGGTGCGCCGGGTCGGCGGCGAACCGGTCGAGGCCGTAGTCGGGCGACGCGGCGTGCGCCGGCGCGCGCTCGTCCCAGTTGGCGCGGTTGACGGTGCGATAGTCAGCGGTCACGACCGCGGAAGCTATCAGCGCACCCCTACCAGACGTAACCGAAATACAGCTCGGTGCCGGCGGCCCCGCTGCAGCGGTAGACGTCGGCGTCGCCGCTGCGGACCGCCGCCGTGCCGGCCGCGACACAGTCGGCGTTGCTGGCCTGGCTTCCCTGGAACTTCCAGGTGTAGATGCCGGCCTGGGCCGGGGCGGCGGCGACCGCGGTGACGGCCGCGGCCACGGCGCCGACGACGGCCAGCCGGGCGGTGAGAGTGCGTCGAGTCATGGTGGAACCTCCCCGTAGACATCGATCAAGGTCAGCCCGGACGTTAGCCAGGGGGCGGCACCCCGGTCGAGTCCTTCGATTCGGCGACGCGCGACCGGCGCAGCTCGTAGCCGATGATGGCGACCGCGTAGAAGACCGCGTCCGCGGCCAGCTTGCCCACGACCACGCCCGTGGTGGTCGTGCCCAACGCGCGGGTGGCCAGGTACATCGCCGCCGGGCGGACCAGCAGCGTGTCGAGAAGCTCGGCCGGGCCGAACTCCAGCACCATGTCGCGGACCACCCCGGCGGGCCGGGCCCCGGCGCGGACGTCCCGGGCGAAGATCATCGCGTAGAAGCCGACCGTCTCACCCACGGTGCCGGCGACCGCGGCCGCCCCCGGGTCGTCGAACGGGGCGGTGGCCAGGAGCGCTCCCGCGATGCCGGCCGCCTCGGCCGGGGCGTACCGGGACAGCCACGCTCGTACACCCATCGCACTCCCACCAACGGTCCACACAGGACCGTCGTGGCCCGCTCGGGGTGGTCAACGACGAGTCAGTGGCGCAGGTCGCGGCGGGAGCTGATGCGATCCGGGCCGGCAGCGGCGTCTCACCGGGGTCGCCGGGCGTGGGCCGCAGCTCCAGCAGGGCCAGCGGGTTGCCCCGGGCCTCGGCGACCATGCGGTCGCGCACCGGTTCGTCCACCGGCCCGGGCAGCACGGTCCGCAGCAGCTCCCGCGCGTCGTCGTCGGGAAGGCCGGTGACGTCGAGCGTCGGCAGCCGGCCAACTCCGGAGGACCCGGTGGACGGGTGCCGAACACGATGGCGACCGCCTCGCGCCGCAGCCGGCGGGCGGCGAACGCGATCGCCTGGAGCGAGGCGCGGTCCACCCACGGCGCGTCGTCGACGATCCAGACCAGCGGCCGGTCGGTCGCGACCTCGGAGAGCAGGCTCAGCACGGCGAGCCCGACCCGGAACCGGTCCGGCGGCGGACCCGAGCGCATCCCGAGGGCGATCGTCAGGGCGTCGCGCTGGGGCTCCGGCAGGGTGTCGAAACGGTCGGCGTTGGGCGTGCAGGCCTGGTGCAGGTAGGCGAAGGCCAGCTCCAGCTCCGGCTGGACGGCGGCCACGTAGATCACCTCGCAGTCGGCCGCGCGCATGGCCAGGTGGTCGAGCAGTGCGGACTTGCCGATGCCCAGGTCGCCGCGCACCACCAGCGCCCGACTCTCCCCCGCCCGGACCGCGTCCAGCAGGCCGTCCAGGACGACCCGCTCGGGACGCCTCCCTAGCAACATGCCGGCTCCCCGGAAGCCACGTTAGGCCGCCGGACGAGGGCGCGTGGCCGGACGAGGTTTTCGCACTGCCAGTGCAGTATTGACACCCGTCAGCCAGGATGCCTACCGTCGATTTCCCTGCCCCCTCTCGGAGGAGCGCGTCGATGCGCCGTACCCTCCTGTTCCGCGTCCTGGCCTGCACGGTGGCGGCCGCCACCGCCGTGACCGCCATCCCGACCACAGCGGCGGCCGGTGGCACCCCCGGCGACCAACCCCTGCCCGGCTACACGATCGTCAACCCGCCGCTGACCCCGGCCACCGTCGACGGTCGCACGACGACGGTGCGCCAGGGCACGCACCGGCACGCCGCGTACATCATCGAGGTGCCGGCCCGCTGGAACGGCGACCTGGTGATGTGGGCGCACGGCTACCGCGGTCAGGGCACCGTGCTGACCGTCGACCCACCGGCCTTCGGGCTGCGCCAACGCCTACTGGACCAGGGCTACGCCTGGGCGGCGTCGTCCTACTCCGGCAACGGGTTCGACATCCGTGCCGGCGTGGTCAGCACCAAGGAGCTCACCGACCATTTCGAAACGGTCGTACGCCGGCCGCACCGCACGTACATCGCGGGCGTCTCGATGGGCGGCTACGTCATCGGCCGGTCGCTGGAGGAATACCCGAAGCTGTACGACGGCGGCCTGCCGATGTGCGGCGTCATGGGCGACCAGCGGCTGATCGACTACTTCCTCGACTACCAGCTCACCGCCGAGGCGCTCAGCGACATCACCACGTACCCGGCGGGCGCCGACTACCTGACCACCGTCGTGCCGGCCGTGCAGCAGAAGCTCGGCATCGCGACGATCACCGCGGTCGCACCCGAGCCCACCAACGCGCTGGGCCGACAGTTCCGCGACATCACCGTCAACCAGAGCGGCGGGCAGCGGCCCGGCGCGGCGGCGGCGTTCGCGTACTGGAAGAACTTCCTGTTCTCGCTCAGTGCGCCCGCGGCGGCGTCGGAGACACCCGCGCAGGACCCGGGGCTGATCTCGACCAACCTGTTCACCCGCTACACCCCGAACGCGCCGGTCGACGTCAACCGGGAGGTGCGCCGGGTCGCGCCGGAGGAGCCTTTCCAGCGGCTGTCGAGCCGGCTCACCCAGGTGCCGAGGATCGAGGGCCGGCCGCGCGTGCCCGTGCTGTCCCTGCACGGCCTCGGCGACCTGTTCGTGCCGTTCGGCAACGAGCTCCAGTACAAGGCCGACGTCGACCGCAACGGCCGGAGCCGGCTGGTGGTGCAGCGGGCGATCCGCAGCACCGAGCACTGCGAGTTCAGCCCGACCGAGGTCGGCACCGCCTGGGACGACCTGGTCTCCTGGGTGCGCCACCACCGCAAGCCGGCGGGAGACCGCCTGGACCCGAGGTCCGTGGCGGCCCCCGACTACGGCTGCCGGTTCAGCGACCGCGCGGCCTACACCACCGGCACCCGGCGGCTCTACGCCGCCTGCGCCTGAGGAACGTCAGCGGGACGGGTAGCGGGGTAGTCTCCGCTGCCCGTCCCTGCGGCGGCTCACCAGCGCGACGCCGCCGGCGGCCAGGGCGACCTGGAGGGCCAGCTCGATCCAGTCGATGTTGTCGGTGTCGGCCACGCCGAAGACCGAGGCGATGCCCGTGCCGACGAGGGCGGCGGCGATGCCGATCAGCAGCGTCAACCAGAACCCGACGCGCTGCCGGCCGGGCAGCACGAGCCGGCCCAGCGCGCCGATGACGAGTCCGATGACGATCGCGCTGATGACGCCGTCGATCTGCACAGCGTGCTCCTTCTAGGTCCGGCCGCGTAGGCGGACTCCATTGTCCGCCGGGCACGCAAGACGGCTAGCGCCGCCTGGCGGGCTCCTCCGCGTCGGCGACGCCGTCGATCGCGCCGGCGGCCGTGGACACCGAGCGCTCGGTGTCCGAGAGGTCGAGGCTGGTGCGCAGGGTGACCGGGCGCAGCAGCAGCGCCGCGAGCACGCCGACCACGGCGATGCCGGCCGAGATCAGGAAGATGTGCCCGGTGGCGTCGCCGTACGCGGCCCGCACGATGTGCTGCACCGCGTCCGGCAGCGCGTTGAGGTTGAGCGCGCTCGTGCCCGACGACGAGCCGCCGGCCGGGACGCCCGCCGCGGCCAGGTCGTGGGTGATCTGGTCGGTCACCCGGTGGGCCAGCACCGCACCGAGGACGGAGACGCCGATCGTGCCGCCCAGCGAGCGGAAGAAGGCCACCGAGGAGCTGGCCGCGCCGATGTCCTTCAGGTGCACGGTGTTCTGCACGGCGAGGACCAGATTCTGCATGGTCATGCCGACGCCGATGCCGACGAGGAGCATGCCCGCGCCGACGAAGACCAGCGACGTGGCGTGGTCGATGGTGCCGAGCATCGCGAAGCCGGCGACCAGCACGATCGCGCCGGTCACGATGTACGGCTTGAGCTTGCCGGACTTCGAGATCATCCGCCCGGCGATGATCGAGGACAGCAACACGCCCGCCATCATCGGGATGGTCAGCAGGCCCGCCTCGGTCGGCGAGTAGCCGCGGCCGATCTGGAAGTACTGGCCGAGGAAGACGGCACCACCGAACATCGCCATGCCGACCGCGAGGCTGCCGAGGATCGACAGGGCCGTGGTGCGCTGCTTGACGATGTTCAGCGGCACGACCGGCTCCGCGGCCCGCTTCTCGACGAGCACGGCCAGCGCCAGCAGCACCACCGCGACGCCGACGAGCGCGAAGGTCTGCCACGACAGCCAGGCGAAGGTGCCGTCGACGAAGGAGATCCAGATCAGCAGCACGCTGACGCCGGCGGCGATCAGCGTCGCGCCGAGGTAGTCGATCTTCACGTTGTCGCGGCGGATCGTCGGCAGGCGCAGGGTGGCCTGGAGCAGCCCCAGGGCGACGATCGCGATCGGCACGCCGACGAAGAAGCACCAGCGCCAGCCGAGCCACGAGGTGTCGACGATGAGGCCGCCCAGCAGCGGGCCGCCGACCGTCGCGAGGGCCATCACGCCACCGAGGTAGCCGTTGTACCGGCCGCGTTCGCGGGGCGGGATCATCGCCGCGATCGCGACCTGGACCAGCGCCTGGAGGCCGCCGACGCCGATGCCCTGGAACGCGCGGGCCGCGATGAGCTGGCCGGCGTTCTGGCTGATGCCGGCGATAGCCGAGCCGATCACGAAGATCACGATCGAGATCTGGATGAGCTGCTTCTTGTTGAACAGGTCGGCGAGCTTGCCCCAGATCGGCGTGGTCGCCGTCGCGGTCAGCAGGGTGGCCGTGACCACCCACGTGTACTGGGTCTGCGATCCGTTGAGCTCGCCGATGATGCGGGGCAGGGCGGTCGAGACGACCGTGCTGCTGACCAGGGCGACGAACAGCACGAGGAGCAGCCCGCTGAGGGCCTCCAGGGTCTGCCGGTGGCTCATGGCGCCGGACTCCGTGACGGGGCCGGCGGTGGTCGTGGTGGTGCTCATGGCAGGGGGATCCCTCCGAGACTGGTCGATCTCCCCCAGCATGCTCCCGATCTTGCGCGTTGGGCAAGTTTTCCCACTGAGAAACGAGTCACGTCGATCGGGTCAGGCGGCCATCAGACGCTCCGGGTCGATGCCGCGTTCGACCAGCCAACCGCCGAGCTCGTAGAGGTCGCGCGGGTGGCGCAGCGGGGCGTTGCCGACCCGGCGGCCCGTGCGGCGGAAGACGTCGACCCGGCCGGTGTCCCGGACCTCGATCCGCCACTCGAGCCCGAGCCGGTCACGCGGCGTGTTCCATACCTGCACCCCACCGACGCTAGGCCGACCAATCCGGCAAAAACGGCGAATCAGCCGGCGTACGTGATCGATAAGCTACGCGCGTGCATGACGACCGGACCGTTGTCGAGGATCGGCTGACCCGCCTGCTGACAGACCGGCTCCGGCCCGCGGTGCACCGCGTGGTCGCCGGCCTGGACGTGGCCGCCTGGCACGTGCCGGGCGAGCCGGTGCCACCCGCCGCCGCGCTCGCCGGCGGCGACTTCCAACCGTTCCCGGTCGGCGGCGCCTGGGGACCGCCGTGGGGCACGACGTGGTTCCGGCTGACCGGCACCGTGCCCGACCTGCCCGCCGGCAGCCGCGTCGAGCTCGTCGTCGACCTCGGCTGGAACACCGCGTCCCCCGGCTTCCAGGCCGAGGGCCTCGTCTACCGGCCGGACGGTTCGGTCCACAAGGGACTGCACCCGCGCAACGACTGGGTGCCGGTCACCGGGCGGGCCGTCGACCTCTATGTGGAGGCAGCCGCCAACCCGACCATCCTCGACGGTTTCCGCCCGACCCGGCTCGGCGACCGGGCGACCGCCGGCGAGGCACCGCTCTACCGCCTGGCCCGCGCCGACGTCACGGTTCGCGACGAGGGACTGGCCGAGCTGGTCCACGACTTGCAGGTGCTGGCGGAGCTACGCGCCCAGCTACCGGCCGGGGAGCCGCGCGGGCACGAGATCCTGCGGGCGCTGTCGCGCGCGATGGACGCCCTCGACCCGGCCGACCTGTCCGGCACCGCCGAGGCCGCCCGCGCCGCGCTCGGACCGGTGCTCGCCCGGCCCGCGCACGCCAGCGCGCACCGGATCACCGCCGTCGGACACGCGCACATCGACTCGGCCTGGCTCTGGCCGCTGCGGGAGACCGTGCGCAAGGTCGCGCGTACCGCGTCGAACGTCTCCGATCTCCTCGACACCCATCCGGACCTCGTCTACGCGATGTCCTCCGCGCAGCAGTTCGCGTGGTTGGAGGAGCACCGCCCGGAGGTGTTCGCGCGGGTCGCCGAACACGTCCGCGCGGGGCGCTTCGTGCCGGTCGGCGGGATGTGGGTCGAGTCCGACACCAACATGCCGGGCTCCGAGGCGATGGCCCGCCAGTTCGTACACGGGAAGCGGTATTTCCTCGAGAGGTTCGGCATCGAGACGCGGGAGGCGTGGCTGCCCGACTCGTTCGGCTACTCGGCCGCGCTGCCGCAGATCGTGGCGCTCAGCGGGACGCGCTGGTTCCTGACCCAGAAGATCTCCTGGAACCAGACGAACCGCTTCCCGCACCACACGTTCTGGTGGGAGGGCATCGACGGCACGCGGGTGTTCACGCACTTCCCGCCGGCCGACACGTACAACGGCGAGCTGACCGGCGCGGAGCTCGCGCACGCGGTGCGCAACTTCCGCGACAAGGGCGACGCCACCCGGTCGCTGCTGCCGTTCGGCTACGGCGACGGTGGCGGCGGGCCGACCCGGGAGATGCTCGCCCGCGCCCGTCGTCTCGCCGACCTGGAGGGGTCACCGCGGGTGGCGGTCGAGGCGCCGGCGTCCTTCTTCGCCGCCGCGGAGGAGGAGTACGGGTCGGCCGCGCCGGTCTGGGTCGGCGAGCTGTATCTGGAGCTGCACCGGGCCACGTACACCTCGCAGGCCGCGACCAAGCAGGGCAACCGGCGGGCCGAGCATCTGCTGCGCGAGGCGGAGCTGTGGTGCGCGACCGCGTCCGTGCGGCTCGGGGTGCCCTATCCGCACGACGAGCTGGACCGGCTCTGGAAGACCGTGCTGCTGCACCAGTTCCACGACATCCTGCCGGGCTCGTCGATCGCCTGGGTGCACCGCGAGGCCCAGGCGACCTACGCGGCCGTCGCGGCCTCCCTGGAGACGTTGATCTCGGGTGCGGTCGCCGCTCTCGCCGGCGGCGGAGAGCACGAAGTGTCGTTCAACGCCTCCCCGTTCGCCCGCGACGGCGTGCCGGCGCTCGGCGCCGCTCCCCCGCCGGCGGTGTCGGGTGTCGTCACGGTCTCCGACGGCGTCCAGCTCGACAACGGCCTCCTGCGGGTCGAGGTGGACGCGCGCGGGCTGGTCGTGTCGGTGCTCGACCTGGTGGCCGGGCGCGAGGTGCTGGCCGGGCCGGGCAACCTGCTCCAGCTGCACCGCGACGAGCCCAACCGCTGGGACGCGTGGGACGTCGACCCGTTCTACCGCTCGCTGGTGTCCGATGTAGATGGTGTGACGGAACTGTCGGTGGCCGGGGATACAGTGCGGATCTCGCGGGCGTTCGGGGCGTCCACGGTGCTGCAGGAGATCACCCTCGCCGCCGGTGCGCGGCGGGTCGACTTCAGGGTGGAGGTGGACTGGCACGAGCAGGAGAAGTTCCTCAAGGTCGCGTTCCCGGTCGACGTGCACACGGACCGGGCGCAGTTCGAGACGCAGTACGGGCACCTGACCCGGCCCACGCACGAGAACACGTCGTGGGACGCGGCCCGCTTCGAGGTGTGCGCGCACCGGTGGGTGCGGGTCGCCGAGCCGGGCTACGGGGTGGCGCTGGCCAACGACTCGACCTACGGGCACGACGTCCAGCGGGTTCCGCGTGCCGGCGGCGGCACGGCGAGCGTGGTGCGGCTGTCGCTCGTGCGGGCACCGCGGTTCCCGGATCCGGCGACGGACCAGGGCCGGCACGTCTTCCGCTACTCGTTGGTGCCCGGCGCGGACGTGGTCGACGCGGTGCGGGCGGGCTACGAGCTCAACCTGCCCCTGCGTACGGTCCGCGGCGCCGCGGTCGAGCCACTGGCCCACGTGGTGTCGTCGCCGCCGGAGTCGGTGGTGGTCGAGGCGGTCAAGCTGGCCGACGACGGTTCCGGCGACGTGGTGCTGCGGGTCTACGAGGCGCTCGGCGGCCGGGCCACGGCCACGCTCGCACCGTCCTTCGCCGTGGCGGGCGCGACCGAGACCGACCTGCTGGAGCGCGACCGGGAACGGGACGCCCTCGGCGAGGGCCTGACACTGCGGCTGCGCCCGTTCCAGATCGCGACCATTCGGCTGCGGCGGAGCTAGGGCGACGACGCCCGGGCGACGTCCGGGCATGCGCGGAGGTGCGTCGGACACCGGCGTTGTATCCGGCCCACCTCCGCGTGCCGTCGGACGTCGTCTGGGCCCGGCGGGGTGCCGGCATGACCCATGCGACACCCCTTAGCTCAGCTTGGCCAGGTCGTCCGCGAGGGTGTCGGCGATCGGGGTGGTCGGGCGGCCGATCAGCCTTGCCAGGTCGCCGGGCGTGCCCGCGAGCGCGCCCTTGTTGATGGCGTCGTCGACCTCGACCAGGACGTCGGCGAACCCGTCGGGCAGGCCGACCCCGAGCAGGACCGCCTTGAGCTCGGTCGGCGCGAGGGTGGCGTGCGCCACGGGCTTGCCGCTCTGCCGGCTGACCTCGGCGGCGAACTCGCCGAACGTCCACGCGGTGTCGCCGCTGAGCTCGTAGGCGGCGTTGAGGTGACCGTCTCCCGTGAGCACTGCGGCCGCCGCCGCCGCGTAGTCCCTGCGGGCGGCGGTCGCGATGCGGCTCGACGGGTCGACGGCGTTGGCCACCGCGCCCCGGGCGATGATGCCCGCGACGTCGCCGGTGTACATCTCCGAGTACCAGTTGTTGCGCAGGAACGTGTAGGGCAGCCCGCTCTCCACGATCAGGCTCTCGGTGCCGCGGTGGTCGTCGGCGAGGGCGAACCAGGCGGCCGGCCCGCCGAAGATGCCGGTGTAGGCGAGCTGGGCCACCCCGGCCGCCTTGGCGGCGTCGATCACCGCCCGGTGCTGCGGGATGCGCCGGCCGGGTTCGCTGCCCGAGATCAGCAGCACCCGGTCACTGGCCGCGAACGCCCCGGCGAACGTCTCCGGCTGGTCGTAGTCCGCGATGTGCAGCCGGACGCCGAGGTCGGCGCCCTTCTCCGGAGTGCGGACGACGGCGGTGATCTCCTCGGCCGGCACGCCGCGGGCCAGCAGGTCCGCGATGACCAGCCGGCCGAGCTGACCGTTGGCGCCGGTGATGACGATGCTCATGGTGGTTTTCGTCCCTTTACGTCGCTTTGGTGGGGCGCCACTAACGCTACGTCTGGTACAGGCACTGTCGTAAGTACCCACTTTCAAGTAAGGTACTGACGTGGCCGTAAGCGAAGTCCAGGTCCCCGACGTCAACCGCGTCGACTGCCCGTCCCGCGCGGTGCTCGAGCACGTCACCAGCCGCTGGGGCGTGCTGGTGCTCGCCGAGCTGCGCGTCGGCTCACACCGCTTCAGCGAGCTGCGCCGCGCGATCGGCGGGGTGAGCGAGAAGATGCTGGCGCAGACGCTCCAGACCCTCGAACGCGACGGCTTCGTCCTGCGCGACGCGAAGCCGGTCATCCCGCCCCGGGTCGACTACTCCCTGACCCCGCTGGGCCGCGAGGTCGCCGACCAGGTCTGGACCCTCACCCGCTGGGTCGAGGCCAAGCTCGACGACGTCTTCGAGGCTCGGGAGTCCTATGACAGCCGCCGCTAGGTCCGCCTCGCGGACAGGCTGGTGCTCCGACGAGGCACCGGCGGCCTCTGCCACGAGACCACCACGAGCCCGGCCCTAAGGCACGACCACCACGGGCCAGTGGGCCAGACGGACCAGGCGGGTGGCGATCGAGCCGACGAACTTGTGGCCGGCCTGTGCGGACGCCCCGACGAAGACGAAGTCGGCCTTGATCGAGTCGGCGACCGCGGCGAGCTCCGAGAACGCGTCGCCGCGCCGGGTGACCAGGGTGATCGGCACCCCGTACTCCTCGGCCGCGCGGTGCGCCTCCGCGCGCAGCTCGGCCGCGACCTCCTCGAACGCCTCCTGCTGCGCGTAGCCGACCTGCGGCGCGAGTGAGGCCAGCAGCCCCGGCGCCGCGACGAAGACCATGGTCAGCCCGCAGCCCTGGCGCCGGGCGACGCCGAACGCCGACGCGGCCGCGCGCAGGGACGTCTCTGTGCCGTCGACACCGACCATGACCACCCGCGGGCCGTCGGTGCCGCGTTCGAACTTCATCGGGCGTACGGCCGGACCGTAGTGTTCCTCGTCCGGGTGCCGCGCCACCGAGGTACCCATCCCGCTTCGATCCTTTCCGGGCCTGGTCCCATCCTTGCCGCCCCGGGCGTGAGGCGCCACACCCCGCTCACGAGCGACATTCGCGTTCAGCTTGCCATCAGATTTCTCGATGTGCAAAGTTGCGCATTGAGCAATGCTCATCATCGCGCGATATCGTGCAAGGCGTGGAGACAGCGACGGCGGAGGCTCAGACCCTGCGCGAGCGCAAGAAGGCGGCGACCGCCGACGCCCTCCATCGCGCGGCGATGGAGCTGGCAATCGAGCGTGGCCTCACCGAGGTCACGGTGGAAGCCATCGTCGACGCCGCGGAGGTGTCCCGGCGCACGTTCTCGAACTACTTCGCCAACAAGGAGGACGCCCTCCTGCACGGCGAGCGCGAGCGCCTCGACCGCTTCCTGCTCGCCCTGCGCAACCGCCCGGCGACCGAGTCGGCCTGGCTGGCGATCCGCGCGAGCACCCGCGCCCTGTTCGACGAGGAAGGCGAGCCCGACCCGGAGTGGGTCGCCCAGAGCCGCCTCGTCCGCCGCCACCCGTCGCTGACCGGCCAGCAGCTGGCCCGCCACGCCGCGTTCGAGGAGGACGTGGCCGCGGACCTGACCAGGCGCATGGGCGACCCGCTGCGCGCCCGGTTGATGGCCGCGGCGTTCACCGCCAGCCTGCGCGTCGGCACCGACATCTGGCTGGAGCGCCGCGGCGAGGGCAGGTTGAGCGACGAGCTCGACCGCATGCTCGCCGCGATGGGCGAACGCTTCGACTGAGCCCGGTCAGGCCGTGGCCACTCGGGCGATCGCGGTCACCAGCAGGCCGTCGCGCACGGCGAAACGGCCGTGCAGCTCGCCCTCCGCCCCGGCGACCACCTCCGCGTCCGGCACGAGCAGCCGGGCCACGAACGACGACGTCGGCGGGTCGAACCGCACGTGCGCGCCGTCGAAGTCGAGGAACGTGCCCGCGATCGGCGCCCAGCACTTGTAGACGGACTCCTTGGCGCTGAACAGCAGCCGCTCCCAGGGGACGCCGGGCCAGGCCGCGGCCAGACACGCCAGCTCCTTCCGCTCCCCCTCCAGCGAGATCAGGTCGAGCACGCCCGCCGGCAGGGGCTCCGCCGGCTCGGCGTCGATCCCGACGGCGGCCAGGTCGGCGGCGCGGGCCACGGCGGCCGCGCGGTAGCCGGCGCAGTGGGTGATGCTGCCGACCACTCCGGGCGGCCACAGCGGACCGCCCCGGCCGTCCTTCGCGATCGCGACCGGCGGGAAGCCCAGCCGCGCGAGGGCGGTGCGGGCGCAGTGGCGGCCGGTCGTGAACTCGCGGCGACGGGCCTCGACCGCGCGGGCCACCAGCGCCCGCTCCTGGTCGTACAGCTCGATCCCGGGTGGGTCGTCGTGGACCTCCACCACGCGCACGGCCGGCGGCAGCAGCTCACCGAGCATGGGCGACCGTCGGCAGCGGCAGCACGCGGAGCGGGCGCGGGGCCTCGCCGCCGGGGCGCTCGGCCCACTCGCGGGGATAGCCGACCGAGACCTCCATGAACGGGAGTCCGTCGTGCCAGGTCGTCCGGCGGATGTGCAGGTGCCCGTAGACGACGGCGACGACGTTGAAGCGGCGATGCCAGTCGGCGGTGCGCTCCGTGCCGCACCACAGCGCGAACTCCGGGTAGCGCAGCACCATGGTCGGCTCGCGCACCAGGGAATGGTGGTTGACCAGCACGAGCGGCAGCCGGGGGTCCACCGCGGAGAGCCGCCGGTCCGTCTCGGCGACCCGCACCGCGCACCATTCGTCCAGGCTGGCGTACGGGTCGGGGTGCAACAGCAGCTCGTCGGTGCACACCACCCCGGCCTGGTAGGCGCGGTCCAGCGCGTCCTGTTTGGTCGCCGAGCCCGCCGGCCGGAAGCTGTAGTCGTAGAGCAGGAACAGCGGGGCCACCACGACCGGTCCGCCGGGACCCGACCACACGGGGTACGGGTCCTCGGGCGTCACCACCCCCAACGAGCGGCACAGCTCGACGAGGTGCTGGTAACGGTGCGCCCCGCGCAGTGTCACCGGGTCGCGGGGCACCGTCCACAGCTCGTGGTTGCCGGGCGCCCAGACGACCTTCGCGAACCGCCCGGCCAACAGCTCGAGCGCCCACTCGATGTCGGCCATCCGCTCGCCCACGTCGCCGGCGACGATCAGCCAGTCGTCCGGTGAGTCGGGCCACAGCCGCTCCAGCAGCCGGCGGTTGGCGGGGTGGCCCACGTGCAGGTCACTGGTCGCGAGCAGCGCTCCTGTGCCGCTCGCGTTCATGCGAGGGACGCTACCGACCGGTCCGGCCGGCGAGGTGTCCCCGGAAGCGGGGATGAGACCGCCGTCAACCGGCGGGTGAGCAGTAGAGCTGGCCGGTCGGCCCGTCGTCGGGCAGCGTGGCCAGCCAGAGCGGCGTCCGGGCGCCGCGCGGCACCGGCACCTGTCGCACGCAGCAGGCGTTGACCAGGACCCCGACGCCCTCCAGCTCGGCCGAGAGCTCGGTGGTCAGCGTCTGGACGGCCGAGTGCGACACCCGGTACGCCGCCTGCCCGTAGTGGTCCGCGCAGACGGTCACCACCCGGCCGTACCCCTGCGCCCGCATCATCGGCGCCACCGCCTGGGTCAGCCGCCACGGGCCGAGCAGGTTGGCGTCCAGGGTGCGGCGCACGACGTCCAGGTCGGCTCCGGCCGCGCCCCGGTCGCCGGGCAGGCGGTGGGTCGCGTCGTTGACGAGCACGTCACAGCCGCCGAGCCGCTCGCGCAACCAGGCCGCGACCCGCCGGACGCTGTCGGGATCCCGCACGTCGAGCTGGCGCACGGCGACGCGGTCGGCCAGGTCGCCCAGCGCGTCGAGCGCGCGTCGGCCGTGCTCCGCCGAGCGGCTGCCGAGCACGACGCGCATGCCGAGCTCGGCGAGGCGCCGCACGAGCTGCGGACCGACGCCACTGTCCCCGCCGCTGACCAGAGCGACGCGGCCGGCTGCGGGAAACGGGACGGCAGAGCCCACGGCTCCTCCGTGACGTCGGATCGCCGATGCGGACGAAAAGGGGGTATCGGTAATGGCGGTCTTGCGCGCCTGCGCTCATCGTGGGTCGTCGCGCTGTCGGGTTCACGTCCCCCGATGCAGGTACCGGCCGGGATAGCGCAGCGTGACCGCCATCGATTCCGCGTGGACACACCCGCGGCCATGGCGCGTCGCGCGAGGCTGAGTCAGGATGGTGCCTGGCCGACCCGACCATCCCGTCCCTTGAAGCGGGGACCCGATCGTGACACCCGTCCTGATAGCTTCGATATCGCTGGTACGACAAGCTGTGCGGACGCTGAGTGTCCTATTGAGACAGTAAGGAGCGCGCGGGGCGCTGGCACGAAACCATCGACATGGTTGGAACAGGAACGCCGGGGGGATTAGTGATACGCGTCGATCTGATGGTCAGTTCACCCATTTTCCTAGTCGGTCTGGCCGAGACCGTGAACAACGCCGGCATCAAGGTCCTCGCGGTGCACACCTCGCCCGACCAGGAGACGTCCTGGCTCGCCGACGCCGTCCTGATCGACGTCGACACGCTCGACGACGTGAGCCAGGTGACCCGGGTCGCCACCTGCACCTCGGTGCTGGTGCTCGACAACGAGCCGGTCGCCGACACCGCCTACCTGCGTGCCGGCGCGGCCGGCGTGATCAGCAAGCGGGAGAGCGCCGAACGGGTGGTCGACGCGGTCCGGGCCGTCACGTCAGGCTCCTATGTGCTGCCCGGCGACTGCGGCACCGCGCTGGTGACCGAGCGCCCCGTGGTCGAGCGTCCGGTGGTCGAACGTCCCGAGCCGTCCTGCCCCCAGCTCTCGGAGCGCGAGGAGCAGGTCCTGCGCCAGATCGCGCGGGGTCTGACCCACGGGCAGATCGCCACGAGGTTGGGCATCAGCCCGCATACCGTCGACACCTACGTCAAGCGGATCCGGGCGAAGCTCGGAGTGGGCAACAAGGCCGAGCTCACCCGCGCCGCGCTGCTCGGCCGGCTGGTCCCCGAACCGCCCCGGGCCGGGCCGGTCGACCCGATCGGTTGGTCGGCGGCCTGACCGGGTCCCCCGTTCCCGCGACAGGACGCGCGCGCCGACCGCGCCTTACGGTCGGGCCGTGATCGCGTTCGACGAGGCCGTCAACGAGCGGTGCCTGCCCG
This sequence comes from Asanoa sp. NPDC049475, assembly GCF_040676915.1. NCBI lineage: Bacteria > Bacillati > Actinomycetota > Actinomycetes > Micromonosporales > Micromonosporaceae > Asanoa > Asanoa sp. NPDC049475. The sequence continues at coordinate 837,686 of NZ_JBFAPY010000002.1, read as the reverse complement.
CCGCCGAGCGGGCCGCCGTGCTCACCTCTCCCCCGGGGTTCGGCCAGGTCTTCACCGACCACATGGTCACCGTGCGCTGGACGCGGGAGCGGGGCTGGCACGACGGCCGGCTGGAGCCGTACGGACCGTTCACGCTCCTGCCGGCCACGTCGGTGTTCCACTACGGCCAGGCGATCTTCGAGGGCATGAAGGCGTATCGGCAGGACGGCGGGTCGATCGCGCTGTTCCGCCCGCGGGCCAACGCCGAGCGCTTCAACCGGTCGGCGCGGCGCCTGGCGATGCCCGACCTGCCGGTCGACACCTTCGTCGAGGCGATCGAGCTGCTGGTCGCCCGGGACCGCGAGTGGGTGCCGGAGGGCTGGGGCCGGAGCCTCTACCTGCGGCCGTTCATGATCGCGACGCAGCCCGGCCTCGGTTTCACCCACCCGTCGAGCGAGTACCTCTTCTGCGTGATCGCCTCCCCCGTCGCGCCGTACTTCGGCCCGGCCGGCCCACGGGCGCTGACCGTCTGGCTCTGTGCCGACTACGTCCGCGCGGCACCGGGCGGCACGGGTGCCGCCAAGGCGGCCGGCAACTACGCCGCGGCGTTCGTGGCCAGCCAACAGGCCGCCGAGGAGGGCTGCGACCAGGTCGTCTGGCTCGACGCCGCCGAGCACGCCTGGGTCGAGGAGATGGGCGGCATGAACCTCTTCTTCGTGTACGGAGGTGACCGCCCCCGCCTCGTCACGCCGGCCCTGACCGGCGCGCTGCTGCCCGGGGTGACCCGCGACAGCCTGCTCACGCTCGCCCGTGACCTGGGCATGGAGGCCGCGGAGGGCCGGGTCTCCGCCGCCCGGTGGCGCACGGACTGCGAGTCGGGTGCGCTGACCGAGGTCTTCGCGTGCGGCACCGCCGCGGTGGTGGCCCCGGTGGGCGAGGTGCGCTCGCGAGCGGGTGGTTGGCGGGTCGGCGACGGCACGCCCGGTCCGGTCATGCGCCGGCTGCACCACGAACTGCTGTCCATCCAGTACGGACGACGATCCGACCCGTTCGACTGGGTTCACAAGGTCTGCTGACCGATCAACATCCTTGGTAGGTTCACCACCATGACAGACAACCAGGAGATTTCCGGCCCTCCGGCGGCCGGCGACGAGGTCGCGACGCTGCTCGGCAGCCTCGAGCGCCAGCGCGCGACCTTCGCCTGGAAGGTCGGCGGGCTCGACGAGAAGGGCCTGTCCGCCAGGGTCGGCGTCTCCGCCATCACGCTGGGCGGGCTGGTCAAGCACCTGGCCTTCATCGAGGACTTCAAGTTCACGACCATGCTGCTCGGCGAGGACCTGGTCGCGCCGTGGGACACGGTCGACTGGGAGAACGACTCCGGTTGGCCCTGGCACTCGGCGGCCGACGACTCCCCCGAGGCGCTCTACGCGCTGTGGCACGCCGCGGTCGCGCGCAGCCGCGCGTCCATCGCCCGGGCACTGGCCAAGGGCGGCCTCGACGTCAAGATCGAATATGGCTACGGCGGCGACCCCGACGAGGCGCTCAGCCTGCGCCGGCTGCTGGTCGACATCATCGAGGAGTACGCGCGCCACTCCGGCCACGCCGACCTGATCCGCGAGGCGTTCGACGGTGTCGTCGGCGAGGACCCGCCGGGGGCCGTCTACCCCTACGAGCCACCCGCCGCCTGACATGCACCTGCGCGACCAGACGCTGCAGCAGGTCGACTCGCCCATCACCGCCGCGTACGACCTGCTGAACCTCCTGGATGACGACCGCGACGTGCTGGACCTCGCGCAGGCGGCACCGACCTATCCGCCGGCGCCGCTGGTCGTGGAGCACATCGCGCGGGTGGCCCGGGACGACGCCGGCGGCCGCTACACCGAGGTGCCCGGCATGCCACGGCTGCGCCAGGCGTTCGCCGCCGAGCTCAGCCGCGACTACGGCGGCGCGGTCGGGGCCGACGACGTGGTCGTCACCGCCGGCTGCAACCAGGCGTTCAGCCTCGTCGCGTCGACGCTGGCCGGGCCGGGCGACGAGGTCGTGGTCCCGCTGCCCTACTACTTCAACCACGACATGTGGCTGAGGCTGGGCGGCATCACCCCCGTCTACCTCGAGCCCGGGCCGGGCCTGGTCCCGCGCGCCGCCGACGCCGAGGCGCTGGTCACGTCGCGTACCCGCGCGATCGTGCTGGTCACCCCCGGCAACCCGAGCGGCGCGACGGTCGACCCGGCCGGCATCGCCGCGTTCGCCGACGTGGCCCGGCGGCACGACCTCGCGCTGATCCTCGACGAGACCTACCGGTCGTTCCGGGACACGACCGCGCCGGCGCACCACCTGTTCGCCGACCCGGCGTGGGGGCAGACGCTGGTCAGCCTGCACTCGTTCTCCAAGGACCTCGCGATCCCGGGCTACCGCGTCGGCGCGATCGTGGCGTCGCCCGCCCTGGGCCGCGAGGTCTGCAAGCTGCTCGACTGCGTCGCGATCTGCGCGCCGCGGATCGGCCAGGAGGCGGCCTGGGCCGGGCTCACCGGCGCCGCCGAGTGGCGCGCGGCCCGCGCCGCCGAGATCGCCGAGCGGCGCGCGTCGTTCGCCGCCATGATGGCCGACCGGCCCGGCGGCTTCGAGCTGCTCTCGTGCGGTGGCTACTTCGCCTGGCTGCGCCACCCGTTCGCCGACCGCTCCACCATGGACGTCGTGCGCGACCTGGTGGTCGAGCAGCGCACCCTGGTCATGCCCGGCACCGCGTTCCTGCCGGACGACCGCGCCACGATCCGGGTCAGCGTCAGCAACCTCGACCCGGCGGGGGTCAAGCTGTTCGCGGAGCGGCTCGCGGTCAGTAGATGACGCGGTTGTCCGGCGCCGGGCGCCAGGCGCGCGATCCGCGCAGGTTCCGGGTGACGTTGAGCCGCTTGAGCCAGCGGTCGCTGCCGTCGTAGCGCGCCCGGAACGACTTGCGCCCGTGCACCGCGCGGAAGTTGTCGATGAACACGCAGTCGCCCGGCCGCAGCCGCACGTCCTGCATGTGCTCCTCGATCTGGTCACACAGCCCCTGGAAGGCCGCCAGCGAGCGGTCGCTCCACCCGTCCATCTTCATGTGGTACGGATCCAGCGCCATGTACGGGTCCTGCCGGTCGCCGAACAGCACCGGCCGCTTGACCGGGTCGTCGTTCCACGACTGGATCAGGGCGAAGCTGCGCTGGCGCAACCGGTCGACGACCGGGTCGCCGGTGGACTCCGACGCGTTCTCGGGCCGGTGCGAGTTGTCGGGCATCTGGGTGAACTCCGGCTCGAACAGCGCGTCGACGTCGAGCGCCGACCAGTCGAGGTCACCCGCGTCGCAGACCACGGTCTCCACCAGGTCGGGGTTCTTCAGGCACATCAAGGCCACGTAGTCGCCGCGGCAGGGGTGGAACGAGTCCTCGGTGTGCCACGACAGGTGCTGGAGGCTGTTGGAGCCGAGCTCGTAGTGCTCGTGTCCCTTGATCGGCAGCACATCGTGCATGATGCGGCCGTCCTGCTGGGTGGCCCAGCCGAACACGTCACCGAGCGCGGAGGCGACGAGCAGGAAGAAGATCTCCTGCGGGAACGCCGGCGACTCGAACTGGCTGTCCTTCCAGTGCGGCGGTGTCGGGCCGAGCCGCTGCTCGTCGACCTCGAGACCCGAGACGAGGCAGAGCGCCGACGGCTCCTTCAGGCGGAACTCCTCGAGGAACTCGAGCAGGTGGGTCGGCAACTGCCGGGCGAGCACCGGCGCGCGCCGGATCAGCTCGTCGTCCTCGATGGTCGCGTACGCCTTGGCGAGGTCCGTCAGCATGGGCTCGAGCGCCGCATTGTCCTCGGACGTCAGCGTCAGGTGATGGATCACGATGCGCCTCCTGGCTGCCCAGTCTAGAAGCGACCGGAGGCCGGGCATCGGTCCCCGTTAGTAGGGACAGGTGCGCGCCTCGCCACCGACCATAGTGTTCTCTGCGACCGACCTGCTGCCACCAGCAGATTCGCCGCCGGGGCGCGCCGCCGGTTTGACGACGTAGGCGGGGATCGACACATGAGCGAGCTTGCCAACCTGACCATCATGGAAGTCGACGCGCTGACCGACGTCGACGGTGGCCTCAACCTGACCGACGGGCATGCGCGGCTGGACCTGTCGCCGACGCAGGCGGCCATCGTCGCCCGGATCCCGGAGATGTTCACGACCGCGTCGTGCCAGCCGTTCCCCAGCATCGAGACCGCCGCCCACCGCGCGTTCCTGCGCGCGATCGGGCAGCACAGCGCGCCGGTCGGCACCGGCCGGATCCTGAGCTGCTACTCCTCGACGCTGGCGACCGACATCGTGGCCCGGGCGCTGCCGGCCGGCATGACGGTCGCCGTGCTGCACCCGACCTTCGACAACATCGCCGACCTGCTCGTGACCCGCGGGCTGCACCTCGTGCCGCTGTCCGAGCAGGCGCTGCTCGACCAGGACTGGCCGGGTCCGCCGGTCGGCGCGATCGTGGTCACGCATCCGAACAATCCGACCGGCCTGGTGACGCCCGAGGGCCACCTCCGGTCGTTGGCCGAGCACGCAGTCCGGCACGGGCAGACGCTGATCATCGACGCCAGCTTCCGCGGCCAGGTGCCCGACGCGCAGTACGACTCGTACGCCGTGCTCGACGCCGCCGGCGCGGACTGGATCACGATCGAGGACACGGGGAAGCTCTGGCCGACCCACGAGCTGAAGATCGGGCTCCTGGCGCACAGCGAGCGGACCACGCTGCCCATCGAGCGGGCCTTCTCCGAGTCGCTGCTGGCCGCCTCGCCGGTGGTGCTGCAACTGGTCGAGGCGCTCGCCCTGGACTGGATCGACGGTGGCCGTGAGCGTGCCCGCGATCTGGTGGAGCGCAACCGGACCGCGGTCCGGGAGGCGATCGAGTCGGTCGGGCTGGAGCTGGCCGACCCGACCTCGCAGATCAGCGTCGCGCGCGTCGCGTTGCCGGACGACGGCCCCGACTCCGCGATCCTGCACCAGGAGCTCCTCCAGCGGAGCGTCCACGTGCTGCCGTGCGCGCCGTTCCACTGGGCCGACCCGAAGAGCGGGTTGCGCTTCATCCGGCTCTCGCTGGCCCGCCCGTTCCCCGTCGTCCAGGCCGCCGCGACCACGCTGGCGTGCGCGTACCGCGAGCTGTCCGTGAACGCCTGAGCGGGGCAACGTGGAGACCGAGCACCACGTCGCGCTCGGCGACACCGGCTGGCTGCTCTGGCGCGACGCCGCGCTGCGCGGCACCGGCTTCCCGGCGCGACGGTTCCTGGACATCTGCGACGACCTGCTGGCCGCCGCCGCGGACGAGGTCGACGAGCACGACGCGGCGAGCCGGGAGAAGTACGCCGTGGCGTTCGCGGAGGCCGCCGACCGCCTGTCCGCGGCCGTTCGCCGGACCGCCGCCGAGAGCCGCTTCCGCGAGGCGGTGACCTGGCAGAACCCGACGCTCGTGGAGACCTGCCTGGACAAGGTCGCGACGCGCTTCAAGCGGGACGTCCGCGGGCGCAACTACGAGCTGACCATCGCGAGCTACCTGCAGCGCTACTGCCTCAAGAACGACAGCATCGGCTTCTTCGGGCCGGTCGGCTGGGCGCGCTTCGACCCCGACGAGCCGGGGTTGGCGATGGAACCGGGTCCGGAGCTGCTCGCGAGCCGCCGAACGTCCTTCGAGGACTGGGCGGTCGACGCGGTCGCGGAGGTGGTCGCCGCCCGGGCCGAGGTGTGGCCGTGGCTGCGCCCCCGCATGGTGTCCTACGCCAGCCTCGTCGGCTGGACGCTGCACCTGCCGTTCGCCCGTCCGGTGACCCTGCCGGCCGCCGAGGCGCGGCTGCTCCGGCGGTGCGACGGCACGCGGACCGTGCGCGACCTCGTGGGCGACCCCGCCGACCCGCGCGCGGTGGCCGCCCTGGTGCGGCTGCGGGAGCGCGGTGCCGTGCAGGTCGACCTGGGGGGCCCACCGAGCCTCGCGCCGGAGCGGGACCTCGCGGCGCGGATCGACCTGATCGGCGATCCGGCCGTCCGCGCCCGGGCCGCCGCGCCGCTCGCGGAGCTGGTCGCGGCCCGCGACGACGTCGCCGCGGCCGCCGGCCGGCCCGAGCGGCTGTCGCCGGCCTTCCACGCGCTCGCCGAGGTGTTCGAACGGATCACCGGTCGGGCCGCCACGCGCCGGGCCGGGGCGACCTACGCCGGGCGGACCCTGATCTGCGAGGACACGGTGCGGGCGGTCGACGTCCGGATCGGCCGCGCCGTGGTCGACCGGCTGGCCGCCTCCCTCGGCCCGGTGCTCGACAGCGCGTCGTGGCTGGTCGACACCCTGGGCGCGCGGTACGAGGCCCGAGCGCGGGAGGTGCTCGATCGCCAGGCGGGCGCGGACGGGTTCCCGCTGCCACGGCTGGTGGCCGCGCTCCTGCCGGAGCTGCTGGAGCCGGGCCGGGTGACGGCCGACGCGGCGATCGCGAACGAGGTGGCGGCCGACTTCCAGGACCGGTGGCACCGCGTGCTCGGGCTGACCCCGGAGCTCCTCGAGCGCACGCGCCGCCATCACGTGCCGGCCGAGGCGGTCGCCGGAGCGGTCGCCGCCGAGTTCCCCACCGGCGAGCCGCGCTGGGTCGGCCCACGCTGGCACTCCCCCGACCTCATGCTGTCCGCGACCGACCTGGCCGCGCTCGCCCGCGGCGACGTCGACGTCGTGCTCGGCGAGCTGCACTGCGGCGACAACACGCTGGAAGGGCAGGTGTTCGCCGCGCAGCATCCCGACCTCGCGCGGGTGCGCGCCGCCGCGCAGGCGAGCGGGCTGTCCGGTCGCGTGATCCTCGTGCCGAGTCGGGGCACCGAACGCACCTCGTCGCGGGTTTCCCGCACCACCGAGGCGCTGCTGCCCAGCTACACCTACATCGCGTTCGGGCCGGAGGCGTTCGCGCCCCCGCCGGGTGCGACGCTGCTCTCCGCCCTGGACCTCACCGTGCACCGGCGGGGCGACACGCTCGTCGTGCGCCATCGCGGCGGTGCCGAACATCCCTTCCTCGAGGTGATCCGCGAGCCGCTGATCGCGTTGTTCCTCAACGGTTTCCGGCCGGTCGGGGGGGTCCGGCACCGGCCGCGGGTGACGATCGACCGGCTGGTGCTGGCCCGCGAGGCCTGGACGTTCGCCGCCTCCGAGCTCGACTGGGTGTTCGTCAAGGACGAGGCCAGGCGGTATCTCGGCGCGCGGCGCTGGCGGTCAGCACACGGCCTGCCGGAGCGCGGCGTCTTCCGGGTGCCGGTCGAGCGCAAGCCCGTCGTGGTCGACTTCCGTAGCCTCCCGCTGGTCAACCTGCTCGCCAAGTCGGTGCGGCGGTCGGCGGAGGCGGGTCAGGGCACGGTCACCATCACCGAGATGCTGCCCGACATCGACCAGCTCTGGCTGGCCGACGCCGAGGGTGCGCGGTACACCGCCGAGCTGCGGGTGATCGCGGTCAGGGATCCCGGGGCGAGCTGAGGCCGGTGTAGCGCCCGTCGTGGTAGAGCAGCGGGCTACCGTCCACGCAGTCCGCCGCGACGGGCTCGGCCAGGACGATCGTGTGGTCGCCGGCCGCGATGCGGTGGGTGACGCGCCCGACCAGCCAGGCGAGCACGCCGTCGAGCACGGGCAGGCCGAAGGGGCCGGCGCGCCAGAGCGTGGGGGCGAAGCGGTCGACGCCCCGGGTGGCGAAAACCCGCGCCACGTCGGCCTGGTCGGCGCCGAGCAGGTGCACGGCCACGTGGGGCGCGGCCGTCACCGCCGGCCAGCTCGACGACTCCCGGTCGTGGCAGAACGAGAACAGCGGCGGGCGCAGGGACACCGAGGTGAACGACGTCGCGGTGAACCCGACCGGGCGGCCGGCGCGCAGGGCCGTGACGACCGTGACCGTGGTCGCGTGCCGGCGCAGCAGCCGTCGCACGTCGTCGGCCGCGACCCGGGGGCCGACATCGGGCCGACCCGGCGCACTCACCCCGCGACGCGCCCGCGCAGCCGGCCGAGGTGCTCCAGGGAGCGCAGCACGTCGTCCGGTGGCACGCCGAAGTCGACCAGGCAGGCGATCTCGTCGACGCCGATGGCCGCGAGCCGCTCGACGACCGCGAGCCCGTCCGACTCGGTGCCGAACAGGCTGGCGGTCTTGACGTAGCGGTCGGCGGCCCGGTTCAGCAGCATCGTCCTGTGCTTGTCGGGCAGCGACGTGAGGTCGAGGCCGGGCGGGAACAGCCCGGGCGTCTTGGCGATGAGGTCGATCGAACTGTGCAGGTAGCGGACGAACGGCTCGCGTGCCAGGTCCAGCACCTCGGCCCGGTCGGCACCGAGCAGCGTGTGCAGCATGACGACGACGTGGCCACGCACTCCCTCGGCCAGCTCGCTGCGGTACGCGGCGATGTTGCGGGCCAACGTCTCGTGCTCCTGGCCCAGCATGTACGTCAGCAACCCGGCACCGAGCCGTCCGGCGACCTTGAAGGTCTCGGGCGAGCCGGAGCTGGTGATCCAGATCGGCAGCTCCGGCTGCACGGGCGCGGGAAAGATCCGCACGGCCCGCTTCTCGCCGGTGCCGTCCGGGAACTCGACCTCTTCACCACGCCAGAGCCGCTGGATGGTCCCCACCGCGTCGACCATGATGCTCTTGCGGTCCGCGTACGCGTCAGGCCGGATGACGTAGTCGCCCGCGTGCCAACCGGACGCGAACGAGAGCCCCACCCGCCCCTGCGAGAGGTTGTCGACGACCGACCACTCCTCGGCGACCCGCACGGGATGGTGCAGGGGCGCGACGACGCTGCCGGCGCGGATGGCCACCCGCCGCGTGACGGCGGCGACGGCGGCTCCGGTGACCGCGGGGTTCGGGTAGCGGCCGCCGAACCGGTGGAAGTGGCGTTCCGGGGTCCACACGGCGGACAGGTCGTTCGCGTCGGCGAACCGGGCGCTCTCCAACAGCAGTCGGTAGCCGTCGTCGGCCGTGCCCGTATCGTCGGCGAAGAAGAACAGGCTCAGGTCCATTGCCGCTCCCTTCGACAGCCGGCATCCGCAACCGTACGGGGCCACGCCGCCGCCCTGGTGTCACCTGAAGCCGGGACCGGGCCGGCGCTGCCCGGCCGCCTAGCGTCGGCTCATGACGCGTCCGTCGTACTCCGATGTGCAGGTGCGGGCAGTGCCGGCCGGCCACGCGGGGCCGCCGACCCCGCCGCGCACACCGTACGAAGAGGTGATCCACGGCATCTGGCGGGATGTGCTGTCCGATGTGGTGGGTGCCGTCGACTTCGGGGTGCACGACGACTTCTTCGAGCTCGGCGGTCACTCACTGGCCGCTCCGAAGATCGTCGCGCGGATCCGCAAGACGCTGGGCGTGCACGTGGCGGTCCGCGACTTCTTCGGCTGCCGCACCGTCGCCGCCCTGGCCGCGGTCGTCGCGGAGCACTCCTCGGCCGGCCCGCAGCTCATCGAGCGCCGCGCGCCCGGCGCGGAAGCCGTGCTCTCCTTCGACCAGCAGCGCATCTGGCTCGAGAACCAGCTCCAGCCCAGCCTCGCCTACAACGTGCATGGCCGCCAACGCCTGGTCGGCGCCCTCGACGTCGCCGCCTTCGAAGCCAGCATCCGGGCGATCGTGCACCGCCACGAGTCCCTGCGCACCCGGTTCCCGATGGTCGGTGGGCGACCCGTACAGGTCGTCGACGACCTGGGCGACGCGCCGCTGGCCGAGGTCGAGGACCTGCGGGAGGCCGCCGATCCACGGCAGCGGGCCGCGGAGCTCGCCGACGCGCAGGCCGCCACCGCGTTCGACCTGACCGCCGGCGGCCTGCTGCGCTGCCTGCTGATTCGTACCGCCGACACCGAGTGGGTGCTCAGCCTGACGGCGCACCACATCATCTGCGACGACTGGTCGATCGGGCTGTTCATGCGAGAGCTGTCGGCTCTCTACGCGGCCGGCGGCGACCCCGACCGGGCAGGCCTTCCACCGCTGCCCATCCAGTACGGCGACTACGCGGCCTGGCAGCGCGACCGCCTGACCGGCGAGACGCTCGACACGACCGTCTCCTACTGGCGGGACCACCTCGCCGGCGCGCCGCCCGTGCTCACGATGCCCGTGACGCGACGGCAGGACGGCGACCGGGAGCGCGGCGAGTGGACCCGCGGGCGGCTGTCGAACGACGAGACGGCCGCGCTGCACATGCTGTGCCGCACGCACGGCGTCTCGCCGTTCATGGTCGCGATGGCCACCTTCGCCACCGTGCTGGCCCGCTGGTCCGGCCAGCGCGACGTGGTGATCGGCGTGCCGAACGCGGGCCGCAACGACGCCGGCACCGACGCCCTGATCGGGTTCCTGGTCAATACCCTGCCGATCCGCGTCGACCTGACCGACGATCCCACCTTCGCCGACCTGCTGACCCGGGTCCGCCAGGTCTGCCTCGACGCGTACGCGCACGCGGACGCGCCGCTCGACGTGCTCGTGCGACGGCTGGACCTGACCCGCGACGCCCGCCACACGCCGCTGTTCCAGGTCGTGCTGAGCATGCTGAGCACGAGCTCGGCGACGGTGTCGCTGCCGGGGCTCGCGGCCCGGTCGATGGACGGCGCCACGCCGCTGCCCACCAAGCTCGACCTCACGCTCAACGTCCAGGAGTCCGACCAGCGGCTGCACTTCCAGCTCGACTACAACCCCGAGCGCTACGACCGGTCGATGGTCGAGGCGCTGGCGTCGCAGCTCGAAGCCCTGCTGCGGGCCGCCGTCGCGGACCCGGCCCGGAGCGTCCTCGACTACCCGCTCGGCTCCGCGCCGGCCGGCGAGACGGCGGACCCGATCGCGCTCACCACCGCCGACCGCGTCACCGTGCTGGGCGGTCGACCCGGGCTGGCCGCGTACGCCCGCGCGACCGCCGCCAACGCGCTCCACAAGCCGCCGGCGTTCGGCGCGGCCGACGTGTCCGCCTGGCTGCGCGAGACCGGCATCACGGCGGCGTTCCTCAGCGCCCCGGCGCTGCGCGCGCTGGCCGGACCCCTGCCCGCCCTGCGACTGGCGGTCGTCGAGAACACCGGTGACCTGCTCGGCCACGACCTCGACGCCCTGCGCCGGCTGGCACCCGACTGCCGGATCGTCTGCGCGTACGGGGTCTCCGACGACGGCCGTCCACTCACGACATACGAGGCGGCAGCCGGCCCCGCCTCCGCGCGGGTGCCGCTGGGCCGAGACCCGGTCCCGCTGCTGAACCCGGCGGGCCAGCCGGCCGCGGTCGGCGAGGTGGCGGTGCTGCCCACGGGCGACCTGGCGCGCCGCGGCCCGGACGGCACGCTCGAATACGTCGCGGGCGGCCACGACCCGGTGGAGACGGTCGCCGCCCTGCGCGAGCTTCCCGAGGTGCGCGAGGCGCTGGTCGTGGGCGGGTGCGCCTACGTCACGGTCGGCGAGCCGGCCCGGCACGGCAGTGAGCTGAGGCAGGACCTGCAGCTGCGGCTGCCCGACCACCTGACCCCGCAGCACGTGGTCGTGCTCGACGCGCTGCCCCGCACGCCGGCGGGCGACTACGACCTGGCCGCGCTCCCGGTGCCGACCGACTCTGTTCCGGCCGCGCCCGTCCCGCCGCGCAACCCCTACGAGGAGGCGGTCTTCGGCATCTGGTGCGACGTGCTCGGCGAGACCGACTTCGGCGTGCACGACGACTTCTTCGAGCTCGGCGGCCACTCGCTGCTGGCACCCCGCATCGTCAACCGGATCCGGGAGACGCTCGGCACGCAGATCGCGGTCGGCGACTTCTTCGGCTGCCGTACCGTGGCGGCCCTGGCCTCGGTGGCGGCGGAGCAGTCGTCGGCCGGGCCGCGGCTCATCGAGCGCCGCCCACCCGGCGCCGAAGCCGTGCTCTCCTTCGACCAGCAGCGCATCTGGCTCGAGAACCAGCTCCAACCGAGCATCGCCTACAACGTGCACGGCCGCCAACGGTTGACCGGTCCGCTCGACGTCGCCGCGTTCGAGGCCAGCGTCCGCGCGATCCTGCTGCGCCACGAGGCCCTGCGCACCCGGTTCCCCCTCGTCGACGGGCGGCCCGTGCAGGTCGTCGACGACCTGGAGCCCGGCTGGCGGCTGACGGTCACCGACGTCAGCGGCGACGCCGACCCCATGGCGGCGGCGGGCCGGCTGGCCGACGAACAGGCGACCACGCCGTTCGAGCTCGCCGCCGGGTCGCTGTTCCGCTGCCTGCTGGTCAAGGTCGGCGACGACGCACACGTGCTGAGCCTGACCGCACACCACATCGTCTGCGACGAGTGGTCGATCGGGCTGTTCGCCCGGGAGCTGTCGGCGTTGTACGCGGCCGCCGGCGACCCCACCAAGGCCGGCCTGGCACCGCTGCCCATCCAGTACGGCGACTACGCGGCCTGGCAGCGTGACCGCCTCACCGGCGAGACGCTCGACCGCACCGTCGCCTACTGGCGCGAGCACCTGGCCGACGCGCCGCCCGCGTTGACGATGCCGGTCGCGCACGAGGGTGTGGTGGCCGGCACGGTCGGCGGCCGTGCCCGCGCGGTGCTCTCCGAGGCCGAGACCGCCGCGGTGGCCGACTTCTGCCGCACGCACGGCGTGTCGCCCTTCATGCTCATGATGGCGGGCTACGCCACCGTGCTGTCCCGCTGGTCCGGCCAGCACGACCTGGTCATCGGTGTGCCGATCGCCGGCCGCACCGACGCCGGCACGGACGCCCTGATCGGGTTCCTGCTCAACACACTGCCGATCCGCGTCGACCTGACCGGCGAGCCCACCTTCGTCGAGCTGCTCGCGCGGGTCCGCCGCGCGTCGCTGGACGGCTACGCGCACTCCGACGCCCCGCTGGACGTGCTGGTCCAGCAGCTCGACGTGAACCGCGACCCGCGCCGCACCCCGCTCTTCCAGACGGTGCTCAACGTGGTCGGCGACACCCCGACGGCCGAGCTGACCGGGCTCGTGGTCGAGACGGTCGACAGCCCCAACACGCTGCCGTCCAAGTTCGACCTGAGCCTCAACGTGCAGGAGTCCTGGCGGAAGACCTACTTCCAGCTCGACTACAACCCCGCGCGGTACGAGCCGGCGATGGTGGAGGCGGTGTTGGACCAGGTGGCCGGGCTGCTCCGGACCGTGGTCGCGGACCCGACGCGCGGCATCCTCGACTACCCGCTCGGTCCGGCGCTCACGGCTGCGGTCGAGACACGGGCGGTCGAACGCGCCCGGCCGGCTCCCGAACGCACCGCCGTGGTGGATGCCGAGGGTGAGCACAGCTACGCGTGGCTGGCCGGCGCGACCGCGGCCCTCGGGGAGCGTCTGGAGCCCGACGGGCACGTGGGTCTGGTGCGGCGGCCGACGGCCTGGTTCGTCGCGGCGCTCCTGCACCGGCTGCGCACCGGCGACGCGTACTCCGTCATCGACCCGGAGCTCGCGCTGGCGCCGTCGTACCTCGGCGTCACGAGCGTGCTCGACGTCGCGGACCACCCGGCGGAACCGGCGGCCCCGACCGGGTTCGATCTCGACGCGATCCGCGGGCACGCGTGGGCCGTCGACCGGTACGGCCTCACCGCCGACGACCGCTTCGCCGCGCTGACCCACGATCCCGGGCATCTCGTCGCCGCGGTCACCCATGCCCTCGCGGCCGGCGGCACCCTGCTGCTGACCGCCGAGCCCGACGACACGGTCACCGTCCTCTTCCTGAGCCCGCCCCAGCTGCGCGCGCTCCGCGAGCCGCTGCCGGCGCTCCGGCTCGCATTCGTCACGCATGCCGGCGACCTCCTGCCCCACGACGTCGCCCGGCTGCGCGAGCTCGCGCCGGGGTGCCGGGTCGTCACCGCGTACCGGCCGGACCGCGACGGCCGCCCGCTCGCCAGCTACGAGGTGCCCGCCGGCTGGGATCCGGCGACGGCGCCGCTGCGCGTCCCGCTCGGCAGGGAGCTCGGCGCCGTCGCGCTCTCGGCCGCCGTCGGCGAGGTCGTCGAGCTCCACGCGGGTGACCGGCGCACCGGAGACCTGGTCCGGCGCTGGGCGGACGGCACGCTGGAGTACGTGGGCGAGGTCGACGCCAACCCCGCCCACGACCCGGTGCAGACCGTGCGCGCCCTGCGCGAGCTGCCCGACGTGACCGACGCGGTGGTGACCGAGTGGGCCGACGCCGAGGGCAACCCGGTGCTCGTCGGGTACCTCGCCGGCCCCGACCCGGAGCAGGACCCGGCCACCGTCCGCCAGCAGCTGATCCCGCGCCTCCCCCGCTACCTGCTGCCGGCGCACCTCTTCGTGCTCGACGCGATCCCCCGGACCCGGGACGGCGACTACGACCTCGACGAGCTGCCGGAGCCAGAAGAGGACGACCTGGCCGGTGACCGCTACGTCGCGCCCCGCACCCCGGTGGAACGCCAGCTCGCGGAGATCTTCCAGGAGCTGCTGGGACTCGAGCGGATCGGCGTCCACGACTCGTTCTTCGAGCTGAACGGCTTCTCGCTGCTGGCGACCCAGATGACCTCCCGCGTACGCGAGACGTTCCAGGTGGAGCTCCCGCTGCGCGAGGTCTTCGGCTCCCCGACGGTGGAGGGCGTGGCCCAGCTCATCCTCTGGAAACAGAGCGAGCAGTCCGACGCCGCCGCGCTGGAGGCGATCCTGGCGGAGATCGAGGCGGACAACTGATGCGCGACCTGTCGGACCACCTCGCCGCCCAGCTCGCGGCCGACGGCGACGCACCGGCCGCCCTCGGCGACGTGACGCTGACCTACCAGGGCCTGGCCGACCGGGTCGACGCGCTGGCCGGCAGCCTCGCACCCCACGTGACGGCCGGCGACGTGGTCGCGCTCGACATCGGCTCGCCCCTCCTGGGGCTGGTGGCGAGCCTGGCCACCGACCGCCTGGGCGCGGCCTACCTGCCGCTCGACCGGGCTGCGCCGGCCGCCCGGCAGCGCTGGGTCGTCGAGAACGCGGCCGCGCGGGTGGTGGTCCACCAGACCGGACCGCTCGCGCTGGAGCCGCGGCCCGTGGCCGCGACACGCCCCGCCTGGCCGCTGACCGACCCCGGCTACGTCATCTACACCTCCGGCACCACCGGGCGCCCCAAGGGCGTACACGTGCCGAAGCGGTCGCTCGTCGAGCGCCTCGACGGCCTGCTCCGACTGCCGGGCCTGCGCCGCGGTGGGTCCATCCTCGCGATGAGCCCGCTGTCCTTCGACATGTCGGTGGTCGAGCTGCACCTGCCGCTGGCCGCCGGCGGCACGATGGTGACCGTCGACCAGGCCGCACGCCGCAACGTCGACGTGTTCGACCGGGCCGTGCGGGAGCACCACCCCGACGTGGTCCAGGCGACGCCGTCGTTCTTCCGGCTGATGATCGCCTCCGGCTGGCGGGGCGATCCCGACGTTGCCGTCTGGTGCGGCGGCGAGGCCCTCACCGACGACCTGGCGCAGGCCCTGCACGAGCGCTGCGGCACGCTCTGGAACATGTACGGGCCGACCGAGGCCACGGTCTGGGCCTCCGCCTGCCGGTTGGTGCCCGGCCAGCCGATCTCGCTCGGCACCGACCTGCCCGGCACCGCCGTCGAGCTGGTCGACCCGGAGGGACGCGTGCTGACCGGTGCCGGCGCCGAGGGTGAGATCCGGATCAGCGGGGCCGGCATCGCCGACGGCTACCTGGACGCCACCCCGACCGAGACGGCCCGGTTCGCGCACACGGCGACGTCCCGGACCTACCTGACCGGCGACCGGGCGCGCCGCGGCGACGACGGCTCGCTCGTGTTCCTGGGCCGGCTCGACAACCAGGTGAAGGTGCGCGGGCACCGGGTCGAGCTCGGCGAGATCGAGTCCACACTGGAGTCCCACCCGGCCGTCACCGAGGCCATCGTCGTGCTGGTCGACCAGGGCGACCCCGACACCACCCACCTGTCGGCGGCGGTCGTGAGCCGCGGCGGGGTCAAGGTGCGCGACCTGCGCGCCTGGCTGGCGGAGCGGCTGCCGGCCCCGATGCTCCCGTCGACGATCCAGGTCGCGGCCGCGCTGCCGAGGACCAGTGCCGGCAAGCTCGACCGCGTGCTGATCGGCAAACGGCTGTCCGCGGGTGAGCGGCTCTCCTGAAGTACCCGACGAAAGGACCGCCGTGGCCACCGGCAACCCTCTGACCGACCGCGTCCGAACCGTCGCGGAGCTGCTGCGCACACGCGCCGCCGACCAGCCGGACCGGCTCGGATACACGTTCCTGGCCGACGGCGAGACCGGGGAGCTTCCGCTGACGTACGCCGAGGCGGACCGGCGCGCCCGGGCCGTCGCGGGGGCGCTGCGGGCCGCCGGCGCCCGGCCGGGCATGCGCGCGCTGCTGGTGCTGCCGCCGGGACTCGACTACGTCACCACGCTGTTCGGGTGCCTCTACGCGGGCGTGGTCGCGGTGCCCGTCTACCCGCCGGACCCGTTCCAGCTCGAACGGTCGCTGCCCCGGCTGCTGGCCATCGTCGACGACGCGGAGCCGACGGTCGCGCTGACCACCGCGCCGCTGCTCGGCTTCCTCGACGAGGTCAGCCGCCTCGCACCCGCGCTCGGCGCGCTCCGGTGGGTCGCCGTGGACACCGTCGACGAGGCGGCCGACGACGAGCCGGTGGCCGTCGCACCGGAGGCGACCGCGCTGTTGCAGTACACCTCGGGATCCACGGCGGACCCGCGCGGCGTGCTGCTGTCGCACGCCAACCTGCTGCACAACTCGGCACACATCCAGCGGCTGTTCCGGACCACCACCGACAGCCACGGAATGGTCTGGCTGCCGCCGTACCACGACATGGGTCTGATCGGTGGCCTGCTCCAGCCGCTCTACGGCGGGTTCCCGGTGACGCTGATGTCGCCGCTGCACTTCCTGGAGCAGCCGATGCGCTGGCTGCGGGCGATCGCGCGGCACGGTGCCACGGCCAGCGGCGGCCCCAACTTCGCGTACGACCTGTGCGCGCGCCGGTGCGGACCGGACGAGGCCGAGCGGCTCGACCTGAGCACCTGGCAGGTCGCCTTCAACGGTGCCGAGCCGATCCGGCCGGAGACCCTCGAGCGGTTCGCGGCGACGTTCGCGCCGTCGGGCTTCCGGGCGGACGCGTTCCTGCCCTGCTACGGCCTGGCGGAGGCGACGCTGATCGTCACCGGCCACGGCGGCCGCGGCGCCGGCCCGAGCGCGCCGCCCGTCGTGCCCGTCGACCGGGCCGCGCTCGAACAGCACGTCGCGTCGCCGCCCACCGACGCCGCCACCGCCACCCGGCTGACGAGCTGCGGTCCCAGCCACCCGGACCAGCGCCTCGCGATCGTCGACCCCGCGACCTCGACGGCCAGCGCGCCCGGCCGGGTCGGCGAGATCTGGGTCTCCGGCCCGAGCGTCGCGGCCGGCTACTGGCGCCGGCCAGAGGAGTCCGCCCGGGTCTTCGACGCGCGGCTCGCCGGCGACGACGCCACGCCGTACCTGCGCACGGGCGACCTGGGCTTCCTCCACGACGGACAGCTCGTGGTCACCGGCCGTCTCAAGGACCTGGTCATCGTGCGCGGCCAGAACCACTACCCGCAGGACATCGAGCTCAGCGTGGAGCGGGCCGACCCGAGCCTGCGTCCCGGCTGCGGCGCGGCCTTCGTGGTCGCCGACGACGAAGGGCTGGTCGTCGCGCACGAGGTCCGGCGCGGCGCGACGGTCGTGGTCGCCGACGTGGCCGCCCGGATCCGGCAGGCGGTCGCGCTGGAGCACGGCCTGGACGTGCACACGGTGGTCCTCGTCCAGGCCGGCGGCATGCCGAAGACCTCCAGCGGCAAGGTGCAGCGGCGACTGTGCCGTGCCCGCTACCTCGCCGGCGACCTGCCCGAGGTCGGGCGCGCCGAGACGCCGGCCGAGCCCGCGGACGACGCCGCGCCCGTCGCGGCGGAACAGGTGCTGGCCGCACCGGAGGAGGCCCGGCGCGCGCTGCTGGAGCGCTACCTGGCCGGCCTGCTCGTCGCGATCACCGGCACCGCACCCGCCGACCGGCTCGCGCCGCTGCTGGCCATCGGACTCGACTCGCTCGCCGTCGTGCAGCTCAAGCACCGCGTCGAGACCGACCTGCAGGTCGACCTGTCGCTGCCCGCGCTGCTCGGCGGGGCCAGCCTGGCCGAGGCGGCCGACCAGCTCGACGAGCAGCTGGTCGCCGGTCCCGCACCGCGGCCGCCGGCAGCCGCGAAGGGGGCGGGCGACGGGGTCGCGCCGATGGCGTACGGCCAGCGGTGGATGTGGTACCTGCATAGCCTGGAGCCGGCCAGCCCGGCGTACACGATCGCGGTGGCCCTGCGGCTGCTCGATCCCGTGGACCCGGCCACGCTGCGACGCGCGCTCGACGCGCTGGTGGCCCGGCATCCCGCGCTGCGCACCACGTTCCAGGTGCGCGACGGCGAGCCCGTGCAGGTCGTCGCGCCGACCGGCACGGCGGCCTTCCGCGAGCACGCCGCGACCAGCCTCGACGACGCCACCCTGCGGGCCGTGCTGACCCGGGCGGCCCGCGCGCCGTTCGACCTGGCGACCGGTCCGCTGTTCCGCGTGGACCTCTACCGGCGCCGCACCGACGACGTCCTGCTCGTGTCGATGCACCACATCGTCACGGACTTCTGGTCGCTGACCGTCCTGGCCCGAGAGCTCGGCGAGCTCTACGGGGCGCACGCCGAGAGCCGGGGGCACAGCCTGGCCGAACCGGCGGCGACGTACGCGGAGGCCGTCGAGTGGCAACGCTCCTTGTTGGACGATCCCGTCGCCGGCCGGCGTCTGTCGTCCTACTGGGACGGTCAGGTCGACGGCGGCCTGCCCCGCCTCGCCCTGCCACCGGTCGACGCGGGCGGCGGCGACGGCGTGCGACAGTTCGCGCTCCCGGCCGCG
This sequence comes from Asanoa sp. NPDC049475, assembly GCF_040676915.1. NCBI lineage: Bacteria > Bacillati > Actinomycetota > Actinomycetes > Micromonosporales > Micromonosporaceae > Asanoa > Asanoa sp. NPDC049475. The sequence goes on along the minus strand of NZ_JBFAPY010000002.1, from coordinate 818,852 downwards.
CTCACCGGACGGCTGCGGGAGCGGGCCGCGGCCACCAACGTGACCCTCTACATGCTGCTGCTGGCCGCCTTCCAGGCCGTGCTGCACCGGCACACCGGCCAGGCGGACCTGGTGGTCGGCGCCGACGTGGCCGGTCGCGGGCAGCCCCGGTTCGCCGACGTGGTCGGCTGCTTCACCAACCCGGTCATCCTGCGCAGCCGGTCGGTGCCGGGCGAGCCGTTCCGGGCCGTGCTGGGTCGCACCCGCGAGCGCGTCATCGGCGCGCTGGAGCACCAGGACTATCCGATGATGCTGCTGGCCTCGCGGGGGAAGATCCCACGGCGCGGGCCGCTGTTCGACGTGCTGTTCACCTTCAACCAGTCACCGCGCCACGGTGACGACCTGGCCGCCCTGGTTTCGCTCGGCCGGCCGGGCATCCTGCGCACACTGGGTGCGCTGCGGGTCGAGGGCTTCCCGCTGCCGCCGGCGCGGAGCGCGCTGAAGATCGAGCTGATGATGGCGGAGGTCGACGGGGTGCCGCACGGCCTGCTGCGCTACCACGCGGACGCGCTCGACGACGCCGCCGCGGAGCGCCTGGTCAACGCGTTCGTCGAGCTGCTGGACGTGGTCGCGGCCGACCCGGACCGGCCGGTGAGCGAGCCGGCGGTCAGCCCGGCCTGACCGGCGAGAGGGCCGCCACGATCTGCCGGGCCAGCTCCACCGAACCCTCGGCCTCCAGTGCCCAGTGGCCGGAGCCGAGCTCGGCCTTGCGCAGCGGCTCGCGGGTCTGCTCCTGCCAGACGGCCAGATCGGGGGCGTCGACGTTCTCGTCGTCGGCACCCCGGACGGCCAGGATCGGCACCGGCAGCGGCGGCGCGGGGCGGTGGACGTAGGCGTCGTACAGCTCCCAGTCGGCGCGCAGCGGGCGTTCGATCATCTCGATGAAGTCCGGGTCGGCGATCAACGACTCGTCGGTGCCGCCCATCGACGCGGTCTGCGCGACCAGCTCCCGGGTCGGCAACCGGCCCATGCCCGTGTCGAAGACCGCGCGCGGCGGCAGGCAGCTGCAGACGACCAGCAGCCGGGGGTTCCGGCAGGGCGCGGCCACCAGGCGCCGCGCCACCTCGTAGGCGACCAGCGCGCCGGAGCAGTGCCCGATCAGGGCGTAGTCGCCCATGAAGGCCGCGTAGCCGTCCCGGCGGGCCATCGTGTCGAACTCTTCCAGCAACGGCGCCATCCGGCGGTGCGGCTTCTCGCGCAGGCGCCGCCCGTGTCCTGGGAGCACCGCGGCGGACAGCGCGACACCGGACTGGCGCAGGTGCTCGCGCAGGTCGTTGAAGACGGTGGAGGCGGCGCCGGCGTGCGGGAACGCGAACAGCTCGAGCCCGCCGGCGCCGCGGCGGTAAGGGAACCACTTCTCGACCGACGACATTCACCCAGTGAAGCGGACGCCGGCGGCCGCCTCCTGTCCTGTGTATCGGCGACAGCGGCCCTCAGCCGTCGTCGCGGCAGAGGCAGAAGGGGTGGCCGGCGGGGTCGAACATGACCCGCACGTTGTCCTGCGGCTGGTGGTCGGCGAGCTTGGCACCCAGCCCGATGGCCTCGGCCGTCGCGTCCTCGAGGTCGCCGACCTGGAAGTCGAGGTGCATCATCGGGCGCTGCTCGCCCGCGACGGGCGGCCACACCGGCGGCTGGTAGCCGTCGGCCTGCTGGAAGACGAGGAAGGCTCCACCGGGTGTGCCCATCACGGTCGTGCCCGGTTCCTCGTGGACGATCGGCCATTCGAGCAGCTGGTGGTAGAACCGCGCCAGGGCAGCCGGATCGGGTGCCTCCAGCGCGGGGCCCCACCACATTTCAGGCATACGAGTACGCATGCCCGCCAGCATGCCATCGATGCCAGCCGCGCGCAGGGCCCCGTCAGCCGGCCGGCTCCGGTCGATCACTCCCGCGAGATCCGCGACGACGCTGTTCTCGAACACCGCCTGCGGCGCCAGGGTCGCACCCAGGTCGCGCTGGATGCGCATGCGGCTGCGGGCGGCCAGCAGCGAGTGCCCGCCGAGTCCGAAGAAGTCGTCGTGCACGCTGATGCCCTCCACCCGCAGCAGCTCCTCCCAGAGCTGCACCAGGTAGCGCTCGGTGTCGGTGCGCGGCGGGGCGAACTGGCGCCGCCGCTGGGACCGCTCGACCGCCAGGTCGCGCAGCCGTGCCCAGTCCCGCTTGCCGTGCGCGTCCAGCGGCATCGCCTCCATGACGATGAACTCGGCCGGCACGTACGGCTCGGGAAGGCGCTCGGCCAGGAACGCCCGCAGCTTGGCCGGGGCCAGCCCCTCGACCGCCGGGATCACGAAGGCCACCAGCCGCAGCTCGCCCGCCTCGCCGACCGCGGTCACGGCCACCTCGCCGACGTCCTGGTGCGCGTAGAGCGCGCCCTCCACCTCGGCCGGCTCGACCCGGTGGCCCGAGATCTTGACCTGGTTGTCCGCTCGGCCCAGATATTCCAGGGCGCCCTCCGGGTCGGTGCGCACCTTGTCGCCGGTGGCGTACATCCGGCTGCCGTCCGCCGCGAACGGGTCGGCGACGAACCGCACCGCCGTCTGCACCGGCGCTTCGAGGTAGCCGCGACCGACACCGGTGCCGGCCACGTAGAGCTCGCCCGGGTCGCCGGGGGCCACCGGCCGGAGCCGCTCGTCCAGCACGTGGAGCCGGGCGCCGTCCAGGGCGGTGCCGATCGGCACCCGCGCGGACTCGGCCGGCAGGTCGCGGATCACGTGACCGGAGCAGGCCACCGTCGCCTCGGTCGGGCCGTAGAGGTTGCGCAGGTCGCCGGTGAAGCCGCCGGCCCGCAGCTCCCGGCACGTCTCGGCGAGCAGCACGTCGCCGCCCGAGCACAGCACGCGCAACGACGCGAACGCCTCGCGGTCGTGCCGGGCGAGGTGGTTGAGCGCGATCGCCGGCGCCAGCATCGCGGTGATGCGGCCGCGCCGGAGCTGGCGCATCAGGTCGGCGCCGATGAGGTCGGCCATCGCGGGCATGACCACGAGCTGCGCGCCGCCGGCGATCGTGCGCAGCAGCTCGAAGGTGAACGTGTCGAAGGACAGGCTCGACGCCTGCGCCATCCGGTCGCCGGGGCCGACCGTCGGCAGAGCCGGGTCCAGCGCGAACGCGGCCAGCTGGCGGTGCTCGAGCACGACGCCCTTCGGCTCGCCCGTGGAGCCCGAGGTGAACAGCACGCTCGCGGCGCTGTCCGGCCGGGCCGCGACCGGCGGGGGCGCGGCCGCGGCGGCCGGGTCGAGGGCCACGGCCGCGACGTCGAGGTGGGCCAGGCGTTCCTCCCAGCCCGGCTCCGTGACGACCAGGCGCAGCCGGCCGGCCCGGAGCATCTGGTCGCGGCGGCGCTTCGGGTAGCCGGTGTCGATGGGCACGAACGCGGCACCGGCCCGCAGCACGCCCAGGACGGTCACGACCGCGCCGACGCCGCGCCGCAGGAGCACGCCGACCCGGTCCTCGGGCCGGATGCCGTGGGCGACCAGCGCCGCCGCCGCGGCCCCGACCCGCTCGCCCAGCTCCGCGTAGGTCAGCACGGTCTGGTCGTCGGACACGGCCGGCAGCTCGGGATGGGCGCGCACCGCGCGGTCGAGCAACTCCGGAACGGTGGCGGGAGACTCTGTCACGGGCTGGTCCTTCGCTGTCAGAACTCGAAGTCGTCCTCGATCACGTTCCGGATGCCCGCGGGTGCGGTCAGGAACGTGAGCGGCTCGCCGGGCAGGAGGTGTTGGCGCGTCCTGCCGTACTCGTCCCACTCCGCCAGGTCGTCCTTGTCGACGTCGACGTCGCCGTCCCAGCCGATGACGCTGATCGGCGTGCGCACCGGGCGGATCGGCGGCAGGTAGCCGAGGCACATCGACACGTCGGCGCGCAGCACGCGGGTGGCGAGCCCGACGAGCTCGCCCGGCAGCTCGCCGTCACCGAGGTCGCGGGACACCCGCTGCAGCTCGGCGGCGATCCGCCGGTCGGACATCCACGGGTGGTAGAAGCCGTAGAAGCCGCGGTACGGCACGAGCGACGCGGAGACGAACAGCCGCCGCGGCGGCGGTGCGCCGACCTCCTCCGCCCGGGCCACGAAGGCGTGCGCGAGCAGGGCTCCCATGCAGTGGCCCAGCACCGCGTACGGGCGGTCGAGGTAGGGCAGCAGCGCCTCGACGGCGTCGCGGGCGAACGTGTCGAAGTCGGTGTAGTGGGGTTCGAGGATCCGGTTCTCCCGGCCCGGCAGCTGCACGGCCTGCACCTCGAGGTCGCCGATCCGGCTCGGCCAGCGGCGCAGGGACGACGCGCCCGCGCCGCCGTACGGGAAGCAGAACAGCACCGGCTGTTCGGCCGACGTCGGCTCGCGCAGCAGCCACTTCGTTGACGCTGGGATCACGCGCCCTCCCCCGGTCTCGACCGCCGAACCGTGACCGTAGGCGGCCCGGGTTAGTCGGCGGTTACGCGCACTGCCGGCATAACCACGGGCTAACCGGCGTCGGGCACAGTGACGCCGTCCGCGCGCCGACGGCGAAAGGGTGTCCCGTGGCCCATCTGCCCATGCTCGATCCCGACCAGGCGGCGACGCTGGACCTCACGTCGGCGGCGGTGCACGCCGAGCACGACCTCTCCGCGGTCTGGCGCCACCTGCGGAACTCCGCTCCGCTGCACCGGCACCGCTCGGTGGACGGCGCCCCCGAGTTCTGGGCGGTGACCCGGCACGCGGACGCCACGGCGGTGTTCCGCGACAACCGCTTCACCTCGACCTCCGGCAACGTGCTGGAGACGCTGCTGGTCGGCAGCGACTCGGCGTCGGGCAAGATGCTGGCGGTCACCGACGGCACGCGGCACACCGAGGTGCGCCGGATCGTCGCCGGCGCGCTCACGCCGGCGTTGCTGGGCCGGCTGACCGACCGGATCCGCACCCACGTCCGCGGCCTCGTCGCCGACGTGGTCGAGCGGGTCGAGGGCGACTTCGGCAACGACGTGGCCGCCGCGGTGCCACTGGCCACGATCTGCGACATGCTGGCCGTGCCCGACGAGGACCGCGCCTACATCCACCGCCTCGGCTCGTCGTCGGTCAGCTCGCACGAGCCCGCCCACGGCACGCTCGACGCCTGGACGTCCAAGAACGAGCTCCTCGCGTACTTCCTCGACCTGGCCGAACGGCGCCGGCTGGATCCGGGTGACGACCTCGTCAGCGTGCTGGCCACCGCGCGGGTCAAGGGCCGGCCGCTCGGCACCGACGAGATCGTCTTCAACTGCTACAGCCTGATCCTCGGCGGCGACGAGACGACCCGGCTGGCGATGACCGGGGCCGTGCTCGCGATGGCGGAGAACCCAGACCAGTGGCGCGCGTTCCAGCGCGGCGACGTCGGCATCGACTCGGCGGTCGAGGAGGTGCTGCGCTGGACGACGCCGTCGCGGCACCTCGGCCGGCTCGCGCTCGAACCGGTGGAGCTGGCCGGTGGGCGGATCGCGGCCGGTGACATCGTGACGGTCTGGCTCGCCTCGGCCAACTTCGACGAGCGGGAGTTCGACGCACCGGACGAGTTCCGGCTCGACCGCAGCCCGAACCGGCACCTCACCTTCGCGTACGGGCCGCACTTCTGCGTCGGCGCGCGGTTGGCCCGCATCCAGCTGGAGGCCACCCTGACCGCCCTGCGGGACCTGGTCGGCGACATCGCGGTGACCGGTGCGCCGCAGCGGGTCTACTCGAACTTCATCGGCGGCACGTTCACGCTGCCGGTGGCGCTGCGCGCGGCGGCTGACCGTCGAGGTAGGCCGCGAACTGTCGCAGCACCGGGTGCTTGAACACCGCGACCAGCGGGACCGGCCGGCCCAACCGGCGCCGCAGCCGGGCGGCGAGGCCGATCGCGAGCAACGACTGGCCGCCGATGTCGAAGAAGTTGTCGTCCGCCCCGACCTCGGCCACGCCGAGCACCTCGCACCACACGGCCGCGACAGTGCGCTCGGACTCGGTCAGCGGCGGGCCGCCGACCGGTTCGGCGGCCGGACGGACCGGCGCGGGCAGCGCGGCCCGGTCGACCTTGCCGCTGTTCGTGAGCGGGAAGCGGTCCAGCGGCACGAGCGCGGCCGGCAGCATGTAGTCGGGCAGGTGCGCGGCGGCGGCGTGGCGCACCGCGTCGGCGTCGAAGCGGCCGGCCTCGGCGGCGCGGCAGTAGCCGACGAGGCCCGGGCCACCGGGCGCGTCGTCGCGGAGCACCACGACCGCCTGGGCGACACCGGGACAGCGGCTCAGCACCGCCTCGATCTCACCGAGCTCGATCCGGTAGCCGCGCACCTTGACCTGGTCGTCCGCGCGGCCGAGGAACTCCAGCCGACCGCCCGGCCCGACCCGGGCGCGGTCTCCCGTGCGGTACATCCGGCCGCCGTCGGCCGCGACGACGTCGGCCACGAAACGCTGGGAGGTCAGGGCGGGCCGGCCGAGATAGCCGCGGGCGACGCCGCTGCCGGCCAGGTAGAGCTCGCCCTCCCGCGCGGGTCGCAGTTCGGCGTCGAGCAGGTACACCCGGGTGCCGGGCAACGGCGTGCCGAGGTGCGGTCCGCCCGTGTCGTCGACCGGCGTAGAGGTGGCGTCCACCGTGCACTCGGTCGGCCCGTACAGGTTGATCGGGTCCAACCGGCCGGCGGCGCGCAATGCCGCGAGCCGGCTCCACAGGCCGGGCGGGATGGCCTCGCCGCCGATCAGCAGCCGCAGCGGCCGCTCCAGCGCCAGGTGGTCGAGCAGCGTCACGAGGTGCGACGGCGTGATGTCGAGCTCGTCGAGGACCTCCGCGTCCACCAGAGCGGCCAGGGCCGCCGGGTCGGCCCGGACGGCGTCGCCGACCATGACGACCGTGTCGCCCCGGCACAGGCGAAGCCACTGCTGCACCGAGGCGTCGAACGACGGGCTCGCGTTCCAGCTGACCCGGGCCGGTGACCGTTCGGCGAGGCGGCCGAGCGCGTCGAGCAGCGCGGTCAACGACCCGTGCGTGACCTGGACGGCCTTGGGCTCGCCGGTGGAGCCCGAGGTGTAGATGGCGTACGCCGCGTCGCCCGGACGGATCGCGGCCGCGCCGGTGCCGGGCTCGGCCGGGCGCGCGCACGTCTCGACCGTGACCACCCGACGGGCGCGCACCCGGTGGCGGTGCGCCGCGTCGGAGAGCAGGAGCGCCGGCCCGGCCTGGTCGCACATGAAGGCCAGGCGATCGGCCGGCAGGGCTGGATCGAGCGGCAGGTACGCGGCTCCGGCGCGCAAGGTGCCCAGCAGCCCGACCACGAGGTCGATGCCGCGCGGCAGCAGCAGGCCGACCACGCTGCCCGGCCCGACGCCCCGCTCGGCCAGCCCGGCCGCGACGGCCGCGCTGCGGGCCGCGAGCTCGCCGAAGGGCAGGGTGATGCCCTCGTGGACCAACGCCGGGCGGTCGGGATGCTCGGTGGCGACCCGGACGAACCGGTCCACCACCGAGCGCCACGGTTGCCCCGGAGCCTCCCCGGCCGCGAGGGCCTCGGCGAGCACCGTCATGGTCGATGTCCTCCGCTTCAGAAGCTGAACCTGGCCGGAGCCACGGACAGGGCCGCCACCTCGGAGGCCAGGCGCTGCTCGAGAGCGGCCAGCTCGCCACCGCGGTTGCGCGCCCCGATCAGCTGCTGGGTGGTGCCGAGCAGCCGGATCAGCTCTGGCGTGCGGACGCCCTTGCCGTCGAGGTAGGGCAGCGACCAGAAGTCGAAGTCGTAGAGCGGCAGCCAGACCGACTCCGTCACCCGCTCGAACATCTCGTCGGTGAGGTCGGCGGCCTCCTTCGACGACATGCTGAAGTGCGACCAGGTGTAGCCCTCGCCCTGGATGCCGAGCAGCTCCTTCTGCTGGTAGACCGGCGAGCGCGGGTTGGCCCACCAGGCCTGGGCGCGCCAGAGGTCCGGCGCGGTCTCGTTGAGGAAGTCGATGGTGTTGCCGACCGTCTTCTCGGTCTCACCCGGGAAGCCGACGATCATCGACGCGAACGTCGTGATGCCGCGCTCCTTGAGCCGGGCGATGCCGGTGCGGTACTGGCTGTCCTGCGCGAGCTTGTGCATGTTGGCCAGCACGTCGCTGTCGCCGGACTCGATGCCCAGGAAGACGCCGGCGCAGCCGCTGCGCGCGGCCAGGTCGAACGACTCCTCGTCGCGGGCGTTGGAGCAGCGGAAATAGGAGTACCAGTTGAGCCCGAGGTCCTCCTCGATCATCATCTGGCAGAGCTGCTTGAACCGCTTCGGCGGCACGTTGAACGTGTCGTCGACGAAGACCACGTTGCGGACGCCCAGGGCGGCCAGGGCGCGCAGCTCGGTGCGCACGGTGTCCACCGAGGCCGAGGCCAGCGCGCCCGCCCGGGTCGGATAGTCGCAGAAGCTGCATTTGAACGCGCAGCTGCGCGCGGTGCGCAGCTGGGCCGTGGCGCCGATCAGCTCGGGGGAAAAGCCCGTCCAGTCGATCGAGCAGTGGTCGAGGTCGTTGTTCTCCGGCCGGCGCCGGGTGCGTACCCACCGGTCCTCCGGGCAGTGGACCAGGTTGTCGACGACGCCGGGGTCGGCGCCGGCGCGCACCGCGTGCACCAGCTGGGCCAGGCTGTGCTCGCCCTGGGACTCCTGGATGTACGAGTCGGCGCCCATCGCCCAGAAGAAGTCCTCGACGGCCGGCGTGAGACCCGAGAGCAGCAGGTTGTCCACCAGCGGGCCGCCGACGACGATGTGGCTCTCGGGCGACAGCTCGCGCACGAGCTCGACGACCGGACCGACCGGCAGGATGTTGACGTAGAACGTCGTGGTGATCGCGATGACGGCCGGCTTCTCGCTGAGCAGCGCGGCGAGCCGGTCCCGCTCGCCGGAGAACAGCGAGACCGGCTCCGCCCGCAGGCCCTGCCGGCGCAGATAGCTGGTCAGGTAGAGCGCGGCGAGGTTGAAGACCTCGCCGACGTGGTAGCGGTCGGTGCGGCCGGTGCTGCGGTTGCGCAGCCGGCTGAAGGCGTCGAGCCACGGCATCGCCGCACCGTCGACGACCAGGTGCTCGGAGCGCATGATCTGGTACTCCGGGGTGCCCGGGCCGGCGCGCTCACACATGACCTGGTAGTCGCCGAAGTCGCCCTCGTTGTAACCGATCACCACGCAGTCGAGACGATCCATCGAGTCGGCCTCCCGGGGCGGGTCAGTGCAGACCCGGCACGCTAGCGCCGCGTGGTTGGGATCCGGTTACGCGGACGCCGCCGGCCTATCCCACCTTCCGGTGACATCACCAGGTGACAGGGCCGCCGGTAGGTTCGGAACCGGAAGAGAAAGGTGCGGACGGAACGGCGGCCATTGTGGATGGAGCACCGGTGATTGCGGTCCGCACGTTGGGCGCCTTCGAGCTCTCCTTCGGCGATCGGCCCGTGGAGCGCTGGAAAGCCGGCAAGGCCCGCAGCCTCCTCCAGTTCCTGCTGTTGCGACCCGGCCGCACCGTGCCGCGCGACGTGCTCTACGAGGCCCTGTGGCCGGACGCGCCGTGGTCCAAGAACTCGAGCTCGCTCAAGGTGGCCGCGCACATGCTGCGGTCCATCCTGGAGCAGAGCCAGGGCGACCTGCCCGCGACCGGACCGGCGCTGCGGCTGCTGACCCGCGAGTCAGGCTACGTGCTGGAGGCCGACCGGGTCGAGGTGGACTTCGAGGCGTTCGTGCGCCTGGCCGACGAGGCCCACGCCGCCGAGCGCGCCGGCGACCGGGTCACCGCCGCGCGGCTCTACCGCCACGCCGTCGGGCACTACGAGGGCGACTTCCTGCCTGACGTCGCGTACGACTGGGCCGGTGTCGAACGGGAATGGCTCCGCAGCCGGTTCCTGTGCGCGCTGACGGTGCTGACCGAGGCCGACATCGAACAGGGCGACCACGTCAGCGTGATCCGCTGGTGCCGGCGCATGCTCGACGCCGAACCGCTGCACGAGGGCACCTACCGCGCGCTCATCCTGGTGCACGCGCATCTCGGCCAGCTCACGCAGGTGCACCGGTGGTACCGGCTCTGCGCGGGGCTGCTCCGCGACCACCTGCAGATGACCCCGGACCTCGCGACGCAGCGGCTCTACAACCGGGCCGTCCGCGGCGAGTTCAACGGCCGCCCGGTCGACCTGGGTGCCTGGCAGGAGGAGCTGCGGCCGGTCGGCGCCGCGACGCTGCTGCGCACGCCGGCCTGATCAGACCAGCGCGACCGGCAGGTGCTTGATCCCGAGCATGAAGTTCGACGCCAGCCGCTCGATCGGTCCGGCCAGCTCGAACGTGAGCTGCCGGTCGACGAGCTCGGTCATCAGCAGCGAGATCTCCATCCGTGCCGCCGGCATCCCGATGCACCGGTGGTTGGCCACGCCGAAGGCCACGTGGTGGTTCGGCGTGCGGCCGAGGTCCAGCCGGTCGGGGTCGGGGAACTGGTCACCGTCGCGGTTCGCCGACGCGTTCCACAGCGTCAGCGTGTCGCCGGCCTTGATCGGCACGCCGCGGATCGTCACGTCGCGCGTCGCGGTGCGGCAGACGTACGCGTTGGTCGAGGTCCAGCGGAACAGCTCGTCGACCGCCGTCGGCAGCAGCGCGGGGTCGGCGTTGAGGCGCGCCGCCTCGGCCGGATGCGCGATCAGCGTGTCGACGATGGCCGACGCCGTGAACGGCGTGGTCTCGTTGCCGCCGACCGCGACGTTCAGCGCGTTGTAGAGGATCTGGCTCTCCGAGAGCGCACGGCCGTTGGTGCGGGCCGCGACCAGGATGCTGACCAGGTCGTCACACGGCTCCCGCCGGCGCCGGTCGAGCAGGTCGGCCAGCACCTCGAAGATCTCCACCTGCGCCGCGACGAGCGTCATCGAGGTCGAGGTCTCGCCCGCGTACTCGCCGTCGCGGTGACCGATCATCGTGCGGGTCAGGCCCAGCAGGTGCATGGCCTCGTCGCGCCCGATGCCGAACATCGCGGCCAAGAGCCCGGCCGGCAGCAACGGCGCGATGTCCACGGCGAAGTCGCCGCCGCCGTCGGCCACCATCCGGTCCAGCGCGGCGCCGACGTACTGGCGCACGAACCCGCCGGCCTTCTCCATCATCGGGGCGCCGAACGCCTTGTGCACGTGCTGGCGCAGCAGCCGGTGCTCGGGCGGGTCGGAGCAGATCAGCATCTGGCCCGACGCGGTGTCGGTGGCGCTGCGGTACGAGCCGCCGAGCACCGTCCCGTTCTTCGACGAGTAGGTCGCCGGGTCGCGGTAGACCGCGGTGACGTCGTCGTAGCGCGTGATCGCCCAGTAGCCACCGGTCGCGGTCGCGTTCCAGTAGACCGGGGCGTTCGCGCGCAACCACGCCCACGTGGCATGCGGGTCACCCGTGACGAACAGGTCGAGGTCGTCCAGATCGATGACGGTCGTCGACATGCGTCACCCTCCCGCGAGTACGGCCTGCGCAGAGCCTAGGTCCGGCCCGCGCGCCGGTCGTGTCACCTGAACCAGGGCCAGGCACGTCCTTCACCGCCGCGGATAGCGTCGCTTGCGCGCAGACCGACATGTGGGGAGCCGTCATGACCGAGCCTTGGCGAGGGCATCAGAGGCAGAGCCCGCCCGGGCAGGGCGGATCACCACGGAGTGGGGATCCGACATGACCGAGCCTTGGCGAGGGCATCAGAGGCAGAGCCCGCCCGGGCAGGGCGGATCACCACGGAGTGGGGATCCGACATGACCGACTTGCAAAGCCGGATCGCAGCTCTCACGCCTGAGCAGCGTGCCCGGTTCGAGTCGCGTCTCGCCGCCGACCGGCCAAGCGTCGCCGTCGAGCGCATTCCGCCGCGAGATTCCGAGCGGCCTACGCCGTTGTCCTTCGCGCAGCAGCGCGAGTGGGCCGTCGAGCGGTTCCGGCCCTCCAACAACGTCACGGCCGCCCTGCGCCTCGACGGCGACGTGGACCTGCGCCTGCTCAGCGACGTGCTGACCGAGATCGTCGCGCGGCACGAGGTGCTGCGCTCGACGGTCGAGATCGTGGACCGCCGCCCGACCCAGGTCGTCCAGCCGGTCACCGCGGTGCCGGTGCCCGTCGAGGACCTCAGCGCGCTCGACCACGAGGCACAGCGCGCGGCGATCCGGGAGCGGTGCGACGCCGAGGTGGTGCGCCCGTTCCCGGCGGACCAGCCGCACCGGCTGCGGGCCACCGCCCTGCTGCTGGACCCGCGCAGCTACGTCGTGCTGGTCACGCTCGACCACGCCGCGGCCGACGCCTGGTCGATGATCATCCTGCTGCGCGAGGTGACGGCGCTCTACCCGGCCCTGCGCGCCGGTGCCGGCGGCACGCTCCCGCCGCTGCCGATCCAGTACGGCGACTTCGCGGTCTGGGAACGGGACTGGCTGGACGAGCAGCGGATGGCCGCGGAGCTCGGGCACTGGAAGCAGGTGCTGGCCGACATCCCGCCCCGCCTGGCGCTGCCGGCCGACCGCCCGTCCGCGCCCCGCCGCACGTACGCCGGCGACCACCACACGCTGACGATGATCGGCGAGCGGACCGCGGCGTTGCAGCGCTTCGCCGAGAGCGAGGGCGTGTCGCTGTCGATGGTCATGCTGGCCGCCTGCTCGGTCGTGCTGCACCGCTACACCCACCAGGACGACCTGGTGTTCGGCTCGGCGGTCGGTGGCCGGCTGCGGCCCGAGACCGAGCAGCTCATCGGCTGCTTCGCCAACGCGTTGCCGTTGCGGATGCGGCTCTCGCCCGGGCAGACGCTGCGCGAGGTGCTGCACGCGGCCCGCGACGTGGTGTCCACGGCGTTCGACCACCAGAGTGTCCCGTTCGACCGCCTGATCGAGGAGCTGGCGCCCGACGAGGCCGCGCAGACTCCGCTGATCCAGATGATGATCAACGTGCTGTCGACGCCGGGCGCCGTGCTGCGCCCCGACCGTGCGCTCGAGCTGCCGGGCCTGTCGGTCAGCTACGTGCCGATGGACCCGGGACCGATCACGATCGACCTGATCCTCGTCGTCCAGGCCGCACCCGAGACGCTGCACTTCGACTGGCACTACAGCACGGAGATGTTCGACCGGGGCACGGTCGAACGCCTCGCGGCCCAGCTCCCCCACGTCCTGGAGCAGCTGGTCGACGACCCGGACCGGCGGATCGGCGAGGTGCGCCTGCTGGACACCGGCGCGGACCGCGCGGTGACCCGTTCCACCGGGCCGGAGGTCGGCTTCCTCGAGCTGTTCGCCGGCCACGTCGCCCGCACACCCGACGCTCCCGCCGTCGTGTGCGACAGCGTCCCGCTCAGCTTCGCCGAGCTCGACCGCGCGGCCAACCGGCTCGCCCACCACCTGCGCGGCCTGGGCGTGGGCGTCGAGACACCGGTCGGCGTCCTCGTCGACCGCTCCCCCGAGCTGGCCGTGGCCGTGCTCGGCATCCTCAAGGCCGGCGGGGCGTTCCTGCCTCTCGACCCGGCGTACCCGGTCGACCGGACCGCCTACGTGCTCGCCGACGCCGGCGCCCCGGTGCTGGTCAGCACCGAGAAGCTCGCCGACGTGGCCGAGACCGCGGGCGTCGCGGAGCTCGTGCTGCTCGACGGGCCGGACCGGTTCGCCGCGGGGCCGGACACCGACCCCGGCGACCCGACCCACCCGACGGCGGCGGCATACGTGATCTACACGTCCGGCTCGACCGGCCAGCCCAAGGGCGTGGTGATCGAGCACCGGTCGCTCGCGGCGTTCGCCGTCGAGACGGCCGAGCGGCTGGGGCTCGACGCCGGCGACCGGTTCCTCCAGTTCGCCTCGCCGGGCTTCGACGTGCTGGTGGAGGAGCTGTTCCCGATCTGGGCCGTCGGCGGCGCCGTGGTCGTCCCACCGGAGCGGATGACCGGGGTGAACCTCGACCTCGTCGCGCTGACCCGCCAGGACCGGATCACGGTCATGGAGCTGCCCGCCGCCTACTGGCACGAGTGGGTACGCGACCTCGACCGGTCCAAGATCGCGCTGCCGCCTAGCCTGCGCCTGGTGATCGTCGGCGCCGAACGGGTCCTCCCGGAGCGGCTGGCGACCTGGCAGACCTTCGGGGTGCCGCTGTCCCACGTGTACGGCATCACCGAGACGACCGTCAGCTCCACCTTCTTCGACCTGCCGGCCGACGCGCCGGAGACCGACCTGCTCCACCTGCCGATCGGCACGGAGCTGCCGTTCGCGGAGCTGCACGTGCTCGACCCCGAGCTGCGGCCGGTCCCGGCCGGCGCCGTCGGAGAGCTCTACATTGGCGGCATCAGCGTCGGCCGCGGCTACCTGCGTCGCCCGGGGCTGACGGCACAGCGCTTCGTCGCCTCGCCTGACCCGCAGCGGCCCGGCGAGCGGGTCTACCGCACCGGCGACCTCGTGCGCCGGCGGGCCGACGGCAACCTCGAGTTCCTGTCCAGGGTGGACAGCCAGATCAAGATCCGGGGCTACCGGGTCGAGCCGGCCGAGATCGAGTCGGCCATCTGCCGGCACCCGGCGGTCGCCCAGGCCGTCGTCGGCGTCCACCAGCACGACGCCGGCGACCGGCGGCTGGTCGCCCACCTGGTGACGCGCGACGGTGCTCCGGTGGCCAGCACCGACCTGCGCCGCTTCCTCGCCCGCGAGCTGCCGCCCTACCTCGTGCCGTCGGCGTTCGTGCCGGTCGACGAGATCCCCCTGACCGAGAACGGCAAGGTCGACTTCGCGCGCCTGCCCCAGCCCGGCGGCGAACGGCCCGACCTGGTCGAGGAGCTGGTGCTGCCGGAGTCGCCGCTGGAGCGTCGCCTGGCCGAGCTCGTCGCCGCCGTGCTCGGTGTCGACACGGTCGGCGCCAACGACGACTTCTTCGAGCTCGGCGGCGACTCGATCCTGGCCATCATGGTGGTCTCGCGGGCGCAGGAGGAGGGCATCACCCTCACGCCGTTGGACATCTTCCAGCACCGCACCGTGGCCCAGCTGGCCCGCACGGTCGCCGGCGCCGAGACCGCCCGGGTCATCGCGCCCCGGTCAGCCGACGCCCCGCCGGTGCTCTCCTTCGACCAGGAGCGACTCTGGCTGGAGGACCAGCTCGTGCCGGGTCCGGCGTACAACGTCGGTTGGCAGCAGCGGCTTCTCGGGCCGCTGGACCTGGCCCTGGTGGACCGCTGCCTGCGCACGATCCTCGCCCGCCACGAGTCCCTGCGGTCGCGCTTCCCGGTCGTGGACGGCCGGCCGATCCAGGTCGTCGACCCCCTCGACGACGGCTGGCGACCGCGGTTCGAGGACTTGCGCGCCCTGCCCGACCGCGAGGCGCGGGCCAGGGCGCTGATGGGCGAGCAGGTAGCCACGGGCTTCGACCTGGCCAACGGTCCGCTGGTCCGGTGCCTGGTGGTCAAGGTCGGTGAGAACGACCACCTGATCAGCATGATCTCCCACCACGTCGTCGCCGACGTGGTGTCCGTCGGCCTGTTCGTCCGCGAGCTGGGCATGCTCTACCAGGCGGGCGGCGACCCGGTGGCGGCCGGCCTGCCGGAGCTTCCGATCCAGTACCTGGACTACGCGGTGTGGCAGCGCGAGCGGCTCGCCGGGGCGGAGCTCGACCGGCAGGTCGACTACTGGCGCGACCACCTCGCCGGCGCACCCCGCGCCCTGACGATGCCGACGCGCGCACACGCGGCCGCGGAGCCGCGCGGCGACCGGGTGTTCTCGCGGCTGTCGGCGGCGGACACCGCGGCGCTGAAGGAGCTGTGCCGCACCCGCGACGTGACGCCGTTCATGGTGGTGCTCTCGACCCTCGGGACCGTGCTGGGCCGCTGGTCCGGCCAGCGCGACGTGGTGGTCGGCGTGTCCATCAGCAACCGCACCGACCACGGCACCGAGAGCCTCATCGGGTCGTTCATCAACACCCTCCCGCTGCGCGTCGACTTCTCCGGCGAGCCCACCTTCGCGGAGCTGCTCGACCGCGTGCGCCAGGTCGCGCTCGGCGGCTACGCGCACGCCGACGCTCCGCTGGACGTCGTCATGAAGCGGCTGGGGATCACCCGCGACCCGCGCCACACGCCGCTGTTCCAGGTGATGCTCAACGTCGTCGACGTGCCGCCCATCGAGCGTTTCGGCGACATCGTGGTGGCCGACGTCGAGGCGCCCCCGCTGCCACCGAGCTTCGACCTCGTGCTCACCACCAACGAGATCAAGGGCGAGCTGCACTACATCCTCGAGTACGACGCGGCCAAGTTCGACGACGACCTCATGCGCGAACTCGCCGCCCACCTGGGCCGGTTCCTGAGCGCGGTCGTCGCCGACCCGACGCGGGGCGTCCTCGACTACGCCTTGGGCGACGCCGCGGCGCCCGACGAGGCACCGGTGAGCACGCAATGGGCCGTCGAGCGGTTCGGCCTCACCCCGGCCGACCGCTTCGTCGTGCTGTCCGGCCCGCCCGAGCAGCTGCTCGCGGCCCGATCCGCGGCATTGCACGCCGGCGGCACGCTCGTGGAGACCGACCGGCCGCCGAACAACGACCCCGGCGCGCTCGCGCGGTGGTTGCGGGCACAACGGATCAGCGTCGTCCACGCCACGCCCCCGTTGCTGCGGGCGATCGCCGCCAAGGGACCGCTGCACGCGCTGCGCTGCGTCTTCGTGGAGAACACCGGTGCGCTCACCGCGCACGACATCGCGGTCATCCGGAGCCTGGCACCGGGCGGGCGGGTGGTCGCGACCTACCACACCGGAGCCGACGGGGTGCCGGTCGCGGCCTACGAGGTGCCGGACGACTGGCGCCAGGAGTCGGCCCCGCTGCGGGTGCCGCTCGGCACCGGCCTGCCCGGCCGCGCGGTGTGGCTGCGCCACCCCGGTGGCCAGGCGGCTGCGGTCGGCGAGGTCGCCGAGATCTGGCAGGGCGCCGAACCCACCGGCGACCTCGCCCGTCGGTGGCCCGACGGGACGCTCGAGTTCGTGGGCAAGCTGACCGAGCACTGACGAGAGAATCGAGGACGTCATGGCGAGCCGTGCCGACCAGGGCAGCCGCGGCGCGGCTGTGGATCCGGTGGAGACCGTCGCGGCGCTGCGCGACATCGAAGCGGTCCGCGACGCGCTGGTCACGGAACGCACCGGCCCCGACGGCGCCCGGATCCCGGTCGCCTACGTGGCCGGCCCGGATCCCGCGCTGGGCACCGGACCCATCCGCCAGCAACTGCTGAGCCAGCTACCCCGGGACATGGTGCCGGAGCACTTCGTCGTGCTCGACGAGCTTCCGTTGACCGCCGACGGCGACTACGACCTCGCGGCGCTGCCCGATCCCGACCCGGCGGAGACCCCGGCACGGGGTTTCGTCGCACCGAGCAGCCCGATGGAAGTGCGGCTGGCGGCCCTGTTCAAGCAGATCCTCGGCGTCGACCGGGTCGGCGTCCACGACAGCTTCTTCGCGCTGGGCGGGTCGTCGCTGCAGGCGACGATCGTCACGAGCCGCATCTACGACGACTTCGACATCAACCTGTCGCTGCAGGACATGTTCGCCAACGCGACGGTCGACGAGCTGTCGCAGATCATCGTCCGGACGCTCGGCGAGCGGGCGAGCGTCGCGACGATCAAGGAGAAGCGGCGCAGCATCAAGGGCATCGGCCTGGCCATCCACGGCAAGCTGCCGCTCCCGATCCGCCGGATCGTCCCGCCGGGCGTGCCGTGCGGCGGGTCGCCGGGCGACGGCAAGCGCCGGATCCGGTTCGGGAAGAAGAAGGACGACGGCGCGGCGAGCTGAGTCACCGCACGCGGGCGTCCTCGCGCAACACCTGCTCCACGGCGGACAGCCCGGCGGTGAGCTCGGCGGTCGTGCCGCCGAACCCGAGCCGGGCGTAGTCGCGGTAGTCGTCACCGAAGCACCAGCCGGGCACGAGCAGCACCTTGTGCTGCTCGGCCAGGCGGCGGCACGAGCGCACCACGTCGGGCTGCCCGAGGAACTCGACGAACGTGGTCACGCCGCCGTCCGGCGCGGTGAAGCGGACGTGCTCCGGCAGCCGGTCGGCCCAGTCGCGGACCAGGCGCAGGTTCTCAGCGGCGTGTGCCCGTTGCAGCGCCACGATCCGGTCGGCGTTGCGGACCGCCTGCTCGGCGAAGAACTCCAGCACGGGTGAGACGTACAGCGCGATGTAGTCCCGCAGCAGGGCCATCCGGGCGAGCAGCTCGGGCGGGGCCACGCACCAGCCCACCCGCAGGCCGGCGAGGCCGTAGCTCTTCGAGAACGTCCCCCACGCGATGCACCTCCCGTACCACGTGGGCAGGGGCAGTGGCTCCGACTCGTAGGTCAGCTCGCCGAACGCGTGGTCCCAGACCAGCCACGAACCCGCCGCCTCGGCGATCTCCACCAACTCCTTCTGCTCGGCCGGGGTGATCGAGACGCCGGTCGGGTTGTGCGGGAAGTTCACCACGATCATCTTCGGCCGCGTCGCCGTCAGCTCGCGCAGCCGGGCCAGGTCGGCCGCGAAGCCGTCCCGCGGGGTCAACGGCCAGCGGGTGATCCGGCAGCCACGCCAGGCGGCCACGTCGTGCAGCTGCTGGTAGGCCGGATCCACGACGACGATCTCGTCACCGGGCTCGACGGCGAGGTGCATGACCAGATAGATCGCCTCGCTGGAGCCGTGGGTGACCATCATCCGGTCGACGTCGCCGCCCGTCCAGCGGTCGGCCAGCGCGGCCCGCAGGCGGGTGCCGCCGTAGCTCTCGCTGTCGTGGAACATCATCGGGTCGAGCTCCGCGAGATCGAAGCCGCACAGCTCGCGCAGCTCGCCCATCGACAGGTCGCGTACGCCGCTGCTGCCGATGTCGTGTGCCACGGCGTGGTAGTAGTCCCGCATCCAGGCTTCGAGCCGAGCGACCGCGATGTCCATCCGCGCACGGTACGCGGCCGGCGCCTCCCGCGCGTTGTCGCGTGAAGTCGGGACGGCCGGCCGGAAAGCGCCGTTGCTAGCGTGCCGAAGAGGTCGCCGGTCACGACGGAAGGCCGTTCATGCCACCCACCCCGAGGCAGCGCAACAAGTGGCTGCCGCACAAGCCGTCGGCCACCGCGGCCGGCCGGGTGTTCCTGGTTCCCTACTCGGGCTGCGGCGCCAGCATGTACCGCGGCTGGCCGCGCCGGCTGGGCGGGATCGAGTTCCTGCCGCTGGAGCTGCCCGGGCGGGAGACGCGCTTCGCCGAGCCGACGTTCCAGACCTACCAGGAGCTGGCCGCGGCCGTGGCGCCGGCGATCGAGCGCTTCCTCGACGTGCCGTTCGGCTTCTTCGGGCACTGCGCGTCGGCGCTCGCGGGCTACGAGGTCGCCGCGGAGCTCGTCCGCACCGGCCGGCCGGCTCCCGCGCGCGTGTTCGTCTCGTCGCAGATCGCACCGCAGGACGGGCCGGCCGGCCGCTTCCTGGAGATGGACGACACCGCGCTGCGCGGCGAGCTGGAGAAGCTGATCGCGGAGCTCGGCGGCGTGCCGCATCCGGAGCTGCTCGACCTCTACCTGGGCGTGATGCGGGCGGACGTCGAGGCCAACAAGCGCTACGTCATGCCCGAGCCCACGCGGCTGCCCTGCCCCATCACCGCGATCGGCTGGAGCGCCGACCACGACGTGCCGCACACGACGATGGGCGGCTGGGACCGGTGCGGCGACACGACGTCAGTGCTGCTGGAGGGCGGTCACCACCGGTTCACGGAGGCGCCCGCCGAGCTGCTCGACCTGCTGGCGGCGGGCGTGGCCCCCGGTTCCGGTGACAGGACAGTCGGCCCGCCGGCCTCATAGATTCGGCCCAGCCGCACTCGAACAAAGAGGACGGGAATGACTGCAGGCGCCGCACCGATCAGCCGCTGGTTCATGCCGCCGCCCGCAGCGGAGAGCCGGCTGCTGTTCTGCTTCCCGTACGCGGGAGTCGGCGCCTCCTCGTACCGCCAATGGCCAAAGTGGATTGAAAACGTGCAGGTCTGCGCACTCCAGCCGCCGGGTCGGGAGAACCGCACGCGCGAGGAGCCGCACCGCGACCACGCCGCCTTCGCCGCGGACCTGGTCGACGCGCTGACGCCCTACGTCGAGCGGGAGTACTCCTTCGCCGCCCACTGTGGAGCGGTGCCGTACGCCCTCGACACCATCGCCGAGCTGTCACGCCGCGAGCTGCCCCTGCCGACCAGGTTGATCGCCTCGTCCTGGGGCGCGCCGCAGCGGGGCCTCTACGGCCGCCTGAACTTCGTCGACCTCACCACGGCCGACCTGGTCGCCGAGGTGAAGGCGCTGTTCGGCCGGGCCGGCGCCCCGATCCGCGACGACTTCGCCGAGATCGGCGCCCGGGTGCTCCGGCTCGACCTCGAGGTGCAGCGGGGCTACCGGTTCGCCGCCGACCGGCGCGTGCCGGTCCCGGTCACCCTCGTGGGCTGGACGGACGACGACGTCGTCCCGCCGGCCGTGACGGAGGCGGGCTGGGCCGACTGCGCGGACGTGACCTACCACCTGCTCGCCGGCGAACACCTGGACTTCCTGCATTGTCCCGACGTTCTCCACGACGCGCTGCGCCGTTGGCTGACCGCTCCGCCGGCACCCGCCGGGGACCGCGACGACCTCGAGATCCGAGTTGGTGGTGATTGACGTGGCCGAAAGGTCCCCCGGGCAGGACACGATCCACGCGCTGGTCGCACGGCAGCGCCTGGCCCGGCCGGAGGCGCCGGCGATCACCGTGGGCGACAAGACCCTGACCTACGCCGAGCTCGACGCGCGCGCCGACCGGCTGGCGGCCGCGCTCCACGAGCGGGGCGTCGGTCGCGAGACCCGGGTCGCGGTGGCCCTCCCCCGCGGCGCCGACATGCTGGTGGCATTCCTCGCGGTGCTCAAAGCCGGCGGCGCGTACGTGCCGCTGGACCCGCACTATCCCGAGCAGCGCCGGACCTTCATCCTCGCCGACGCCGACGTGCGGATCGTGCTCACCGACCGGGGCGGGCCGGGGGTGACCGCGCCGGGCGTCGAGACGCTGTGTGTCGACGACCTGGAGGAGCGTCCCGCCAACGGTTTCCGCCCCGCCTCCGGTGACGGCGCGTCCGCCGCGTACGTCATCTACACCTCGGGTTCGACCGGCGTGCCCAAGGGCGTGGTGGTCGAGCACGCGAGCGTGCTGAACCTGATCGAGGACGAGTCGCGGATCGCCGTCCAACCTGGACAGACGATCGCCCACCTCGCCCCGGCCGCGTTCGACGCCTCGATCTACGAGCTCTGGGGCGCCCTCTGCCGAGGCGCCCGCGTCGTCGTGCTCGACCCGCAGGTCAGCATCGCCGAGCTCGGCACCCAGCTGCGCCGCTTCCGGCCGGACTGGCTGTTCCTCACCACCGGCCTGTTCCACCTGCTGGCCCAGCACGACCTGGCGGCCCTCGACTCGGTCGGCTGCCTGCTGACCGGCGGCGACGTGCTCTCGCCCGCGCACATGCGCAACGCGGCGGCGACCACCTGCCGCGTGTACGCCGCGTACGGCCCGACGGAGAACACGGTCTACTCGTCGCTGCACCGGATCACGCCGACCGACGAGCCGCTGTCTCCGGTCCCGATCGGCACGGCCCTGGCCGGCCGGTCCATGTACGTGCTCGGACCCGACCTGCGCCCGCTGCCGGCCGGCGAGGTGGGCGAGATCTACCTCGGCGGCCCCGGTGTCGCCCGCGGCTACCACGGTCGGGCGGGGCTCACCGCCGAGCGCTTCGTGGCCGACCCCTTCAGCCCGGCCGGCGGCCGACGGATGTACCGCACCGGCGACCTCGGCCAGCTCCGGCCGGACGGCGCCGTCGACTTCCGCGGCCGGGTCGACCGGCAGGTCAAGGTGCGCGGTTTCCGGATCGAGCTCGGCGAGATCGAGAGCACGCTGCAGAGCCACGCCGACGTCGGCAGTGCGGTCGTGGTCGCGGTCGGTGACAGCGGCGCCGAGAAGCGGCTGGCGGCCTACGTCGTGCCTAGCCCCGACCGCAAGGTGACCGTCACGGCGCTGCGCGACTGGCTCGGCGAGCGGGTGCCCGCGTACCTGGTGCCGGCGACGTTCGTGGTCCTCAAGGAGCTTCCGCTGGATCCCAACGGCAAACCGGACCGCCACCAGCTCCCCGAGCCGTTCCTGGCCCGGGCGGAGCTCGGCTTCCTGCCGCCGTTCGAGGCGCCGACCACCGAGACCGAGCAGATCCTGGCCGACGCGTGGGCGGACGTCCTGGAGCTGGACCGGGTCGGTGTCGACGACGACTTCTTCCTGCTCGGCGGCGACTCCCTGCGCAGCGTCTCGATGCTGGAACGCCTGCGCCGCTACGGCATCGAGCTGGACGCCGGGCAGTTCTTCGCCCATCCCACCGTCCGCGAGCTCGCGGAGGCCGTCGACGCCGCCCCCGTCCCGACGCGGGTCGGCTGAGTCCCGTGGAGCTGACCGCACCGCCGGACGAGACGGTGGTGGACCTGGCCGACATCGACCTCTACGGTGCGGGCGGCTACACCGTCAAGGACCTCCACCCCACCTGGCGCACGTTGCGGGTGAACGCGCCGGTCTGGTGGCACGACCGCCCCGGCGAGACCGGCTTCTGGTGTGTGACGCGGCACGCCGACTGCGAGCGGGTGGTGAAGGACCACCGCACGTTCAGCTCCGAGGAGGGCACCATCCTGGCCTCGGTCGGCGTGGGCGACTCCGCCGGCGGCCAGACGATCACGCTGACGGACCCACCTGAGCACGCGCTGGTCCGCGTGCCGGCCATGCGCACGCTGGGGCACGCGATGGTCCAGCGCCGCGCCCCCGCCATCCGTTCACGGCTCGTCGAGCTGATCCGGCCGTGCGCGTCGGGCGAGGTCGACTTCGCCCACCTGATGCGCCGGCTGCCGATGGTGCTGGCCGGCGAGTTCATGGACATCCCGGAGCGGCACTGGGACGACATCGCGCTGTGGGCCGGCGCCTGCATCGCCCCCGAGGACCCGGCGTACGCCCTGGGCAGCTCACCGGCGCAGACCCTGCGGCTGGCGCACCACCACCTCTTCGCCGTCTTCCGTGAGCTGGTGCGGCAGCGCCGCGCCAAGCCGGGCGACGACCTGGTCTCGGTGCTGATCGGCGTCACGGACGGCCTGGCCGGCGACGGGAAGCCGCTCGACGACTGGCGGGTCCTGCTCAACTGCTACAGCTTCATCCTCGGCGCGAACACCACCACGCCGAACGTCGCGAGCCACACGCTCCTGGCGCTCACGCAACGGCCGAGCCTGTGGGCCGGGCTCGACGAAGCCGCGCTGCCCGGGCTGGTGGAAGAGGGCATCCGGTGGACCTCGCCGACCCATCACCTGGTGCGCCGGGCGACCGCGGACACCCAGATCGGCGACGCCGAGATCAAGGCGGGCGACTGGATCGCGGCCTGGGTCGCCTCGGCGAACCGGGACGAGGACGTGTTCGACGACCCGTTCACGTTCGACATCACGCGCAGCCCGAACAAGCATCTCGGCTTCGGCGGCGGCCCGCACTACTGCATCGGCGCGCCCATGTCGCGCCTGGTGCTCACCATGCTCTTCGAGGAGCTGCTGCGGCGGTACGCCGTGATCGAACAGACCGGCCCGCTCGTCCACCTGCACTCGAACTGGATCAACGGGCTGGTCTCGATGCCCGTCAAGGCCATACCCCGATAGGAGCGCGGCCATGAGGATGGACGGTCCCACCAGCGACGAGCTCGCGGAGCCGTTGGAGACGATCGACCTCTACGATCCGACGCGGTACGAGACCGGCGCGCAGCACCTGGCCTGGCACCGGTTGCGCCGCGAGGCGCCCGTCTGGTCGCAGGAGACCCCGGACGGCCACCGGTTCTGGTCGGTGACGCGCTACCGCGACGTGGCCGCCGTGCTCATGGACGACAAGAGCTTCAGCTCGGCGCACGGCACGATCCTCGCCGTGGCCGGTGGCGACAGCGCCGGCGGCCGCACGATCAACCTGATGGACCAGCCACGGCACGCGGACGTCCGGCTGCCGACGATGCGGCTGATGTCCACCCACGCCGCGCGGCAGCGCGCGCCCCAGGTCCGCGAGCACGTGCGCCGCCTGGTGGGCGAGCGGTTCGACGCCGGCGGCGTCATCGACATCGCGGCGCTCATGCTGCACCTCCCGATGGCCGCGGTCGGCGAGACCATCGGCCTGCCGCCGGACGTCTGGACCGCGCTGCCCGGCTGGGCGATGGCCGGCGTGGCGCCGGAGGACCCGCACTTCGCCGAGGGCTCCGCCGCCGACACGCTCAAGAAGGCGCACCACCGGCTCATCGCGATGTTCTCCGAGCTGATCAAGGAGCGCCGCGCGAAGCCGACCGACGACGTCATCTCGGTGCTGCTCGGGCTCGACTTCGGCGGCCGGCCGATGGACCAGCGCGAGATCCTGCTCAACTGCTACAGCTTCGTGATGGGCTCCGTGACCACCACCGCCCAGGTGGCGTCGCACCTGGTGCAGGCCCTGGCCGACCGACCCGCCGCCTGGCAGGCGCTACGCGAGTCGCCCGGGCTCGTGCCGACCGCGGTCGAGGAGAGCCTGCGTTGGGCCTCGCCGACCAACCACCTGCTGCGCCGGGTGATCAAGCCCGTCCAGGTCGCCGGCACCCGCCTCGAGCCGGGTGAGCTGGTCGCCGCCTGGGTGGCGTCGGCCGACCGCGACGAGGCCGTCTTCGCCCGGCCGTACGAGTTCGACCCGGCCCGCACGAGCAACCCGCACCTCGCGTTCGGCGTCGGCGCCCACCGCTGCATCGGCGGACCACCCGCCCAGGTGGTGCTCGGGCTGCTGCTCGAGGAGCTGATCGCCCGGGTCGAGTCGCTGGAGGTCGCCGGGCCGGTCAGCCACCTGCGGTCGAACTTCATCAACGGCATCACCGCCCTGCCGGTCGCCCTCACGCCCGTCCACAGCCGCCGCCCGGTGGTGATCTCGTGACCGACACACCGGTGACGGTCGTCCCGCGCGGCGAGAAGGACCTGTCCAGCGACTACCGAGCTCCCGGATCCGCCCTGGAGCAGCGGCTCATCGAGATGTGGCGCCAGCACCTCAAGGTCGAGCCGATCGGCGTCGACGACGACTTCTTCGAGCTCGGCGGCCACTCGCTGCTGGCCGCCGACCTGCTGGTGGCCACGGAACGCGAGGTCGGCGTACACGTGCCGGCCTCGACGTTGTTCCTGTCGCCGACGATCGCCGAGCTGGCCGAGGCGATCGTCGGGCTCCTCGGCGACGGGACCGGGGCATGAGGCCGCGCGAGCCCGTCGACCTGACCGACCCGCGGGTGTACGCCGCGGGCGCCCCGCACGCGGTGTGGGAGCGCCTGCGCCACACGGCGCCGGTCTCCTGGCAGCTCGCCGCCGGGCGGACCGGCTACTGGTCGGTCACCCGGCACGCCGACGTCGACCGCGTGCTGCGCGACCACGCGACCTTCACCTCGACCCGCGGCACGTTCCTGAACGTGCTGGGCAAGGACGACCCGGCCAGCGGCAAGCAGCTCGCCGTCACCGACCCGCCCCGGCACACCGCGATGCGCAGCCCGATCCACCGCACGCTGTCGATCCGCTCGACGGCCGACCAGATCGAGATGATCCGCGACCGGGTCCGCGCGGTGCTGCGCCCGGCCGTCGAGCGCGGCTCGATGGACCTGGCCGAGGCGATGAGCGGGCTGCCGGTGGCGGTCCTCGGCACGATGATGGGGCTTCCCGAGGCGGACTGGCCCCGGGTGACCGAGCTGGCCCTGATGGCGGTAGCGCCGGACGAGTGGACGCTGCCGCGCGGACCGGTGGTGACCCTCCAGCGCGCCCATCGCGGGCTGTTCGCGTACTTCCAGGACCAGGCCCACGCGCGGCAGGGCAGCACCGGCAGCGACCTGATGACCGCGCTGCTGGAGATGGGTCCCGACCCTGGCACCGTGGTGTCCAACTGCTACAGCCTCATGGTGGGAGCGGCGACCTGGCCGTCGGCGCCGACGGCCGCGCTGATCGAGATCGTCCGGACGGGACAGTATCCGTCGCTGGCGGGCCGGCCCGAACTGCTCGACCCGCTCGTGGAGGAGGCGCTGCGCTGGGCCTCGCCGGCCAACCACTTCCTGCGCCACACGACGCGGGAGGTCGAGCTCGGTGGCGTCGCGCTGCCGGCCGGCGCGCCCGTGGTCGTCTGGCTCGGGTCCGCCAACCGCGACGAGACGGTGTTCCCCGACCCGTGGACCTTCGACCCCACCCGCCAGCCGAACCGGCATCTCGCGTTCGGCAGCGGCCCGCACAACTGCCTCGGCTCGGCACTGGCGCGGCGCATGATCCGCGTCGTCTTCGAGGAGCTGTTCGCCACCGTCGGCGACATCACGCTCGACGCGGAGCCCGGCCACATCGCCTCGAACTTCGTCGCCGGCCACCGCCACGTCCCCGTGACGCTGCGGGTGCGCTCCCCGGCCGGAAGGAACGCGTCATGACCACTGTGGACATCACCGTCGACAAGGAGCGGTGCGTCGGCTCGGCCACCTGCGTCGTGGTCGCCGCCGGCAGCTTCGTGCTCGACGAGCACGACCGCTCGGAGCCGACGGCCGCCGCCACCGCCGACCTCGACGGCGTCGAGCAGGCCGAGCAGCTCTGCCCGACGGCCGCGATCCGCGTCGTGCGCACCGGCTGATCCTGTCGTGGAATCACGTGACATCCGGCCGCACCGCCGGGGACGTAGCGTCGGGCCATGAACCCTTTCGACGATCCTGACGGCACGTTCCTGGTGCTGGTCAACGACGAGGAGCAGCACTCGCTCTGGCCCGAGCAGATCGAGGTGCCGGCGGGCTGGCGCGTGGTGCACGGTGCCGACACCCGGCCGGCGTGCCTCGACTACATCGAGGAGCACTGGACGGACCTGCGGCCGCTGCGCGCCCGCCAGGAAACCGCGCTCACCTCCTGAGCCGAGCGGACGGGGCGGCGGTGGACGACGTCGTGGCGCGTTGCCCGGTCGGGCGCGGGCTTTCCGACCCCCTGCTCTACAGCGGCCTGCACTTCCGCGCGGAATGGGCGCGGCTGCGCGACCGCGACGAGCTCGCGTGGACCCAGGTCGACGAGCGCCGCGGGTTCTGGTCGGCCGTGCGCTACGCCGACGTCGACCACGTGCTGCGCGACTCACGGGTCTTCACCTCGGAGCGCGGCACGCTGCTGAGCGTCCTCGGCACCGACGACCCGGCCGGCGGCAGCCAGATCGCCGCGACGGACCCGCCCCGGCACACGATGATGCGGGCACGCCTGCAGAAGGCCCTCGGCATCCGGGCGATCGAGCGGCAGCAGGAGCTGATCGCCGGGCTGGTCCGCGAGATCCTCGCGCCGCTGGAGGACGGCGGGGTCTTCGACTTCGGCGCGGCCATGCTGTCGTTGCCCGTGGCGGTGGGCGGCGCGGCGATGGGCCTCCCGCGCGCCGACTGGCCCCGGCTGGGCCGACTGCTCACCACCTCGATCGCCGCGGAGGACCCGGAGTACGCCTCACCGCGCGGCACCCGACAGACGCTCAACCGCGCGCACCGCGAGCTGTTCGCCTATCTCCAGGACATCTGCGCCCACCGGCGCGAGCACCTCGGCGACGACCTGGTCAGTGTGCTCATCACCACCGAGGTCGACGGGCGGGTGATGACGCCGGGTGAGGTCGTCTCCAACTGCTACAGCGTGCTGCTGGGCGCCACCGTGACCACCGCGCACCCACCGACGTACCTGCTGACCGAGCACATCGCTGACGGCGTGCTGGAGCGCTGGGCCGCCGACCTGAGCGTCACCCCGGTCGCGGTCGAGGAGGTGCTGCGGCTCTCCTCCCCCGCGAGCCATTTCATGCGGTACGCCACGGTGGACACGGAGGTGCGCGGCACCCCGATCGCCGCCGGGGAGGCCGTGGTCTGCTGGATCGGCTCGGCCAACCGGGACGCGGCCGTCTTTCCCGACCCTTCACGCTTCGATCCGCGCCGCAGGCCCAACAAGCACGTCGCGTTCGGGGTCGGGCCGCACTACTGCGTCGGGCATACCGTCGCGCGGGCGACGTTGCGCATCCTCTTCGACGAGCTGCTGTCCCGGTTCCACGACTTCCGGCCCGCCGCACCGCCGACGCGGCTGCACTCGAACCTCATCTCCGGCTACAAGCACGTGCCGATCACGGCGCGGCGCCGGGCCGGATGAGCTTTCACAGGAGCGCCTCGATGCCACCCGCCTACGATCCGTTCGCGTACGCGATCCACGAGGACCCCTATCCGACGTACGCGTGGATGCGCTCGCACCGGCCCCTGTTCCGCAACGACGAGCTCGACTTCTGGGCGCTGTCCCGCCATGCCGACGTGCTGTGGGCGCTGCGCGACCCGGGGCTGTTCTCCAACCGCAACGGCATCTCGCTGGAGCCCGACCTGTGGGGTCCGGACGCCGTCAAGACCTCCTTCTACCTGGCCATGGACCCGCCCGACCACGGTGCGATGCGCCGGCTCACGGGCTCGGTGTTCAAGCCGGGCTGGGTCGCGTCCATGGAGCAGCGGATTCGTGAGCTGGCGCGCGCCCGGCTCGCTCCCCTGCGCGACGGCGCTCCCATGGACCTGGCCGCCGACTACGCCGCCGCGCTGCCGAACGACGTGATGTGCGAGCTGGTCGGCATTCCCGCTGCCGACCGCGACCGGATCCGGGCCGACAACGACCTGCTCAACGACTGTGAGGACGGCACACCGGTGCGGTCGGACGCGACCCGGGACGCCGGCATGCGCCTGGCGTGGTACTACGTGTCGCTGGTCAACGACCGCCGCAAGCGGCCGCGTGACGACCTGACGTCCACGATGACCCAGGCCCGCGTCGACGGGCGTCCGTTGACCGACGCGCAGGTGGTCGCATTCCTCTTCCTCATGGTCAGCGCCACCAATGAGTCGACCGGCAAGCTGATCGGCAACGCGCTCTATCATGGCTGGCGCCTGCCGTCCGTACGGCGGGCCGGGCTCGACGGGCAGGCGGCGGCGTGGGGGCGGGAGGCGCTGCGCTACGACTCGCCGAGCCAGATGATGGCCCGCACACTGACGGCCGACACGGTCATCCACGGCACGCGCGTGCCGGCCGGCGCGCGGGTGGCGCTGCTGCCCGCCTCCGCCAACCGGGACTCGCGGGTGTTCGCCGACCCGGACGTGTTCGACCTCTCCCGCGACACCAGCAAGGAGCTGAGCTTCGGCCACGGGCCGCACTTCTGCCTCGGCGCGCCCCTGGCCAGGCTGGAGATCACGGTCGCGCTGGAGGAGCTCGGCGCCCTGGTCGACGACTACGAGGTGGACGAGGCGCGGACCCGCCGGATCCACTCACCGCACCAGCGGGGCTTCGCTTCGCTGCCGTGCAACGTCTCCCGCCGGGGTTCTTGATGGATCCCGTCTACGACCCGTTCGACTTCGCCGTGCAGGAGGACCCGCATCCGGTGTACGCCTGGATGCGCGAGCACGCTCCCCTCTACCGCAACGAGAAGCGCGACTTCTGGGCGCTGACCCGGCACGCGGACGTGGCCGCGGCGCTCAAGGACCCGGCCCGCTTCTCCAGCCGCAACGGCATCTCGCTCGAGCCGGAGCTGTGGGGGCCGGACGCCAAGAACACCAACTTCTTCCTGGCGATGGATCCGCCCGAGCATGCCGCGTACCGCAGCCTTGTCTCGTCGGCCTTCACCCCGCGCAAGGTCGCCGCGCTCGAACCGCGGATCCGCTCGCTGGCCCTGGCGCGGCTGGCGCCGTTGCGGGAGCGGGACACGTTCGACTTCGCCGACGACTTCGCGGCCGACCTGCCCAACGACGTGCTCTGCGAGATCCTCGGCATCCCGGCCGCGGACTGGCGTCGCGTGCGCGGCGACGTCGACGACCTCGTGCTGCGCGACGACGGTTCCGACGGGCGCGGGCCGGTCGCCGTGGCCGCCGTGCTCCGGCTCGCCGCGTTCCTGCTCGACCTGGTCACGGTGCTGCGGCGCCGGCCGGGCGACGACCTGACCTCCCGGCTGACGCAGGCGCGGATCGACGGTGCGGCGCTCACCGACCGCCAGGTGGTCGGGTTTCTGTTCATCATGCTCGGCGGCGGCAACGAGTCGACGGGCAAGACGATCGGCAACGCGTGGCTCCAGGGGCACGTTCAGCGCGACGTGCAGCGGGCCGGGCTCAACGGCCGGGCCTCGGACTGGGCGACCGAGACCTTGCGGTACGACTCGGCCAGCCAGATGGTGGCCCGCGTGCTCACGACGGACACGGTCATCCACGGCATTCCTGTGCCGGCCGGCGCGCGCATCGCGATCCTCCAGGCGTCGGCCAACCGGGACCAGCGGGTGTTCCCCGACCCGGACCGGTTCGACCTCGACCGGGACACCGGCCGGCTGCTCAGCTTCGGCCTCGGCCCGCACCACTGTCTGGGAGCGGCGCTGGCCCGGCTGGAGATGCGGGTCGCGCTGGAGGAGCTCGGAGCGCTGGTCAGCGAGTATGACGTGGATCTGGCCGCCGCGCGGCGTTGCCACTCGCCGCACCAGCACGGCTTCCTTCGGCTGCCGACCACGGTGCGCTGGCGTTGACCCTTGTCGTCATTTCACGTGACAGCGGCGTCCTGGCGGCGTCGATAGCTTGAGAACAGGGCGCGCCGGTCCGCCGGCGACCACAATGGACATCCGATGAAGGAGTCGACGCGATGACCGACGTGGCACAGGAGTCGGCGGCGCCGGCCAACGGGTTCCGCTCGTACCTGACGATCTGG
This sequence comes from Asanoa sp. NPDC049475, assembly GCF_040676915.1. Classification (NCBI taxonomy): domain Bacteria; kingdom Bacillati; phylum Actinomycetota; class Actinomycetes; order Micromonosporales; family Micromonosporaceae; genus Asanoa; species Asanoa sp. NPDC049475. The sequence goes on along the minus strand of NZ_JBFAPY010000002.1, from coordinate 788,195 downwards.
GTCGGGCAGTTCGCCTCGATGATCGGGTCGAACCTGACCAGCTTCGCGCTCGGCGTCTACGTCTACCAACTGACGGACTCGGCGACGACCCTCGGCATCATCCTGGCGCTCGGCCTGCTCCCGGCGACCCTCGCCTCGCCGTTCGCGGGGTCGCTGGTCGACCGCTGGGGCACCCGGCGCACCCTCATGATCAGCAGCATCGGGAGCATGCTCGTCACGTTGACGCTGGCTCCGCTCGTCGCCACCGACACGTTCCGGGTCTGGCAGGTCTACGTCATCGTCATCGTCACGTCGCTGCTCACCTCGCTGCAGGTGCCGGCGCTGGGGGCGTTGACGCCGCAGTTGGTGCCGAAGGAGCAGCTCGGCCAGGCGAACGGCCTGCGCATGGTCGCGATCGCCGTGAGCCAGGTGCTGGCGCCGGTCACCGCCGGCTTCCTGCTCGTGTCGATCGACCTGACGGGCATCATCGTCATCGACGTCATCTCGTACACCGCCGCCATCGCCACCCTCTATCTCGTGCGCGTGCCGCACGTCCGATCCGGGGCGACCACCGCCGGCACGCCCACGACGCTGCTGCGCGAGTTCGGCGAGGCGTGGCGCTACGTGGCCGAGCGCCGCGGGCTGCTGACGCTCCTGTTCTTCCTGGCGTCCCTCAACTTCAGCGCCGGCTTCGTGGAGCTCCTGATCAGCCCGCTGGTGCTCTCGTTCACCTCCTCGGAGGGCCTGGGCGTGGTCCTGTCGATCGGCGGCCTAGGCATGATCATCGCGGGCGTGGTAGTCAGCGTGACCGGCGGACCGAGCCGCCGCGTCCGAGCGGTGTTCGCGTTCGCCCTCCTCTTCGGCGTGGCCACCATCGTGGGTTCGCTGCGCCCGAACATCCCCCTGGTGGCCTGCGCGGCGTTCGTCGCGATGGGCGCGCTGGTCCTGATCAACACGACGCACCAGCCCATCTGGCAGACCAAGGTGGACATGCGCCTGATGGGCCGCGTGATGGCCCTGCTGACGATGGTCGGCCTGATCCCGCAGCTCATCGCGAACGTCCTGGCCGGCGTAGCCGTCGACCAGGTCTTCGAGCCGCTGGTCGGCCGCGACGAGGTGCGCTCGGAGAGCCTGACGACCCTGATCGGCGACGGCCCGGGCCGCGGCATCGCCCTGCTGATGATGCTCGTCGGCCTCCTGGTCGTGGTCACGGTGGCGGTAGGCGCGATGCTCGGCCGCCTGCGCCGCCTCGAGGAGGAGCTGCCGGACCGCGCGGCGCCGGCGGAGGCCTCCACGGACGAGCCCACGGCGTCGTCCGACGCCGTCCAGGAACCGTCGGCGACGACAACGGTCCGGTAGGCGGCAGCGCCGCCGACGACAGGCACCGCCCGACACAGACGCAGCCACAAGCACCGCCCGTTAAAGCCGCAACACCGTCGTCGGCGGCAAACGGTCGCATAGCGACAGCGCTGTCGGAGGCGACGGTCGGGGCCGCGCGAGCTCGGAAAGCCAGCTAGTCGTTCTCACGGTGATGGGTACCGGTTAGGGTGCGGAAGGTTCATGCGAGCGGCAGGAATTCCTCGCTTCCGGCCGACCCGGTGACGCCGGAAGTCGGCAGGCAGGCGGGCCTGGTGTGCGACGGGCGTTCAGCCGGGCCGTTAGCTGACCGCCAGCGCCGACCGGTCGACCTTGCCCGACGGGGTCAGCGGAATCACCGGCACCACCACGTACGTCGCCGGAAGCATGTGTGGCGGCAGCCGCCGCTCGCACTCCGTGCGGACCTCGCCCGCGGCGAAGCCGTCGTCGGTCGGCACGACGTAGGCGACCAGGTAGTCGCCCAGTTCCGAACCCCGCGCGACCTCGACCACTGCGTCGCGGACCGTCGCGCAGCCGCGCAGCACCGTCTCGATCTCGCCGAGCTCGATGCGGAAGCCGCGCAGCTTGACCTGGCGGTCGATCCTGCCCAGGAACTCCAGTTCGCCGTCAGGCAGTCGCCGGGCCAGGTCGCCCGTGCGGTAGTGGCGTACCCCGTCGCGCGTCACGAAACGTTCCGCCGTCAGCTCGGGTCGGTTCAGGTAGCCGGCACTGACTCCCGCGCCCGCGATCCACATCTCGCCAGCCGAGCCGTCCGGGACCGGGACGCCGTCGTCGTCGCGCAGGCTGATCGTCAGGTGCGGCAACGCCCGCCCGATCGGTGACCGGTTCGTCGTGCCGCGCAGCGCCTCGTCGTCCAGGTGCTTGAAGGTCGCGTACACCGTCGTCTCGGTCGGGCCGTACATGTTGATCAAGCGCACCGAGTCCGTCGCGAACGCCGCCGCCGTGGCCAGGTCGACCGCCTCCCCGGCGAAGATGACGTAGCGCAGCGCGTGCGGCGGCCGCCCCGCCTCGACGTGGGCCTCGAACAGCAGCCGGAACACCGCGGGGACCTGGAGAAACACAGTGACCTGCCGGGTGAGCAGCAGGTCCAGCAGAGCCTCCGGGTCGTACGCCGCGTCCGGGTCGACGACGACCAGCGTGCCGCCGGTGACCAGCGGCCCCCACATCTCCCACACCGACACGTCGAAGTTGATCGAGTGGAACTGGGTCCACCGGTCGTCCGGCCCGACGTCGAAGAGCGGCAGCGCCGCCTCCAGCAGGCTGAGCACGTTGCCATGGGAGATGAGACAGCCCTTCGGCCGGCCCGTGGAGCCCGACGTGTAAATGACATAAGCGCGATCCCCGCGAGACAGCGACGGCAGCGACGGCAGCGAGCCGTCAAGCGCCGGCGGATGACCCCGGGCCGGCAGGTCCTGCCCCACCACGTGCCGGATGCCGGCCTCCGCGGTGATGAAATCCAGGCGTTCAGCAGGGTACGCGGGATCGAGCGGGACATAGGCCGCCCCGCTCAACAGCGTCCCCATGATCGCCACTGGCACGTCGATCGACCGCGTCACCCGCACCCCGACCAGGTCACCGCGTGCGACACCGCGGCGCCGCAGCTCAGCGGCCAGCGCGCGGGCCTCGGCGGCCAGCGAGGCGTAGGTCAGGCTGTCGGTGCCGCAGACCACCGCGGTGCGCTCCGGCTGTTGGGCACAGGTCGCGAAGAACCACTCGGTGAGGGAGCCATACACGCGCCGATCGTCGCCGATCCACCGGCGGGGCAGGCGTCCCCGATTGCGGGGTCAGAAGTCGACGCGCATGACCACGCGGCGCACCGACGGCCGGGAGACCTCGGTGAAACCGGCGGCGGCGAACGTGCTCTCGAAGCCGACGTGCAGCTCGTCGGCGACCGCGTTCTTGGACGTCAGCGGATAGCCCTCGATCGCCTTGGCGCCGTTGTCACGCGCGAAGTCGACGGCGGCGCGGGCCAGCGCCCGGCTGATCCCCCGGCGGCGAAACCCGGCCCGGGTGACGAAGCAGGTCACCGCCCACACGTCAGGGTCGTGGCGGTTCTCGTCGCGGCCGGTCCAGGCGACCCGGCCGCCGCGCACGAGGCTGACGTAGGCCGTCCGCGGCTCGACCGCGCACCAACCGACCGGCTCGTCGTCGAGGTAGGCCACCAGGCCGGTCGTCGTCGGGGCGTCGGCGGCACCGGGGTCGGTCTGCACCCGCAGCCGGTCGGCGCGCTCCTCGGCCGGGAACGAGACGAGGCACTCCTTGGGCTGCATCTTGTAGCGCTGGCACTGGCAGTTGGCCGGCGCGGTGGCGCTGAGGATCTTCTGGAGGTCGTCCCACGTCGCCTCGTTGGCGGGTCGGATGGTGAGCGTGGCGTCCGCCAACAACCTGGCCCTCGGAGCCATGCCGTCCCACCGTCCTCTCCCGCGACGAAAAAATCGTACCGTGCCGGTCCGCGCGAGGCTGTCCTGTGTATCGGCGACAGCACCGATCGCGTGCCGCTACCTAGCCTTCCGGTATGGCACACCCTGCCCGGGCCGAGGCCGCGAGCGAACCGGACGGTGCCGATCTCGGCGCGCTCGCCCGCCGAACGAGCCCGCCCGTTCCGCCGCGCACGCCCCACGAAGAGGCCATGGTCACCATCTGGCGCGAGATCCTGGAGCGCCCGGACATCGGTGTGCTGGACGACTTCTTCGACCTCGACGGCAACTCGATGCACGCGATCAAGGTCATCACACGGATCCGCGAGACGTACGGCGTCAGCGTCCGCGCGATCGACTTCTTCGAGTCGCCGACGGTCGCCGCGCTCGCGGCCGTGGTGGCCGCGCAAGCACCCGCCGAACGCCCTGTGGTGACGCGCCGGCCGGCGGACGCCGAGCCGGTGCTCTCCTTCGACCAGCACCGGCTGTGGTTGGTCGACCAGATCGTGCCCGGCGGCGCCTACAACGTGCACGGCCGGCGCCGCCTGCTCGGCCCGCTCGACGTGCCGGTCCTCGAGGCCAGCATCCGGGCGATCCGCGCGCGGCACGAGACGCTGCGCACGCGGTTCCCGGACATCGACGGCGACCCGCTGCAGATCGTCGACGATCCTGACGACGGCTGGCGCCTCCCGGTGGAGGACGTGACGACCGAGCCGGACCGCATGGCCGCGGCCGAGCGCCTGCTCGACGCCGACGCGATGGCGTCCGTCGACCTCGCCACGGGTCCGTTGTTCCGGTGCCTGCTGGTCCGGCTGACCCCGACCGACCACGTGCTGGGCATCACCGCGCACCACACGGTCTGCGACAACGGCTCCGTCGCGCTGTTCATCAGGGAGCTCTCGGCGCTGTACCGGGCCGGCGGCGACCCCGAGCGGGCCGGGCTGCCCGACCTGCCGCTCCAGTACCGCGACTTCGCGGTGTGGCAGCGCGGCTGGCTCGAGGGCCAGGGCACGGAGCGCCAGCTCGACTACTGGCGCGAGCACCTGACCGGAGCGCCGGCGGAGCTGACGCTGCCGACGACCGAGTCGCCGACCGGGCTGGGTGGCGGCCGGATCCGCGCCGCACTGTCCATCGAGGACACCAAGAGACTCCACGAGCTGTGTCGTACGCACGACGTGACGGTCTTCATGGCGCTGCTGGCCGCGGTCTCGTCGGTGCTCGCGCGCTGGGCCGGCCAGCGGGACGTCGTGCTCGGCGTGCCCATCACCGGCCGCACGGACGTGGGCACCCAGAACCTGATCGGGTTGTTCTTCAACACCCTGCCGGTCCGCGTGAACCTGGACGGCGACCCGACCTTCGCCGAGGTGCTCACGCGGGCACGGGAGAGCGCGCTGGGCGGCTACGCCCACGCCGACGTGCCGCTGGACCTCATCGTCCGCCAGGTCCGGCCGCCGCGCGTGCAGGGTCGCACTCCCCTGTTCCAGGTGGTGCTCAACGTCGTCGAGCACGCGGCGGGCGACACCGGGCTGGGCGAGATCGACGACGAGCCGATGGACGCCCCCGTGATGCCCAGCAAGCTCGACTTCGTGCTCACCGGCAAGGAGCTCGACGGCCACCTCAGCCTGGAGCTCGAGTTCGACGCCGACCGCTACGACGAGGCGCGGATGCGGCTGCTGATCGACGAGGTCGGTGGGCTGCTCGCGGCGGCGCACGCCGACCCCGGGCTGGCCGTGTTCGACCCACCGGCAGTGAAGGAGACCCGGCCATGAACGACCACGTCGAGCCGATCGCGATCATCGGTATGGGAGCCCGCCTGCCGGGTGCCCGGGACGTCGGCGAGTTCTGGTCGAACCTGCGCGAGGGGCGCGAGACGATCTCCTTCCTCGACGACGAGGAGCTGCTCCAGAACGGCGTGTCGCCGCACGAGCTGGCCAACCCCGACTACGTCAAGGCCGTGCCGCTGGTCCCCGACGTCAAGTCCTTCGACGCGGGGCTGTTCGGCATGACGGCGCGCGAGGCCGACATCTGCGACCCGGCGCTGCGGCTGTTCCTCGAGGTGGCGCACGCCGCGATCGAGAACTCCGGCTACGACGTCACCAAGGTCGGCGACGGCTTCGGGGTCTTCTCCGCCTCGGGTCCCTGCGACTACCAGGACATCTACCTTCGGCAGAGCCTGAAATACAAGGGCGCGGACATCTTCCAGCTGTCCACGTTGAACAACACCGACTACTCGGCGACGCTGACCGCGTACAAGCTGAACCTGCGCGGTCCGGCGATGACGATCGTGACCGCGTGCTCCAGCTCGCTGGTCTCGCTGCACGTCGCCTGCCAGTCGCTGCGCTACGGCGAATGCGACGCGGCCGTCGTCGGTGGCGCCAACGTCGAGGCGCCCTACGGGCAGGGCCACATGTGGGTGCCGGGTGCGGTGCGGTCCCGCGACGGGCACTGCCGGCCCTTCGACGCGCACGCCACGGGCACGATGTTCGGCAGCGGCAGCGCGGCCGTGGTGCTCAAGCGGCTCTCCGACGCGCAGCGCGACAACGACAACATCCGGGCGGTCGTGCTCGGCAGCGCCATCAACAACGACGGCTCCGACAAGGTCAGCTTCAGCGCGCCCAGCATCAACGGCCAGTCCTCCGTGATCATGGAGGCGATGGCGATGGCCGGCGTGCACCCGAGCGAGATCTCCTATGTGGAGGCGCACGGCACCGCCACCGCGCTCGGCGACCCGATCGAGGTCACCGCGCTGGCCGAGGCGTACCGCCGGCTCGGTGGCGGCGACCTGCCGCGCGAGTCGATCGGCATCGGCTCCGTGAAGTCCAACATCGGCCACCTGGTCTGGGCGGCCGGCGTCTCGCAGATCGTCAAGGTCGCGCTCGCCCTGGAGCACGAGGAGATCCCGCCGACCGTCAACTTCACGGAGCCCAACCCGAAGCTCGAGCTGGAGCGGACGCCGCTGTTCGTCAACGACAAGCTCCGGCCGTGGCCGCGCACCCCGGGCACGCCGCGCCGGGCCGGCCTCAGCTCGCTCGGCATCGGCGGCACCAACGCGCACACGATCCTCGAGGAGGCGTCACCACGGCAGGTGCCGACGGCGTACGAGCGCCCGCGCGTCGTGGTCTGGTCGGGCCGCACCCGCGACGCGGTCGACGCGGGCCGGGACCGCCTGGTCGACTACTTCCGCGGCGACGGCGCGGCCACCTTCCAGGACGCGGCCAGCACCCTGCAGCGCGGGCGCACGGTGCACAAGGTCCGCGCGGCGGCCGTCGGTCGCGACGCCGCCGGTGCCGCCGCGGCACTCGAGTCCGGCGCGTTCACCACGAACGACGACGCCCCGCCGGCCGACCGCCCGCTGGCGTTCCTCTTCCCGGGCCAGGGCGCGCAGCACAGCCGGATGGCCACGGACCTCTACCGGCAGCTTCCGGTCTTCGCCGACGTCATGGACCGGTGCCTGGACGGCTTCCGCGCGCACGGCCTGGAGCTGCGCGAGGCCTGGCAGTCCGAGGAGCCCGACGCGCTGACCGACACGCGGCTGGCCCAGCCGATGCTCTTCGCCCTCGAGTACGCCTTGGCGGCGACGCTGCGGCACTGGGGTCTGCGGCCGGCCGCCCTGCTGGGGCACAGCATCGGTGAGCTGACCGCGGCCGCCGTCGCCGAGGTCTTCTCGTTCGACGACGCGATCCGGCTCGTCGCCGCGCGGGCCGACGCGATGGGCGACGCACCGCACGGCGCGATGCTGTCGGTGCCCGTGCCGGCCGACGAGGTCGCCGCGACGCTGCCGGACTCGCTGGTGCTGAGCGTCCGCAACGCGCCCAACCAGGCGGTCGTCGCCGGCCCCGTGGACGACGTCGCCGCGTACGAGCGGGAGCTGACGCAGCGGGGCATCGCCGCGCGCCGGCTGGCCACCTCACACGCGTTCCACAGCCCGATGATGGCCGACGCCGCGCGCGCCTTCGGCGAGACCATGCGGAGCGTCGCGCTGCGGCCCCCGCAGATCCCGATCGTGTCCGCCGCCACCGGCGCGACCGTCACCGACGAGCAGGCCACCGACCCGGCCTTCTGGGCCGACCAGGTGTCCCAGCCCGTGCGCTTCGACCTGGCCCTGGAAACCCTGCTGGCCGACGCCTGGACCTTGGTCGAGGTCGGACCGGGCCACGTGCTGACCGGGCTCGCGCGCCGGCACGCCGGGGTGCGGGACAAGCGCAGTGCCGTGGTGCCCACGTTGGACGCGGGCCGCGAGGACGGCCCCGGTGAGCTCGAGCGGGTGCTCGACAGCGTCGGCCGGCTCTGGGTCGCCGGCCACGACGTCGACTGGTCCGGCGTCGACGGCGAGCACGAGTGGCAGCGCGTCGTGGTGCCGGGCTACCCGTACCAGCGCAAGCTCCACTGGGTCACTCCCACCACCGGCCCCGCCGCGCCCCGCCGGGCTGACGAGGCGGAGGTCGAGGCCGAGGCACAGGTCGACGTCGAGCCGCCGGCGGCCGAGCCCGACCAGGTCACGTCGGCCAGCCCGTTCTCGACCGTGACCTGGATCGAGGCGCCGGTTCTGGCCGCCGACCGCGCGGAGCCCGGTGCCCTGGCGCTCGCGTTCCTGCCCGCGGACCGGGAGGCGGGCATGATCGTGCTCGGCCCGCTGCTGCGCGGCGGCACGCGCGTGGTCCGCGTACGGCCCGGTGACCAGTTCTCGGTCTCCGGCGACGAGATCCGCGTGCGGCCCGGCGTGGCCGGCGACATCGAGCAGGTGTTCGCCCGCCTGGCCGCCGACGGCCGGTCCCCGGAGGTGCTTATCCACGCCTGGGGGGTGCCAGCCTGGGACTACCCGACCAGCCGCACGGTCGACGCCCAGCTCGACCTGTCGTTCGTCAGCCTGCTCGCGCTCGTGCAGCACGGCACGCGGCGCGCGGTCAACGGCCGCTTCCCGCGCGTGGTGGTGCTGGCCAGCCGGCTCGCCGACGTCTCGGGTGTCGAGCCGCTCGACCCTGTGAAGGCGACCCTGGTCGGGCTCACCCGCACGCTGGCCCGGGAGGCGCCCGGCGTGGCCTGCAAGATCGTCGACATCGGACCGAACACCGCCGAGGAGACGCTGGTCTCCGAGCTGGCCACCACCGACGGCCAGGAGCTGGTCGCGCTGCGCGGCCACCGGCGGTGGGTCCCGGACGAGCAGCCGCTCGACCTGGCCGCGCCGGCCACCGAGCCGCGACCAGGCGGCGTCTACCTGATCACCGGCGGGCTCGGCGGCCTCGGCCTGGCGACCGGCAAGGCGCTGGCCCGCACCGGCCAGCGGCCCAAGCTGGTGCTGGTCGGCCGCGCCGGGCTGCCCGCCGACGCCGAGACGGCGGCCGACCGGGATCCGCGGCTGCGGCACATCCTCGACGAGATCGAGGAGATGACGGAGCTTGGCGCCGAGGTCCGCGCGATGGCCTGCGACATCGGCGACCCACGCCAGGTCAACCGGGTCCTCGACGTCGTCACCGCGCAGTTCGGCCCCGTCAACGGCGTGCTGCACCTGGCCGGCGTCGCCGGCGACGGCATGCTCCAGCTGCGCGCGCCGGCCGACGCCCGCGCCGTGCTGCACCCCAAGGTGCTTGGCACACTGGTGCTCGAGACGGCCCTGCGGGACCGTCCACCGCTCGACTTCTTCGTCTCGTTCTCCAGCCGTGCCGCGCTGCGCGGCCTGACCGGCAGCGGCGACTACGCGGCGGCGAACGCCGTGCTGGACGCGTTCGCGGCGGCCGGACCGGGTCGCCACCGGCGCCTGAGCGTCAACTGGCCGGCCTGGTCGACGGTCGGCATGGCCGCGGACCACGCACACCCGGCCGGCCTCGGCCCGAAGCAGGTCGAGGTGACGTTCGACCCCGACCGCGACTGGGTGCTCGACGAGCACCGCCTGGACGGTCGCCCGGTGCTGCCCGGCACCGGCCACCTCGACCTGGTGATGACCGCGTTCCGCGGCCTCGACCTGATCAGCCCCGACGACGCCATCCTGCTCGAGGACGCGATCTTCCAGAACGCGCTGGTGGTGGACTCGCCGCGCGAGGTGCACGTGCGGTTCGCGCCCAGCCGCGACACCTGGCGGTTCGAGGTGCGGTCCCGGCCGAAGGGCGCCGGCGACGACGAGTGGCTGCGGCACGTCGAGGGCCGCATCGCGGGCTGCGCCCGCAAGGACGACGTGCGACCGCCGGAGCCGTTCATCGAGCGGCTGCCGGAGGTCGAGCCGCCCTCGCTGAAGCCCGGCCCGGGCCGGCTGTTCACCCTCGGCGGCCGTTGGCAGGGCATCACGCGGATGTGGCGCTCGGACGACCGGCGGGACCGGATGGTGGAGATCGTGCTGCCCGACCCGTACGTCGGCGACCTGGAGACCTCCCAGGCCCACCCGGCGCTGCTCGACGGCGCCACCGCCAGCGTCCGGGACGACGCCGACGACATCCACCTGCCCTTCATGTACCGGCGCGCGGTCTTCCACCGCCCGTTCCCGCAGGCGATGTTCAGCCACGTCCTGCGCCGCCCCGACAAGCCCGGCGTGCTGGTCGCCGACATCACCGTGGTCGCCCCCGACGGCACGCTGCTTGCCGAGATCGAGGGCTACACGATGCGCAAGGTCGGCCGGCACCCACGGTTCCTGGACCAGCCGGCCGAGGGCGAGGCCGCACCCGCGGCCGTGGAAGTCGAGGCTCCTCCCGCGGCCGAAGCACCGGCGCCGTTGGCCGACGGCATCGACCCCGACGAGGGCGGCCGGCTGCTCACCCTGCTGCTCGGCGCCCGCACACCGCACCAGGTGCTCGTGCGTCCGTACGTCGGCGGCCGGCCGGTGCCGATCGCGACCCGCGCGACCGCGCCGCTCCTCACGGTGGAGCCGGTGGCCCTGGAGCCCGTCACCGCGCCGGAGCCCGCCGCCGCGACCCAGGCCGGCCCGCAGGCCGGCACCGTCGAGGCGGAGCTGGCCGACATGTGGCGGGAGGCGCTCGGCGTCGACACCCTCGGCCCCGACGACGAGTTCTTCGAGCTCGGCGGCGACTCGCTCAGCGCCGTCCAGCTGATGCGCCGGGTCCGGGAGCGGTTCGGGGTGCAGATGAGCATCGGCGTGCTGTTCGACTGCCCGACCGTCCGGGCACTGTCGGTCGAGATCACCCGCCTGGCGGCGGAGGGCTGACGACCGGTCCGGGCGCGCTCAGCGCGCCCGGCCGGCGGCCTCCGCCAGCGACCACGACACCGGCCGGGCCGGCTGCGGGTCGACGGCCACCAGCCGCAGCTCGGACGTGTACGACCCGTCCGGCAGCCGCACCCACAGCTCGTCCGGCGCCGGGAGCATCTCGACCAGCTCGACCTCGGCGCCGGCCGGTGCCTTCGGGGCCGCGCGGCGGGCGGCCCGCGCCAGGTTGTCGGCCAGCGGTGGCGCCATCAGGTCGACGAAGAACGGCTTCGGGTCGCCGGGGACCCGGGCGAACACGTGCCGCGGGAGGCCCAGCCCGGTCAGCCAGGTGCGCAGCCGGCTCTGGGCCGGGTCCTTGTCGCGACCGGCCATGTCGGCCAGCTCCGCCAGCGGGACGCGCCAGCTCTGCCGGCACACGGTCACGGATCCGATCGCGACGCGCGGCGCGCGTACCGCCGGAGCCCGCAGCTTGAAGAGGTTGACGGCGACGGAGCTGAGGTGCTCGCCGAAGCACTCCAGGACGGGCGCCTCCCACCCGTCGCGCCGGGAGGTGGCGACCAGCACCCCGTCGCGCTCGGCGACCGTGATCGCGGTCGCCGGCGTGCCGTGGACGCCCGCGGGATGGCCGTCGTCCGAGCCGAACGAGACGTAGCGGTAGTGGCCGGCGGGATCCAGCGACAGCGGCGGGTAGCTCCGCGAGCTGACGTCCCGTGCGGTGCTGGGGTAGAGCGGAACGACCCGGCCGGGAGCCATGTCGGCGGCCATCGCCGCGACCAGCTCCCCCGCGTCGTCGGCCTGGGCGCTGAAGAAGCGGCTCTCCAGGGTGTTGAGGGCGACGTGCAGCTCGCCGAGCACCCACGCCAGCGAGCCGTCGGCCCGGCGGCGCAGCAGCAGGTCGGGGCTGTGCAGCCGCGCGGCGGCCCAGGTGCGCCGCGGCGCGGGGAACAGCGCGTCGGCCATGCGGCGGGCGACCGCGGCGTCGACGTCGCCGCCCGGGCCGATGATCTCCGCCCAGCGGAGCTGGAAGTCGGTGACGACGTCCGCGAAGCCACCGCCGCCGGGCTCCAGCAGGTCCGCGGCGGCGAGGTAGAGCTCCGCGAGCGTCACCTCGGTGCGGGTGGCCGCGAGCGCCTCGAACCGCGCGGTCAGCTCCTCCTCCGCGACGTCGGCGACCTGGCCGCAGAGCCACCGCGCGCTGTCCAGCAGCACGCCGAGCGGCCGGGCCAGGTCGTCGAGCAGGTCGTCGCCGACCGTTCCGTCGAGGTCACGGCGGCAGTCGAGGTAGAACGGGGTCCGCCCGCCGACGGTGAAGGCCGCGTCGCGCCGGACGGGCACGCCGGCCGCCTCGTCCAGCACGCGGGCCGCGTCCGCCAGGGCCGCGCGCAGTTCCTCCGGGTTGGCCGCCGCGGCCACTGCCGCGCACGACTCGCGGACGCGAGCGATGCGGTGCAGCCGGTCGGGCAAGCCGACGAGCTGACGCTCCAGGCCGTCCAGCGGATGGCTGCTGATCGGCACGCGGAACCCGACCTGCACGACGCCCGCGTCCCGGAGCGTGTCGAGGACGCCCGCGGGCGCGGCGAGGGCACCGACCCGGTCAGCGCCGTCGGCCAGCGCGACCAGCACGAGCGACTCTTCCGGAGTCAGCGCGTACGGGCGGCGGTAGGGTCGGACAACCGAGCCGTCGCGGACCGTGCACGACGGATCGAGCCGGACCGGCAGGTGGTCGCGGAGGGCCGGGTCGGCGCTCCACGCGGCGGCGATCGCCTGCACCGCCCAGACCTCGACGTAGACCTGGCTGTGCCGGATCCCGCCACCGCCGGTGTGGCCTGAGTGTGCGCCGCCGAGCCGCGCCCACGCGACCGGGCCGAAGAAGCCGATGGTGTCGTTCTTGGCGCTGTACCGCTGCGCGTAGCGGGTGATCACCGCCATCCGGTTGCCGAACCGGTGCCCGCTCACCCGGGGCTGGCGGCCGGCCTTGAGCTCCGCCGCGTGCGCCCCCGCCCAGGTGTCGATCGCGTCAGGGTTCTGCCACGTCAGCGCCGCGAGGAAGCGGTCGTCGCCGATCAGCGCGTCGAAGGCGGCGCGCCGGGACTGCCTCGCGTCGTCGCCCGCTGGAGCCGCGAACACGTCCAGGCGTTCGATGGGCAGGCCGGCCGAGCGCAACGCGGCCAGTCGCCACAGAGTCCAACCCCGGTCGAGTTCCGTGCGGTGCTCGTCGGCCACGCGATCCCCCTAGTCGGCAGCTGCGGATACCAGCATCGAGCGGAGCCGCTCGCGGACGCAGCCGCGCTGGGTCTTGGTCTCCAGACCTCCGGTGCCGTAGTCGAGCACCGAGACGCTCCGCTCGATGGCCAGCCGGACCGGCTCGTAGAACAGCAGGTTGAAGTAGAGGAACTGGTCGCCGGCCGCCGCGTAGTCGCAGCCCCAGGCCTTGGAGATCCAGCGGTCGCCACAGGCGAGCAGCAGGGAGCACGCGACGGGCCGGTCGGCCAGGTACGCGACCAGCGCGACGAAGTCGTCCGCGAGCTCCATCGCGAGCAGCGTGTAGTGGAACTCGATCTGGCGGAGGTCCGCGGCATGGCCGTAGCGCCGTTCGGTCGCCGCCAGCAGAGGTGCCAGCTCCCCCACCACCTGCGACATGGGCCGCTCGCGCACCTCGACGCCGCTCTCGCGGAACCGCCTGCGCTCGCGCCGGACCGGGGTGCGGCGCCGGGTGGGCAGCCAGGAGACGTACTCCTCGAACGATCCCCAGATGACCGGCAGCACCGCCTTGTCGCACTCGACCGCCGCGGTCTCGTACGCGCCGACCCAGCGCGCCTGCGGCGGGTCGAGGTGAGGCAGCAGGACCTGCTCACAACCGGCCGCACGGGCCAGGGCGCGCGCCCGGTCGACCAGCGCGCCGGCCACCGGTGCGTCCGTCGCGGTGAAGTAGTTCTCGTACAGGCCGTACGAGCCGGCCACGCACAGCCTCGGCCCGTCGGCGTACGCGGAGCCGAACAACGCTGCCGGGTTGCAGACCGGATGCCACGGCGGCGTCGTCACGTACACCGGAAGCATGCCGACGGCCCGACCCGCGGCATCCCGTGCGACCACATAGGTGGTCGTGCCGTGGCCGCGCTGCGCTAGCTGGATGCGTTCGAGCTCGGCCCGGTAGAACCGGGTGGAGGCCACGCCCAGCTCGTCGAGCAGGTCGTCGTCGAGCCGGGTCAGTTCCTCGACGTCCACCGTCAATGCGCCTCGCTCGGGCCGTTGGCCGACTCCTGGATCCAGCTGCGCACCTGCCGGCGGCTGGCACCCATGCGTGCGAGGCGGTCGGAGCGGTCCGTTGTGGACGGAGCCGGCGCGGGCCGGTCGACCGGCTCGCCGAACAGGTACGAGCTCAGCGCCCGCAGGTTCGGATGGTGGAACAGGCTCAGCGCCTCCACCGGCCGCCCCAGCAGCTCGGTCAGCTCGGCGCTCATCTGGAGCAGCGAGATCGAGGTGAAGCCGGCGTCGAAGAAGTTCGCCGCCGGGTCGAGCCCCCGACCCAGCACGGACTCGGCCAGCTCCCGCACCCGCGCGTCGGGCGGCGCGGCGCGCTCGGCCGCACCGGGCTCGCGCTCGGGCGCGATCGGCTTGAGCGTGTCGCCGATCTCGAGCCGGTCCACGACGATCACGCGCGCCGGCACGACGTTCGCGGGCAGCACCCCGGCGAGGTGCGCCCGCACGGCGTCCTCGCCGACCTCGGCACCCGCAGACCGCTGCGCCCAGACCCGGATCGCCTGCCGGCTGCCGTCGTCGACCACCTGCGCGACCGCGTCGGCGACCCCGGCGCACCCCCGCGCCACGGCCTCCAGCTCCTCGAGCATCACCCGGTAGCCGTAGACCAGCACCTGCCGGTCCGTCCGGCCCGCGAGGTGCAGCCGGCCGGCCGCGTCGGCCCGGGCCAGGTCGCCGGTACGCAGCCAGCGCACACCATGGTCGTCGGTGAGGAAACGCTCGACGCGGGGCCGCGGACCCTCCAGGTAGCGCTCCGCGATGTGCGGCTCGGCGACCCACAGCTCCCCGAGCTGGCCGGTGTCGCACCGCCGGCCGTCGGGCGCCCGCAGCTCGACCCGGCGGCGCGGCAGCGGCCGCCCGATCGGCACCTGCGCGGTCGGCGGCAGCGACTCGGCCGGGCCGATCCGGTTGGCCACCACGATCTGCGGCGTCTCGGTGCAGCCGTAGCCGTTGACGACGACCGCGTTGACCGCGCGCGACCGGATCAGCTCGGCCGTCGCGACCGACAGCGGCGAACCGCCACAGACCACCGCCCGCAGGTCGGGCAGCGGGTCCGGGTCGGCGCCGAGCACGAGCGACAGCAGTGCCGGCGTCGCGTCGACCACCGTGATCCGTTCCCGGCGCAGCCAGGCGGCCAGCCGGCCCGGGTTGCCGAACGCGTCGGGCGGTGGCACGCACAGCGTCGCACCCGCCCGCAGGGCCAGCCCGATGTCGCGCAGCACCGGGTCGTGCGCCGGGCCGCTGAGCATCGACACCCGGTCCGCCGCCGTGACCCCGAGCAGGTTCGCCAGGTCCGCCAGCGCCTCCTCGGCGACCGGGGTGGCCACCCGCACGGCGAGCGGGTCGCCGGTGGTGCCCGACGTGAACAGCACGTGCGCGGGGCCGGCGGACGGCGCCGGCAGGCCTTCCACGGGTGTGGCCGGCCCGACGCCGGACCACGGGTAGGCGTGGGTCACGCCGGCGATGTCGAACGCGCGACGGCGTCGCTGCTCGGGCCAGTCGGCGTCGAGCAGCACCGCGGTCGCGCCGGCCCGCCAGCACGCCAGCAGCCGGACCACGAACTCGCGCTCCCGGCGGGCGGGCACGGCCACGACGGCCGACGGTGCGAGCTCCGCGGCGGCCTCGGCCACCCGCTCACTCAGGTCCGCGTAGGAGATGACGCCGTGCTCGTCCGCGATCGCGGCCGCTCCGGGGTGCCGCCGCACCAGCTCGACCGTCGGGACGGCCGGCTCGGCGGCGGCGCGGGACGCGTCCGCCGGCACCTCCAGCAGCTCGCCGAGCGGGCGGGCCGGGTCGGCCGCGGCCCGGGTCACGAGCCGCACGATCTGGGCCAGCAGCGCCGTCGCGTCGGCCGGGTCCACCAGTCCCTGCGGGCTGACGAGGTGCAGCCGGTAGCCGGCACCGCCGCGCCGGACCAGGTAGAGCCCGAGGTCGAACAGCGCCCACGCCGGTGGCAGGTCGTGCTCGACCACCGCCGCGTCGCCGAACGAGGGCGGAGTGACCTCCTGGGTCAGGTCGCTGAACCACAGCCGGATCAGCGGGCTGCGCGTGGTGCGGGGCAGCCGGAGCCGGTCGACGATGTCGTCGAAGGCCGGCAGCGCGTGGTCGGTGGCGTCGGAATAGGCGTCCCGCAGCGCGTCGTAGGTCCGCAGGAAGGCGTGCCGGCGGTCCGGGACCACGGGCAGCGGCAGGGTGTCCAGCAGGAAGCCCACGAGCCGCTCGTCCTCGGGCCGGCTGAGCCGCACGCTCGGCAGGCCCACCACCTCGGTGCGCTCCTGACCGCTCCACGCGGCCAGGGCCGCACTCGCCGCCGTGAGGAAGAACAGCGCCGGGGTGAGACCGCGCGACCGCAGCGCGGCGTCGAGGTCCGCCGACTCCTCGGCGGTGAGCCCGAGCGTGCGGGTGGTCGCGAGGTGGACGCTCTCGTCGCGCTCGGCGGCCGACAGCGGCAGCGGTGCGGCCGAGCTGACCCCGGCCAGCCGGCCCTCCCACCACGCCAGGTCGTCCTGCCACCGTGGGGTCCCGACGAGCCCGGCCTCGTGCGCGAGATGGGCCAGCAGGCTCGGCGCGGCCGGGGCAACGGCGGGCTGCTCACCCGCCGCCCGCGCCGCGTAGGCCTCGGCGAGCTCGGTCAGCACCAGGTCGGTGGTGCGCAGGTCGGAGATCAGGTGGTGCATGACCAGCACGAGGAAGGTGCGGTCGAGCGCGGGCGCGTAGACGAGGCCGACCCGCCACAGCGGTGGGGACGCCATCGGGAACGGCCGGTTCGCGAAGCGGTACAGCGCCTCGTCGACCGCCTCGGCCGGGTCGCCATCGGCGGTGCGCACGACCTCGACGGCGAGCGGCACCGTGACCGCGTCACCCACCACGATGGATGGTTGCCCGGGTCGCGGTTCCACGACGGCGCAGCGCAGGGCCTCGTGGCGGGCGGCCAGGTCCGCCAGGCTCGCCCGCAGGGTGGCGGGCTGCAGGCGGCCGGCGATCGACAACACCCGGACCACGTTGTACGCCGGTGAGTCGGGCTGGAGGCGGTGCCAGGTCCAGATGCGGCGCAGCGTCGGCCCCAACGGCGCTTCCGCCGGACGGTCGGTGACGTCCGCCGGTCCCTGCTCGGCGGCCGGCGCCGGCTCCACCTGTCCGTCGAGGCGGCTGGTCACGGCCGCCACGAGGTCGGCCAGGGTCGGGTCGTCGCGCAGGATCGCCGACATGGGCAGCTCGACGGCCAGGTCGGTGCGCAGGCGCGCGATCAGCCGCGCGGCGGCCAGCGAGTGCCCGCCGGCGGACACGAACGCCTGCTCGTCGTCGGTCCCCGCGTCGTCGCCCAGCACGTCGGCCCACGCGGCGCGCACCCTGGCCGCGACGGCGGCGTCCTCCGCACCCATCACGCCTCGCCTTCCCGCTGCGCCAGCGCCAGCTCGGCCAGCGCGGCGCGGTCCACCTTGCCGTTGGAGGTCAGCGGCAGCTCGTCGAGCGCCACCAGCCGCGCCGGCACCATGTACTCCGGCAGGCGGTCGACCAGCGTCTCGCGTACGCGCTCGACCGCCACGCCTGGCGGGCGGCACGTGTAGAACCCGGCCAGGGAGCGCGCACCGGCCAGGTCGACCGTGACCACGACGGCCTCGCGCACGGACTCCATCGCCGCGATCACGGACTCGATCTCACCGAGCTCGACCCGATAGCCACGGATCTTGACCTGGTGGTCGATCCGGCCGAGGAACTGCAGCTGTCCGTCCGGCAGCCAGCGGCCCCGGTCGCCGAAGAAGTACATGCGCTCGCCGGGCACGAAGGGGTCCGGGACGAACCGCTGGGCCGTCTGGGCCGGGTCACCGTGGTAGCCGAGCGCGAGCACCGTGCCGGCGGCGTACAGGTCGCCGGGCTCGCCGATCGGCACGCGGCGGCGGTGCTCGTCGAGGACGTAGTACCGCGCGTTCGCGATCGGGCGGCCGTACGGGATGCTCGGCCACGCCGGATCGACCTCGCCGATGTCGTAGTAGGTCGACCACACCGCCGTCTCCGTCGCGCCGCCGTAGTTGACGACCAGCGCGTTCGGGAAGACGGTGCGGATCTCGTCGGGCACCGAGAGGGCGATCCAGTCGCCGGCGAGGAACATCAACCGCATCGACTCGCGGCCGGGACCCGCAAGGCGCGAGGTGGTCAGGAACGGCAGGACCCACGCGAACAGCGGCGGCGCCGAGTTCCAGAAGGTGATCGGCTCGGACAGCATGACCTCGGCCAGCCGGGCCGGCTCCGCGAGCTCCTCCGCGCTGGCCAGCCGGACCGACCCGCCGGCACTGAGCAGGCCGAAGATGTCGTAGATCGACAGGTCGAAGCAGAACGAGGTCACCTGGAACAACCGGTCCGCGGCGCTGACCCCGTAGGTGGTGGTCACCCACTCCAGCATGTTGACCAGCGCCGTGTTCGAGACCGAGACGCCCTTGGGGTTGCCGGTCGACCCCGAGGTGAAGATGACGTACGAGACGTCGCCCGGCCGCCCGCGCGCCGGCAGGTCCGTGCCGGGCCGCTGCTCCACGTGCCAACGGGTCCAGACGCGCAGCCCCGGGGTTCCACTGTCCACGGTGGACCGGCGCAGGACCACGTCCCGCTCCCCCGCCCGCGCCGGGGACCAGTCTCCACCCGCCAGGTCGGCGAACGAGGCCGGATCGGCGACGTCGGCCAGGACCACCGACCCGCCGGGCCGCACGAGCTCCGCCAGCTCGTCGAGCACGACACGCAGGTAGGGGATCCGTGCGGGGCCGGCGACGACCGCGACGTCGTACGAACCGGGCAGGAGCTCGGCGACCTGGTGGGCGTGCCCCGTGACCAGGTCGGCGAACAGGCCCTCGTCCTTGGCCCAGGCCGTGCCGGCCCGCACCGCGGACTCGGAGGGGTCCAGCCCGGCGTACAGGTCGACGTGCGGCGCCACCAGCCGCAGCACCGATCCGGAGCCGAAGCCGAGCTCCAGCACCGCCGACGGCGCCTCGGCCAGCACCAGCGCGCTCACCCGCTCGGCGTCGGTGCCGTCCCACGGCTCGCCGGCGTCGGGCACCGGCAGCTGGTGCTCCGCCGCCGGCACGTCCATCAGCACCAGGTCGGTGAGGCCGGGCGCCGCGTCGACGCGCGACAGGTCCGCGGCGCCGCCGACCAGCCAGCGCGCACCCGTCGACGACAGCACATAGCCGAGCCGGTTGGGCGGCCAGTCCGGGTGACACGGCACGAACGCGGCGCCGGTGAGCGCGACACCGAGCAGCCCGACCACGGTGTCCGGGTGACGCCGGCCCACGACGCCGACGTAGTCGCCGGCTCCGACACCGTGCTCCTGCAACAGCCGGGCGAGCCGGTTGGCCGCCGTGAGCAGCTCGCCGTACGTGTACGCCGTGCCTGTCCCGTCGAGGACGGCGGGCGCGTCCGGCGCCCGGCGCGCGGCCTCGGCCACCAGCCCGGCCGGCACGGCGTCGTCCCGGTAGGGCCGGTCGGTGGCGTTCCAGTCGGACGGCGGGTAGTCGGTCACGGCAACGGCCTCCTCACGGTCTCCGCGAGCAGGTGCTCCACGGCGTCGTGGACGGTGACGCCGAACTCCTGCTCGCGCTCGTGCAGGGCGAGATGGCCGCCGTCGACCCGGAGCTGCAGCGGCGGGTCGCGGAACAGGTCGTCCCACGCGCGCAGCGAGGGCTCCGGCACGATCCAGTCGCCGCGCAGGCCCACGACGGCGGCCGGCACCGGGACCGGTGGACGCAGCGGCCGGTACGGGAAGGTCTCGACCATGGCCAGGTCGGCCTGGAGCGGCGCGGCGAACGACGCGGCCAGCTCGGGCAGCTCCAGCATCTCCCGCGCCGCGAGTCCCATGTCGACTGCGGCGTGCAGGAAGTCGTCCAACGGCAGGTGCGCGACCGGCGGGTGACCGACTCCCGTCTGCGGTGACCGGGAGCCGCAGACCACCACGCCCTCCGGCGGTGTGCCGGCATCGGTGAGGCGTGCGGCCAGCTCGTACGAGAACGAGCCGCCGAGGCTGTAGCCGAGCAGGAGGAGCCGCTCCGACGGCAACGTCGGCAGCACCGCCAGAAGCTCGTCGACGACCGCGTCGACGTCGCGGAGACACGGGTCGCCCATCCGCCGGCCGTGTCCCGGCAGGTCGACCAACGCCAGCCCGCAACCGGACGGCAGGTAGCGGCGCATCGCCTGGAAGGCCCGGCCCGAGCCGCCGGCGTACGGGATCGCCAGCACCAACGGTCCCGAACCCGGCTCGGTCAGCAGGTCGATGCCCAGCGGCGCCGCGCCGCGGCGAACCCTGGTGCGCGCCGCTTCGAGCGGGTGGCCGGACGGGGTCCGGGTGGCGGGCCGGAGCCCGGTGACGGGCATCGGCACGCGGTGCCGCAGCGGCTGCTGCCCCAGCACCGTCCAGTCGAGGTCGTGGCCCTGGGTCCACAGGCTAGCGGCACTGGTCAGCAGCGCGCCGGGCCGCACAGGGGCGGTGGACACGCCGCCCCGGTGGCCGGGTCGCGCCAGCACCGCCCGTGCCCAGAAGGCGGGATCGCCCGCGTCGGTGGCGGTGACCGCCGGCCCGCCCGGGCCGCAGTGCAGGGGGATCGTCGGTGGCTTGAGGGCGACACCGGCCACCGCGCGCTCGAGCTCTCCGGCGTCGGCGACGACCCGCACCAGCGCGGCCGCGTCGGCCGGCGTGAGCACCTCGGCGACCGCTGCCGCGGCCAGCACACCGACGCCGTCGGCGGCCAGCGCCGCGGGTCGCACGCCGGCGGCGAGCCACACCTGGGCGAGCGCGGCCTCGGCGGCGAAGAGGACCGTCTCGGGAGGTCCGGGATCGCCGAGCAGCTCCAGCCAGCCGTCGAATGCCTCGGCGAAGGCCGGCACGGCACGGTGGAGCGCGGCGACGGCTGTCGCCGGCGCGCCACCAGGGAAGACCAGGGTCACTTCGGTCGGGGCCGGCGCCAGCACCCGCGGGCTGTCGACGGCGCCGAGCACGCCCGCGGCGTCCAGCGCACCCGTGCAGACCGCGGCGGCGCGGACGGGATGGACGGTCCGAGCGTGTTGCAGCGTGGCCACGGCGTCCGCGAACACCTCCTCGCCGCGCCAGACGAGGTGGTGGGCGAGGCGCTCCCGCACGACCCGCTCCTCGGTGGCGGTCCGCCCCGACCAGACGAGGACGCGCGGCTCCTCCGCGTGCATCGTGAGCGCCCGCGCCGGCGCCTCCGACAGCACGACGAACCCCGCCTCCCCCGCCGCGACCGCGGCGACCCGCGGGGCGCTCGGGTCGCGGGGCCAGGGTGCGACCCGGTCCTGCCCGACGAACGGCGTCCCCGCCAGCTCGAGTCGGGGGTCGAGGGCGCTGGGGGGCAGCTGCTCGCGCTCCAGCGCCAGCGCGACCTTCACGATGCCGGCGAGGCCCCCGCCGGAGACCTGCCCGACGCGGTGGCCCGCGACCGCCACGGCGGTGACGTCGCCGCACACCTCCACGTACCCGACGTCGCTCGGGAGCTCGCCCCCGGCGGGCACGCCGTCGCGGATCACGGCCCAGACGTGATCGTGGTCGGCGAGCGCGTCGGACAGTCGCTTGAGCGCGACGACACAGACACCGCCGGGATGGCCCGCACCGCCGACCAGCGCCAGCGCGCACGTCCTATCGCGAAGCGCCGCACCGGCCAGGTGGACCGCACGGAAACCGTCGGCGGCGACGACCGGACCGGTCACGCCGAGCGCCCGCGCCACCTCGGCCGCACCGTCGGCGGCGAAGACTCCGACAGTGGGGCGGGCTGCGGCGTCCTCGAGGGCGGCGTACGCTACCTCGGCGAGCGCCACGGTTGTGGGCTCCGGCAGCGCACCGTCGGGTTCCCGACCGCGGACGAGGTCGAGCCAGAGCCGCTCGAGGTCGTCGGCGCCGGTGTGCCGCGCGGCCAGTCCGACGATCGCGACGGCATCGTCCGAGTCCAGCACGGCTATCTCCCCTGGGCCGACCGCCGCCCGAAACCCGGGCCTTGCGTGTCAGGGACGCTACGGGCGCCCGCGCGGGGGTGTCGTGTCGCCGGAACCGGCGACCTGGCGGCTGACCCCTTGGATTCGGCGGTCGTACGCCCCGGTGACGTGCCGTCCCCTAAAGCGGGGACCCGCCCGTGCGACGGGTCCCCGGCTAGCGTCTCGAATCGGGGGAAATCAATCGTTGTCCAGCGTGCTGGCGCCTGCCGTTCCACGGTGCGCGCCGGTGAGCGGCCAGATCCCGCCCCCAGCTGGACAAAGAGTGAGGATAGCCATGATCAGGACGGACATCCTTGTCAGCTCGCCGATCTACCTTCTAGGGCTCGTCCAGACGTTGACCCAGGCCGGGATCAAGGTCGTCGCGGCTCGGACGACGCCGGACGAGGAACCGTCCTGGCTCGCCGACGCCGTGGTCGTCGACGTCGACGCGCTGGCCTCACCCGACGACCTCACGCCGATCACGCGGGCCGCGCGGAGCACGCCCGTTCTCGTGCTGAGCGGCCAGCGGGTCCCCTGCGCCGGTCCCTACCTGCGGGCCGGAGCGTCCGCTGTGGTCAGCAAGTGCGAGTCCGGCGAGCACATCGTCGCGGCCGTACGCGCGGTGATCGCCGGCACGCACGTCGGGCCGGACGACGGCGGCCGGCGGGCCGCGGCGGAGCGCACAATCGCCGGCTGCCACCTCTCGGAGCGCGAGGAGCAGGTGCTCGGTCAGATCTCCCGCGGCCTCACGCACGGGCAGATCGCCACCCGGCTCGGGATCAGTCCGCACACGGTGGACACTTACGTCAAGCGCATCCGCGCGAAGCTCGGCGCCGGCAACAAGGCCGAGCTCACCCGGGCCGCGTTGCTCGGCCGGCTGGTCGGCCAACCCGACCCGGCACCCGGTGACGTCGCGCCCCAGGCACCGGCCGCCTGATGACCAGCCAACTCGAGGCCGGACCGGAGCTCGCGGACCCGGCGCCGGAGCGGACCGGCATCGGCGGCTCCGGGCGGCAGCGGATCGCGGCCCTGGTCGTGCTGATCGTGGTGGCCCTGGTCGGCGTGGCGGCGACACTGTCGCTGCGCACACCCTCGGCCCGGCCCGCCTCCGCACCGACCGACGCGTTCTCGGCCGACCGCGCGACCGCGCTGCTGCCCGGCATCGCCTCCGTGCCGCACCCGAGCGGGTCCGCGGCCGCGGCGGACGTGCGCGCGTACCTGACGAACCAGCTCCGCGGCCTCGGTCTGCAGCCCGACGTGCGCACCTCGGTGGCCGCGCGGTCGCCGGAGGGCGGTCACCAGAGCGCCGGCACCGTCTCCAACGTGCACGCCCGCATCGCCGGCACCGACCCGACGGGTCGGGTGCTGCTGGTGGCGCACTACGACTCCGTGCCGACCGGGCCGGGTGCCTCGGACAACGGCGCGAACGTCGCCGCGATCCTCGAGGTGGCGCGTGCCCTGCGCACCGGCCCGGCCCCCCGCAACGACGTCGACCTGCTGTTCACCGACGGCGAGGAGGCCGGACTGCTCGGCGCGCAGGCGTTCGTGGACTCTGGCGCCGCCGGCGACCCGGCCCGCGTCGTGGTGGTCAACCTGGAGGCGCGCGGCGTCTCCGGAGCGGCCGTGATGTTCCAGATGGCCGGGACCGGCCTGACCCCGGCCGTGCGGGCCGCCGACCCCGTCACGACGTCGTTCGCCGCCGCCGTCTACCAGGTGCTGCCCAACGACACCGACCTCACCGTCTTCGACCAGGCCGGCATGCGAGGCCTCAACTTCGCGTTCATCGAAGGCTCGGCGCACTACCACACGCCGCACGACGACATCGCCCACGTGTCGGCCGGCAGCGTGCAGGACATGGGCGAGTCGGTGCTGGCCGCGACCCGGGACCTCGCCGCCGCCGACCTCTCGGCCACGGGCGGCGACTCCACCTACTTCTCGCTGTTCGGCACCGTCGTCTCGTACCCCGGCTGGCTCGTCCTGCCCCTGGGCGTGCTCACGCTCGTCGCCTATGTCCTGCTGCTGGTCCTGGGCCGGCGCCACGGCCTGCGCCTCGGCGGTGTCGGCCGGGCCGCCGGCACGTTCGCGGTCATGGTGCCCGGCGCGGTCGTGATCGGCATCGGCGGCTGGCTGCTGCTGACCACGCTGCGTCCGGAGCTCACGGTCGGCCTCGGCGGGATCTACCGGCCGACCCCCTACGCGCTGGCCGAGGTGGTGCTGCTGCTGGCCGTGCTGGTGGCCTGGTACCGCTTCGCGCGCCGCAAGGCCAGCCCGGAGGAGGTGGCGGCCGGCGTACTCGGCTGGTTGACGCTGTTCACGGTGGTCTTCGCGGTGCTGCTCCCCGGCGGGGCGTACCTGTTCACCTGGCCCGCGCTGATCGGCGTGGTGGCCCTGGCGGCGGCGTTGCGGTTCACGGACGCCGGCTCGCCGGTGCGCACGCTCGCCGGCTGTGCCGCGGCCGTGCCCGGCATGGCGCTGCTGCTGCCGGTCGTCCTGCTGCTCGTGCCCGCGCTCGGCATCGGACTCAGCGCGGTCCCGCTGCTGTTCGCGGCGCTCCTCGCGGGCGTGCTTCTGGCCGTGCTGGAGCCGTTGCCCAGACGCCGGCCCCTGACCGCCGCGACCCTCGCGCTCGCGGTCGGTGCCGCGGCGACGATCGGCGTCAGCGCGGCGGCGGACGGATACGACGCGACCCGGCCGCGCCCGGTCAGCCTCGGCTACGTGCTGGAGACCGACTCGGGCACGGCGACGTGGGTCAGCGTCGGTGGCCCCGACGAGCCGCAGGTCGGCCGGCTGCTGACGGCCGGGCAGATCGACCTGGCCGACCGCGTTCCACCGATCGGCCAGGAGCCCGTGAACAGCGGCCCGGCACCGGTGGCCGCGCTGACGCCGCCGGAGGTCTCCCCCGTGGCGGCGCCGACCGACGAGGGCGACGGGGTCAGGTCCGTGCGGGTCAGGATCACGGCGCCGGCCGGCGCGTACGCCGTCGACGTGTATGCCGACACCGCGATCCTGAGCGCCACGGTGGACGGCGCCCCGTTGGCGGGAAGCGCCGCCTCCCCGTGGGAACTGCGCTACTCGGCACCACCGGCCGACGGCGTCGAGCTCACCCTGCGCACGCGGGACCCCGGACCGTTGCGGCTGCGGGTCGTCTCGTCCGCGGCGGGCCTGCCGCCCGACGTCGGCGCCCCGGCGCTGCCGGCGGACGCCTCGTGGTCGAGCTGGCCGGTCATTCCCGCCCAGACGTTCGTCGTGCGTACCGTCGAGCTCTGACGGTCTCAGATCTCGTGGTTGGCCTGGAAGAGCCGGTCGGGGTCGGCGGCGGCGCGGATGCGACGCAGCCGGTCCCAGGCGTCCGGCTCGAAGGCCCGGCTGGAGTCGCCGCCGACCTCGTCGTAGTTGAGGTACATCCGTCCGCGTGACCACTGCGCCACGGCGTCGACCGTGCGCTCGCAGTCGGCGATCGTCTGCTTCGCCAGATCGCCGACCAGGATGCCGGCGGCCAGCATGAGGAACTTGCCGTCGAACCGGGCGGTGGCGCCGGCATCGGGCTCGACCCGTCCGAGCGCGCCGCCGAGCTGGCGGATGTCGATCACGTTCAGGATGGTGCCGGAGGTCGGTCCGGCCGCTTCGAGCAGCCGGCCGATCGCCTCGGGCGGGAGTTGGTCGAGCAGCACGGCCCGACCGCCGCCCGGGACCGGCTCCTCGGGATCGAGGTGCAGGCGCGCGAGGGCCTTCGCGGGGACGCGGGCGAAGGTGTCGAACTCGGGTTCGAGGGCGCGCAGCGGCGCCAGGATCGCCTGGGCCTCCGTGTCGTCACCGAGCACGGCGCCGTCGACGACGACCAGGTGACGGCCCTGGAACACCTCGGGGACCTCGGGGATCGGCGGAAAGTTCAGCAGCCGCAGGCAGGTGGTCGCGGCGTCGGGCGCGGTGACCGACCAGGGCGCCCAGGCTTCCATCACCCGCTGGGCCTCGGTGATGTCCCAGACCATCATCCCGGCGTACGCCGTCTCGATCGGGAACAACGTGAACTCGATCGCGGTGACGACGCCGAAGTTGGCCGCGTTGCCGCCCCGCAGCGCCCAGAACAGGTCGGTGTGGTGCTCGGCGTCGGCGCGGACCATGGTGCCGTCCGCGGTGACGAGCTCGACGGCGGTCACGGTGTTGGCGCCGAGGCCGTGGGCGCGGGCGTACCAGCTCAGGCCGCCGCCGAGGAGGTAGCCGACGACCCCGGTGTCGGGGCTCGAGCCGTGCAGCGCGGCCAGGCCGTGCTCGGCGGCGGCCTCGACGACCGGCAGCCAGACCTCGCCGGCCCGCACGCGGGCGGTGTGGCCGTTGATCTCGATGCCCTTGAGCTCGGACATCCGCATCAGCACGGTGCCCGAGAGGTCGGTCCCTTCGAGCGGGTGCGCGTTGTGCCCGGTGCCGACCGGCGCTACCCGCAGGCCCTCCTTCGCGGCGGCCCGCACGACGGCGGCCACCTCGTCGGCGGTACGCGGGAAGACCACGGCAGCGGGCCGCAGGTCCACGGCCAGCGCCCAGGTCGTCCGCGCCTGGTCGTACCCCTCGTCGTCCGGCAGGAAAACGCCGCCGCCGGCCAGTCCCTTGTCAAGGCTCATGTCTGGTTTCCCCCGTGTATCCGATGTTCTTCTCACAGTGAGAGTAACCGCGTCGCCGCTCGCGTCACGCCGGCCGTGACGCGGATCTCTCGGCCGCCCCCGTCGGCGCCGGTGCTTCTAACCTGAAGCCCATGCGATTCGGACTGGTCGGCTACGGCTTCGGCGGCCGCTACTTTCACGCCCCACTTCTCGCGTCCGCGCCGGAGATCGACTTCGCCGGCGTCGTGACCCGGTCACCGGACCGCCGGGCCGAGCTGGCCGCCGACCGTCCCGGCGCCAAGGCCTACGACTCGCTGCGGGCGCTGGCCGCGGACGGTGTCCAGGCCGTGGCGATCTCCACCCCGGCCGACACCCACGTCCCGCTCGCGCTGGAGGCCATCGAGCTCGGCCTGGCGGTGGTCGTGGACAAGCCGTTCGCCCTCGACGCCGCATCGGCCCGCACCGCTCTCGATGCGGCGTCCGAGGCCGGCGTTCCGATCAGCGTCTACCAGAACCGCCGGTGGGACTCGGACCTGCTGACCGTGCGGCGCCTGATCTCCTCGGGCGCGCTGGGCGACGTCACCCGCTTCGAGTCCCGGTTCGAGCGCTTCTCGCCCGACCCCGGCCCGCCCGCGGCCGGCGGCGGCAACCTGCGCGACTTCGGCGCACACCTGGTGGACCAGGCGCTGTTGCTGTTCGGACCGGCGACACACGTGTACGCGCGGATGGACGCCCGGGACGCCGACTTCTTCGTCAGCCTCCAGCACGCGGGCGGTGTCTCGTCGCTGCTCTGGGGCAGCTGGGTCCAGGGCGCGCCCGGCCCGCGCTTCCGTGTCACCGGCACGACCGGCACCTACGTCGTGGGCGGGATGGACATCCAGGAGGAGCAGCTCGTCGCCGGCCACACGCCCGCGACTCTCGGCGACCGGTGGGGCGCCGAGCCCTCGGACCGCTGGGGTCGGCTCTATCGCGGCGGCCCGGACGTCGAGACGGTGCCGACCGAGCGGGGTCGCTGGGATCTCTACTACCCGGCGTTCGCGGCCGCCGTCCGCGGCGAGGGTCCGCTCCCCGTCGACCCGTGGGACGTGGTCCGCGACATCGAGGTGCTGGACGCGGCTCGCGCGAGCGCATCGACAGGTGCGACGATCATGCTTTGACCCGTATCCGGGGAGGACGATCGTGCGATTCGCCAAACGACTGTCGATTGTGGTCGCGCTGGTGGTCGGTCTACTGGCGCTGTCGGTGAACGCGGCTCAGGCCGCCTACTACAACACGTACACCGACATCGCCAGTACGCCTGACACGAGCTGCTGCACCGGCGTCCAGGGGTTCGCGGCCGGATCCACGTACCTCTACTCGGTCAAGAACCACACCAACGTGGACGACGTGTCCGTCATATACCGCATCCACAAGACCACCGGCGCGCGGGTGCTGATGACGAACGGCACCGACAACACGTCGACGAACCCGTGGCTCGGGCACGCGAACGACATGACGATCGTCGACATCGACGGCCAGCACTACCTGTTCGTCGTGACGATGAAGGACACGGGCGCGCAGCTCGTGCGGCTCCGCTACGACGGCACCACCTACTACCACGCGGGGTCGTACCAGGTGCGGCTCAACGGCGCGGTGGCGAAGCCGTCGGGGATCCACCGGGTCGCGGTCACCGACACCACGATCAGGTTCCTGTTCAAGAGCGGCCGCACGGTCTACAACGCCAGCCTCCCCCTGCGCGCGTCGTCGGGGACGATCAACCTCACGAAGGCGTTCGACCTGCAGGTCGAGGGCGCGTTGGTGAACGGGGCGGTGGTGCCGGACCTGGCAACGTTCCTCAACCAGGGCTTCTTCTACGACGCGCCGAAGCGGGTGCTCTACTACCCGCTGACGAAGGACAACCGCAGCATCGTCCTCGTCTACCGCAACGTGGGACCGACGACCACGGGAACCGCCCCGGCGGCCACGGACCTGTCGTTCCGCATCACGTCGTCGGCCTACTCGAAGCTGTTCGAGATCGAAGGGGTAGGGATCAGCGACGGAAAGCTCTACTTCAGCACGAACCGGGCCAGCGAAACCGCCGCCAACGACGGCGTACACGTCTTCAACGGCTACATCGCCGCCTAGCCCGCCTGGGAGCGCCATCATTTCGCACTTCGGTGGGATTTGTGCGAAATGATGGCGCCATGAACTTCACCCGGAAGGTTGTCGTCGTCACCGGCGCGTCGGGAGGGATCGGCATCGGAGTGGTCGCCGGCTATCGGTTCGGCCGCGTCGACACGCTGGTCAACTGCGCCGGGCTCTTCGGTCCCCAAGCCGTTCACGGAGTACACCGGCGCGGACTACGAGACGGTCGTCGGCGTGAACCCGCGGGGCTTGTTCGACATCCCCCGCGGTGCGATCGCGGCGATGCTCCCCCGCGACGGTGGCGGACACGTGGTCAACGTCTCCACCAGCCTGGTCGGCAACGCCGATGCCCACGTGCCGGCCGGGCATCCGCGATCTGGAACAGGCACCGTTCGTCACCGGCGAGATCTCCCATGTCGACGGTGGTCAGAGCGCGGGCCACTAGAGAAGTTGCAGCATCCGGTCGCCGAGCACCGCCGCGGAGTGCGGGTTCTGGCCCGTGACCAGATTCTCGTCCTCCACCATGTACGGCTCCCACTTCGGGCCACGGCTGTACTTGACCCGGACCTTCTCCTTCAGGTCCGTTTCCAGCAGCCAGGTGGCGCGGGAGGCCAGGCCGACCTCTTCCTCCTCCTCGTTGCTGAAGCCCGTGACCTTCCTGCCCGCGAACGGCGAGTCACCGTGGATCCTCGTGGCCAGCATGGAGGCGGGCGCGTGGCACACGATGAAGAGTGGGTCGCCCGACAGGAGCTGCTGGGTGAGCAGGCGGCCGACGTCGGCGTCCCAGGCCAGGTCTGCCATCGGTCCGTGACCACCCGGCAGGTAGACCGCGTCGTAGTCCGCCAGGCGCACGTTCGAGAGCTGGAGCGGTCGGCGCATCACCTCGGCATCGCGGATGATCTCTTCGAGCTCGAGGGCGCCCTTCTCGCCGCCCGCCATCGAGGGCCGCAGGCTCATCATGTCGACGTTCGGAATGGCCCCGCCCGGGGTGGCGACCACGACCTCATGACCGGCATCCGTCAGCATCTTGTACGGGTTCGCGAACTCCTCGGCCCAATACCCGGTCGCGTACCTCGTGCCGTCCTTGAGCACCCAGTAGGTCGCGCCGCTCACGATGAAAAGTACCTTCGCCATGTCGCTCGTCCTCCTCGTACCCATTTGGAAACGGGATCTGAATCGGTCATTCGCACCGCGGACGCGAATAGCGCGCGCCGACGATCTGCCGCCGTCCGTGGCGTGAGCGGACAGTGCGACCGTGGCCACGATACGCAGCCGGAGGAGGCATTTCAGCTCGTCTCGCGGTTAGGGGCCTCGACCAGTCGGGGCGGTCGAGCGAGCAGTGCGACGAGTCGGAACGGAGTTGCCGGCCACGGTCGGTCGTACACCTTCTCCACCCGTCGGCGGATGTCGGCGAACTCGGGCCACGGGCGCTCACCGGTGTACGGGAGCACGCCCGCGACGAGGTGGAACAGCAGGCGCCACGTCGCCAACCGTCCGAAAGGGAGGTTGGTGACGACGTCCCGGAGAACCGGTCGCGCGGCGTCGGGCGCGCGATCCACGAGGTCCGCGATCGCGGCCGACCGGGTCCGGGTCGGCGCCGACCTGTCGCCGGCGACCGCGGTCAGCACGTCGATCGCCGCCGCGTCCGGGAGGGCCGCGACGGCACCCATCCGGACGGCCGCCGGCAGCGACGGGTCGGCCGCGACGCGACCGGCACCCGCCGTGGTGACCACCGACGCCAGCCCGAAGGCACGGGCAGGAAGGGACTGACCCCGCAACAGCTCGACACGCACCTCGTACGGCAACGCCGCCTGCTCGTGCGCCGATGGGGTGCTCGCCATCATGACCAGGCGCTCCACCGCCAGCCGGCGGATCGTGGTCGAAGCCCTCTCGTCCGTCACCAGCGCGGCCAACGCGCTGTGGTCACGCAGGTGCTTGGCCATGCTCACGGAGGCGTCCAGGCGCACGCGTCCGCGCGCCGGGCCGACGGCGAGGCGGACCAGGGTGGCTGGAATGCCACCCGCGGCGAGGATGGTGGCGGCCCTGACCCGGCTGCGGGCGGACCTCAGGCGCGAGCCGGCCACGGCCCGCAGGGTCTCGGCGCCGAGCGGGTCGTCGAGGTGCAGCAGCGCCGTGGCCGCGGCGATCCCGCGCGTCCTGGCCCGCCTGCGCAACCAGCGCACGGATGCGGGGTCGTCCCCCGCCGCCAGCACGTGGTGCCCGTGGACGCGGAGGATCGGCGGCAGCCCGCGGCGCCGGACGAGCTCGCGCAGCGCGGGAATGGCGTCACGCTCGCCGCGGCGCACGAGCTCGGCCACGATGACCGCCCGGACGCGGCCCGTCGGAGCGGACTCGGCCACCCGTTTGAGGCTCGGCGTTCCCGCACGGGCCACCAACGCGTACGCGGCCGCCGCGCCCAGCTCCGGCGTTCCACCGGCGACCAGTTCCTCGAGCCGCCCGAAGTCTCCGAAGCCGGCGATGCGGGCCGCGACCCCGTACGCCATCGGGGTGTTGGCGCAGTCGTCGGCCAAGGCCTGCAGCAACGCGTACGCGGCGGGATGTCCGGAGTCGACCAGCTCGCACACCACCGCGTACCGGAGTTTCGTCGCGCGCGGGAGCCCCCATGAGTATTCGGGTTCGGCGCCGGGCGTCGGCGCGGCCAGGCGGAGCAGCGCCGAGTCGTCTCCGTGCTTCGCGAGCTCGCTCGCCGCCTGGGCACGCACCAGGTACTCGACACCAGGCTCGTCGACGAGCGCCCGCAGCGGCCCCGGCTCGCCGTCCCGACAGAGCCGAATGGCCGCCTGCACGCGTTCGTCGTGCGTCAGCGAATGGTCGCCCACGCGCTCGGTGAGCACGTGCCGGGCGATCCGTCCCAGGGACCCACCGGAGTCGCGCGGCGCCGAGTCCTGCAACGACCGCCGGGCCGACAGGTCGAGCGCGACACCGCGCCCGTCGAGCGCGGTGGCCGCCCACCGCGACACCTCCGGAGGAAAGTCCCGGGCGGCCAGGCGCAGCAGCTGGACACCCTGGGTGCGGTCGACGTCCGCGACCGCGTCCGCCACCACCGCCCGCGTCCAGAAGTCGACGGTGGTGTCCCGCGCGAGCCCCACCAGCCGGTCCAACACCGCCGCGTCGACACTGAGCTCACGCAGGACGCGCAGGCAGTCCGCCGCGACCCCGGCGTCGGCCGCGAGCTGTGTGAGCAGCGACTCGACCACGCGGTTCCAGGTCGTCTCCCCGACCGGCACGCCGTCCGCCACCAGGTCGCCGGCGGCCACGACGTCGCCGGACTCGTCGAGCAGCCGGGCCACCAGCTGGTCGGCGTCGCGTCGGCGGGCGGCCGCGAACCCGGCCAGGCTGCGCGTCGCCGGGTTCAGCGCCACCGCGCGCCAGCCGACCTCGTCGAAGCGGTCCGCCTGGCCGCGGGCGGCAAGGAACTCGGCGAAGCTCTGGTGCGCGAACCGGAGCCGTCCTTGCCGGACCTCGAGCAGCCCGGTCGCCACCAGCAGGTCGCGCACCAGTCGATCCGCGTCGGGCACGAGCCCGCCCAACGGAGTCGGTGCGTGGGCGGCGAACCAGCCCGTCGCGGCCGCGCCGAGATCCGCGTCGACCGTCGCGAGCTGGGTGGCCCCGAGGTGGTCCAGGAGGTCGTTGACGACGCCGTAGAAGTCGGCCTCGAGCCAGGTCGCGACGGCCTCGCTCAACCGGCCCCGACCGCTCAGCGCACCAGTGAGCGATCCGCGAAGCTCGGACAGCTCCCGGCGGCCGTCGAGCAGGTGCTCGACGAAGCGCTCGTACAGTGCGGTCCGGCTCGTCGGCAGTGCCGCGCCCCCGGCCTGCTCGAAGACCAGCGCCGCGATCGTCGCGAGGAGCGGCACGCGCGCGACGGGACCGAGCCGGGCACCCGACACCCGGGCGAGGAACAGGCTCGCGTTCGGCGATCCGCGCGAGGCGAACCACCGCCGCGCGAACTCCTCGAACTCGGCGCGGTTGAAGGGACGCAGCTCGTAGACGACGGCTCCGCCGCGCTCCAGCTCGGACATCTCGGCGCCGGGCAGCGGACGGGTCGTGACGACCAGCCGGTAGTGGCTGTTCTTATTGTCCAAAATGGAGCGCAGTCGCCACAGCACCTGGGACCGCTGGTCCCGGTCGATGACCTCGTCGAGGCCGTCGACGAGCACCAGCCAGCGGCCGCCGCGCCGGGGAGGGAGCTTGAACAGCGCCTCGGGGAGCTCGACGTTGAGGTCGCGGCGGGCCGCGGACACACCGGCGGCGGCGAGGCTGGTCCCGGTGAGGTCCAGCGCCGAGATCGCGACAGCGCTGTCACTCCCGGTGGCGATCGCGTCCCGGGCGAGCTCGGCCACGACGGTGGCGACCAGCGTCGACTTCCCGGCACCCGCCCCACCGAT
The DNA here is from genome assembly GCF_040676915.1 of Asanoa sp. NPDC049475. NCBI lineage: Bacteria > Bacillati > Actinomycetota > Actinomycetes > Micromonosporales > Micromonosporaceae > Asanoa > Asanoa sp. NPDC049475. The sequence continues at coordinate 754,921 of NZ_JBFAPY010000002.1, read as the reverse complement.
CAGCACGGCGTGCGCGTCACGACCGATGACATCGGCGACGCTGCTGTCGACGGTGCCGCCGACCGTCGCCCGCGGACGCACGTAGATGTCCGACAGCGCGGGTGCGTGGTAGCCGAAGAAGCGGTAGCGGTGCCGGGTCGCGTCGGCCTGCTGGGCGTGCAGCAACTCGGCCAGCGGGCCGTCAACGGCGCGGCGTGACCTTCTTACGCGCCGCCCACCGCGCACAGCCAGGTAGAGCGCCACCACCGCGGCGACCGCGCCAACGACAGACGCGACCTTGTCGCCGGTGTCCAACCAGGCGACGAGGCGATCCACGCCGGGATCGTACCGACGTGGACCTGTTCGCGGCCGACTCTGGTCAGGACCCTTCGCCGCAGTCGCCGACCGACTCCAGCCGGGAGTTGCTCCGTGTCGGCCAACCGACTCTTATGCTCTCGCCCCATGGGGTTCGACGTCGTCGCCGGTCTGCGTTCGCTCGACACGTACGCAGACGTGTGGCGTTTCATCAGGTCGTTCGCCGCCGAGTGGGCCGAGCCGATCCGGGAGGCGGACGACGTGACCCGGGCGGAACTCGACGAGGCCGAGCAACGACTCGGGGTGCGGCTGCCGGAGGTGATCCGAGAGGCCTACCAGCTGATCGGGAACTTCCCGTACAACCCGGAGCCCTACACGGACCGCTTCTCGATCAACCTGGTCGAGCTGGTGATGTGTGACGCGGTCGAAGCGGGGGACCGCAGCGACGGCCGGGAACTGACAGACTACGACCGCGGCCTCTTCGACGGGTTCACCCCGCTGTCCACCATCCTGCCGGCCATGGAGTGGAACATGCCGTGGCACGTGAGCCCCGACGTCATCCTCCGGCGATCGGAAGACCTCATCGTCATCGCCGCCCGCACGGACGAGGCCCTGGCCGAGTTCCGCGTCAACCACCCCGGAGACTGGATGAGCCGCTGGCACGAGGGACGCGCGTTCCAAACGTGGTGAGGGGCTGGTCAGCAGGTGGAGTGGAAGAGGCCGCCGACAGGAGTGGTGGCGATCAGTTCGTCCGCGGCGACTTGTCCACACAGCCAAGCCTATGACCGTGCCCCACACCGACGGTGCGGGCCGGCTGCTCGCTGCGTCGCTCTACTCGTCCTCGGTGAAGACCTCCTCGCGCCGTTTGCGGATCGTGGGGAGCACCGCGATCACCAAGGCCGCCACCGCTACCGTCAGCAGGACCGCGGAGATCGGGCGGGTCAGGAAGACCGTCGCGTCGCCGCGGGAGATGATCAGGGCTCGCCGGAGGTTTTCCTCCAGCAGCGGTCCCAGGACGAAGCCCAGCAGCATCGGTGCCGGTTCGCAGCCGCACTTGATCAGGATGTAGCCCAGTAGCCCGAAGAAGACGATCGCGTACACGTCCCAGGCGTTGAAGTTCAGTGAGTACGTGCCGATCGCCGCGAACAGGATGATCATCGGGAACAGGACCGGGTACGGGATGCGGAGCATCTGGACCCACATGCCGATCAGCGGCAGGTTCAGCAGCACCAGCAGGACGTTGCCGATCCACATCGAGGCGATCAGGCCCCAGAACAGGGCCGGCTCGTCGTTGATGACGTTCGGGCCCGGAGTGATGCCGTGCACGATGAACGCGCCCACCATCAGCGCCATCACCGGGTGTGCCGGCAGGCCGAGCGTCAGCAGCGGGATGAACGACGTCTGTGCCGCCGCGTTGTTCGCCGACTCCGGGCCGGCGACGCCCTCGATCGCGCCGCGACCGAACTCCTGCGGCCGCTTCGAGACCCGCTTCTCCACCGCGTACGACGTGAACGACGCCAACACGTGCCCACCGCCGGGCAGCACGCCGAGCGCCGACCCGAGACCCGTGCCCCGCAGGATCGGTGCGACGATGCGCCGCCGGTCCTCCCGCGTCGGCCACAGGTCGCGGACCTTGCTGACGACCGCCGCTCGCGTCGACTCGTTCTCCAGGTTCCGCAGGATCTCCGCGACACCGAAGAGACCCACCGCCACCGACACGAAGTCGATGCCGCTGTAGAGCGAGCGCTGGTCGAACGTGAACCGCGGCGTACCCGTGTAGATGTCCTGCCCGACCGTTCCGAACAGGATGCCCAGGGCGATCATCGCCAGCGCCTTCAACGCCGAGCCGCGGGCCAGGGCGATGGACACGATCAGGCCGAGGAGTACGAGCGAGAAGTACTCGGCCGGCCCGAACTTCAACGCGACGTCGGCCAGCGGAGGCGCAGCCACGGCGAGGATGAGGGTGGCGACCGTGCCCGCGAAGAACGACCCGATGGCCGCGGTCGCCAGAGCGGGTCCGGCGCGGCCCTGCCGGGCCATCTCGTGCCCGTCGAGCGCCGTGACCGCCGCCGACGACTCACCCGGCAGGTTGATCAGGATGGCCGTCGTCGAACCGCCGTACTGCGCCCCGTAGTAGATGCCGGCCAGCATGATCAGGGCCGTCACCGGCTCGAAGTTGAAGGTGATCGGCAGCAGCATCGCCACCGTCGCCGTCGGGCCGATGCCAGGCAGCACGCCGACCGCCGTGCCGAGCAGCACGCCCACGAAGCAGTACAGGACGTTCTGGACCAGGAACGCGGTCGAGAAGCCCAGCGCGAGGTTGTCGAGAAGTTCCATGCCTCAATCCGGGTGACGCGTCAGAACTGGAGCCACGGGCCGAACAACGGGATCCGCAGCTGGAGTCCGACGACGAAGATGAGCGTCGCGCCAAGGGTCAGGCCGGCCGCCACCGCGAGCGCCCACCAGGGGCGCACGCGGGAGCTGGCCAGCGTGGTGAGCAGAGCGGCCACGAACGACGTCGGCACGAAACCGAGGCGTCGCACCGTGAAGCCGAAGAAGACCACGGCGACCACGATGGCCGCGACGGCCCGCCAGGGCACGGCGGTCAGCGTGATCACCTCGCCGGCGACCAGTCCTTTGACGACGATCGCCAGGCCCAGGGCAGCCATGACGGCGCCGACCAGCAGTGGGAAGTAGCCGGGTCCCATCCGCAGCGGGGTGCCCAGCGAGTAGCCGAGCGACCCCACCACGAATGCTCCGCCGATCGCGACGAAGATTCCCCCGGCGAGGATGTCCGCGAGGGACTTTCCGCGTTCCATCGTCAGGAGGCCTTGACCCCGGCGTCGGCAATGATCTTCGCCCAGGTCTTGAGCTGCTCGTCCAGGTGCGCGCGGTGCGCCTCCGGTGTCGCGTCCGTCGCGGGGACGGGCGCGGTGCCGAGCTTGGCCATCTGGTCGATGACCGCCTGGTCGGCCAGCGCCACCTTGAGCGCCTCGGACAGCTTCTGGACGACCTCCTGCGGCGTGCCCTTCGGCACGTACAGGCCGTGCCAGACGCTGACCTTCAGGTCGGGCATGCCGGACTCGGTCGTCGTGGGCACGTCCGGCAGGCTCTTCACCCGCTCCGGCGTGGTCACCGCGTACGCCTTCACCTTGCCCGCGGTGATCTGTCCACTGGTGTTCGTCGTCTGGTCGCACATGAAGTCGACCTGGCCGCCGACCAGGTCGGTCAGGGCTGGGCCGGTGCCCTGGTACGGCACCTCCTGGAGCTTGACGCCGGCGGCCGACTGGAACAGCAGGCCACACAGGTGGGACGCCGCCCCGATGCCGGCGTTGGCCAGGGTCACCTTGTCGGAGTTGGCCTTCACGTACGTCACCAGGTCCTGGAACGTCGCGGGCGCGAAGTCCTTGCGCGCGACGACCGTCATCGGCACCTCGGTGACGAGCCCGATCATCTCGAAGTCCTCGAGCGGCTTGTAGTCGAGGTTCGCGTACAAGGCCGGCGCCGTGGACATGCCGATGTGGTGCATCAGCACCGTGTAGCCGTCCGGATCGGCCCGCGCGACCTCGCCCGCACCGACCGTGCCGCCGGCGCCCTCGACGTTCTGCACGACGATCTGCGCGCCGAGCTTCTTGCCCATCGGCTCGGCGATCATGCGGGTGACGGTGTCGGTCGGGCCGCCCGCGCTGAACGGCACGACGAACGTGATGTTCTGGTTGGGGTAGTTCGAGGCGTTGCCCCCGCCACCGTCGCCGCCACCGCCGTCGTCCGAACAGGCGGCGACGAGCGACACCACACCGATCGCGGCGACGATCCCCGCGACGGCCCGGCTGTTTCGTCTCATATGAGCGCCCTCCTCGTCAGAGCGTTTCAACGTCGTCGATGCGCGGCCTCAGTTTCGGCTGGCGCGGCGGCTCATGGTGTCAGAGGAATCCCAAGACTTCGATGGCTGACCGGATGGTTGTCGGGCCGTAGAATCCGCCGGTATGCGGGTTACGGTCATCGAGGACGACGACCGCGTGGCGCGGGGTCTGGTGACCGTCCTGGCCCAGGCGGGCTTCGAGGTGCACCGCATCGCGACCGCCGCCGAGGCGGCCCGCGCCGAGCCCGCCGACGTGGTCCTGGTCGATCTCGGCCTGCCGGACGGTGACGGCATCGAGGTGATCCGCCGGCTGCGGGACCGTCCGGAGACGGCCGTCATCGCGGTCACGGCCAGGTCCGAGGAGCACGAGAGGGTACGCGGCCTGCGCGCCGGCGCCGACGACTACATCGTGAAGCCGTTCGGCGTCCCCGAGCTGCTGGCCCGCATCGACGCGGTGCTGCGGCGCACCCGGGCAGCCCGCGCCGCGTCAAGTCCGGACGGCCCGCTCGTCGTCGGCCCGATGCGCATCGGCGTCGGGACGCGCGAGGTCAATGTCGACGGCACCCGGGTCACGTTGACCCGCAAGGAGTTCGAGCTGCTCCTCCTGCTGGCCCGCCGGTCACCCAACGTGGTCAGCCGCGACGTCATCCTCGACCTGATCTGGGGCGCGACCTGGGAGTCGTCGAGCCGCACCCTGGACACCCACATCGCGGCGCTGCGCCACAAGCTCGGTCCGGACGTGCTGATCCGCACCATCCACGGCGTCGGCTACCGGCTCCTCGCCGAGGCGCCGGAGCTGATCGGCTGATCCGGCGTGCATCGCCGCCTGCTGGTCGTGCTGGTGCCGCTCGCGGTGCTGCTCGTCGCCGCGCTCGGGGTGCCGCTGAGCATCACCGTGGCCGAGCGGGAGATGCAGGAGACGTACGTCGACCGCCTCAACGACGTCGGCCGGTTCGCCTCGCTGGCCGAGACCGCCCTGTCCACCGGGCGCACCGAGGCGCTGCGCCAGGAACTGTCCCGCTACCACGACCTGTACGGCATCCCGGTCGTCGTCATCGACGTCTCGGGGTCGGTGCTGCTCGGTCCGACGGGCGCCTACGAGGAGGCGGCCCGCTCCGAGCCGGCCCTGGTCCGGATCGTCACCGCGGCGTTGGCCGGCGCGCGGTCCGAGCCGTCCGGCGACTGGGCGCCCTGGGACGACTCGGCGCTGGTGGTCGCCGAGCCGGTCGGCCGAGACAGCGAGGTGGTCGGCGCGGTCGTCGCCATCTCCGACCTGTCGAAGACCCGGGACCGCATCCTGCTGCGGTGGGGGCGGCTGGCCGGCCTCGGGTTGCTTCCGCTGGTGGCGTTGGCCGCGGTCGCCTGGCCGGTCTCCGCGTGGGTGCTGCGTCCCGTGCGGAAGCTCGACGCCGCGACCGCGCGGATCTCCGAGGGCGACCTGACGATCCGCGCCGACTCCGAGGCGGGGCCGGTCGAGCTGCGCCGGCTGGCGCAGTCGTTCAACACCATGATGGACGCGGTCGAGAACGCCGTGCAGCGGCAGCGGGCCTTCGTCTCCGACGCGTCGCACCAGTTGCGCAACCCGTTGACCTCGTTGCGGCTGGCGGTGGAGAGCCTGTCGCCGCACCTGGCCGATCCCGGCCGGCCGGTCTTCGACGTCGCCGTCGACGAGCTCAAGGCGATGCAGCGGATGCTCAACGCGCTGCAGGCCAGCGCGCGGATGGAGAGCATGCGCACGGCGTCGCCCGTCGACCTGGACGCGGTGCTGGCGACGCGGGTCGACCGCTGGCGGGCGCTGACGCTCTCCGCGGGACAGGCGTTGTCGGTGTCGGTGCCGCCCGGCTTGCGGTTGCTGGAGCCGCCGGGTGGGCTGGGCAGTGTGCTCGACGAGCTGATCAGCAACGCGTTGCGGCTTTCGGACGCGTCGGTCGTCGCGGTGACGGCGGCCGTGGACGGCCCGGTGGTGACCATCGCCGTGCGGGACGACGGGGTGGGCATGGACGAGGCCGACCGCTCCAAGGCACTCGGGCGGTTCTGGCGGTCGCCGCGCCACCAGAACGTACCCGGGACCGGTCTGGGGTTGGCCATCTGCGCCGACCTGGTGGGCGCGGCGGGCGGTTCGTTGCGATTAACCGACGGGCTGCCTCGGCCGGACGGCTCTGGTCCTGGCTTCGCCGCTGTCGTGGCGTTGCCGCTCGTGGCCGACTAGCGCTTGCGGTCCCGGAACCACTGCGCGGCGCCCGGGTGCAGCGGGATCGACCCGGTGGAGATGCCGGTGCGCACGTTGATCTGCCACGCCTCCGGGATGGCCTCGGAGTCGCCCCGGCTCGCGGCGGTGATCGTCTGGGTGAAGATCGTGTCCGTGATCGCGTAGACCAGGTCGTGGGGCAGGTCGTTGCGGGCCAGCAGGACGTTCGGCACGGCGACGGTACGGGTGGCGGGGACGCCGGCGTACGCGGTGCCCGGGATCGTCGCCGGCGCGTACGGGCCGGGGTAGGCGGTGACGAGCGCGTCGGCCTGCCGGTCCAGCGGAATCAGCCGGATCGGGTGCTGCTGCGCGAGCTCCGTGATGGCGGGCGTGGGCACCCCGGTCAGGGAGAACATCGCGTCGATCTCACCGGCGCGCAGCGCCGCGGCCGACTCGGCCTGGCTGAGGTTGCGGCCGTCGGCGTCGACCGGGCCGAGGGCGAGCGCCCGCGACGACGTGAACTCGGTGCCGGAGTCGTGCGCGCCGAGCGAGACGCGCCTGCCCGCGAGGTCGCGGAACTCGTCGATCGCCGAGCCGGCCAGGACGACCAGGTGCAGGTGGCTGTCGTAGAGCCGGCACACCGCGGAGATGCCGTCCGGGGCTGTGCCGCCGGTGGTGATGACGGCGTCCAGGCTCGACAGACCTAGTTGGACTGTGTTGGCTCGCAACATCCGGATGTTGTCGGTGGACGCCCCGCTGGGCACGGTGGTCACCGTGGCGCCCGGCACCTGCTCGGTGATGTGTGCGGCCAAGGCCCCGCCGATGCGGCGATAGACGGCGCCGGCCGGACCGGTCGCGAGGCGCAGCCGCACCGTTCCCGGCTGCGGATCCGGCGTGCAGCCGACGAGCAGGCCACCGACCGATATCAGCACCGACCGCCGCGTGATCCTCGACCGCGCCTCCATGGGCGAGATGTTAGTGTCCTGCGGCGAGCACCGCCTCCGTCGATGGAGGCGAGCGGTGAGATATCGAGGTGAGGCTATGTCTGCGCACGGCCTCCTTTCGCATGCCCTCTCACCACTCGTAAAGGACAGCTCACCATGCATGTGTTGGTTCTTGGCGGCACCCGCTTCGTCGGCCGTGCCGTGGTCGACCGGGCGCTCGCCGGCGGCGCGTCGGTAACGCTCTTCAACCGGGGGCAGACGGCCCCGGAGCTCTATCCGCACCTGGAGACCGTGGTCGGCGACCGCACCGTCGACCTGTCGGCTCTCGCGGGTCGGCGGTTCGACGTGGTCGTCGACTGTGCCGGCTATCTCCCGTCGGTGGTGGCGCTCTCGGCGTCGGCGCTGCGGGACTCCGTCGACAGGTATGTGTTCGTCTCCTCGGTCTCGGTGTACGCCGACCAGAGCGTGCCACCGGTCGAAGGCGCTCCGGTGTTGTCCGACGACTCGTACGGCGGCCGTAAGGCCCTCTGCGAACAGGTCGTGTCGGAGGTCTTCGGTTCCCGCGCGATGGTCGCTCGTCCCGGGCTCATCGTGGGACCGCACGATCCGACGGAGCGGTTTTCGTACTGGCCGCGGCGGTTCCAGCGGCCGGGACCGATCCTGGCGCCTGGTGACCACGCCGATCCGCTCCAGTTCGTCGACGTACGCGATCTGGCGGACTTTCTCGTCGGCGCCACCGCCAGTGGCGTGTTCAACGTGGTCGGGCCGGTCGTGCCCTTCGGCGAACTGCTCGCCGCCTGTCGCGCGGTGACCGGCTCCCGCGAGGAGCTGGTGTGGGTGCCGAGCGCCCGGCTGTTGGCGGCGGGCGCCGATCCGTGGATGGGAGTGCCGCTCTGGATCGCCGATCCGGAATGGGGTGCGGCGAACCTGGTCTCCCGCGATCGCGCCGTCGCCGCCGGCCTGACCCATCGGCCGGTCACCGACACGGTGGCCGACGTCCTGGCGTGGGACAACGCCCGGGGCGGCCCACGGGACGGCATCGAGCCACTAGCCGCCTCTGACGAGAGGCGGCTACTGGCCTGAGTCGTCGCCTGGCCAGTATCAGCTTGCGCTTATATGGCTGTACGGTGATACTGGCCGGGTGGACGTCTTCACCGCGCTGGCCGATCCGACCCGGCGCGCGATGCTCGACCTGCTGACCGACGGCGCACGCCCGGCCGGCGACCTGGTGTCGGCGTTCCCGGCGCTGACCCAGCCGGCGGTCTCCCGACACCTGCGGGTCCTGCGCGAGGTCGGGCTGGTCGAGGTGCGGGCGCAGGCGCAACGCCGCATCTACACGTTGCGCACGGAGCCGCTGGCCGAGGTCGACGCGTGGCTCGGGCGATATCGGGAGCACTGGGCACGCCATTTGGACGCGATCGAGGCGCACCTGGCCTCGTCTTCAGAAGGAGCCGACGATGACCGTTGACGACCGACTGGGTTCGCTGGAGGTGGACGGCGAGTCCGTCACCATGAGGTTCCGGCGCCGGCTGCCGTACTCCATCGATGCGGTCTGGACCGCGATCACCGACCCGGCCGCGCGCGAGACGTGGTTCGGCACGACGACGATCGCGGACGGCACGATCGCGATGATGCCGCACGACCCGCCCGCACCGCCGGACGCGAAGCGCATGACGGGCCGGATCCTGACGTGGCAACCGCCGTCGGGTGCCGGGGCGCGGACGGCGGTGCTGGAGCACGAGTGGCACCAGCGCATCGTGGAGGCCGGCGTGGTGCGCTACGAGCTCACGGAAGACGGCGACGGGACGGTGCTGGTCTTCACGCATCACGGGCTGGGACTGCGCAACGCCCAGGGCTTCCTGCCCGGCACGCACGCCTTCCTGGACCGCCTGGCCGCGCACCTGGCCGAGGAGGAGATCCCGAACTGGAACCGGTTGTACTCGTTGTTGGCGCCGGCGTATCAGTGACCGGCCGCCCATGAAGTGAGGGCTTCGTCGGCCACTGTCGAGAAGGTCGCGTCGGTGTCCAGCACGACACCCGGCAGCGACGGCACGCCGACGACGAACATGCCGGCGGCCCGCGCGGCGGCGACGCCGGTCGACGAGTCCTCGAACGCGACGCTGCGGCCCGGCTCGGCTCGCACGACCGCACAGGCGGCGAGGTAGAGATCGGGCGCGGGCTTGGCGTTGACGACATCCTCGGCGGCGAGAACGTGGTCGAACAGGTCATCAAGCCCGGCGGAGGCCAACGCGGTGTCGACAAAGGCCCGCGGACTGTTGCTGGCGACAGCGACCGGCACGCGCCCGCGCAGCACCTCGACCAACGCGCGGGCGCCGGGCAGCGGCTCGGCCCCGGCAGCAAGCTCGACGGCGACGAGGTCATGCAGCTGCTTGGCGAGGACGGACCCGTCGTCGGACGGTCCGAAGTAGTCGGCCATCGCCTCCCCTGCGGCGTCGAGCGTGCGACCGATGACGATCCGCTTCTGCTCGACGCCGAACGAGAACCCGTGCTCAGCGAAGATCGCGGTCTCGGCGCGCGTCCAGGCCGCCTCGGTGTCGACCAGCAGCCCATCACAGTCGAACACGACAGCATCAACGCACACCGGCAAAGCCATACCTGATCTTCGCAAACACCCGCCAACCACACCGCGAGTGCGCTTCCGCCAGAGAGTGACCGTCCACGGCGGCATGGCCATAGGCTGACCGGCATGGACAAATCGCCGCGGATCCTGCTCGTCGAGTGGGGCCGGATCGAGGTCGAGGGCATCGGCATCGTGAAGGACGCCAAGCTGTACCCCGGTGGTGGGCGGGCCTGGGACTGGAACGAGACCGGCACCCGGCATCGCCCGGGCGTTCAGATAGCCGACGTCGAGGAACTCGTCGCGGCCGGTGCCACCACGGTGGTGCTGTCCCGCGGCATGGATCTCGTCCTTCAGGTCACGCCTGAGGCGCTGGCCTGGCTTCACGAGCGGGGCGTGACCGTCCACGTGGCCGAGACCCGCGCCGCCGTAGCGGCCTACAACGACCTGATCGCTACCGCTCCCGTCGGCGGGCTCTTCCACTCCACCTGCTGATCAGCGCCGCTATGCGGGCTCGCGGGTCGCGGCTTCGCGGACCACCTTGGCGAACTGCCACTCGAACCGTTCCGGCGAGGCGATCGGCACCGAGCCGATGTCGCGGCGCGCGGCTTCGTAGAACTGGCGGCGCGCCTGGCTCGACGCCTCGACCGCGTCCGCCCAGGGCGTCGTCGTGTCCATGCCGGAGGCGACCCGGATCAGGGCGAACGCGGTCTCGTGCCAACGCCGTCCAGCCTGGATCACCCCGTCGCTGCCCAGCATCAGCACGGCTTCCCATTTGAGGGTGCGGTTCTCTTCCGCCTCCGGCAGGCCGTTGGCGGCCTGGTTCGTCGAGTACTCGTCAACGGGGGCCACTCCCCGTTCGCTCGCCAGCCGCACGGCTACCGAGATGAGCTTCTTGACGGCGTTCGCGTAGTCGACGTACGTGGTCAGCCGCTTGTCATCCCATCGCACCGACTGTTGGCGACGCCAGCGGGAGCGTTCGTTGAGCGCCGTGGCCACGTAGGCCGCGATGGCGCCCAACGCGACGCCGACGAGCGCCGGAAGCTGCTCGGAAATCTGCTCCACCGCGTCACCGTAGAAGCGCGGATCGAGACCGAGCAAGAGAAGTCGGTTCGCCGACACTGGGGCAATGCCCACGGCGAAGGTCGCCTTGCTTATAGACAGCCGTCCTCCAGGTTTGGAGGATGGTGCTTGCTGGACGGTTGCGCGACGATTCGCGGGGGGCCATCATGCGCATCCATTTCACCCGGCTCGACCTGGCGCGCACCCAGCTCGCGGACGGGCCGGATCCTATGTGGGAGACGGTCAACAGCCTGCAGGCTCTGCAGGGTCGCTACAGCCAGGCCGACCTGAGACAGTGGCGTGCCCAGGTGGCACAGGACCTGCGCGGCAGTCAGCTCGCCGCCGCCGTGCGCCACCAGCTCTTCCCGCTCGTGCCGCACGCGGCCTACTTCCCTGACCTGGTCACCCCGCTCGAAGGCGCGCTCGGGATCGACGCCGGCATCGAGGCCATGCTGTGCACACCGCGTACCCGCATCGTGCACGAGATCGACCAGCTCAAACCCGATCGGGCCAACCGGGCCCACCTGGAGAGGCTGAGGGCCGGCCGTGCCGGCGACCTGCGCGCCTGCGGTGACCTGATGCGGTCCTACTACCGGGCCGCGGTCGACCGGATCCGCGAGAAGATCACCGAGGCCGTCGACCGCGACCTCGCCACCAGAAGGACCGCCGTCCACACCGCCGGTGTCGACGGGCTGCTCGCGAGCTACGAGCCGCTGATGCGGTGGCGCTACCCGGTGCTGGAGCTGCCGTCACACCCGTCCCCGCGCGACGTCTACCTCCAAGGCCGTGGCGTGCGCCTCATCCCCTCGTACTTCTGCCGCACCCATCCCCTCACCGTCTACGACGGGTCGCTGCCGCAGGTCATCGTCTACCCCGTGCGGCACACGGCGGAGACGGGCGACAACCAGGCCCTGGCCAGGCTTCTGGGCGAGACCCGCGCGGCGGTGCTGATCTCGATCCACCAGGGCTGCGGCACCGGGCAGCTCGCGCGGCGGGTGGGGATCTCGGCGCCCGCGACCAGCCACCACATCGGCGTCCTGCGGGACGCCGGACTCGTGGCCAGCAGCCGCTCGGGTACGGCCGTCCACCACACCCGCAGCCGCCTCGGTGACGCGCTGGTCCGCCGCCACACCCGACCCTGACCCCGCGAGCAGGCTCTTTCCACCAGCATGGAAACAGCTCCCCAGCCCTCTGGCGCCGGCCCCAGAGTGGGGCGATGGGTGACGACATCGCGCCGTTCCGCGTCGCAGTCGCGCAGCACGACCTCGACGGCCTGCGCGCTCGGCTCGCCACCGCCCGGTGGCCCGACGAGACCCCGGGCGGCGACGGCTGGTCCCGCGGCGTGCCGCACGACCATCTGCGGACCCTCGCGGAGCGGTGGCGCACCGGCTACGACTGGCGCGCGCAGGAGGCCCGGCTCAACGCCTTCCCCCAGTTCACCACCACCATCGACGGCCAGCGCATCCACTTCCTGCACGTCCGGTCGCCCCACCCGGACGCGAAACCACTGCTGGTCACCCACGGCTACCCGAGCTCGGTCGCCGAGTTCCTGCACCTGATCGATCTGCTGACCGAGCCGGAACCGGCGTTCCACGTGATCGCCCCGTCCCTGCCGGGCTACGCCTTCTCGACACCGCTGTCCGGCCCGGGCTGGACGATGGGCCGCACGGCCGCCGCCTGGGTCGAGCTGATGCGCCGCCTCGGCTACGAGCGCTACGGCGTGCACGGCGGTGACGTCGGCGCCGGCGTCTCGGGCACCGTCGCCGGGCTCGACGGCGACCACGTCATGGGCGCGCACGTGGTGACCGACCCGCTGACCGCCGCGAACGTCGCGACCTTCCTGCCGGGCCTGGCCGACCGCCTCGACCCCGCCGACCCGGTGGACAAGGCCATCCTGGACCGGATGGACGCGTTCCGCCGGGAGGGATCGGGATACCTCGCGATCCAGAACAGCCGACCCCAGACGATCGGGTACGGCCTGGTCGACTCGCCGCTGCTGCTGCTCGCCTGGATCGCCGAGAAGGTCCACGAGTGGACGGACCTGCCCGTCGACGCCGACCAGCTGCTGACGAACGTTTCCCTGTACTGGTTCACGCGAAGCGGCATGACCACCGCGCACACGCTCTACGAGCAGGCCCACTCGGCGGACTGGGGTCCCCCGGCCGCGGTGCCGCAGGGCTTCGCGGTCTTCGGCGCCGACGAGACGGTCCGCCGGATCATCCCCGCGCCGGCCGGCACCCACTGGTCGGAGTTCCCGCGCGGCAAGCACTTCCCGGCGATGGAGGCCCCGGCGGAACTGGCCGCGGACCTGCGGACGTTCTTCGCCCCACTCGCCTAGGGAGAAGGCCCGCCGGCGCGGCATGGACGGGGGACCGCGCCGGCGGGACGCTCAGGACTCGGCTCGACCGTTCTTCCAGTAGCCCATGAAGGCCACCGACTTGCGGTCCCAGCCCAGCTCCTTCACCAGGTGCCGGCGCAGGGTCGTGATCGCGGCCGACTCCCCCGCCAGCCACGCGTACCGGTCGCCGACCGCGCCTTCCTCCGGGACCTCCCAGATGTCGCCGTCCTCGTCGAGCTCGTCGACCACCGCGCGCACGCCGGCGGGGATCGGCCTGCCCGCCACCACGTGCTGCACCGCAGCCACCAGCCGAGCGCCGTAGTCGTGCCCTCCGTCGCGGCACACCCACTGCACCCGCATCCCGGTCGGCGCCGGCAGGTCCGAAGCGTCCTCGGCGACCGGGACCTCCAGCACCACATCTCCACGGGCATCGGACGGCAGGCGCGACAGGATCGCCGCCACCGCCGGCACCGCGGTCTCGTCCCCCGCGATCAGCAGGCGGGCGCCGGTCGGCGGCCGGAACTCCAGCCCGCCGTGGTCACCGTCGTACTCGGCGTTCGGGCCCAGCAGCACCAGCGAGTCGCCGGCCGCGGCGAGCAGCGCCCACTGGGAAGCCGGGCCGCCGTCGCCGTGCAGGACCATGTCCACATCGATCTCGCAGGAGTCCGCCCGAACCGAGGACGCCGTGTACGTCCGGATCGGGTTCCGCTGCGAATCCGGCAACGCACGCCACGACGCCCACCAGTCCTCGTGCATCGGCAGGAAGTCGAACCCGTGCGACGGCACCGGCAGGCACAGCTTGATCCGCTGGTCGAAGCCGTTGTCGGCGAACGACTTCAGACAGTCGCCGACGAAGGTGACCCGGATGAACGACGGGCTGAGCCGCCGCACCGCGCCGACCGTCACCGGGAAGAACCGCCACGAGGGGGTCATGCAACGCCTCCAGACGCGGTCCGGGACCGCCACAACAGCCAGACGAAGTACGGAGTGCCGACGAGCGCGGTGATCAGACCCGCCGGGATCTGGGCCGGCGCGATGACGGTCCGGCCGACGGTGTCGGCGGCGCTGACCATCAGGGCGCCGAGCAGGGCGGCCACCGGGAGCACCCGGGCGTGCCGGCCGCCGACCAGGGCGCGGGCGGCGTGCGGCGCGACCAGGCCGACGAAGCCCACCACACCGACGGCCGACACGGCGGTCGAGGTCAGCAGGGCCGCGGCGACCAGAGCGATCATGCGCGTGCGCTCCAGCCGCACCCCGAGCACCCGGGGCGTGTCCTCGTCGAGGGCTAGCAGGTCCAGGTCGCGCCGCGCGTGAGCCAACAGCGGCAGCGCGAGCAGCAGCGCCACCAGCACCGGCACGAGCTGGCCGGCGGTGCGGCCGTAGGTCGACCCCGACAGCCAGGTCAGCGCCTTGCCGGTGTTCCACGGATCCGTGGCCACGATGATCATCGTGATCACCGCGAACAGGCCGGTCTGCATGCCGATGCCGACCAGCACCAGGCGATCGGAGCTGAGCCCGCCGCGCCACGACAGCCGGTAGACGATCGCGAACGCCAGCAGCGCGCCCAGGCCGGCCACACCGGACATCGCCCAGACACCGGCGAGCGGGACGAACGAGATCAGGGTGACCGCGCCGACACCGGCACCGGCTGAGATGCCGAGCAGGCCCGGTTCGGCGAGCGGGTTGCGGCAGACCGCCTGCACGGTGGTGCCGGCGACGGCCAGCGCCGCACCGGCCAGCAGCGCCGCGAACACGCGGGGATACCGCTGGTCGAGCACGAAGGTGTACGCCGGCCCCGTCTTGTCGGACAGCCAGTTGACCACGTCGCCGAGCAGCACCCAGGTGTCGCCGAACAGCATGCCCGCCACCAGGGCGCCAAGAACCAGCACCGCCGAGATCCCGAGCACCACCAGGAACGCGCCACGCGTACGCAGGCGGCCGGACGTCGTCTGGGCCGTGTTGCCCGCGTCCCGGTGCCGGCGGGCCAGCCAGACCAGCAGGGCGGCGCCGAACAGCGAGGTGACCACGCCGGTCGGCACCTCGACGCCGGCCTGCGCGCCGACGATCGCCCGCAGGAGCACGTCGGAGCCGACGACGACGAGCATGCCGACGATGCCCGACAGCGGCAGCAGCACCTTGTGCCGCAGCACACCGGGCACGACGCGGGCGAGCAGCCGCACGATCACCGGTGCGCACAGGCCGACGAAGCCGACCGGGCCGACCAGGGTGACCGCGGCCGCCGACAGCAGCACGGTCAGCACCACGACCACGAGCCGGGTGCGGCGCACGTCGACGCCGAGCGAGGTGGCCGGGTCGTCGCCGAGGGCCAGGATGTCCAGGCGGCGGGCGGCGAGCAGGAGCCCGACCAGGGCCAGAGCGACGACCGGGCTGAGCCGGGCCACGGCGGACAGGTCGCTCTGCACCAGCGAGCCGTTGCCCCACGCGTACAGGCCGATGGTGTTCTGCTCGAAGAGCAGCAGGAGCACGGTGGTCAGCGAGCCGAGCGCGAGGGCGACCGCGGTGCCGGCCAGGATCAGCCGGGTCGGTCCCGCCCGCCCGCCGGCGGAGAGGGCCAGCACGACGCCGGAGGCCAGCAGGCCACCGAGGAACGCGAGGCCGCCGGAGGGCAGCACGCCGAGGCTGACGCCGAACGCGGACACCGCGACCACCGCGAGGTAGGCGCCGGCGTTGACCGCGAGGGTGTCCGGGGAGGCGAGCGCGTTGCGGGCCAGCGACTGCAGCCCCGCGCCGGCGACGCCGAGGGCGATGCCTACCACCAGCGCGGCCAGCAGCCGGGGCAGGCGGGAGGCGACCAGCACCTGGGTCGTGGCCGCGTCGTCGCCGCCGAACAGCAGGCGGACCAGGTCGGCGGCCCCGATGGACGACGTGCCCTGGGTGAGATGGACGGCGGCGAACAGCAGGGCCAGCGTGCCGGCGACGGCGAACGCCACCGCCACCCTGGCCCGCCGCGGAGCGGGGAGGTCGGCGGCCGGTGGGGCCGCCGACTCCACTGTGGAAACGCTCATCAGCCCTTGTACGCCGCGACGACCGCGTCGATCCACTGCGTGCACGACTTCGGACCGCCGAAGGTCCAGATGCCGTTGGGCAGCTTGGTCACCTTGCCGGACTTGACGAACGAGAGGTTGTCCCAGATCGCGTTGCCCGACAGGCCGTCGGCGAACACGTCGACGCCGTCGGAGGCGTTGTAGAAGAACCGCACGTCCTTGCCGTCGAGTGCCTTGACGCCCTCGACGTCGGTCTGGCCGAGGCCCCACTGCGGGTCGCCCGCCGCCGTCCAGGCGTTCTCCAGGCCGATCGCGGTGCCGAGATCGGAGACCAGCGCGCCCTTGCCGAACATCCGGATGGAGACGGTGCTGCCTTCCTTCCAGCCGTCGGCCATCGCGAACTGCTTGCCGCCGGCGGCCGCCGCGAGCTCCGTCTTCGCGGACGCGATGCGGGCGTCGAGGTCCGAGAGCAGCGTCTCGCCCTCGGGCTTCTTGCCGACCGCGGTCGCGATCATCGTGACGTCGTCGCGCAGGCGGTCGAGGTTGCGCTTCGCGTCGCTGCCGATGGTGACGAGCACCGGCACGTACTTCTCGAGCTGCGCCACGATCGGTGCGCCCCGCTCGGCCTCCATGACCACCAGGTCCGGCTGCAGCGCGACGACCGCGTCGACGCTGGGCTCGCCGCGGGTGCCGACGTCCTTGACCGAGGCGTCCAACGGCGTCGACGTGACCCAGGTGGCGTATCCCTTGTTGTCGGCGCTGCCGACCGGCATCACGCCGAGGCTGGCCAGGATCTCGGTCTCGCCCCACTCGAGGCTGACCACCCGGGTCGCCGGCTTCGGCAGAGTGATCTCCTTGCCCCGGCCGTCCGTGACGGTGACCGGTCCGGTGGCGGCGTCCGACGAGGCCGCGGGCGCGGGTGCGCCGGCGTCCTCCGTGGTGCCGCAGGCGCCGACCGCCAGGGCCGCGACAGCGGCGACGGCGAGCAGGGGGAATCGCTTCATACGGTTTCTCTTTCAGGGGTACGCGACCGGCGGTGGTGCCGGCCGACGGGTCGGGTGGAGAGGTGGCCGGTCTCGGGGTCGACGAGAACCTCGACCGGGATGCCGTAGGTGTCGGTCAGCGCCGCCTCGGTGAACACGTCACGCGGCTCGCCGGCGGCGACCACGCGGCCCTGGGAGAGCAGCACGACCTGGTCGGCCACGGCCGCGGCCTGGTCGAGGTCGTGCAGCACCACGCCCACCGCGACGCCGTGCTCGTCGGCGAGGTCGCGGGTCAGGTCGAGGATCTCGACCTGGTAGCGCAGGTCGAGGAAGGTGGTCGGCTCGTCGAGCAACAGCACGCCGGTGTCCTGGGCCAGGCAGGTGGCCAGCCAGACCCGCTGCCGCTCGCCGCCCGAGAGCTCGTCGACCGCGCGGTCGGCCATGCCGGTCACGCCGGTGACCTCCATCGCCCAGGCGACCGCCCGCGGCCCGTCCGGGTCGTCGGCCTTCCAACGACCCCGGTACGGATGCCGCCCGTATCCGACGACGTCGTGCACGCTCACGCCGGCCGGCACCGGGCGGCTCTGGGCGAGCAGCGTGACCTGCCGGGCGAAATCGCGCGGCGACAAGGCCAGCGCCGAGGCGTCGTCGAGCAGCACGTCGCCATTGACGGGCTTGTGCAACCGGGCCAACGCCCGCAGCACCGTCGACTTGCCGCTGCCGTTCGGCCCGACCAGAGCGGTCACCCGACCAGGACGCAGCGTGATCGACGCGCCGTGGACAACGGCCGCACCGTGGTAGGCGAGGTCGAGCCCCGCGCCGCGAAGTTCCCCCTTGGACACGAGGTTAGGTTAGCCTATCTTCTGCCGAGGTCAACCTAACCTCTAAGCGCACTCGCTGTGACGACACCGCCCGATTGCGCCCACGCGGCGTGACAACACCGGATACCGTCATGCGGTGCTCTCGCTGCCCCGACGACTCGTCACCGCACTGACGGTGCTGCTCGCGATCGTCGTGACGGCCGCCCTCGCCTTCCACCGCTCGGTGCCCAACGTGGCCGGCTTCGGCAGCGTGCTCGACACGGCGGCGCCGCTGTTGCTGCTCGCCGTGCCGGTGCTGATCCTCGGCGCCGTCGCGGCCCGCACCAAGCTGGCCGTCGCCGCGGTGCTGGTGCCCCTGCTGGTCTGGGGTCTGCTCTTCGGCCGGGCCTGGCTGCCCAAGGGCGATCCGGGCGCCACCCAGCTCCGGGTGGCCAGCCAGAACGTCAACGCCGCCAACCCCGACCCGGCCGCCACGGCGGACGCGGTGGCCGCCACCGACGCCGACGTGGTCGCGCTGGTCGAAGTGGCCGAAGGCCTGCGCGACTCGACGGCCGAGACGATGGCCGGGCACTACGACCACCACGTGCGGGTCTCCACCGTGGAGCTGTGGAGCCGCTACCCGATCCTCGACTACGCGCCGGTCGACACCGCGCTGGGCTGGGAGCGCGCCCTCCGCGCGGTCGTCGCCACGCCGGAGGGCGAGGTCACCGTGTACGCCGTGCACCTCGGCTCGGCCCGCCCCGGCGTCACCGCCACCCGCGACCGCTCGCTGCGGGCGCTGGCCGACGCGGTGGCCGCCGACCCGGCGGACCGGCTGGTCGTGCTGGGCGACCTGAACACCGCGATCACCGACCGGGTGATCGCCCCGCTGCGCGACCACGTGCGCGACGCGCAGGAAGACGCCGGGCGCGGCCCGGGCGCCACCTGGCCGGCATCCCTCCCGGTGATCCGGCCGGACCAGATCTTCTACCGCGGTCTCGTCGCGACGATGTCCACAGTGGTGCACACACCGGCGACCGACCATCGGGCCGTGGTGGCAGGCTTTCACTTCGGCTGATCCAGCGTCCACGATGGATCGTGAGTCCACTGTGTCTTGTCCGATTTGTCGCCAGCAGCAGATAGCGAACGCGAAGTTTCAGGCACGTTAAGGACGGGTAGCTTCGGCGCCGTGGAAATGAAAGCGCTTTCAAAGCCGAAGGCGGCGACGATCTACGAAGTGGCCCGGCACGCCGGCGTGTCGATAGCCACCGTCTCGCGTGCTCTGCGCGACTCGGATCTCGTCACCGAGGCGACGCGCGCCCGCGTCCGGGCCGCCGTCGAAGCGCTCAACTACACACCGAACCAACTGGGTCGGTCGCTGGCCGAAGGGCGGCACGCCGCCAACGGGATCGTCTTCCCCGACCTGACCGGCCCCTACTACGCCGAGGTCGTGCTCGGCTACGAGGAGGCCGCCTCCGAGCTGGGTCGGAGCGTGCTCATTCTCGCCACGCACGGCCGCCGCGACGCCGAGGCCGCCGTGCAGGACCTGGCCGGCCGGGTCGACGGCCTGGCCGTCATGGGCAACACCGTCGGTGACGACACCGTGCGGGCGATCGCCGCCACCGGCGTCCCGTTGGTGCTGCTGGCTCGTCCGCCGGTCGACGGCGTCGACACGATCCGCACCCGCAACGAGCGCACCGCCGCCGAGCTGGCCGCTCACCTGCTGGCGCACGGGCACCGGCGGATCGTCTTCGTCGGCGACCCCGAGGCCGCGCCCGACATGGCCGGCCGTTATGCCGGCCTGGCGAAGACGATGCGCGCACACGGCCTCCCCCGGCCGGACTGCCGGCCGTGCGCGTACGACGTCGAGGCCGGCGAGCGGATCGGCACCGAGCTGATGGCCGACCCGCCGGACGCCGTGGTCTGCGCCAACGACGAGGTCGCCCTCGGCGTGCACCTGGCCGCCGAGGCCGCCGGCCGCTCGGTGCCCCACGACGTGGCCGTGACCGGATGGGACGACGTGCTCGCCGCCCGGTTCGCCGGCCTCACCACCGTCTCGCAACCGATGCGCGAGCTGGGCGCCACCGCGGCGCGCTGGCTCGACGGGCGCATCGCCGAACGAAACACGGGCCCGGAGCGCGCCGCACCCCGGCGCCGGGTCCTACCGACGCAGCTCGTCGTGCGACGCAGCTGCGGGTCACACCCCGTGGAAACACCCATTCCCCTCGGAGGTACGGCATGAGAAGGAGCAGGTTCGCGGCCGTGGCGGCGGTCGCGTTGGCGGCGTCGGTCGCCCTCACAGGTTGCGGTCGCGACTCGGGCGGCGGGCAGGACGAGGCCAAGTCGGTGGCGGAGGGCAAGGCCAGCGGCGAGATCACGGTCTGGGCGATGGGCACCGAGGGCGAGAAGCTCGGCGAGTTCGCCAAGGCGTTCTCGGCCGAGAACCCGGACGCGAAGGTGAACGTCACCGCGGTGCCGTGGGACGCGGCGCACCAGAAGATCGCCAGCGCGATCGCGGCGAAGCAGACGCCGGACGTGTCGATGATCGGGACGACCTGGCAGGGCGAGTTCGCCAAGACCGGCGCGCTCGACCCGACGCCGCCGGACCTGATCAAGAAGGACGACTTCTTCCCCGGCGCCTGGGACACCACGGTCGTCGACGAGACGTCGTACGGCGTGCCGTGGTACGTCGAGACCCGCGGCATCTACTACCGCAAGGACCTGGCGGCGGCGGCCGGCTTCCCCGACGGCCCCAAGACCTGGGACGACCTCAAGACGATGGCCACCAAGATGAAGCAGGCCGGGGTCCGTGAGGGCTTCCACCTGCAGGGCGCGAAGACCGGCACCTGGCAGTCGATCATGCCGTTCGCCTGGTCCAACGGCTTCGACGGGCTCGGCGCCGATGAGCTCAGCTTCGACTCGCCGGAGATGGTCGAGGCACTGACCTACTACCAGTCCTTCTTCAAGGAGGGCCTGTCCAACGCCAACCTGCCCGAGGGGCAGCAGGAGCCCGACTTCGTCAGCGGCAAGATCGGCGCGTTCATCTCCGGCCCGTGGCACATCGGGATCCTGGAGGAGAAGGGCGGCGCCGCGTTCAAGGACAAGTTCGCGATCGCGCCGATGCCGACGAAGAAGTCGGGCACCTCGTTCATCGGCGGCAGCAACCTGGCGGTGTTCAAGGACGCCAAGAACCGCGACGCGGGCTGGAAGTTCGTCCAGTGGCTCAGCAAGCCCGAGATCCAGGTCAAGTGGTACCAGGCGGTGAACGACCTGCCGTCGGTGCAGTCGGCGTGGGACGACAGCGCCCTGTCCGGCGACCCGTACCTGGCGGTGTTCGGCAAGCAGCTCGAGGACGCCAAGGCGCCGCCGGCGATCCCGACCTGGGAGCAGGTCGCGGCCGCGTTCGACCTCGAGGTCGAGAAGCTGTGCAAGAACCAGGCGGACGCCGCGACGACGGCCAAGGCGATCCAGCAGAAGGCCTCCGCCATCGGAACCGGGGCCTGAGATGACCAGCGCCCCCGTGGCGACGGCGCCGGCACGGTCGGTCGGGGACTCCCCCGACCGGCCGGCCGGGTCGATTCGGCGGCGCCAGCGCCTGCGGCGGGCGCTGACCGGCTGGGCCTTCTCCGCGCCGTACACCGTGCTGTTCCTGGTCTTCATGGCCGTGCCGGTCGTCGTCTCGCTGGTCATGAGCTTCACCGACCTGCGCTCGACCGACCTGCGCAACCCGTTCGCGGTCAACTTCGTCGGCCTCGACAACTACACCCGGCTGTTCTCCGACGACCTGTTCCTGCGCTCGTCGGTCAACACGCTGGTGTTCGTCGTGATCGGCGTGCCGCTCACCATCGTGCTGGCGCTGGCCGCCGCCACCGCGCTCAACTCCGGCCTGCTGCGCTTCCGGGCCCTGTTCCGGGTCGGGTTCTACCTGCCGGTGGTGACCAGCATCGTGGCCGTCGCGGTGGTCTGGCGGTTCCTGCTCGACCCCGAGGTCGGCCTGATCAACAACCTGCTTCGGGTGGTCGGCGTCGACGGGCCGAGCTGGCTTTTCGACACCAAGCTGGCGCTGCCCTCGCTGATCGTGATGGCCGCCTGGCGCAACTTCGGCTTCCTCATGGTGATCTTCCTGGCCGGCCTGCAGGCCATCCCGGGCGAGCTCTACGAGGCGGCCACCCTCGACGGCGCGAGCCGGTGGCAGCAGTTCCGCAACGTCACGCTGCCCCTGCTGCGCCCGACGCTGCTGTTCGGCGGGGTGGTCACCGGCATCGGCTATCTCCAGTTCTTCGAGGAGCCGTTCGTGATGACGCAGGGCGGGCCGCTCTCGTCGACGCTGTCGGTGTCGTACCACATCTACAACCAGTTCGGCTTCGGCAACTACGGCTACGCGGCCGCGGCGAGCTACGTGCTCTTCATCGCGATCGTCGCGCTGTCGGTCATCCAGTTCCGCTTCCTGGGAGACCGGAAATGAACGCCCAGGTCCGGCAGCGGGACCGGGTCGCCAAGGCGGTGCTCTACGCCGTCCTGACCGTCGGCCTGGTGGTGGTCGTCGGCCCGTTCGTCTGGATGGCACTCTCGTCACTCAAGCCCGAGGGCGAGATCCGCTCGGTGCCGCCGACCTGGCTGCCCGAGACGTGGACGCTGGACAACTTCCGCGACCTGTTCTCCCGGCTCGACTTCCCGTTGTTCTTCTTCAACTCGGCCTTCGTCGCCGTCGCGGTGACGCTGGGCAACCTGCTGTTCTGCTCGCTGGTCGGGTACGCGCTGGCGAAGCTGCGCTACCCCGGCAAGAAGGTCCTCTTCCTGGCCGTGCTCGGCATGCTGATGGTGCCCGGCATGGTGACCTTCGTCCCGCAGTTCGTGCTGGTCAGCAACATGGGCCTGACCAACTCGTACGCCGGCCTGATCCTGCCGTTCCTGGTCGGCCCGTTCGGCGTCTTCCTGATGCGCCAGTTCCTCCAGTCGATCCCCGACGACCTGATCGAGGCCGCCCGGGTCGACGGAGCCGGCGAGTTCCGGATCTTCGCTCGGGTGGTGCTGCCGCTGTGCCGGCCGGCGCTGGCCACGCTCGGGATCCTCACGTTCCTCGCGTCCTGGAACAACTTCCTCTGGCCCCTCGTGGTCGCCAGCACGGAGGACAAGTACACGCTGCCGGTCGCCCTGGCGCTCTACAGCATCGGGCAGAACCGCACCGACTTCGGCCTGTTGCTGGCCGGTGCCGTGGTGGTCGTCGTGCCGGTGCTCATCGTGTTCCTGCTCCTCCAGCGGCACTTCATGCGCGGCATCGCGACCACCGGACTCAAGTAAGGAGACTCATGCGACGCATCCTCGCCCCCGTCGTCGCGCTCGCGCTGGTGCTGGTGAGCGGCTCAGCAGCCGTTGCCGCACCGGCCGAGCGTGGGGCGGACCGCACGCTGACCGCCTACGCGAAAGACACCTGGCGGTCGATGGTCGCCATGACCGACCCCCGGACCGGCCTGGTCGCCGACAACATCAGCGGTGACCTCAAGACCCCGTCGGCCTACACCTCGCCGACCAACATCGGCGGCTACATGTGGTCGGCCGTGGTCGCCCGCGACCTGGGCTTCATCTCGCGCAAGGAGGCCCGGGACCGGATCTCGCTCACCCTCGACACCCTCGCGCGGCTCGACCACCACGAGCCGTCCGGCATGTACTACAACTGGTACGACCCCAAGGACGGCTCCGTCGTGCGGGTCTGGCCCGAGGACGGCAACACCGTCTACCCGTTCATGTCCAGTGTGGACAACGGCTGGCTCGCGGCGGCGCTGCGCGTGGTCAAGGGCGCGGTGCCGGAGCTACGCGGCAAGGCCGACGGGATCCTGTCGAAGATGAACTTCGGCTTCTACTACAACCCCGCCGCCACGACGCCGTTCGGCGCGAGCGGGCTGATCGCCGGCGGGTTCTGGGACGAGGCGCCGCCCGGCTGCTCGCAGCAGCGCGACGGCGTCTGGTTCACCTGCAACCACTACGACATCACGGTGACCGAGCCGCGGATCGCCACCTACCTCGGCATCGGCGCGGGCCAGATCCCGGCCGAGGCCTACTACAACACCATGCGCACGCTGCCGGCCACCTGCGACTGGAGCTGGCACGAGATGCAGCCGGTCGGCTTCGACACGACCTACGAAGGCGTGCCGGTGTACGAGGGCGCGTACCGCTACCGGGGCATCCAGTTCGTGCCGAGCTGGGGCGGCGACATGTTCGAGGCCCTGATGCCCGACCTGTTCGTGCCCGAGGAGCGATGGGCGCCGAACAGCTGGGGCCGCAACCATCGCGCGACGGTGGCCGGCCAGATCGAGCACGGCATGAACGACGCCGGCTACGGCTACTGGGGCTTCTCGCCCGCCAGCGACCCGAACGGCGGGTACGCCGTGTGGGGCGTGGACGCGATGGGCATGGACACCGACGGCTACCCCTCGGACGTCGAGAAGTCGAAGTACGACGCCGGCTTCGGTGACTGCCGGCCGGCGGGCGCTGCGCCCGACTACGGCGACGGCGTGGTGACTCCGCACGCGGCGTTCCTGGCACTGCCGTACGCCAAGGGTCCGGTGGTCTCGAACCTCGGTCGTTTGAAGGCCAACTTCGACTCGTACGGCCCCGGCGGGTTCTACGACGCGGTCGCGGTGGGCAGCGGCAAGGTGGCCAAGCGCTACCTGTCCCTGGACCAAGCGATGATCATGGGTGCGCTGGGCAACGAGCTCTCGAACGACGTGATCCGGCGCTCGTTCGTCGACAAGCGGTTCGAGCAGCGGATCCGACCGCTGATCGGGCAGGAGACGTTCAACATCCCGGCCGACCAGCCTCTCCCCCAGCTGCGTGGGGCGGGCGCATGACGGTCGGCGACATCGCCGCGCAGGCGCGGGCACAGTGGGTCGCGATGATGGGCAGCGGTGGGGCGCAGGACCGCGCACCCGGCGAGCCCGACGCGGCCGACCTGCCCGCGCCGGTGGGGCTCACCGCGGTCACCGGCCGCGGCCAGGTCACCCTGCACTGGGAACCGGTCGAGGGCGCCATCGGGTACGCGGTGCACCGCGCGTCCGCGTCCACGGGCCCGTTCACGGTCGTGGATCACGGGGGCGGTGACGTGCTCGCGGTGCCGCACGGGCCGTACGCGGACACGACCGTGGAGCCGGAACGCGAGTACTGGTACGCGGTCGCGCCGCTGGCCACCGTGACGGCGATGGGTCCGCTGTGCACCCCGGTGCGGGGCGCGGCGCTCGGCGCGGACTCGGAGGTCGCGCCGCTGGTGCTGCGGGTCCAGGCGTCCTCCGACGCCGGGCCGCTGGAGCGACCGTGGCGGTTCATGGTCGGATCGGAGCACCTGTCCCATCTGCTGTCGACCGACCGCACCGGTGGCCGGGAGATCGGGTCGGAGCTGCGGGCCGCGCTGGCCCGGATGCACGACGAGCTCGGCGTGGCGACGGTGCGGGCGCACGGCATCCTGGACGACGACCTCGGCGTCTACCGCGAGGTCGCGGGTTCGGCGGTGTACGACTGGACGGGCATCGACCGGGTCTACGACACCGTGGTGGCGCTGGGCATGCGGCCGATCGTGGAGCTCGGCTTCATGCCCCGGGACCTGGCCAGCGACCCGTCGCGCACGGTCTTCACGTACCGCGGCATCATCTCGCCGCCGAAGGACTGGGACCGGTGGGCCGACCTGGTCTCGTCGCTGGTGCGGCACCTGGTCGACCGGTACGGCCTCGACGAGGTGCGCGACAACTGGGCGTTCGAGGTGTGGAACGAGGCCAACCTGTCGGTGTTCTGGTCCGGCACGCCGGCCGAGTACTGGCGGCTCTACGAGCTGGCCGCCCGCGCGGTCAAGTCCGTCGACCCGGGCCTGCGGGTCGGCGGCCCGGCGACGGCCGCCGTCGGCTGGGTCGACCGGCAGCTCGATGTCGACGCGCCGGTCGACTTCGTGTCGACGCACATCTACGGCAGCCCGCCGCTGGATCTGCGCGCCATCACCGGAGACCGCCCGCTGTGGTGGACCGAGTGGGGCGTCACGGCGACCCACGGCAACGAGATCAACGACACGGTCTTCGCCGCCACGTTCCTGCTGCGCGGGATGCGCTCGGCGGCGGGCCGCATCGAGTCCCTGGCGCCGTGGGTGGCCTCGGACCACTTCGAGGAACTGGGCCGCCCGCCCCGCTTCCTGCACGGCGGCTTCGGCCTGCTGACGGTAGGCAACCTGGCGAAACCGAAGTTCTGGGCACTGTGGCTGGCACAGCGCCTCGGCGATACGGCGGTCCCGGCCGAGCTCTCGGGCGACGGCGCCGACAGCCTGGTCGAGATCTGGACGGCCCGTGACACCGCCGGCAAGGTGGGCGCCCTGGTCTGGAACGGCACCCTGGACCATTCGAAGCGCGACGGAGACAGGTCCCTGGACCGCACGGTGACGATCCGCTTCGAAGGCGTGGCGGCCGGCCGCTACGAGGTCCACCGGTGGCGGGTCGACGCCGACCACGGCAACGTAGCTGCCCGCTGGCGGTCGATGGGCGGCGGCGACTGGCCGACCGAGGACCAGTGGGCGGCACTGACCGAGGCCGACGTCCTGCCCGAGTCAGCGTCGATCGTGGAGGCCGAGGGCGGGGTGGTCGAGCTGACAGTCGACCTGCCCAACCCGTCGATCGCCTTCGTCGAGCTCACGCCGGTCGGCTGAGTATGCTCGGAAGGGACCCCGGCCACCGGGGTCCCTTCCCCGCGTCACTCCTGCGGGACCATGGTGAGCGCGGACGAGCCGAGGACGGTGCCGGCGTGGTCGAGGGCCTCGACCACGACGAACACCGTTTCGGCCGCGAGCGGGACGGTGGTCTCGAAGCCCGTGCGGTCGGCGGTGGTGACCGTCGTCAGGCGGTCGGGTTGGCGGCCCGCGCGGGCCTGCCAGCGGGTCACGGCGGTGGCGCCGTTCCAGCTCGCGTGGACCTGGCCGCGGGCCGCGGTCACGGTCGGCCGGTCCGCGGGCATGCCTGACCACTCGAACTTGTACGCCCGGTACGAGCCGTTGTCCGCCGGCAGGGTGCCGGTGGCGACCAGGGTGCCGTCGGCGGCGTACTCGGTGAAGCTCGGTTGTTGACCCCAGCCCACCAGGGAACCCCGAGCAAGTAGCTCCTGCATCGAGCCCTGGCTCGGGGCCAGCAGCGCGTCGGGGTGTTGGAGCGCGCGCACCAACCGGGCCGTGCGGGCCGTCTCGTCGACGGCGAGGATCAGGCCGCGCGACGCGTTCGAGCGGTTCGTGATGCCGGCCTCGTTGTCGAACAGCCCCAGTGTGCCGTCCGAGCGCCGGCGGGCGTCGTGCTGCCACGCGAAGGCCGCGTCCGGGCCGATCGTGAAGTCGCCCCGCTTGCCTCCGAGCCGCCAGCGGACGGCGCCCGTCCCCCGGTCGATCTTGTAGATCGTCCACGTGTGCCAGGCCCGGCGCGATCGGACCGGTCACCGTCACGTCGACGATCGGCGCGGCAAGGTCGGGGCGGGTCACGAACGGCCGGAGCGGTGCCGGAGGTGGTGGTGCGGGCGTGCTCCGGCCGGACCGCCCGAAGGCGAAACCGCCACCACCGACCGCCGCCAGCCCCGCGCCGCCCGCGAGAAGCCGGCGCCGGGTCACCCGCGGGCGTGCGTCGTCGCTCATCGGCAACCAGCGTGCCGGGCACGGCTGACCGAAACATGGGTGGAAGCTGGCCGTTGGCTGAAGAGCGCGTCTGGCACAGCGCGCCCCCGTGGCTTAGCGTTACCGCCGTGCCCACCACCGAACCGTCCGCGCTGCGCGAGCGGCTCCGCCGTACGCTCCGTGACGCCCTGCGGGCCCGCGACGCCGTGGCGGCCGGCGCGCTGCGCTCGGCGATCTCCGCGATCGACAACGCCGAGGCGGTGCCGGTCGGGGCCGACGGCCGGCTGTCACTCAACCCGCTCGGCACGGTCGGCGTGGGCGCCGCCGAGGCCACCCGCCGGGCGCTCGACGACGACGAGATCCTGCGGATCGTCCGCGCCGAGGTGGCGGACCGGATGGCCGCGGCGGCCCAGTACGAACGACTCGGCCAGGTCGACGCCGCCGGCCGGATGCGCTCGGGCGCGGAGCTCCTGGCGGCGATCGCGGCGGACGCGAGTTGAGCCTCGTCGAGTTCGAGGGGGCATGACCGAGCCGGACGCGCTCGCCGTGCCCAGCCTGGTCGACCTCACCGTCGCCCGGCTGAGCCGGGAGATCCTCAGCGGCCGTCCGGGTCCGGGCGAGAAGCTGGTCGAGGAGCAGATCACCCGGCGGTACGGGATCAGCCGGGCACCGTTGCGGGAGGCGCTGCGGCTGCTGGCCCAGCGCGGCCTGGTCGAGCACGTGCCCCGGCGGGGCGTGTGGGTCGCGACCTTGTCCGAGCGCGACGTCCGCGAGCTCTACGACCTGCGCGACGTGCTGGAACGGCACGTCGTGCGGACGGCGCTGCCGGCCACGCCCGACGGGCTCGCCGACCTGCGCGCGGCGCTGGGGGCGATGGCCGACGCCGCGACCGCCGGTGACCGGCTCTCGGTCGCCGAGGCGCACCGGGAGTTCCACGTCGCCGTGGTCGCGCTGGCCGGCAACCGGCAGTTGACCGCGGCCTACGCGGCGACGCTGGAGAAGATCCAGCTCTACATGGCGGTCAACCTGCGGCGGGAGGCCGAGACCGCGCACGCTCCCGACGGGGTCGACCGGCACGCCCGCCTGCTGGACGCGGTGGCCGGCGGCGACCCGGCCGGCGTGCTCGCGGTGCTCGACGGGCACGGGGCCAGGTCGTACCTGGGTTAGGCGCCGAAACACCGCTGTTACGGCACGGCGAACTACCTGAAAATCATTCTGTCGACAATAGACAGCATGCCTCGGCGGCCCGTCCCGGATCTTCGCGTCACCGCCCTGCGCGCCGCGTACGACACCGGCGGGCTGCGGCCCTCGGACGTCGTCGAGGACGTGCTCGGCCGGATCGCCGACGACCACAGTTGGATCACCCTGGTGCGGGCCGACGACCTGCGGCAACGCGCGGCCGAGCTGGAAGCCGCGCCGCACCGACCGAAGCTCTACGGCGTCCCGTTCGCGGTCAAGGACAACATCGACGTGGCCGGGCTGCCGACCACCGCCGGCTGTCCGGACTTCGCCTACCGGCCCGACCGGACGGCCGAGGTGGTAGCCCGGTTGCTCGACGCCGGCGCGATGCTGGTCGGCAAGACCAACCTCGACCAGTTCGCCACGGGCCTGACCGGGACGCGGTCGCCGTACGGCGCGTGCTCCAGCGTCTTCGGCGGCGGGCTGGTCTCGGGCGGGTCGAGCTCCGGGTCGGCGCTCGCGGTGGCGACCCGCACGGTCTCGTTCGCGCTGGGCACGGACACCGCCGGCTCCGGCCGGGTGCCGGCGGCCCTCAACGGGATCGTCGGCCTCAAGCCCACCCGCGGACTGCTCAGCGCGGCCGGAGTCGTTCCGGCGTGCCGGTCGCTCGACTGCGTCTCCGTCTTCGCCGGTGATGTCGCCGGCGCCGCCGCCGTGTTCGAGGTGGCGCTCGCGCGCTCGGTCGCCGACCCCTGGAGCCGGTCCGTGGCACTGCCCCGGCGGGCTCCCGGGACGCTGCGGCTGGGCGTGCCGTCCGCGCCGCTGGACGCCGACCCGGGTCAGGCCGACGCCTTCGCCCGCGGCCGGCAACGCGCGACCGCGCTGGCCGCGCGGACGAGACCGGTCGACGTGCGCCCGTTCCTCGCCGCCGGCGACCTGCTCTACGAAGGGCCCTGGGTGGCGGAGCGGCTGGTCGCGGTCGGCGACTTCCTTGACGCCAAGCCCGACAGCGTGCTGCCGGTCACCCGCACGGTGCTGGAGACCGGGCGAGGGCACTCCGCCGTCGACGCGTTCCGCGCGCAGCACCGGCTGCGCGAGCTCGCCGCCGTCGTGGACCGCGGCTGGCGCGACATCGACCTGCTCGTCCTGCCGACCGTCGGCACCACCGTCACGCACGCCGAGGTCGCCGCCGACCCGATCGGGCACAACGCCGCGCTCGGCCGCTACACCCACTTCGCCAACCTGCTGGACCTCGCGGTCGTGGCGGTGCCCAACGGGTTCACCACCGACGGCCGTCCGGCCAGCCTGTCGCTGATCGGACCGGCCGGCAGCGACCTGACCCTGCTGCGGTTCGCCGCCGCGCTCGCCTGATCCACCGGGAGGACCCATGGCACACATCGGGCCGGTCAAGGCCGAGCCCTACCCCTGGCCGTACGACGGCGAGGTGCCCGTCGAGCGGACGGCCCTGCTCTGCGTCGACTGGCAGACCGACTTCTGCGGACCGGGCGGCTACGTCGACAGCATGGGCTACGACATCTCGCTGACCCGGGCCGGGCTGCCGGCCACGGCCGTCCTGCTCGCCCACGTGCGCGCGCTCGGCATGCTCGTGGTGCACACCCGCGAGGGGCACGACCCGGGCCTGACCGACCTGCCCGCCAACAAGCGCTGGCGGTCGCGGCAGATCGGCGCCGAGATCGGTGCGGCCGGCCCCTGCGGGCGGATCCTCGTGCGGGGCGAGCCCGGCTGGGAGATCGTGCCCGAGGTCGCGCCGGTCGCCGGCGAGGTCGTGGTCGACAAGCCCGGCAAGGGCGCGTTCTATGCCACCAACCTCGACCTCGTCCTGCGTACGCACGGCATCACGCACCTGATCCTGACGGGCATCACGACCGACGTGTGCGTGCACACCACCATGCGCGAGGCCAACGACCGTGGCTACGAGTGCCTGATCCTCTCGGACTGCACGGGCGCCACCGACGCCGGCAACCACGCGGCGGCGTTGCACATGGTCACCATGCAGGGCGGCGTCTTCGGGTGCGTGGCCGCCAGCACCGACGTCATCGCCGCGACTCTCCACTGAGGACGCCGATATGGCCACTGTCCCGGCGCGGCCCGCGCCGTTGCACTTCGAACCCGACACGACGGCGCTGCTCGTCATCGACATGCAGCGCGACTTCCTGGAGCCGGGCGGCTTCGGCGAGACCCTCGGCAACGACGTCGGCCAGCTGCGCCGGGTGATCGCACCCACCGCCGCCCTGCTGGCCGGGTGCCGCGCGGCCGGCCTGCGGATCATCCACACCCGGGAGGGCCACCTGCCCGACCTGTCCGACTGCCCGCCGGCCAAGCTCCTGCGCGGCGCCCCCGACCTGCGGATCGGCGACCCAGGGCCGAACGGCCGGATCCTGGTCCGCGGTGAGTACGGCCACGACATCGTCGACGAGCTCGCTCCTCTGCCCGGCGAGCCGGTCGTCGACAAGCCGGGCAAGGGCGCCTTCTACGCGACGGATCTGGCCCAACTGCTGGCCGGCGTGCGCAGCCTGGTCGTCGCCGGTGTCACCACCGAGGTCTGCGTGCACACGACGGTGCGCGAGGCCAACGACCGCGGCTTCGAGTGCCTGGTGCTGGCCGACTGCGTCGGCTCGTACTTCCCCGAGTTCCAGCGGGTCGGCCTGGAGATGATCGCCGCGCAGGGCGGCATCTTCGGCTGGGTCGCCACCTCCACCGAGTTCCTCGCCGCACTCCCCGCCCGGCACCTCGAGGAGATCTCATGAGCCAACCGACGGCCCTCCGGATCCCGTGGTGGGTCCGGGGCGACACCAACGCGTTCTTCGGCTTCGGCGTCAACGTGCTGGTCAACGTCCTCACGCTGACCGGCCTCTGCCTCGGCGTCGTGCACCTGGCCTCCGGCGTCGTCTTCGGCACCATCCTGCCGGCGCTGGGCATCGCGCTGGTGTTCGGCAACGTCTACTACACCTACCTGGCGCGCCGGCTGGCCCGCAGGGAGAACCGCTCCGACGTGACGGCGCTGCCGTACGGGCCGAGCGTGCCGCACATGTTCATCGTGATCTTCGTGATCATGCTGCCCATCTACCTGCGTACGCAGGATCCGGTCCGGGCCTGGCAGGCGGGGTTGGCGTGGGCCTTCATCATCGGCGTCATCGTCCTGATCGGCGCGTTCGTCGGTCCGTACATCCGGAAGTGGACGCCGCGGGCGGCCCTGCTCGGCACCCTGGCCGGCATCTCGGTCACCTTCATCTCGATGAACCCGGCGGCACAGATGTGGGCGGCGGCCTGGATCGCACTGCCCGTGCTGGCGCTGCTGCTGATCGGCCTGCTCACCGACGTGAAGCTGCCCGGCAACATACCGATCGGCCTGGCCGCCCTGCTGCTCGGCACCGCGATCGGCTGGATCGGCGGGTTCATGTCGGTGCCCGACGTCTCGGCCGCCGCCCGCGACATCGCGATCGCCGTGCCTGACCTGCGCGTCGGTCTGCTGCTCGACGGTCTCGGCGACATGGCGCCCCTGCTCGCGACCGCGATCCCGCTGGGCGTCTACAACTTCACCGAGGCGATGACCAACGTCGAGTCGGCGGCCACGGCGGGCGACAACTACAACCTGCGCAGCGTGCTGCTGGCCGACGGGTTCGGCGCGATCGTAGGCTCGGCGCTGGGCTCGCCGTTCCCGCCGGCCGTCTACGTCGGGCATCCGGGCTGGAAGGCGGCCGGCGGCCGCACCGGCTACTCGATGGCCACCGGAGTGGTGATCGCGCTGCTCTGCTTCTTCGGGCTGTTCGGACTGCTCGGCGCGGTCTTCCCCACACCGGCCATCGTGCCGATCCTGCTCTACATCGGACTCCTGATCGGCGCGCAGGCGTTCCAGGCCTCACCGCGGGCGCACGCGCCGGCGGTGGTCGCGGCGCTGGTGCCGAACATCGCGGCGTGGGCCACGGGCCAGATGGACAACGCCCTCGCCGCCGCCGGCACGACCGCGCTCCAGGTGGGCGACGCGGCCCTGCAGGGCGCGGGCGTCTTCTACCACGGGCTGATGGTGCTGGGTCAGGGAGCGATCCTGGCCGGACTCGTGCTCGGTGCGATCGTGGCGTTCATCATCGACAAGCGGCTGCTCCACGCTGCCGCCTTCGCCGGCGCCGGGGCGGTGCTGTCGTTCGTGGGCCTGATCCACGGCGAGAAGGTGGAGTGGAACGCCAACGGCCAGGTCGCGCTGGGCTACCTGTTCGTGGCCGCGGTGTGCGCGCTGGTCGCCCTCGGCCGTCCCCCGGCCCGGGAGCCGCAGCCCGCCGTCGTGGCGGAGGCACCGGAACCGGTCGCGGCGAAGGCCTGACGCGCGCATGGAGATCGACCGTCCCGACATCGTGGCGGAGGTGGCCGCCGCCTTCGCCGCCTACGAGGCCGCCCTGGTCGGCGACGACCCGGACGCCGTCGTGGACTTCTTCTGGGACTCCGCCGCCGTCGTCCGCTTCGGCGTCGCCGACCACCAGGTCGGGACGGCCGAGCAACGGACGTGGCGGCGGGCCCAACCCGCGCTCCCGCCCGGCCGCACCCTGGACGACACGAGGGTCACCGCGTTCGGCGCGGACACCGCCGTGGTGACCACGTTCTTCCGCTACCCCGACGACCCGGCCGTCGGCCGCCAGACGCAGACGTGGGTGCGCCTCCCGGAAGGGTGGCGCATCGTCTCCGCCCACGTCTCCGTCGTACCGGTGGTTCACCCGCCCCAGACGCCCGTGGCCGCGGCATCGCGGGCGTAGTCGGCGAAGTCGCGCGGCTCTCGGCCGAGGGCCGCGCGCACGCCGTCGGTGGTCCGCACGTTGCGGCCGTCGAGCACCTCGCCGAACAGGTAGCTGATCAGCGCGACCTCGTCGTCCGGCAGCCCGTAGCCGCGCAGCTCGTCGGCGTAGGCCGGCAGCGGCACGGGAACGAACGTGACCTCGCGGCCGCTCGCCTTCGCGATCTCCGTGGCCGCCTCGGCGAAGGTCAGCGCCCGCGGCCCGGTCACCTCGTAGACCTGGCCGGACGGCGCCGCGCCGGTCAGCGCGGCCACCGCCACGTCGGCGATGTCGTCGCAGTCGACGAACGGCTCGGGTACGTCGCCGGCCGGCAGCACCAGCGTGCCCTCGCGGACCCCGTCGGCCATGAACGCCTCGCTGAAGTTCTGCATGAACCAGCTGGCCCGCACCACCGTCCACGCGGTCGCGGTGCCGGCGACCGCCTCCGCCAGGGCCGCCTCGGCGGCCTGGGCCTCCTCCTCGCCCCGCCCCGAGAGCAGCACGAGGTGACCGACACCGGCGGCGACCGCGACCCGGGTCAGGTCGCCGATCAGCGCCGGGCTGCCGGGCACGGCGAGGTCCGGATAGAAGGAGACGTACGCGGCCCGGACGCCGGCCAGCGCCGGTGCCCAGGTCGACCGGTCGCCCCAGTCGAAGCGCGGGTCGCCGCCGCGCGAGCCGATCCGCACCGGGACGCCCCGCGCGGTGAGCCGTTCGGCGACGCGCCGGCCCGTCTTGCCGGTGCCGCCGATCACGAGAATGTCGTTTGCAGTCATGAGTCGAGTACAGCCCGGATCGGTGCGCGCCTGAATGGCTCAGGCACTCACCCGCATAAGCCTGCGTCTCAGGCGGGCCGGCCGTATCCCATGGCGACGATCCGCTGGGCCGAGGCCGCGTAGGCGGCCGGGTCGTCCGGCGCGACCGTGCCGAGGCCGTCCACGTAGCGGTTGAACATGCAGAACGCCGCCGCGATCAGCACGGTGTCGTGGATCTCGACGTCGGTCGCACCGGCCGCGCGGGCGTCGTCGACCAAGGAAGGTGTCACGGCCCGGCCGTCCTCCCGCACCACGTCGGCGAGCCGCAGAAGCGCCCGCAGCTTGTCGGAGATCGGCGCCGTCGCGGGGTCGGCCCGCACCTGCTCGACGAGCGACATCCCGGGCTCGAGCTGCGCCGCCGCGGCCGCCGCGTGCGAGTCGCGGCAGAACCCGCACTCGTTGCGCGCCGACACCTGGGCCGCGATCAGCTCCCGCTCGCCGCGCGAGAGCGAGTTCGGCGCGGTCAGCAGCGCGTCGGCCAGCGCCGCCAGCGGGCCGCCGGTCAACGGCCGGTACCGCAGCAGACCGGAGATGCCCGGCAGCTCCTTCTCGTCGAACCCCAGGTCGATGTGTGCGATGACGTCACGCTCCCCATTCGGTGTCGTGCCCATTCTCCGCCCACCCGCCCGGTTGACGCGCACCGGCGAGGGGAACAGGGTTAGTCGATGCGCGTACTCGGCCTCAGCTCCGGCACCTCGCACGACGGCATCGACGCAGCGCTGGTGTCCTTCTCCCGGACAGCCGACGGCGACGAGCTGCGGGCGCGGTTGCTGCACCACGCCACCACGCCGTACGAGCCGAAGCTGCGCGCCGCGATCCGCAAGGCGCTCCCGCCCGGAAAGGTCGGGCTCGGCGCCGTGTGCGCGCTGGACACGCGGCTCGGGCAGGCGTTC
The DNA here is from genome assembly GCF_040676915.1 of Asanoa sp. NPDC049475. Lineage (NCBI taxonomy): Bacteria > Bacillati > Actinomycetota > Actinomycetes > Micromonosporales > Micromonosporaceae > Asanoa > Asanoa sp. NPDC049475. Next base: position 719,574 of record NZ_JBFAPY010000002.1, on the reverse strand, counting down.
GCCGGCGCGGCGACCGCCGTGCTGGACGCGGCCGGCCCGGCCGACCTCATCTGTTCGCACGGGCAGACGATCTTCCACGCGGCCACCGACGGCACGCTGCAGCTCGGGCAGCCGGCGTGGATCGCCGAGCGCACCGGGCTGCCGGTCGTCGCCGACGTGCGGGTCCGCGACGTCGCCGCCGGCGGGCAGGGTGCGCCGCTCGTGCCCGTGCTCGACCTGATGTTGCTGGCCGGGCAGGAGGGCCGGTGGGGCGCCGTCAACCTCGGCGGGATCGCCAACCTCACGGTGGCGGTGCCGGCAGAGGCGACCGCGTACGACACCGGCCCGGGAAACGCCCTGATCGACGCCGCCGCGCTGGCCGTGACCGGCGAGCCCTACGACCGCGGCGGAGCGCTGGCGGCCGCCGGCACCGTGCGCACCGAGCTGCTCGACCGGCTGCTCGTCGAGCCGTACTACGCGCGGACGCCTCCGAAGTCGACCGGCAAGGAGCTGTTCTCGGCGGCCTACCTGGACGGTGCGGGCGGCTACCCGCCGGCGGACCTGCTGGCCACGCTGACCGAGCTCACGGCGGCCACCGTCGCGACGGAGCTCCGCCGGCACCGGCTCGACCACGTGCTGCTCTCCGGCGGCGGCGTGCACAACCGGACGCTGCTGGACCGCCTCGCCGCCCGCGCGCCCGGCACGGCGCTGCACCGGTCCGAGGAGCTCGGGCTGCCGGCCGACGCCAAGGAGGCGGTGTTGTTCGCGCTGATCGGCTGGCTGACCTGGCACGGGCTGCCGGGTGCCGTTCCGGCCGCGACCGGCGCACGCGGGCCGCGGGTGGCCGGCGCGATCACGCCGGGGGCCAAGCCGCTCCAGCTGCCGGCTCCGATCAAGGCGCTCCCGAAACGGCTGGAAATGCGGTGACCGGGTACGGGCCGAAGCCCGTACCCGGTCGCCGGAAAGAGATCAGTAGGTGCGCACGCGCACGTTGCGGATCTCGATCAGGTCGTTGTTGCTGTGGTTCTGCAGCCCGACGAAGCCGCTGACGAACTGGCGCAGGTCGGTCGGGGGGTCACCCGCGCGCGACGACTGCTTGCCCGGCGTGTTGTCGAACTCGTTGATCACCACGCCGTTGCGGATCATCGTGAAGTGCTGGCCGACCACGCGGATCTCGTAGTCGTTCCAGACGTTCTTGGCGGTGACGCCGGCCTGCGACAGGTTGTTCGAGTCGAAGTTGTAGACCGACCCGGTCTTCTGTGGCTCACCGGTCTCGCCGTCGTAGATCTGGATCTCGTGTCCGCAGAAGATCGCGACCCAGGCCTGCGACGACCGTGCCGACCCGACCGTGCCGCAGCTTCCCGGCGGCCGCTGCTCCAGCGGAGTGCGCGGGTCCGGGAACCGGACGAACACCCCACCGTTGGCCCGGAAGCCCTCCGGTGCGACGTCCTTGAACTGCAGCTTGATCGAGTAGTCCGCGAACTCCTGGTCCGCGTACCACAGCATGCCCAGGCCGCCGCTGCTGCGGATCGAGCCGTCCGGCCGCAGGCCGAACGAGCCACCGGGTGCCTGCCGCCAGCCGGCCAGCGAGTACGCCGTGCCGTTGAAGATCGTCTGGTAGCCGTTGGTGGCGCCGATCGGCGACTGGGTGCCGGTCCGCCGCAGCGTGTTGGCCTCCCTGGTGTCGATGACGTGGGCCGCCGTGAGCTCCGCGATCACCGTTTCCAGGTGGTCGGCGAAGGCACCGCGGTTGGGCCACGTCGTCTCGTCGTCGATCAGGTCGTTGATCGTGCAGCCGCCGCCGACCTGCCGGTTGGCCACGGTGCTGTCGGTCTCCAGGAAGTAGACCGTCGGACGGGCGTCGGGCGCGACACACCCGGCGGTGACCGGGATGCTCGACTCGACGACCTCACCGTCGGCGTACGTCACCTTGAGCTTGGCGGTGAAGGTGCCGTAGCGCTTGTAGGTGTGCTTCGGGTGTGGCGCCGTGGAGCCGTTGGTGCCGTCGCCGAAGTCCCAGTTCCAGGCGACGCCACCGACCCGGTTGCTGGAGAAGTCGATGGTGCGCGGCGTGGTCGGGGTCGCCGAGATCGCCGTGGCCAGGCTGGGGTTCGGGGTCGCCTGACCGCCCTGGTACGTGATCCGGATCAGCTTCTGGTTGCCGTGCAGCGTGAAGAAGCCGCCTCCGTAGTCCAGCATGTAGAGCGCGCCGTCCGGACCGAACTTGGCGTCCATCCAGGACTGGAGCTGGGTGGTGCCGTTGGTGCCCGGCGGGATGATCCGGCGCAGGTCCTCGGCGAAGGCCGGGGCACCGGCGTCCCGGGCGGTGTCCGGGTTGACCGTGATGGCGACACGGTTGTTGCCGTTGGACTCGTCACCGATGAACCACTTGTTGTCCCAGTACGCCGGCCACGCGACGCCGCTGTTCGCGTCGACGTTCTCGTGGTGGTAGGTCGGGCCGTCCATGATGGCCTGACCGCCGCCGCTGAGGTACGGCTGGGTGTACGTGGTCTCGGACTGCACGTAGGTCGGCAGCCCGCTGCCGTCGGTCCGCTTCGGGAAGACCGGTCCACCGCCCTGCGGCGAGTACCAGATCATGTTGTTGCGGACCGGCGGGAGGTTGACCAGACCGGTGTTGCGCGGCGACTCGTTCTTCGGGTTGTCGCAGTCGTACCAGCCGGTCAGGACCGTCGCGTCGGTGTTGCTGCGGTCCCGGTACGGCTGCCGGTTGCCCATGCAGTACGGCCAGCCGTGGTTGCCGGCCTGGGTGATGATGGTCGCCGTCTCGTACTTCGCCGGGCCGAGCTCCGGGCTCGGCGCACCGGCGTCGGGGCCGACCCAGGCGGCGGTGAGCCAGTCGTTCACCGGGTCCCAGGCGATCCGGGCGATGTTGCGCACGCCCATCACGTAGATCTCCGGGCGGGCCTTGCCGCCACCGCCTTCGAGGCCGGTGAACAGGTTGCCGTCGGGGATCGTGTACGTGCCGTCCGCCTCGGGGTGGATCCGGAGGATCTTGCCGTTGAGGTTGTTGGTGTTGCCGGCGGTGCGGCGCGCGTCCTGGAAGGACAGCCCCGCGAACTCCTGCGTCCAGTTGTTGCCGGAGTAGCCGTCGGAGCCACCGGACGAGTTGTTGTCACCGGAGCCGACGTACAGGTTGCCGGACTCGTCGAAGGCCATGCCCCCACCGGCGTGGCAGCAGCTGTGGATCTGCGTGTCCCAGTGCAGCAGGTCCTTGCGGGTGGCCTGGTCGATGCTCTGGGTGGCCTTGTCGTAGGTGAACCGCGAGATGGTCCGCTGGCCGACCCGCTTCTCCCGGTCGATCGACTCGTGCGGCATCCAGAAGACGTAGAACCAGCCGTTCTCCGCGAAGTTCGGGTCGAGCGTCATGCCGACCAGACCTTCCTCGTTCTTGACCAGCTCGCTGCCGCTGCCCCGGTTGCCCATCACCTTCAGGGTGGTGAGGAGCTTGACCTGCTTGGTACGCGGGTCCCAGGAGTGGATCGTGCCGCAGCCGAGGCCGACGTTCGGGTCGTTCCAGTCGACGACGGCCGGCGTCGCGCAGGCCGCCTTGCCGATGTAGAACACCGTGCCGTCGGGCGCGATGGTCAGGCCGTGCGGCTCACCGATCTGGTCGAGCTGACCCGGCTGGTTGGCCGCGGTCAGCCGCTCGACCTTGTAGTTCGACGCGATGGTCGCCTGGCAGTCACCGCGCACGAGGCCGGTGGTCCACTTGATCGCGCCGAGCAGGTGGCCGAGGAACTTGGTGTCGGTGGTGTAGCTGGCGTCGGTGCGCCCCATCCCGGTGTAGAAGGAGCGGCCGCCGTCGTAGTCACGGCACCAGGAGATCGGGTGGAACGCGCCGTTGCCGGACAGGCCGGCGTTGTACGTGTTCTCCTGCACCTGGGCGATGGTGTGCACGTTCCCGGTCGGGTTCGGGTCCCAGTTGATCCACTGGTCCGACCGGGTCCAGGTCAGCGGCAGACCGTCGTTGGCCGGGTGCTGGCGATCGGTGACGCTGACCGTCGCCTGCTGCACGTTGGCTTCCGGCGGCGGGCCGGCGTCCGGGCCGATCAGGAACAGCTCGGCGAGCTGGATGATCGGCTCACCGCTGTTGGCCGAGACGTCCAACCGGTAGTACTGGTACGCCGTGGTGTTGGTGAACGAGTACTGCTTGGTCAGGAACCGCTGGTCGAACACCTGGCCGGTGCGGGTGTCCAGGTCTGTCCACGTCTGGCCGTCGTTGGAGCCCTGCAGCTTCCAGTCCCGCGGGTCGCGACCCTGGAAGTCGTTGGCCGAGGTGAGCGCGTACCGGTTGATCACCGTCGGGGCGGCGAGCTTGCCCTGCGCCCAGCCGGTGCGGGCGAAGGTGAGCCACTTGGTGCCGGTGCGCCCGTCGAAGAGCTGAGCCACACCCTCGTTCGGGGTGTTCTGGGCGCTGGCCGCCGACTCGACGACCTTCTCGGCGTTCGGCAGGCTCGGCGCCGGCCGGCTGCCGACCAGCCCGGTGAACCACTCCGAGCCGGGCTGCGCGCGGGCCGCGTCGTGGACGCCGACGAAGCCGCCGCCGCCCTTGACGTACGCCTGGAAGGCCGCCTCCTGCGCGTCGTTGAGCGTGACGCCGTTGGCGGACAGGAAGACCACGCCGCGGTACTTGGCGAGGTTGTCCCGGTTGAAGTCGGCCGGGTTGGTGGACACCCGGACGGTGATCCCGTTCTCGGTGCCGAGCTTGCGCACGGCGGCGACCGCCTTGGTGACCGGGTCGTCCTGCTGGTCGACCGGGCCGTGGAAGACGAGCACGTTGACCGCGCTGGCGCCCCAGGTGGGTGCCGCTGCCGCGGCGGCCGGTGGAGATCCCGGTCCCGTCATGATGCCGAGCGTGAGCACGGCCGCCGACGCCAGCGCTATCGCGCGGCGCAGTGTCGGCCGCTTTCGATGGGCCATTCCTGCTCCTTCGTGAGGCTCCCGGAATCCTGAAGTCACTTCGTGCTCCCGTGTCCGGCGTGCGCGGCCGGGGCACCTGCCGCGGACACCGGCGCGTGGTCGGCCGAGTGCGCGGCGAGGGTGCCGTCGGGATTGAGGACGTGCAGCATCGTGGCCATGCCCTGGTCGGAGTGGAACTGCATGTGGCAGTGCAGCATCCAGTTGCCCGGACCGACCGAGTCACCGGCGACGATCTGCACCCCGAACGAGTCGCCGGGGCCGAGCGTCTTGTTGTCGATGACCGGCACCGAGTCGACCAGCGCCTTGTTGGTGCCGTCGAGCGTCCCGGTGCGGGTGTCCGCCCAGGAGTGCCCGTGCAGGTGGAAGGTGTGCATGTCGTTGCCCATGCCGACCACCAGGAACTCGATCCGCTCGCCCTTGTTCGCGATCAGGCAGGTCGGGCCGGGGACCGGGTTGACCGGGTCACAGGTGTCGGTCGCGGCACCTCGCCGCAGGTTGATCGACTGCAGGTCGCCGAACACGGTCACGTAGGTCCGGTCCGGCCGGATGTCGCCCTGGCGCCGCACGACCAGGCCGCCGAAGAGGCCGGAGCTCAGCCCCCGCGTGCCGTGCGAGGTGCCGACCATGTGGTCGTGGTACCACCAGTAGCCGGCCGTGCCCTGCGCGCCCGTGGTGGGGTTGCGGGGCTTGGCGAACCAGATGTACGTGCGCTGGCCGCCCGGCGGCACCCACGAGTCCGTGTGGATGGTGCCGTCGGAGGTCGGCGTGTACTTGACGCCGTGGGTGTGCAGCGAGACGCCCAACGGGAGGTTGGGATCCTGCCGCAGCGCCGCGAGGGTGGCCTCCGGCACCTGGTTGTGGAGCGTGATCGCGAGGCACTCCCCCTCGATCATCTCGATCAGCGGCCCTGGGTAGGAGGCCGTCTCCGGGGTCAGGCCGTAGCCCAGCCGGATCTGGGTGCCGTCCTTGGGCAGCTCGACGGCGTACAGCTGGATCCGTCGGTCCGGTTGGATGCAACCGTCGGGGCGGTCACCGGGCGCGAGGGCCGCCAGGGCGGCCTTCTCGGCGGCGACCGCGGCCGGTGCCGCGGCGGGTGCCCCCGGCCCGGCGGCCTGCTGGCCGCCGAACCGGAGGACCCCAGCGCCGACCAGCGTCACGGCCAGGATCGCGACGGCCCACAGGCGCGGGCCACCGGCAAAGCCAAGGCGTGCGTTGTCCTTGTCCACTGGTCTGTCCTTTGCTTACGGGGTCAGCGGAGCGATCCGGATGTTGCGGAAGCTGACCGTGTCCGCCGCGCTGTGGTTCTGGAGGCCGATGTAGCCCTCCGCGTTCTGGCGCCCGTCGGTGCCCGGGTCGTCGGCGCGGGGCGGGTTGAACAGCTGGCCCGGCCCGTTGGTGAACTGGTTGATCAGCTTGCCGTTGCGGAAGATCGAGTAGTGCTGGCCGACCACCCGGATCTCGTAGTCGTTCCAGGTGCCCTTGGCCGTCACTCCCGCGTCGGCCAGGTCGACCTGGTCGAACCCGTAGACCGAGCCGCTCTTGTACTGATCGCCGGTCGGGCTGTCGAAGATCTGCAGCTCGTGGCCGTATTTGATGGCCACCCACTCCGGCCGCGGCTCCTGCGGGTGCTGGTGCACCTGCGGGAAGCGGACGAAGACACCGCTGTTGGCCCGGCCCGTGCCCGCCGCGTCGTCCCGCCACTGGAGCTTGAGCGAGAAGTCGCCGTAGGTGCGCACCGGGAACCAGAGCATGCCCAGCCCGTCGACCTGCTTGCTGGTGATCGAGCCGTCCGCGTTGCGGCGGAAGCCGCCGGCGCCCACCTGCTCCCAGAGCTTGAACGAGGCCGCCTTGGTGTCCAGCAGCGGCGCGTAGCCCTGCACCGCCTCGGACCTGCCCACGTTGGACTCGCGCGCCCCGCGGACCAGACCGTTGCGATCCTTGAGCGGGATCAGCGAGCGCTGGTGCCACCGGTCGGCGAGCGCCGTGACGTGGTCGACGAACTCCGCGGCGCTGGCCCACGGCGACTCGTCGAGCACCAGGTCGTTGATGCTGCAGCCACCCTCGACGACGCGGTTCGCGACGGCGGTGTTGAGGGTGCCCATCCAGACCGTCGCACGGTTGTCGGCGACCCGGCAGCTCGGCGGCGGCGGCACGCTCTCGACCACGACGAACGTGGCCGACGCGGTGCTGGAGACGTTGCCGGCCCGGTCGGTGGCGCGGTAGGTGAAGGTGTACGTGCCGGGCGTGTTGATGGTGACCGGGGCGGTGTAGACCAGGTAGCCGCCGGCGTTGACCGCGTACTCGGTGCGCAGCACACCGGTGCCCGCGTCACTCGACGTGAGCGTCACGGTCGCGCTGCCGACGTACGCCCAGCTGCTGTTGAGCTGGCCGCTGATGGCCGCGTTGACGGTCGGCGGCGTGGTGTCGGCGGTGGCCGAGACCACCCGGAACTCGACGCCGGCCGGGGTCGACGTGTTGCCGGCCCGGTCGGTCGCCCGGTAGCTCACCGTGTGGCTGCCCGGCTGGTTGACGCTGACCGGCGCGGTGTAGGTCGCGTACGGTGCGCCGTCCAGCGAGTACTCCACGGTGGCCACCCCAGAGTCCGCGTCGCTGGCGGTCACGGTGACCGTCGCCGCACCGACGTACGCGCCGGTGCTGTCGCGGTTGCCGGCCACGGTCGCGTTCGCCGTGGGGGCGGTCTGGTCCGGGTTCGGCGCGTCGGCGACGGCGAACTGCACGTTGCCCGGCGTCGAGGTGTTGCCGGCCTCGTCGGTGGCCCGGAACGTGAGAGTGTGCGAGCCGGTGGCGGTGACCGTCACCGGTGCGGTGTACGCGGTCCAGGCGCCGCCGTCGACCGCGTACTCCACGGTGTCCACACCGGACTCCGCGTCGGTCGCGGTGACGGTGACCGTGGCGCTGCCCACGTACGCGCCCTGCTCGTTCTGGTCGCCGGCGACCGAGGCGGTCACGGTCGGCGGGGTGTTGTCGCCGGCGGGACCCTCGGCCACGGTGAACTGCACCGTCGTCGGTGTCGAGGTGTTGCCGGCCTCGTCGGTGGCCCGGGCGCTGACGGTGTGCACGCCGCGCTGGTTCACCGCGAACGGCGCGGTGTAGGCGGAGTACGGCGCGCCGTCCAGGGAGTACTCGATCGACGCGACGCCGGAGCCCTCGTCGGTGGCGGCCACGGTGACCGTCGCGACATCGACGTAGGCGCCGTCGTCGTCCTTCTCGCCGGCGACCGTGGTGGTCACCACGGGCGCCGTGTTGTCCGGGTTCGGCGGGTCGACCACCGTGAAGGCGAGCGACTGCGCGCTCGAGGTGTTGCCGGCCACGTCGGTCGCCCGGTACTGCACGGTGTGCGCACCGGTGGTGTTGACGGTGACGGGCGCGGTGTACGCCGCGAAGGCGCCACCGTCCAGCGAGTACTCGACCGAGGCCACACCGGACTCGGTGTCGCTCGCGGTCACCGTGACGGTGGCGGAGCCGAGGTAGGCACCGTTCTCGTCCTGGTCGCCGTCGACCGCCGCGGTCACCGTGGGCGCCGTGGTGTCCGGGTCGGAGACCGCGACGACCGTGAACTGGCTGGACCCGATGGTCGAGGTGTTGCCGGCCTCGTCGGTCGCCCGGTACTGCACGGTGTGCGCGCCGGGGCTGTTGACGGTGACCGGCGCCGAGTAGGTGCCGAACGGGCCGCCGTCGAGGGCGTACTCGATGCGGGCCACGCCGGAGCCCGCGTCGGTGGCGTTGACCGTGACGGTCGCCGCGCCGACGTAGTTGCCGTCGTCGTCGCGGTCGCCCGCGACCTGCGCGGTCACCTCGGGCGCGGTGGTGTCGCCGCCGTCGCCGGTGACCACCAGCAGGCCGGTCATCTGGCCGTGCCCGGGGATCGCGCAGAAGAAGCGGTAGGTGCCCGGGGTCAGCGTCACGTCCACCGTGTGCCGGCCGCCGTTGGCATCGGACGGGTCGGCGATGATGTTGACGTTGACGTCGCTGTTGTAGCGCGGGTCACCGGTGTCGAAGGTCAGCGTGTGCTGCATCCCGGTGGTGTTGCCGGTCGCCGCGCTGTTCTCGAAGACGATGGTGGTCGGTCCGGCGGTGGCGGTGGTAGGCACCGACGCGTACGCCTGGAAGCTGTCCCCGGCCGTCCAGGTGAGCACCTGGGCCTGTAGCTGGGACGCCGCGGGCGCGACGGCCGCGGCGGGGCTGGTGCCCGAGAGGACCCCGGCCAGCACGACGCTGGCCAGCATGGTGGTTACGGCCGCGAACGCGGCGGACGGCCGGGTGAACCGGCCTTGTCCGAGTCTCGTGAGCAGGCGCCTTCGCCTGGAAACAATGGGCATGTCCGGCATACCTTCCGCAAGTCGACCGACGGATGACATGGCAAGGCAGACCTCGCCCGCCCGCTGACGCGGGTCGGCGATGCCTGGGGGTCGGGGACGTGGGCGCGTGAACGACGCCAGAGGTGCACAGCTCGTGGCGCCGTTTACATTGATGAAACCTTGTGGTGTGCGACCGACCCTAATCGCTGATCATCAACATGTAAACATCTTTCGATCAGCTTGAGCAGACTTTTATCTGGCGCAGCAAAAGTACGGGCGATCGCGATCGTTAGGATCTGTACGTCCAACACGGACAGCGGCCGGCGCCGCGGGAACAGGGACGTTCAGGCGCTCTCGACGGCCAGCCGGGCGCCGAACGCGGTCAACGCGGTGCCGGTGGCGGCATCCAGGGCACGCCGGACCCGGCGCCGGCTCAACACCCGCCGCACCCGGTGCAGGCCGGCCACGACCAGCAGTGAGTAGAGCAGCCCGAGGGCGGCGTGGGTCAGGGCGAACACCAGCAGCACCGCGACCGGGGTGGACGGGCCGAGGAACTGCGGCAGGACCGCCAGGTAGAAGACCAGCACCTTCGGGTTGGTGATGTTGGACAGGAAGCCCTGCCGCCAGCCGGTCCAGGCCGTGCCGGTGGCACTCGGGCAGTCGGCGTCCAGGGAGGCGTACTCGCCGCGGGCGGCCGAGCGGAACGACTGCGCGGCCAGGTAGAGCAGGTAGCCGATGCCGGCCCACTTGACGGCCAGGAACAACGGCTCGACGCGCACGACGATCGCGCCGAGGCCGGCCACCGCGAGCAGGCCTTGCACCACATTGGACGAGGCGATGCCGGCAGCGCTCCACTGGCCCTGCCGGCGGCCGCCGACCAGCGTGCTCCGCACCGTCACCGCGAAGTCCGCGCCGGGGATCGCGATGAGCACGATCGCGAAGACCACGAAGGACCCGTAGGCGCTCCAGCTCATCACCCGACCTTACCCAGCGTCGGTCCACGCGTTCACGGCCAGCCGGCCGGTGGTGCCCAGGTCGAGGCCGCCGTCGGGAGCGACGAGCTGGTCGGGGGCGCCCGGTGCCGGCGCGACGGACAGGTAGGTGGCGTCGACCGGGTCACCCTCGGTCACGGTGTTGCGCCACAGCACCCGGGCGCGGGCGGTGCCGCCCGGCGGCACCGTCAGGGCGTGCGCCGGCGCGTCCCAGGCGTCCTTCGCGCTGACCGGCTCGGAGCCGTTGCCGACGGTCACCGCCAGGGCGGCGCGCTGCCCGTCGAGCGCCCGGACGACCGGGAAGCCCTTCAGGGGGTACGGACGGGTGCCGCAGTTCTCGAACACGATGCCCATCGCGCGCAGGCCGGACGCGCCGTCGACCGGACCCGCGGACAGCCGGAAGCCGTCGGCGCAGGCGGGCGCGGTCGCGCTCGGTGGCGGGGTGGGCGGAAGCGGGGCCGGCCCCGGCGCGTCGCAGGCCGCGAGCACGGTGCTCGCGAACAGCAACGCGCCGAGGCGCCGGGAGACGGGGATCATGCGAAGGTGTACGTCTTCAGGTAGTCGGGCAGGACGATCCGGGTCCGCGGTGCGACCCGCCGGATCGTAGTGATCATCGCATCCAGGCGCTCGCGGTCGGCCGGGGCGACCTGTGGCGGGTTCTCGAGCGGCCGCTCGAAGTTGTCCCAGTGCACCGGCACGACCACCGGCGGCTTGCCGAGCGCTTCCAGCAGCCGCGGGACGTACCTGTGGGTGGTCGTCGCCGAGGCCATGGCCACCATCGCGATGTCCGGCCGCATTCCGTCCACGTTGCGGGCGACGAAGTCGCTGGCTCCCATGAAGAACACCGACGGCCCGTTGCGGACGCTCAGCAGATAGGCCAGGGTGTCGCCCTCCGGCAGGTCGGTGACGGTCGCCGGCCGCGGGGGCAGGCTCAGCCGGACGCCCGGGATGCCGATCGAGTAGGCCGCGTTGCGGCTGTGCAGGGATCCGGCCACCTCGACCGTGTAGTCGCCGAAGTCGAGCACCTCGCCGCCCTTGACCAGGCCGAGCTGGCCCGACGGGATGTCGGAGGCGAGGCCGAGCTGGTAGGTGGTCATGGTCCCGAGCACCCGCGCGCCGGTGCGGGTCGCGATGTAGGGCACGTCGTTGAAGTGGTCCCAGTGCGAGTGCGTCACGAGCACGGTCTCCGGACGCCCGACGTGCGCGTCGACGGTGGCCTTGTCGACGGTCAGCGGGGTCGCCGCGTTCATGGCGCCCGCGAACAGGCCCGTCTCGTAGCGGCTGAGGTACGGGTCGACCAGGACGGTGCGGGCGCCGATGTCGATGCGCCAGCCGGCCGTGCCGAACCAGCGGAACGTCGCGGCGCCGGCTCGCCACTGGCGGGGTGCGGCTTCGGCGGGGCCGGCGAGACCGGCCGCCCCCGTGGCGGCCAGTCCGGTGGCAGCGGCCGCGGTGCGCAGCAGGCCTCGGCGGTTGAGGTTCGTCATGGGGAGAGACTGAATCACCGGCGGTCCGGCGGCGTCCAAGACCAAGATCATTAACGGCCGATATGGATACGCGTATCGGAGCAGGTCAGGGTGGTCGTCGCGGGCGTCTCGCGGGTGGAAACTCAGCGCGACCGGAGCGCCTCGACGGCTGTGCGGGCGGCCTCCCCCATCGCCAGGTCGATGTCGATCCGGCGCACGTCGAGCTGGCGCGCCCGCGCGAAGATGGCCAGCGCGTACCGCCCGCCGTCCGGGTACTCGACGACCCCGGCCTCCATGTGCAGGCCCGGCAGCGTCCCGGTCTTGGCGGCCACGCGGACCCCCGGCGGAAAGCCGGAGGCGATCCGGGTCCAGAAGATCTGCCGGGCCATCAGGGCGCGGACCATCGCGGTCGCGGCCGGTGGCCCGGCCTCGTCGCGCCAGACGAGCTCGAGCAGCCGGGTGACCTCGCGGGGCGTGCTGGACGTGGTCCGGTCAGGGTCGAAGACGCGCATCGCGCGCACCCGTTCCGCGTCCAGCGTGGGGAAGATCGCGACGAACTCTTCGTCGCCGGCCGCGCCGACGTCGGCGTACATCGACTCCAGCAGTTCGCGCGGCCCTCCCGTGATCCGCGTCGCGGTCAGGCCGAGCTCGGCCGCGAGCAGCGGGAGCACGTCCGGGCCGACCCGGCGCAGCAGCAGGTCGGCCGCGGTGTTGTCGGTGACCGACATGGCGAACCAGGCGAGGTCACGCAGCGAGAGCTCGGCGTCGTCGGCACAGCCGGAGACGCCCCAGCCGCCCATCCGGTCCGTGGCCCGCACGACGACCCGCTCTGTCGGGTCGAGCTGTCCGGCGGCCGCCTGCCGCGCGAACTCCAGCACCAGCAGGATCTTGAAGATCGAGGCGAGCACCACCCGCTCGTCGCCGCCCACCGACAGCTCGGCCCCGCGGTCGACGTCGACGGCGTGGAGCCGCGCGTCGACCCCGACGGCAGCGAAGATTCCGGCGATCTTGTCCGTGTCCGACACGGGGACCGACGGTACCGCGCCACCGCGAACGATATCCGAACGCATATCCTCGGGCGGATGGACCTCGCCCGGCACCTGCGGCAGTTCCTCGTCGTGGCCGAGGAGCTGCACTTCGGCCGGGCCGCGGACCGGTTGGGCATCGCGCAGCCGCCGCTCAGCCAGGCGATCCAGCGTCTGGAGCGCGAGCTCGGCGCCCCGCTGTTCGACCGCTCCCGGCGCCAGGTCGCGCTCACCGTGGCCGGCCGGCTGCTGTGCACGGAGGCTCCGGCGCTGCTGGCCGCCGAGGAACGGATCCGGCTGGTCATGCGCAAGGCCGGTGACGGCGAGCTCGGCACCCTGCGGGCCGGCGTTCCGCCGGAGACGCCCGCCGTGACGCTGCAGGCACTGCTGGCCGGGATGGCCTCGCGGGCACCGGGGCTCGAGGTCGACCTGCACGAGCTGACCAGCGCCGAACAGCTCCGGATGCTCACCGAGGGCCGGCTCGACGTCGGCCTGGTGCACCACCCCGTGGACCTGAGCGACGGGCTGCGCGCCGGCCCGGTGGTGGCGGTCCGGCTCGGCGTGGTCCTCCCCCGCGTGTCGTCGCTGGCCCGGCTGCGCGAGCTGGACCTGGCCGACCTGGCCGGGCACGACCTGGCCATCTTCCCCCGGGCCACGGCGCCCGAGTGGTACGACGAGATCCTCGACGCCTGCGGCCGCCACGGGTTCCGCCCGACGCGTGTGCGGCACGCGCACAACCCGGACTTCCTGCTCGGCCTGGTGCTCGCCCGGCAGTGCGTGGCGTTCGAGCCGGAGACCACCGCCCGGCGGGAGACCCGGGTCGCCTGGCGCCCGATCGCCGGCGCGGTGCTGGAACGCCGTACGTCGGCGGTCTGGCCGGACCGCTCGCCGCATCCGGCCGCGCCGGCCTTCGCAGCGGTCGCCGCCGCCATCCTCGCCGGCCCGGAGCTGCTCGGGCAGCCGGTCGCCGGACCGGAGCGGGTGCAGCCCTGGTCGGTCGTCTACCCCTGAGTCACCTGCTGTCGGCCACGAGCCGCGCGGCCAGTCCGGCGAACACGGTCGCCGACGCCCGCTCCATCCACCGGCGGACGCCGGGGCGAGCGGTGATCTTCTCCGACAAGGTGCCGGAGAGCAGGCCGGCGGTGCCGTCGACGGCCAGCCCGATCACGATGAAGACCAGGCCGAGCAGCAGGAGCTGGGCGGTCACCGGCCACGCGCCGCCTCCGGTGCTGACGAACTGCGGCACGAACGCGAGGTAGAACAGGATCACCTTCGGGTTGGCCAGGTTGGTCAGGGTCGCCATCAGGTACGTGCGGCGCAGGGACCGGCGCGGCACCTCCTCCCGGTGGAGCTCGGCCTGGCTGCTCCGCCACGTCGCCACCGCCAGGTAGAGCAGGAACAGCGCGCCGGCGATCCGCACCCCGGTCAGGGCCTGCGGGGCGGCGCTGATCAGGGCACCGAGCCCGAACGCGGCGGCCACGGTGTGCGCGGCCAGGCCGGTCGACATGCCGAGCGCCGCGAGCACACCGGCCCGCCGGCCGCCCGCGGCGCCGTTGGCGACCACGAACAGCAGGTCCGGCCCGGGCGCCAGCGACAGCAGGGTGCAGGCGGCGACGAAGGCGAGCACGAGATGCGTATCCACTATGGACCTCCTGGGAACGGTGCGACGAAGCCGTGTCCGAAGCAGTTGAACCCGGCGGCGGCCGCGCGCACGTGCGGGTCGGCCCCACGCAGGGCCCGCTGGGTCGCGGCCAGCGCGACGGCCGGCGGGGCGCCGGCCGCGAGACGCTCGTGATAGCCGACCATCACCGGCTCGGTCGCGAGGTCCGGAATCGGCAGGACCGGCGCCACGAGCTGCGCCGTGCCGCGGGCGGCCAGGGTGGCGCTGAGCCCGAGCAGCTCGTCACCCGCGTAGACGGCGGCCCGGCCGCTGTCGCAGGCGGCCAGGCTGACCGTGTGCGGGGTGCGCTCCAGTCGTTCCAGGTCGTGCACCAGGAGCGGTCCGTCGGCGAGCAGCAGGTCCGAGAAGAGCGGGTTGCCGACGGAAAGGCGGCCGTGCGCGGCCAGGTGCAGCACGCCGACCCTGGCCAGCACGCCGAGCACCTGGTCGACCGGCGCTTCGAGCAGCGGGGTGACGCCGTGGATGCCGGCGACCCGCCGGGCCTCCTCCCTGGCTCCCGGCAGCCTCGGACCCGCGACCACCGCCACCTCCGGGCGACCGGGCGGGCCGGCGAACGCCACCGCATCCCCGCCGACGAGGACGCCCGCACCGGAAGCCTGGACGCCGTCTGGGCGAGCGAATCCCGCGCGGTCCACGCGGACGCCGACGCCGGTCTCGGCTGTCCGGGCGCCGTGGGAGTCACCGGCCACCGTGCGGGCACCGCCCTGGCTCGCGGCGTCGGCAGCGCACCACAGGGTCGCCGACGGGGAAACCGCGATCGGGCGGCCCGCGCAGGACGGGAGGATCGACCAGGGCACGCTGTGGAGCGCGCCGGTCGGTGAGATCACCAGTGGCCCGTCCGGCAGCCCGGGCAGCAGCGCCGCGTCGAGCCGCGCGGCGGCGCCGGAGAGCAGTGCCTCGGCGGCCGCCCGGCGCGCGTCGCCGGGACGGGCGAGCCGGTGCAGCGCGAACGGCAGCCGGCGGACCAGGTCGGCCAGCGGCGCGACCGGGCCGAGCGGGCGCGCGGTGAGCCGGCCGCCGGCCAGGGTCAGGCGATGCAGCACGCCGTCGGACTCGACAAACTCGACCAGTGCCCGGTCACCCAGCGCGGCGGCCAGCGCGTCGACAGGCACCGGCCGCCCCGGTGAGACGTCGCCGGTCGCGCGGTGGGTCCGGACGTGGTCACGGATCCGGCGTTCGAGCGCGACCTGGCGCGGCACCAGCCGGGCGGTCTCGGCCGCGCCGGCGTCGGCGAGCTCGAACGCGACACCCCGGAGCTGGGCGAGCAGGTCCGCCAACAGCGGATCGGCCGGCGGCCGGGCCGGGCGGTGGCCGAGCCGGCTCGCCCGGCCCCGCTCGGCCCACTCCAGCAACCGCCGCGGTCGCCCGTCGCGCAGGGCCAGGCGGACCCCGAGCGCGGTCAGCTCGCGGCGGTGGGCGGCCGAGTGCACCCGCAGGTCGGCCGCGCCGAGTGAGGCGCCGTGCTCGTCGAGGATGCGCAGCCCGGCGCGGATGGCGGCGACCGCGCGGGCGGGTTCGGTGTGCTGGCGGCGCAGCGCCTCCGCGTACCAGCCCCTGGCCCGGACGGCGGCCGGCACCCGGCGGTGCGCCCACCGAGCGGCGGCCGCCAGGTGCGCGTCGGCCGCCCGGGGTCGCAGCGCGGCCGCGACCAGGTGTGCCTCCACCGTCGCCGCCGGCCAGCCGGCGTTCGTGAGGGTGGCGACCAGGTCGTCGGCGCCGCGGGCGGGGCGCGCGGCGCCGGAACGGACGCCGGCCTGGAGCAGCGTGAGCCGGGCCAGCGCGGCCCACTCCACCCGGTGCTGGGCCGTGAACTCGCGGGTCGCCCGCCGGGCGTGCTCGGCCGCCGAACGCCAGTCGCCGGCCGCCGCGGCGGCCTGGGCCAGCAGGAGCCGCGCCTCAGGCACCTTGAGCCGGTGCCCCTCGCGGCGCATCATCGTCGCGGCCCGCTCGGCCGCCTGCCGCGCCTCGGTCGCCAGCCCGGCGGCGAGCAGCAGGACGCCGCGGTCGTAGACGGCCATCCCGACATGGCCGCCGTTGGCCGCGATCAACGCCTCCGCGCGGTCGATGTGGGCCAGTGCGGCCGGCACGTCGCCGCGCAGCGCCTCGGCAACGCCGAGGTTCTCGACGATGATGCCGACCGCGAGCGGGCGGCCCAGCCGGGCCGAGATCGCCTCGGCGGCGCGCAGGTCCGCCACCGCGGCGGCGAACGCGTACCGGTGGGTGTGCAGCACGCCCCGGTTCGTCAGCAGGCGGGACACGGCGATCTCGTCACCGGCGGCGCGCAGCCCGGGCAGCGCCGCCTGGAAGTCGGCCAAGGCCTCGTCATGCCGGCCGATCTCGGTCAGGATCACCGCCCGTTGCGCCCGCGCGCGGTCGGCGGCGACCCCGTCGAGGGTGCGCAGCGCCGCCTCGACCTCGGCGAGCGCCTGGCGGGGGCGGCCGCGCATGACCAGCGCGTACGCCAACTTGCCCCGAGCCTCGCCGGTGGTAAGGCCCGCCCGCCGGGCGAGGGTGACAGCCGAGCGCAGATGCCGGATCGCGTCGTCCATCTCGCCGGTCTGCAGGAGCGCATGGCCCCAGGCCCGTTGGGTGATCGCGGCGGCGGCCGCGTCGCCCGAGCGGCGTGCGGCGACCAGCGCCCGCGCGGCCAGCGGCGGCACCCGGCCCGGATGGGTGTCGGCGAGCAGCGCGACCGCGTCCGCCTCGGCCCGCGCGTCCACGCCCTCATCCTCGCGGGGGACGCTGTCCGTACTCCAGCGAATTTAGCCGTGGGTGTATCAACCGCGACCGATAGTGTGTCCGTGGGTCGACCGCGTCGTCCGTCTGTTCCGCTGGAGGAACCCAGTGACCGACTTCCTACCGCCCTCCGACGACTACTCCGCCGGCGACCTCGTCGTCGACCATCAGCATCGCGAGCTGGTCAAGAACCGCATCCGGGACATCCGGCCGCTGCTCGACGTCACCGAGGTGGCGCACAGCGAGGCGCTCGGCCTGAGCCGCCTGCACCTCGAGGGCGTCGGCGCGTTCGGCGCCAGCAAGGGTCTCGCCGAGCACGACGCCGCCGCCATCGAGCTCGTGATCGACGAGTTGCGACGCGGGTTCGCGGCCGAGTTCGGCGGGTGGGTGCCCGAGATGGCACCGGACCCGACCGTGACCGGCATCGTGGGCTACCCGCACACCAAGCCGATGTTCTTCACCACCGACCTCACGCCGGCTCCCGCGGTGCCCATTGCCGACAGCACGCTCGGCGCGGGCGTGCGGGTGGCCGTGCTCGACACTGGCCTGGTCGACCACCCGGCGCTCAAGGGTCACGTGACCGAGTCCCCCGGAGGTGCCAGCGACGGCCAGGACCCGGTCGAGGCCTGGGCCGGGCACGCCACCTTCGTGTCCGGGCTGATCGCCCAGCGGGCGCCGGGCTGCGAGATCGTGGTGCACCGCGTGCTCGGAGCCAACGGCCGGGCGACCAACTGGGACACTGCCATCGCGCTGGCCGAGCTCGCCGACGACCCCCATGGCTACACCGTGGTCAACCTGTCGCTGGGCTGCCGGCTCGGCGGTCCCGACGGGCCCCTGGCGTTGCGCCGCGCCGTCACGCGGCACGGCCGGCGGACGCTGCTGGTCGCCGCGGCGGGCAACCACGGCGCGAGCGCGAAGCCCACGACGCCGGTCTGGCCCGCGGCGTTCCCCGGTGTGATCGCGGTCGGCGCGACCACTTTCGACCAAGACCTCGCCGAGATCACGCCGCGCCTGCCCTGGGTCGACTGCGTCGCGCACGGCTCCGGCGTCACGTCCACCTACCTGACCGACGTCTCGCTCACCATCGACGGCACGACCATGGACTTCACCGGGTACGCGACCTGGAGCGGCACCTCCTTCGCGGCGGCGAACGTCAGCGGTGCGGTCGCGGCGGCGCTGCGGTCCGGCGAGCGGCCGGCCGAGACGCTCGAGCGGCTGCTGAGCGATCCCGACTCCGGCGTCACCCGGTTCGCGCTGCCGGCGGCGGGTCATGCGGAATGACCCGTCGGTCATCGACCTGGTCGAGCGGGCCAGGCTGGGCGACGCGCGGGCCTGGGACGCGCTGGTCGACCGCTACGCCCCGCTGGTGTGGGCGGTCTGCCGGCGCTTCGGGCTCGGCGGCGCCGACGCCGAAGACGTGGCCGCGAGCGTCTGGCTGCGGCTGGTCGAGCGCCTCGACACGATCCGCGAGCCGGCCGCCCTGCCCGGCTGGCTCGCGACGACGGTGCGCCGGGAGTGCCTGACCGCGCTGCGGGGACGCAAGCACCAGGTGCCGGTCGGCGACGAGTCCAACTTGGACAGTGTGGACGACCCGGAGTTCGACGAGCTGTTGCTGGCCCAGGAGCGGCACATCGCGTTACGGGCCGCGTTCGACAACCTGCCCGAGCACTGCCGGCACCTGCTGACGTTGCTGTTCGACGACCCGCCGGCGCCGTACGCTCAGATCAGCAGCAGCACCGGCACCCCCGTCGGCGCGATCGGGCCGACGCGCCGGCGCTGCCTGGACCGGCTGCGGCGCGACCCCACGCTGGCCGCGGTCGTGGAGGTGGAGCGGCGATGAACGATGCCGAGATCGTCGCCGCCCTGGCCGAGGCCCGGCGCGCCGCCGCCGAGGTGCCGGAGCGGATCCGGGAGATCGGCCGGTCCGCGTACGCCTGGCGGACCGTCGACGCGGAGCTCGCCGCCCTCTCCGCCGACACCGACGCGGCGGTCGGCACCCGCGCCGAACCGGCCGCGGTGCGGGCGCTGACCTTCGCCGCCCGCGACCTGACCATCGAAGTCGAGGTCACCGACGACGCGCTGCACGGTCAGGTGGTGCCGCCGCGCCCCGGCGAGATCGAGCTGCGCGACCGCACGGGGGTGGTGGCGGTCGCGCGGGTCGACGAGCTCGGCTGGTTCGTGCTCGGCCCGGTCCCCCGCGGCATGTTCCGGCTGCACCTGCGGGCCGGAGACGCCGTCGTGGTCACCGAGTGGATCACCATCTAGCTCTCCACGTCTCTGCACAGGACGTCGTCGATCGTCTCCCGGCGCACGACCACCCGGGCCGAGCCGTCCCGCACGGCGATCAGCGGTGGGCGGCCGACCAGGTTGTAGTTCGACGCCAGCGGCAGGTGGTAGGCGCCGGCCCCGGGCGCGGCCAGCAGGTCGCCCGGGCGCAGGTCGGCCGGGAGCGGCACCGAGCGGGCGAGCACGTCGCCGGCCTCGTCATGACGGCCGACGATGGTGCTCGACACCGCTGGACCGGTGCCGGCCCGGCCGAGCAGGACGGCCGTGTAGCGGGCGCCGTAGAGGGCTGGCCGGGGGTTGTCGCTCAGCCCTCCGTCGATGGCGACCAACTGGCAGCCCCCCGGCTCGCGGCGAACCGCCACGACCCGGTACAGGGCCACCCCGGCGCGGGCGACGACCGCCCGACCCGGTGTCACCACCAGCACCGGTTCCGGCACACCCTGGCGTTCGCAGGCCAGACCCAGGACCGCCCGGGCCCGGCCTGCGAACGCGGCGACGGCGAAGGGGGACTCGCCGTCGACGGCGGGGGCGGCGTGACCCCCACCGATGTTGAGCTCCCGCACCACGATTCCCTTGGTGCGGGCGAGATGTCCGGCCACCCCGACCAGGCGCTGGATCGCCCGCTCGTAGCCGCCGAACCGGCTGATCTGCGAGCCGACGTAGCAGTCGAGGCCGTACAACTCCAGCTTGGGCTGGGCGATGATCCGGCACACCAGGTCGTCGAACGCCTCGCTCGGAGCGGCCACCCCGAACCGGTCGGCGTCGCTGGCCGGGGGGATCCCGGCGACGCCGTCGAACAGGTCGTCGTGCGCCGGCAGCACCCGGATCAGCACCTTCTGCCCGCGGGTCGCGAGCGCGGCCAGCCGGGTCACCTCGGACGCCGACTCGATCACCACCCGGCCGACGCCGTAGTCGAGGGCCGCCCGCAGGTCGGCCGGCGTCTTGGCGTCACCGTGCAACACGATCCGCTCGGCCGGGAAACCGACCGCCGCCGCGACGGAGAGCTGGCCCTCGGAGTAGACGGACAGCCCCAGCCCCTCCTCCATCACCCAGCGGAGCACGGCCCGGCTGGTCAGCGCCTTGGCCGCGTACACGACGTCCCGGTCGCCGAAGGCCGCCGCGTACTCCCGGCAGTGGTCCCGGACCTCTCCCTCGTCGATGACGTACGCCGGGGTCCCGTGCTGCTCGGCCAGCGTGGCGAGGTCGACCCCGCCGACGCTGATCGCGCCGTGCCCGGTGTGCCGGGTGGACGCCGGCCAGATGTCAGCGCAGAGCCGTTGCGGCGGCAGCGACGTGCGCAGTGACGGGATGAGATCCGAGAGGCTCATGCCAGCTCCTTGCTTCGTGCGGGCCGAACGGCCGCAGCACCAGGTGGGTCGAGGTGCGCCCGGCCCCGGCGTGATGCCGGAGCCCACGGACCAGGCCGTCGAGGGCCGCCATGTCCGAGCACCGCACCCGGACGACGGCGTCACTGTCGGCGGCGACCCACCAGGCGTCGACCACCTCCGGCCGGCGCGCCAGGTAGGCCTCCAGGCAGGGCGCGTCCTGGGTGTGGTTGAGCCACACCAGAACCACCGCTTCGACCTCTCCGCTCATGGGTTCGATCGTGCGACGGCCCGGCGGTGGTCAAAAGGACCTTGACGCCGTCGCTACGCGCGGGACCCCGCTCCTGACTCGTCCTTGACGCGATCTTCGCAACGACTATGCTCCAGGACTGAAACGGACAGCGAACCGTGGATGTACGGGAGCCAGGCCGATGACCGACGAGGAACGGGTGTCCACGATCGACACCGGCGTGCCGCACAGCGCCC
The DNA here is from genome assembly GCF_040676915.1 of Asanoa sp. NPDC049475. NCBI lineage: Bacteria > Bacillati > Actinomycetota > Actinomycetes > Micromonosporales > Micromonosporaceae > Asanoa > Asanoa sp. NPDC049475. The sequence continues at coordinate 698,338 of NZ_JBFAPY010000002.1, read as the reverse complement.
GGGTCTGGAACTACTGGCTGGGCGGCAAGGACAACTTCGCCGTCGACCGGGAGGCGGGCGACCGGGTTCGCGCGTTCTTCCCCGCGATCGTCGACAACGCCAGGGCGCAGCGGGCGTTCCTCGGCCGGGCCGTGCGCCACCTCGCGGCTGACCGCGGCATCCGGCAGTTCATCGACTCGACGGCATGGGCGGCGTTGCCCGCAAGTCCTAGCCCTGGGCGGTGGACCGCAGCACGATCTCGTTGACGTCCACACTGTCCGGTTGGGACACGGCGTACGCGATGGCGTCCGCGACCGCACCGGCCGGCATGCCGAGCTGCTCGGTCGCTTCCCGGACCGCGGCCAGCACCTGGGGATCGCCGCCGCGGTCGGCCAACTCCGAGCGCGTGTAGCCGGGACTGACCAGCGTCACCCGCAACGCGCTGCTCTCCTGGCGCAGCCCCTCGCTGACGGCTCGCACCGCGAACTTGGTCGCACTGTAGACCGCGGCCGTCGGGTCGACCCGATGTCCGGACGTCGAGGCGATGTTGACGATGTGACCACGCTCGCGCATCAGCGGCAGCACGGCGGCGATGCCGTGCAGCACACCGCGCAGGTTCACGTCGACCATCTCGTTCCACTCGTCGACCCGAAGGCTCGCGAGCGTCGAGAGCGGCATGACGCCGGCGTTGTTGACCAGCACGTCGACGCGCCCGTGCCGGTCGTGGGCGGCGTCGACGAACGCGCGCATGCTGGCGAGGCTGGTGACGTCGAGCTCCTTGGCCTCGGCGCTGCCGCCGGCGGCCCGGAGCTCGGCGACCAGATCGGCCAGCCGGTCGACCCGACGGGCGCCGAGCACGACGTGGTGCCCGTCGGCGGCCAGGCGGCGGGCGGTCGCCGCGCCGATGCCGCTGCTGGCCCCGGTGATCAGAACAATCTTCATGGCGGCAACGATCCGCACCGCGGGCCGGCACCGGAAGGGCGGGACTTCCTAGGTGTGCCGCACCCAGGAAGCCGCGTGATTAGGCTGGTGGGCATGCCCGCCGCCGACAACCGGATCGGGGACTTCCTCAAGGCCCACCGGGCCCGGGTCGACCCCGCCGACGTGGGACTGCACAGCGGCGGGGACCGCCGTGTGGCGGGGCTGCGACGCGAGGAAATCGCCGTGATGTCCGGAGTGAGCGCGGACTACTACGCTCGCCTCGAGCAGGGCCGCGAGCGTAACCCGTCGCCGCAGGTGCTCTCCGCGATCGGCCGGGCGTTGAGGCTCGACCCGGACGCCCGCGGCCACCTCTTCCGGCTCGCCGGCCTGCACCCCACGCACGACCCGGGGCCCTGGGACCTGGTGCATCCGGCGCTGCTGGAGTTGCTCGCCGGGTTTCCCGGCTCGGCCGCCTACGTGCTCGGCCCGGCCTTCGACGTGCTGGCGACCAACCGGGTCGCCGCCGCACTGCTGGAAGGATTCGGGCGGAACATGGTCCGGGTGCTGTTCGAGGACCCGCGAGCGCGCGAGGTGTTCGTGGATTGGCGGATCCTGCGGGAGAACACGGTCCACGCCCTGCGTCTCAACGCCGGTCTGTTCCCCGACAACCCCGACATCCGCGCGGTGGTGACCGACCTCCGCCGCGACTCCCCCGACTTCAGGGCTCTCTGGGCCGACCAGACCGCCCGCGGCCTGACCCGGCTGTTCAAGGTCTTCCAGGACCCACGGGTGGGCCGGATCGAGCTCACCTACCAGACCTTCGACGTGCGTGACGCGCCCGGTCAGCAACTCCTGGTGGGCACACCCGAGCCCGGGAGCCGCAGCGCCGAGGCCCTCGCCCGGCTATGACCCGCCGTCCCGGGTGCCTGGGACGACAAGGCCGGTCTCGTAGGCGGCGACCACCGCCTGGGTGCGGTCGCGGAGGCCCAGTTTCGTCAGCATGCGGCTCACGTGGGTCTTGACCGTCTCCTCCGTCACCACCAGGCGGGCGGCTATCTCCGGATTGGACAGTCCCTCGGCCACCAGGCGCAGCACCTGGGTCTCGCGTGGGGTCAGGGCCGACAGCGCCACCGGCAATGGGGACGACGGGCGGTGCTGGCGGGCGAACTCCCCGATCAACCGCCGCGTCACCGTCGGGGCCAGGAGGGCCTCGCCGGCCGCGATCACGCGTACCGCGTCGAACAGGGCCTCCGCTCGCACGTCCTTCAGCAGGAAGCCGCTGGCGCCCGCGCGGATCGCGTCGTAGACGTACTCGTCCAGGTCGAACGTCGTCAGGATCAGCACCCGGGGGCGGGCCACCGTCGCCGTCAGCAGGCGCGTCGCCTCTATGCCGTCCATGCCTGGCATGCGCACGTCCATCAGGACCACATCTGGCGTGAAGGAAGCGCAGACCTCGACCGCCTCGGCTCCGTCCGCGGCCGTGCCGACCACCTCGATGTCCGGTTGCGTGGCCAGCAGGCCGGCGAACCCTCCGCGGACCACCTCGTGGTCGTCCGCCACCACCACGCGAATCATCGTTCCTCCTCGATGGGCACGGGCAGCGTGGCCTCGACGACGAAGCCGCCCGCCGGGCCGGATACTCCGGTGCGCAGCCGGCCGCCTACCGCCACCGCGCGTTCTCGCATGCCGCTCAGGCCGTGTCCGCCGTCCGACGCCGCCGAAGGTCCCGGGCCGTTGTCGCGGATCCGCAGCAGCAGGCCGTCGCGCCGGTAGCTGAGCTCCACGTCGACCGCGGCACCCGCGGCGTGCCGGCGGGCGTTGGTCAGGGCCTCCTGGACGATCCGGTACGCGGCGAGCTCGACCCCGGGATCCAACGGCACCGGTGGCCCGCGCAGGATCAGGCGGGTGCCGGCGCCCGAGGCCTCCCGGGCCTCGTCCAGCAGCGCCGCCAGTTCACGCAGGCCCGGCTGTGGCTGGCGTTCCGGCTCCGCGGGCGCGTCCGAGCGCAGCACGCCCAGCAGCCGGCGCATCTCGGTCAGGGCCGACCGGGCCGTGCCGCCGATCGCCGCGAACCGGTCCGCGCCCGCCTGCGGCAGCCCGGGTGTGGTCAGGCGCGCGTTCTCGGCCTGCACCGAGATCATCGAGATGTGATGGGCGACCACGTCGTGCAGTTCCCGGGCGATCCTGGCCCGCTCGCCGCGCGCGGTGTGCTCGACCAGCGTCCCGGCGAACGCGTCCTGGGCCGCCAGGTGCGCCGCGTCCGCCCGACTGACCCGGCGGGCCACGCCGGCCAGCGCGCACACCGGCACCAGCCCGGCCAGCAGCACGGCGACCGGGGTGAAGAAGGCCAGCACGAGGTACGGCAGGCCGAGCGGGACCGCCGCCAGCACGCTGCCGCGGCGGCCGACGCGGAAGGCGACCAGCAGTTGCGCCGCCACGCCGGCCACGGTCCAGAGGCCGAAACCCGCCAGGGACACCACCGACGCGGCGGTGACCAGCAGGGCCGCGGCCGTGGTGTTGCGCAACGCGAGTGGCGCCGTCGATGCCACCGCCAGCGCGGCCAGCAGCACCAGGAACGCGCCCGCGACGTCCGTCGGGACGGACCGGGCCAACGCCTCGACGGCGGCGGCCGCCGACAGCGCGGCGACTGCCGTCCGAAGGTTCACGCTGCCATTCTCGCCTCACCCGCCGCCGGGGTCGTCCCTCGTGTCAGGGACTTCGAAGATGGCTCCCACGCGGGACGACCTGGGCCGCCCCGGTTCGTAGCGTGAGCTGTCATGGAAGCCACCATCGAGGTCAACGGCCTGCGCAAGGCGTACGGGTCGACCGTCGCGTTGGACGGGATGACGTTCACCGTCACTCCGGGGCGGGTCACCGCGTTCGTCGGGCCCAACGGGGCCGGCAAGTCCACCACCATGCGTGTCGTGCTCGGGCTCGACCGGGTCGACGCGGGCACCGCCCTGGTCGGCGGCCGCCCGTACCGCAGCCTGCGCACGCCTTTGAAGCACGTCGGCGCGCTGCTGGACGCGTCCGCTCTGCACCCGGCCCGCAGCGGCCGCGACCACCTGCTGTGGCAGGCGCACTCGCAGGGGCTGCGCGGCCAGCGGGTCGACGAGGTGCTTACGCTGACCGGGCTGGCCGACGTAGGCCGGCGCCGGGCCGGCGGCTACTCGCTCGGCATGCGGCAGCGCCTCGGCGTGGCCGGCGCGTTGCTCGGTGACCCGCCGGTGCTGATGCTCGACGAGCCGTTCAACGGGCTCGACCCCGAGGGGATCCGGTGGATGCGCGGCTTCCTGCGCGCGCTGGCCGCCGAGGGCCGCGCCGTGCTGGTCTCCAGCCACCTGATGAGCGAGCTTCAGGACACCGCCGGGCATCTGGTGGTCGTCGGGCGGGGCAAGGTGGTCGCCGACACCAGCGTCGCCGACCTGATCGCCGCCGCGTCCAGCGACCGGGTCACGTTGCGCACGGCCGCCCGCACCGAGGCGATGACGGCCCTCGCCCGGGTCGGCGCCACGGTCGCGGTGACCGAGCGCGACACCCTCACCGTCGACGGGCTGTCGGCCGACCGCGTGGTGACCGTGCTCAGCGAGGCCGGCGTCCCGTTCTCGGAGATCGCCGCGCATCGGGCGACGCTCGAGGAGGCGTACATGGAGCTCACCCGCGACGCGGTCGAGTTCCGGGCGACGGAGGTGTCCCGATGATCGGGCTGGTCCGGGCCGAGCTGACCAAGTTCCGCTCCGTACGCGGCTGGCTGGTCGGGTGCGGCATCGCCGCCGTGCTGATGGTGCTGCTCGCCGTCGTGGCGGCCGCCGGCACCGACGCCCGCGTCGGCGGGCCGCGCGCGCGTGGCGCCTTGCCGCATTCGTCGGACGGCACGCCGGTCTTCGATGGCTTCACGTTCGTCCAGCGGCCCCTCGACGGCGACGGGACGCTCACGGTGCGGGTGGCGTCGCTGTCCGGCGTCGCGCTGCGGCCGCCGACGCCCGGGGACACCGCGCCGGAGGCGCCCTCGGGTTCGGAAGAGGAGGCGACCACCGAGCCATGGGCCAAGGCCGGCCTGATCATCAAGGCCGGCACCACGCCGGGCTCGCCCTACACGGCGGTGATGGTCACCGGGTCGCACGGCGTACGCATGCAGCACGACTTCGTCCACGACGTGGCCGGTCCGGTGGACGCCCGGTGGTTGCGGCTGGTCCGCACCGGTGGGACGGTCACCGCGTACGCCTCGACGGACGGCGCCGCCTGGACGCGGGTCGGCAGCGCCCCGCTGGCCACCGGTGCGGTGAGCGCCGGGATCTTCGTCGCCACGCCACCGCACCAGGAGTACGAGCAGTTCCTGGGCGGCACCAGCGTGGTCGGCGGCGGAGCGATCGCGACGGGCACGTTCGACAACCTGAGCGCGGCCGGCACCGGCCCGGGCGGCGACTGGACCATGGTCAGCGTCGGCGCGGACGACTCGCCGAACCGCCCTGAGAGCACCTCCACCCGCGAGGGCGACACGTTCGTCCTGCGCGGCGCCGGCGACATCGCACCGATCGACGGCGGCGCCGGCCCGAAGCAGGAACAGCTGCTCAGCGGCGGCTTCCTGGCGCTGACCGTGCTGGCGGTGCTCGGCGTCCTCTTCGTCACGACCGAGTACCGGCGCGGCCTGGTCCGCACCACGTTCGCCGCGACGCCGTCGCGGGTCCGGGTGCTCGCCGCGAAGGCGGTCGTGCTCGGCGCGGTCACGTTCGCGGTCGGCCTGGTCGCGGCGACCGCGGCGCTGCTGGTCGGCACCGCGATCCGGGGCGCCAACCACTATCCGGCGGACGCGCTGACCCAGGTGCGGATCGTGGTCGGCACCGCGGCGCTGATCGCCGTCGCGACGGTGCTCGCGTTGGCGATCGGCACGATCCTGCGACGCGGTGCGGGTGCCGTGGCGGCGGTCGTCGTGCTCATCACGCTGCCGTACATCCTCTCGGCGGCGGCGGTGCTGCCCGCCGCGACAGCGGACTGGGTGCTGCGGATAACCCCGGCGGCGGCGTTCGCGGTGCAGCAGACCGTGCCGGAGTGGCCGCAGGTGGACCAGGCGTACACGCCGGCCTTCGGCTTCTTCCCCCTCCCGGCCTGGGGCGGCTTCGCGGTGCTCTGCTGCTGGACGGCGGTGGCACTGGTCGTCGCCGCCGCACTGCTGCGCCGGAGGGACGCATGAGCACGGCCCTGTACGCCGAGTGGACGAAGCTGCGTACCGTCGCCGGGCCGTTCTGGCTCGTCGCCCTCGCCGCCGTGCTGACCACGGCGCTGAGCGCGGTGACGGCCCGCGCGGTGAGCTGCGCGGCGGCCGGCTGCGGGGTGGACGCGCCGCTGATCGCCCTCACGGGAGTGCAGCTCGGCCAGGCCGTCGTGGCGGTGCTCGCGGTGATGGTGGTCGGTGACGAGTACCGGACCGGGATGATCCGCACCACCCTGGCCGCGACGCCGTCGCGGGCGGTGCTGCTGGGTGCCAAGAGCGTGGTGGTCGCCGGCGCGACGCTGGCCGCGGCGGTGCCAGGCGTGCTCGGCGCGTGGCTGGCCGCCCGGCTGATCATGCCGGGGCGGGGCTTCACGGCGGAGCATGGCTACGCGCCGCTGTCGCTCACCGACGGCGGGACGCTGCGGGCGTTCGCCGGCTCGGCGCTCTACCTGACGCTGGTCGCGCTGCTGAGCCTCGGCATCGCAGCGGCCGTGCGCGACGCCCCGACGGGGGTCGGCGTCGTGCTCGGCCTGCTCTACCTGGCACCGATCCTGGCGGCGGTGGTCTCCGACCCGGACTGGGAGCGGCGGCTGCACCAGATCATGCCGAGCGACGCGGGCGCGGCCATCCAGCACACGATCGACCTGCCGTCCCTGCCGATCGGTCCCTGGCCCGGGCTCGGGGTGCTGGCCCTGTGGTCGGCGGGCGCGCTAGTGCTCGGCGGTCTGCTGCTGCGGCTTCGGGACGCGTAGCCGGCGGACGCGATGGAGGACGCCGGCGCCGAGCAGGAGAAGGGCGGCGCCGGCCACCGCCAGCGGAGTGTCGGGTGAGCCGCCGGTCGTGGCCAGTGCCGGCGGCTCAGCCGGCGGGCCGGCGGCCCCGACCTGGAGGTCACGCAACGGTGTGGTCTCGGCGTGGCCGTCGGCGTCGGTGCCGGCGGCGTTGAGCGTCCAGGCGCCAGGGCGCAGCCCCGTCAGGTCGCACGACCAGGTGCCGCCGGCGCCGACCGGTGCCTCGCAGGACGCCACGTCGATCTCGGGACCGCTGCCGGTCGCGCCGGTGACCACGACGGTCGTGCCGGGTCGGGCGTCACCGCCGGACACGGCGAGAGCGTCACCATCGGTGGAGGTCGCGGTGGTGATCTCGACGGCGCTCGCCGCCGTGCCGGTCACCGCGAGAGTGAGCGCTGCGGCACCGAGGCCGATCGCCGTGCGGGACAGGATCATGTCGTAGCCACCTCTCCGGAGGACAGCAGTGCGGCGTGCACGACGAGCCGCCGGGCGTCGGACCACTTCGGCTCGCAGGTCGTGAGCGTGAGGACGGCCTTCGTGGCGGCGGTGGTGGGCGCGGACGGCACCGGCGCGAGGACCTCGACCGCGGTCGGAGCGACGACCCGCGAACCGGTGACGGCGTACGTGAAGGTGCGCGACCCGTACTCGACGATCACCTCGTCGCCCGGGGCGAGCCGGTCGAGGTCCCAGAACAGCCCGGGCACGCGGTGTCCGGCGACGGCGAAGTTGCCGACCTGGCCTGGCGGCGCGGTCTGCGGGTAGTGGCCGGGCGCGTCCGCGATCGACGCGGCGTCGACGCCCTCCACCACCGTCCAGCGCTCACGCAGGCGCGGGATGCCGAGCCGGGCGATCGGGGTGCCGGGTGTCGCCCGGGAGGTGATGCCGTTCCCGACGGGACTCGGCGGCGCGGGGACGACAGCAACCGCGAGCAGCACGAGGCCCGCGCCCGACAAGGCGCTGCCTGTCCACCGGCCGGCCCTCACTCAATGGACGATAAGCCCAAACGGTGCGTACCTTATCTAATCGGCGATTCCAGACAAACTGATCGACTGGTCCGCGACGACCGGGCCGAGGGCCTGCCAGGCGGCGCGGTCGAGGATCCTGGCCCGCTCGGCGAGGCGGCGCAGGGCGGCCAGGGCCGCGTCGCCCGGCTCACCTCCGCTGTAGCCGACGAACGCGACCAGCCCTGGCGCCGGCTCCCACGCGAGGGTCGCGCTGCCGCCCGAGACGCCCGACATCACCGCCGGTCGCCCGCCGACCGAGCCGCCGTCGCGGGAGGACTGCGTGTAGAGCTGGTCCTCGAACCATCCACCGCTGGTCACTCCGGTGTAGACCATCGCACCGAGCGCGTCCTGCTCGCCGACGTCCGCGCCGCCGTAGCGGACCTCGTGCAGGGTCGGCGCCCGGTAGGGACCACTGGCCACCACGGTGAACCCGGCAGGCGGCTGCACGGCCGGGCGACCGTCGACCACGGTCGTCAGCGCGGCCAGCCTGACCAGCTCGGCTTCGGCCAGGTCGCCCCGGACGCGGGCGTGCTCGCGACCGATCGGCCAGGTGACGACACCGCTCGCCGCGCGAGCCCGCACCGCGCCCACGGCGACGGCGCGACCCGTCCGCAGCGGTGCGGCCGGGAAGGTCACCACCGCGCCGTTGCGGCCGAGCGAGCCACCGGGACCGCGCACGACGACGGTCCAGGGGCCGTCGACGGCCGTGCGGTCACAGCGGTCGAGGCCCGCGCCGGCCGTAGCGGCCTGGTCGATGCGCAGCCCGGCAACGGAGACGGCCGGCGGCGGTCGCTGTCCCCAGCCGACCGCGAGACAGGGCGGGCCGGGATGCTCGGGCGCGCTCGGTGGCCGCGACGTCACGACGGGACCGGGGCTCGCGCTGGGCAGGGATGCCGTCGGCGAGGGTCCGGGATCGTCGCGGAGAGCCAGCACGGCCACCGCACCCAGCGCGACCGCGACCAGGCCGGCCGCGACGACCCACCGCACCGGCCGCCGCGGACGCTCGTCCGGACCGAAGCTGATGACGTCGGGCACGCTGTCCATTGTCGGCGCTCCTCGCCGCCGTCACCACACCCGTCAGCGGTCAGCGCAGCGCGGACCGCGTGGTGGGCGCGAGCCGCAGCAGCTCGACCGGTCCGGCCAGACCGGACGCGTCGAGGCCGGCCACCCGATCGGCGAACGCGTCGACGTCACCGGCGTCGACCCGCGCGAACCACACGAACACGTCCTCCCCTTCCCTCACCGGCAGCGCCGGGAAGGTGTTGGGCTCGTGGATCGTCTGGCTGGTGCCGAGCAGGGTGGCCCCGAGCGCCGGCCGGACCACGCGGTCGAAGTGCTCGGCGTAGTCGGTGCGGGCGAGCGGAGACAGCCCCGCGACGACGACGCGGCCCGGCGGGATCGGAGCGTCGCGGGGCGCGTACCCGGTGAAGGGTTGGATCGCCCGCATCAGCAACACGTTGTCGGAGTCCAGCATCGTGGCGTTGGCGGCGTCGCGGTGCTCCTTCCAGACGGGTCCCGAGTAGAACCCGGTGAGTGCCGCCTGGCGTGCGTCCATCGAAGCGAACTCGCGCACCCAGACGAAGCGGTCGGGACGGTCGAGGTCGCGGAACTGACCGACGATTCGCATGCCCTCGGCCTCCTGCGACTCGACGAAGTTCGCGTCGAAGAGGTCGACGAGGGTGTCCCGTTCGCCGGGCACGAGGGTGTACTGCCGAAGCTCAACGATCGTCACGCCGGCGATTCTGCCAGGATCGCCGTCAGCGGAGTTCGATGTCCGTCAGGTCGAGCGTGATCGGGGTCCAGGACAGGTCCGGCGTGCCGTCGGCGTTGCGGAGCTGGATGTGCCGCCGCGACGGCACCGGGACGCCGTCGACCAGCTGGTGCTCGCGGACGTAGTGGGCGACCGGTGTGCTGCCGTTGACCTCGGGCGCGTAGTCCATCCGGCGCAGCAGCCCGGCCTCGTCGTAGTAGTAGAGCTGGGTGGGGTTGTGGGTGTGGATCGTCTCGGGGTACGTCACCCGCAGCACCCGCCACGTCTGGCCGCCCTCGGTCCACGGCTCGATCTCGTGGGCCTCGACTCCCGGCCAGGTGAACAGGAACGGCTCGACCAGGTAGTGCCAGGTGGCGTACGCGCGGAAGTAGCCGATCTGGGCCAGGCTCCACGTCGTCTCGGGGGTGTAGCCGGCGAAGGTCGAGCGGGGGCTCTCGAGCTTCTCGACCACGGCGCCGTCGCCGTCGGTGACGGTGAGGCGGTCGCCGGCGCGGTCGAAGACGAGCTCGCGGCCGGTGGCCTCGTCGCGGTGGCGGATCCGCTGGTCCCGGAGGCTCGCCTCGACGAAGCTCGTCCCCACGAAGCCCGGGTGGCCCTTGAACTCCCAGAACGGGCCGCCATAGGTGATGCGGGCGGTGAAGGTGGTGAGGGTGCGCCACCGGTCGAGCCCACCGTGGGCGTCGAGCACGCGGCCGAGCAGTGCGTCCATGTCTCACTCCTAATTTAGGACCAGTAGGTGCGACACTAGCACCGAGCGGTGCGGGTTCGTACACTTGATCCATGTCACAACGCAGCTACGAGGACGACTGCGGCACCGCCCTGGCCCTCGACGTGGTCGGCGAGCGGTGGGCGTTGCTGGTGGTCCGTGAGCTGGTCTTCGGCCCCAAGCGGTTCCGCGACCTGCGTGCCGGCCTGCCCAAGGCCAGCCAGAACGTGCTCAGCCAGCGCCTGCGCGAGCTGGAGGACAGCGGCGTGGTGCGCAGGGTCGAGCTCGGCCCACCGGTCAGCGCGTCGGCCTACGAGCTGACCGACCGCGGACGGGCGCTGGAGCCGGTGCTGATCGAGCTGAGCCGGTGGGGCGCCGACGCGCCGGGTGCACACGGCCCGGAGATGAGCACCGACGCGTTCATGCTGCTGCTCAAGGCGCTGCACCGGCCGTCGTCCCGACCACCGGCCGTCCGGCTGCTGGTCGGCGCCGACGCGTTCGACGTGGAGCCGGCACGCGACTCGGTGAGCGTGAGCCGCGGCGGGCACGGCGAGGTGGACGCGACCGTCCGGGCCGACGTACCCACGCTATGGCGGTTGATCTTCACGGACCTGACGGTCGCGGCCGCGATCGCCACCGGCGACCTGGACCTGACCGGCGATCGCAGGGCCGCGGAGCGTTTCTTCCGGAGCTTCGGCCGCGACTAGCGGCCCGTAGTGCTGAAGTGCTGGTAGTCCGGGTTCGCGCCGCCCACGTTCCACTTCCACCCGACCGTCGCGAACGCCTTGACCAGGACGCCGCCCTTGACTGCCATGCCCGGGCGGTACGGCGAGCGGTCGACGAACTCTCGGCCCTCCGGCGGCAGGACGTCGTCGCCGAACAGGTACGGGTTCTCCACCGGGTTCACGTCGATCGCCTTCCCGTAGGCGTGCACCGACCACGACGGCGCGCCTGAGGAGACCGCGTTGCGGCAGTTGAACGCCGACGTGTTGTCGGCCGCCATGGACCTGTCGTCGCTGCCGCCGTACTCGCTGACGGGTTTCAGGCTTCTGATCGGGAACCGCTTGGCGAAGAGCGTGCGGAACACTTTGGTCACGTCCGCCGCCACGTCCTTGTGCACGACGATCCCGCCGGTGTGCGGCTCCTCGTCGAAGCCCCAGTAGCTCAGCCGCAGCAGGCGCAGGCTCGCCGGGCCGACCGGGCAGCCGGTCTTCCAGCTCGCGCCGAGGTCGGCCGCGGTGACCTTCTCGGTGGCGGCCGAGAAGGCGGGCGTCGACGCCGACGGAGACGGCGCCGGGGACGGCGCCGGGGACGGCGAAGCCGGCGGCGGTGACCACGCGGCGGATCCGGACGGTTGCCCAGCGCAGCCCGAGATCGCCAGGGCCACGACCAGGACCGCCAACCGGTAAGGTTTCGACCGCACCATCGTCCATACGATACGGATCGGGGTTCCAGGTGGGCGCACTGCGGCGGTCGACGCTGGCAGTCCTGACCGTGCTGGCCCTCTCGGCCTGCGGCACCGTGACCGGGGAGCCGAGCGCCGCCCCGCAGACGCGGGGCGCGGCCGACCTCGTGGAGGCCCGCGACCGGCTCGCCCGGCGGGCGGACGTCCCGACCGCGACGGCCAAGCCGGCGCTCACCCGCCTGCCCACCCCGAGGCCCGCGGGCACCAAGCCGACGAACGACGCGTCGCGGCTGCGCACGCTGCCCGCCGACACCACCCAGGTCATCGTGGTCAAGGCCAGCGGCTTCGGCACGAGCACCGGCACGTTGCAGGCGTTCGGCAAGCGCGGCGGCAACTGGACCCCGGCGTTCGACTCGATGCCGGCCCGCCTCGGCACCAAGGGCTTCAAGGACAACAAGATCGAGGGCGACCTGGCCACGCCGACCGGCGTCTACAGCTTCGGCGGCACGATGTACGGCATCGCCGGCAACCCGGGGGTCCGCTACGGCTACCACAAGCTGGTCGAGAACGACTGGTGGAACGAGAACCCGGCCACCGAGGGTTACAACTCGTTCTTCCACGGCGCCGACCCGGGCGGTGCCAGCGAGGCGCTGTGGGAGACGGACCCGCAGTACCGCTATTTCGCGGTCATCAACTACAACATCCCGGTACGCGAGGCCGACCCGCCGCGCGGCAGCGGCATCTTCCTGCACGTGTCGGTCGACCGCGGGACCGCCGGATGCGTCGCGCTGGACGAGTCCGACCTGGTCAAGGTGTTGCGCTGGCTCGACCCGGCGGCGAAGCCGCGGATCGTGATGGCACCGGCGAGCGAGCTCGACCGCTATTAGGGTTACTCTCAGCGAACTGTCAGATTCGCCTGGTACGGTCCCCCGCACGGCCGCATCCTCCGATGTGGAGCGCCGCGCGGAATGCGTTGCGCTCCAACGGATCGCGGCCCTGACTGACGACTCAGGAGAACAACGTGGTCTTCAAGAAGATGTTGGGCGCCCTCGGAGTCGGCGGCCCCAGCGTCGACACGGTGCTGTCCAACCCGAACACCCGCCCGGGCCTGCCGCTCACCGGTCAGGTCAACCTGACCGGCGGCAACAGCGACGTGGAGCTCGCGCACATCACGCTCGGCCTGGTCACCCGCATCGAGGTCGACGGTGGCGGCGGCGACTACAGCACGGTCGGTGAGTTCCACCGCACCGCCGTGGCCGGGCGCACCAAGCTGGCGGCGGGCCAGCAGCTGTCCATTCCGTTCCAGGTCGACATGCCGTGGGAGACGCCGGTCACCGACGTCTACGGGCAGCGCCTGCACGGCATGACGATGGGCCTGCGCACCGAGGTGGCGATCGACCGCGCGGTCGACAAGGGCGACCTCGACCACGTCGCGGTGCACCCGCTGCCGGTGCAGGAGCGGATCCTGGAGGCGTTCGGCCGGCTCGGCTTCCGGTTCAAGGGCGCCGACCTCGAATACGGCCGGCTGCACGGCGTCCACCAGACGCTGCCGTTCTACCAGGAGATCGAGTTCTTCGCCGCACCCGCGTACGCGCACGGCATCAGCGAGCTCGAGCTGACGTTCGTGGCCAACCCGCAGACCGTCGAGGTCGTGCTCGAGTTCGACAAGCGCGGCGGCATGTTCGTCGGCGGTCACGACGCCTACGGGCGCTACACCGTGCCGCACAGCCACGCCGACTCCGCCGACTGGGCGCAGGTCGTCGACGGCTGGGTGCGCCAGGCGGTCGACCAGCGCCAGACCTTCTTCGCGAGCCGCGGCGGCTTCCCCGGCATGGGCATGGGCGGCCACGGCAAGGGCCACGGGCACGGCGGTCACCGCGGCGGCGGGATGGGCGGCATGGTCGCGGGCGCGGCGCTCGGCGTCGCGGGCGGCATGATCGCCGGCGAGATGATCGAAGAGGCGTTCGAGGACGACGGGGGCGACTTCGGAGACTTCGGCGAATAGCCGGATCGGCGGGGGCGGCCCGGTGCGGGCCGCCCCCGCGTCCGTCCGCTGTCAGCCGGGGAAGTCCACGGACTCGCCGAACGGCTCGACGGAGCCGTCCCACCCGTTCCAGCCGTCCTGGGTCACCTTGCCATCGGCGTAGGTGTAGGACCAGGTGGACCCGTCCTCACCTTCGATCTTGACCGTCCCCGATCGCACGAACGGCGCGATCGCCACGTAGAAGGCGGTCGCCTGCTCCGACCACTTCGGGTCGCCCGCGTCGTCGTAGCGGAACTCGATCCAGTCGCCGTCGCGGGTGATCGAGGCCGCCGCGAACTCGGCGACGTCGGCCAGGGTGTCGCCCGGCGCCGAGTCGCCCGGCCCGAACCAGCCGTCGTGGCGCGCCCACGCGGCCGTGGCGGCCGCGACCGCGGCGAGGTCGTCAGAGGCAGGCAGATGAAGTCGGCCCGATGGCCACACCAGGTATCCCACGGCGCGTCAATCTATCGAAGACAGGCCCAGCTCGCCGACCGCCCACTCGCGCATCTCGACCTTGCGTACCTTGCCGCTGATCGTCATCGGGAACGACTCGACGGCCCGCACGTAGCGCGGCACCTTGTAGTGCGCGAGCTGGCCCTGGCAGAACGCGCGCACCTCGTCGACCGTCAGCGCGTCGCCGGGGTCGCGCAGGATCACGCAGGCCATGACCTCCTCGCCGTACTTGTCGTCGGGCACGCCGATCACCTGGACGTCGGCGATCTTCGGGTGCCGGTAGAGGAACTCCTCGATCTCGCGCGGGTAGACGTTCTCCCCGCCCCGGATGATCACGTCCTTGATCCGGCCGACGATGTTGACGTAGCCGTCGGACCGCATCGACGCGAGGTCGCCCGTGTGCATCCAGCGGGCGGAGTCGAGCACCTCGGCCGTCTTCTCCGGCTCGTCCCAGTAGCCGAGCATCACCGAGTAGCCCCGGGTGCACAGCTCCCCCGGCTCCCCGCGGCGCAGGGTCACCCCGGTCGCCGGGTCGACGACCTTCACCTCGAGGAACGGCAGCACCCGGCCGACCGTGCCGGTGCGGCGGTCGAGGTCGTCGTCGACCCGGGTCTGCGTCGACACCGGCGAGGTCTCGGTCATGCCGTAGCAGATCGACACCTCCGACATGTGCATCCGGTCGACCACCTTCCTCATCACCTCGACCGGACACGGCGAGCCGGCCATGATGCCCGTACGCAGGCTGCTCAGGTCGTAGGCGGCGAAGTCGGGCAGGTCCAGCTCGGCGATGAACATGGTCGGCACACCGTAGAGCGAGGTGCACCGCTCGGCCGCGACGGCGGCCAGGGTCGCCGCCGGCTCGAACGACGGCGCGGGGATGACCATGCACGCGCCGTGCGACGTCGCCGCCAGGTTGCCCATCACCATCCCGAGATCCCGGACTGCCGGAGCACGAAACCGACCTCGTGCCGCCGGTACGCCGGATTGATGTTGACCATGATCGCGCCGATCGCGGCCGTGGCGTACTGGACTAGCACCCACTCCGGACGGTTCGGCGACCAGATGCCCACGCGGTCGCCTTTGCCGACCCCGAGCGCCAGCAACGCCCGGGCCAGCTCGTCGACGTCGGCCGCCAGTGAACGGTAGGTCCACCGGCGGCCGCTGGGCACGTCGACGAGGGCTTCGCGATCGGGGAAGCGGGCGGCGGTGCGGGCCAGGTTCTGCCCGATGGTGTCGGCCAGGAGGGTGGTGTCGGACGGTCCACTGGCGTACGCGAGCTCACTCATGTCGCCTCCTCTATCCGGCAACCTACGTCACTCCAGGAGCTCGATGTAGCCGTCCGTTCCGTGCAGGCGGATCCGCTGCCCGTCGGGGATCAGCCGGGTCGCGCCGGGCACGCCGACGACGGCGGGCAGGCCGTACTCCCGTGCGATCACCGCACCGTGGGTCATCTGCCCGCCGACCTCGGTCACCAGCCCGGCGATCGCGACGAACAGGGGCGACCAGCTGGGATCCGTGTACGCCGTGACGAGGATGTCGCCCGGTTCGAGATCCGCTGTGGCCAGGTCGAGGATGACCCGGGCGCGGCCCTCGACGGTTCCGGCGGAGACCGGCACTCCGATCAGGGCACCCGCGGGCACGTCATCGCGCCGGTAGGCGCCATTCAGCGCCTCGCCGTCGGAGGTGAGGACCCGGGGTGGGGTGAGCGCCTCGTACGACCGGAACGCCTCCCTGCGCGTCGCGACGAGCCCAGGGTCCACCTGGTCGGTCCGCGCGACCTCGTGGAGCTCCTGGAACGTGAGGTAGAAAGCGTCCTCCGGCGCTGTGAGCACCCCGGCCCGCACGAGACGGTCCGCCTCCGCCGTCAGCGCCTGCTTGTAGGCCCAGTAGCGGGCGATGATGCCGTACTTCGGATACTCCCGGTAGCCGGTGAAGATCCGGACCCGGTCGATCATCCGCTCCGTCTCCTCGGCCTTCGCCGCACCGTCCGGCAGGGCACGCACGCGGGCCAGCACCTCCGCCCGCTTCTCCTCCGCCGTCCGGCGTCCCGCCTCGAACCGGCGTGCTGCGGCACCCGGCTCGAAGAAGGTGACGTTGTCGAGGATCAGCGGCACGAGTGCGCTCGGGTGCTCGCTCCACCGCGGCCTCGTGATGTCGATCTCGCCGACGCAGCGCATGCCGTACCGGTCGAGGTAGGCCTCGATGGCGTCGCGTGCCTCGGTCCCGCCTGCCAGCTTGGGCAGCTCGTCGAGGAAACCGTCGTCGACCCCGGCCCGCAGGAACGTCACGACCTCGTCGTGGGGGCGGATCGCGTCCGCGACGTCGAGCAGCGCCAGTCCCATCTCCGCCGTGATGTTGCCCGGTGCGGAGAGCGTGAGCTGGTCGGCCGCGTTCCGCTCACCCAGCCACTCCAGCAGGTGGTCGTTGAGCCACCAGGTGGCCTCCATCCCCGCCATGATCGCCTGCATGCTCAGCGGGTCGGCGAGGACCCGCTTGTGCTCCTGGAAGGCCTCCAGGAGGAACTCGAACAGCGCGGGACCGGTCTTGGTGGCGATGTCGCGCCGCAGGGCGGCCACCGAGGCCTCGCTGCGCGCGACGAGCGCGGTGACGACGGCCGGGTCGTTCGCGATCGGTTCGCCAGGGGCCAGGACCCGCGGGGCGCTGGGTTCCGCGTCCGGCAGCGTGGGGAGGAAGTCGCCCCGGTCGAGAACCGTCTCCAGCGCGTCCCTGGTCAGCGGGTCGGCGCGGCCGGCCAGCTCGAGGAAGCCGGCGCGACCGGCCGGCGTGGCCAGCACCCGCGTGGCGTCGACCCAGAGACGCCCGCCGGCCTCGGTCATCGGTGCCATCGCCGTCAGCTGCCACATCGACCAGCCCAGCGGCTTCATGGCATCCGTCATCATCTGCTGGTGCCCGACGGAGAGGTAGACGTGATTGCTCCCGTCGCGCGCGTGCTCGGGCACGGGGAACAGCGTCGTGATGGGCCGGCTCTGCACGATCCGGAAGTCGTCGTCGACCAGGCACCACTCGATGTCCTGCGGGCGGCCGAAGTGCGCCTCGATCCGCCGGCCGAGTGCGGCCAGCCGCACGGCCTGCGCATCCGTCAGTGCGGGCAGCTCCCGTTCTCGCGGGTCGACGTCCAGGACCTCGGTCCCGCCCGACGCCACGGCCCGCACGGCGACCCGCTTGGTGGAGATCTCCCTGGCGACGACCTCGCCGCCGCGCACCTTGAAGACGTCCGGGTTCACGATGCCCGAGACCAACGCCTCCCCGAGGCCGAAGCCGGCGTCCACAGCGGACACCGTGCGATCGCCCGTGACCGGGTCGGCCGTGAAGAGGATGCCGGACGACCGCGGCACGACCATCCGCTGCACGACCACGGCCATGTGGACCTTGCGGTGGTCGAAGCGGTTGCGCAGGCGGTAGGTGACGGCCCGCTCGGTGAACAGCGACGCCCAGCACCGGCGTACGTGGGCGAGGACCTCCGGACCCGGCACGTTCAGGTACGTGTCCTGCTGGCCCGCGAAGGACGCCGTCGGCAGGTCCTCGGCGGTGGCGCTGGACCGCACGGCATAGGTCGCGTCGGCGCCGTGCCGGGCGAGCGCCTCGCCGACCGCCGCCGCCAGGTCGTCCGGGATGTCGACGGCTTCGATCGTCCGGCGGACCTCGGCGCTGAGGGCGCGGATCTCGTCCCGGGCGTCCGGGTGCACCCGCTCCAGTCGCTCGTCGATCGCCGGCGCGGCGGCCGCGAAGGCGTCCGTCGTCACACAGAAGCCGGCGGGCACCGCGACTCCGTCGATTCTCGACAGCTCCCCCAAGTGGGTGCCCTTGCCCCCGACGACCGCGACGTGGGATTCGTCGACCTCTTGAAGATCCAAAACGTACTGCTCGCGCATTGCGACACCTCCGAGCCGACGATTCTGCGGTACGACACGGGTCTTGCCGCAAGCCCCCAGGTGCGCTATACGTTAAGAAGGGCAAGGAGAGATCTCCTTGCCCTTCGTCGTTGTTTCGGCCGGTTATTCGACGCGTGGGCCGCTCTTCTTGCTGACGCCCAGATCCAAGGTGACCGGCATCTGGGGCGCGTCAAGCGCCTCGCGCGCGTGCGCCAGCGCCTGTTGCTCGATCCGGTTGCGCACCTCGGCGACCCGGGCGTCCGCGGTGAGGTTGACCTTGACGCCGAGCCGGGGCTGGATCGGGTCGCCGTAGACCCGCACCCTGGCCGAGTCGACGCCGCGGTAGCTCTGGATCTCGTTGGTCAACGCGTCCCGCAAGGCGGTCGCACCCACAGTCGTCCGCGCGCTGCCGTCGATCGAGATGTCGTGCGCCTTCGGCGGCCCGCGCAGGATCTTGATCAACCAGATCAGCGCCAGCACCCCGAGCAGCGTCGCCACGGCGGCCGCGATCGGCCAGAACCAGGTGCTGTGCCCGCCGATCCACTGTGCCGCCGGGTTCTCCAGCAGCGTCCGGTCCGGGAAACCACTGGCGAACAGCCCGGTGTTGGCCGCGATGATCGCGCCCCCGATGGCCGCGAAGATCGCGCCGAGCACGATCATGATGATCCGGTTGATCCGGTCGGCGTGTCCGCGCATCACCGCTCCCTCGCCGTGGCCAGCTTGATCGTGATCCGGGGTGGTCGGCGCAGGTGCAGGTCGTCGACCGCCCGGTGGGTCGCGTCGGCGACCGTCTGCGTGGTGATCCCCTCGGACGCCTCGGCTCTGCGCCGGGCGTCGACGGTGACCTTGTTGCCGTGGAGCGCGACCCTGGCCTGGCTGATCCCGTCGATGTCGCCGACCGCCTGCTGCACCGTCCGCACCACGCTGCGGCGGTCGATCGCCGCGTCGATCTCGTCGCGTCCGCCACTCACCTTCAGTCGTTCCTTCTTGCGCGGGATGAGCTGAAGGCCGAGCAGCACGAGACCGCCGAGGGCACACAGGCCGCCGATGATCCGTACGCTGCGCGAGTTCCAGGTGTGGGTGGCCGCCCAGTCGTAGATGCTGTTCCAGTTGACGATCGCCGGCCCGGCCCCGGCCCGCTCGAAGATCAGCTCGACGACGATCAGGACCGCCAGGAAGATGAAGCCGAGCGCGAAGAGGATCGCGAGGATCCGGTTGAACTTCTTCATGGCAAACTCCGTCAGGCGACGAGGTCGGTCACGGAAATGCGCACCCGGGCCACGGTCAGCCCCGTCCAGGCTTTGATCCGGTCTTCGACCGTGTCCCGGATCCGCTCGGTCACGTCGGCGAGCGACTCGGGCCAGCGGACGCTGATCGCCATGTCGACGTAGACCACCGACGCGTCGATCTGCGCGCTGGTCTTCGGCCGCGCGGTCAGGTCGGAGGCGCGGATGCCCATGTGGCCGGCGCCCGGCACGACGCTGCCGAACACCCGCGGCGCGGCCCCACCGGCGTGCGGCTGCTCGTAGACGGCCTGTGAAGCGATCTTGGCAACCACCCGCTCGGAGATGACCACCTCACCGAGGTAGTCGGGATCGGGCGGCACAGGCGGCGGTGCGGGCGACGCCTCGGCCAGGTGGCGCTCGACCCGCGGCGTCGTCGTGGCCTGCGCTGTGCCGACCGGCCGGTCCTGGGTCACTGGTTGCTCCGCGAGAGGTTGCTCCGCTGGAAGCGGCGCTGGATCGGCTGCATCGTGGCGCCCACGTCGACGCGGCCGGTGGTGATCACCTTGGTGACCCCGTATCCGACCAGCGCGAACAGACCGACCAAGGCCAGGTCGCCGAAGTTCCCGAACGCGACGGCGAACCCGAGCGCGATGCCGATCGCCGTACCGAAAATCGTCTTGGTCATCTCTCTCAACTCCCCGTGGGCTCCGCGATGTCCGCGACCACGATGTCGACCCGGTGCCGCCCGGCCAGTGGCCGGACCGCCGACCAGACCTGTTGGGCCAGCTGCCCGACCGTCGACCCCCATCGGAGCCGCACCTGGACGGTCACGACGTCGTCTTCGATCCGGATCCCGGTGACCCGGCGCCGGGGAAGATACGTCGCCGCCATCGCCGGCGGACCCTCGACGAGCGCGTCGACGGCCGGGCAGTCCTCCGCGGCGGCCGCGACCCGGTCGATGTCGACACCGTCGACCGTGGCGTCGGCATCCGCCATGGGCGCCGCCGTCATGACACCCGGGTCTGACCGCTGCTCGAGCTGTCACTGGAGGTGAAGGTCCCGCTCCCGCTCGAAGAGCCGCCGTCGTCCGGCAGGTGCACGTCGTTGATGTTGACGTTCACCTCGACGACGTCAAGCCCGGTCATCCGCTCGATCGACGTCTTCACGTTGCGCTGGATGCCCTTGCCCAGCTCGTTGGCCGACACGCCGTACTCCACCACGATGTCGAGATCGACGGCGGCCTCGTTCTCGCCCACCTCGACCCCGACGCCCTGCGAGACGCTCGAGGCCGTCCCGGGCATGACATCCTTCACCGCGCCCATCGTGCGGGCCGCGCCGCTGCCCATGGCGTACACGCCGGACACTTCCCGGGCGGCCATCCCGGCGATCTTCTGAACCACGCCGTCGGCAACGGTGATCTTGCCACCGTCGTGGCCGCCGCCGCGGAGGTGCTGTTGGGTGTCGGACCGCTGGTCCATCCTGCTGGCAGTCTGCGTCATCACTACGTCCCGTTCGTGAGGATTGAACACAGCTTGTGCAATGACACCTGACTTACCGTAATCATTGCTGCTAAACCCTCACGCAAGGGTTTAGTCCGCCCGGCGTGGGTGGGGCATGCTGTCGCGTCGTTCGGGGAACATGGCCGCATGGCCAGGTATTCGCTCAACAAGGACGCCGTGCGCAAGGCGCGCCAGCTCATCGACGCGAAGCAGTACGTGCTCGACAGTGACTGGGGTGTCGTGCAGCCCCGGGCCGACGACGAGAACTCCTACCTCGAGCGCCACTCGTGGGCCGAGCTGGCCGAGTGGCACCTGGGGCTGACCGAGGGCGCGGCCGGCGAGACCAAGGCCCGCTACGCCTTCGTCTACGGCGACCTGCGCCGGCTGCACCGATCCGGGCTGATCGCGGTGGTCTACCGGGCGTCGTCGTGGAAGCACAAGGAGGTCGAGCTCGCCGCGCACGACCTGCTGCAGCACCTGGACAAGGTGACCGGCTGATGGAACGCGACCTGCGCCGCCTGGCCGCGGCACACGGGGTGGTCACCGCCTACGACGCGGCCGACGGGCGGCGGACCCAGGTCGACCGGGACATCGTCGTGCGCGTGCTCGGGCTCCTCGACGTCGACGCGACCAGCCCATCGGCGATCAGCGCGGCCCTGGCCGCCGCGACCACCGACCGCAGGCTGCCGCCGACGATCGTGCTCCGCGAAGGCGACCGTCGCGACCTGGCCGGCACCCTCACCCTCGAGGACGGCACGACCCGGGAGGTCACCGAGCTCGCCGACCTGCCGTTGGGCTGGCACCGGCTGGCCGCCGGCGACCAGGAGCTCACCGTGGTCGTCGCGCCGCGCCGGTTGGCGCCACCACCGCCGGCCTGGGGCTGGATGATCCAGCTCTACGCCCTGCGCTCGCGCGCCTCCTGGGGCATGGGTGACCTCGGTGACCTGCGCGAGCTCGCTGGCTGGGCCGCCGGCACCGGCGCCGGTCTGGTGCTGCTCAACCCGCTGCACGCGATCGGGCCGAACCACCCCGTCCAGGCCTCCCCCTACTCCCCCTCCAGCCGCCGGTTCGCCAATCCCCTCTACATCCGGGTCACCGACACGGCCGAGTATCGCGACGCGGACGCGGCGCTCAAGGCCAAGGTCGACGCCCTGCGGCCGGAGGACACCGACCTGATCGACTACGACGCGGTCTGGACCGCCAAGCGGGCCGCCCTGGAGCTGCTCTACCCCGGGCCGGGGCCGGAAGCGCCGGCGTTCGCCACCTACTGCGCGCTCGCCGAGGAGCACGGGTCCGACTGGCGACACTGGCCGGCGCACCTGCGCGATCCGGCGACCGCCACCGCGGACCCGCACCGGGTCGGCTTCTACGCCTGGCTGCAGCAGCTCTGCGACCAGCAGCTCGCCTCAGCCGCCGGCGCCGCGCGCGACATGTCGGTCGGCATCGTGCACGACCTGGCCGTCGGGGTCGACCCGGGCGGCGAGGACGGGTGGGAGCTCGGTGACGTGCTCGCCCAGGGCGTCCGGGTCGGCGCGCCACCGGACGCGTTCAACCAGCTCGGCCAGGACTGGGGGCTGGCCGCCTGGCGGCCCGACCGGCTGGCGGCGACCGGCTACGCCGCGTACCGGGACATGCTCCGCGCGCTGCTCCGGCACGGCGGCGGCCTGCGCGTGGACCACGTCGCGGGCCTGTCCCGCCTGTGGTGGATCCCGCCGGGCGCCGGCGCGGCCGAGGGCACCTACGTCCGGTACGACGCCGACGCGATGTTCGGCATCCTCGCCCTCGAGGCGCACCGGGCCGGAGCGGTGGTGGTCGGCGAGGATCTCGGCACCGTGCAACCGTCGGTGACCAGGGCGCTGCGCGGCCGCAACATGCTCGGCTCGACCGTGCTCTGGTTCACCCGCGACGGCGAGGCGTTCGTGCCACCTCGGCAATGGCCGCGTACCGCCCTCGCGTCCGTCTCGACCCACGACCTGCCGACCGCGAAGGGCTTCCTCACCGAGGAGCACGTCGACGTCCGCGCCCGCCTCGGGCTGCTGGCCACCGGCGAGGCGGCCGAACGGGAGCGGGCGCGGGCCGACCGGCGGGCACTGACCGCGATGCTGCGTGACGCCGGGTTACTGTCCGAAGAGGACGACGACTCGATCGTCACTGCGATGCACGCCGCACTGGCGGCCAGCCCAGCCCGTTTGATCACCGCTTCGCTCTACGATGTCCTCGGCGAGACCCGCCAGCCCAACCTGCCGGGCACGACCGACCAGTACCCCAACTGGCGGCTGCCGTTACCGCTGTCTCGGGAGGAGATCCAGGAGCATCCGGGAGTACGCGCCACCGCGCGTCTGCTGGCCGCGGCGCGGCCTTCGCGGAGGCTGGATTAAATCGGGCAAACAGGGTTTGCTATTGCCCCACAGGGGCACCCGCGTCAATACGGACGGCGGCTCACCGGTCAGCGTCGACGAGCCGGCCCGCGTGACAGAAGAGCACGGAGGGGTAGATGAGCACGGAAGCTCGCGCCGAGATCGGCGTGACCGGCCTGTCGGTGATGGGTCGCAACCTCGCCCGCAACCTGGCCCGCAACGGGTTCAGCGTCGCTTTGCACAACCGCAGCGTCGCCCGCACCCGCAGCCTGGTGGCGGACCACGGTGACGAGGGCGACTTCATCCCGAGCGAGTCGATGGCCGACTTCGTGGCGTCGCTGAAGCGCCCGCGCGCCGTCATCATCATGGTCAAGGCCGGCAAGGCGACCGACGCCGTGATCGACGAGCTCGTGCCGCTGCTGGAGAAGGACGACATCGTGATCGACGCGGGCAACGCCCACTTCGTCGACACGGCCCGCCGCGAGCGTGACCTCGCCGCCAAGGGCCTGGACTTCGTCGGCACCGGCGTCTCCGGCGGCGAGGAGGGCGCGCTGCTCGGCCCGAGCATCATGCCCGGCGGCTCCGCCGAGTCGTACCGCAAGCTCGGCCCGATCTTCGAGAAGATCGCCGCCCAGGTCGACGGCACGCCGTGCTGCGTCCACGTGGGTCCCGGCGCTGCCGGCCACTTCGTCAAGATGGTGCACAACGGCATCGAGTACGCCGACATGCAGCTCATCGCCGAGGCGTACGACCTGCTCCGCGCGGGTCTGGGTGCCTCTCCGGCGGAGATCGCCGAGATCTTCCGCGAGTGGAACAGCGGCGACCTCGACTCGTTCCTGATCCAGATCACCGCCGAGGTGCTCGCCCACACCGACGGCAAGACCGGCCAGCCGTTCATCGACGTGGTGATGGACCGCGCCGAGCAGAAGGGCACCGGCCGCTGGACCGTGCAGAGCGCGCTCGACCTGGGTGTGCCGATCACCGGCATCGCCGAGGCGACGTTCGCCCGGTCGCTGTCCGGCCACGTGGCGCAGCGCGAGAAGGCGCAGGAGACCTACGCGGGCCGGGCCGCCGACACCGACATCGCCGGCCTCGTCGAGGACCGCAAGCAGTTCGTCGAGGACGTGCGCAACGCGCTCTACGCGTCGAAGATCGTCGCGTACGCGCAGGGCTTCGACCACATCCGCGCCGGCAGCCAGGACAACGACTGGGGCATCGACCCCGGCGCGATGGCGACGATCTGGCGCGGCGGGTGCATCATCCGGGCCAAGTTCCTCGACCGGATCCGCGAGGTGTACGCCGAGAACCCGTACCTCGAGAGCCTGCTCGTGGCGCCGTACTTCGCCGAGGCGGTCGCCAACGGCTTCGACAGCTGGCGCCGGGTGCTCGTCACCGCGATCCGCGGCGGCGTGCCGACCCCCGTCTTCTCCTCCTCGCTGGCCTACGTCGACGCGCTGCGCCGCCCCCGGCTCCCCGCAGCGCTGATCCAGGGCCTGCGTGACAACTTCGGCGCGCACACCTACCAGCGCGTCGACCGCGACGGCTCCTTCCACACGATGTGGGCCGAAGACAAGCGGGAGGTCGACGCCTAGCGGTGTCGCCTCCGGCCGCGGCCCCAACCATCCTGGGGCCGCGGCGACGGGGAGAGGCGAGGATGATGAGCGAGCAGGATGTAACGGTGCTGAGCCGGCCGGTCCGGCGCTTCGTGATCTACACGGGGCGGTCGTACGACCGGTTCCGCAAGCAATGGGAACGTGCCGTGCCGTCCTGGTCCTGGGGCACGGCGGTGGCGGAGGCCAAAGGCGGCGGCGGCTGGCCGGCCCTGGAGAACCTCTCCGACCGCAGCGCGGGCGACGGCCTGGTCAACATCTCGACGTTCGACCCGAGCCCCGTGATGCGGCTCGCGGGCCACCAACTTCGCGCGGTCACCTACCTGGCCGACAACCTGGTGATCGAGGAGGGCCTCTACAAGCACGACCCGGCGATCATCGAGTACCTGCCGGTCCGGCTGACCATCTCCGAACAGCCCGACAACGACGCGACGCTGACCTTCGACAAGCCGTGCGACCTCTTCGGCGGCTACGCGATCGCGGACCTGGTCGAACACGCCACGCGGGTCGAGGAGGCCATCGCGACGGTGCTGCGCAAGGTCGACCTGCCGGTGCCGGCGGAGCTGACCAAGCCTTAGCTACTGCTCGATGTCCGAGAACAGCCCGGTGAACGTCACCTGCGTTCCCGCGAGCCCGCCGAACAGTGCGGCGGCGGCGGGGGTGGCGACCGCGGCCGAAGCGTCCTCGTAGCTGTCGAAGTACAGGTCGAGCGTGCGATACGCCGGGGTGGGCGTGCCGTCCTCCTTCGGCCACACCTTGGCCGATTCGACCCGCCGAAGCTTCGGCAGCGTTGCCGCGGCCTGCCGGACCTCCGCGTACGCCGATTCGAACTCGTCTGGGTTCGCCGGGTTGTCGACGATCAAAGTGATCTTGGTTGGCATGTCGCCCTCCTTGTCGCTATCGGTCCATCTCAGCCGGTCTCCACCGTGCTTCGCAGCCGGATGCGTCAAACGCGCCGCTGTACGTGCAGCAGGTACTCGCGGCGGTCCAGCGGGTTGTGGTCCGTGCGCGGGCGTTCCGGCCACGGGCAGGGCGCCGGGGCGTAGTGGTCGAAGGCGCTCTCGAGCACGCCCTCGCCGCGGGTCATGGACGGCAGCCGGGTCTCCACCGCGTGGACGCGGGCGGCCGGGATGTCGCCCTCGACGATCGCGACCGGGCCGCTCGTCGTCGTGTCGGTCGGCAGGGCGCGGTGCTTGGCCAGCACGGGCAGCACCGCACCCAGCAGGTCGGCCGGCAGCTCCAGGCGGAAGTGGTGCACCGGCTCGTGCACGATCGTCCGGGCCTGCCGCAGCGCGGCCATCAGCACCAGCGGTGTCAGGTTGCGGAAGTCGCCCGCTGTGCTCGACATGCTCTTGTCGAACGTGCCGTGGGCATGGCTCTGGCGGGCGAAGTAGCCCGAGTGCGTCATCGTCACCACGCAGTCGACCACCCGCCAGCCGTGCGGCCCCGCGCCCAGCACCTCGTGCACCGACTCCTGCACGGCGGCGAAGAACGCGGGCGGCATCGACCCGAGCTCGACACCGAGCCGGAACGTGACGCCGGAGTCGACCGGGCCGGGCTCGACCCGCAGGCCGACGGTTGCCAGGAACGGCGCCTCGTGCTTGAGCTCGTGGGCGGCGCCCGTGCCGACCACCCGCTCGACGCAGATCGTGGTCGACTCGCGGAAGGTGACGGCCAGGCCGTACTCGTCGGCCAGGGTCGCCTCGATCACTTCTTTCTGGACCTCGCCGTAGAGCGACACGGATGTCTCGTCGCGCACGTCGTCGCGGCGCAGGTTGATCAGTGGGTCCTGCTCCGCGAGCTCGGTCAGGGCCGCGTGCAGCGCGCCGGCGTCGCCCGGGCGGTCCGGCACGACGACGGTCTCCAGGGACGGCGGCGCGAAGTGGCGGCTGGCACCCGGCCGCGGCCTGCCGAGGGTGTCGCCGACCCGCACCTCGGACAGGCCGCGCACGACGGCGATCCGGCCGGCGCTCACCACCGCCCGTGCTGTCAGGGCGCCGTCCTCGAACACCTCGATGCCAGTGATCTTCCCGTCGGCGCCGCGCAGGGACACCCGGTCGCGCACGGCGAGGGTGCCGTCGAATATCCGGACGTACGCCAGCTTCTCGCCGGCCGGGCCGCGTTCGACCTTGAACACCGTGCCGGAGGGCGGGGCGGTGTCGTCGCCGCGCGTCGCCGGGAGCAGGTCGCGGATGCCGGTCATCAGCTCGGGTACGCCGGTGCCGGTGATCGCCGAACCCGCGTACACGGGATGCACCCAGGTCCTGGCGGTCTGGGCGGCGAGCTCGGCGCGGAGTCGGTGCGCGGGGACGCCCCCGTGCTCGACGAACGCGGCGAGGATCGCGTCGTCGCGGGTCGCGAGCAGGTCGGCCAGGCGGGACTCGCCCGGCACGAACGCGGCGGTGCGGGTCCCGGCGTCCCGGACGGCGCCCATCGACTGCGGTCTGAGGTCGAGGCGCCGCTCCAGCTCGGCGAGCAGCTCGGCCGGACGCGCGCCCCGACGGTCGACCTTGTTGACGAACACCAGCAGCGGGATGCCCAGCCGACGCAACGCCCGGGTCAGCACACGCGTCTGGGGTTGGACTCCCTCGACGGCGGAGACCACCAGGACCGCACCGTCGAGCACGGCGAGAACCCGCTCCACCTCGGCGATGAAGTCCGGGTGGCCGGGCGTGTCGATCAGGTTGACGGTGACGTCGTCGATCGGGAACGACACCACCGCCGACTTGATCGTGATGCCGCGCTGGCGTTCGAGCGCGAGCGTGTCGGTCTGGGTGCTGCCGTCGTCGACGCTGCCT
The DNA here is from genome assembly GCF_040676915.1 of Asanoa sp. NPDC049475. NCBI lineage: Bacteria > Bacillati > Actinomycetota > Actinomycetes > Micromonosporales > Micromonosporaceae > Asanoa > Asanoa sp. NPDC049475. The sequence goes on along the minus strand of NZ_JBFAPY010000002.1, from coordinate 670,690 downwards.
GGGTGGTCGATGACACCGGCGGCGTGCAGGAGCCGCTCGGTCAGGCTGGTCTTACCGGCGTCGACATGGGCGAGGATTCCGAGATTGAGCGTGCGCAAGCGAGCGGTCCTTAACGAAGGCGTCGGTCTGGGCCATCGGAACGAACACGCGAGCTGCACGCATCTCTGAGCTCCCCTTCCAGTCGATGTCACCTCAACACATCAGTGAAGCGGCCGGCAACGGATTTACGGCAGGAGGTGCGGGCGCGGCTTCAGAGCTGGCTGGTGAGCAGGTCTCGCAACGCCGACTTGGGACGGGCGCCGACGGTGGCGCTGACCAGTTCGCCGGCGCTGAAGACGAGCAGGGTCGGGAGGGAGCGCACCGCGTACGCCCGGCAGGTCTCGGGATTCGCGTCCGCGTCCACAGTGGCCACCGTCATGCGGCCGTCCAGCTCGACGGCCAGCTCGGCCAGGCTCCGCGAGATCGCGTGGCAGGGCGGGCACCACTCGGCCCAGACGTCGACGACGATCGGCCTCGGTGACGCGAGGACGAGGTCGGCGAAGGTCTCGTCGGTGACGGTGACTAGCAGGTCCTGCTGGAGCATGTGCTCTCCCGGCTCTCGATGGCGACGGTCAGCTGAGCGTGGAGCCGGTCCCGCACGGCGCGCATCCGGTCGATCCCGGCGTCCACCTCAGCGATCTTGCGGCGCAACACCGCGACCGAGTCCGGGCAGACATCACCGGACGGATGCCCGGCCCGCAGGCAGTCGACGAAGGGACGGATGTCGTCGAGTGCGAACCCGATCCCGAGCAAGGTCCGGATCTCCCGCACCACCCGCAGGTCCGCGTCGTCGTAGACGCGGTAGCCGTTGGCCGAACGCGCGGCCCGCAACAGCCCGTGCGTCTCGTAGTAGCGCAGCGCCCGGGTGCTCGTGCCGGCCCGCTCGGCCAACTCCCCGATCAGCATGACCCGACGCTAAACCTTGCCGCCGACGTCAAGGCAAGACCGCCAACGAGGCGCCCATCACGCCGTCGGCGGCATAGGCAGCCGCAGCGGCGGTCACGGCAGCAGGACCACCCTGCCGGGGTTGGCGCGGCTCGCGAGGAGGGCGAGGGCGTCGGGGGCCGCCTCGAACGGCACGTCGACGTGCCGCGGGTCGAGGCGACCTGCGGCGAGCAGTGCCCACAGCTCCGTCCGCAAGGCCTCGATCAACGACGGCTGTGTGCGGTGGAGAGTGCCGATCGTCAGGCCCATGACGGTCTTCATCCCCGGCAGCAGCGTGCCCGCGTCGACGGAGCCGCCACCGGCGCTGAACGCGACCAACCGGCCGAACGGCGCCAGCGCCTCGATGCCGCGGGCGGCCAGTGGGCCTCCCGCCCCGTCCAGCACCAGGTCGACCGGGCCGCCCCAGGACGGGTCCGCGTAGGTGACGACCGCGTTGGCGCCGCAGGAGTGCACGAAGTCTGACTTGTCGGGTGAGCTCACCGCCCCCACCACCCGGCTCGCGCCGAGTGCCCGCGCCAGCTGCACCGCGAGGTGGCCGACCCCGCTCGCGGCCGCGGTGACGAGCAGTGACTCTCCGGCGGCGAAACGGCCGGTGCGCAACGCGGCCAGCGCCACCAGGCCACCGCGGACCACGGCCACGGCGGCGCCCGGGGAAACATCCGACGGGACCGTGCTGATCAGCCGCGGGTCGGCGACGACGAACTCCGCGTACGCGTTCGCGAACACCACCCCGCCGACCCTGTCACCCTTGGCGAATCCGCTCACGCCCGGGCCGACCGCGACCACCGTGCCGACGACCTCGCCGCCCGGTGAACCGGTGGGGTCGCCGGCCAGCGACCGGAGCAACCCGACTCCCGCGCCCACCGCCTCGGCCTGGATCAACACCTGGCCGGCCGCCGGCTCCGGCCGGGCCACCGCCACGACCGACGCCGCGCCACCCGCGAAACTGAGCATCCGCACGTCATTGATCTTGGTCGGGCCAGCGGACCGGGGCAAACCGTTTTCGCGTAGGGCCAGGTTCAGGCCGTGGTGGGCCGGCGGTCGACCCAGTCGACGATCAGTTGGCGTTCGGCGAAGAGCCAGCGGTCGTCCTGGCGCACGAAGCGGTCGTGGTAGCGGATCGACATGACCATCAGCACGCGCTGGCCGTTGTCGGTCCACAGGTGGTGGGCCAGGCAGTAGGTCTCGCCCGTGGCGCTCCCGCCGTCGAGCGTGACCGTGCTCTGGCCGTTGAAGTGGGTCGTCTGCTCGTAGTTGCGGAGGCCGCCGAACTCCGACTCGAGCGCCGCCCGGCCCTCGACGACCTGGGCCGGCTCGCCCGCGTCCGGGCCGCCGCCCATGACGACCGTGACCCGGGCGTCCTCCGTGAACAGCGCCGCCTGCCCCGCCGGGTCGCGGCGGTCGGCCAGCCGGGCGTACGCGTCGACCAGGTCGCGCAGAGCTGCCCGGTCCGATTCGTGGTTGGTCATGAACCGATCTTGCGGCGGACCGGGCTCGACCGGCCAACACCCGTTGCCTGACACGCCGCCAGGCACAGCCTGTGGCCGACGGTCAGCCGGCCTCCGTGAGGTCCGTGCTCGCGGCCAGGTCGGTGACCACGTCGCGGAGGCGGTGCAGGGCCGGTGCGGTGTTGCCGGGTCGCCACACCATGTCCGTCGGCATGAGCTCGCCGGCCAACGGCACGAAGACGACGCCCGTGCGGCGCAGATGGCGGGCCGACCAGCCCAGCCTCGTCACGCCGACCCCCGCTGCGACCAGGCCCAGCAGGCCCTGCACGCTGGCGTCGCGGGCGACGACGTCCGGGGTGAAACCCGCCGTGCGGAAGCTCTCGTCGAACGACCGGTGCCACGGCTCCCACGAGCTGCGCGGCGTCATCACCCAGCGCTCCCCCGCCAGGTCGGCCAGCGCGAGCGAGGCGCGGCCGGCGAGCGGATGCCCGGCCGGCAGGACCGCGCACACCTGCTCGGTGGCGATGGTCGCCGTGGCCAGCCCCGGCACCTGCGGCGGCCGGGTGAACGCCACGTCGAACGCGCCGTCGAGCACCCCGTCCACCAGCGGCCCGATGCCGGTCTCGGTCGTGCGAACCGTGACCTCCGGGAGCTGCGACCGGGCGGCCCGGACGATCGGCGGCAGCAGGTGGTTCGCGGTGGTCGCCAGGAACGCGAGGCTCAGCTCGCCGACCTCGCCGCGGCGCGCCCGTGCGACGACGGCCACGGCCTCGTCCGCGCGGGCCAGCGCCGCGCGTGCCTCCGGGAGGAACAACGTGCCTGTTTCGGTCAGTCTGGTGCCCCGGCTGTCACGTTCGAACAGTTTGGCACCCAGGTTCCGCTCCAGCGCGGTGATCTGCTGCGAGAGCGACTGCTGCGCGATCATCAGCCGGGTCGCGGCCCGCGTGAACGACAGCTCCTCGGCGACAGCCACGAAGTACCTGAACTGCCGAAGATCAGGGGTCACAGCCTGAACCTACCGCTGCGCCAGGCAACCGGTGTTGGCCGCGGCCAACCGGGCGACCGCAGCATCGACGCATGCAGAACAGAGTTTGGTTGATCACCGGATGTTCCTCGGGCTTCGGCCGGGAGCTCGCCCTCGCCGCCGCGGCCGCCGGCGACCGGGTGATGGCGACGGCACGCCGGCCGGAGGCGTTGACAGAGCTGGCCGGCCACGGCCGGATCACGACCACGGCGCTGGACGTCACCGACCCGGATTCCATAGCCGCCGCCGTGGAGACAACCCTCGCCACGTACGGCCGGATCGACGTCCTGGTCAACAACGCTGGCTCGCTCGTGCTCGGCGCCGTCGAGGAGATCACCATGTCCGAGCTGCGCGAGCAGTTGGAGGTCGTCTTCTTCGGCGCGGCCGAGGTCACCAAGGCGGTCGTGCCGCTCATGCGGGAGCGCGGCAGCGGCACGATCGTGCAGATGAGCTCGCTGGGCGGGCGCAAGACGTACCCGGCCTTCGGCGCCTATCACGCGGCCAAGTGGGCCCTCGAGGGCTTCTCCGAGACGCTGGCCACGGAGCTCGCACCGCTCGGCGTGCGGGTGATGATCGTGGAGCCCGGCGCGTTCCGCACCGAGTTCAACAGCAACAAGTACGTGACCCGGGAGCTGGCCGCGTACGACGCGACCGCCGGCGCGACCCGCCGGTTCACCCGGGAACTGGCGGACGCGGAGCCGAACGACCCGGTCAAAGGCGTGGCGGCCATCCTGACGGCGATGGACAGCCCGAACCCGCCCCTGCGGCTGCTGCTCGGCGACGACGCGGTCGACGGCCTGCGCGAGCATCACCAGGCGCTGCTGGCCGAGGTCGACGAATGGGAGCACCTCAGCCGCTCGACGGCGATCTGAACGGAGGGGGCGCGGCACCGGCCGCGCCCCCTCACCTCAGAGGCCCTGGGCCAGCCGGTGGTACGCCGCGCTCCAGCGCAGCTCCTTGGCCAGGCCGCGCCGGGTCGTGCCGGCCTCGATGTGCACGAGCTCGATGCCCAGGTGGTCGGCGAGCGTGCCGACCTCCTCGGCCGTCACCGCCGTCGACAACACCGTGTGGTGCGGACCGCCGGCGGTGAGCCAGCCCTCCGTGGCCGTGGAGAAGTCCGGTCGGGGCTCCCACACCGCGCGGGCCACCGGCAGGTTCGGCAGCGGCTCGTCCGGCTCGACCAGGTCGACGTCGTTGGCCACCCAGCGGAAGCGGTCGCCCAGGTCCGCCCAGCCGACCGTCACGGCCGGGCCGGTGGCCGCCGTGAAGACCAGGCGGGCCGGGTCCTCGCGACCACCGATCGACAGCGGGTGCACCTCGACGCGGGGGCGGTCGCCGGCGATGGTCGGGCAGACCTCGAGCATGTGCGCGCCCAGGATCTTCGGGGTGCCGGGGCCGAAGTGGTACGTGTAGTCCTCCATGAAGGACGTGCCACCCGGCCGGCCGGCGCCGACCACCTTGAGGATGCGCAGCAGGGCCGAGGTCTTCCAGTCGCCCTCTCCGCCGAAGCCGTAGCCGTCGGCCATCAGCCGCTGCACCGCGAGCCCCGGGAGCTGGCGGAGCCCGCCCAGGTCCTCGAAGTTCGTGGTGAAGGCCCGGAAGCCGCCCTCGGTCAGGAACGAGCGCAGCCCGGCCTCGATCCGCGCCTGGTAGCGCACGCTCTCGTGCCGGTCACCACCCGGACGCAGGTCCGGCGCGACCTCGAAGGAGTCCACGTAGGACGCCACGACCTCGTCCACGGCAGCGGAGGAGACCGAGTCCACAACGGACACCAGGTCGTTGACGCCGTAGCCGTTGACGGACACGCCGACCCGCAGCTCCGCCTCGACCTTGTCGCCCTCGGTCACCGCGACGTCCCGCATGTTGTCGCCGAACCGGGCCAGCCGCAGCGAGCGGGCCTCGGCCACACCCGTCGCGGCCCGCGCCCACGAGCCGATCCGGGCGGCCACCACCGGGTCGCTGACGTGCCCCGCGACCGTGGTCCGCGGGACGCGCAGCCGGGTCAGGGCGAACCCGAACTCCCGGTCGCCGTGCGCGGCCTGGTTGAGGTTCATGAAGTCCATGTCGATGGTCGCCCACGGCAGGGCGGCGTCGGCCTGGGTGTGCAGGTGCAGCAGGGGGCGGCGCAGGGCGTCGAGGCCGGCGATCCACATCTTGGCCGGCGAGAACGTGTGCATCCAGGTGATCACGCCGACGCAGGCCGGGTGCTCGTTGGCCCGGCCGATGATCTGCCGGATGGCGTCGGAGCTCGTCAGCACCGGCTGCCAGACGACCCGCACCGGCAGGTCGGCCGAATCGTCCAGTGCGGCCGCCACCCGCTGCGACTGCTCGGCGACCTGACGGAGGGTGTCCTCGCCGTACAGGCCCTGGCTGCCGGTCAGGAACCACACTTCCCTGCCGGCAAAGGGGTCGTCGATCACGTTCTGTCCTTTCAACGCTGCCCGTAGACGTTCTGGTACCGCTCGTAGAGGGAGTCGATGTCGGCCTGCTCGATCGGGATCGGCTCGCCGAGCTGCCGGGAGAGGTGCACGGTGCGGGCCACGTCCTCGCACATCACCGCCGCCTTCACCGCGGCGCGGGCGCTGCCGCCGATGGTGAAGACGCCGTGGTTGCGCATCAGCACGGCCGGCGAGCGCTGGCCGGCCAGGGTGGCCACGATGCCCTGGCCGATCGAGTCGTCGCCGATGAGGGCGAACGGACCGACCGGGATCGGGCCACCGAACTCGTCGGCCATCGCGGTGATGACGCACGGGATCGCCTCGCCACGGGCGGACCAGGCGGTCGCGTACGGGCTGTGCGTGTGCACGACGCCGTTGACCTCCGGCAGGTGCCGGTAGACGTAGGCGTGCGCGGCGGTGTCGCTGGACGGCGCGCGTACCCCGTCGACGACGTTGCCGTCCAGGTCGCACACGGTGATGCCGTCCCAGGCAAGCTCGTCGTACGAGACGCCGCTGCCCTTGATCACGAACAGGTCCTCACCGGGCACCCGCTCCGAGACGTTGCCGCTGGTCCAGGCGACCAGGGCGTAGCGGACCAGCTCGTTGTGCAGCGTGGCCACGTGGGTGCGCTGGTCACGGTGTGAGCCGTTCTCCGAGCGCTGAGCGGGGATCGTCACGATGACTCCTTGGCGGTGCGGCGGATGTCGCGCAGCCGGTGCAGCACGTCGTTGCCGCCCCGGCCGAAGTGGTCGTGCAGCAACTGGTACTCGGCGTACAGCGCGTCGTAGGCGGCCGCCCGCTGGTCGTCCGGCACGTACACGGCCCGCCGGACCTTGCCCATGGCCTGCGCGGCGGCGTGCACGTCCGGGTAGGCGCCGGCGGCGACGGCCGCGTGGATCGCGGAGCCCAGCGCCGGACCCTGCTCGGAGTCGATCACCGAGAGCGGACGCCGGCACACGTCGGCGTACAGCTGCATCAGGAACGCGTTGCGCAGCAGCCCGCCGGCCACCACCAGCTCCGACACCTCGACGCCGTTGCTCTCGAACGCCTCGACGATCGTGCGGGTGCCGAACGCGGTGGCCTCCAGGAGCGCCCGGTAGACGTCCTCGGGGCGGGTGGCCAGGGTCGTGCCGACCAGCACGCCGGACAGCTCGTGGTCGACCAGGACAGACCGGTTGCCGCCGTGCCAGTCGAGCGCGACCAGGCCGTGCTCGCCGACCTGCTGCGAGGCGGCCAGGGCGGTCAGGTGGTCGTGCACGCCGACGCCGGCGGCAGCTGCTGCCTCCACATAGGACGGCGGGACGAAGTTGTCGACGTGCCACGCGAAGATGTCGCCGACGCCGCTCTGCCCGGCCTCGTAGCCGTAGAGCCCCGGCACGATGCCGCCGTCGACGACGCCGCACATGCCCGGCACCTCGCCGAGCCGGTCGCTGTTCATGACGTGGCAGGTCGAGGTGCCCATCACCATCAGCATCTGGCCGGGTTCGGTGGCCTTGGCCGCCGGAGCGGTGACGTGGGCGTCCACATTGCCGACACAGACCGCGATGCCCTCGGGCAGACCGGTCCAGCCCGCGGCCTCCGCGGTGAGGCGGCCGGCCAGCGCGCCCAGCTGCCCGATCTCGTGCTCCAGCTTGTCGGTGACGAACGACGCGAAACCGGGGTTCAGCGCGGCCAGGTAGTCCGGCGACGGGTACGCGCCGTCCTGGTAGATGCCCTTGTAGCCGGCCGTGCAGGCGTTGCGCAGGTACGTGCCGCAGAGCTGCCAGACGATCCAGTCGGCGGCCTCGACCCAGCGGTCCATGGCGGCGTACACCTCGGGGTCGTCCTCGAGCACCTGGAGCGCCTTGGCGAACTCCCACTCGCTGGAGATCTTGCCGCCGTAGCGGGCCAGCCAGGTCTCGCCGCGCGCGGCGGCCAGCGCGTTGATCCGGTCGGCGTGCGGCTGGGCGGAGTGGTGCTTCCACAGCTTCGGGTACGCGTGCCGCCGCTCGCGGAAGGCATCCAGCTCGCACAGCGGCGTGCCGTCGGTGGTGGTCGGCAGCACGGTGCAGGCGGTGAAGTCGGTGCCGATGCCGATCACCTCGGCCGGGTCGACCCCGCTGGCCCGCACGGCGGCCGGCACGGCGTCGCGCAGCACGGTCAGCCAGTCCCCCGGCATCTGCAGCGCCCAGTCCGGCGGCAGCTGCTCACCGGTGGCCGGCAGCCGGTTCTCGACCACGGCGTGGTCGTACACCGAGACGGCGCTGCCCAGCTCCGCCCCGTCCGCTACCCGGACGACGACCGCCCTCCCGGACAGCGTGCCGAAGTCGACTCCGACGACGTACATGAGTCACCCTTTCCCCCGGGTCGGCGGCGCGGTGGTGGCCCGCACCAACAACTGCGGCACGACCGGTCCCGGTCGTGCCTGTTCACCGCCGAGCAGGCCGAGCACGAGCTGCACGCCGCGCCGCCCCAACTCGGCGAAGTCCTGCCGGACCGTGGTCAGCGGCGGGATGTAGTAGGGCGCCTCCGGCACGTTGTCGAACCCGACGACGCTGACGTCGTCCGGCACCCGCAGGCCGGCCTCATGGAACGCGTTCAGCAGCCCGAAGGCCATCTGGTCGTTGGCGACGAAGACGGCGGTCACCGACTCGCCGCCACGCCGGCGGGCCACGAGCTCCCGGCCGGCGGCGTGCCCGGAGGCGGGCAACCAGTCGCCGCGCAGCACCGACGGCACGGGCGCGCCGACGGCATCCAGCTCGGCCTGCCAGCTCCGCCGCCGGGCGGCGGCCTCGATCGACCCGGCCGGCCCGGTGACGTGGTGGACGGTGCGGTGCCCGAGCTCGAGCAGGTGCCGGGTGGCCAGCGCGGCACCGGTCTCCTGGTCGACCCAGACCGCGGGGTCGTGCCCGTCGCGGCCGGCCTGCACCGCGATCAGCGGGACGGCGGAGCGCACCTTGCGCAGCGCCCGGACCGCCTCGTCGTAGGTGTTCAGCGCGACGATCGCGTCGACCGACTGGGTCGCCAACCGGTCGATCGCCTCGGTCATCGTGCGGGCGCTGGCGTCGTCGAGCACGGAGACGGTAAGGAAGTAGCCGGCCTCGCGGGCGGCGTGCTCCAGGCCGAGCATCGTCTGCGCCGGCCCGTACTGGCTGATGTTGGAGGTGACCAGGCCGATGGTGCGGGTCGAACCGGTGGCGAGGGCCCGGGCCGCCCCGTTGGGGCGGTACCCGAGCTCCGCGATCGCGGCCAGGACCCGTGCCCGGGTGGCCACCGCCACGTTGGGGTGGCGGTTGATCACCCGCGACACGGTCTGGTGCGACACGCCCGCGCGGGCGGCCACGTCCGACATGGCCAGTGGCCGGGTCGGGGCGGAGTCCGCGGTCGGTGCGTCCATCGGTCCGGTCAGCGACGTCAGCGGTTGGCGCCGACGCGGCGCTTGTTGTAGATGTCGAACGCGACGGCGAACAGCAGCACGAGGCCCTTGACCACGGACTGTACGGACTGGTCGATACCCATGAGCTGCATGCCGTTGCTCATCACAGCCATGATCAGACCACCGACCATGGCGCCGACCACGGTGCCCACGCCGCCGGCCACGGCCGCACCACCGATGAAGGCGGCGGCGATGGCGTCGAGCTCGAACATGTTGCCGGCCGCCGGCTGCGCGCCGTTGGACCGCGACGAGTAGATGACACCCGCCACGCCGGCCAGGAAGCCCATGTTGACGAACATCCAGAAGTTGACCGACTTGACCTTGACGCCGGAGAGCTGCGCCGCGGACAGGTTGCCGCCGATCGCGTACACCTGGCGGCCGAAGACGGTGCGCCGGGTGACCATGCCGTAGGCGATGACCAGGACGGCCAGGATGATCAGCACGATCGGCAGGCCGCGGGCGTGGGCGAGCTGCCACGCGAAGTACATGATCACCGCGCCGACCAGCACGATCCGCAGGACGAACAGTGGGAACGACTCGACCGACTGCTCGTAGCGGACCCGGGCGACCCGGGTGCGGTAGCCGCTGACCGCGATGCCGGCCACCGCGATCGCACCGATGATCAGCGTGAACGCGTCGTAGCCCTGGCCGCCGAGCAGGCCGTTGAGGAAGCCGTTGGCGATCTTCTGGTATTCGGCCGGGAACGGCGAGAGCGAGATGTTGTCGAGCACCTGGAGCGTGAGGCCGCGGAAGAGCAGCATGCCGGCCAGCGTCACGATAAACGCCGGCATGCCGACGTACGCGACCCAGAAGCCGTGCCAGACACCCACCGCGAGGCCGACGGCGATCGCCGCGACCACGCCGACCCACCAGGGCATGCCCTGCTGGATGACGAGCACGGCGGAGACCGCGCCGGTCAGCGCCACCACCGAGCCGACCGACAGGTCGATGTGGCCGCCGATGATCAGGATGACCATGCCGATGGCCAGGACCAGGATGTACGAGTACTGCAGCAGGATGTTGGTGATGTTGCCCGGGCTCAGCGAGACGCCGTCGGTGAGGATCGCGAACAGCCCGACGATCACGACGAACGCGACGTAGATGCCGCTCTGCCGCAGGTTACGCATGATCAGCGTACGCGGGTCGCTGACGCCGGTGTGCAGCGCGACCGCCGGAGCGGTGCCGGACTCCCGCGTCTCGGGGGGCTTGGTGTCGGTCATCCGGCGAGCTCCTTCTCCTTGGTCATGAGCGCCATGAGGTTTTCCTGGGTGGCCTCGCGCACCGGGACTTCACCGGTGATGCGGCCGGCCGAGAGCGTGTAGATGCGGTCGCAGATCCCGAGCAGCTCGGGAAGCTCGGACGAGATGACGATGACCGCCTTGCCCTGCGCCACCAGCTTGTTGATGATCGTGTAGATCTCGTACTTGGCGCCGACGTCGATGCCGCGCGTCGGCTCGTCCAGGATCAGCACGTCCGGGTCGGTGAACAACCACTTGGACAGCACGACCTTCTGCTGGTTGCCGCCCGAGAGCGTGCCGACGGTCGCCATCACGTTGGACGTCTTGATGTTCATGTCACGCCGGCTCTGCTCGGCGACCTTGATCTCCTCGTTGCCGTTGACCCAGCCACCGCGGGACAGCTTGCCCAGCGCGGCGGCGGAGATGTTGCGGCACACGTCGGCGATCAGGTTGAGCCCGTAGCGCTTGCGGTCCTCGGTCGCGTACGCGATGCCGTTGCGGATCGCCTCCGCGACCGAGCGCGCCCGGACCTCCTTGCCGTGCATGAAGATGCGGCCGCTGACGTCGCGCCCGTAGGACCGGCCGAACACGCTCATCGCGAGCTCGGTGCGCCCGGCGCCCATCAGCCCGGCGATGCCGACCACCTCGCCGGCGCGCACGTTGAGGTTGGCCGCGTCGACGACCTTGCGGTCCTGGGTCGGGTGCCAGGCGGTCCAGTCCTCGATCCGGAAGACCTCCTCGCCCGGGTGCGACTCGCGGTCGGGGTAGAAGCTGTCGATGTCGCGGCCGACCATGCCCCGGATGATGCGGCCCTGCGTCGAGTCCTCGTCGCTCATGTCGAGCGTCTCGACGGTGTGGCCATCGCGGATCACGGTGGTCGAGTCGGCGATCGCGGTGATCTCGTTGAGCTTGTGGGAGATCATGATGCAGGTGATGCCCCGGTCGCGCAGGCGGCGGAGCAGGTCGAGCAGGTGCGCTGAGTCGATGTCGTTGAGCGCGGCCGTGGGCTCGTCCAGGATCAGCAGCTTGACCTCTTTGGACAGTGCCTTGGCGATCTCGACGAGCTGCTGCTTGCCGACGCCGAGCTGGATCACCGGCGAGGTCGGGTTCTCGTCGAGGCCCACGGACTTGAGCAGCGACGCCGCCTCCGCGTTGGCCCGGTTCCAGTCGATCAGGCCGCCCGTGCCGCGCCGCTCGTTGCCGAGGAAGATGTTCTCGGCGATCGAGAGGTAGGGCACCAGCGCCAGCTCCTGGTGGATGATGACGATGCCCTGGGCCTCGCTGTCGCGGATGCCGTTGAAGTGCACCGGCTGGCCGTCGAACACGATCTCGCCCGTGTACGAGCCGGTCGGGTAGACACCGGAGAGCACCTTCATCAGCGTCGACTTGCCCGCGCCGTTCTCACCGCAGATCGCGTGGATCTCGCCCCGCTTGACGGCGAGCGACACGTTCTCGAGCGCCTTCACACCGGGGAAAGTCTTGGTGATGTCGCGCATCTCCAGCAGCACGTCGGTCATCCGTCCTCCTTCTGCGTGCTTGCGGGCGACAGGCCCGGTGACCCTCGCGGGTCACCGGGCCTGTCGGTCGGTCACTTGGCCTGGCCGGCCTTGACCTCGTCGGCCGTCCAGTAGCCCGAGTCGATCAGGGACTTCTGGATGTCATCCTTGTAGACCGTCTCGACGGGCAACAGGTACGAAGGCACGACCTTGACGCCATTGTCGTACGTCTTGGTGTCGTTGGCCTCCGGCGTCGCCTTCTTCAGGAACGCCTCGGCGGCGATCACGGCCTGCTCGGCCAGGAGCCGGGTGTCCTTGAAGATGGTCGAGCTCTGCACGCCGTCGTTGATCAGCTTGACCGACGCGATCTCCGCGTCCTGGCCCGTGACGACCGGCATCTTGCCCTTGTAGCCGGCGTTCTGCAGCGCGGTGATGATGCCGCGGGAGAGGCCGTCGTACGGCGAGAGCACGCCCGCCACCTTCGAGCCGTCGTTGTAGCTGGAGGTCAGCAGGTCTTCCATCCGCTTCTGCGCGGTCTCCTGCTGCCACCGCAGCGTCGCCGCCTGCTCGATGGAGGTCTGCTTCGACTTCACGACGAGGGTGCCCTTGTCGATGAACGGCTTGAGCGTGTCCATCGCGCCGTCGAAGAAGAAGTGCGCGTTGTTGTCGTCGAGCGAACCGGCGAACAGCTCGACGTTGAGCGGGCCCTTGGCCGAGCCCTCCGAGCCGTCCTTGTTGAGCACGCCGAGACCCACGAGGAGCGCCGTCGCCTGCGCGACGCCGACCTTGTAGTTGTCGAAGCTGACGTAGAAGTCGACGTTCTTGCTGTCGCGGATCAGCCGGTCGTACGAGATGACCGGGATCTTCTTGTCAGCCGCGGCCTGGAGCTGGCTGCTCAGCGCGGTGCCGTCGATGGCCGCGATGATCAGGACGTCGGCGCCCTGGGTGATCATCTGGTCGACCTGCTGCGACTGGGTAGGAATGTCGTCACCCGCGTACTGCAGGTCCACCTTGTAGCCCTTGGCCGTCAGCTTCTCCTTGACGGAGTTGCCGTCGGCGATCCAGCGCTCGGACGTCTGCGTCGGCATCGAAACGCCGATCGTCAGCTCGGTCGGTGCCTGGTTGGCGGTGTCGGTGCCACTGCCGGCTCCCTCACCGCTGCAAGCCGCGAGGCTGAACGCCACCGCTGCGGCGCCCAGAGCGGCCAGAAGTCGTCTGTTCAAAGCTGTCCCCCCTCCGGGGTTCGTGCCATCAACGTTTCCGGGTTACAACGAACCACAGTGTTAGCGCTAACAACAATGGCGTCAAGCCCTCTCACCGACATCTGGCGGTCACGGTCTCGTAACAAGGCATGCGCTGGTGACGCGCTCCCAGGCAGGGCGACAAAGGGGGTGTGAGCGTTAACAGCAAAGCGACTCACCGGACACCCAGCGTGACACCACCCTCAGCCCATCATGGACGGACATGTCGGAATTGGGCCCGTCGCCCGGGCCTCCGCCAAGGCGTTGAACGGTGGGACCAGGAGGTCGACTGATCCCAGCCGCACGAGCACTTCCTGCGCGAGGGATGTCCGCGTAGCCGGCGGGCGCGCACTCGTCGACCGTGCTGCGCGCGTGGAGCCCCGGCGCGCTCGACGTCACCGCCGGCCCGGGCGGTGCGCTCGGCTCCGGTCATCGGCGTGCGCCCCGAGCCGGTCGTCGCGACCGGCCACTCGCAGCCCGCGGTCCGGCTCGCCGCCCACCACGACGCGGTCCAGCCGCTGGCCGGCGTCGTCGACCCACGGTGGTGGCGGCGATCCTCCGGGAGACCTCGGCCTCGACCGGGTGGTGACACTGACCTGAACAAACCGCCCTGCCTGGAATGCGGGGTAGGCGTAAAATGTATCGATATGGTTACGCAGTCGACGACCTCGCCCCACGCGGGGTCGTCGTTGCTGCACCGGTGGCTCGCTCGGGCCGCCCTCGTGCTCGTGCTGGCGGCCTTCGCGGTCCCCGTCATCGTGGCCGGTGCCAAGGGCAGCGTGGCCATGCTGCTCATCGCCGCCGGCTGTCTCGTCGCCACCGTCGCCGCCGTCTGGTGGTTCCTCGCCCACTCGGGCGTGCTGCGCTGGCTCGCCGCCGTCCTGCTGGTGGCCGCGCCGCTCGCCATGCTGTTCGTCTACGCGCTGCACCACCTCGTCTGGGTCGCCGCCGTGTCGGCCGGGCTGCTGGTGCTGGCCGGCGGCACGGGCCGTCGCGCGCTGGCCCAGGCCGTGCGCGCACCCCACGAGATCGACACTCCCCCGCCCCGCCGGCCCTTCCTGATCATGAATCCGCGCTCCGGCGGCGGCAAGGTCGGCCGCTTCCACCTCGCCGAGCGGGCGCGCGCACTGGGGGCCGAGGTCGTGCTCCTCGACACCACCGGCACCACCGACGTGGCCGCGCTCGCGCAGGATGCCGTGCGGCGCGGCGCGGACCTGCTCGGCGTCGCGGGCGGCGACGGCACGCAGGCCATCGTCGCCGGGGTGGCCGCCGAGCACGACATCCCGTTCCTGGTGATCTCGGCCGGCACCCGCAACCACTTCGCGCTCGACCTGGGCCTCGACCGGGACGACCCGGCCGCCTGCCTCGACGCGCTGACCGACGGCGTCGAGGTGCGGGTCGACCTCGGCGACCTGGGCGGACGGACGTTCGTCAACAACGCCTCGTTCGGCGTGTACGCGGCCATCGTGCAGAGCGACGCCTACCGTGCCGACAAGGCCGGCACCGCCCTCGCCCTGCTGCCGGACCTGCTCACCCAGCAGGTCGGGCCGCGGCTGTGCCTGCGCGTCGGCGACACCGTGTGTGCCGGACCCCAGGCGATCCTGGTGAGCAACAATCCGTACACCGTGGACGACGTCGCGGGTCTCGGCCACCGGCCACGGCTGGACCGCGGCAAGCTGGGCGTCATCTCCGTCACCGTCGACTCGACCGCCGACGCGCTGCGGCTGTTGCGCGGGCGCAGTGCCGCGCCGGTCACCATGCGCAGCGCGCCCGAGGCGGTGGTCGAGGCAGGCGGCGAGCCGGTGCCGGTCGGCGTCGACGGCGAGTCGCTGCTGCTGGACACGCCGCTGGTCGCCCGCATCCGGCCCGGCGCGCTGCGGGTCAGGGTGCCGCGGGACCGGCCGGGCGTACGCGCCGCCCGCGCCGCGCTCGACTGGACGCACCTCGGGCGGCTGGCCCTGTCGGGTCCTACACGCAGACGTTCTTGAGCGAGGTCGGTATGCCCTCCAAAGTGGGCATGGCCTGCTCCAACGGCGACTTGCTCAGCGTGGAGACGGTCTTGGCCGCGTCGGCGATCGCGGTCTTGACGTCGGCGTCGATGTCCTGGTTCGACAGCAGGTCGAGCTGGTAGCCCCACCACTTCAGCGTGTCGTCGACGGACTTCTGGGCCGGCGCCGCCGCCTCGCCCTCGCTGCCGCCGTCACCGAGCTTGTCGAGCGCGGCGGTGAGGTCCTGGAGTCTGGCCTCGCTGTCGGCGATCGCCTCGTCGCAGGCCGAAGCGGTGACGACCGCCTTGTCCTCGGCCTTCACCTCGTCGGACCCGCCCGACGACGCGGACCCGGCCGCGTCATCGGCGGAGCCGCACCCGGCGACCCCGAGTCCAACGAGCCCGACAACGAACATCGTCGCGATACCGCGCCGCATACCAGCCGCTCCTAGATACTGGGATTCCGAGCGGCCAGGCTAGCCGGTCACGTGGCCCCGGCACCTCCGCGCGTGGGATATCCCACGGCCCCGGACCTGCTGTAACTGCGGCGACACAGGCTCCGCGTGGCAACCCGCACGGCGGCGAACGGCAGCCGCGTCGTTACACTCGCGTAACCTGGGCGGCGGTGCCGTACGCCACGATCTCGGACAGTCCATTGCCGATGTCGGACGAGTCGAACCGCACCCCGATCACCGCGTTGCCGCCGAGCTCGTGCGCGTGCCCGACCAGCCGCTCGAACGCGGTGTGCCGAGCGGCGTCGACCACCTGCGTGTATTCGGGGACCTCACCCTGCCGCAACGCCTTGAGCCCGCCGGTCACCCCACGAACCACGCCTACGCTGCGCACGATGATGCCCCAGGCGATGCCGTACGTCCGCTCGACCCGATAGCCGGGCACCTCGAACGTCGTGGACGCGAGGAACTCAGTCGTCGTCATGCCTACCATCCTGGCCCGCACCGCCCGGCCAGGTGGGTGCTTTCGCTCAGCAGCGCGGTACGCCCGGGATGAATCCGTTGTGGCCCGTCAGCACGTAGGTGTCGGAGACCCAGCGGCCCGTGCCGATCCGGTTCCAGACGTTGCTCGTGCCGAACGTGCCCGTGACCGTCGTGCCGGTCGCCTGGCACCAGACCGTCACCGCGGCGCCGTCGGCGACGGAGCCCACGACGGCATAGCCGGTTCCCGGTCCACTTCGGACGTTCAGGCTCGTCGACGCGGTGTCGACCGTGCCGCTGCCCGTGCCGGTGACGCCGTTGACGAGCTGCATGTAGTAGGTCCAGTTCCAGTGCGGCCCCGGGTCCGTGTGCGTGGCGCCGGGCACCTCCCGGTGCGCGATGATGTGCGCCCGATCGCGCGGGATGCCGTACTTCGCCGTCAGGTTGCGGGTCAGCGAGGCCGACGCCCGGTACATCGCGTCGGTGAACCAGGCCGGGTTGTCGACGAAGCCCTCGTGCTCGATGCCGATCGAACGCGTGTTGTAGTCCCAGTTGCCCGCGTGGTAGCCGATGTCCTTCTCCCGTACAGACTGCGTCACGGCGCCGTCCGACGAGCGGAAGGTGTAGTGCGCGCTGACGTTGGACGCCGGGTTCTGGAACCAGGCGATGCTGCCCGCGTACGACCCCTGCGTCACGTGGATGACCACGTAGTCGATCGGATAGCCGCCCTCCCGGCTGGAGACGGTGTAGTTGCCGGCGTTGGCCGGCGCCCAGACGGCCGGGCCGTAGTCGGTGCTGAGAACACCGACGTCGCCGGCTCCCCAGGCCGGCACGCCGGCGAGCTTGCCCCGGTCGGGCGCGACGGGTCGTGGCGCGAGGCTGATCGGGCCGATAAGCCCGACCGCCGACCGGTCGTAGACGGTGTCGGCGAACAGCCGCGCCAGCTGGTCGTCGACCGCGCCCGCGAACCTGGCGACCGGGACGTACCACCGGTTGATGTTCCTGCGGGCGACCGCGTCGAGCCCCGCCGCGTCGGCATAGGACCGCAGCACCGCGGCGGCTCCGGCCACGTTGGCCGCTTCGCTCGTCATCAGCGACGACCGGGACCGGCCGGTCAGCGCGGCCGCCGACGACAGCGTGCGCACCACGGCGTTGTCGGCGAGCTGCATGATGCCGTGCCCACCGGCGCGGCCGGCGGCTCGATGGTCGAGCCCGGACTGGACGAAACCCAATGCCACCAACAGATCCGGGGGTACGTCGTAACGCTCCGCCGCGGCGGCGAACGAGCGGTCGGAGGCGGCGTCGGACGGGACGGCCGGCACGGCGACGAGGCCGACCACCAGCGCGGCGGAGAGCAGCAGACGGCGAACCATGCGGGCACCGTATACGGTGATGCCCATCGATGTAAAGGATGTCCACCGATCCGAGTAAAGGCGAATATTTCCTTCAGAGACGTTTGCCAGGCCGGTGCGGCATCGGCGCGAGAAGTCCGCGCGAGCCGGTCTGCAGCGACCAGGTGATCAGGTGCCGGACACCCAGCACGATCCCCGCCGACAGCGCCCGCAGATACGTCGGGTCCGCCGCCAGGTGCAGGATGCCCGCCACGGTCAGGAAGTCGAGCAGCACCGCGAGCGCGGCCATCGGCGTCCGGTTCGCCGCCAGCACCGCGGCGGCGACGCCTATGCCCATCGCCACGGCCACCGCGCTCGCGGCCTCGGTGACCTCGCCCAGGCTCACGGTCGCGCCGACCGGTCGTCGCGGTGTCCGGCGGCCAACTGCCGGCGCTCCTCCTCGATCTCGCGGCGCAGCGTCCAGTTGAGCGCCGTGCGGATGGCCGCGATCGCCGCGAGCTGGCCGATGTCGCTGAACGACGGCGAGATGGCCGTGCGCAGGATGTCGCCCGCGAGCTGGAACTCCAGGCCCAGTGTGAGAAACCGGCCGAGGTCGAGCCGGACCTGCACGAAGGAGGCCGTGTCCCGGTCGCGCACCGCGAGCCACAGCAGCCGGCAGAAGGCGTAGGCCGCGCCCACGCCGATGATGATCGCGCCGCCCGCCTCGACGATCGTCACGAGCACGTTGACGGCGTCGCTGACCCGCTCCTCGACGCTCACCCGTCAACCTACTCATCGCCGCGACGGCTCCCGCCGGCATCCGCGTCGCCAGTCACCCGGACGGGTGATCTTCGTGCCGAAGGCTCAGGGACGGCCCGGGATCCGACCGTCCTCGGGCAACAGCACGCGGAAGGTGGCACCGCCGCCGGGTGTCGGGTGCAGCTCGACGCGGCCGCCGTGGCTCGTGACGATCGCGGACACGATGGACAGTCCGAGGCCGGAGCCGCCGCTGCGCCGGTTGCGGCTCGGGTCCGCCCGGTAGAGGCGCTCGAAGACCCGCTCGGCGTGTTCCGCCGGCACGCCCGGGCCGGCGTCGGCGACCTCCAGCACGGCCAGCGGGCGGTCCGCCGGCACGTCGCCGACGGCGGCGGCGGGCGGAATGCCCGCCGCACCGGGCAGCCGCCGGCCGACCCGCACCACGACGGCGGCCGGGGCCGCGCTGTGCTGGAGCGCGTTGGCGACGAGGTTGGTGACGACCTGCCGAAGCCCGTGGTCGTCGCCGAGCACCGTCACCGGGGTGTCCTCGCCGGCGCCGTCGAGCGCGGCGAGCTCCACCGGGCGGTCCGGCTGCCGGGCGTGCGCGTCGCGGATCGTGTCGGCGACGATCGCGAGCAGGTCGACGGGCTGGCGCTCAGGGCGGCGCTGCAGGTCGAGCCGGGCGAGCTGCAACAGGTCCTCGACCAGCAGCCCCATCCGGGCCGCCTCGGCCTCGATTCGCCCCATCATCTCGTCGAGCCGCGGCCCGGGCACCGCTCCCCCGCGCCGGTAGAGCTCCGCGAAACCCCGGATCGAGGTGAGCGGCGTACGCAGCTCGTGCGACGCGTCCGCGACGAACTGCCGCAGCCGGCGCTCGGACGTGGTGCGCGCGGACACCTCGGCCTCGATCCGGTCGAGCATCGAGTTGAGCGCGATCCCGAGCCGGCCGGGCTCCGTGTGCGGGTCGGCGTCCAGGACCCGCCGTGACAGGTCGCCGCCGGTGATCTCGGCCGAGGTGCGCTCCATCCGGGTCAGCGGCCGCAGGCCCATCCGGACCACGAGGGCCGCGATCGCCGCCAACAGGGCCAGGACCACCAGCATCACCACGACGTCGATGGCCAGCAGCAGGTCGGCGGTGGCGTCCACGGCCTGCAGCGAGACGCCGGAGACGGTCAGACTGCCGTCCCGGTTGGCGACCACGAGCAGCCGCCACGTCATCGTGCCGTCGACGGCCCGCACCGTGAACGGCTCGCCACCGGCCCGCTCCAGCAGCGCCGCGTAGGTCGGCAGCTCCGGCGCCGGAACCCCCGTCGCGACGACCAGCAGCGGCGGGTCGCCGTCGGGCAGCACCAGCGCCACGGCCCGGTCGACGTCGAACCGCCCGCGCGGGAACATCGGGTTGGGCGGCGGGGCCTCCCAGGCCCGCCGCTGGGTGGCCGCCTGGCCCATGGCGCGCAGTTGCTCGTCGACCCGGTCGGTCAGGTTGCGGCGCAGCAGCGCCAGGCCGATCGCGTTGGCGATCAGCAGTGCGAACGCGGTCAGCGTGGCGACCGCGACCACCAGCCGGGCACGAAGCGTCCAGTGCCGCCAGCGCCGCGGCCGGATCATCGCAGTTCCCGCGGCAACCGCAGGGCGTAACCGACGCCGCGCACACTGTGGATCAGCGCGGGCTTGGTGACATAGTCGTCGGCGCCGACGGTGAGCCCGGAGATCCGGTCCGCCACGGCGTCCGTAGCGGTCAGGAACAGCACGGGCACGTTCGCCCCACCGCCCGCACGGAGCCGCCGCGCCACCTGGAACCCGTCGAGGTCGGGCAGCATCACGTCCAACACGACCAGGTCCGGCGCGAACTCCTCGGCGGCGGCCAGCGCCTCGAAGCCGCCGGACGCGACCCGCACGTCGAAGTCCACCAGCGGCGGCGTGGCGGAGATCAGGGCGCGGATGTTCGGCTCGTCGTCGACGACGAGCACGCGGGTGGCTCGAGCTGGCACACCGTATCTCTTACGGGTCGACGCTCGGAACTGCCTGGGAACGGGCTAGGAAGACGCTGTGACAATCTCGTGGCCGTCGATGTCCGGCGGCGGCGCGGGTGTCCGGTTCGTCGCCCGCACCGGTCCCGGACCCAAGGCGCCGCGACCGGCCACACCGGACCCGGCAGCCGCCCCGGGCCATGCGGGTCACCAACCATTGTGGATGAAATTGATCCGGACTCCCGGCACTGGCGGGCGGGTTAGCCTGACATAGGTGATCCGTTGCGGCCGTCATCCCGGCCGCCGAGAACCGGGCGAGACCTCGCATCCGCCCCACGGAGCCGTAAAAAAAGAGCAATTCTCGGGTTTAAAGCCGTTGCCCGTGGCCCTATCGGAGGTCCCGTGCTTGACTGACGGTGAGAGAGGGCGAATCCGAATATTCAGACATAGCCGTTAGTTACGTGTCTATTCCCCGGTTGGGGCCTTCATCCTTTTTGTTGGCCCTGAGGCGCGCTCCTGGCGGTGACTGCCACCAACGATTCGCCAGATCGCACTGTTGGGGGGCTAAAAGCTGTGGCTGGAATTCGAGGAATTCTCAGCAGACAGAACATCGTGGTCCAGATGATCGCCGAGTTCCTGGGCACGATGATTCTGTTGCTGTTCGGTATCGGAGTGGTCGCTCAGGTCGTGGCCGGTGGCTCCGGCCTCGGCGATCACGACAGCATCTCGTGGGCGTGGGGCCTCGGTGTCGTGCTCGGTGTCTACACCGCGGCACGCATCTCCGGCGCCCACCTCAACCCGGCCGTCACGATCGCGTTGGCGGCGTTCCGCAAGTTCCCGTGGAAGAGCGTGGTGCCTTACATCTTCGCTCAGGTGTTAGGTGCGTTCTGTGGCGCGCTGTTGGTGCGCTGGGCCTACAACTCCGTGCTGCACAACGCGGACCCGGGGTTGACCGCCAAGACGCAGACGGTGTTCTCCACGCTGCCTGGTAACGGCACCCTGCCGGTCAGCCTGTGGGGCGGCTTCCTGGACCAGGTCATCGGCACGGCGATCCTGGTGTTCCTGATCTTCGTGCTGACCGACCGCCTCAACGACCCGCCGCTGTCGAACCTGACACCGTTCATCGTGGGTCTGGTCGTTGTCGCGATCGGTATGGCGTGGGGCACGAACGCCGGTTACGCCATCAACCCGGCTCGTGACTTCGGGCCTCGATTGGCGTCGTACATCACCGGATACGGCACGGCGTGGCGAGATCAGTACAACCAGCTCTATTGGTGGGTGCCCATTGCCGCGCCGATCATCGGTGGCCTCATCGGTGGTCTGATCTACGTGACGCTGATCGGCCGGGTCCTGCCGTACCTGCAGGGTGAAGCACCGCCTGCCGGTCGTGGCGGCGAGGTCGAGACTCCGGTGGACGCGAGCGGCCAGGCTCAGACCTCCACGCCGCGCGGCGAGCGGGGCTACATCGAGCCGACGGAGCGTCGACCTGACCGGGGCTTCGATCCCGGCACAGGACGGCTCGACGACCCGGGTACCGGGCGAGATCCGGGTTCCGGCCCGATCGATCCGGGGCCAGGCCCCAGTACGAGGTAGGCAACCGGACCGACAGACCCGGAAGGAACGACTGAGATGGCGGATTACGTAGGCGCTATCGACCAAGGCACGACAAGCACGAGGTTCATGATTTTCGACCACGAGGGGCGCGAAGTCGGTCGCCACCAGGTCGAGCACGAGCAGATCCTGCCGCAGGCCGGGTGGGTCGAGCATGACCCGCTCGAGATCTGGCAGCGCACGCAGGAGGTGATCACCACGACGATGTCCCGGCAGAACCTGTCGGCCAGTGACCTCGCCGCGGTGGGCATCACCAACCAGCGCGAGACGACCGTGGTCTGGAACCGCCGCACCGGGCGGCCCTACTACAACGCGATCGTCTGGCAGGACACCCGGACGGACCGGATCGCGGCCGCGCTCGATCGCGACGGCCGGGGCGACGTCATCCGGCGCAAGGCCGGTCTCCCGCCGGCGACGTACTTCTCCGGCGGGAAGATCCAGTGGATCCTGGAGAACGTCGACGGGGTCCGCGAGGCAGCGGAGAACGGTGAGGCGCTCTTCGGCAACACCGACGCGTGGGTGCTGTGGAACCTCACCGGTGGACGGGACGGCGGTCTGCACATCACCGACGTCACCAACGCCAGCCGCACGATGCTGATGAACCTGGAGACGCTCGACTGGGACGACGAGCTCATGGGGTTCTTCAACATTCCGCGGGCGATGCTGCCGGAGATCCGGCCCTCGTCGGACCCGAACCTGTACGGGATGACGAAGGCCGACGGCCCGTTCCGTGGCGAGGTGGCGCTTCCCGCGTCGCTCGGCGACCAGCAGGCGGCCACGGTCGGCCAGGTCTGCTTCGCCGTCGGCGAGGCGAAGAACACCTACGGCACGGGTAACTTCCTGCTGCTCAACACCGGCAACGAGGTGGTCCGGTCGAACGCCGGCCTGATCACCACGGTCTGCTACAAGTTCGGCGACCAGGACCCGGTGTACGCACTGGAGGGCTCGATCGCGGTGACCGGCTCGGCCGTGCAATGGCTGCGCGACCAGCTCGGCATCATCAAGAACGCATCGGAGAGCGAGACCCTGGCGCGCAGCGTCAACGACAACGGGGGCGTCTACTTCGTACCCGCGTTCTCCGGTCTGTTCGCACCCTACTGGCAGTCCGACGCGCGGGGCGCGATCGTCGGCCTGTCGCGGTTCAACACGGCCGCACACCTGGCCCGGGCCACTCTGGAGTCCATCTGCTACCAGTCCAAGGACGTGGTGGAGGCGGCCCAGAAGGACTCCGGCGTCACGCTCGACATCCTCAAGGTCGATGGCGGCATCACCGCCAACGACCTGGCGATGCAGATGCAGGCCGACGTCCTGGGTGTGCCGGTGAGCCGGCCGGTGGTCGCGGAGACCACCGCGCTGGGCGCCGCGTACGCCGCCGGCCTGGCCGTGAAGTACTGGAACTCGGTGGAAGAGCTGCGGGCGCACTGGCACGAGGATCGCCGCTGGACGCCCGAATGGAACGACCAGCAGCGCGCCGAGGGCTACAAGATGTGGAAGAAGGCCGTCGAGCGAACCATGGGTTGGCTCGAGGTCGACTGAGGAACCGACCGGGGCGCCGCCTGCGTACGTCGCATGCGGCGCCCCACCGCACGACAGCAGGAGGTTGACGTGGAGGCCGTGGCGCTATCCGCAGCACAACGCAGCCGGGCCCTGGCCGGGATGGCCGAGCGCGAACTGGACGTCCTGGTCGTGGGTGGCGGTGTGGTCGGCGCCGGCTGCGCCCTCGACGCGGTCACTCGTGGCCTGTCGACCGGGCTGGTCGAGGCGCGCGACTGGGCGTCCGGCACGTCCAGCCGCTCCAGCAAGCTGATGCACGGTGGCCTGCGCTATCTGGAGCAGTTCGAGTTCGGGCTGGTGGCCGAGTCCCTGCGGGAGCGCGGACTGCTCCTGCAACGGATCGCGCCGCACCTGGTGCACCCCGTGCAGTTCCTCTATCCGCTCAAGCACCGGATCTGGGAGCGCCCGTACGTGGGCAGCGGCCTGATCCTCTACGACACGATGGGCCTCACGTCGGGCACCGCCCGTGGCGTGCCGCACCACCGGCACCTGACCCGCCGGGGCGCGCTCAAGGTGGCGCCGGGGCTCAAGAAGTCGGCGCTGATCGGCGCCGTGCAGTACTACGACGGCCAGGTCGACGACGCCCGGCACACGATGAGCGTGGTCCGCACCGCGGCCAGCTACGGCGCGATGGTGGCCAACCGCGCGCGGGTCGTCGACTACCTGCGCGAGGGCGAGCAGGTCGTCGGCGCGCTGGTCGAGGACCTGATGACCGGGGCGACCCGCGAGGTGCGGGCCAAGGTCGTGATCAACTCGACCGGCGTCTGGACCGACGACACCCAGCAGCTCGCCGACACCCGCGGTGAGTTCCACGTGCGTACCTCGAAGGGTGTGCACTTCACCGTGCCACGGGATCGGATCCCGATCGACACGGGGCTGATCCTGCGTACGGAGAAGAGCGTGCTGTTCGTCATCCCGTGGGGCCGGCACTGGCTGATCGGCACCACGGACACCGACTGGGAGCTCGACAAGGCCCGGCCGGCGGCCACGGCGACCGACATCGAATATCTCCTGGAGCACGTCAACCGGGTTCTGGTCAACCCGCTGACCGAGGCCGACATCGAGGGGGTCTACGTCGGGCTCCGCCCGCTGGTGGCCGGCGCCGCCGAGTCGACCAGCAAGCTGTCCCGTGACCACTCGGTGGCCAGTCCGGTGCCGGGCATGGTCGTGGTGGCGGGCGGCAAGTACACGACCTACCGCAAGATGGCCGAGGACACGGTCGACCTGGCGGTGCGCGCGCTCGACCAGGAGAACGTGCCGGAGTCCCCGACGAAGGACGTCCCGCTGGTCGGCGCCGACGGCTACAAGGCGCTGTGGAACCAGCGGCACGAGCTCGCCGAGGTCTGGG
The DNA here is from genome assembly GCF_040676915.1 of Asanoa sp. NPDC049475. Lineage (NCBI taxonomy): Bacteria > Bacillati > Actinomycetota > Actinomycetes > Micromonosporales > Micromonosporaceae > Asanoa > Asanoa sp. NPDC049475. The sequence continues at coordinate 645,917 of NZ_JBFAPY010000002.1, read as the reverse complement.
GTCTGCACGTGCACCGGATCGAGCACCTGCTCAACCGGTACGGCTCGCTCATCTTCGAGGTGCTGCGGCTGATCGCGCAGGACCGCGGCCTGGCCGAACCACTGCCGGGCGCCGACGACTACCTGCGGGCGGAGGCGGTCTACGCGGCCAGCCACGAGGGGGCGCTGCACCTCGACGACGTGCTGGCCCGGCGCACGCGGGCGTACTTCGAGACGTTCTCGCGGGGTGTCCAGGCGGCACCGGACGCGGCCCGGCTGATGGGCGAGGTGCTCGGTTGGACCGACGTCGACGTCGACCGTGAGGTGGCCGCGTACGAACAGGCCATCGAGGCGGACCGCAAGGCGCAGGAGGCCAGCGACGACGCGGCGGCCGACGCCGCCCGCCTGGTCGCGGTCGACCTGGGCTGAGCCCACGAAGGAAGGGTCCCTCCCGGTCGGGGGGCCCTTTCTCCCGCCCCAACAAGCTGTATAGTACAGCTATGTCATCGGCACCAACCACCAGTCCGTTCAAGCAGCCCCGCGCCGTGTGGGCCGTGGCCTTCGCCTGCGTCGTGTCGTTCATGGGCATCGGCCTCGTCGACCCGATCCTGCCGGCGCTCGCCGACGACCTGCACGCCACGCCCAGCCAGGTGTCCCTGCTGTTCACCAGCTATCTGGTGGTCACCGCGGTGGCGATGCTGGTCGTCGGCGCCGTGTCCAGCCGGATCGGCGCCAAGCGGACGCTCGTGGTCGGCCTGGTGATCATCGTGGTGTTCGCCGCGCTCGCCGGCGCCTCCGACTCCATCGGCGGGATCGTCGGCTTCCGGGCCGGCTGGGGGCTCGGCAACGCGCTGTTCATCGCGACCAGCCTCGCGGTCATCGTCGCCTCCGCCAGCGGCGGCTTCGCGGGCGCCATCATCCTCTACGAGACGGCGCTCGGCCTCGGCATCGCGGTCGGCCCACTGCTGGGCGGCGAGCTCGGCAGCATCAGCTGGAAGGGCCCGTTCTTCGGCGTCTCGGCGCTCATGTTCGTCGCCCTGGTCGCGACCGTCGCGTTCGTGCCCGCGCTGCCCAAACCCGCGCGGCCGACCGGCATCGCGGCGCCGATCAAGGCGCTGCGCCACCGCGGGCTGCTCATCATGGGCCTGACGGCGCTGCTCTACAACTGGGGCTTCTTCACGATGCTCGGGTACGCGCCGTACCCGATGGAGCTGGAGGCCCACGAGCTCGGCCTGGTGTTCACCGGCTGGGGTCTGCTGGTCGCGCTGTTCAGCGTGTTCTTCGCGCCGCGGCTGCAGGCGAGGTTCGGCACGGCCAAGGTGTTGTACGTCAACCTGGCCGCGCTCGGCGTCGTGATGACGGTGATCGGCGCCGGAGTCGACGACCCGACCACGGTGATCGTCGCCGTGATCGTCAGCGGCGCGTTCATCGGCATCAACAACACCCTGACCACCCAGGCGGTCATGCTGGTCTCACCGGTCGAGCGCCCGACGGCATCGTCCGCGTACGGCTTCGTCCGGTTCATCGGCGGCGGCCTGGCGCCGTTCGTCGCGGGCAAGCTGGCCGACGCGTTCTCCCTGTCGGTCCCCTTCTACCTGGGCGGCGTGGCCTTCGTGCTGGCGATCGCGGTACTGGCCACCGGACACACCCTGATCGGCCGCGCCGAGGCTCCGGTGCAGGCCGCCGACCTCGAGGCCGTCGGCGCCGCGGAGGTGCCGGCCTAGACTGCGGCGGTGAGGATCGGGATCCTGGGTGCCGCGCGCATCGCGCCGGCGGCGCTCGTTCGGGCGGCGCGCGTCGTCGGTGGTGTCGACGTGGCCGCGGTCGCGGCGCGGGATCGCGGGCGGGCGACCACGTTCGCGCGGCGGCACGGCATCGCCACCGTGCACGGGTCCTACGAGGACCTCGTCGCCGATCCGAGCCTGGACGCCGTCTACGTGCCGCTGCCCAACGGGCTGCACCACCGCTGGACGCTCGCCGCGATCGCGGCCGGCAAGCACGTGCTCTGCGAGAAGCCGTTCACCAGCAACGCCGCGCAGGCGGTCGAGGTGCGGGACGCGGCCGCCGGCAGCGGGCTCGTGGTGATGGAGGCGTTCCACTACCGCTACCACCCCCTCGCGCGGCGGATGGCCGGCGCGGTCCGGGAGGGCGAGCTCGGCGCGATCGAGCGGGTCGAGACCTCGATGTGCTTCCCGCTCCCCCGCTTCCACGACATCCGCTACCAGTACGACCTGGCCGGCGGCGCGCTCATGGACGCCGGCTGCTACGCCGTGCACTGCCTGCGGATGCTCAGCCCGGGCGAGCCCACGGTGACGGCCGCGAAGGCGCTGACGCTGCGCCGGGACCCCCGGATCGACCGGGCGATGACCGCCGAGCTCGCGCTGCCCGGTGGTGGCACCGGGCGGATCCAGGCGTCGATGTGGTCCTCGACCCTGCTCCGGATCCGCGCGCGGGTCGTCGGCACCCGCGGCACGATGTCGGTGTTCAACTACGCGACACCCCAACTGCCGTCGCGGTTCTCGCTGACCGTCGACGGACGGCGGCGGCAGGAGCGGTTCGGAGGCGAGCCGACGTACGTGCACCAGCTCCGCGCGTTCGTGGCCGCCGTCGACGGCAAGCACACCAACCTGACCCCGCCCGCCGACGCGGTCGCGACGATGTCGCTGATCGACGCGATCTACGAGGCCGCCGGGCTGCCACTGCGGCCCTGACGGCGGGCCGCGGCCCGGTGTGCCGCGACCCGGACCCGGCTGGCACAGGTCGTCGAGCAGAACCGGCGGGCCGGCCCCGGCCCGGTGCGCAGCAACGCGTCCCGGCAGTCCTCGGCCGCGCAACGACCGAGGAACCCGGCGCCGTGCTCGGCGACCAGCAACGCGAGCCCCATCGCACCGGACGCGGCGAGCCACCCGCCCCACGAGGAGCCGGGCGGGTCGACGTGCAGGTGCAGCGGAACCCCGGCGTGGGCGGCCAGCCGGGGCCGCGCGCTGTCGGCCAGCATCGCGTTGAGCCGCTCGGCCAGTGTTCGCTCGTCCGCCGCGTCGAAGACACCGTTGAAGGCCTCCCGTGCGGCCAGCGCGTCGCGCAGGTCGGCGGCGGCGACGTCGACCGGATCCGGCTCGTCATGGGCACGCAGCAGCGCGGCCAGGTCCGCCGGCGTGGTCAGCAGGTCGGGATGCCGCTGGCCCGGCGCGGTGTTGGCGAGCGCCGTCGCGAGGGCCGCCCAGCGCGAGAATCCGAACACGGTGTTACGGTACTCTGCGTGCAACCCGTTACAGCAACGACGCGCCGCCTGCTGGTGGCCGCGACCGGCTCGCGGCTCGCCGACGAGGCGGCCGCCGTGGCGGTCGCGCTGCACGTGGTCGCGCGCACCGGCGACGCCGGCCTCGCCGGGCTGGTCGTCGCCGCCTTCGCGCTGCCGACGCTGGTCACCGGCCCGGTGCTCGGCGCCCTGCTCGACCGGCTGCGCGCACCCCGCGCCCTGTTCCTGGCCAACCAGGTCGCGCTGGCCGCCGCCCTGGCCGGCATCCTGCTGCTCGCCGGCCGCGCGCCCGCACCCGTGCTGATCGGGCTCGGCCTGCTCGCCGGCGTGACCGCACCGATCCTCACCGGCGGCTACAGCGCCCTGGTGCCGCGCACCGGTGAGCGCGGGCTGGCCCGGTCCAACGCCCTCGACGCGGCCAGCTACGACGTGGCCGGGCTGGGCGGCCCCGCGCTGGTCGCGGTGGTCGCCAGCCTCGCCGGGGCCGGACCCGCGCTCGCCGCCACCGCGGCCGTGGCCACCGCCACGCTCGCCCTGGTCGCCCTCGCACCGATGCCGGGGCCGACCACCGACCCCGGGAAGCCGGCCCCGCCGCACGAGGGACTGGTGTTGCTGTGGCGCGTGCCGGAGCTACGGGCGACCACCGCGGCGACCACGATCGGCCACGCCGCGCTGGGCCTCCTGCCGGTGACCTTCCCCCTGTTGGCTATCCACTTCGGACATCCGGCCGGGCACGGCGCGTGGTTCCTCACCGCCCTCAGCGCCGGCTCGCTGGCCGGTGCGCTGGCATCGGCCCGGCTGCTGAGCCGCTACGCGCCCGTGCCGGTGCTGGCCACCGCGCTCGCTGTGCTCGGGCTGGCGCTGGCCGGCGTCGCGGCGACGCCGACGTTGCCGCTCGCGCTGGCCGTGGCGCTCGTGGGCGGGGTCGCGACCGGCCCGATGCTCGCGGCCACCCTCGCGGTGCGCCAGCGGTCCGTCCCCTCTGGACGCTACGGCCACGTGGTCGCCACGGCCGCCAGCGTCAAGGTCGGCGCGTACGCCCTCGGCGCCGCCGCCACCGGCCCGGTGACCGCCTGGCTGCCGCCGCGCGGCGTCGTGCTGCTGGTCGGCACCGCCCAGCTCGTCGCCCTGCTCCCCCTGCTCGGCGCGGCGCGTTCTGCCATTCCCCGGACAGCCGGCCGCGCGGCGGCCTAGCATCGGACGCGATGGGCTGATCCCTTGGGAGGATCGCCATGCGCTCCTTCGACTACATCGTGGTGGGCGCCGGCACCGCCGGTTGTGTGCTGGCCACCCGCCTGTCCGAGGATCCCGACGCCAGCGTCCTGCTGCTGGAGGCCGGCACCGCCTTCCCACCGGCGCTCGCTCGTGACCCACTGGCCTGGCCCGAGCTCGCCGGCACCGAGGTGGACTGGCGCTGGACCACCGTTCCGCAGTCGGGCGCCGACCGGCAGCGGCTGCCGTATCCCCAGGGCCGCGTGCTCGGCGGCTCCGGGGAGATCAACGGGCTGACGCACGTGCGCGGCGCCCCCGCGAGCTACGACGCGTGGGACGAGGCGGGCGCGATCGGCTGGACGTACGAGTCGATGCTGCCGTTCTTCATGCGCACGGAGACGACTCTCGGCGGCGATCCGGCCTATCGGGGCCAGGCCGGCCCGGTGCCGGTAGACCCGCCGGCCACCACCGACGCGCTCTGGGAGGCGTTCTTCACGGCGGCGGTCGAGGCCGGGCACCACCCCAACTCCGACAGCAACGGCCCCAACGCCGAGGGCACCTCGTGGAACGAGGTGACGGTCCGGGACGGCGTGCGCAGCGGTGCCGCCGAGGCGTATCTCGCGCCCGCCGCGGAACGGCCCAACCTGACCGCGCTCGTCGACGCGGCCGCCGTGCGGCTGGTGGTCGAGCACGGCACCTGCCGGGGCGTCGCCTACCGCGTCGACGGGCACACCGGCGTCACGTACGCGGACCGCGAGGTGCTGTTGGCCGCCGGCGCGATCGGCTCGCCGAGGCTGCTCCTGCTCTCCGGCATCGGCCCCGGCGACCACCTGCGCGAGGTCGGGCTGCCGGTGGTGGCGGACCTGCCGGGCGTCGGCGAGAACCTGCAGGACCATCCGAGGTCGCAGGTCGCGTACGCCGCCAGCCGGCCGGTCGGCGACGGCACCCTGGCCCGGCGGCCGCACGTGCTGGCCCGCTCCGGCGAGGGTCCGCCGGACCTCCAACTCGCCTTCGTGGCGGAGCCGATCCATCCACGGTGGACGCCCGGCGACGAGCCCGGCTTCTCGGTGGTCTTCTCGCTCATGTCGCCGGACAGCCGCGGCACGGTCCGGCTGCCCGACGCGGACCCGTTCGACCCTCCGCTGATCGACCCGGCCTTCCTCACCGACGACCGCGACGTCGAGCGGATGGTGGCCGGGCTGCGGGCGGCCCGCGAGATCGGCGACGCGCCCGCGCTGGCGGGCCTGCGTGCCGGCGAGGAGTACCCGGGCGCCACGGTGACCAGCTCGGCGGTGCTCGCCCAGTACGTGCGGGACACCGCCACGAGCTCCTTCGACCCGGTCGGCACCTGCCGGATGGGCATCGACGGCGCGGCGGTGGTCGACCCGAGGCTGCGGGTGCACGGCATCGCGGGGTTGCGGGTCGCCGACGCCTCGGTGATGCCGTCGATCGTCTCGGGCAACGTGAACGCGCCGACGCTGGCCATCGCGGAGCGCGCCGCCAGCCTGATCGGCTAACCTCCGCTTTGTGGAGGTTCGGTGCGGTTGACGACCGGGTCCGTCAAGCGGCTCTGGACCGATGTCGCGGTGCGCCGGGCCGCCCGCGCGGCGGTGGTGGCGCCCAGCGTCTTCGCGATCGGCCTCGAGGGCATCGGCAACGTCGCCATCGGCACGTTCGCTGCGATCGGCGTGTTCTGCCTGCTGCTGCTCGTCGAGTTCGGCGGGCCGATGCACGAGCGGATCGAGGCCGAGATCGGGCTGATCCTGGCGGGCGGCGCACTGATCGCGGTCGGCACGCTCATCTCGCGGCACGTCTGGTTGGCCGCCCCGATCACCGCGCTGATCGCGTTCGCCATCCTGTTCTCCGGCGTGGTGAGCTCGGTGCTGGCCAGCGCCAGCATCTCCCTGCTGCTCGCGGTGATCCTCGCCGTGTCCCTGCCGGCCGGCCCCGACCAGGTCATCCCGCGCCTCGCCGGCTGGGGGCTGGCGTCCGGCGCCGCGCTGCTCGCGGTCCGGTTCCTCTGGCCGGCGCCGGCCCGGGACCCGCTGCGCCCGCCAACGGTGGCCGCCTGCCGGGAGCTGGCCGGCACCCTGCACGCCGGCGCGGCGATCTGGCGCGGCGGGGGGCTCTCCGACGAGCGGCACCAGGCGCTGATCGACCGGGCCGACGAGACGGTCACCGCGCTGCACCGCGCCTTCCTCGCGACGCCCGTGCGCCCGACCGGCCTGTCCACCTCTGCCCGCACCCGCGTGCGGCTGATCGACGAGCTGACCTGGATCCGCGACGTCGTCCGGCACCCGACGGCGCGCAGGGTGAGCACCGAGGCCGCCGCGGCCGCCAAGGAGGCCGCCGGTGACGTGCTCGACGAGGCGGCGACGCTGCTCGAGCGGCCCGAGACGTCGCCCGACGCGCTGCACGCGGCCCATCGCCGGCTCGACGCGGCGCTGAGCCGGTTGGGCCGGGAGACCACCGCGGCGCTGCCGACCGGTCGGATGGCCACGTTCGTCGACTCCCTCGCGCCGAGCTTCCGCGTGCAGGAGGTCGCGTACGCGATCCGCCTCGTGGCCCGTGACGTCGAGCTGAGCGTGGCCGCCGAGCGGCGCACCTGGGTGCAGCGCTTCCTCGGGCAGCAGCCCGGCGGGCTGGCCGGGCCGCTGGCCACCGCGCGCGACCGGGCCGTGGCGCACCTGGAACGGCACTCGACCTGGCTGCACAACAGCCTGCGCGGCGCGGTCGGGGTGGCCGCGGCGGTCGTCGTCGTGCACTACACGGACGTGCAGCACTCGTTCTGGGTCATCTTCGGCACGCTCGCCGTGCTGCGCTCCAACGCGCTGGCCACCGGCCAGAACGCGGTGCGGGCCATCCTCGGCACGGTCGTCGGCTTCGTGATCGGCGCGGTGATCCTGATCGGCATCGACACCGACCTGACCGTGCTCTGGTTCCTGCTGCCGGTCGCCGTGCTGATGGCCGGCATCGCACCGGCGCTGATCTCGTTCGCGGCCGGGCAGGCGGCGTTCACGGTGACGCTGCTGATCCTGTTCAACATCATCCAGCCGGCCGGCTGGCAGCTCGGTTTGATCCGGATCGAGGACATCGCGATCGGGGTGGGCATCAGCCTGCTCGTGGGGCTGCTGCTCTGGCCGCGCGGCGCGCGCAAGGAGCTGCGCAGCGCCCTCGCGGACGCGTACTCCGACAGCTCCCGCTATCTCCACGCGGCCATCGGGTACGCGGCCGAGTGCTGTGACGGCACCGCGCTCCCACCGGTGCCGGCCGCCGAGGCACAGCGGGCGCTGGCCGCGTCCCGGCGGCTCGACGACACGTTCCGCACGTACCTGTCCGAGCGCGGCGCCAAGCCGATGCCGCTCGCCCAGATCACCAGCCTGGTCAACGGCGTGGCCGGCCTGCGCATCGCCGCCGACGCGGTGCTCGACCTGTGGCAACGCGGCCGGCCCGCGGCGGGCGACCGCAGCGCCGCCCGCTCCCTGCTGCTCCGGACGAGCCGGGACGTCGAGAACTGGTACGCGCGGCTCGCCGACAGCATCAGCGGCGACGGCCCGACGCCGGCGCCCGCCCCGCCCGACCTGGTCGCCGACGGTCAGCTCGCCGACGCGGTGCGGCAGGACCTGCGCAGCGGCGACGAGGGCGCGACCTCGACGGCGGTGCGGGTGATCTGGACCGCCGACCACATCGACGCCGCCCGCCGGCTGGAGGTGAGCCTGGTCGAGCCGGCCCGGCTGGCCGAGGCGACCAAGCCCCACGCGGTCACGGGTTGAGCAGCTCGTCCACCATCGCGCTGCCGAACTTGCCGGCCGGGTCGACCCGGTCGCGCAGGGCACGGAAGTCGGCCATGCGCGGATAGAGCCCCGCGACGTCGGTGGTCGCGAAGCACTTGCCCCAGTGCGGCCGCGCACGCAGCGGCAGCAGCGCGGCCTCGATGTCGGGCAGCAGCGCGTACACCTTGTCGGCGTCCTTGACCCAGGTGAAGTGGATGCCGACCACGTCGGTGCCGTAGGCGGGACTCAGCCAGAGGTCGTCGGCGGCGACCGTGCGGATCTCGGAGATCTGGAGCACGGGTGCGATCCGCGGGCCGAGGGGCCGCAGCGCCGCGAACGCCGCCGGGACGGCCTGCCTCGGCAGGAGGTATTCGCTCTGCAGCTCCTCGCCTCGGCTCGGGGTGAAGGCGAGGCGGAAGTGCGGGAGCCGCTCGTGCCACGGGCCGGGCGCGCCCCGCTGGCCGGTGACCGCCTCGGTCGTCGCGCCGGCGAGCATGTGCACCGGCTCGTCGGCCGCCGCGACTCCGAAGAGCGTGGCCGGCAACGTGCCCCGGCTCTTCAGCCAGACCTGGGCGATCCGGTCGGTGTCCCACTCGACGAACAGGCTGACGCTGTACGCCGCCCCGGTCAGGGCGTCGAAGTCGGTGTCGAGGAGCGACCAGGGCAGGTCGCGGTAGACCGCCTGCCGGACCAGATAGGACGGCTCGATGTCGAGGGTGACCCGGGTCACCACGCCGAGCGCGCCGAGGGCGACCACGCTGCCGGCGAAGTCCGGCTCGCCCCGGGAGACGCGACGCAGGGTGCCGTCCGGACCGATGATCTCGACCGCGCGTACGCCCGCGGCCAGCGACCCGGTGCGGTCACCGGAGCCGTGCGTGCCGGTGGCGACGGCGCCGGCGACCGAGATGTGCGGCAGCGACGCCATGGCCGCCAGTGCCCAGCCCCGCGCGTCGAGCGCCACCGCGACCTCGCCGTAGCGGGCGCCGCCGCCGACCGTCGCGGTGCCGGCGGCCTCGTCCACGACGAGGTCCATCGGCAGCCCGGCGGTCGACAGCAGCAGCCCCGGTGTGTCGGCGAGGCCGGTGAACGAGTGGCGGGTGCCCAGCGCGCGCACCCGCTCGGCACCGGCGACCAGTTCCCGTGCCTCGTCGACGGTCACGGGACTGGCCAGCCTGGCGGCGCCGTACTGGTGGCTGCGTGCCCAGTTGAACTCCATGGGCACCAAACCTAATCGCCTCAGCGGCGGCTCTGGAACCGGGAGGCCAGGCCCTGCGGGTCGGGACCCGGCTGGGCCGGCTTGGCGCCGTCGACCCGGGCGGCCAGGCCGTGCGGGTCGGGAGCGGGAGCGACGGTCGTCGGGCCGTCGGTCCGGCCGGCCATCCGGTTCTGGAGGTATTCGGCGCCCGCGCGGTCGTCGGCGGTGGGTGCGGCGAGCACCGCGTAGACCAGGCCGATGACCACCAGGATCACGGCGAGCACGATCGGCACCAGCAGGTTGGAGGCGGTCGCTCCGGACAGCGAGCCGCGCTCCTCGTGGAGTTGGGCCGACATCGAGTACATGCCGGTGAAGTGCATGCCATTGACCGCCACGCCCATCACCAACGCCGAGCCGATGACGGCCAGCGTGCCTTTGACATTGGTCGCCAGCCACAGTGCGACGGCGGCCGCGACAACGGCGATAGCGATCGAGAGGGCGACGCGCGTGGTGTCGTAATGGACGTCGGCATTGAGCCGCATCGCGGCCATTCCCGTGTAATGCATCGCCGCGACACCGAGCCCGGCGACCACCCCACCGATGATCACCTTTACCAGCATGGGCCGGCCCGTCCCGGCGATGAACAGACCGATGCCGACCATGACGATCGCCAGCAGCGCGCTGGCCGCGGTAAGACCGATGTCGTAGCGGATCGGAGCGCCGGTGACGGAGAACCCGAGCATCGCCATGAAGTGCATGCTCCAGATGGCGGTGCCGCCGATCGCCCAGGCGGCCAGCATGAGCCACCAGGACCGCTGTGCGGTGCCGTGCGCTTCGCGCGCCCGCTGGGCGCAGATCAGGCCCAGTACCGAACCCAGCACCGACAGCGCGTAGCTCAAGGCCGGGGTGATCCAGCCATACCCGAATTGGTCTATGTGCGCCATTATTCGCTTCCGTTGTCCCGGCGTCTGGTTGCGAGATCAACAATGTCCTACCAACGGGACGATGACCATGACACTTTCGGCCATAAACCGCTGGGTAGCGTCAAGATGACGGGACGAGGGCCGTCAATGCGGTCCGCTGTGTCCGGGTCAGCCGGGGTATGGCCCGGTAACCGCTGTCCCGCTCCCGGCGAATTACCACCGGTCCGGTCAGGTCGGCGCGCCGAACGGCGTCGTGCAGTGCTGTGTCGACCCGGGTCCCCGGCCAGTCGAGTGCGGCACTCAACGTGGCCGGCGTCAGGGCGACGCCGGCGTGCACGAGCGCGGCCGTGACCGTCACGACGTCGGCCACGGCGGCGTCGGACGGTCCGCCGGACATGTCGTCGCCGAGCCGGCCGAAGAAGCCCGCCATCTCGGCGAGCCGCACCCCGGCCGGGGAACGCGGGCCGAAGACCGCCGCGCCGCGGGCCGCCGCGTCGGCCCAGACCAGGTGCGCCCGCGCGCTGGTCTCCCACGACCGCAGCCAGACGTCGTCGTCGACCACGTAGCGCTCGCGCCGGCCGGTGCGCTCGCGGCGCACCAGGTCGAGGGCCGTGAGGTAGCCGACCGCCTTGGACACCGACGCCGGACTGACCCGCAACCGGTCGACGAGCTCGCCGGCGGTGAGCGCCCCGGCGTCGGTGGTGTAGAGGCAGGAGAGCACCCGGGCCACCATCCGCGGGATGCCGGCGGCGGCCAGGATCGCGGCGAACTCCTCCACGAATGCCCGCCGCTCCTCCGCGTTGTCCACGGTGGCCGGCTCGCCGGAGCCGAGCGGAGGCTGCTGCCGGCGTGCCCGCCCGGTGGTCGCCCGATGCGCCCGGTCGGCGGCGTAGCCGCGCGGGCCTCCGTTGCGGGCCACCTCCCGGGTCACCGTCGAGGTCGGCCGGCCCAGCCCGCGGGCGATCTCGGCGTAGCCTTCGCCCTCGGCCAGCCCGGCCGCGATCGCCACCCGCTCGTCGTGGGTGAGCCGGCCACCGGGCATCGCGACCTCCGTTGCGTTCACCGTCAGCCCATTGCAACGCCTGTTGCGTTTCCGTCCATCGCCATTGCAATGATTGCCGAATCCTGTTGTCAGCAAAGGACTTTACCGTTGACGGTGCCGTGAACGAAACCTACTGTCCGCCGGTATGACAGTCATCGACGTCGACCGCCTCCGGATGCGCTACGGCGCGGCCGACGTGCTGCACGACGTGACCTTCCGGGTCGACGCGGGCGAGACGCTCGCCGTGCTCGGCCCGAACGGCGCCGGCAAGACCACGACCATCGAGATCCTGGAGGGCTTCCGGCGTCCCTCGGCCGGCCGGGTCGCGGTGCTCGGCACCGACCCCGCGCAGGGTGGCGACGCGTGGCGGGCACGGGTCGGCATCGTCCTGCAGAGTTGGCGCGACCACGGCAAGTGGCGGGTCGGCGAGCTGCTCGACCACCTCGCCTCCTACTACCCCCGGCCGTGGCCGACCGCGGACCTGCTGGCCGCCGTCGGCCTCACCGGGCAGGCCGGGCAGAAGATCCGCACGCTCTCCGGCGGGCAGCGACGCCGCCTCGACGTGGCGATCGGCGTCGTCGGCCGCCCCGACGTGCTGTTCCTCGACGAGCCCACCGCTGGCTTCGACCCGGTCGCCCGCCGCGAGTTCCACGACCTGGTCGCGGGGCTGGACACCACAGTGCTGCTGACGACGCACGACCTCGACGAGGCGGAACGGCTCGCCGATCGGATCGTCATCCTCGACCGCGGACGGGTGGTCGCCGACGGGACGCCGGCCGCGCTGGCCCGGGAGATCGTCGGCGCCGACGAAGTGCGCTGGCGCCGCGACGGCCGACGGTTCCAGGAGTGGACGCCGGACTCGACGGCGTTCGTCCGCGAGCTGTTCGCCGCGCACGGCACCGCGATCGCCGAGCTCGAGGTGCACCGGGCCTCGTTGGAGCAGACATACCTCGCGCTGGTGCGCCACGCGGAGGTGGCCTCGTGATCGCGTTGCGCGCGGGCTGGCGCCGCGGTCTGATCCTGCTGCGCCAGTCGTTCAGCAACGGTGCCGAGCTCTTCGCGCACCTCTTCTGGCCGCTGCTCATGGTCGGCGCCGCGGTCGCCCTGCGCGGCCGCGACTTCGGTGCGTTCTCGCTCGGCGCGCTGGCGGTGCCCGGCATCCTCGGCATGAACGCCGCGTTCGGCATGGTCTCGCTGAGCCAGCAGCTCACCGCCGACCGTGAGGACGGCACGCTGCTGCGCGCCCGGGCGACCCCGCAGGGCATGCCGGCGTACCTGATCGGCACCCTCCTGCTGGTCGGCGGCGGGCTGCTGGCCGACCTCGCGATCTTCCTGGTGCCGGCGGCGCTGCTGGTGCCGGGTCTGGTCACCGGCGGCGTCGGCACCGCCGCGACCGTCGCCGGCCTGCTCGCCCTGGCCCTGGTGGCCACGCTGCCGCTGGGCGTGGTGCTCGGCGCCGCGTTCGGCACGGCCCGCGCGCAGGGCCTGCTCACCCTGCCGATCCTCGGCCTGGTCGCCGTCTCCGGCATCTTCTACCCACTGGCCGCGCTGCCCGGCTGGCTGCAGGCCGTCGGCCAGGCCTTCCCGGTCTACTGGCTCGGGCTGGGCATGCGGGCGGCGCTCCTGCCGGACGCGGCCGTGGCGGTCGAGCTCGGCGACTCGTGGCGGCACGCGGAGACGGTCGGCGTGCTGGCCGCCTGGGCGGTGGCCGGCCTGCTGCTCGCCCCGGTGGTGCTGCGCCGGATGGCCCGGCGCGAGTCCGGCTCGCTGGTCGCGGCCCGCCGGGATCGGGCACTGCGCCGGGTCGGCTGAAAAATCCTGGTGCGCGCGGACCCGGTCACACGATAGGAAACAGGGCGTGCCTCAACTGCTGCCACCCACCGTCGACGTGCACCGCTCGTTCCTCGCGGCCATGGCCGAGTTCCAGGCCGAAGGGCGCGGCTCCGCCGACGACCAGACGATGATCGGCTACGAGATCCGCGAACACGGCGACCGTTGGGCGGATCCCGCCGTGTTCGCGGACTACGTGGCCGGCCTGCGGGCCGACGCGTTGGAGGAGACGCCGCGCCGGCCGGGTTTCGTGCCCGCGACCACGCTGTGGTTCGTCGAGGGCGACGCCTACCTCGGGCGGCTCGCGATCCGGCACCGGCTCACCGACGGGCTGCGCGAAGGCGGCGGGCACATCGGCTACGACGTGCGGGCGGCGGCCCGGCGTCGCGGCCACGCCACCGCGATGCTGCGCGCGGCGCTGCCTGTCGCCCGTTCGCTCGGCATCGCGTCGGCGTTGGTCACCTGCGACGTCGACAACGTGGGCTCACGCAAGGTGATCGAGGCCAACGGCGGCGTGTTCGAGGACGAGCGCGCCGGCAAGCTGCGGTTCTGGGTGCCGACCGCGCCGGTAGGCTCGACCCCCATGATCTACAAGCTGCTGGCCACCGCCGAGTGGCGTGCCGCCGAGGCCGCCGGGGTCTACGAGGGCTCCGACTTCGACCGCGGCGACGGGTTCATCCACTTCTCCGGCGCCGACCAGGTCGTCGAGACCGCCGCCCGGGTGTTCGCCGGGCAGACGGGCCTGACCCTGCTCGCCGTCGACGCGGACGTGCTCGGCGACGACCTACGCTGGGAGGTCTCCCGGGGCGGGGCTCTCTTCCCGCACCTGTACGCACCGATGCCGCTGACCGCGGTCGTCGCCGCCATCAACCTGCGCGACGACATCCCGGTCGACGAGGCGGTGGCCGCGGCCCTCCCGTGAGGGCCGCGACCACCTCTGTGCCTACGAGACGGTGAACGGCACGGTCACCGTCGACTGCCACCCCTGCGCGGCGGTGGCGTCGACCCGTACCGTCGTCGACGCGTTGCCGATCGCGTTCCAGAGCTCCAGCCGCGCACAGCCGCCGTTCATCGCCGCGAGAGTCCCCGACGACGAGCGCAGCCCGGCCGACTGGCTGTAGGTCTCGGTGCCGACGACCGGGTCCGTGGCGAAGTAGTTGTAGGTCTCGACCCGGCTGTAGGCGCCCGTGCCGGACGGGTCGTACGAGATCCGCGCCTGCACGCCCTGTGCCACCGCGCCGCCCGCGTCGACCTGCAACGCGAACGCCGTCGCGCCGCTGACCGGGCCGCGCAGCCCGCACAGCGTGAAGGTGGCCTGGTTGTGCGGGGTACCGTCCCAGTTGCCGTTGGCCGCGGCGAGGGTGACCGTGGTCGCGCCGGCACCGGCCGACGTGGACAGCAGGCCGCCTGACCGCACGAAGAGCCGGTTGGATCCGACCGGCGGGTTGCTGGTCGGCGGGTTGCTCGTGGGCGGGTTGCTGGTCGGCGGGTTGCTCGTCGGCGGGTCGGTCGGCTCGCCTGTCGGCGGGTTCGCCACCCCTCCTCCCCCGCTCCAGGTGAAGGCCCCGGTGGTGGCGGTGCGTCCGGCCGCGACGCTGAGAGTCCGGCCGTCGGAGAACCGCACCGTCACCGGGTTGGCGGTCACGTTGGTCGCCACGTACGTGCGGGCGCCGTTCTTGCTGAACACCGCGTACAGCGGCGTGTCCGCGGTGACGGTGGCATCGACGGTCCCGAGGGCGGCGACGTTGCGCACCCAGTGGAAGGTGTGCGCTCTGCTCTCCCCTTCTTCGACGGGATAGCTGGGGTTGGCCCGCAGCGCGGCCAGTGCCGCGTCACCCGCTCCCCCGGACCCGAGGGCACGGAACGACCAGAGCACGTCCTGCCAGACGGTCGGCTGACCGCCGTTGTTGCGTACCAGCTCGTCCCAGTTGGTGTTCACATAGGACGGCCGCTGGCCGAGGTAGAGCGAGCCACCCGTGACGGGCAGCAGGTTGATGCCCTGGATCATCTCCGGCTCGCCGCTGAACCACGTGGCGTACGCGCCGCCGTCGCCCCAGACCATGCCGACCGTGCTGTGCCCGAAGGCCGCCGGATAGTTGGTGTCCGACGAGTCGAACCAGTACTCCTGGATCGCCTGGGCCTGCGTCGTGTAGATGAACAGCCCGGCGTCGCGGATCGCGGTGTTGCCGGTGGCGATGCCCCACTGGATCAGGGCGTTGGCGAAGTTCATGCCCTCCGACGACGACTCCTGGTTGTTGCCGGCGCCGAACGCGGCGTGCCCGGAGGCCCAGTCGTGTCCGGCGTAGATGTCGAAGTCGCGCAGGAACGGGAACATCGGGTCGTTGCGCTGCCAGCTGTTCGCGTCACGGATGAGCAGGTTGACCATCGCGCCGTACTGGGACTGCGCCGCCCACCCCGGGTCGAACCTGGCGAGGGTGGCCGCCGCCGCGATGAAGTAGCCGTAGTGGAAGTGGTGGTCGTTGAGCTCGGTGTCCGAGCCGTACGAGGCCGGGAACCCGACCAGCGTGCCCCAGGCGGCGTCGTACGCGAAGACGCGCTGGGTCTTGCCCGATGACGCGGTGAACCAGTCCGTGAGCCGGGTTCGGATCGCGGCGAGCATCCGGTCCCGCTGCGCGGTGCGGCCGAGCTGGTCGGCGATCTCGGCGAGCCGGGCGGCCCGACCGAGTCCCTTGCCGGTCCAGTAGGTGTCGTTGCCGAAGCCGGCGAGCGGGTCGCTGTTGGCCGCCTGGTCCAGCAGGCCGCCCAGGGTGGCCAGGTCGGCGCCGGTCGACGTGGCGACGGCCGGGACCTCGGGCAGCACGCCCGTGAACTTCGTGGCGGTGGTGAACGAGCTCACGCCGACCAGGGTCCGCATCGGCCCGCGGGCGGAGACGTACGTCGGTGTGATCGGCGTGCCGGCCGCCAGGTTCTTCCACTGGTGCGGGTAAAGGCTGACCACGGTGCCGCTGCCGCTGCCCTCGCGGGCGGTGGTGGCGAACGCGTAGGTCGCGTTGACGGTGCTGGTGGACTGGTTGAACGACCAGCTCACCGTGGTGCCGGTGACGTGCCGGTGCGCGTAGGTCGCATAGCTGTCGGCCAGCGCCGTGCGTTCGGCGGCCGGCGTCGACGACGTGGTCGGCAACAGCGCCACCGACAGGTAGCCGCGACCGGCCAGGGTGGACGTGATGGTGGTGCCGCTGACGGTCCAGGTGGCCCCGGCCGGCGCGAAGGCGACGTAGTCGTGGCCACGCATGGTGAAGCCGACCCGCGTGCCGCTGTTGACCCAGACGGCCGGCGTGCTCGGGAAGCTCAGCACCGCGTTGCCTCCGGTCACTTGGGCGTACACGAACGGCAGCCCGTGCCCGATGGTGGTGCGCAGGGTGCGCCCGTTGCCGGACCAGTAGGGCGAGACGGTCCAGTCGGTCCAGCCGTCGACCTTCACGTCGGGCGAGCTGAGCCCGGCGACACCGAGGGTGAACTCCCGGCTGTACGGGTAGTGGTACTCCCCCACGGTCGTCGGCGTGCCCGAGACGGTGGCGGTGGTCGTGTAGGAGACGCCGAGGCCGTCGGCGGCGGGCTGGAACGACATCGGGTGCGCGTGCAGCGGTGCCGAGTACTGGCAGCCGACGTTGTCGCGCTTGTAGAGCAGCGACGACCACCAGTCGTTGGTCGGCACGGCGCCGGCGGGCGCGTTGGCGGTGACGTAGAGGCGCGGGTTGGCCGAGACGCCGGCGCAGGCGACCGGTGCGGCGGCGCCGGCCGGACGGCTGGTGGCGTAGCTGCCGGCGCCCAGGGGTGCGGCGCCGGCCCGGTCGATCATCGTGAAGGAGAGAACCGTGGCGACGAGCGCCACGGCCAGGACGACGGCGGTCGCGCGCCATCCTGTGGAAAGCGTTCTCATGGTGCCTCCGGGGACGGTCGGGGGCGTTCTGTTGCTGAGCAGGTCACCAAACCCAGCGGCAGATGTCAATGGCTTCTCAGTGAGCGAGAGAGCGCTCTCACACCTGGGGACGTCGCCTGCGGAGGACGGCTGCGATAAGCAGGGCCAGACCCGCCGCCTGGGCGAGGGCACCCAGGGCGCTGGTCGCGGTCAACCAGACCGGCAGCTCGGGCAACGTGCCGCCGCTGTAGTCGGTGCCGCGCGCCCACTCCTCCGCGATGCCGTCCCACCACCAGGACAGGGCCTCGGTGGCGGCGAGCACGGCGAAGCCGGCGATCGCCACGCCGGCCGCCCGACCCAGCCGGCGGCGCAGCCGGACCGCCAGCACGAGGCCGACCAGCACGATCGTGGGGTACGCGAGATCCAGGATCACCTTGCCGCCCCGCCGAGGTCGACCGGGCCGTCCTCGCGGACCGAAATCTGGTGCTCGCTCCGCCGGTGACCGCCGAGAATGGACGCGGCCAGCAGCAGCATGCCGGCCACGGTCAGGAGCTCGAGGACCGTGCCGATCGGGGCCGCCCACCGCACGAAGCCGAGGACCACGTCGTGGTCGGCGTCCAGGATCGGACCCAGCCAGAGCACCATGATCGTGGTGCTCGCGACCAGCGCGACGAGCAGCATCGCCAACGCGCCGGAGGCCATCCGTTCCTGGCGCCGCCGGGACAACAGCACCAGCCCGGTCACGAGGACCAGAGCCTCAGGTAGGGACTCCAGCACCAACGACGTCAACACCGCTCTCCCCGTGACAGTCCTGAGTAGACGGAAAGCCCGGACGATCATCGTCCGGGCAGGCGCTCATCATAGGGCGGCCACCGTGCCGCGCGCCGTCCCGTTGATCATCGACTTCGGCGAGCCACCGGCCCACCTCGCCCGCTCCCCTGGCGGCCAGGCGTAGCGTCGGGGGCATGAGGATCGTCATCGCCGGCGGCCACGGCCAGGTGGCCCGGCTGCTCAACCGCCGGCTGGCCGACGCCGGCCACACGCCCGTCGCCATCTTCCGCGACGCCGCGCAGACCGCCGACGTGGTCGCGTCCGGCGCGGAGCCCGTGGTGCTCGACCTGGAGAAGACCTCTCTGGATGCCGTCGCGGAGGCGCTGCGCGGGGCCGACGCCGCCGTGTTCGCCGCGGGCGCCGGCCCGGGCAGCGGCCCGGCCCGCAAGAAGACGGTCGACCGGGACGCGGCGATCCTGCTGGCCGACGCGGCCACGGCGGCGGGCGTGCGCCGCGTCGTGCTGCTGTCCGCGATCGGCGCCGACGACTTCGACCCGGCCCTGGACGACGACTTCGAGGTCTACCTGGAGGCCAAGAGCGCAGCCGACGCGGACCTGCGCCGCCGCGACCTGGACTGGACGATCCTGCGACCGGACGGCTTCACCGACAAGCCCGGCACGGGCAAGGTGACCGTCGGCGAGACCGTTGCCCGCGCGAGCATCCCGCGGGCGGACGTGGCCGCGGTGATCGCGGCGGTGGTGACCGGCAACCTGGCGGTGCGCCGCCAGTTCGAGGTCACCGCCGGCGACACCCCGATCGAGACGGCGATCGCCGCCCTCTAAGCCGGCCCTGAACCAGGCACCCGCCGCTAGGCCGGCGCCGGGCGCGCCGGCGGGTCGACCGACGACTCCACCGTCGGCGGGTCGTCCGGGTCGGGCTTGTCCTCGTCCTCGTCCGAGGGCTCGTCGGCCGGCTCCGTGCCGGGTGGCTCCCGGTCCGGGGTCGGTTCACCGGTCGGGTGGTCGGCCAGATAGCGCACCGCCGTGTTGGCCACCGCGAGGATCGGCACCGCGACCAGACCACCCACGATGCCGCCGACCACGATGCCCGTGGCGATGGCCAGGATGACCGACAGCGGGTGCAGCGCGACGGCGCGACCCATGATCAGGGGCTGGAGCACGTGGCCCTCCAGCTGCTGCACGCCGATCACGATGGCGAGCACGATCAGTGCGCTGATCGGTCCCTGGGTGACCAGTGCGACCAGCACGGCCACCGCGCCGGTGACCGTGGCACCGACCACCGGGACGAACGCTCCCAGGAAGACCAGGGCGGCCAGCGGCAGCGCGAGCGGGATCCGCAGCACCGCCAGGCCGATGCCGATGCCGACCGCGTCGACGAAGGCGACCAGGACCGTGGCCCGCACGTACGACACAAGCGTGTGCCACGAGTAGTGACCAGCCCGGGCCACCGGCACCCGGGCGCCCCTCGGCAGCAGCCGGCAGAGGAACGTCCAGATCTGCTCGCCGTCCCGCAGGTAGAAGAACAGCGTGAACAGCGCCAGGAAGAACCCGGTGACGACCTCGCCGACGGTCGTGGCCGTGCTCAGCGCGCCGGTCGCGAGGCTGTCGCGGTTGTCCGTGAACTGCCGCTGCAACTGCTCGATCGCGTCGCTGACCTGGGCCTGGGAGATGTGCAGCGGGCTCTGGGCCAGCCACTTCTGCACCTCGTCGATGCCCTGGCCGACCTGGTCCGAGAGGTTGTCGAACTGGGAGATGAAGGTCTGCACGATCAGGCTTAGCCCGCCGAACACGACGATCAAGCCGCCGATCAGCACCAGGGCCGCGGCCAGCGACTTGTTCATGCCGCGCCGCCGCATCGCCGCCGCGATCGGCTCCAGCAGCGCCGCGAGCAGGATGGCCACGACGACCGGGATGAGCACGACCCGGAGCAGACCCATCACCCGCAGCAGCAGGTACGCGGCCGCGACGAAGAGGACGATCCGCCACGCCCAGGCGCCCGCGACGCGTACGCCACGGGGAATGCCGTCGTCGACGGTGGGTGCATTGTCGACCAGCACGACCGGCGTCTCGCGAGGCGCCAGCCGCTGCGGGGGTGTGAAGGGTGGCGGCCCGCCGCGCCGCCCGGCGGAGCTCAGTGTGCTGCGCGCCCGCGAGCGGACGGACTCGACCCATGTCATGCCGCCAGCGTTGCCCATCCGGGCCAGCCCGGAAACCCCGAGGGTGCGGTCGACCGCACCACTGCTGGGCGGACGGCCCGGTCGTGCCGGCGCCTGCCGGCGGCGAGGCTGATCGGCATGGATGATGACGCACCGGTGATGGCGGACGGCCTGGGACGGCGGTACGGACAGCGGCCCTGGGCCCTGCGAGACGTCTCGCTGGCCGTGCCGGCCGGTCAGTTCGTGGCGGTGATGGGCGCCACCGGCTCCGGCAAGAGCACGCTGCTGCACTGCCTGGCGGGGCTGGACCGGCCGACGGCGGGCCGGGTCCGGTTGGCCGGCCGGGACATCACCCGGCTACGGGAGGCGGCGCTGACCCGCCTGCGCCGTGACCGCGTCGGTTTCGTGTTCCAGTCCTACAACCTGCTGTCGACGCTGACCGTCGCCCGCAACGTGCTGCTGCCGGCCCGGCTGGGTGGACCGCGGGTCAGCCCGGCCGCGCTCGCGGCGATGCTCGACGCCGTCGGCCTCGGCGGGCTCGCCGACCGGCCCGTCGGTGACCTGTCCGGTGGGCAGCGCCAGCGGGTGGCGGTGGCCCGCGCGCTGATCACCCGTCCGGCGGTGGTGTTCGCCGACGAGCCGACCGGCGCGCTCGACCCGACGACCGGCGGCCAGGTGCTCCGGCTGCTGCGGGCCGCCGTCGATCGCGACGGGGTGACGGTGGTGATGGTCAGCCACGACCCGCTCGCCGCCGCGCACAGCGACCGGTTGCTGCTGTTGCGGGAGGGGCGGCTGGTGGCCGACACCCGCACCCCGGATGTCACCTCGATCGCGGCGATGGCGTCGTGAGGACGGGGATCGCGGCCCAGGCGCTGCGCGCGCACCGGTGGGCGTTCGCCGGCCCGGCCAGCACCCAGCTCGTGGCCGCCATGGTGCTCAGCGCGACGCTGACCGTCCAGGCTTCCGTGGACGGCGTTCCTGAGCTGTCGGAGACCCTGACGGCGTTTGCCCTGATCGCCGTCTACCTGACGATCCTGCTGGTCGGGGTGACGATGAACGCGGCGATCGCCCAGCAGGCGCGGGACGTCGCGCTGCTGCGTGCCGTCGGCGCCACACCGGCCCGGATCCGGCGTGCGGTGGCACTGGAGGCGGCCGTGGTGGCGGTGCCCGCCGGGATCGCCGGCTATCTGCTCGGGCTGCCGGCCGGCTGGGCCTGGCTGGGCAGCCTGGTCGACCACGGCCTCGCACCCGTCGGCGCGCGGTTCACGCCCGAGCCGCTGCTGCTGCCGCTGATCCTCGCCGTCCTCGTGGTCACGTCGGCGATCGGCGCGCTGGTCGCCGCCGTCCGCCCGGCGCGGGTCCGGCCCGCGGTCGCGCTCGCCGACGCGGCCACCCGCCGGCACCGGTTCACCGCCGTCCGGGCCGGGCTCGGCCTGCTGCTGGTGGCCGGCGGCGGCACGCTCTCGGTGTCGATCGCCGATCTGCCGGGCGACGCGGCCGACGACGCGGCGTTGTTCGTCATGCTCGCGCTTTGCGTGGGCGTCGGGCTGCTCGGCCCGTTCGTGCTCCGGTCCTCGGTCGTGCTCGGTCGCCCGCTGCTCGCCCTCGCCGGTGGCACCGGTCGGCTGGCCGCCGACAGCGTGGCGGTGCTGTCCCGGGCACTGTCCGGCGCGCTGGTGCCGCTGGTGCTGACGGTCGCGTTCGCCGCCGTGAAGGTGGCGGTGCACACCACGACCGCGCACGTGACCGGCCGGGAAGGTCCGGCGGCGGAGGCCTGGCTGGACTACTCGGGCACCACGGTCTACTGCCTGTTCGCGGCCGTCGCGGCGGTCAACACGTTGGCCACCGTCCTGGTCGGCCGGCGCCGGGACCTCGCCCTGCTGGAGCTGGCCGGCGCGACGCGCGGGCGCGTGCTGGCGGTCGTGGTCTGCGAAGCTGGCATCGTGACGGTCACCGGGCTGGTCCTCGCCGCCGCGGTGGCGGGCGTGACCCTGGTGCCGATGGTCCACGTGCCCTATGTGCCGGCCGCCACCCTCACCGTCGGCGCGCTCGCGACCGCCGTCGTCGTCGCCGCCGGCACCGTGCTCCCGGCCGCGCTGCTGACCCGGCGCCCGCCGATCGGAGAGATCGGGTGAGCGCGGTGCTGCTCGCTCCGTTCGCGGCGCGCACCTGGCGCGAGATGGCGTACGCGCTGGCCAGCCTGCTGCTCGCGGCGCCGGCCGTGCTGGTGCCGGCGGCCCTGCTGGTCGCGGCGCCGATGGCGCTCACCGTCGTCGGGCTGCCGCTGCTGGTCGGGGTGCTGCTGCTGGCCCGGCAGCTGCCCGGCTGGTTCGGCTTCGTGGCCCGCCCGCTGCTGGGATGGGACCTGTCGGCGCCGCCGCCGCTGTCCGGCCGCACGGCGGTCGCCCGGGGCCGCGAGGTGCTGACCGACGGGCGGGCGTGGCGGGCGGCCGTGTACGCGTTCGCCAAGGCGCCGCTGGCCGCCGTCACCGCGTACATCACCCTGCTCGGCACGGTTTTCGGGGCTCTGCTGCTGACCTCGCCGCTGTGGTGGGAGGCGGGCACCCGGGATCTGGGCCTGCCGGGCGTCGACAGCCGGCCCGAGACCGGCTACGCGGCGGCGGTCGGCGCGGCCGCACTGCTGCTGTGCCCGTGGCTGCTGCGCGGACTGGTCGCGGTCGACCGCAACCTGGCCCTCCTGCTGCTCGCGCCCGGCCCCGCCGAACGGCGGATCGGCGAGCTGGTGACCAGCCGCGCGGCGCTGACCGCCGACGCCGCGACGACGTTGCGCCGGCTCGAACGCGACCTGCACGACGGCACCCAGGCCCGGCTCGTGGCGCTGGGAATGACGCTGGCCCGGATCGAGAAGCGGCTCGACCCCGCGGACGGTGACGTCAAGGATCTCGTCGGCGCGGCCCGGTCGACAGTGACCGAAGGGCTCGACGAGCTGCGCGAGATCGTCCGTGGCATCCACCCGCCCGCGCTGGACGCCGGGCTGCCGACGGCGCTGCGCACCCTGGCGGCGCGTAGCGGCCTGCCCGTGTCGCTCTCCGTGGACCTCGACCGGCCTCCGCCGCCGGACGCCGCGACCACGCTCTACTTCACCGCCGCCGAGCTGCTGAGCAATGCCGCCCGGCACGCGAACGCGACCACGGTGCGGCTCTCGCTCACCAGCGCCGGCGGCTGGTTACGGTTGGTCGTGACCGACGACGGCCGCGGGGGTGCGGCACCATCGCTTTCGGGTACGGGCCTGCGGGGGCTGGTCGCCCGCGCGGGCGCGCTGGACGGCCGGCTCGAGGTGGCCAGCCCCGACGGTGGACCGACCACCGTGACCATGAGCCTGCCGGCGGCCTGAGATGCGCGTCGTCATCGCCGAGGACAACGCGCTGATGCGCGACGGCATCGCCGCGCTGTTGACCGACCACGACGTGACCGTGCTGGCCACCGTCTCCGACGCCACCGGTCTGCTCGCCGCCGTCGCGGAACACCGCCCGGACGTGGCCGTCGTCGACGTCCGGATGCCGCCGACGTTCACCGACGAGGGCGTCCGGGCCGCGATCGCGATCAAGGCCGCCCACCCGGCGACCGGCGTCCTGGTGTTCTCGCAGTGGGTCGAGACCGTCTACGCCAACGCTTTGCTGCGTGACCATCCGGAGCGGGTCGGCTACCTGCTCAAGGACCGGATCGTCAGCACGGCCGCGTTCCTCGACGCGTTGCACCGGATCGCGGACGGCGGCGTGGCCCTGGACCCGGAGGTGATCCGGCAGCTGTTCGCCGCGCCGGACGCCGGCCTGGCCCGGCTGACCGCGCGCGAGCGGGAGATCCTCGCGCTGGTCGCCGAGGGCCGCTCCAACCCGGCGATCGCCGCCGAGCTCCACCTGGCCGGCCGCAGCGTCGAGAAGCACGTGACCGCCATCTTCACCAAGCTCGACCTGCCGCCGTCCGCCGAGGACCACCGCCGCGTCCGGGCGGTCCTGCGCTATCTGGAGGCCAGCTAGCCCGGCTCGGCGAGGAGCAGGTCGCGGACCGCTCGCAGGCCGACCGCGCCGTCGGCGGGCGGCCCGTCGGCCCGGCCGTCGATCGCGGCCAGGACCCGATCGAGCTGTTCCGCGAACGGGTTCGTCGGCGAGAAGTCCAGCGGCTCTCCGTTGAGGACGATCGTGCCGCCGCCCTCGGGACCGAGCGTGCCTTCGCAGAACGCCGAGCCGCGGTCGCCGAAGAGCTCGATGCGGGTGTACTCGTCGAACTGGATCGAGCCCAGCACGTCGACGCTGGCTCCGGAGGCGAGTTGGGCGGCGATGACCGCCGACTCGTCGCGGCCACCCCACCGCGTGTTGTTGAGGACCGCCTCGAAGCGGGTCCAGTCGCCCATGTCGTCCGCGAACCAGCGGGCCAGATCGATGCAGTGGGTGCCGGTCGCGGACAGCGACCACCATCTCGCGATGTCGCCGCGCGCCCGCCAGTTCGACTCGTCGATCGGATACGACCAGGCCAGCCGCAGGTAGCGGAGGGCGCCGAGCGCGCCGTCGAGGATCCGCCGCCGGAGCAGCTCGTGCCCGGCGTGGCACCGCAGGTGGTAACTGACCGCGAGCACCAGGCCGCGCTCCGCCGCCAGGTCCACGAGGGTCTGTGCCTCGGCGAGGCTCAGGGCCATCGGCTTCTCGACGATGACGTGCTTGCCACTGCGCAGGCTCGCCTCCGCCTGCGGGAAATGCAGCCCGTCGGGCGACGCCACGACGACGAGACCGATGCCGGGGTCGGCGAGGAACGCGTCGAGGTCGTCGTAGGGCCTCGCGGCGTCGACCTCCATCGTGGTCAGAAACTCCCGGGCCGCGTCGAGCCGCCGGGACAGCACTCCCGCCAGGCGCGCGCCGGCTGCCGCGGTCACCACCGGCCCGTGACCGGCGGTGGCGATGTAGCCCGTGCCGATGATGCCGACACCGATCTGCTCCGTTGACCGACTCACCAGAGCCCCCCGCTCGTGAGTGCCGCTACGCCGCCCGGCGGCCGGACTTCTTCGCCGTGGTCTTCTTCGCTGCCGCCTTCTTGGTCGTACCTTTCGTCGCGGTCTTCTTGGCAGTCGTCTTCTTCGCCGGCGCCTTCTTCGCGGCGGTCTTCCTCGCGGGCGCCTTCTTCGCCGGAACCTTCTTGGCGGGCGCCTTCTTGGCGCTGCCGCGGCGGGAGCGGGCGTCCTCGACGCTGCGGCGCAGCACGTCCATCAGGTCGCTGACGCCGGTCGCCGCCGGTGCCGCCTCGGTCGCGGTGATCTCCTGGCCTGCCTGCTTGGCCTCGATGAGCTCGTTGACCCGGTCCGTGTACGTGTCCCGGTACTCCTCGTGCTTCCACCCGCCGGTCATCGAGTCGATGAGCTGCCCGGCCATGCTGACCTCGGCCGGCTTGAGCTTGATCTTGCCTGGGATGTCGCCGATGTCCGACGGGTCGCGCACCTCGTCCGCGAAGTACATGGTCTGGAGCACCAGGACGTCGCCGACGCCGCGGATCGCGGTGAGGTATTCCTTGCCGCGCATGACCAGGGTGCCGATCGCGGCGCGGTTGGCGTCGGCCATCGCGTCGCGGAGCAGGGCGTAGGTCCGGGCCGACTCCTCGCGACCGGGGCCGAGATAGTAGGCCCTCTGGTACGAGATCGGGTCGATCTCGTCGAGGTCGACGAAGGTGTGGATCTCCAGGCTGCGCGACCGGCCGGGCGCGATCGAGTCGAGCTCGTCAGGGTCGAGGATCACGTAGTCGCCGCCGCCCACGTCCGCGCCCTTGACGATGTCGGCGTACTCGACCTCCTTGCCGGTGCGCTCGTTGACCCGCTGATAGCGGATGCGGTCGCTGGTGTCCTTCTCGAACTGATGGAACGAGACCTCGTGCTCGCGGGTCGCCGAGTACATCCGCACCGGGACCGCCACCAGCCCGAAGCTGATCACACCGCTCCAGATCGGACGCGCCATCGCCACCACCTCCCGCGAATCGGTATACCCGTGAGCCTCGCATCGGAACCCGGCCAGCCGCTGACAAACAAGCGTCTTGCACAGCTGTCTAAGACGTGCGTACCATCTTCGTCATGACACGCATCGCGAACGCGAAGGTCCTGGTTTCGGGCGCTGGCATCGCCGGGACGGCGCTGGCCTGGTGGCTGGCCGAGCACGGCGCGCGGGTGACCGTCGTCGAGCGGGCGGAGGCACCCCGCGATGGCGGCTACAAGGTCGACCTCCGCGGCGCGGCCCTCACGGTTGTCGAGCGGATGGGCCTCCTCGACGCGGTCCGTGCCCACCGCACCGGCGTGCGGACCGGCTCGGTGGTCGACGCGACCGGGCGACGGGTGGCCAGCATGGACGCCGACACCTTCGGCGGGCGGGCGCACGACGACGCCGAGCTTCTCCGCGGCGACCTGGCCCGGCTCCTGCGCGAGGCCACCGGCGGCCGGGTCGACTACCGGTTCGGCGACGCGATCACCGCGATCGGCCCGGTCGTGACCTTCGAGAGCGGGCGGCAGGAGGCATACGAACTGGTGGTCGGCGCCGACGGGCTGCGCTCGCACACCCGCGCGCTGGCCTTCGGCGACGGCGGCGTGCACGACCTCGGCCACTACGTCGCGATCTACTCGGTGCCCAACCACCTCGGGCTAGACCGCGAGGAGCTGACCTACGTCGGGCCGGGCCGCACCACGCTGGTCTACAGCACCGCCGGCCAGGCCGACGCCAAGGCGATGTTCCTGTTCACGGACCCGGGCGGTGAGCGTCCGCGCGGGCGCGAGGCGCAGGAGGCGTTCCTGACCGACGCGTACGCGCACGAGGGCTGGGAGGTGCCGCGCCTGCTCGACGGGCTGGCCGGGGCCGACGACTTCTATTTCGACTCGATCAGCCAGGCCCGCCTCGACAGCTGGTCCCGTGGCCGGGTGACGCTGGTCGGCGACGCCGCCTACTGCGCCTCCCCCGCGTCCGGCCAGGGCACCAGCCTCGCGCTGGTCGGCGCCTACGTGCTGGCCGGCGAGCTCGCGGCCGCCGGGCTCGACGACGGCCCGCGCCGCTACGAGGGGCGGATGCGCCCGTTCGTCGAGCGCAACCAGCGACTCGGGCCGGCCAACATCAAGCGGATGGTGCTGGGCAGCCGGGGCCAGGTGCGAATGTCGATGCGCCTGCTGGCCGTCATGAACCGCCTGCCGGGCAAGGAGCGCCTGCTCGCGAAGGTCGTCGAGCCGATCCACCGCGCGGCGACGGCGATCGACCTGCCGACCTACTGAGTTTCTTCCGACGATGGCACCACGCGCCCTTGCGTGTGGTGCCATCGTGGTGCCATAGTAGTGCCATGGACCTGACGCCCTACGTCGACAAGCTCCGCGAGGAGCTGGCGGTCGCCGCCGAAGCCGGTGGCGACGACGCCCGCGCCCTCGCCGAGCGACTCACCGCTCCGCTGGACTCGGCCGTCCGGCTGGCCTTTCTCGAGGCGCTGTCGGCCGCGGCCGACGAGATCACCCGCGAGCTCGCGCCCGGTTCGGTCGACGTGCGGCTGCGCGGCCGCGACCCGCAGTTCGTGGTGTCGGTGATGCCAAGTGGCATCACGGAGGCACCACGGGCGGCCCAGCCGACCGCCGCCCCGGTGGACGACGCGCTCACCGCCGGCGCCGCCTCCGCCCGGATCAACCTCCGCCTCCCCGACGAGCTCAAGGCCCGCGTCGAGGCGGCAGCCGGCCGGGCCCACGTCTCGGTCAACACCTGGCTGGTGCGGGCCGCCGCCAGCGTCCTCGACGCCGACCAGCAACAGCGCACCGCCACCACCCACGTCGTCGACGACAGCGGCCAGCGCTTCACCGGCTGGGTCCGCTGACCCAGTTCCGACTCCACCCGAGGGGACCACCATGCCCACGTTCACCACTCCCGACCCGATCGACGTCAACCTCAGCCTGGTCGTCGCCCAGGTGCGGATCACCGCCGGCGACCGTGACACCACCGAGGTCGAGGTGCGCCCGGGCAGCTCGGCCGCCAGCTCGAAGAAGATGGCCGAGGAGACCCAGGTCGACTACGCCAACGGCAAGCTGCGGATCCGCACGCCCAAGAACCTCACCCGGTGGCTCGGCGCCAAGACCGGCCGCATCGAGGTCGAGCTCGCCGTGCCCGCGGGCTCCCGGCTCGACGGCGACAACGGCGCCGGCGACCTGGACGCCGAGGGCACGCTGGGCGAGACCCGCTACAAGACGGGGTTCGGCGCCATCCGGCTCGACCAGACCGGCAAGCTCCGGCTCGACACCGGCGCCGGCGACATCACGGTCGCCCGGGTCGCCGGCGACGCGGACGTCACGACCGGCACCGGCCGGCTGCACATCGGCGCCGTCGAGGGCACCGCGACGGTCAAGAACTCCAGCGGTGAGACCTGGGTCGGCGAGGTCGGCGGCGCGCTGCGGGCCAACGCGGCCAACGGCGACATCGCGGTCGACCGGGCTCGGGGCGGCGCAGCGCTCAAGACCGCCAACGGCAGCCTGCGGGTGCTGGAAGCGGTGCGCGGCCGGGTCTCCCTCGAGACCGCCGCCGGCTCGCTCGAGGTGGGCATCCCGACCGGCACCGCCGCCTGGCTCGACCTCGACGTCAAGAACGGCGCCGTGCGCAACACGCTGGACGGCTCGGCCGGACCCGCCGAGGGCGAGGAGACCGTCGAGGTGCGCGCCCGCACGTACTTCGGAGACATCGTGATCCACCGGGCCTGACCGCCGCCCGCTTCACCACCCACCGAGCCGCGGCAGCGATGCTGCCATGGCTACCAATGCTGCCCTGGTACCAAAGGAAGGAACACACCATGAGCGCGATCGAGGTGTCCGGCCTGCGCAAGGCGTACGGCAAGCACACCGTGCTCGACGGCATCGACCTGCGTGTGGCCGAGGGAACCGTCTACTCCCTCCTCGGCCCGAACGGTGCCGGCAAGACCACCACCGTCGAGATCCTGACCACCCTGCAGGCGCCCGACGCCGGCACCGTCACCGTCGCCGGGCACGACCTGGCCACCGACCCCGAGGGCGTACGCCGCTCGATCGGTGTCACCGGCCAGTTCTCCGCCGTCGACAACATGTTGACCGGCACCGAGAACCTCCAGCTGATGGCCGACCTGCTGCACCTGGGCCGGCGCGCCGGCCGGGAACGCGTGGCCGAGCTCCTCGAGCGCTTCGACCTGGTCGACGCGGCCGGCCGGACCGCGGTCACGTACTCCGGCGGCATGCGGCGCCGGCTCGACCTGGCCATGACGCTGGTCGGCCGGCCCCGGATCATCTTCCTCGACGAGCCGACCACCGGGCTCGACCCGCGCAGCCGGCACACCATGTGGCGGAGCGTCCGGGAGCTGGTCGCCGCCGGCACCACGATCTTCCTGACGACGCAGTACCTCGACGAGGCCGACCAGCTCGCCGACCGGATCGCCGTGCTCAACGGCGGGCTGCTGGTGGCCGAGGGCACGCCGGCCGAGCTCAAGCGGCTGGTGCCAGGCGGCCACGTGCGGCTCCAGTTCAGCGATCCGGCCCGGCTCGACCACGCCGCCCGCCGGTTCGCCGACGGCACGCGGGATGACGACGCGCTCACCCTCGACGTGCCCGGCGACGGTGGGGTGACGACGCTGCGTACCCTCCTCGACCGACTGGCCCACGAACGCGTCGAGCCGGACGGCCTCTCGGTGCACACCCCCGACCTCGACGACGTCTTCCTCGCCCTCACTGCCAAAGCCCCCGCCGCGTACACGAAGGACGGTGTCCGATGACCGCCACGGTGATCGACTCGGTGACGATGTTCCGCCGGGACCTCAAGCACGCCCTGCGCTACCCGGTGATGACCGTCAGCGGCATCGGCACGGCGGTGCTTTTCCTGCTGCTGTTCGTCGGCGTCTTCGGCAACGCGCTCGGCGCCGACTTCCTGCCGGCGGGCGCCGGCCGCTACATCGACTACGTGGCGCCGGGCGTCATCCTGATGGCCGCCGGCACCGGCACGGCGGCGACGGCCATCAAAATCAACCAGGACATGCTCGAAGGCTTCATCGCCCGGCTGCGGACGATGTCGATCGCCCGCATGTCGGTGCTCACCGGCCAGGTGATCGGCAGCCTCGTCCGTACGCTGATCAGCGGTGTCCTGGTCGTCCTGGTCGCCGTCGCCCTGGGCTTCCGCCCGTCGGCGACGCCGGTCGAATACGTGGCGGCGTTCGGGGTCTTCGCGATGCTGACGTTCGCGCTGACCTGGATGGCGGTCGCGTTCGGGCTGGCCACCAAGACGGTGGCGGGCGCCAACAGCCTCACCCTGATCCTGCAGTTCCTGCCGCTGATCTCCAGCGCCTTCCTACCGACCGACTCGATGCCCGCCGGAGTCGCCTGGTTCGCCGAGCACCAGCCGTACACGCCGATCATCGAGACCTTGCGCGGCCTCCTGATGGGCTCGGGCATCGGCACCAGCGTCTGGTGGGCGATCGGCTGGTGCGTGGTGCTCGCGGCGGTCGGCTTCTTCTGGTCGCGGGCTCTGTACAACCGCCCCCGCGGCGCGTAATCCCCTCCGGACCCGGCGCGGCCACCTGGCCCGCCGGGTCCGTGCTGTCAGTCGTGCACCGTCAGGACGCCCGCCACGTCGACGTCGGCCGAGGTGCCCGGGTAGCCGGACTCGGCGATCAGGCGGGCGCCGAGCACCGCGCTCCAGAACGTGCGGGCCTCGACCTCCGGGCCGCGGTCGATCGACCACCCGCGCCGGTTCAGGATCGCGGTCAGGTAGTGCTCGGCCTGGCGGAACAGGACCGTCAGGTTCTGCTCGGCCAGCGTCCGCAACTCCGGGCGGCGGCGCGTGATCGACATCGCCTCGACCACCGCCGGCAGGGAGGGCAGCGCGAGGGCGGTGCGGGACAACGCGGCGCGGAAGGCGGCCGGGGTGCGCTGGCGGCGGCCGATCGGCTCCAGCCGGGCCGCGTCGCGCAACAACATGAGGAACGCCGCGTGAACGAACAGGGCGTCCTTCGAGCCGAAGTAGTAGGTGATCTGGTTGGGGTGCGCACCCGCCGCCGCCGCGATCTGCGCGACGTTGACCTGGTCGAACCCGCGTTCGGCGAACAGGTCGACGGCCCGGTCGAGGATCAGCGCACGGGTGCGTCGCCCGCGGACCCTGGGCGGCACGGCGGTGGACACCCCTTAGTTGTATGCGATACAACTAACGCATGTCCACCTCTCCAGTCGATGTCGTCGTCACCGGGCTCGGCGCGACGACCCCGCTCGGCGGCGACGTCGACGCCCTGTGGCAGGGCATGCTCGCCGGCCGCTCCGGCGTCCGCCGGATCGACGACCTGGTCGACGGGTTCGCCTTCGCCGACGACCTGCCGACGAAGATCGGCGCGCCGATGCCGGTCTCCCCCGCCGACGCGCTGACCCGCGTGCAGGCCCGCCGCATGGACCGCGCCGAGCAGGCGGCGTTCGTCGCCGCGCGCGAGGCCTGGGTCGCGGCCGGCACGCCCGAGGTCGAGCCCGAGCGGCTGGCCGTGGCGATGGGCACGGGCATCGGCGGCGTCACCACCCTGCTCGACCAGGACGACCTCATCGAGGAGCGCGGGCCGGGCAAGGTCTCGCCGCTGACCATCCCGATGCTGATGCCCAACGGCCCGGCGGCCTGGATCAGCATCGAGTACGGCGCCCGTGCCGGCGTCTACACACCGGTGTCGGCGTGCGCGTCCGGTGCCGAGGCGCTGGCGATGGGCGCCCGGCTGATCCGCGACGGCGAGGCCGACGTGGTCATCGCCGGCGGCACCGAGGCGGCCATCAAACCGCTGACCATCGCGGGCTTCGCGCAGGCCCGCACGCTGAGCCGGCGCAACGACGACCCCGCCGCCGCGTCGCGGCCGTTCGACACGGGCCGCGACGGCTTCGTGCTCGGCGAGGGTGCCGGCGCGATGATCCTCGAGCGCGCCGACTTCGCGGCCGCGCGCGGCGCCCGCGTGCTGGGCCGGCTGGCCGGCTTTGGCGTCACCGCCGACGGCTTCCACATCACCGGGCCGGACCCGACGGGCGCGGGCCAGATCCGGGCGATCCGCAGGGCGCTGGCCGACGCCGGCCTCGAGCCCGCCGACATCGTCCACGTCAACTGCCACGCCACGTCCACCGTCGTCGGCGACATCGGCGAGTCGGCCGCCGTCTCGGCGGCGCTCGGCCCCGACGCGGTGCTGACCGCGCCGAAGTCGAGCATCGGCCACCTGGTCGGCGCGGCCGGCGCGGTCGAGGGCATCGTCGCGCTGCTCTCGGCGGTCGAGGGCGTGATCCCGCGCACGCTCAACCTGGAGACCAAGGACGCCGAGGTCGCCCTCGACGTCGTGACCGGCGGGACGCGCACGGTCCGCCCGGGTCCGGTGCTGAGCAACTCCTTCGGCTTCGGCGGCCAGAACGTGTCCGTGATCTTCGCTCCGGCCTGACCGTTAGGGTTCGGGGGTGAGACGACAGTGGAACGCGGTGCCGGCGGTGGCGCGACCGATCGCGGACGCCGCTGACGACGCGGTGCTGGCGGCCGGGGCGCGCGACGCGGAGGCGTTCGAGTCCGCCATCGCCCGGCTGGCCGCCGGAGACCCGGCGCAGGTGGGCCTGCTGCTCGGCACCGTCACGCGGCACGCGCTCGAAGAAGGCCATCCCGACGGGCTGGACAGCTCCGACGTGCAGGACACGCTGACCGCGGTGGTGACCGGAGCCCGGGAATGGCAGGCCGCGGTCGACCCGCAGGTCGTCCTGCTGCTGCTCGCCGGGGCGCTCGGCGTGCACGAACCCGACCCGGACGAACCGCCGCTGCCGGCCGACGTCTCCGCCCGGCACGGCGTGCTGCTGGTGGCGCACCTCGTCGATCCCGCCACGTTCGCGGCGCGACTCGAGCGCGCCGCCACCGAGTTGGCCCAGCACGCCGAATGACGGCGCGCTACGTTG
Organism: Asanoa sp. NPDC049475; assembly: GCF_040676915.1. Lineage (NCBI taxonomy): Bacteria > Bacillati > Actinomycetota > Actinomycetes > Micromonosporales > Micromonosporaceae > Asanoa > Asanoa sp. NPDC049475. Next base: position 612,965 of record NZ_JBFAPY010000002.1, on the reverse strand, counting down.
ACCTTGTGGGAGCGACATCGTGCTGAGGCGCCACCGTGGAGATCCGGACGACGAACGCCACGACAAGCCGTTGCGCCTGTTCCGGCAGCTCGCGCGGTCCGGACAGCTGCCGGTCTACCAGCCGGAGCTCTGCGAGCACCTGGGCGAGGCGCCGGCCCGTGACGTCGGCCGTCCGACCACCTGCGAGGACCACCTGCCGACGGACGAGCCGGTGGTGCACCTGCGGGTCTGCCTGACCTGCGGGCACGTGGGCTGCTGCGACTCGTCCGTGCCGCGCCACGCCACGAAGCACTCGCACGCGACCGGCCATCCGGTGATCCAGTCGGCCGAGGTCGGCGAGTCGTGGCGCTGGTGCTATCCGGACGAGCTGCTCGGCTGAACCCGCCACCGGCACCCGCCGGTCATGCAAAACTTTTGCGAGGTATGCCCGGATTTCCGGCACGGGCACCGAGCAGGAGCGAGCGATGTCGACGAACACCGAGCTGCGCCTGGCGCTGGTCCTCGACGGGGGCGTGAGCCACGCCGTCTGGCTGGGCGGCGTCACCCACGAGATCGACCGGCTCCGCCGCGCCGAAGGACCGTGGCGCGACCTGTGCCGGGACGCCGACACCACGGTCACGGTCGACATCATCGCGGGTACGCGCGCCGGCGGCCTCAACGGCACCCTGCTCGCGTGCGCCGTCGCCGCCGGCGAGCCGCTGCCGACCGAGCTGCGCGACCTGTGGGTGCGGGACGCCGTGCTGGCCACCGGCAAACTGCTCGACGACACCGCCGAGAGACCGCGGAGCCTGCTCGACGGCGCGTACCTCACGAGGCTGATCCGTTCCGCCGTCCGCCCCCGGGCACAGCGCGTCGCGCAACGCGGCGGCGTGCCCCGCGAACCGGTCACCCTGTTCGTGGGGGCGACGGCCACCGGCGGAAGCTACCCGGACCACCGCCGGCTCTACCGGTTCGTCGCCGACCCCCAGCGGCAGGTGCACGACCCGGAGGTCGGTCCGCACCCGACGGTTCGCAACGACTTCACCGCGGACGAGGCCCTGGTCACCGCGGCGCGGGCGGCGGCGGGCCTGCCGGGCGCCTTCGAGCCGGTCAGCGAGGAGCCGCTGCTGGCCCTGCGCGTGCACCCGGACGCGCGACAACCGCACGACCTGCCGGGGTTCCTCGTGGACAGCGGCGCGCCGGACAGCGCGCCGGTGGTCGAGGAGATGGGTCAGCGCACGGTCAACGGGCCGTACCGGCGTGTCCTCGCCCATGTCGGGCCGCGCTCTCCGCTGCGTTCGGCCGTCTCCAGCTCGCTCGGTCTGTCCCGCTTCCGCGGCGACGTCGACGCCCTCGATGACCGCCTCGCGGCCGCAGCGGAGTCGCCCGTCGACCGGCTGTTCGACCGGCTGCCCGACGACGGCCTGCAGGCCACCGCCACCGGGCTGGTCGAGGAGTACCGGCGGACGCGTACCGTCGACGGGATCTGGCAGGCTCGCCGCCTGCTCGCCACCGACTTGGGCCGCCAGGAGCGGGTCGACGTCGTCGGTCTCGAAGCGCTGTGGGTGCCCCCGGTCGGCGCGCGGCTGGACCAGGCGCTCGACGGTCCCTTGTGGACGTGGGGAATGCCGGCCGCCCGGCAGGTCGTCACGACCCTGTTGCGCGAGGTGCGGCGACACCTCGACGGCGACAAGTCGGCGCCGGAGTGCGCCGCACCGCGGCAGTTGGCACTGAGCCTGAGTGCGGCACTGACGAAGATCCTGGCGATCGACGACGCGGTGCGCCGCGCGACCCGGTCCCGGGCCGCCGCCGCGGGGATCGGCCCTGAGGCGTCGGACGAGGACCTCGCCACCCTGGTCGACGCGGTGATCGTCGAGCAGCGGGTACGGGAGCACCTGCTGGTCGTGCTGCGCGCGGCGACCGCCGCTTACGCGGAGTCGGTCGGCACACCCGCGCCGGTGGTCGTCGAGCGGGCGCTGGCGGCCGAGGTGCTGGCGCGGGCCTTCGCGGCGCCGTCGGCGCGGCCGCACACGCCGCCGTTCGACCTCGTGCGGATCAGTCCGGACGTGGACAGCCCGCTGGTCGGTCTCGGCGACTACCGCGACGCCGGTGGGCGCAAGCTGTCCGGAGTGGTCGCCACCGAGAGCGGGCGGGCTCACGACTGGCTGTGGGGCCGGCTGGACGCCGCGGCCCACCTGGTCCGGCTCGTGCTGCACGGCCAGCCCGAGGCAGAGGTCGCGCGGCGGGTCGCGCAGGTCCAGATGTCCTTACTGGACGACGAGGCGGGCCGGGCCGGAGCCGCCGACGGTGCCGCCCTGGTGGCCCGGCTGGCCACGGCCTACCAGCACGTCACGGGCGACACCCGGGAGCGGGCCAGGGCGTTCCTGCGCACCGACGCCGGCCGGGCGACCGCGACCGGGGTGGCCCGGTCGGTGACCCGGCTGCTCACACACGGCCGTCTCGCCTCGGTCGACCCGGCCCGGGCCACCTGGCAGCACACCCTAGAGGCGGTGGTGGCCGAGGACCGCCCCGCTGCGCTGTCGTTCTTCAACCGCCTGGCGCGTTCCTGCACCGGTCCGCTGCGGTCCAGCCTCTGGAGCGCGCTGCGCGAGGACCCGGCGCGGGTCGCCACCCGGCTGCGGAACCGGTCGCTCCTGGTGCTGCTCGGCTTCGCCGGGGTGGTGTTCGCGCTCGGCGGCCTGGTGGGTGGGGCCGTGGCGCTCTACCACGGCGGCGACCCGGTGTTCCGCTGGACGGCGTTCGGGCTCGTGCTGGCCGTCCTGGTCGGATTCCTCACGGCGGCCCTGCGGACGCTGGCCGCGGCGGAGCCACCGCCGCCCGAACCGGTCGTGAACTCCTGAGTTTCGAGAGTTGTTTCGCTTTGCCGACCAGGGGTGTACGGTGCCGACACAGCCCTTGGATCGAAGGTTTTCGAAACTTATGGCAGCCACCGGCCGGCCCACCATGGCGGAGATCGCCAAGGAGGCCAATGTCGCGATCTCCACGGTGTCCAAAGTGCTCAACGGCCACACCGACGTCTCGGCGGCCACCCGCAGCCGCGTCGAGCGCCTGCTCACGGAACGGGGCTACCGGCGCCCGCGCGCCGTGCGCCGGGCCGGGCGCGGCAGCGACCTCGTCGACCTGGTCATCAACGACCTCGACAGCGTCTGGGGCCTCGAAATACTTTCGGGCGTCGAGGAGGTCCTGGAAGCCGCCGGCCATGCCCTGGTCGTCTCCACCGTGCACAACCGGCAGTCCCTGACCCGCCGCTGGGTCGACTCGGCCCTGGCCCGCGGCTCCCAGGGCGCGATCCTGGTGCTCTCGGAGCTCACCGGCCGGCAACAGGCGGACCTGGACCGGCGCGGCCTCCCGATCGTCGTCGTCGACGGCGTCAGCCAGCCACCACCGGAGGTGGCGTCGATCGGAGCCACGAACTTCGCCGGCGGGTACGCGGCCGCCGAGCACCTGATCAGCCTGGGTCACCGCCGGATAGCCGCGATCGGCGGTCCGGAGCGCCTCCAGTGCACCCGCGCCCGGATCGCGGGCTACCGGGCGGCGCTGGAGACGGCCGGCCTGCCCGCCGACCGGCAACTGGTCCGCTACGGCAACTTCATGCACGAGGGCGGCCTGCGCGGCGCCGAGGCGCTGCTGGCCCTGACCGAGCCGCCGACGGCCATCTTCGCGGGCAGTGACCAGCAGGCGACAGGCGTCTACGAGGCGGTGCGCCGGGCGGGCCGGACGATCCCCGGTGACATCAGCGTGGTCGGCTTCGACGACCTGAACTTCGCGGAATGGACCGCTCCCCCGATGACCACGGTGCGGCAGCCCCTGCACGAGATGGGCGTGGCCGCGGCCCGCACGCTGCTCCGCATCCTCAACGGCGAACGCCTGGAGTCGACCCGGATGGAGCTGGCCACCCACCTGGTGGTCCGAGGCAGCACCGCCCAACCCGGCCGGTGACTGGTCATCCGCTACACCGTGCGGCGTGGTGCCGGGCCTCAGGCGTGAAGTGTGGGCCGGTAGGTCAGCTCCTGGATCCGACCGTCGAGGGTGCGGGTCTCGATCAGCTCGAGGTCGAAGTCGGCCGCACCCTGGAAGATCGCGTCCATCCCCGTCTGACCGGTGATCACCGGGAACAGCGTCACCTGGACCCGGTCGACCAGGCCGGCGGCCATCAACGCCCGGTTCAGCGACAGGCTGCCGTGCGAGCGCAGCGGCACCGGCGACACCTCCTTGAGCCGGGCGACGACGTCGACGGCGTCACCGCTGACCACGGTCGCGTCTGGCCAGTCGAGCTGGTCCCGCAGGGTGCTCGAGACCACCGTCGTCGGGAGGTGCCGCATCCGGGTCACCCACGGGTCGCGGACCTCGGAGTCCTCGGTGCTCTCGGCCAGCAGCCGCGCGAAGATCCGGTACGTGTTGGCGCCGAACACCATCCGCTGGTCCTCGCCGTACAAGGCCAGGCGGTGCTCGAGCAGCTCGGGACCCTGCTTGCCCCAGTAGCCGCCCCAGTCGCCGCCGGCGGCCCCGTAGCCGTCAAGGCTGGAAAAGACGTCGAAGGTGTACGTAGCGCTCACGATGTTCTCCTCGGTAGGCGTTCGTCAGTGCTACGAACACCTTGGCCCAGATCCGACAGCGTCGCCCGGTCTGCGCGCGGCCGTCCACCGCGAGCGTGAAGTCCGCGTGCGAGTGGATGTCGACGAATCCCGCGCTGACCACCTTGCCGGAGACGTCGAGCGTCCGCCGCCCGTTCAGCGTCCCCGGCGCGCCGACCGCGGCGATCCGGCCGTCCTCGACGGTCACGTCCGCGGCAACCGGCGGGCCACCGCGACCGTCGGCGACGGTGCCGCCGGCCAGCAGCAGCTCAGCCACGCAGCGCCACCGCCGACAGCGCGGCGTTCACGATCGCGCCCGGCGAGAGGTCGTGCAGCGCATAGAGGTCGGCGACGCTGCCGGACTGCCCGAACCCGTCGACTCCGAGCGGCACGCACGGCACGCCGAGAGCCGAGCCCAGCCAGGCCATCGCGTGCGAGGCCGCGTCGTGCACCGTGACCAGCGGCACGCCGGGCGCGAACGCGGTGCGCAGCGCGCCGGGCAGGTCGGGCACCCGCGCCGACCGGATGCCCGACCGCACCGCGGCCTGCCAGTCCGCGTAGAGCCGGTCCAACGAGGTCACGTCGACGACGTGGGTGGCGACCCCTTCCTCGGCCAGCTCGTCGGCGGCCGCGAGCACCTCGGGCAGCACGGCGCCACTGGCGGCGAGCTGGACCGCGGCCGGCCCGCCGGCGTCACGCAGCCGGTAGGCACCGGCCAGCACCTGTCGCCGCAGCACCACGTCGCCCAGCCGCGCCCGGGCGGCCTCGAACGGTGCCTGGTCGATCGGGCGGGTGGTGAGCCTGAAGTAGAAGGCACCGCGGCCGGCCGCGACCTCGCCCAGTGCGGGGCAGAGCTGCCAGTCGAGCGCGGCGCCGTACGCCGGCTCCGCGAACGTCACGCCCGGCAGCTCCAGCCCGACCGAGGCGGTCAGCGTCGACTGGTGCGCACCGCCCTCCGGCGCCAGCGTGACGCCCGACGGCGTGCCGGCGACGACGAAGCTGGCACCGCTGTAGGTCGCGTAGATGAACGCGTCCAGCCCGCGCAGCACGAACGGGTCGTAGACCGTGCCGACGGGCAGCAGCGGCTGGCCCGACAGGTCCCCGGCCAGGCCCAGCTGGCCGAGCAGCATGAACAGGTTCATCTCGGAGATGCCGAGCTCGATGTGCTGCCCCTGCGGCCCCTCGACCCAGCGCAGCACCGGGTCGGTGGACCACGTCGTGCGCGCGTCCGGCGCGAAGATGCCCGTGCGGTTGATGAAGCCGGCGAGGTTGGTCGACGTGGCCACGTCGGGTGCGGTGGTCACCAGGAAGGGCGCCACCGCCGGGTCCCGCGCGAGGTCGGTGAGCACCCGGCCGAAGGTCTCCTGGGTGGACGCTCGCGCGCCGACCCGCACGCCGGACCGCGCGGGCACGACCGGCCGCTTCGGCGCCGGCGGCACCGGCCGGGCGAGCGCGGCCTGCCGCTCCGCGACCAGTGCGCCGGCGGGTGTCGCGGGGTCGAGCCGGTCCCACTCGGTCGACTCCGTCAGCCCGCTCACGGCCCGCAGCGTGTCGATCTGCTCGCCGGTCAGCAGCGCCGAGTGGTTCCGCGGATGGCCGGCGGCCGGCAGGTGCCAACCCTTCACCGTGTACGCGAACACGACGCTCGGCCGGTCCGTCACCCGGTCGCACTCGGCGAAGGCGGCCAGGAGCGCGTCGACGTCGTGGCCGCCGAGGTCCTGGAGCAGCGCGGCCAGCTCGTCGTCCGGAACGTCGGCGATCGCCGCCACCACCGGCGCCGGCGCCCCGTCGAGGAACTGCTTGCGCAGCGGCTCACCGGTCAGCCCGAACAGCGACTGGTAGTGCTCGTTGGGCATCTGGTCGAGCCACTCCCGTAGCTCCGGCCCGCCCTCGAACGCCGCGCGCAGCTTCGACCCGTACTTGACCTCGACCACGTGCCAGCCGGCCGCGGCGAACTGTCCGGCCCACTGCGCCACCCGGATGCCCGGCACGACCCGGTCGAGCGACTGCCGGTTGAGGTCGACCACCCACATGACGTTGCCGAGGCCGGCCGTCGCGGGGTCGGCGACAGCCTCCCAGACGCTGCCCTCGTCGAGCTCCGCGTCACCGAGGACGGCGACGAACCTGCTCGGCGAGCGCGGGCCGAAGTGCGCGTCCACGTAGCGCCGGGTCGCGGCGGCGAACAGCGGCGCGGCCGCACCCAGCCCGACCGACCCGGTGGAGAAGTCCACGCCGTCGGGATCCTTGGTGCGCGACGGGTACGCCTGCAGGCCGCCCTTGGCCCGCAGCTGGGTCAGGTAGGACCGGTCCAGGTTCCCGAGGAGATAGGCGATCGCGTGGAACACCGGCGCCGCGTGCGGTTTGACCGAGACCCGGTCGCCGGCCCGCAGGTGCGCGAAGTAGAGCGCGGTGAGCACCGACACCAGCGACGCCGACGACGCCTGGTGGCCGCCGACCTTCACGCCGTCGCCGGTGTCGCGCTCGCGGTTGGCGGCGTCCACCATCCGCACGGCGAGCCAGAGGACCCGCCGCTCGATCTCCCGAAGCGAAGCGCTCATGCCGGCCGCCCCGGCAGGTACGCCAGCGCGGCGCCGACCAGGGTCTCGACCCCACGGCGCAGGGTGGGCAGTCGGTCCGGGGCGTAGAACGGCGTGTGCTGGCCCGGCATCTTCGCCATCCGCTCGCGCAACTCGCCGGTCTCGGCATCCCACAGCGCCGCCGCCGTGCTGCCGTAGAACCACATGGTGGCCGGGATGCCGCGCCCGAGGTAGGCGAAGTCCTCGCTGCCCTTGTTGGCCTCGGGCAGGTCGATGACGTCGTCCTCCCCGAACAGCTCGGCGTGCACGGCGCGGACGCGGGCCGTCACCTCCGCGTCGTTGTCCACCGCGATCGTGTGCTCGCACAGCTCGATCTCGGGCGGCCGGGGTGAGCGGCCGGTCGCCGCCACCCCGTTGACGACCCGCTCCATGGCGGCCTGGAGCACCTCGATGACGCGCTCGCTGGTCGCGCGCAGCGTCACCTCGAGCACCGCCTCGGGCGGGATGATGTTGGGCCGGGTTCCGGCGTGCACCGAACCCACGGTCAGCACGGTCATCTCGTCAGGATCGACCTCGCGGGCCACGATGCCCTGCAACAACACGATCGTCTGCGCGGCCAGCAGCACCGGGTCGACCGACCAGTGCGGCGCGGCACCGTGCGCGCCGCGCCCGTGGATGGTGATCCGGAAGTTCCGGCACGCCGAGTACGCGATCCCCGCCTTGTGGTGCACCATGCCGGTGCGGGTGACCGCGCAGTGCTGGGCCAGCACCACGTCGGGCCGCGGGAAGCGGTCGTAGAGCCCGTCGCCCAGCATCGCCTTGGCACCCTGCATGGTCTCCTCGGCGGGCTGCGCGATCAGCAGCAGCGTGCCGCGCCACCGGTCGCGGTGCTCGGCGAGCAGCCGCGCGGCGCCGACCAGGCTCGCGGTGTGAAGGTCGTGGCCGCAGGCGTGCATGACCCCGGTTGCGGTGCTCGCGTACGGCAGCCCGGTGTCCTCGACGATCGGCAGGGCGTCGAAGTCGGCGCGGACCGCGACGACCGGCCCCGGGCCGTTGGCCAGCACGCCGACGACGCCGAGACCGCCGACGCCGGCCGTCACCTCGAGCCCCGCCGCCGCGTAACGCGAGGCGATGACGCCGGCCGTGCGGACCTCGGCACCGGACAGCTCGGGGTGCGTGTGCAGGTCCTGGTAGAGGGCGTCGACCTCGGGCATCAGCCCGTCGAGGCCGGCGAGGACCGCGCGCGCCCGGCCGGCTGCCTCCTGCGGTGAGTCGGTGGCCATCGGATGCCTCCCCTGTGGAACGAGTTCGAGCGACAGCCTAGCTTTCGCTCTCCGGCGTGCTCAAGGAAAGAGTCGCTCAATTTCGAAACTCTATTGACGAGTCGAACACTCGGGCCTGATGCTGAAGCGGGCCGGGTGGCCGGCCCGGGAAGCAAGGAGCGGCACATGCGGATTGCCAACGTCGCCGGCCGGTTGACCGTCCTCACGCCCCTCGGCGGCATCGACGTCGAGCGCGCGAGCGCCGGACACTTCTCCGCGGATCCCGCCGCGGTCTACGCGCGCTGGGCCGAGTTCACGGCGTGGGCCGACGGGCTCGACACCGCGGGAGCCACGCCGATCGACGAGGACGCCCTCGGCGCTCCGTCGCCCCGGCCGGCGCAGGTGTTCGCGATCGGCCTCAACTACGGCGCGCACGCGCTCGAAGCCGGCTACGACGTCCCGGACGTGCCGATCACGTTCACCAAGTTCCCGACCTGCATCACCGGCCCGCAGGGCGAGCTCCCGATCCCGGGCGACACCGTCGACTGGGAGGTCGAGCTCGTCGCGGTCGTCGGCCGGCGCGCCAGCAACGTCGCGGTCGACGACGCCTGGTCCTACATCGCCGGGCTCACCGTGGGGCAGGACTATTCGGAACGGCGGGTGCAGACCCTCGGGCAGACGCCGCAGTTCAGCCTCGGCAAGTCGTTCCCTGGCTTCGGCCCGACCGGCCCGTGGCTGGTCACCCCCGACGAGTTCGACGACGTCGACGACCTCCTGCTGGAGTGCACCGTCAACGGCGCGCTGATGCAGTCGGGCCGCACCCGCGACATGATCGTCTCGGTGCCGGGCCTCGTCTCGCGCCTCTCGGCCGTCTGCCCGCTGCTGCCGGGAGACCTCATCTTCACGGGCACGCCCGAAGGCGTCGGCTCCGGACGCACGCCACCGGTCTTCCTGCGCCCCGGCGACGAGGTGGTCAGCACGATCGAGCGGATCGGTGCGATCCGCCAGCGGTGCGTGGCCGCCGCTCACGTGTTCGTCTGAGCCTGGGGCTTCAGGTGGCGGTCGAGGAACGCGTCGACCGCCGCCGCCCGGCGCGCCCGGTGCGAGGGGCGGCCGTGCAGGTTCATCAGGTGGCCCTCGCCCGGGATCCGGACCAGCTCGACGTCGCGGCCGAGCGCGCGCAGCGCCGCGTGCAGCTGCTCGCTCTGGGCGACCGGGCAGACCTGGTCGTGTTCGGCGTGCACCAGCAGCAACGGTGTGCGGATCCGGTCGGCCTTCATGAGCGGCGACCGGTCCACATAGCGCGGTGAGGTCCACGGCGCGCCGCCCATCGGCAGGTCCCAGAAGGGCGAGCGCCAGGCGGCCACGAAGTCGCTGATGCCGTTCTCGCTGACCGCGCAGGCGAAGCGGCTCGTGTGCGCGATCGCCCACTGCGCCATGAACCCGCCGTAACTGACGCCCCAGATCGCCATCCGCTCCCGGTCGACGCCGGGCAGCGCCGCCGCCGCGTTCACCACGGCCGTGACGTCCTGCCAGTCGGCGCCGCCCCAGTCGCCGCGGATCGCGGTCGCGAACGCCTCGCCGTAGCCCTGGCTGCCCCGGGGGTTGAGCGTGAGCACGGCATAGCCGCGCGCGGCCAACCGCTGCACCTCGGCCGTGTGCCGCCAGCCGACGGCGCCGTGCGGTCCGCCGTGCACGTTGACCAGCAGCGGCCGGCGGTCGCCGTCGTGGGCGGTCAGCCACGCGTCGACACCCTCCACGGCGACCGGGGTCATCGGTGCCGCCGCGGCCACCGCGGACGGGTTGGCCTCGGTCAGCGCCCGCGATCGGCCCGTCGGCTCGTCGGCCACGTGGACGTCGCCGGGGTTGAGCGCGTCGCTGCGGACGAACGTGACGCGGCCGCCGCCCACGGCCGGCGACAGGCACGTGTGCGGGCCGTCGAAGACCCGGCCGCCGCGCCCGGAGGAGGGTGCGAACCAGGCGAGGGGGCCGCGCCCGCCGACCGAGACCTCGGTGTAGATCCGATCGCTGGCCGCCGACCAGACCACGGGAGCGGCGCCGGTGCCGCGCGGGTCGTCGCCGCGGACCGGGTTGCCGAGGCCGTAGGTCCAGTCCGCCGTCAGCTCCATGCCCGGGTCGGTCAGGAACAGCCGCAGGTTGACGTCGGCGGCGTCGCCGTGCCGATGGCCGAGGTACGCGAGCCGGGCGCCGTCGGGACTCCACGCGAAGCCGCGGACGGGACCGGCGCCGTCGGTGACCCGGACGATCCGGTCCGGCCCGGTCGCGACGCACAGGTCCTCCCGGCCGCCGAACCGGTCCGTCAGGAAGCCGATCCGCTCACCGGACCACTGTGGAGAGTGCGCGTCGCCCGGCAACGTCCATCGCGGACGGCCGTACACGTCGACGACCTGGACGCGCCGATGGCGGCGGTAGAGGCCGGGCAGCCCGTCGACCCGGATCCCGTCGAGCGCGTCGACGAGCGCGGAGCGGGCGATCGCCAGAAGCTGCCCGTCCGGAGACCAGGCCGCTTCCGTGACCTCTCCGCCGCCCTGCCGGGCCAGCTCCCGGCCTTCGCCTGTCGCGGGGTCGACCAGCCAGAGCCCATCGCCGCGGGACACCGCGAGCCGGCGGCCGTCCGGCGACCAGCGCGGCGCCGTGCCCGCACCGAGCCAGACCGTCGGTCCGCCACCGGCCGGCACCACGCCGACGCGCGACACCACCGCGTCCGCGTCCGGGTCGAGGGAGCGCTCGACGTACGCGACCCGCGTTCCGTCGGGTGACGGCCGCGGGTCGGCGAGCCAGCGTAGGTCAGTCACCGAAGTCGAGCACCGCGGTCAGCGGCGAGTCGTCGCCGAACAGCGCCCGGTAGGCCGTGGGCGCCTCCGCGAACGGCACCCGGACCGCCTTCATCACGTCGAGGTCGATGCGCCCCTCGGCGAGCAGGCGCACGAAGTGGCCCATGTTGCGGTTTTCGGTCCAGCGCACGACGCTGATCGGCAGGTCGACGTTGTTCTCCTCGTAGACCGGGTCGTAGCGGCCCGGCCCGTACGCGATAGACGGCACGAACGTCGCCTGCGCGCCGAAGAACCGTGCCCGGTCGAGGTCCATCCCGAAGTCGCCGAGCGCGACCACCCGCCCGCCGGGCCGCAGCAGGTCGAACGCGAAGTTCACCAGCGTGCTGCCCGGGTCGGCGGCGGCCACGATCACGGCGTCGACGCCGAACCCGCCGGTCAGCGCACGTACCCGGGAAAGTGCCTCCGACGAGGTGTCGGTCAGCGTCGCGACGGCGCCGAGCGCACTGGCCAGCTCGAGCCGGGCCGGGTTCGTGTCGAGGGCGACCACGTAGACGCCCGCCGACGCAGCGAGCTGGGCGATCAGCAGGCCGAGCATGCCGCTGCCGAAGGTCGCCACGGTCTCGCCGAACCGGCACTCGGTGCGCCGCAGGGCCTCGATCGACACGGCGCCGAGCGTGACGTGCGCGGCCGCCGCCAGGTCGACGCCGGCCGGCACCGGGACGGTCAGGTTGCGGGGCACGGCGACGAGCTCGCAGTGGTACGCGCACTGGCTGCCACTGCACGCGACCAGGTCACCGGGTCGCAGGTCGAGCACGTCCGTACCGACCGCGACGACGGTGCCGGCGAGGCTGTAGCCCAGCGAGGCGGCGTCGTCGGGCGGCATCGCCGGCAGCCGGGTCTGGCCCCGCACGGCACCGGACCGGACCGTGCGCCAGGAGTACGACGCGTTGGGGTACTCGTGCGCCTCCGCGACGCTGGTGCGGGTGGCGCGCACGATCGAGCGCTCGGTGCCCGGGCTGATCACCGAATAGCGGGGCCGCACGAGCACGTCGCCCGGCCCGACCTCGGGATCCGGCACCTCCCGGAGGATGATCTCGCCGCCCTGGGCGAGCACTCGGCGGGGCATCAGCGCGCCGCCCGGGCGTGGGGACGGACCTGCGGGTTGACGATCGCGTCGGTCCAGCCGGTGCGGAGCCACTCCACGGTGGCGCCGTAGACCGCGCGGCGCAGATCCCGCCCGGACTGAGGCGAGTTGGCGGCCTCGTGCGGAGTCAGGATGACGTTGTCACGGCCCCGCAGCGGGTTCTCGGCGGGCAACGGCTCCTGCTCGAAGACGTCGAGCGCGGCCGCACCGATCCGGCCGGCGTCGAGCGCCTCCACCAGCGCCGCCTGGCTGACCACCCCGCCCCGGCTGGTGTTGACCAGCGCGGCGTCCGGCCGCATCAGCGACAGCGAGTCCGCGTCGAACAGGTGGTGCGTCTCGGCGGTGAGCGGCACGTGGACGCTGACGAAGTCGGAGGACGCCAGCAGCTCCTCGAAGCCGACCTGCCGGATTGCCGGGTCGCTCGACCGCACGACGGGGTCGTAGCCGAGGACCGTGGCGCCGAACGCGGCCGCGACCCGGGCCACGTGGCGGCCGATCCGGCCGAGGCCGACGACGCCGACCGTGCTGCCCGCCAGCCGCTTCTGCCGCGCGGGACCGTGCCGCCACAGGCCCTGCTGGCCCTGGCGGTCGCGGTAGACCACCTGCCGGGAGACGGCGAGCAGCATGGCGAGGGCGTGCTCGGCGACGTCCTCGGTGCAGTACGCGGGCGCGTTGGCGACGGCGATGCCGAGCTCCGTGGCCGCGACGACGTCGATCTGCTCGTAGCCGACGCCCCAGCGGATCGCGAGGCCGAGGTTGGGCAGCCGCTCCAGCACGTCGCGGGTGAGGTGCGGCGTCCACTCGACCCAGATCACCTCGGCGTCGACGGCGGCCTCGACGAGGGCGTCGCCGTCTGCCGCGCGCACCACCTTCAGCGTGGCGCCGGCCTCGGCGAGCGCGGCCTCCTCCTCGTCGTAGGGTGCCAGGTCGCCGACGTACTCGAGCTGCACGACCGTGCTCATCGGGTGCTCCCTCTTTCCAGGTGCGGCGCCAGCACGTCGGCGACGAGCCGGGCCTGGGACAGATCGTTGTAGAGGTGGAAGGACAACCGGATCAGGGCCGCGGCGCCGGTGGGCGGCACCGAGGTCACGATGTTCGCGGTCCGCAAGGCCTCCGGGCCACCGGCGGTGACCGGCACGGCCAGCACCGAGGAGCCGGTCGGCGGCAGGCCGAGCAGCTTGGCCGCCTCGTCGGCGAGACCCACGCACCAGTCGCGCCGCTCGCCGGGCGCCACGCCGGCCAGGAACTCCAGCGCCGGCACCGCGCCGACCCAGGCGTGCCAGGCGAGCGACACGTCGTAGCGGGCCGCCGTCGGCGCGAGGGCGGCGAGCGTCGGACCGTAGTAGTGCGCGTAGGCGTCGCCGGCCGAACGCCACGACGCGACCAGGGCCGGCACCTGCTCCCAACGCTCCCGCGCGACCCGCATCAGCGCGACACCGCGCGGGCAGAGGAGATGCTTGTAGGCGGCCACGAGCACGTAGTCGAGCCCGAGCGCCGCCGCGTCGACGGGCAGCACGCCGGCCGCGTGGGTGGCGTCGACCAGCACGGCCGCGCCCACCGCCCGGGCCGCCGCCGCGACCGCCGCGAGGTCCTGCACCCGCCCGTCGTCGGACCGCACGTGGCTGGTCGCCACGAGGGTCGTCGAAGGCCGGACCTCGTCGGCGAGCCTGTCGAACGGCACCTGCCGGACCCGCACGCCGCGGGCCTCCGCGACGACCAGCGCGGGCAGCAGCACCGAGGCGAACTCGCCCGCCGGCACCAGGATCTCGTCCCCCGCGTTCAGCGAGCCGAGCACGACACCCGCGCCGACGGACACCGCGGGCAGCAGCGCGATCTCGTCGACGGGCGCGCCGAGCAGCGGGGCCGCGGCGGCCCGGGCGCGCTCGGCGGGTGCGTCCCAGTCGCGCACCCAGTCGGCCGAACCCTCCTGCCATGCGACGAGCGCGTCCGTCAGGGCGGCTACGGTGCGCGCGGTGGGCAGACCGTAGCCGGCGGTGTTGAGGTAGGTGCGGTCGAGGGGCGCGAACTCGGCCCGCGCGGCGGGATGCACGGTCAGGACCCTCCACCCAGGAACTCGGCCGCCCGGTCCGGGTCGGGCACGGCCGCGATGAGCTCCTTCGTGTACGGGTGGCTCGGCTCGCGCAGCAGCCGGGTGGTCGGCCCCGCCTCCCGGATCGCCCCGTTCTGCAGGATGATCGCCTCGTCGGCGACCGCGCGCAGCACACCGAGGTCGTGTGTCACGAACACCACCGTCAGGTCGCGCTCGGCCTGGAGGCCCACCAGCAGCTCCAGGATCGAGGCCTGCACGGACACGTCGAGCGCCGACGTGACCTCGTCGCAGAGCAGCACCTCGGGCTCGGCCAGCAGTGCCCGCCCGATCGCGACCCGCTGCCGCTGCCCGCCAGAGAGGTTGCGCGGGTAGCGGTCGAGCAGGTCCGGCGCGAGCCGCACCTGGCGCATCATCTCCGCCACCGCGTCGCGCCGTTCGCGCCTGGCGATGTCGGGCCGGAACAGCTTGAGCGGCCGCTCCAGCGACTGGTAGACCGTGTGGCGCGGATTGAGTGTGGCGTCCGGGTTCTGGAACACGATCTGGATGGCCCGGCGCAGCGCGACCGGCCGCTCCCCCGCCGTGCCGGCCAGCGTCGCGCCGCGGTAGCTGATCGAGCCGGACGACGGGCGCACCAGCCCGGCGATCGACCGCAGCAGCGTGGACTTGCCGCTGCCGCTCTCCCCCGCGATGCCCAGCGCGCGGCCGGCCGGCACGCGCACCGAGACGTCGTCGACGGCGACGAACGGCTCACCGGACCCGGGGCGGGCGAACACGACGCCGACGTTGTCGACGGTGAGGATCGCGTCGAGGTTCCGGGCCGGCACGGCGGCGCGGTCCGCGACCGTGGCCGGTGCGTGCTCGGCACCCGGGTCGAACGCCGGTAGCTCCGCCAGCCGGATGCAGCGGGCCGCGCGGTCCTCGGCCAACGCGACCAGCGGGATGTCGGTGTCACAGGCGTCCGTGCGGAACCGGCACCGGTCCGCGAACCCGCACGCGTGCACCGGCACCGACGGCCGCGGGATGCCGGGGATCCCGTGCAGCGGGCGGTCCGACGCGATGGTCGGCACGGCACCGATCAACGCCGCCGTGTACGGGTGCCGCGGCGCGGCGTACACCTGGGAGGCCACGCCCTGCTCGACGATCTGGCCGGCGTACATGATGGCCAGCTCGTCGCAGACCGTGGCCAGCAGAGCCAGGTTGTGGCTCACGTAGAGCGCGGCGATGCCGGCGTCCCGGGCCAGCGTGACGATGAGCCGGTTCACGTGCGCCTGGGTGACCACGTCGAGCCCGGTCGTGGGCTCGTCGAGGATCAGCACCTCGGGCTCGACCGACAGCGCCAGCGCGAGGGCGATCCGCTGCTGCTGCCCGCCGCTGAACTGGTGCGGGTACTTGTGCAGCGCGGTCTCCGGCTCGGGGATCTCCACCCGGGCCAGCCATTGCGCGCTGCGGTCCAGGGCCGCGGCGTTGTCGAGGCCCCGGTGCCGGCGCAGCCCCTCGACGAAGTGGCGGCGGATGGTCAGGGCCGGGTTGAGCGAGGTCGCCGTGTCCTGAGGAAGGTAGGCCAGGCGCGCGCCCCACACCTTGCGGAGCTCCTTGACGGACGCCCGGTCGAGGTCGCGGCCGTCGAAAGCGACCCGTCCGGCCAGGATCTCCTGCCCGGACACCCGGTAGCCGAGCAGCGAGAGCGCGAGGGTGCTCTTGCCGGAGCCGGACTCGCCGGCCAGCCCGAGAATCCGTCCTGAGTGGAGCTGGACCGAGACGTCGGCCAGCACCTGGGTCAGCCCGGCCCTTCCGCGATAGCCGACGGACAGGCCCTCGGCGGCCAGGTCGCCGTCGCGGCGGGCGGTCTGCGTCGTCGTCATACCATCAGCCGTTCGTGGATGCGGTCGCCGAAGAACTGCGTGAGCGCGTCGGCGATGAGGTTGACGGCGATCGCCAGCACGCCGATCAGCAGCGCGGGCACGAGCACGCCGACCGGGGACACCAGCAGCAGCGCCCGGTTCTGCGCGACCATCACGCCCCAGTTGGCGCTGGGCGGCTGGACGCCGAGGCCGAGGAAGCTCAGCGAGGCGATGAACATGATGGCGTACGTGAACCGCAGCGCGATCTCGACGAGCAGCGTCGGGCCGATGTTCGGCGTGATCTCGCGGAACAGGATCCAGCCGAGCGACTCGCCCCGGGCGCGGGCGGCCAGCACGAACTCGCGGGGCGCGATCGCCTGCGTGGCCGACCGGATGACCCGGGTGATGTAGGGCGCGTAGACCACCGCGACGGCGGTGACCACCACCGCCCCGCCACCGCCGAACGCCGCGACCACGACCAGCACCGCCAGGTACGACGGGATGGCCAGGGCGATGTTGATGACCCAGGTGACCACCGAGTCGACCTTGCCGCCGAGGTAGCCGGAGACCAGGCCGACCAGCGTGGCCACCACCATCGCGGCGGAGACCGCGAGCAGCGGCAGCAGGATCACCGACGCGCCGCCGTGCAGCACCCGGCTGAGGATGTCGCGGCCGTAGGAGTCGGTGCCGAGCCAGTGCTGCGCCGACGGTCCGAGGATCGGCTGGTCGCTGATCTCGTTGGGCGAGTCGGGCGCGATGAACGGCCCGACCACGACGAGCGCCAGGAGCAGCAGGAGCAACCCGACCCCGAACCCACCCTGCGGGATCGCCAGGAACCCTCGCAGGCTGCGCTGCTTCGGCAGTGACACGTCCGCCGCGGTGACCGTGTTGAGGACGTCGGCGCTCATGCCGCCACCTCCCTTCGGTCGGCGGCACAAGAGCGCCAGGCGCTGTGTTGCCTGCGCTCGCTTCGCTCGCTCATCGGACGGCGTCCCGGAGCTTAGGGGTCACGTAGACCACGATCGCGTCGGCGGCCAGGTTCGCGACCACGAACAGGGCGCCGATCATCAGGGCCAGCGCCTCGACCACCGGCGCGTCCCGGGAGGCCGCCGACTGGGCCAGCAACTGGCCCATGCCCGGGAAGCCGAACAGGGTTTCCGCGACCACCACGCCTCCGATCAGACCGGCGAACTGGAGGCCCAGCGCGGTGACCACCGGCGGGGCCGCGTTGGGCAGGATGTGCCGCAGCGACAGCGACGGCTCGGTGACGCCGCGCAGCACCGCCGCCCGCACGTAGGTCTCCGACGCCACCTCGCGGGCGTTCGCCCGCATGAGCCGGATGATGTACGGAATGGTGCCGAGCGCGATCGTGATGGCCGGCAGCACATAGGCGGAGGGACTGTCGAACAGGCCGCCGTAGCTCACGGCGGTCGAGTCGACGGGGAGCCAGGCGAGCCAGACGCCGAGCAGGATCGCGAGCATCAGGCCGAGCACGAACTCCGGGAACGCCGCGACGATCAAGGTCACGAACGTCAGCGAGGCGTCGCGCTTGCCGCGCAGGCGGACACCCGACCAGAGCCCGATCGGCACGGAGATGACGACGGTGAGCACCCAGGAGAGCAGCACCAGCACGACCGACGGGCCGAGCCGCGGCGAGATGACGTCCCAGACCGGGCCGTTCGACTGGTACGAGGTGCCGAGGTCGCCGGTCAGCACCCCGCCCAGCCACTCGAAGTAGCGCACGAAGACCGGTTGGTCGAGGTGGTGCAGCTGCTGGAACGCGACCACCTGCTCGTCGGTCGCGTACTGGCCGAGGATGTCACGCGCCGGGTCGCCGGCGATCGCGGTCAGCCCGAAGATCACGATGGTGATCGCGAAGAGGGTCACCAGCAGCGTGATGAGCTGCCGGACGAGGTAGGGCAGGCGGCGGGGCGCCCTCGTCGTGCGAGGACGCCCGGCCTGCTGTGCGGTTGCCGTCATGCCAGGTGGGCGCCGGCCAGGTACATGTGCGCGCCGTTGGACGCGTCAAGACCCTGGACACGCTTGTTCTTCCCGTACACCTGGCCCTCCCAGCCGGGGATCACGTTGGCGGCGCCGTCGTTGACGATGGTCAGCGCGTCGCTGAAGAGTTGCTTCTGCTTGGCCTCGTCGGCCGTCGCGGTCGCCTGCGCCACGAGCTCGTCGAACTGCGGGTTGCTGAAGTGCGTGATGTTGAGGTCGCCGCCCTTGCTGTAGAGCCGGGGCAGGGCCTGTGAGACGTGCAGGCGGGCCACGCTGATGCCGATCGCCGGCTTCTTCTTGAAGATGTCGGTGAAGAACGTGGCGTGCGGCCAGGTGATCACGTTGGCGTTGATGCCGCCGGCCTCGGCCGTGCTCTTGAAGCTCACCGCCGTGTCGAGCTTGTCGCCCTCGTACGCGTACACGTCGAAGGTGAAGTTGCCGCTGACGCCCGCCTCCTTGAGCAGTGCCTTGGCCCGGTCGGGGTCATAGGGACGCGGCTGCAGGCCGGACGGGAAGAACGGGTCGCTCGGCGGGATCGGGATGTCGGGCGAGATGATGTCGATGCCCGGCGCGACGACCGACATGATCTTCTTGCGGTCGGCGGCGTACTGCATCGCCTCGATGATCTTGTGGTTGTCGAACGGCGCGGTGTCGCCGAACATGGTCAGCCCGACCCAGCCGCCGTTCTTCAGCATGTACGGCTCGACGCTGCCCTTGAGCAGCAGGGTGTTGGCGCCGGTGATGTTGTCGACGACGTCCTGGCTGCCGGACGTGACCGCCTGCAGGCGGGTGGCGTCCTCGGCGATGACGACGATCTGCACCGCGTCGAGGTAGGGCTTGCCGTCCTGCCAGTAGCCGTCGAACCGGGTCAGCGAGGTGCGGGCGGCGGCGTCGAATCCGGCCAGCGTGAACGGCCCGGTGCCGTTGCCCTTGCTGAAGTCGGTGGTGCCGTCCTTGACGATGCTGAAGCCGGCGTGCGACACCATCACGGGGATGAACGCGTTGGGCTTGCTCAGCGTCAGCTTCACCGTGCTCTGGTCGGCCGCCGCGATCCCGGACGCCTGGAGGTAGGGCCCGATCTGGGCGAGGCCGACGGCGGCCAGGGCCGGGTCGAGGATCCGCTTGAAGGAGTAGACGACGTCCTGCGCGGTCAGCGGGCTCCCGTCGTGGAACTTCACCCCGGGCCGCAGCTTGAACGTCCACGTCAGAGCGTCCGGTGTGGACGACCATTCGGTGGCGAGCGCCGGGGTCAGCTGGTAGTTCTCGTCGGCCCGCACCAGCGTGTCGTAGCAGTTGGTGGCGATCAGCAGGGGCATCGTGCCGCCGGCCTTGGCGGGGTCGGCGACCTGGGTCGCGTTGCCGGCGGCGACGGCCCAACGCAGCGTGCCGCCCTTCTTGGGCGCCCCCGCCGCTCCGGCCGCGACCGGCGCCCCGGAGTCGTCGTCGCCGCAGGCGGCGAGCCCGAAGAGCCCGACGCCGAGCGCCGCGCCGGCACCCGTCTTCAGCATCGTCCGTCGATTGATCACATTCGTCATGAGGGGGTCTCCGATCGCGATCAGGTTCGTGCGTACTTGGTCAGCCGGCGGCGTGCCGAACGAAGTCCTCGTCGACCGTGATGCCGAGGCCGGGACCGTCCGGGACGGGCATCCGTCCGGCGGTGAGGGTGAGCGGCTCGTTGGCGAGCCGGGTGCGCATCGGGTTCTCGAACCGGTCCACCTCGAGCACGGGTGACTCCGGTCCGTCCAGTTCGGAGGGTTCGGGCAGGAGGCTGATCGCCTGGAGGGTGGCGGCCAGCAGGACCGCGCCGCCCCAGGCGTGGGGGACGCACTGCCGGCCGCGCAGGGCGGCGAGCTCGGCGACGAACAGCAGCTCGCCGATGCCGCCGCAGATCGCCACGTCCGGCTGGACGATGTCGATCGGCGTGTGGTTCAGGTAGGAGTCGAAGGCGCCCCGCGTCTCCAGGCCCTCGTAGGCCGCGATCGCGATGCCGAGGCCACCGAGGTGCTCGTAGCCGGGATACGCCAGGCCGCCGCGGAACCGGATCAGCGGCTCCTCCAGCCAGCGGAAGTGCAGCTCCGCGAGGCCGCGGGCGACCTCGCGGGCGCGCGGCACGGTGTACGCGCCGTTCGCGTCGACCATCAGCTCCACGTCGGGGCCGACCTGGTCGCGGACCTTCGCGAGGATCGGCAGCTCGCGGGTGGGCGCGTACCGGCCGATCCTTATCTTGCAGGCGGTGAAGCCGTCCGCGACGGCGGAGGCGACCTCGGCGGGCCAGCTCTGCTCGGGGTCGACCCCGTCGACGTAGCCGCCGCTGGACGCGTAGCCACGGACGCTGTCACGGCGGCGGCCACCGTACAAGGTGGACACCGGCACGCCGAGGCGGCGGGCGCGCAGGTCGTCGAGGGCGATGGCGAGGGCGCTGATCGCGAGGCCGTCACCGGTCGCGACGCGCAGCGTGTCCAGCAGGGACCTCGCCTGGGTGGCGTCGCGGCCGACCAGCAGCGCGCCGACCTCTTCGATGACCGCGGCGACGCCGGCCCGGGCGTAGGTCTCGCCCCAGCCGTCGAGGCCGCCGCCGTCGCTGTCGCGGAGTCGCACGAGCACGCTGCGGCGCTCGCGGTAGGTGGCGCCGGACGGTCCCGTGGGCGTGGAGATCGGCTGGCTGAGCTGGAAAACCTCGACTCGCTGGATCGCCACAACCCACGCTCCTCGTCGGCCAAAGCCGCCCGCGTCGGCGGGCCCCTTTGATCGCCGAGTATGTTCAGCCGACGTTCGAGGTGTCAATACATTTTCGAATCCGCGAGGGGATCTGTTACTTCAACCTTCACCTTCACTGACAGTGGGGTATCCGGTTTGCCGGTCTTGTGGCCACGAAAGGGTCAGATTGGCGACGCACAGCGGGGACGGTACGGCGCGTTAGGGCGGGTTTCGGCACACTGAACCGGGTCTAGCGCGGCCGGCGAGGAAGGTTCGACATCCGGCTGAGGTTTCGAGATTGTGCCGATGTCTCAAAGTTCTCCTACACTGTCAACCATGCCACGTGGTGAGACCCGCGCGGAGCGCATCTATGCCAACCTCCGCGGCGACATCCTGACTGGGCGACTGCTCCCCGGTCAGCGACTGCCGTTCGCGGACCTCGGAGCCCGCTACGGCACGAGCGTCGGCGTCCTCCGTGAGGCGCTGTCCCGACTCGTCGAGCAGGGCCTCGTGCTCTCGGAGCCGCAGCTCGGCTTCCGCGTCACGCCGGTCTCGGAAGAAGACCTGCGCGACCTGACGAGCACGCGGATCGACATCGAGACGCTCTGCCTGCGACACGCGATCAACCAAGGCGACATCGCATGGGAGTCCCGCGTCGTCGCCGCATTCCACACGCTGGACCGCACGCCGGAACTGGCGGTTGTCCAGCCGGGCACAGTCAACGAGGACTGGGCCACCGCACACGCCGCGTTCCACGCCGCGGTCCTCGAGGGCTGCCCGAGCCGGCGCCTGCGCGACATCGCGGCCTCGCTGCGCGACGCCGCGGAGCTCTACCGGCGCTGGTCGCGCCACCTGGGCAGCGAGGACACCCGGGACATCGCCGGCGAGCACCGGGCGTTGCGCGACGCGGTGCTGGCCCGCGACGAGGACCAGGCGGTGGCGGCCCTGACCAAGCACATCTCGTACACCACCAGCGCCCTGCTCGCCTCGGCACCGGCCGAGCTCATGGCGACGCCGGACGCTGCCCCCGCCGACGCGATCTAAGCCGCCACGCCCCCCGCGCCGAAGGACTAGCCTGGACGGGGTCCGAAAGCTCCGGGGGGCACACGGACGGGGAGCAACAGCATGAACGTGAATCTTGAGGTCGTCAGCATTCCGGTGTCGGACGTCGACAAAGCCGTGGAGTTCTACCGCGACCAGCTCGGCTGGCGCGTCGACATCGAGATCAAGGACGGGGACACCCACATCGTGGAGATCACGCCGACCGGCGGTGGTCACGCGTCGATCGTGTTCGGCCTGCCCATGCCCGCACCGGCGGGATCCTTACGCCATCTCGAACTGGCGACTCCGGACATCGTCGCCGCGCGTGACGAGATCGCCGACCGCGGCGTCGACATCACCGAGGTCTACCACGGTGGCGCGGGCAGCGTGTTCGCGCCCGAGAAACGCATCCCGGGACCCGACCCGGAGCGGAACAGCTACGAGTCGTACGCCTCGTTCACCGATCCCGACGGGAACGGCTGGACGCTCCAGGAGGTCACCTCGCGCCTGGCCGGTCGCGCACCCGCCTCATGAGTCGGCTTCGACGGCGAAGGTGTTGCCGTCAGGGTCCTGGAACCACGCGATGCGTCCACCACCGGCGCGCGCGGTGATTCCCTTGGCGTCGTGCTCGAACTGCTCGTAGCGGGTGATCGCGACCCCGGCAGCCGTCAGCTCGTCGACGATCTCGTCGATGTCGTCGACGTACCAGGTCGCCAAGGTCGCCGCGGTCTGCCCGGCGGTGGTCGACTGGTAGACGTTGAGCGCCGGCCCACCACCGGAGCCGTAGACGCGGCTGCCCTCGGTGATGGCGGCGCTCGGGCCTGACCACAACGCCCGCAGTCCCAGCTTGCCTTCGTAGAAGGCGACCGCCTCACCGATGTCGGAGACGGCGACCGAAGCTCTGACGTGATGCGCGCTCAACGGCATGCACCACACCTTCTCACGGCGCCGAGCGGGCTAGCGGTCCTTCGCCAACGCGGCGAGGGCCTCGGCCAGGATGCGGTCGCTGAGCTCCGTGCCGGCGGTCGCGCGGGCGAGGAGCAGGGCACCCACGGCCGTGCTCACCGCGGCCGTGTCGCCCAGCTTCCCCGCGTAGTACGCCACTCCTTCGGCATACGCGGCGGCCACGTCGGGGTTGGCCGAGGGCATGTCGCGCGCGAAGCCGGCGAGCGGGCACCCCTCGCCCGGGGAGTCGCGGTGTTCCGCCGAGAGGTAGTAGTCCAGGAAGCCGGCCCGGCCACTCTCGTCGCCGGGCTCACCGATGTCGTCCAGCCGCGCGCCGACCTCGGCCAGCCCCTGGTTCAGCGCCTCCACGGCCAGGGCGTCCTTCGACGCGAAGTGCTTGTAGTAGCCGCCATGCGTCAGCCCGGCGCCCGCCATCACGTCGGCGACGCTCACCTGGGCCACGCCGCGCTCACGGAACAGCAACGTCACCACCCGAGGAGGAATCATCATGACCAGCGAGCTCGACCACCTCGACGCGACCGAGATCGCCGAGTTGATCCGCACGAAGCAGGTTTCCTCCGTCGAGGTGGTGCGGGCACACCTGGACCGGATCGAGGCCGTCGATCCGAAGACCAACGCGATCGTGACCCGCGCCGACGGTGCGCTGGAGGCCGCACGCGCGGCCGACGAGGCCGTCAGGTCGGGCGCGGAGGTGGGTCCGCTCGTTCGACACCGCCGGAGTGGCGACCCAGCGTGGTTCGCCGATCTTCGCGGGGCGGGTCCCCGACACCGACGCCACCGCCGTGGCCCGCATGAAGCAGGCCGGCGCGATCCTGCTGGCGAAGACCAACCTGCCGGAGTTCTCCTACTGGATCGAGTCCGACAACCTCCTGACGGGCCGCACGAACAACCCGTGGGACCTCGACCGCTCGTCCGGCGGTTCCTGCGGCGGCGAGTCCGCGGCGATCGCGGCCGGCATGTCCCCGATCGGGCTCGGCAGCGACCTGTCCATCTCGCTGCGCGGTCCGGCGGCCGACACCGGCATCGTGGCGCTCAAGGCGACGCACGGGCGCGTCCTGATGACGGGCATCTGGCCGCGGGAGCCGCGGCTCGACTGGCACGCCGGCCCGATGGCCCGCACGATCCGCGACCTGCGACTCGCGTACGGGCTGCTGTCCGGTCCGGACGGTCTTGACGGCTACTCCGATGTGCCGCGCGACTTCGACGCCGGCCTGGGCTCGTCGCCGGACCGCCCCGTGCGCGTCGGCTGGCTCGTCGACTCGGGACTCGGCCCGGTCGACCCGAGGTCGCGGCAACGGCGCGTCGGCCGCCGACGCCCTGCGGAGGGCGGGAGCTCAGGTCGACGAGGTGAGCATCCCGGCCCTCGAGCGGGACAACCCCCTCGACCTGTGGATGCGGGAGCACGTCATGAAGATGAGGCCTGCCGTGCGCGAGGTGACCACGGGTCACGAGGACCAGATGTTCGACTACTCCAAGGCCATGATGGACCTGCCGGAGACGCCCGTGACCGACTACGTCGACGCCGAGGAAGGCCGCGACCGGCTCCGGGACGGCTTCGCCGACTACTTCCGGCGGTACGACCTGCTGCTGCTCCCGGTGACGACGTTCCCGGCGCACGCACACGGGCTCACGAAGACCACCGTCGACGGCCGGACGGTGGACGCGTTCCACGTGAGCGCGACGACGGTCCCGTTCAACCTGACGGGCCTGCCGGCCCTGTCGATGCGCTTCGGCACGACCCACGACGGCATGCCCATCGGCGTGCAACTCGTCGCCGACTGGCACGCCGAGTCGGCGATCCTGCACCTGGCCTCGGTGCTGGAGTCGGTGAGCCCGGTCCGCGATCTGCACCCGGCCATCTAGCGCGCGGCCTCGATCAAGGTGCGGGTGGAGTGGGCGACGAAGGAACCGTGCTCACGGATGTGCGCGTCGAGTCGCTCGAGGCCCTCGGCGTAGCGGTCGACGGTGAAGTCAGGAACCCACCACACGCACTTGCGCAGCAGGTAGACGACGGCACCGACGTCGAAGAACTCCATGCGGCAGCGGGCCGTCCGCAGGTCGACGATCCGCAGCCCCACCGCGCTCGCGGCCGCGGCCTCCCGCTGGGGGTCGCGGCCCTCGCGCGGCAGCGGGCCGAGGAACCACTCGATGAGCTCGAAGGCTGACCCCGGCCCCACATGCTGGGCGAAGTAGCTGCCGCGGTCGACGAGCACGCGCGCGATCTCGGGCCAGTCCGGGCTCACCGGATGGCGGCTGCTCACGAGCTCGAAGCTGCCGTCGCGGAACGGCAAGGCCCGCCCCTGCTCGACCAGCACGACCTCGACACCCCTGGGCGACAGGAGACGCTTGGCCCGCTCGGCGTTCGGCGCCCAGCCCTCGGTGACGACCATCCGCGCCGGGAACCGCGGCGCCTCACCGACGACCTCTCCACCACCGGTGTCGATGTCCAGCGCGGACCCGACCCGAGCCAGCCGCCCGGCCAACAACCGCGCGTAACCCCACGGTGGCCGCTCCTCGGTCGCCCGGCCGTCGAGCCAGTCGAACGACCAACCGGAAACATCCGCCGCGGCTGCCTCGTCGACCAGCCCGTTGAACGTACGCATGGCGACATCCTCGCGGCTCGGGGCTCCATTGCCGAACGGATTTCGCGCCGCCCGGCCCATGCCCGCGCGACACGCGGGTGTCGATGATGTCGGGATGGTGTTCCGGAAGGTGCTCGCCGTCGGCACGGGTGTCGTCGCGGTCTCGGCGCTGTGGTTCGAGCTCACCTACTCCGGTGAACCCGGCTCGTGGGAGAGCCTGGTTGTCCGGATGCTGCCGTGGGCGCTGCTGCTCGTGCCGATGGTCGTCCTGGCGGTGCTGGAGGCTCGCCCGTCACGCACGGTCGAGTTCGCTCTCGTCGAGGACGAGCAGGCCCTCCGCACCCGGTTGAAGCCGGAAGCCGTGTGGTGGCCCGCCCTCGTCGCGGTGGGCGTCACCGCCGCCTTCTGGAGCGTGTCACCGTCCACATGGGAGGACAGCACCGACCCGGCGGAGTGGCAGCTCACGGTGGTCGACGTCGTGGCCACGACAACGCTCGGCCTGGCGACCCTCGCATTCCTCGGGGTCCAGCTCTACACGCTCTGGGCCGGGCTTCCGGCCGTCGTGCTGAGCACGCACGGAGTGCGGCTACGGTCCCCGCTCGGCTACCGGGTGGTGCCATGGGACGCGCTGCGACCTGGTTACCCGCGCCGGCCGGGCCGCAAGGACCGCTTCCTGCACCTGGCCGTCGAGCGAGGACACGGCGCACGCCGGAGGGGACTCGCCCTCGTCCCGCTCCCCTGGCTCGACATCCACCCCTGGTTCCTGGCCGACACGATCAGGTACTACGCCGAACATCCCGAACACCGCGCCGCGATCGGGACGCCCGAGGAGCACGACCGGCTTCTGGTCGTCACCGCCGCACCATAGATTGCGGTCTGTTGACGGGCGTCACGGATGCATTAGAGTTAGCGACGCCCCTACGGAGGGACGCCGATGGTCGAGTTTCGCCTGAGTGCCGAGCATCAGCGGTTCGTCGGCTGGGCTCGGGCGACGGCGGCCGAACGGCTCGTCCCACTGGCCCGGCACGACGGCCGCGTCAACCGGCCGCTGCTGCGAGCCATGGGCGACCTCGGGCTGCTGCGCGCCGTTTTCGGTGGCGTCGGCGGCCAGCCGCGCGACGCCGCGGCCCTCCAGCTCTGCCTGCTGCGCGAGACGATCGCCCAGGTCAGCTCCGAGGCCGAGACCGCGTTGGCGGTGCAGGGACTCGGCAGCTATCCGATCCTGCAGTCGGGCACGGCCGAGTGCGTGGCCCGGTGGATCCCGCGGGTCGTCTCGGGCGAGGCTGTCGCGGCGTTCGCCCTCTCCGAGCCCGACGCCGGCTCCGACGCCGCGGCACTGAAGCTGCGGGCCGAGCGTGACGGTGCCGGATGGCGGCTGACCGGCGAGAAGATGTGGATCTCGAACGCGCCCGACGCCGACGTCTACTCGGTGTTCGCCCGCACCACGCCCGACGCGCGCGGCAAGGGCGTCACCGCGTTCGCCGTGCCCGGCGACAGCGCCGGGCTGTCCGGCGAGCCGCTCGACATGCTGTCGCCCCACCCCATCGGACGGCTGGTCTTCGACGGCGTGTACGTCGGCCCGGACGCGCTGCTCGGCGAGGTCGACGGCGGCTTCGCCGTGGCGATGCGCACCCTGGACCTGTTCCGGCCCAGCGTCGGTGGCTTCGCGGTCGGGATGGCCCAGTCGGCCCTCGACGCCACCGTCGCGCACGTCCGGACCCGGGAGGTGCACGGCGGCCCGCTGGCCCGGCAGCAGGCGGTCGCCCACCGGATCGCCGACCTGGCCACCCAGCTCGAAGCCGCTCGGCTGCTCGTCTACGCCGCCGCGGCCGCGTACGACGCCGGGGACCAACCGCGCGACCAGCGCCGCCGCTCGGCGATGGCCAAGCTGTTCGCCACCGAGGCCGCGCAGCAGATCGTCGACGGCTGCGTGCAGCTCCACGGCGCCGTCGCGCTGCGCAGCGGTCACCCCTTGGAGCAGCTCTACCGGGACGTGCGCTCCCTGCGCATCTACGAAGGCGCCTCCGAGATCCAGCGCACCATCATCGCCCGCGACCTCATCTACTTGGATGACACAGGATGACCGAGCCCTACCGGTTCCACGCCTCGCCCCGGCTGACCACGTCGTGGGAGCACTTCCGGTTCACCAAGGCCGACGGGGTGGCCACGGTGACGCTCGACCGGCCGGACAAGCTCAACGCGCTCACCTTCGAGAGCTACGCGGACCTGCGGGACCTGCTCGCCGAACTGCCACACCACCAGGACGTACGCGCGCTGGTCATCCGGGGTGAGGGCAAGGGATTCTGCGGCGGCGGCGACGTCAACGAGATCATCGGCGAGCTGGTCACGATGGAGCCGCGCGACCTGATGCGGTTCACCAAGATGACCGGCGACGTGATCCGCGCGATGCGCGAGTGCCCGATCCCGATCGTGACCGCGATCCACGGGATCGCCGCGGGAGCCGGGGCCGTGGTGGCGCTGGCGTCCGACTTCCGGGTGGTCAGCACGTCCGGCCGGTTCGCCTTCCTGTTCACGAAGGTCGGGCTGTCCGGTGGCGACATGGGCGCCGCGTACCTACTGCCCCGCGTGGTGGGCCTCGGCCGGGCCACGGAGCTGTTGATGCTCGGCGCCACCATCGACTCGGCCACCGCCGACCGGTACGGCCTGGTGTCACGACTCGTGTCCGACGACGGCCTGGACGCCGAGGTGGCCACCCTCGCCCGCACGCTCGCCGACGGCCCGACGCTCGCCTTCGCCCAGACCAAGTCGCTGCTCACCCGCGAGCTGGACATGCCCATGTCCGCGGCGATGGAGCTCGACGCCATGACCCAGGCTTTGCTGATGACCACAAAGGACCACGCGGAGTTCCACGCCGCCTTCACGCAGCGGCGCCCGCCGCGCTGGCAAGGGCGCTGATGGAGGGTCGTGTCGCGCTGGTCACCGGTGCGAGTCGCGGGATCGGCCGCGCTGTCGCCCACCGGCTCAGCGGTGTCGGCGCACGGGTCGCCCTGGTCGCGCGCGACAAAGGACCGCTGGACGAGGCGGCGGCGGGCTGCTCCGGGCCGGTGCTGACCATCCCCGCCGACGTCACCGACCCCGCGCAGGTCGAGTCCGCGTACGCCACCGTCGAGCAGGCCTGGGGCCCGGTGGAGATGCTGGTCGCCTGCGCCGGCGCGGGACACTCGGCCCGCCTCGACCGCACGTCCGACGCCGACTGGCAGCGGATGCTGGACCTCAACCTGACGGCCCCCTTCCGGTGCGTCCGGCGGTGCGTGCCGGCGATGCGCGCGGCGGGCTGGGGTCGGGTGGTCGTCATCGCGTCCTCGGCGGCGCACGTCGGCGAGCCGTACATCGCCGCGTACACGGCCAGCAAGCACGGTGTCCTGGGCCTGGTGCGGTCCGCGGCCGCCGAGCTCGCCGGGACGGGCGTGACGGTCAACGCGGTCGCGCCCGGCTACGTCGACACCCCGATGACGGACGCCACCGTCGAGACCATCGCGTCGACCACCGGACGCAGCGCGGACGAGGCCCGGCGGCTGCTGGAGCGCAAGCAGCCGATCGGCCGGCTGATCCGGCCGGACGAGGTGGCCGACGCGGTGCTCTTCTGTCTGGCCAACGGCGCGGTCACGGGCCAGGCCATCAATGTGGACGGAGGCGCGGTGCAGTGACCCTGGAACGGGTGAACCCATCGGAACTGGCCGCACCACGCGGGTTCTCGCACGCCGTCGTCGGCCGCGGCACCGTCGTGTTCCTGGCCGGGCAGACCGCGCTGGACGCGCACGGGCGGATCGTCGGGGCGGACGTGGTCGCGCAGTTCGAGCAGGCGCTGGCCAACCTGTTGACCGCGCTGGACGCCGCCGGCGGCCGACCCGACCAGCTCGCGAGCCTCACCGTATACGCGACGGACCTGGCCGACTACCGCGCCCGCTCCCCCGAGATCGGCCGGGTCTGGCGGCGGCTGGTCGGCAGCGACTACCCGGCGATGGCCGGCATCGGGGTGTCCCGCTTGTGGGATGCCGAGGCGCTCGTCGAAGTGCAGGGGTTCGCGGTCGTCTAGCCCGGGCGGACGTCCGCCCGCACCGAGTCGACGAACCGGTGTGCCGCCCCGGCCAGGCGGTCGTGCAGCGCGAAGAACACGTCGGCCGCACGGACGCCGTTCCAGTCGACCGGCAGAGTCTCCAGGGGCAGGCCCGGTTCGAGGTACGGCAGCCGGCGCCAATCCGTCAGTGCGTTGACGTAGTCGGCGAACGCCTGTGCGTCGTCGATCCGGCCGAGTCGGGCGGCCATGGGTTCGTACCGCTGCAGGAAGTCGTCGTTCAGCTTGCTCAGCCGGGGCAGGTCCCACCACTGCGAAACCCGCGCGGCGGTGTCCCCGAAGGCGAGGTGGTCGCCGCGGAACAGCTCGACGTAGACATCCAGGCCGTCGCGCTCGAGCGTCTCCCTGGCCTCGTCGTAGAGGTGCGCCGGCGCGATCCAGACGCCGGCGGACACCGTGCCGAACCCCAGCCAGGAAAGCCGGGACCGCAGCACGTGACGCTGGTCCCGCCTGCTCTCCGGCACGCTGAAGACCGCCAGGATCCAGCCGTCGGCCGGAGTGGCGCGGCGGCGGGTGAAGATCCGCCGGTCGCCCTCGTGGAGGATCTCGCGGCCGTCGGCGGAGAGCGCGTAGCCGGCGACCCCGTCGACCCGGACCGCGTCGAGCAGGCCGCGCCGCTTCAGTCGGAAGATCGCCGACCGGACGACCGGTTCGTCCACAGCGCACTGTGCCAGCAACCTGATGATCGAGGCGACGCTCATCCAGCCGTCGGTCTCGCGGGCGTACAACCCGTACACCGAAACGATCAGCGCTCGGGGTTTCTGGCCGCGACCGCCCGAATCGTCCGTCTCCACCACCACGGAGAAACCATATCTGATGCGTTCTCTTGACTGCCGTCACGGAATACGAATACTTGGAGAATGACGTGGGACTATGCGACCGCGCTCAAACCGTCCGCACACCTGGACACGTTCTGCCGCGACCATCTCCCGCCCTTCACCGAGTGGCCCGAGATGCTCGTCGACCCGGCCTATCCCGACCGGCTCAACTGCGCCGTGGAGCTGCTGACCGCCGACCCCGACCGCCGCTGCCTGCTCACGCCTGCCGGTGAGACGTGGACCTACGGCGAGCTCGACCGCACGTCCAACCGGATCGCGACGGTCCTGACCCGCGACCACGGCGTCGTGCCCGGCAACCGCGTGCTGCTGCGCGGCCCCAACAACCTCTGGCTCGCCGCGTGCTGGTTCGCCGTGCTCAAGGCCGGCGGCGTCGTGGTCACGACGATGCCGCTGCTGCGCCCGGCGGAGCTCACCGCCGTCGCCTCGATCGCCCAGGTGGATCTCGCCCTGTGTGACGCGCGGTTCGTCGACGACCTGCGGCTGGCCTCGCTCGGCGGCGCCCCCGTCGTCACCTACGACGAGCTCGTCCTCGATGCCGGCGACGAGTTCACGGCTGTCGACACCTCCGCCGACGACGTCGCGCTGCTGGCCTTCACCTCCGGCACGACCGGGCGCCCCAAGGCGACGATGCACTTCCACCGCGACGTGCTCGCGATCGCCGACACGTTCTCCCAACACCTGGTGCGACCCCGGCCCGACGACGTCTTCACCGGCACTCCCCCGCTGGCGTTCACCTTCGGGCTCGGCGGCCTGCTGGTCTTCCCGCTGCGGGTGGGTGCTTCGACGTTGCTCATCGAGAAGGCCACCCCCGACCAGCTGGCCGACCTGATCGAGCGGCACGCGGCGACCGTCTGCTTCACCGCGCCGACGGCCTACCGGGCGATGCTGCGCGCCGGCCGGCTGGAGCGGCTGCGGAGCCTGCGGCGGGCCGTCTCGGCCGGCGAGCACCTGCCCGCTTCCACCTGGCACGACTTCTTCGACGCGACCGGGGTACGGCTGATCGACGGCATCGGCTCCACGGAGATGCTGCACGTGTTCATCTCGGCGGCCGACGACGACATCCGGCCCGGCGCGACGGGCCTGGAGGTGCCCGGCTACCGGGCCGCCGTCCTCGACGACGACGGCTTGCCCGTGCCGCGGGGCACACCGGGACGGCTGGCTGTCAAAGGTCCCACGGGATGCCGTTACCTGCGTGACGCGCGACAGGCCACGTACGTCCAGAGTGGATGGAACTTCACGGGCGACACGTACGTGCAGGACGGGGACGGGTATTTCCACTACCTCGCGCGGCGGGACGACATGATCGTGTCGTCGGGCTACAACATCGCCGGCCCGGAGGTCGAGGAGGCGTTGACGGGCCATCCGGCGGTCGACGAGTGCTGTGTCGTCGCCGCGCCTGATCCGCAGCGGGGTCACATCGTCAAGGCGTACGTCGTGCTGCGTGGTGGTTCGGAAGGCACACCTGAGCTGGTCGCGGAGCTCCAGGAGTTCACGAAGCGGCAGATCGCGCCCTACAAGTACCCGCGTGCCGTCGAGTTCATCGCCAGCCTGCCGCGGACCAGCACGGGCAAGGTGCAGCGGTACGTGCTGCGGCAGGCGTCCGCCTCCGTCTTCACCGAGCCCGCATGAGGGTCGCGGTGGTCGGGGGCGGTCCCGGCGGCCTCTACTTCGCGGCGCTCGTGCGGCAGCTCGCGGCGGCCGACGAGGTGACCGTCTGGGAGCGCAACGCCGCCGACGACACGTTCGGGTTCGGCGTGGTGTTCTCCGACGAGACGCTGGGCGGCATCGAGCACGCCGACCCGCGCATCTTCGCGCGGATGGAGCGGGAGTTCGCCCGCTGGGACGACGTCGACGTCCACTTCCGCGGCGAGGTGCACACGAGCGGCGGGCACGGGTTCGCGGCGATGGGCCGCAGGCGTCTCCTGGAGGTGCTCCAGGAGCGTTGCCGCGAGCTGGGCGTCGACCTCCGGTTCTCCACCGCCGCGCCCGACGTCTCGTTGCTGCGGCGCTCGTACGACCTCGTGGTCGCCAGCGACGGCGTCAACTCGACCGTGCGCGCCCGGTACGCGGACGTGTTCCGGCCGTCGGTCGAGACCCGGCGGTGCCGTTACATGTGGCTCGGCACCGACAAGGTCTTCGACGCGTTCAAGTTCTACGTCAAGGAGACGCCGCACGGCGTCATGCAGATACACGGGTACCCGTTCGACGCGCGGTCGAGCACCTTCATCGTCGAGATGAACGAGCAGGTGTGGCGCCGCGCCGGGTTCGTCGACCACGACCTTGCCCCGGGCGAGTCCGACGAGAAGTCGGTGGAGCTGGTCCGCGAGCTGTTCCAGGACGTCCTCGGCGACGCCTCCCTCCACGTCAACAACTCGCGGTGGCTGACGTTCGCGACGATCCGCAACGAACGGTGGTGCCACGAGAACGTGGTGCTGCTCGGCGACGCGGCGCACACCGCGCACTTCTCCATTGGCTCGGGCACCAAGCTGGCGATGGAGGACGCGCTGGCGCTGGCGGCGTGCCTGCGCGAGCAGCCCGGGGTGTCCGCGGCGTTGGCGGCCTACGAGGCGGAGCGGCGGCCGGTCGTGGTGTCGACGCAACGGGCGGCGCAGGCGAGTCTCGAGTGGTTCGAGAACCTGGGGCAGTACGTGGACCAGGATCCGCGGCAGTTCGCCTTCAACATCATGACGCGCAGCCGCCGGGTCACCTACGAGAACCTGCGGGTACGCGACCCGGAGTTCGTGGCCCGCGTCGACGCCTGGTTCGCCGGCGACGGCGAGGTCCGCCCGCCGATGTTCCAACCCTTCCGGCTGCGCGGGGTCGAGCTGGTCAACCGCGTGGTCGTGTCACCGATGGACATGTACTGCGCGCGGGACGGCCTGCCCAACGACTTCCACCTGACCCACCTGGGCGGCAAGGCCCTCGGGGGCGCGGGCCTGGTGATGACGGAGATGGTGTGCGTCTCGCCGAGCGGCCGGATCACGCCCGGCTGCACGGGCCTCTACACGGACGAGCAGGCGGCCGCCTGGTCGCGCGTCGTCTCGTTCGTGCACGAGCACTCGGCGGCGAAGATCGGTGTCCAGTTGGGACACTCGGGTCGCAAGGGCTCGACCCGGCTGATGTGGGAGGGGATGGACGAGCCGTTGCCGGCGGGCAACTGGGAGGTGGTCGGGCCCTCGGCGCTGCCGTACCGCCCGGGTGTCAACCAGACCCCACGGTCGCTGTCGGTGCGCGACCTGGGCGTGATCAGGGACCAGTTCGTGGCGGCGACCCGACGCGCGGCGTCCGCCGGCTTCGACCTGTTGGAGTTGCACTGCGCGCACGGCTACCTGTTGTCGTCGTTCATCTCGCCGCTGACGAACCACCGGACCGATGCCTACGGCGGCTCCCTGTCGAACCGGCTGCGCTTCCCGCTGGAGGTCTTCGCCGAGATGCGTTCGGTGTGGCCGGCCGAACTGCCGACCAGCGTCCGGATCTCGGCGACCGACTGGTGCCCGGACGGCATCGACGGCGACGACGCGGTCGAGATCGCCCGCGCGTTCGCCCACGCCGGCGCGGACATCGTGGACGTCTCTACGGGCCAGGTCACACCGGACGAACGACCGGCCTTCGGCCGCTCCTACCAGACGCCGTTCGCGGACCGCATCCGCAACGAGGCAGGCATAGCCACGATGGCGGTGGGCATGATCTCGTCGTACGACGACGTGAACTCAATCTTGCTGGCCGGCCGCGCGGACCTGTGCCTGATCGGCCGAGCCCACCTGTACAACCCGAACTGGACGCTGCACGCGGCGGCGGAACAGGGCTACACGGGCCCGGGCGCGGTGTGGCCGCAGCCATGGCAGGCGGGTGCACGCCGCCCACAGAGCGGCCGAACGGACGGCCCACGCCCACGCCTCGACCTGATCCGCACGAGCGAACCGGAGACCCGCCACCGCCGCTGGCGCCCGGACCGCTGACATGCCGGAGCGTCGCTTTCGATCCCCGCCGTTCGTCAGCAGCCGGCGGTGAGGTTCGCGCAGTACATCATCCCGCGGTACACCTCGTACTCGCCCGTGTACCGGACCGAGTACCACCGGTTGCCGGCGGAGTTGTAGCTAACCTTGCGGGGTACGGCGGGTGCCCGGGTCGTGGTGACCCCGGGCACCCGATCGAACCTCAGAAGTTGAGCGCGTCCTTGCCGCCGACCACCGGCAGGCGGAGCTCACTCTCGTTCGGTGCCACCGTCAGCTCGGTGCCGCCCAGCGGGAGCAGGGTGTAGTCCTGGTCGCTGGAGAAGACCACCACGCCGATGCGGTGGCCCGGCTGGAAGATGTAGTCCTTCGGCTCGAGCGTCCACGTGAAGTCGTACATCTTGCCCTGCTTGAGCTTCTCGCTGCGCGACACGCTCTTGCGGTTCTGGGGGTCCATCCAGCCGCGGGTGACCACGACCGGCGCGGCGGTCGAGCCCGCCTGGCCGTAGTCGACCAGGTAGGTGGTCAGGTTCGCGTCCGGCTTGTTCTCGATCGCCATCTTCAGGCGCATCTCGGGGCGGCCGGAGATGCGAACGCTCTGGTCGAGTGCCGGCGACAGGTAGGCGAGTCGGTTCGGGCTCGCCGTTTCCGGGCCGGCCACCAGCGTAGGCGGGGCGATCGTGCGGCCCTCGTCGACGAAGCTTTGCTCGACCTTGCCCTTCGGCGCCTTGCCGGTCGTCAGCGTGCCGGTCCCCGCGGAGTCGGTCGCGGCGAAGCGGAGTGCGACCTCCTTGGCGGCCTTGTCCGGCCAGTTGGCGTACGTCGTGTAGTTGCGGTCCTCGCGCTGCACCACGGCCGTCGGCTCGTCCATGATGCCGTTCTGGACGTTCCACAGCCAGAAGTCGAACCAGCGGTTCTCGGTCTGCTTGTACGTCCAGGTCTGCCCGCTCGGCAGCGTCACCGCCGCGCTGTTGCCCGGGCCGCCGTGGCCGCCCTGGTGCAGCCAGATCTTGCGGGGGACGTCGTTCTTGGCCAGCTCGTCCCACCAGCCCGCGAAGTTCTCGGTCTTGACGTTCCAGTCGTTCAGGCCGTGCACGACGAAGACGCTGGCCTTCACGTCGCTGGCGTCGCGGTAGTCACGGTCCTCCCAGAACTTGGAGTAGTCGCCGGTGACCCGGTCCTGCTCCTGGGTGATGTTCGCGAGCTCGTCGAGGCACGTGCCCTCGGCCCGGGTCTGCCCGGCCGTGTACTGCGCCAGGATGTCCAGGTCCTCGCCCTGGAACGTACCCGGGGCCACGACGAGGCCGTTGGCCCGGTAGTAGTCGTACCAGCTGCTGATCGCGGAGACCGGGACGATCGTCTTGAGGCCCTTGACGCCGGTGGTGGCGACCTGGTTGGGCAGCGTCCCGTTGTAGGAGACGCCGGTCATGCCGACCGCTCCGGTGGTCCAGGTGGCCTGGACCGGCGCGCCGGAGGCGTCGAACGCCTTGGCCCGGCCGTTGAGCCAGTCGATGACGGCCTTGGTGCCGAGGGTCTCGGCCTGGTCGCCGCTGGTCGGGCAGCCGTCCGAGTCGGCGGTGCCGACGCTCTGGCCGAGCACCACGGCGTAGCCGCGGGGCACGTAGTAGTCGTCGAGCGAGCCGGGCAGGTTGGCCTTGGCCGCCGCGTTGGGGTTGGCGGTCGGTCCGGCGAGGGCGCGCGACCGGCTCGACTGGCCGTTCTGCGGCAGGTCGTCGACGAGCACGCTCGGGTACGGCACGTCGTCCCAGGTGTCCTTGCGGTACGGGCTGTGCTCGAAGATGACCGGCACCTTGAAGCCCTCGGTGGCGGTCTCCCTCGGGCGGGAGATGTCGATCGCGACCTTGTCGAGGTTGCCGTCGTGGTCGGTGTCCGTCGGGGTCTGCACGTAGACCCGCTCCTCGATCGCGTCGGCGAGCGAGAAGACCGGCTGGGTCATCCCGTCCGTGACGACGATGTGGGGGGACGGGGTGCCGGCGGCCGGTCCGGCCGCTGCCGGAGAGGCGGCGGCCGCGACCAGCGTGCCGGATATCACGACGCCGAGGAAAGCCAGACTGTGAGGTCTGCGCATGAACGTCTCCGTTCGAGAGGGGCTCACCGAGGGTATCGGCGGTGGTGGATCACGATGATCCACTGGCCATGTTAGGCCCGTTCTCGCGTTTGGCTCGTCCTACGACAAATGAAGATGATCACGGTCGTGGGCTACAACCGGTACACGTAGAGGCGGTACACCTGCTCCTCTCCGTACTCGTACCGCGACAGACCGCACGGTTCTCCGCCGTTCGTGGAAGAGGGCGCTAGCGCACTGTGGACTCCGGCCCGCCCTCGAGCAGGTCGAGCTCGGACCGCGTCGGCAGCCCTTCCCAGTCGCCCGGTGAGGCCACGGCGAACGCTCCCGTGCTCACCGCGCGGTCGAGGCGGCCCGCCAGGTCCAGGTCGTCGAGCACGCCCGACAGGTAGCCCGCGACGAAGGCGTCTCCGGCTCCGACCACGTCGACGACGGGGACGCGCCGGGCCGGCATGTCGACGCTCGCCTGCGCGGTGTGGCCGGTCGCCCCGTCCGAACCGCGCTTGACGACCACCTCGGCCACCCCCGCGTCGAGCAGCGCCGAAACCCGGTCGCGCTCGGTGGTGGCCGAGCGTGGCGCGACAAGCTCCAACTCGTCGTCGGACGCGACGACCACCGACAGCGACGGCACCAACGGACGCAAAGCGGCGGCAGCCTGTTCGCGGTCCCACAGGCGGCTTCGGTAGTTGACGTCGAGGCAGACCCGCACGCCGCTCAGAGCGGCCGCACGCACCGCCGACGCGGGTCCAGGGCCGAGGGCCGGGGTGATGCCGGTGACGTGCACCAGCCGAGGGGCTGGATCCAGGGCGGGCAGGACGTCCTCGGCCGACAGGAACGACGCCGCGGAACCCGCTCGATGGTAGGTGACCAGGACGACGTCGCCGAGCCGGCGCTCGAACAGGATGAGCCCGGTCGGCCCTCGCTCGTCAACCCGCGCGTGCCCGACGTCGACCCCCTCGGCCCGCAGCGTACGCAGCACGAGCTCACCGGTCTCGTCTCCTCCGACCAGACCGGCCCAGCGAACCTGGTGACCCAGCCGGGCCAGCCCGATCGCGACGTTGGACTCGGCACCGGCGACCGACAGCCGCATCGTCCCGCCGAGCCGGATCGGTCCGTCCGCCCGCAGGGCCGCCATCGTCTCGCCGAAGGTGACGACGTCGCTCACAGCGCCGCCCGGAAGTCCCGGATCCGGCCGCGCAGGTCGTCGAGGCTCCCACCGGCGGCGGCGTCGCCCACCAGCGGCGAGCCGACCCCGACCGCCACCGCGCCGGCGGCCAGGTAGTCCTTCGCCTCGGCGACCCCGACCCCACCGACAGGCACGAACGGCACCGACGGGAACGGGTCGCGCAGCGCGCGCAGGTGACGCACCCCGCCGAGCGAGGCCGGGAACAGCTTGACCGCGGTGGCCCCGGCATCGAGCGCGGCCACCACCTCGGTCGGGGTGAGCGCGCCGGCCAGGACGGGCAGGCCCAGCGCGTGCCCCGCCGACACCGCCTCGCTCACGGCCGGAGTGACCAGGAACGAGGCGCCGGCCTCGGCCGCGGCGTGGGCGTCGTTCGCGGTGACGACCGTGCCGGCACCGAGGTTGACGTTTCCGCCCAGCGCGGCGCGCACGTCGCGGAGAACCGTCAACGCGTCCCGGGTCACCAGCGAGACCTCGACCAGGTCGACACCCTCTTCGAACAACGTCATCACGGTACGCACGGCCGCGCGCGAGTCCGGCCCTCGGACGATCGCCAGCAGCCGGCGGTCCGCCAACGTCTCCAGGAAACGCTCCATCACTCCATCCGTTCCGCGGCCAGCACGAGCCGCCAGGTCAGTTCGCCCGACGCCGGCACCGTCGCCGCGTCGTCGGGACCGGCTTGGGCGAGGTCGAACACGGTGCCGAGCATGGGTTCGACGCCGATGCTGCGGTATGGCGAGCCTTCGGGAAAGCCGCCGAGGTTGCGCCACAGGGCGGTGGCCACCGGGACGTCCGACGGTGCCTCCACCCGCAGGTCGAGCGCGTCGGCCCGGTCGACCACCCGCGCGGCCGCGCACAACAGCACGGCGCCCACGGCGGTGCCGTCCTCGACGCCGAGCTGGTCGAGCTCCAAGCCGTGCGGCGCCGGCCACGAGCTGTCCAGGTAGGCGGCACCGGCCGGCCAGGCGCCCGGGAGCAGCGGCGCCGCTTCGGGATAGAGCCGTGCCACGGTGCCGTCAGGTGCCACGATCCGTGCCCGCGAGCTGAGGTCGAGCAGCGCGTGGGCGGCCCAGACGAAGCGGTAGCCCGGGTCCGCGGACAGCCGGTAGGTCGCGACGACCGCACCGGCCTCGCCCGCGACGGCGCGCGACAGCTCGAAGTCGTCGCACGACACCCGGGAGCAGGCGGCGGACCCGGTCCACGGACGGCTCCACACGTCGCCATGGTCGGGCAGCCCGCGGACCGTCGGAAGGCATTCCTCGAGACCACCGGCATCCACGAAGGACGCTCCTGGCCGCACCGTGGACCGCGCGGGGTCGGTACGGGACCACAGCCACTCGCGGCCGCCGCCGGCCAGGGAGGTCCAGCGACCACCCTGGGCCAGGTCGAAGCGCGGGACCAAGGGGATCGTCACCATTCGGCGAACCCACCGTCGTCGTGCCGCCAGACCGGGTTGCGCCACGCGTGTCCCGTCCGGTCCGCCCGCCTCACCGCGGCCTCGTCGATCTCGACGCCCAGCCCGGGCGCCGTCGGCAAACAGACATGCCCGTCAGTGAACGCGAAGACGCTCGTGTCGGCCACATAGTCGAGCAGGTCGGCGCCCTCGTTGTAGTGGATGCCGATCGAATGCTCCTGGATCAGGAAGTTCGGCGTCGCGAACGCGACCTGGAGGCTGGCCGCCAGAGCGATCGGGCCGAGCGGGCAGTGCGGGGCCAGCTTGGCGTCCCACACCTCCGCGAGGGTGGCGATACGGCGGGTCTCCGAGATGCCGCCCGCGTGGGACAGGTCGGGCTGCACCACCGCCACCCCGGCCTCCAGGGCCGGACGGAAGTCCCATCGCGAATACAGCCGCTCCCCCGTGGCGACCGGCACCGCGCTCGCGGTCACGACATCGCGCAGCAGGTGGTGCCGGTCCGGCAGGACCGGTTCCTCCGCGAACATCGGCTGGAACGGCGCGATGAGCGGCAGGATCCGCCGGGCGTCCGCCGCGCCGACGCGGCCGTGGAAGTCGACCGCGACGTCGCGGGTCGGGCCGAGCACCTCCCGGGCCAACGCGACCCGATCGACCACAGCGGCGATGTCGGCGGCGCTCGCCAGTGCGGGCATGCGGCCGGTGGCGTTCATCTTGACCGCCGTGAAGCCCTGCTCGATCCGGGCGCCGACGTTCTCGGCCAGCTGGCTCGGGTCGTCGCCGCCGAC
The DNA here is from genome assembly GCF_040676915.1 of Asanoa sp. NPDC049475. Lineage (NCBI taxonomy): Bacteria > Bacillati > Actinomycetota > Actinomycetes > Micromonosporales > Micromonosporaceae > Asanoa > Asanoa sp. NPDC049475. The sequence goes on along the minus strand of NZ_JBFAPY010000002.1, from coordinate 573,119 downwards.
CCACGCGTACATGCGGACCCGGTCGCGGACCGGGCCGCCGAGCAGCGCGTGGACCGGGACCCCGTACGCCTTGCCCGCGATGTCCCACAACGCCTGGTCGAGGCCGGCCAGGGCACTCGACAGCACCGGCCCGCCCCGGTAGAAGCCGCCCTTGGCCATGACCTGCCAGTGGTCCTCGATGCGCAGCGGATCCTGACCGATCAGGTACTCGGCCAGCACCGAGACGGTCGCGCGCACGGCCTCGGCCCGACCCTCCACAACGGGCTCACCCCAGCCGACGACGCCCTGGTCGGTCTCGACGCGGCAGAACAGCCAGCGCGGCGGCACGACGAACGTCTCGACGCTGACGATCCGGCCGGCGACGCTCACGCGGAGTCCTTCACGGCCGTCCATCCGCCGTCGACCACGAGGCACGCGCCCGTGATGTACGAGCTCTCGTCGCCGGCCAGGAACGTCACCGCGGCGGCCACCTCCTCGGGCCGACCGAACCGCGCGGCCGCGGTGGCGGCAACGCTGCGCCGGCGGTCGGCCTCACTGACGCCGTCCCAGGCCGAGGTGAGAATCGGTCCGGGCAGGACGGTGTTGACCCGCACGTGCGGCCCGTACTCCACCGCGAGCTGGCGGCCCAGCGCCACCAGGCCGCCCTTGGCCGCGGCGTAGGCGGGATGCCCGGGCAGCCCGGCCAGGGCGTGCACGGAGGAGCTCAACACGACGGCGCCCCTGGCCTCACCGAGGAGCCCGACGCACTCGCGCATCGCCAGGTAGGTCGCCTTGAGGTTGACCGCGATCTGCCGGTCCCAACTCTCCTCCGGCAGCTCGTGGGCCGCGGCCCGCACCGAGACGCTCGCGTTGCTGTGCAGCACGTCCAGCCGCCCGAACTCGCCGCGCGCCGTGTCGGCGACCCGTCGCCAGGTCGCGGCGTCCGCGACGTCTCCGGTGATCGCCAGGACGCCGGCGCGGTCGGGGAGCCGGTCGGCCACATCCACGGCGATCACCCGCGCGTCCTCGGCCACGAACCGTTCGACGACCGCGGCGCCGATGCCGGAGGCCGCGCCGGTCACCACCGCGACCTTTCCGGACAACATGTTTCCCACACCGCGAAGTCAACCCGCGCGCGGCCGCGTGCGGAATGGCGGATGCTCGCCTCTACCTGGACAATCCGATGGCGTTTGCCAATACTGGGCCGATGCCGATCCAGGAGGGGTTCCGCAACCAGCGACTGACCGTCGTGCCGCGCCGCGTAGTGGTCGAGACCGGCGCCCGACCGGTGACCCGGCGGCTGATGGTGACGGACACCGGCTACTATCCCGCTGCAGCGGATCACCTGATGGAGCGGCCTTCCGGCATCCAGGAGTCGGTCCTCATCGTGTGCGCGGCGGGCACCGGCTGGGCCAACGTCGCGGGCGAGCGACACCGCGTCGGGGCGAGCATGGCGCTGGTGGTCCCCAGCGGGACGCCACACGCATACGGCGCCTCGGCGGGCAATCCCTGGACAATCTGGTGGTGTCACCTGCGCGGCACCGACCTCCCCGAGCTGATCGACGAGATCGGCGCGAGCGCGGCCAGGCCGGTGGTGCCCATCCGGCGGCTCGACCGCGCGGTCGCCATGCTCGACGAGATCGTGACCACCCTGGAGCGGGACCACTCGCCGGCGAGCCTGACCGGCGCGGCCGGGGCAGCCTGGAAGCTCCTCACGCAGATCGTGGTCGACCGCGCGATGCCCCAGCCCGGAGACCCGCTTCAGCGCGCGCTGGCCTACCTGGCCGAGCGCCTGGACAGCACCGTGCGGGTGGCCGACCTGGCGTCGCTCGTCGGCGTCTCGCCCTCCCACCTCAGCGCGCTGTTCCGCCACGCGACCGGGGGCGGTGTGCTCGCCCACCACACCGCCCTCCGGATGGCCCAGGCCCGCAACCTGCTCGACACGACGGACGCGACCGTGGCCGCGATCGCCCGCGAGGTCGGCTACCCGGACCCGTTCTACTTCTCGCGTCACTTCAAGCGGATGCACGAGGCCAGCCCCAGCGAATACCGCAACCGCGCGAAGGGCTGACCTACCTGGCGACCAGGTGCAACAGCACCGAGCGGTCGACGTCCAGGGACGGCGCCTCGACGCCGACCAACCGCAGCACCCGGCCGGGCAGCACCACGCCGTCGCGCTGCCACGGCGGCAGCACGGTGCCGGCCGCGGGTGCGGAGCCCGGGTAGACGGCCTCCACGGCGTACGACCGGTCGTCGTCGAGGCCCGGCAGGCGGATCCGCCCGGGCGGCCAGGTCGACGGCCGCTCGACCACGCTGAACGCGTAGAGCGCCTCGCCCCGGTCGGCCGCCACGACGCCCTCGAGGCGCAGCGCGGCGTCGGGCAGGTCGGCGTGGACGACGTCACCCGAATGCAGGAGAGAGCGGTGCCGCTTGTGGAAGGCGACCCACCTCGCGATCGCGGCGCGGGTCTCGTCGTCGGCGGTGAGCAGGTTGACCTCGATGCCGAGATGACCCCACAGCGCCTTCTCGGCCCGATAGTCCAGCGGATGCGTCCGGTGGGTGGTGTGCGACTCCTCAGCCCCTAGGTGGGTGCCCTGCATCTCCGGCGGGACCAGCAGCGCGGTCCAGCGCTGGATCTCCAGGCGCTCGTGCGGGTCGTTGCAGTCGCTCGGCCAGACCCGGTCGGTGAGCTCTAGGACGCCGAGGTCGATCCGCCCGCCACCGCTGGCGCACGACTCGATCTCCAGTCCCGGATGGGCCGCCTTGAGCTCCGCCATCAACCGGTACGCCTGCTCGACCTGGGTCCGCACCCCCGGCCGGCCGTCAGGCGTGTGGCCGGCGTCGAGCAGGTAGCGGTTGTGGTCCCACTTGATGTAGTCGATGCCGAGCGCCCCGACCAGCTCACTCGTCCGCTCGAACACGTGGGCGTACGCGCCTGGGTGCCCGAGGTCGAGCACGTGCTGGTGGCGCGAGGGCAAGCCGGCACCGTGCCCGGCGTCGAATATCCACTCTGGATGCTCGCGGGCCAGGTCCGAGTCGAGGTTGACCATCTCCGGCTCGAACCAGAGCCCGAAGTCCATGCCGAGCTCGCGTACCCGGGCGACCAGGGGTTGCAACCCGGCAGGCCACACGGCCGGGTCGACCGTCCAGTCACCCAGCGACGTGGTGTCGTCGCGCCGGCCGAGGAACCAGCCGTCGTCCAGCACGAACCGCTCGGCGCCGGCCTCCGCGCCGCGTTCGGCCAGGGCTGTCAACGTGTCGAGGTCGTGGTCGAAGTAGACCGCCTCCCACGTGTTCAGCACGACCGGGCGAGGCGAGCGAGGGTTCCGCCGGAGGTGCCGGTGGAACCGCGCCGCGAGGTCGTCCAGTCCGACGCCCCACGATCCGTACTGCCAGGGGCTGCGGTAGGCCTCGCCGGCCTGGAGCACGACCTCGGACGGCAGCAGCACCTCGCCCGCGCTCAGGTGGCGCGTGCCCGCCGGTGTCCGCTCGGCGGCGAGCACCTGGTTGCCGCTCCACGCGAGGTGGGTCGCCCACACCAGCCCGTGCCGGAAGCCGAACCCGGCTTCGCCCGCGGCCAGCAGCAGCGTGTGCTCCAGCCCGGGCTTGCCGCCGCGCGAGGTCCGGACCCACTCCCCCACGTGGAACGGACGGCGCTGCGGCACCCGCTCCAGCGCCCAGCGGCCGGTCAGGTCGAGGATCTCGGTCGCGTCCGACGGCACCGGGAGGGCCAGTTCGAGACCGCCGATCCGGTACGCCGCCCCCGCCGCGTTGGTGACCACGGCGCGCTGCCGCACGAGCCCGCTGGCCGCGAGCACCTGGAGCTCGAGCTCCAGGGTGAGGCCGTACTCGGAGTCCTGGGCCGAGCTCACCAGCACCGGCCCGTCGGGCGTCTCGTCGACCCGCGCGGTCGCGTCCCGGAACTTCGGTGCCCAGCGGCGCCCGTCGCTGTCGGCGACCAGGCCGGGGCGGCCGAGCCAGCCCTCCGCGAGCTGCGGCAGCACCGGCACCGGCTGCGGGTAGGTCACGGCGCTGTCCCCGATGGCGGGTAGCGCCGACCGTCGCACGTCGTCCAGGGCGCGGTCGTCGAGCGCGCCGAGGTCGTGCCCCCAGTGCAGGATGCGCGGCAGCCGGCCGCCGTCGACGGCGACGACCAGGCTGGTGCCGCCCGCCCGCAGGTGGATGGTGTCTGTCATCCCTTGATCCCACTTCCCGCGATGCCCGCGAAGAACTGTCGTTGGAGAACGAGAAAGACGGTGATCAGCGGGATCGAGCAGACGAACGCTCCCGCCATGAGCGTCGGATAGTCCGTGCCGAACTGGCCCTGGAGGCCCGCGAGACCCACCGACAGCGGCCGGTTCTCCCCCGCCGGCGAGACGATGAGCGGCCAGAGCAGGTCGTTCCAGGAGTAGAGGCCGGTGAGCACGGCGAGCGCGGCGACGGTCGGCCGGGCCATCGGCAGCATGATGTGCCAGAAGACCTGGAACGGGTTGGCACCGTCGAGCCGCGCCGCCTCCTCGTAGTCGTTGGGCATGCTCAGGAAGGCCTGCCGCATCAGGAACGTGCCGAACGCGGAGAACAGGCCGGGGATGGCCAGGGCCGGCAGGGTGTCGAGCAGCTTCAGGTCGCGGACGAGTCCGTACTGGCCGATCAGGAACAGCTGGCTCGGCACCATCAGCATGGCCAGGAACAGGCCGTGGAGAATGCCGCGGCCGCGGAACGGGATGCGCGCGAACGCGTACCCGGCGAGCGCGGCGACGATGATCTGCCCGCCGACCCGCAGCACGAGGGCGCCGGTGGAGACCGCGAACATCGACCAGAACGGCACCGTCGAGAAGAACGTCTCGAACGAGTGCAGGCTGTAGCCGTGCGGCAGGATCGTCGGCGGGATCCGGGTCACCTCGGCGGTCGACTTGAACACCGTGAGGAGCTGCCAGACGAACGGCACCACCATGAAGGCGGCCGCGGCGGCGAGGAAGAGATGGATGTGCCAGCGCCGGGCGGTGGGCTTAGTCATAGAAGACCCAGGATCTCTGCAGACGGAACTGGAGCGCCGTCGCGATCATGATGACGAGCAGGAGCACCACCGCGATGGCGGCGCCGTAGCCCTGGTGGAACTGGACGAACGCCTTCTCGTAGAACAGGTAGACGATGGTCTTCGAGTCGGCCAGCGCCGTGTTGTTCACGCCGCGCAGCATGATGAAGTTCAGGTCGAACATCTGCAGCGCGCCGATCACGGTCAGCACGGTGACGAAGAAGATGCTCGGGCTCAGCAGCGGCACGGTGATCCGGAAGAACTGGCGGACCCGGCCGGCACCGTCCAATGCGGACGCCTCGTACACGGCCTTGGGAATGGCCGAAAGGCCCGCACCCAGGATGATCAGGTTGATGCCGAGGCCCATCCAGATGCCGACCACGCCGAACGCGTAGATCGTGAACCGCGGGTCGGCCACCCAGAACTGGCCGTCGACGCCGAACCAGGACAGCACGGTGTTGAGGAGCCCGAAGTCGCCGTTGTAGATGAAGCGCCAGACCATGCCGATCGCGACGGGCAGGGTGACCACCGGCAGGAAGAAGAGCACGCGGTAGACCGCGCGTCCCCGCCCGACCTGCTCGATCAACGCGGCCAGGGCGATGGCGACCGGCACGCCGAGCAGGACGATCGCGGTGTAGAGCGCCGAGTTCCCGAACGCCTTCCAGAACTCCGGGTCGTGGAACAGGGCCGTGTAGTTGTCGGTCCCGACCCAGGTCGCGTCCCCGAACGCCGGCACGTCCTGGAAGCTGTCGACGACCGTGCGCAGGAACGGCCACACGTAGAGGAGCACCAGGCCGATCGTCGCCGGGGCGATGAAGGCCAGCGCCCACCACCCGCTGGGAGTGGAAACGCCCCCGCGGCGGCCGGACGGCCGCCGCGGAAGCTTCGTTGCCGAGGACGTCATTTCTTGGCGAGCACCTGGTCGACGGCGGCCTGGTACTCCTTGGCCGCGTCCGCCACGGGCTTCTTACCGCTCCACGCCGGGCCGAGGTACTGGGTGGCGAGACCCTGCCACTCGGACGCGTTGCCCGCGACGGGCAGCGGCACGCTGTAGTCGATGGCGTCGATGAAGACCTGGAGCTTGTACTCCGGCATCGAGTCGAGCCACGGCTGCTGCGTGCCCTTGTAGGCGGGAAGCACGGTGCCGGTGGCCGCCTGGATCTCGGCGGCCTTCGACCCGCCGAGGAAGGCGAGGAACTTCTTGAGCTGCTCCGGGTGCTTGCTGCCGGCGTAGCCCGCGTTGCCGATGCCGCTGGTGACGGTGGCGCGCTTGACGCCCTGCGGCAGCGGGGCGACGTCGACCTTGCCCTTCAGCGCCGCGTTGTTGTGGAACCGCAGCGCCCAGTAGGCACCCGAGAAGTACATGGCGACCTTCTGGTTCTCGAACATGGAGACGGCCTCGGTGTCCGAGAGCTGCTCCAGCGTCGGCGACGCCTTGGCGGCCTGGAGGTCGGTCCAGAACCTCAGGCCCTCGACGCCCGCCGGGCTGCCGAAGTCCGACGCGGTGCCGTCGGCGTTGATGATGGAGCCGCCCGCCTGCAGGATCGTGTTGTAGAAGCCGCCCTGCGCGTCGATCGGCGCCGCGATGCCGAACACGCCCTTGGCCGGGTCGGTCAGCTTCCTCGCCGCGTCCTGCGCGTCCTGCCAGGTCCAGGTGTCGTCCGGGTACTTCACACCCGCGGCGTCGAACAACGCCTTGTTGTACCAGATGCCGTTGGTGTCGAAGTCCTTCGGCAGGGCGAAGAGCTTCCCCTCGTACGTGTAGGAGTCCGAGACGGCCTTGGGGTACACGCCCAGGTCGATGTTGTTCGACTTCACGGTGTCGGACATGTCGACCAGCTGGCCGCCCTTGGCGTACTCGCGGAAGTGGTCGGCGAGCATCCAGAAGGCGTCCGGCGCGGTGCCGCCGGCGGCACCGACCTGCAGCGTCGTCCAGTACTCCGTCCATGGCAGCGTCTGGATCTTGATTGTGATGTCCGGGTTCGCCTTCTGGAACTCGTCGGCGATCTGCTGCATCGCGGGAGTCTGGTCCTCGCTCCAGTTCGCGTACGTGAGCGTGACCTTCTCACCCGACGCTTCGCCGGACCCGCCCGAGCAGGCGGTGAGCAGGGTTATTGCCGCGACCAGGGCCGAGGCCGCGATCCACCTACGTTTCATGGTGCTCCTCTGATTAACGGGGGAAGGGGTTCAGAACGGGACGTGGATGGTGGTGTCGACCCAGTCGACGTGCACGCCGGGCGTCGCGGTCTCGCCGCGCAGGCACAGCGTCCGCACTCCGGCGATCGGGAGGCTGAAGGTCGTGACGGGCTTGCCCGCCTCGACGACGGCGGTGAAGACCTCGAGCCCGTCGGCGAGCACGGTCACGCTGGCGCGTCCGGTCGACTCGTCGTCGACGCCGACGGCGCCGGTGAACATCTCGGCCCGGCCGCCGAGGTGGAAGCGGGCCTCGGAGGGCGGCGCCATGCCGAGACCGCGCTCGAACTCCTGGCCCGCGACCCGCATCCGCTGCCCGTCGCGGGGGTTGCCGCCGCCGTTCGACTGGTCGCGCTCGACGGGCCCGTCGGCGTTGGCGAAGGAGAGCATCGGGAGGTCCGACAGCGCGTGGTCCCCCGGCGTCAGGGGACGCACGACCCGTGCGTGAGCGACCACGGGAACCACCCCGTCGCCGACGCGCTCGACGGTGACCACACCGAGGTGGCCGGGTCGCGGCGACGCGTCCGGACGGATGACCCAGCCGGTCCCGCCGGCTCGTTCGGCCGACCAGCCGAGGGGCAGCCGCAGGCGGGCGTCCGCGTCGGTCGTGAGTGACGCCGTACCGTCCGGGCCGACCTCGACCACCTCGGGGTGTACGGCAGGCGGGGCGTAGGTCGGCCTCGACGCGGCCCGGAACAGCTCGGTGCCGGCCGGTGCCACCACGGCGACGAAGCCGCCGTCGCGGGCCACCTCGACCGTGAACGCGTCCGCGACGGTGACGGTGCGCTCCGCGAGCCCGGTCGCCGCGTCGTCACCGACGATCCACACCTGGGCGTCCGGTCCGAGCTCCAGCCGGCCGAGCGGCACGCCGATCGTGCGGGCCTCCCCCGTGGCGACGCATCCCACGAACCAGCGGTCGCCGGACCGCCGCGCGATGACCGCGTGGCTGTCGGGGTCGCCGGCCAGCAGGACCGTCTCGTCCCAGGCCGGCGCCAGCTCCGCCAGGAAGCGGGCCGCGAGCGGGCGGTCGGTGTAGGCGTCGACGTGGTCGGCGAAGTGGGTGATCCCGGCTTCGAACGCCACCGACAGCCCGAGCTCGTGGCCGTCGCTGGTCGTGCGGTTCGGGGCGCCGAACGCGACCGGGGTTGCGTCCATGCCGCCGACCACGTTGCGGGTGAACGGCTGGATCACGTTGTGCGCCGCGGTCAGCGCCTGGTCCTCGAAGAACACGTAGTACTCGGCGCCGCGGACGGCCTCGTACCCGATGACCTGGGGGAAGGTTCGGCCCCAACCGCGCGGGATGACCGAGCCGTGGAAGTTCACCATCAGGCCGAGCCGGGCGGTCTCCGTGAGGAGCGAGTCGTACCAGCGGTAACGGTCCTTCGACTCGGACTCCATGAAGTCGACCTTGATCCCGGCCACGCCCCAGGAGCGCCAGAGCGCCAGCTTGCGCAGGTCTTCGGGGCTGTTGAGGTCACGCCAGATGGTCCAGAGGTGCACCTGGATGCCGCGGCGGCTCGCGTAGGCGACGATCTCGGGGACCCAGGTCTCCTCCCATCCGCAGTCGATGAGCAGGTGCTCCCACCCGAGGTCGGCGGCGACGTCGACGAAGTGCTTCTGCTTGTCGAGCTGCGCGCCGGAGTAGAAGTCCGACCACCACGACCAGGCGGCCCGACCCGGCCGGACCCAGGTCGCGTCGTCGAGCTCCGGCGAGACCGGCGGCGCGAGCTCCTCGACCAGGAGCGAGGACACGAGGTCGGGCAGGGTGCCGACGAGGAGGACGCGCCACGGCGTGACCGGGCCGCGGGCGACCTCCACGCTGTCGTCGGCCAGGGTGAACCGCAGCGTACGGCGGCCGTCCACGATCGCGTGCGCGCCGGAGAACCGCCCGTCGATGCCGGACTCGGTGACCAGGATGTGGAGGTCGTCGTCCAGGCGGGTCAGGAAAGGGAAGCCGTACGCGCCCGGCGCCAGGTCGGCCGTGTCGACGGCGAATCGGGGCGTCTCGTACCAGGTCTGGTAGTCGAGCACCCAGTTGCGGGAGCTCGCCGGAAGCGTGACGGCGGTGCGGTCGCCCGTGATGCGGGCCGTGCCGTCGAGGGCCGGAAGGACGTAGCGGACCGCCACGCCGTCCCGCGCGGTGCGGACGACGACCTGCCATTCGAGCCCGTCGCCCGTGCGGAAGGTGTGCACGCGCTCGTGGTGCTCGTACGCGTGCCATCCCACCGACTTGCCCGAACGAAGCCGGAAACGGTCGGCGACCCTGCGCTCCGAGACCCGGACGAGCTCGGCGTCCGCGCCGACGTCGACGCCGTTGACGGCGAAGCCGAGCGGGATCCGGTCGAGGACGATCTCGCCGTGCCACGTCACGGTCAGCTCCACGCCGGCGTCCGCGTTCCGGACGGCGGCGCCCACCGGGCGAGGGCGTATCTCGTCGCTCAACACTGCTCCATGTGATGCGGCCGGGTCGTGCACCTGACGTGTTCCGGTGCGACGGTATAGGTCCCGACATGCTCGCCCACATGGGGTTTCTTACTTGTTGCATGGACGATCCGACGATCTGGCGGCCTCCTATCGGCGGGTGGCGCCAGGCACTGCCGGCGCACCGCGCCGGCGGTGCGCGAACCGCACCGTCTCGACCACCACGGTCACCGACATCGCCAACGCCAGGCCCAGCAGCAGCCCGCGGAGCGGGTCGTCTTCGAAGGCCGCGCCACCGACGTAGCCGATCAGCGCCGAATAGAGAGCCCAGGTGACCGCCGCGACGGCGTCGAACGCGGCGAACCGCGACCGTGGATAACGTAACGCGCCCATCGACAGCGTCACCGCCGTCCGACCGCCGGGGATGTACCGGGCTATCACGAGGATCAGCCCGCCGCGCTCGGCGACGGCCGACCGGGCCCAGGTCAGCGCCCGTGACCGAGGCGAACGTCCACGGCAGGCGGCCCGGCCGAGGGCGTACGAGACGTGGTCACCGACGAACGCGCCGGCGGCCGCGACCGCGATCAGGGGCAGCAGGTCGGGCTGCCCGCTCGCAGCGAACACGCCCGCGGTGATGACAGCGGTCTCGGCCGGCACGATCGGGAAGAAGCCGTCGAGGGTCGCGAGCGTGAAGACCAGCAGGTAGAGCCACGGTCCGGACATCAGTGCGTGCAGAGCGTCGAGAACGACATCCATGCGTCCACCCTTCGCGACGCGGGCGCCGCCGGGCACCGGGAGAGTCCCTGTCGATCCCCGGACCTGACGGTCGGGGTGGACCCGGAGTCTTCACGTCGGCGTTGCCGACAGCTCACCTGGATGGCGTTGCGCTGTCGGTCTGCCAGCGTTGGCTCAGGTTGTCTCTCCTCCGGAACAAGGAGCAACAACACGTGTCTACCTCTCGTCGTGCCCTGCTCGCCGGCGGCGCCGCCGGTGTCGGCCTTGCTGTGGCCGGTGCTGTGCCGTCGCTGGCTCAGGCCCACCCCAACAAGCCCCGGCCGTCCGACGACCACAAGCCTTTCCCGCCGCTGGTGAAGGACCCGGCCGGCATCCTGGCCCTTCCGGCCGGCTTCACGTACACGATCGTGACCCGCACCGGGGTCAGCAAGCTCGACCACGGCCAGGGCCGCACCCCGGGCTCCCACGACGGCATGGCCGTCTTCGACGCCGGGCGCGACCGCTACACGATCATCCAGAACCACGAGATCGACCCGGGCGACGAGCACGGCGTGCCGCACGTCAAGGGCACCGTCTACGACCCGGGCGCGATCGACGCCGGCGGCTGCACGGTCATCACGACCGACCGCGCGGGCCGCAACTACGGCGAGTTCGTCGGCATCTCCGGCACCGTCTCCAACTGCGCCGGCGGGCCGACCCCGTGGCACACCTGGCTGACCTGCGAGGAGACGGACGACCAGGCCGGCGACGAGTGGGAGTCGGACGGCGGCCGCAAGGGCGTCTTCCAGAAGGACCACGGCTACGTCTTCGAGGTCTCCTCGGACGGCAAGTCGGACCCGCGCCCGATCAAGTGCCTCGGCCGGTACGCCCACGAGGCGCTGGCGATCGGCAACGACAAGGCCAGCGTCTACCTCTCCGAGGACGCCAGCGAGCCCAACGGCCTGTTCTACCGCTGGACCGCGCCGCGCGGGGTCAAGCTCGGCCCGGGCGTGCTCACCCGCCTCGCCCCGAACGCCGGCACCCTCGCCGCGATGCAGATCATCATGGACGACGGCTCGGTGCTGCCGGACGTCGCCTACCTGACCTCGGCCCAGCTCGGCCGCCCGTTCCCGGTCCGCTGGATCGAGGTGCCGGAGCGCGACGCGCAGTCGAAGCCGGTGCGGGAGCAGTTCGCCGACGGCCAGGTCACCCGGGGCAAGAAGTTCGAGGGCGTCTGGGCGACCGACGAGGGCGTGTACGTCGTCAACTCGTACGCCTGGGAAGAGGGCGACCTCCCGAAGGACGCCGCGCCCCACGACGGCATGGTGTGGTTCTACAACTTCAAGAACCAGACCATCCAGCTCGTCACGTACTTCCCGCACCAGGCCACGACCGAGGAGGGCGCGGCGCCGAAGTACACCGACCTCACCTTCGACGGCCCGGACAACGTCACCGTGACGCCGTGGGGCAGCCTCGTGCTGGCCGAGGACGGCGAGGGCGCGTCGCACGTGCTCAGCTCGTTCCCCGGCGGCCCGACCTACGCGATCGCCCGCAACGAGCTCAACGACTCGGAGTTCTGCGGCCCGACGTTCACCGCCGACGGCAAGGTGCTCTTCGTCAACATGCAGGACCCGGGCCTGACCCTGGCCATCACCGGCCCGTGGGAGAAGTACCTCGGCTGACCGGAACGCCGCCGAGGGTCGGGCCTGTCCCGACCCTCGGCCGGCGGGCCGTCCCGAGTGCTAGCTTTCAGCCGATGCCTGATGAGAACACGTCGCCCAGCATTCGCGCGGACGCGCGGCAGAACCGGCGCCAGCTGATCGACGCCACGCGTGCGGCGATCGCCACGCGGGGGCTCGAAGTCTCCGCGCTGGACATCGCCACCGCGGCCGGCGTCGGTGTGGGCACGCTCTACCGGCGGTTCGGCACCAAGGAAGCCCTGCTCGACGCCGTGGTGATCGGCCTGTACGACGAGATGGTGGAGCTCGCCACGGCCTGCCTGCAACGCCCGGACGCGTGGGACGGACTCACGGAGTTCATGACCGAGCTCGTCGCGGCCCACCGCGACAGCGTCGGGCTGGCCGAGTTCACCGCCCACGACCAGCGGCAGTCGCCCGACATCGCGCAGCGAACCCGCGCCCTCCAGGACGCGGTGCGGCTACTGGCCGAGCGCGCCCACGACTCCGGTGACCTGCGCCCGGATGTGACCTGGCAGGACCTCTTGCTCTGCTCCCGCGCACCGCTGGACACCGACCACTGCCTCGGTGTGGACGGCGGCCCCGAAGGTTGGCGCCGCATCCTGATCCTCCTGTTGGACGGCATGCGGGCCCCCGGGCGCACCCCGCTGGCACCGTAAGCCCCACCAGCCCGCCCAGTCCCCTCGTCCCGACTCGAGGGTGGCTGGGCTCACTCGTATTCAGGCCCAGATTAAGCGGACGATGCTCGTCCCGTTGGGGTAGCTTCTCGAACCGGACGATGGTCGTCCGCCTGAATTCGAGATCGAGGGCCCCACCATGCGTTTCGCAGACAAAGTCATCCTGGTCACCGGCGCCACCTCCGGCATGGGCCGGGCCGTCGTCGAGCGGGTCGCCGCCGAGGGCGCGCGGGTCGTTCTGGCCGCACGCGGCAAGGAGGCCGGCGAGGCGTTCGCGGCCGAGCTGCGCTCAGCGGGGCGGGACGTGCTCTTCGTGCCGACCGACGTGACCGCCCGGGCCGAGGTCGAGAAGCTCGTGCGGCGCGCGCTCGACCACTACGGCCGACTCGACGGCGCGTTCAACAACGTCGGCGCTGCCACCGCGCTCGGGCCGATCACCGAGATCGACCACCAGGCCTGGAGCGCGGAGCTCGCGCTGAACCTGGACAGCGTCTTCTTCGGACTGAAGTACCAGATTCCCGCGATCCAGGCCGCGGGCGGCGGCGCGATCGTCAACAACGCCTCGACCACCGGCGTCACCGGCGTGGCGGGCCTGGCCGCGTACGGCGCCGCCAAGCACGGCGTCGTCGGGCTCACGCGGTCGGCCGCACTCGACGTGGCGACCACGGGCGTACGGATCAACGCGCTGGTCACCGGCGGCGTCGACACCCCGCTGCTGCGGCGCAACATGGGCGCGAACCCCGCGGAGGCCCTCGAGCTCGCCAACGCGATGCACCCGGTGGGCCGGATCGGCCAGCCGGCGGAGCTCGCCGCGTTCGCGGCCTTCCTGCTCAGCGACGAGGCCGCGTTCATCACAGGTGCCGCGCTCGCCATCGACGGCGGGCTGACCGCCGCATGACGCCCGCCTCCCGGCGGTGGAAGGCCCTTTTCTTCATTTCCATCGCCCAGCTGATGGTCGTGCTCGACTCGGCCGTGATGAACATCGCGCTCCCCTCGGCGCAGCAGGCCCTGCACTTCTCCGACGGCAGCCGGCAGTGGGTGGTCACCGCGTACGGCCTGGCGTTCGGCGCGCTCCTGCTCGTCGGCGGCCGGATCGGCGACATGCTCGGGCGCAAGCGGGTGTTCCTGTGCGCCCTCGCCGGCTTCGCGGTCGCCTCGGCGATCGGTGGCCTCGCGGTCAACGCCCCGATGCTGCTGATCGCCCGGGCGGCGCAGGGTGTTTTCGCGGCCCTGCTGGCACCGGCGGCCCTGTCGCTGATCTCGCTGTCGTTCACCCGGCCGCGGGAACGGGCGACGGCGTTCGGCGTCTTCAGCGCGGTCTCCGTCGCAGGCGGTGTCGTCGGCCTCATCGCCGGCGGCCTGCTCACCGAGTACCTGAGCTGGCGGTTCTCGATGTTCGTGCTCGTGCCGATCGCCGTCATCGGCATCCTCGGCGCCATACCGACGGTTCACGACACGGCCGAGCGGCACCGCGCCCGCCTCGACGTTCGCGGCGTCCTGCTGGCCAGCTTCGGCCTCGTCGCCGTGGTCTACGGGTTCAGCAGCGCCGAGAGTGACGGTTGGACCGGCGCCATGACCGTCGCGTCGTTCGCCGTCGGCGTCCTGCTGCTGGCCGGGTTCATCGCCGTGCAAGCGAGGGTGGCGTCGCCGTTGCTTCCGCTGCGGGTGCTGACCGAGCGCAACCGGGCGGCCGCGTACCTCTCGGTCGCTCTTGTCGCGGTCGGCATGTTCGGGATGTTCCTGCTGCTGAGCTACTACTTCCAGCAGGTCAAGGGCTGGTCGCCGGTGGTGGCGGGTTTGGCCTTCATGCCGATGGCCGTGGCACAGGTCGTCGGGGCGACACAGGTCGGGGCGCGGCTCGCGCATCGCGTGTCTCCGAAGCCGATCATGGTCGGCGGCTATCTCGTCACGGCGGTCGGGCTAGTGCTGCTCGCCCTCCTCGACAGTGGCAGCGGCTTCCTCGAGATCGGGGTCGCCGAGGCCGTCGTCGGCCTGGGCGTCGGGACGGCGCTCATGCCGGCGATGAGCGTCGCGACCCACGGCGTCGCGCCGCGGGACGCCGGCGTGGCGTCCGCGCTGATCAACTCCTCGCAGCAGGTCGGCGGCTCGATCGGGACCGCCCTGCTGAACACGGTCGCGACCGGCTCGGCCGCCGCGTACCTGGTGTCGCACGGAGGGGCCACCGCGGCCGAGGCGCAAGTGCACGGCTTCTCGCTGGCCTACTGGCTGGCCACCGCGGTCGTCGTCGCCGCGGCCCTGGCCACCGCGGTCCTGGTGAACGCCGGGTCGCCACGGCACACCCCGGCCGCGGAAGACGCTCCGGACCTCGTGGCCGTTCATTAGGTGATCCCGCCCATATCATCATGAAATGGGCGGGACTGAGCCGGGCCGGTGGTGGCGGATCACCGCCCAGGAGATCGTCGGTGCGTTCCGCCCGCGGCGCGAACCGCGTCCACTGGTGCCGCTGCGGAAGGCGATCATCGCCGGCGCCGGCCCCTTGCTGCTCGCCCTGCTCGTCGGGGTGGGTTTCATCGCCGCGTTCGTCGGCGCTCTGCACAACCCCAAGCCGCACGGCGTGCCCGTCGGTGTGGTGCGCGGCGACCAGACCGCGAAGGCCCTGCTGGCCGCGACCGCTCCCCAGCTGCGGGCCGTCGACTACGGGACCGCCGGCGACGCGGACCAGGCGGTGCGCCGCGGCGACGTCTACTCGGCGCTCACCAGCGCACCCGCCGGATTGACGCTGACCGTGGCCACCGCCGCCGGGCCGACCGCCACCACCGCGACGGCCGCGATCCTGGCCGTGGCGGCCCGCCGCGCGGGCGTGCCGCTCTCCGTGACCGACGCCGTGCCCGTCGACCCGGACGACCCACGCGGCGTGGTGCCGTTCTACCTCGCGATCGGCCTCGTGATCGGCGGCTACTTCGGCGGCATCGCGCTGAGCCTGGCGTTGGGCACCGTGCCGCGGACCATCGGCCGGGCCGGCGTGCGCGTCGCCGGCCTCGCTCTGCACGCGCTGCTGCTCGCGCTCGCCGGGACCCTGATCGTCGGTCCGGGACTGGGCATCTGGCACCAGAACCTGTTCGGACTCTTCGCGGTCGGGATGCTGCTGGCGTTCGCCGCCGCGCTCTTCGCCGCCGCTGTGCAGAGCTGGCTCGCCCGCGTCGGCACCACGCTGATCATCATGTTGGTGGTGGTGCTGGGCAACCCCGGGTCCGGCGGCATCTACCCGCCCGAGTTCCTGCCGGGCTTCTTCCGCGGCATCCACGAGTGGGACCTGCCCGGCCTCGGTGCCGACGTGATCCGGTCGGTGGTCTACTTCCCCGCCGGTTCGGCCGCCTGGACCGCCGGCAAGCTCGCCATCTGGTGCGTCTCGAGCGTGGCGGTGTTCGCCGCCGCGACCCTGGTGCTCGGGCGGCCGGTCAGCTCCGGTCGAACCGAACCCGGATCTTGACCAACGCCACAGCCGTCCGGCCCGCACAGTTCGACCCGCATCGCGTACAGCGTGTCGGTGCCGATGGGCAGGATGTCCCCGTCGGAGTCCAGGCGCCGCATCCCCAGGCCCGCCACCGCGTCGGCGAAGGTCCCGTCGTCCTCGGCGGAGATCGGGTGCACCAGCACGAAGGCGGTCGGCTCACCGAACGGGTTCAGGGCCGACCACGCCGTCAGTCCGATCTGGACGGTCGCGTCGCTCACCGCTTGGCCTTCGACCGGTCGTACCAGATGACCGGCGCGGGTTGGTCCTCCGTCGGCAGCGACTCGGCGAACTGCGTCGTCACGTTGAGGTGGTCGCGACGACCCTAGAGGCGAACGACGGATCGTCCGCGTCGAGACGTCCCTCCTCGGCACCGCGGACGCCGTCCTGGCGACCCGCACCGACGAGCCGTCGAACGGCCTCTCGTTCTCGATCACCGCCCGCGACCTCAAGACGCTGACCGGTGCGGCCACGACCTAGGCCGCTGATGCCAGTCGGGCCAGGATCGTCGCGACCGGTTCGTCGGTGGCGTGCCGGAAGCCCGTGCCGGCCCACAGATGCAGGCGTTCCGGGTCGCCGGCGGCGGCCGCCGCGCGGCGGATCGGGCGGGTCAGGGTGTGCAGGGCCGGGTAGCCCGCCGGGGCCAGGGCGCTGTAGCGGTCCGTGAAGTCGTTGCGCAGGCCGCGGGCCGGTCGGCCCGTGAACGCCCGGGTGACCACCGTCGTGGTGCGGGCCGGGTCGGCCAAAGCGGCGCGGTGCGTGGCGGACGTGCCGGCCTCGGTCGCGCGCAGCAGCGTCGTGCCGACCGCGACCAGCGTCGCGCCGGCACCCAGCGCGGCGGCGACGTCGGCGGCGGTGCCCACACCGCCGGCGGCGATCAGCGGCAGCGAAACGGCGGAGCAGATCTCCGCGACCAGGGCGGGCAACGGCACCATCGGCACGGCCCGCTCCGGCGTGAAGGTGCCCGAGTGCCCGCCGCCGGCCGCGGCCTGCACGACCAGCACGTCCAGGCCGGCGGCGGCTGCCGCGCGGGCCTCGGTCACCGACGTCACCGTCTGGGCCAGCACGGCGCCGGTCGCCCGCAGCAGCGCCAGGTCGGGCGCGGGTGGCAGGCCGAAGGTGAAGCTGACCAGCGGGGCCGGCCACTGCTGGAGCACCTCGAGCTTGGCCCGCCAGGCGTCGTCGTCGACGACCGGGTCCGGCGGAAGCTCCACCCCGAACCGGGCCGCCTCGGGTGCGAGGAGCGTCGCGTAGCCCCGGTAGGCCGCCGGGTCGACGGGCACCGGGTTCGGCGCGAACAGGTTGACCCCGAACGGCAGACCGGTGGCGGAGACCATGGCGATCTCCGCCGCCAGCGCTTCCGGCGGCTGGTAGCCGCCGGCGAGGAAGCCCATCCCGCCCGCCCGGCCGGCGGCGACCACGAAGGCCGGTGTGCCCGGGCCGCCGGCCATCGGCGCCGCGACGACCGGCAGGGCCAGGTCGGGAAGGGCGGTGCTCACCAGGTGGTCGGCTTCGACGGCTCGTAGAGCCAGGTCTGGAAGAACGCGTCGAGCTCCTGGTGGCCGCGCTTCTCGGCCAGCCGGACGAAGTCGGCCGTGGTGACGTTGCTGTCGCGGTTGTGGGCGTACCAGTCGCGGAGCAGGGCGAAGAACGCCTTGTCACCGATCTTCACGCGGAGGGCCTGCAGTGTCATCGCACCTCGATCGTAGACCGGGGAGCTGAACATGACCGCCGGTCCGCCGACGTTGGCCGGTGGGCGGGTCCAGAACGAGCTCGTCGCCGGCCGGGCGAAGGACGCGTCGAACGACTGCTGCGCGGTGTCGCCGCCGTGCCGCTCGTCGTAGTACCACTCCGACCAGGCCGCGAAGCCCTCGTTGAGCCAGATGTCGGGCCACACCGTCAGGCTCACGCTGTTGCCGAACCACTGGTGGGCGATCTCGTGCACCACCGTGCCGGCGCCCGGCGTCTCGTCGTACTGCGACTTGGTCTGCGACTCGAGCGCGTAGCCGACCTCGGGCGCGTGGTCGACGATGCCGCCGCCGCTGCTGAACGGGTACGGCCCGTACACCTTCGAGAAGAACGTGATGATCTCGGCCTCGGCCGCGAGCCGCTCGAACGCGCCCTTGGGCACCTCGACGGGGTCGACCGCGTGGTAGAGCGGGATCCGTCCGACCTTGCTGACCCGCAGCTCGAAGACGCCGTTGGTGGCGGTCGCCAGGTACGGCGCCATCGGCGAGTCCTCGCGCCAGCGCCAGGTCGTCCTGCCGTTGTGGTCGTGCTTGCCGATCAGCCGGCCGTTGCCGATCGCGGTGATGCCCTTGGGCACGGTGATCGCGAACTCGTAGGTCGCCTTGTCGCGGGGGTTGTCGTTGGCCGGGTACCAGCCGGGCGAGCCCTGCGGCTCGTTGACCACGAAGGCCCCGTCGGGCGTGGTGACCCAGCCCTCGCTGCTGCCGTCCGGGTCGATCACCTCGGTCGGCTCACCGGCGTAGTCGACGCGCACGGTGAACGTACGCCCGGCGCGCAGCATCTTCCTCGGGGTGACGATCAGCTCCTGGCCGTCGCGGGTGAACGTGGCCCTGGCGCCGTCGACGCGCAGCGAGCTGATCCCGAAGCCGCGCAGGTCGAGGTCGAACCGGGTGAGGTTCTGGGTGGCCCGAGCGGTGATCACGGCGGTGCCGTCGAGGTGGTTGCCGGTGCGGTTGTAGTCGAGGTCGAGCGCGTAGTGCCGCACGTCGTAGCCGCCGTTGCCGGCCAGCGGGAAGTACGGGTCGCCGAGGCCAGGCGAGCCGATGGTCGAGCCACCTCCGGCGAGAGCCGGGGTGGCGACGGCGAGCGCGGTCAAGGCGGCGACGGCAGCGGTGGCGGCACGTCGCAACAGGACAGACGGCAAGGCGGTCCTCCTCATCGAGAGCTGCCAGCCGATCCTCGCATCGGTCCACAGGAGAAATCCAGCAACGATCAGGCCGTCGGATCGGCCGGCCAGGCATGCTTGGGATACCGCCCGCGCAGCTCGGCCCGCACCTGCGGGTAGCCGGTGCGCCAGAAGGACGCCAGGTCGCGGGTCACCGCGACGGGCCGGCCGGCGGGCGAGAGCAGGTGCAGCAGCACGGGTACGCGACCCTCGGCGACCGTCGGCGTGTCGCGCCAGCCGAACGCCTCCTGCACCTTGAGCGCGACGACCGGCGCCTCCGGGTCGGTGTAGTCGACGCGCAGCCTGCGCTCCCCCGGCCCGGCGACCCGCTCGGGCGCGACCGCCTCCAGCCGACCGGCGACCTGCCACGGCAGCAGCCGGCGCAGAGCGGCGGCGACGTCGACGCGGGCGAGGTCGGCGCGACGCCGCGCCCGGGCCAGCTCCGGGCCGAGCCAGTCGGCGACGCTGTCGAGCAACGCCGTGTCGCTCACGTCGGGCCACGGATCGCCGAGCGCCTGCCGGGCGAAGGCCAGCCGCTGCCGCAGCGCGACCGCCGCCTTGTCCCAGCGCAGCAACCCGAGTCCTTCCTTGGCGAGCCCGTCGCGCAGCGCGGCGGCGACGAGGTCGACCGGCGCTGCCGACAGTGGACGCTCGACGAGCGGGATCGCGCCGAGGCGCTCCACCCGGCGGGCCACGATGTCGCCGCCGGACCAGGCCACCTCTTCGCGCGTGTCGACCAGCGCCGCGCCGGCCTCCCGCGCGGTCGCCTCGTCGATGACGACGGCCGAGCGGATCCGGGCGGAGGCGCGGCCCGGCGGGCGGTCCGCGGCGGCGACGGCCAGCCAGTCGGAGCCGGCCAGCGGCGAACCCGGCGTCAGGTCGGCGGCGGTCCCGCCACTCATCAGGTACGCGGACGCGCCGGCGCCACGGGCCTTGGCCAGCCGCTCCGGGTAGGCCAGCCCGACCAGCAACCCGGCGGCGAGGTCGTCCGGCAGCCGCGAGCCGCCGCGCACGGTGCCGAGGTCAGCGCGCAGCCGCCTGACCTCCCGCTGGTAGACGGCGTCACCGCGCACGCGGCGCCAGCCCGCCACCAGGTCCTCGGTGGCGCTCTCGCGGTCGAGCAGGGCGACGACCTCGGCGGCCCGGTCGGCGCCGACCACCGGCGCGCCGTCGAGCAGCGCCCGGGCCAGCCGGGGATGCGTGCCGACCCCGGCGATCCGCCGGCCACGGTCGGTGACCCGGCCGTCTCCGTCGAGCGCGCCGAGCGCCCGCAGCGTCTCGGTCGCGACCGTCATCGGCCCGGCCGGAGGCGCCTCGGGCAGGGCCAGCCCCTGCCCGCCCGGCGCGCCCCAGAGCGCGAGGTCGAGGGCGAACCCCGTGAGGTCGGCGGCCGCGATCTCGGGCTCGGGGAACGCCGGCAGCCGGTCCTGAGCCGCCTGCGACCAGCAGCGGTAGACGGTTCCCGGCGCCTCGCGCCCCGCCCGACCGGCGCGCTGCTCGGCGACCGCCTTCGAGACCGGCACCGTGACCAGGGCGCCCAGCCCGCGGGCGTGGTCGGTGCGCGGCACCCGGGAGAGCCCGGCGTCGACGACGACGCGTACGCCCGGGACGGTCAGGCTGCTCTCGGCGACCGCGGTGGCCAGCACGATCCGGCGTCGCGTGGAAGGGCGCAGCACCGCGTCCTGCTCGGCGGCGTCCTGGCGGCCGAGCAGCGTCCACACGGGCAGGTCACGCAGCCGCTCGGCGACCGAGGCGATCTCACCGGCACCCGGCAGGAACACCAGGACGTCCCCGTCCCGCTCGGCGAACGCCCGGTGGGTGGTGGCGGCGACATGGTCGAGCAGCCGCGGGTCCACCCGCAGCCCGCGCGGCGGATCCACCTTGGACGGTGGCACGAAGACCACGTCGACGGGGTGCAGCGCGTCGTCGGCGGTGACGGTCGGGCCGAGCAGTTCGGCCAGCCGGGTCGTGTCGGCGGTCGCCGAGGTGGCCAGCAGGCGCAGGTCGGGCCGCAGGTTGGCGCGCACGTCGACACAGAACGCCAGCGCGAGGTCCGAGTCGAGATGCCGCTCGTGACACTCGTCGAGGATGACGGTGTCGACGCCCTCCAGGCCGGGGTCGTGCTGGAGCCGCCGCACCAGCAGGCCGGTGGTGACGACCTCGACGCGGGTGGCAGGGCCACTGCGACGCTCGCCGCGCACGGCGTACCCGACGCGCTCGCCGACCCGTTCGCCAAGCAGCGCGGCCATCCGCCGGGCGGCGGCCCGGGTAGCGAGGCGCCGCGGCTCGGCGATCAGCACCCGGCCGTGACCGGCGAGGTCGAGCGGCACGAGCGTGGTCTTGCCGGTGCCGGGCGGCGCGACGAGCACGGCACTGCCGTGCCCGTCCAACGCCTCCCGCACCCGCGGCAGAACACGGCGGATCGGCAGGTCAGGCTCGGGGGGCAGCACGGCACCATCTTGTCGGGTGCCCGACCATGCCTGGCGGACGGCTAGGCGGTCGCGGCGGGCGTGACGCGCTCCGTGGTCTTCTCCGGCCGCACCGCGAACGGGTCGCGCAGCTGGCGCATCGCCTCGGCCCCGGCTTCGGCAACCTGCCCGGCCTCGTCGGAGGCTTCGGGAGCAGGGGTGTCCGCCGCCAGGAAGAGACTCGCGTGGTCGTGGTTCGGTGTCATCAAGGTCCTCGTTGCGTGGTTTCACTGGAGATCGGCCCACCGGCGTGCGATCGCCGTGCGTGTGCTGGTGGCGCCGTTGGCTGTGGCCGTGGTCGTCGCGCTGCTGCTGACAGCGTCGTCGCGTTGCGAGGTGCCGGCTCCGGGTGCGAAGGGGCATCGACGCGCTCGCGGGAGTCCTGCGCAGCGCGACGTCTTCGTCGGCCGACCGTACTCATTGTGACAGACGATGGCCGAACGGGTGGGGCGGCACGTCGATCACGGCCTTGTCCAGGTCAAAGGCGGACCTCGAGCTTCCGTGGGACCTCAAGCTCGCGCTCAACCTGGCGTTCAACCGCACGTTCTCGACCCCGACCGTCGCGGCCGTTCTCGCCTGCACCGGCGAGCTGACCGAGCGCACGCATCGGCGGGTCGACGACACCGCGCTGCTGATGTTCGAGATCGTGCTGCACGGCTTCGA
Source organism: Asanoa sp. NPDC049475 (assembly GCF_040676915.1). Lineage (NCBI taxonomy): Bacteria > Bacillati > Actinomycetota > Actinomycetes > Micromonosporales > Micromonosporaceae > Asanoa > Asanoa sp. NPDC049475. The sequence goes on along the minus strand of NZ_JBFAPY010000002.1, from coordinate 550,886 downwards.
GCACCCGCGCGGCCGGGCCGCGATTCGCCGGATGAACCAGCTGCACCGGCCGCACCGCGGCGTCCCGGCCGAGGAGTTCGTCTACGTCCTGGCCTGCCTGACCGTCGTCCCGTTGCGCTGGCTCGACCGCTACGGCTGGCGCCGGCCCTGCTGTCACGAGCGCGAGGCCACCTACCGGTTCTACCGCGAGCTGGGCGAGCACATGGACATCGCGGGCATCCCCGACTCGCTGGCTTCGCTGGAGCGCTGGTTCGACGAGTTCGACCGCACGCGGCTGCGACCCGACGCCCACGCGGCCGCGATCGAGCGGGAGTGGCGCACGCCTCATGCGACTGACGAGTCCTCAGGGTGTCTTCAGCTTCACACCGGCCCGCTTTCAGCCGATTCACACCGGCCCGCGCTACGTTGCAGGGCATGGACGAGAACCGTGCCCGCCGGGTGGTCGACGCCCTCCGCGACCGGGGTGTTCCCGCACACATGGCGCAGGCCAGCGCCGGCCGTTCCGAGACCGGCGTCCGGGTGGTGCTGCCTGGCGATCGCGAGGCCCTCTGGGACACCGACGGCACCGCCGGGCTGGAGGCGCAGGTGATGCGCGACGGCATGCTGGTCGGGTTCGTGCCCAGGATCCCGGGCTCCGAGGACTTCACCGAGGCCCAGGTCATCGACGCGATCGCCAACACCGACTACGACCAGCCGGTGGCCCGCCGGGCCAGCCGTCCGGTGCCGGCAGCTCCGGCGCTGCCGCGCGAGGGCGGGTTCTTCCGCCGCATGCGCGACGGCTTCCGCGAGCGCTGATAATCACGGGTGCCCGGCGTGTTCCGCTGGCAGACTGATCGGCCATGAGCCGCGACACGCCACGCCCGGAGCGGGCGCGCCGGGAGACGCCACGCAGGATGGTCGCGTCGAACAAGAAGGCCCGTCACGAGTACGAGATCCTCAAGACGTACGAGGCCGGGCTCGTGCTCCTCGGCACCGAGGTCAAGTCGCTGCGGCTCGGGCACGCCTCGCTGGCCGAGGCGTTCGCCCAGGAACGCGACGGTGAGCTGCATCTCCACGGCCTGCACATCGCGGAATACGGCATGCGCGGCTGGTCGGCGCACGGGCCGCGGCGGATCCGCAAGCTGCTCCTGCACCGGTCCGAGATCCACCGCATCCTCGACAAGATCCGCGAGCCGGGGCTGACCCTGGTGCCGCTCGCGCTCTATATCGAGAACGGCTGGGCCAAGGTCGAGCTCGGCATCGCCCGGGGCCGCCGCGAATACGACAAACGCCAGGTCCTGGCCCAGCGCGACGCCAACCGGGAGATCGCCCGCGAACTGGGGCGACGGTTGAAGGGCCGGCGGGCACGAGGTGACCTACGCTGACCCGGTGACCGAGGAGCAGCCTGACAAGGAGACCGTGATCCGCCTGCGTGGCGATGTCGACCTCGACACCCATCTCGAGGTGGAGCGCACGATCGTCGCAGCCCTGAAGACCGGCGCCGACTCAGTCGTCGTCGACCTCTCCGAGGTGCCCTTCCTCGACTCGAGCGGGGTACGCGCCCTCCTGCAGGCCCGCAACGAGGCGTTGCGGCTGGAGGTCCGGCTGACCGTGCGCGACCCCCAGCCGATCGTCGCCCAGGTGCTGCGGCTGACCCAGGTCGCCCCGCTGTTCGGCCTCCCGTCCGCATGACGGTGGCCAACGCGCCGGACAGCTGGCACACGGTCCTGGCGACCCTCGTCGAGGCCGGTCACCGGACCGGGCCGGCCGAGCTCGGGGCCCTGGTCGCCGAGGCGGTGGCGCCGACCGGCGTGCAGGCCGTGCTCTACCTGGTCGACTACGAACAGCGCGCCCTGCGGCCCTTGCCGCCCGTCCCGGGCGGTCCGGAGCCGGTCGACGGCAGCGCGGCCGGCGAGGCGTTCACCATCGGCCGGAGCGTGCCGGGGCCGCCGGCCTGGGTGCCGGTCGTCAACGGCACCGAGCGGCTCGGCGTCCTGCGGGTCGTGCCACCGCCCGGCGCGGACCCGTACCCGGTGCTCGCCGGATGCCGCCTGGTCGCCGGCATGGTCGGTCACCTGATCACCGCCAAGACCCAGTACGGCGACGACCTGGAGCGGGTACGCCGGTCAGCGCCGATGACACCGGCCGCGGAGCTGCTGTGGAGGCTGCTGCCGCCGCTGACGTTCGCGAACCGGCAGATGGTGATCACGGCGGTGCTGGAGCCGTGCTACGACGTGGGCGGCGACGCCTTCGACTACGCCGTGGACGGTGACACCGTTCGCCTGGCGATCTACGACGCGGTGGGCAAGGGGATGCGGGCGGGCCTGGCCACGGCCGCCGCACTGGGCGCGGCCCGGGCGCACCGGGTCGCCGACGCCGGCCTCACCGAGATCGCGACGGCCGTCGACCGGGTCCTGGCCGACGAGTTCACGGACGCGCGCTTCGTCACCGCGGTCCTGGCCGACCTTTCCCTGGCCGACGGCCGGTTGCGCTACGTCAACGCGGGCCACCCGCCGCCGGTCCTGTTCCGCGCCGGGCAGGCGGTCGGGACGCTCGACGGAGGCGGCCGCACGCCACTGGGCGTCCTCGGGGGCCCGACGAGCCTGGCGGAGACCAGCTTCGAGCCCGGCGACCGGCTGCTGCTCTACACCGACGGGGTGACCGAGGCCCGCGACCACGACGGTGTTCAGTTCGGCCTGGACCGGCTGGTCGCGCTGGCCGAGAGCGTGGCCGACGCCGACCTGCCGGCGCCGGAGACGTTGCGTCGCCTGTCGCACGCGGTGATCGACCACCAGGCCGGGCCGCCCCATGACGACGCCACCCTGGTCCTGCTCGAGTGGTCGGAGGCGGCCGCCAGCCGGGCCGTCCCGTAAGACGGGGATCACGTTGACGGAGTAGACCGGTCTGTCTAGCGTTGGCCGTGCAATAGACAGACCGGTCTACCCAGGGAGTATCCGTGAGTCACTCCGTCACCGTCACGCAGCGGCCACGGACCCGTCCCCCCGCCATCAGACGCCTCGGACGCACCAGCTCGCTCGTCCTGCTCGCGTCCATCGTCGTGTCGCTGCTCGCGGCATCCAGCGCGCCGACCCCGCTCTACGCGACCTACCAGGCCGAGTGGGGCTTCTCCCCGATGACCACGACGGTCGTGTTCGGCGTGTACGCGGTCGCCGTGCTGCTGTCCCTGCTCGTCTTCGGCCGGCTCTCCGACCACGTCGGGAGACGGCCGGTCCTGCTCGTGGCGCTGCTGGTGCAGGCGGCCGCCCTGGTGGTGTTCGCGTTCGCCGGCGGCGTGCCCGAGCTGCTCGCCGCCCGGGTCGTCCAGGGCCTGGCCACCGGTGCGGCGCTGGCCGCGCTCGGCGCGGGAATGCTCGACATCGACCGCGCCCGCGGCACCACCGCCAACGCGGTCGCGCCCGGCATCGGCACCGGCGGCGGCGCACTTCTGTCCGCCCTGGTCGTCCAGTTCCTGCCGGCGCCGACCCACCTGATCTACCTGGCGCTGCTCGGCGTGATCCTCGTGCAGGCGGTCGGCGTCGCCCTGATGCCCGAGACGGTCACCCGCGCCCCCGGCGCCCGGCACTCGCTGATCCCCGAGGTCAAGCTGCCCCGCCAAGTCCGCGGCCCGGTCGCGATCGCGGCGCCGGTGCTGTTCGCGGTGTGGGCGCTGGCCGGCTTCTACGCCTCGCTCGGCCCGTCCCTGGTCCGCGGGCTGGCCGGCTCCACGTCGGCGGTCTACGGCGGACTCGGCCTGTTCGTGCTGGCGGCGGTGGCCGCGCTGAGCGTGCTCGCCATCGACAAGCGCCCGGCCAGGACCGCGCTCGCGGTCGGCATCGTGGGCCTCATCGTCGGCGTCACGGGTTCCCTGTTCGCGATCTCCGCCGGCTCCACCGTGGCCTTCCTGATCGCGACCGGCGTGGCCGGCATCGGCTTCGGCAGCGGCTTCCAGGGCGCGATCCGGATCGTGGTGCCGCTGGTCGCCGCGCACGAGCGCGCCGGCGTGCTCGCCCTGCTGTACGTGGTGTCCTACCTGGGCCTGGGCGTCCCAGCCGTGATCGCGGGCTACCTGGTGGTGCACGCCGGCGGCCTGCTCGACACCGCTCGGGAGTACGGAATCGCGGTGATCGTGCTGGCGGCGCTCGCCGGCCTGGCGCTGATGCGCCGCCGCGCACCGAGGATCCAGGCAGCCGGCTGACGAACGTACGATGGCGAAGGTCTTGGTGAAAGGCGGTGCGTGAGATGGCGGTGACCACCCGGCGGCCCTCGGCCCGCGAACGACTGCTGGCGTCGGCGGACGAGCTGTTCTACCGCGAGGGCGTCCACGTCGTCGGCATCGACCGGGTGATCGAGCACGCCGGCGTCGCCAAGGCCACGCTCTACAACACGTTCGGCAGCAAGGACGAGCTGATCCGGGCCTACCTGCAGGGCCGGCACAAAGCGATCGAGAAGCGGATCGCGGACGGACTCACCGCGTACGCCTCGCCCCGCGAGAAGATCATCGGTGTCTTCGATATCCAGGGTGGCCGGTTCACGAACCCGGAGTACCGCGGCTGCCCGTTCGTCTCGGCCACGGCGGAGGCCCTCCCGGGCGCGGCGTCGGTGTCCGCCGCCGACGACTACCGCGCCTGGGTACGCGCCCTGTTCACCGACCTGTCCCGCCAGGCCGGCGCGCCCGACCCCGAGTCCCTGGGCCAGCAGCTCCAGGTCATCTACGACGGGATCGCGGTCGGCATGCGCATGGACCACGACCGCACCGCGAACCTGGCCGCGGGCCTCGAGCTGGTCCGCACCCTCCTCGCCGCGGCCCTCGACTAGGGCGTTCCGGTCCAGCGCAGCCACGTGTACGGGCGGGGTTGCGGCGCGTTCCACTCCGCCTGGAGCTCCGGCGCGACGTCGGCGAAGCCCGCGGCCCGGTACGTGGCCAGCGCGGCCGCGTTGTCCGGTCTCACCCGCAGGAAGACGTCGTCGAAGCCGGCCCGCGCCGCCAGGGCCCGGGTCAGCGCCTTCCCGACGCCCCGGCCCCGCTCCCCCGGCGCGACCAGCAGCCGGGCGAGCTCGGCCTCGTCCTCCTCGTCGTCGGACCAGACCTCGCCGTAGCCGACCGGCCGACCGCCGTCGAGCAGCAGATACGCCGCGACGTCGTCCTGTGTGGACCAGTCGGCGACCACCTCGGCGGGGAACGGGTGCTCGGCCCGCGAGCACCACCTGTCGGCCTCGTCGGCCGACCGCACCCACCCGGCGACCATGGCTGCCCGATCCGCCGTGAACGCAACCAGAGAGAAAGTCATGATGCGTCGAGGGTAGTGCGGGCACGATACTCGCCATTCGTGGATCACACCCCGCGGCGTGCCCGCACCTGACAACGCAGCGCGGCGGCTTGACCTTCGCGGCAACGGCTGGCCAGGCTGGCCCGGTGAGCGATGACGACCCGTGGCAGCTACGGCGCTTTGTCGAGGCGCAGGACGGCACCTACGAGCGCGCGGCCGCCGAGCTTCGCGGCGGCAGCAAGCGCAGCCACTGGATGTGGTTCGTCTTCCCGCAGATCGCCGGCCTCGGGCGCAGTTCCATGGCGCAGGCGTACGCGATCTCCGGGCTCGACGAGGCCCGCGCCTACCTGGACCACCCGGTGCTCGGCCCACGGCTGCGCGAGTGCGCCCGCATCCTCGTGGACGGAGCGGAGAACGACGAGGTGCGGATCTTCGGCCCCGTCGACGCGCTCAAGCTGCGCTCGTCGATGACGCTCTTCGCGCACGCCGCGCCGGCCGAGCCGGTGTTCCGCGCCGTCCTCGACCGCTTCTACGGCGGGGTCGAGGACGACGCGACGCTAGCGCGACTCCACTAGGCGGCCAGGGCCGCGCCCACCACGCCGCGGGCTTCCTCCTGGATGCGGGCCAGGTGCTCGGGGCCGAGGAAGGACTCCGCGTAGATCTTGTAGACGTCTTCCGTGCCCGACGGGCGGGCGGCGAACCAGCCGTTCTCCGTGGTGACCTTGAGCCCGCCGATCGCCGCTCCGTTGCCCGGGGCCGCGGTCAGGATCTCCGTGATCGGCTCGCCGGCCAGGCTGGTCGCGGTCACCTGCGACGGCGACAGCTTGCCCAGCACCGCCTTCTGCTCGCGCGTCGCGGGCGCGTCGACCCGGGCGTACGCGGGGTTGCCGAAGCGGGCGACCAGGTCGGCGTGGTGCTGCGACGGGGTGCGCCCGGTGCGCGCGATGATCTCCGAGGCGAGCAGGCAGAGGAGGATGCCGTCCTTGTCGGTGGTCCACACGCCGCCGTCGCGACGCAGGAACGACGCCCCCGCGCTCTCCTCGCCGCCGAAGCCGACCGAGCCGTCGAGCAGGCCGGGCACGAACCACTTGAAGCCGACCGGCACCTCGAGCAGTGTGCGGCCGAGGTCAGCGGCGACGCGGTCGATCAGCGACGACGAGACCAGCGTCTTGCCCACCGCGGCGTCGGCCGGCCAGCCCTCGCGGTTGCGGAACAGGTAGTCGATCGCCGCGGCCAGGTAGTGGTTCGGGTTCATCAGACCCGCGTCCGGCGTGACGATGCCGTGCCGGTCGGCGTCGGCGTCGTTGCCCGTGGCCACGTCATATTGATCACGTTTGGCGATCAAGGACGCCATCGCGTACGGCGACGAGCAGTCCATCCGGATCTTGCCGTCCCAGTCGAGCGTCATGAAGGCGAACCGCGGGTCGACGGCCGGGTTGACCACGGTCAGGTCGAGCCCGTGCTTCTCGGCGATCTCCGCCCAGTAGCCCACGCTGGCGCCGCCCAGCGGATCGGCGCCGATCCGCACGCCGGCGTCGCGGATCGCCACGAGGTCGACCACCGACGGCAGATCGTCCACATAGGAAGAGGTGAAGTCGAACTCCTGGGTGGTCTCGGCCGCCCGCGCCCGGCCGTAAGGAATACGGCGCACCCCCTCCAGCTTCGCCCCCAGCAGCTCGTTGGCGCGGTCCTGGATCCAGCCCGTCGCGTCGGTGTCGGCCGGGCCGCCGTTCGGCGGGTTGTACTTGAAGCCGCCGTCGTCCGGAGGGTTGTGCGAGGGGGTGACCACGACGCCGTCGGCGCGGGCGGCCGGGCCGCGCTTGTTGTAGGTGAGGATCGCGTGCGAGACGGCCGGCGTCGGGGTGAACCCGTCGCGGCTGTCGATCAGCACCGTCACCCCGTTGGCGGCGAACACCTCGAGGGCCGTCTCGGTCGCCGGCTCGGAGAGCGCGTGCGTGTCGCGGCCGAGGAAGAGCGGGCCGGTGATGCCCTGCTCCGCGCGATATTCGACGATCGCCTGGCTGGTCGCCGCGATGTGGTCGTCGTTGAACGCCCGCTTCAGGCTCGAGCCGCGGTGGCCGGAGGTGCCGAACGCGACGCGCTCCGCGGGAACCGACGGGTCGGGGTGCTCCTCGTGGTACGCGGCGAGGACGGCCGCGACGTCGATCAGGTCACCGGGCTCCGCCGGCTGCCCGGCGCGGGGGTTGTTGGACACGCCCGCATCGTATCGCCGGTCCAGCGGACCGGCCGGGATCTGCGGGGCCGGCCCGGGCGTCGTCGTGCGCGATCTACTGGCCGACCCGACCGTCCACGCATTCGCGCAACAGGTCGGCGTGTCCCATGTGGCGCGCGTACTCCTCGATCATGTGGATGAGGATCGACCGCAGGTTCTCGCCGCCCTTGCCGACGATCTCCAGGTCCGACGCCGCGACGAACGCCTCCGCGAACGCCACCTCGCCGCGCCACGTGCGCCAGGCCTCGTCGACCATCGCCTGTTCGGGCTCGACGTCCCACTCGGTCCGGCCGTCGGCGCGGTACAGCCTGGCCACGTCCTGGCCGTCGAAGTAGATCCGGAACCAGTACTGCTCGACGCCGGCGAGGTGCCGGACCAGCCCGAGCAGCGACATGGTCGACGGCGGCACCGCCCGCGCGGCGAGCTGGGCGGCGTCGAGGCCGGCGCACTTGAGCTCGAGCGTCAGGCGGTAGTCGCGCAGGTAGCCGACGAGGTTGTCGCGCTCCGAGACCCAACCGGTGTCGGAGCGGGGGTCCTCGTCCGGGCTGACGAACATGCCGTTGAAGCTCATGCCGGGCAGGTTACGCCTCGTGTGGCACCGTGATCGGTGTGCGGGTGATGACGTGGAACCTGTGGTGGCGGTTCGGTGACCCCGAGCGACGGCGGGCGGCGATCCTGTCGGTGCTGCGCGAGCAGCGACCGGACCTGGTCGGCCTCCAGGAGGTCTGGGCCGACGACGACGAGAACCTGGCGGGTTGGCTGGCCGACGAGCTCGGGCTGCACTGGGCCTTCGGCACGGGCAGCGACCAGGAGACCTGGCGGGTCCGCGTCGACGGCGGCCCGGGCCTGCGCAACGGCGTCGCGGTGCTGAGCCGCTGGCCGATCACGACCGAGAAGGCGTACGACCTGCCCGGCGACCCGAGCCGCGCCGCGCTGAGCGTGCTCGTCGACGCTCCGCAGGGGACCGTCCCGGTGGTCACCACCCACTTGAGCGTGCTGTCGGGCTCGGCCGGCCGGTCGGCCCAGCTCGACTGGCTCGCCCGCCACGTGGCCGGCCTGCCGCACGACGGCCACCCGCCGCTGGTGGTCGGCGACCTGAACGCGCTGCCGGACTCCGACGAGCTGCGCCGCTTCACGGGCGTGCTGACCGTCGGCTTCGTGCCCGACCAGGTGCTGCTCGACGCCTGGTGGTTCGCCGAACCGGGTGACCCGGGCTTCACCTGGGACCGCGCCAACCCGCACGCGGCGGCCTGGGTCGCGCCGAGCGGCCGGATCGACTACATCCACGTGCTGCAGAGCGCCCACCGGGCGGGCCGCGTGCTCGGCGTACACCGCGCCGGGACCACCGCGGTCGACGGCGTCTGGCCCACCGACCACGCCGCGGTGGTGGCCGACCTGAGCGACTAGTTCACGGACAACAACGCCCTCCTTGACAAAATTAATTGTCGGTGACACTGTTACGTCATGCAGGACGTCGCAGTGATCGAGGATGCCGCCGTCGCGGAGGTCTCGCTCGATCCGATCCGGGCCCGGATGCTCGCCGAGCTGGCCGAGCCGCACACCGCGACCACCCTCGCCGCGCGGCTCGGACTGGCCCGGCAAAAGGTCAACTACCACGTCAAGACCCTCGAGCAGCACGGCCTGGTCGAGCTGGTCGAGGAGCGTCGCAAGGGCAACATGACCGAGCGGGTCGTACGGGCCACCGCGGCCGCCTACGTGATCTCGCCGGCCGCGCTCGCCGCGGTCGCCCCTGATCCGGCGCAGTCCCCCGACCGGCTGTCCGCGCGCTGGTTGCTCGCGCTCGCCGCGCGGCTCGTGCGGGAGACGGGCACGTTGATCAACGGCGCGGCGCGGGCGAAGAAGCCGTTGGCCACCTTCGGCCTCGATGCCGAGGTGCGGTTCGCGAAGCCGGCCGACCGCGCCGCGTTCGTGGGTGAGCTCGCGGACGCGATCGCGGAAATTATCAGCAAATATCACACCGAGACCGGTCGGCCGCACCGCCTGATCGTCGCGGTGCATCCCAGCATCACCGAAGACGCCGACCCACCAGCCAAGGAGCAGCAGTCATGACGCACCCGTTCGAGGTACGCGAAGAGTTCACCGTCGACGCCACGCCGGATCAGGTCTGGGAGGCGATCACCTCGGGGGCGGCGGTCGACTCCTGGCTCATGGGGCGCACCGAGATCGACAGCGCCACCAAGACCAGCACGTTCGACATGTTTGGGCAGGTGGCCCACTCCACCATCACGGCCTGGGAGCCCGGTCGCCACTTCGCGACGCAGGAGGACAAGAACTCCGACGGCACGTTCATGGCCATGGAGTGGCTCATCGAGTCGCGCGACGGCGGCGGTGCCGTGGTGCGCTTCGTCCACAGTGGTCAGCTCGGCGACGACTGGGAGGCTGAGTACAACGGCCTGTCCGTGGGCGACCGCGCGTACATGACGAAGCTCGCCGTCTATCTGAAGCACTTCGCGCCCCGCACCGCCACGCACTCGGTGTTCCTGCCGGGGCCGGTCACCGAGGACTCGTGGGCGGCCATGACGGCGGCGGTCGGCGCCGGCCCGGACGCGGCCGACGGCCAACCGGCGCGGCTCACCGTGCCCGGGATCGCGCCGGTCGACGGCACCGTGGAGGTCGTGATCCCGCGAAGCTTCGTGGGCATGCGCACCGACGACGCGATCTACACGCTGATCCACGGCTACAACAACATGGTCTTCGCGACAGCGCACTACTTCGACGACCGCGACCCGTCGACGGAGACCGCGGCGTGGCAGAACTGGTTGACCGGCCTGGCCTAAGGGCGCTGGAAGTCGAAGTGCTCCTTGCCGACGACGACCGGGTTGGTCAGCTCGCCGACGCCGTCGATCGTGATCGTGACGACGTCGTCGGGGCGCAGCGTGAAGTCCATCGCGGGCGCCAGCCCGGTGCCGGTCGACAGGACGGCGCCGTCCGGGAAGTTGTCGGCCCGGAAGAGATAGTCGACAAGCTCCGCGAACGGGCGCTTGAGGCGGGCGGTCGACGTCGCGCCGGACCAGACCGCCACGCCTTCCCGGGTGACCCGCACGGCCACGGCCAGGTCGCTGCCGTCGACCTCCCACACCGGGCGGATGCCGGCCGACAGTGCGCACGCACCGGCGTACACCTTGGCCTGCGGGAGGTAGAGGGGGTTCTCGCCCTCGATCGAGCGCGAGCTCATGTCGTTGGAGACGAGGTAGCCGGCGATCTCGCCGAACCGGTTGATCACCAGGGCCAGTTCGGGCTCCGGCACGTCGAGGCCGGAGTCGGCGCGGATCGCGATCGGCTCGCCGTCGACGACCACGCGCCAGGCGGCGGACTTGAAGAAGAGCTCGGGGCGGGCGGCGTCGTACACCCGGCCGTAGATGTCGGCCTCGCTGCTCTCCTCCATCCGGGCCTCGCGCGACCGCTGGTAGGTGACTCCGGCGGCCCACACCTCGGTCGCACCGTCGACCGGCGCGAGCAGCCGGGCGTCGTCGACCACGTTCCCGGGCGCGGCGAGCAGCTCGCGGAGGTCGGCCACCGACTCGTGGAGCAGGGCGGCGACGGACGGCACGGGCAGTTCGCGGACGACCCCATCGGCGCGAACACCGACGCGGGCGGTGTCATCGTGCTCGCGGCGATACCGAACGATGTGCATGACCGGCAGCGTACGGCTACCCGGCGCCGACCGCCTCAACCGAGATCTCCCAGAGGCGGGCGGCGTTCGCGGGATCGACGGCGTACGGCGCGACGCCGCCCGCGGTGCCCGGCTGGTTGAGGCCCGCCTCGTGGCAGTCCTCGAAGTACCGGCCGGACTCGCCCGCGAGCATGGGTGCGGTTGCCACGTAGGCCGAGGTCGCGGCGCCCTGCTCCGGCGACTTCCAGCCCGGGCCTGCCGCGGCGCGGGCGTCCATCTCGGACAGTTCCGCTGCCGACAGGTGGCGCTGGAGGCTGCCGCGTACGCCGCCCGGGTTGACCGCGTTGACCGTGACCCCGTCGTGCGCCCAGCGCCGGGCCGCCTCCACGGCGAAAAGCACGTTCGCGGTCTTCGACTGGTCGTAGGCGACGGTCGGGTCGTACGCCCGGTGCGCGAAATTGATGTCGTCGAAGTCGACCGGCGCGCGCAGATGCGACGCCGAAGTGACGGATACGACCCGCCCGCCGTCGTCGGTCGCGCTCAGGGCCGGGTGCAGCGCGACGCTCAGGGCGAAATGGCCGAGGTGGTTGGTGGCGAACTGCAGCTCCCAGCCCCGCGGCGTGTGTGCCTCGGGGGTACGCATGACACCCGCGTTGTTGACCAGGATGTGCAGCGGGCCGGTCCAGCGGCTGGCGAAGGCCCGCACCGAGCCCAGGTCGGCGAGGTCGAGCAGCTCCCAGCGCAGGCCCGCCGCCCGGCCCTGGGCCGGGTTCCGCACCGCGACCGTGACGTCGGCACCCGCGCTCGCGAGGGCTTTCGCGGTGGCCAACCCGATCCCGGAACCGCCCCCGGTGACCACGGCCCGCTGCCCGGTCAGGTCGACATCCGCCACCACCTCGGCGGCGGTGGACTCCGCCCCGAATGCCATACCTGGCACTTCCCCGGTTCTGATGATCGAAACAGTCAGGACTCGGGCGGCTCGATCACCGGCATTCCCCACGCGGCACGGAACTCCGAGACGCGCCGCCAGGCCAGGGCCCAGCTCGCCGCCATCTCGGCCCGGGCCAGGGCCAGGGTCTCGACACCGGTGCCGGTCTCCCCGCGCTCGCGGGCGGGCGCTGTCGGCGGTGGCGAGGAAGGTGGCCACGGTCGCGAGGTGGTAGAGGGAGGTCGCGTGGGCCAGCAGCAGCGCGTTCGCCGCCGGGTCGTCGACGTCCTTCGGCAGGTTGGCGACCTCGGCGACGTCGTCGCGCTGTTGGAGCGGGCGGTGCTGCCAGCCGCACGCGAGTGGATCAACGTCGCGCTGGAGCGTGACCACGCGCTCCGTTACCGGCCGCGGTTCGAGGCCGCCGACACGTCCGGCCTACGCCAGATGTCGGCGCCGGAACACGAGCTTGCCACCAGCTCGTTCACGCGGCTCCGCACCCTTATGCGGCAGATCGGCGGCGGTGCGATCGGCATCTCCGGACCGCGCGGCATCGGCAAGTCCACGCTGGTCCGATCGGCCTGCGGACCGCTGTGGTTCGGCCGTGGCCGTCGGTACCACGGGGTATTCGTCCCGGCGCCCGTCGAGTACGTCCCCCGGGACTTCCTCCTGCACCTGTTCGCCTCGCTCTGCCTGCGGGTCGACCCGCACGCGGAGGAGCCGGACACACCTCGGCATGCCCGGGTCGTCGCGCCCGAGGTCGTCGTGTTCGTCGCCATACTGACCGCGGCCGGCGGAGTCGCCTTGCTCGCCGCCGGTGTCTCGTCCGTGTGGTCCGCGCGACGGTCGCCGCCCGCGAACGGTCACCCAGCGATCAGATCGGCGATCTCGCCCACCAGGTATGCGCGGAGCAGGCTCGCGCCCAACTGCACGCCCTGCGCACGGCGGCCCGCGCCCAGACCGACTGGCGCCAGGTCGTCGCGATCACGGACTGGGCCGACACCCGCACGATCTTGACCAGCGCGTCGCGGACCTCGATGATCGGGCCGAACCCGGCCAGATCCTGCAGGGCGTCGTCCAGGTCGTCATGGTCGGCCGCCTCGTAGGCGTCGGCCTCGGCTACGACGAGCGCGCGCATCTGCGCCCGTCGGGCGCTGAGGTCCTCGGTCAGTTCCGATTCGAGCGACTTTCGCCGGTCGGCGCGCCCCACGGCCAGCCGGTCCAGGGCGTTCGCGATCTCGGGGCTGGCCAGGGCGCGCTTGACCGTCCGGTCGAACACCTCATCGTCCACAATGCCACCATCGTGTGCGGTTGCGACTCCTGGTCACGGCTGGTGAGCTGAGGGTATGTCGGTCGGTGCGGTTTCGCAGATCCACGTCAGCGTCAGCGAGCTCGAGCGGTCAGTCCGGTTCTACCGGGACGTCCTCGGCGTGCCCTTCCTCTTCGACGTGCCCGGGCAGTCGATGGCGTTCTTCCAGAGCGGCGACGTGCGGCTCTACCTCGGCGTGCCCGAGTCCGAGGCGTTCGCCAGCAAGGTGACGCTCTACTTCACGGTCGACGACCTGGTGGCCGAGCGCGAGCGGCTCGTCAAGGAAGGGGTCACCTTCCTCGACGAGCCGCATGTCGTGCACCGGGACGAGCAGGGCGAGCTGTGGATGACGTTCTTCCGTGACCCGGACGGCCACAACCTCGCCCTCACGCAGACGCGCTAGAAGCCGGTCCGTCCGGCTCCGTACTGGTAGAGCGGGTTGCCGGTCGGCGTCGGCTGCTGGCCGGCGTCGATCTGCGCCCGCAGCGTCGCCCGCTGCGCGGCCGTGGCACCCAGGTCGTACGGCAGGTCCCAGGCCTCGGTGGCGTCGGCCAGCACGTCACTGCCGCCCGCCCTGAGCACGTCGCCCAGGCTGCGCGGCAGTTGCCAGGGCAGCTTGCCGGTCGGGGCGTAGTCGCCGAACAGCAGGCTCGCCAGCGCCGGACCCATCTCCTCGCCACCGCGGTAGGTGACCACGATCGCGTTGGCGTCGGCGTTCCAGTCGGTGATCACGTACGGCCGGGGCAGCACCAGCGCGACCACCACCGGGATGCCGCGGGCGCGGAACCCACGGATCAGGGCGAGCTGGTCCGGGGGCAGGTACGGCTGCTCCTTAACCCACTGCGTCCCGTGCGTGTAGGACCCCTCCCCCACGGCGACGATCGCCACCTTCGGGTTGGGGGCGTCGCCGGAGACCACGTTCACCCCGGCCTGCGCACCCCTGGCCCTGATGGCGTCCAGCATGGTCTGCGACCCGTACTCCTGGTGGAAGTAGCTGGTCCAGATGCAGCACGCGGAGGTGTCGGTCGCGCGCGGCCCCGCGACGACCACGGTGTCGCCCGCCGACAGCCGCAGCGGCAGCACCGCGCCGTCGTTCTTGAGCAGCGTCATCGCCTCGCGGGAGGCCTGGTTCGCCAACGCCGTGTACGACGGCTGGTGCATCCGGTACGGGCCGTTGACCGGGTCGCCGTAGGGGTTCTCGAAGAGGCCGAGCTGGAACTTGATGCGCAGCACCCGGCGCACGGCGTCGTCGATCCGACTGGCGGGGACACCGGCGATGAACGACGTCATCGAGAAGCCTGACGCGCCCGGGTCGGCGCCACCCATCACGTCGGAGCCCGCGCGGGCCGCGCCGATCCAGGAGCCCCAGGGCAGCCAGTCGGTGGTGATCAGGCCCTGGTAGCCCAGGTTCTGCCGCAGGTACGCGAGGATCGGCGCGCTGTCGCCCGCACCGGGGCCGCCGGGGTCCAGCAGCGACGAGCCGGCGTACCCGGGCATGATGTTGACCGCGCCGGCCTCCATCGCCGCGCGGAACGGGATCATGTGGTACTTGATCGTGACCCCGTCGTAGACGATGAGCGCCTCACCGCCGGCGCCCTCACCGGGCCAGTGCTTGACGGTCGCCAGCACCGAGGCCGGGTTGAGCTCCGGACCGCCCTGCAAGCCGGCGACCAGCGCCCGCGTCTGGGCGGCGGCCACGTACGCGTTCTCGCCGTTGCCCTCCTGGATGCGCGGGTAGAGCACCTTGGTGCCGACCTCGGCCAGCGGGCCGAGCACACCGCGGGTGCCGACCTCGAGTTGCTCGCGGCGTTGCATGTCGCCGAGCTTGTAGTCCAGCGCGTAGTTGCGGGCCGCGGCGAGGGCGCTCTGGGTCGGGTACGTCGTCTGGTAGCCGTGGATCGTGTCGCCGGCCGAGACGAACGGGATGCCCAGCCGCGTGCCCGAGGAGCCGAGCAGCGCCGCGTGCAGGTCGGCCGCGCCGGCCGGGCCGAAGTGCCAGCCCGCGCGCGGGAAGGCCTGCGCGTTGTAGAACATCTGGTACGCCTTCTCCTCCGCCGTCATCCGGCCGAGCAGGTCGTTGACCCGGGTCTCGATCGGCTGCCGCCAGTCCTCGTACGGCGCGATCGAGCCGTTGCGGTCGAGGTCCCGGGCACCGGCGACGATGTTCACGCCGTCGGCGACGGTCTCCAGCGTGGGCACGTAGACGCTGAAGCGCCGGATGGTCGACGTGCTGGAACCCGTGGTGACGTACCACTTGTAGGTCCACCGGTCGGCCATGTCCCAGCTCGGGGTGTAGCTGGTGCCGCTCGCGGTGGCGACCCTCGTGTAGAGGTCGATCAGGTTGCCGGACGCGGAGAAGTCGTAGTCGGTGCGGCTGACGTTGATCCACACCTGGTAGCTGGTGGCGCCCCCGACCGCGGCCCAGGACAGCGTCGGGCGCCGGGTGGTGGTGACCATCGCGGCGTCGGCGGGGGCCGTCAGCGCGAACTGGCCCGTCGTCGCGGGCGGCCGGGTCGGGCCGGACAGCAGTGGTGGGGTCGTCGCGCTGGTGTCCAGGGAGCCGAACGCCTGGAACTCCCACAGGGAGTAGCCGTAGCCGGTCGCGCGCGCGGTCCCGTACATCCGCAGGAACCGCCCGGTGCCGTTGACCGCGAGTCGCTCGACGCCGCCGCGCCCGGCGGCGGTCGAGTAGACGGTGGTCCAGGTCGTGCCGTTGGTCGAGGTCTCCAGCCGGTACGCCGACGCGTAGGCGCCCTCCCAGTTGAGCACGACCTGGTTGATGGTGGCGGTGCCGCCGAAGTCGATGCTGATCCACTGTGGATCGGCGAACAAGCTGGACCAACGGGTGTTGGTCCGGCCGTCGAGCGCCGCCGCCGGGGCGTTGCCGCCCTCGTACGACGAGGCCGTGACGGTCTTGAACGCCGAGATCGGGGTGCCGCCGGCCGGTGGCGGGTCGGTCGGCCCGCCACCGCCGCTGGTGCCGAAGACCCGGAACTCCCACAGCGAGTAGCCGTAGCCGGTGGTCCGGGCGGTGCCGTACATCCGGACGTAGCGGCCCGAGCCGGAGACGGCCAGCGTCTGCGTGCCCCCCGCGCCGGTCGTGGTCGAGTAGATCGACTGCCACGGGCCACCGGCCGCCGCGGAGACCTGGATCTCGAACGACCGCGCGGCGGCGGTCTCCCAGACGAGCTCGACCTGGTCGACGGCGTAGGTGGCGCCCAGGTCGATCTGGATCCACTGCGGATCGGTGAAGGCGCTGGACCAGCGGGTGCCGGCGTTGCCGTCGACCGCGGCGGACGGGGCGGTGCCGGCGTTCTCACTGGACGACGCCGTGGCGGTCTTGCCCTGGGAGATGAGGGGGCCGGCGGCCGCGGCCGGGGTGGCGACCAGCGTGCCGGCGAGGAGCAGCGTGAGGATCGCGCCGGCGACGAGCAGCCGGCGGCGGGGTGGGGCTGGCATGTGCACTCCAATACGGGACGGTCGGATTTGGAGAGCGCTCTCCCACAGGGTCACGACTCGGACCGCTCCAGTCAAGGGCACGAATATTCGCCGTTGTCGAATTGGTTCTTGACAAGGCCGCCCGGTGGGACGAGCGTCTCGCCTGAGAGCGCTCTCTCACCCTGCTTCCGTCCCCGCAGGAGTCGCGATGCCTCATGCCCTGTCCCGCCGCCGCGCCGCGTTGGCCGTGGTCGCCGCGGCCACCCTCGTCACCGCACTGTTCGTCGTGACCACCCGGTCGCGCGCGGACGCCGCCCTCGTCCTGGTCTCCCAGGGCAAGCCGGCCACCGCCTCGTCGACCGAGAACGCCGCGTCGCCAGCGTCGGCCGCCGTCGACGGCAACGCCGGCACCCGCTGGTCTAGCGCCTTCGGCGACCCGCAGTGGATCCAGGTCGACCTCGGCGCGACCACGTCCGTCGGCCAGGTCGTGCTGCAGTGGGAGGCGGCGTACGCGCGCGCCTTCCAGATCCAGGTGTCCGGCGCGGCCGGCGGGCCGTGGACCACCATCTAC
The DNA here is from genome assembly GCF_040676915.1 of Asanoa sp. NPDC049475. NCBI lineage: Bacteria > Bacillati > Actinomycetota > Actinomycetes > Micromonosporales > Micromonosporaceae > Asanoa > Asanoa sp. NPDC049475. Next base: position 533,530 of record NZ_JBFAPY010000002.1, on the reverse strand, counting down.
TCGACCACCACCGGGGCCGGCGGCACGCAGGCCCTCACCGTCACCGGGTCCGGCCGCTACGTGCGGATGAACGGCACCGCGCGCGGCACGCCGTACGGCTACTCACTCTGGGAGTTCCAGGTCTACGGGCAGATCGACACCGGATGCGCGGGCAACGCGGCGCTCAACCGGCCTGCGGCCGCCTCGACGACCGAGAACGCCGCGTCGCCCGCGTCGGCCGCCGTCGACGGCAACACGGCGACCCGCTGGTCCAGCGCCTTCGCCGACCCACAGTGGCTGCGGGTCGACCTCGGCAGCACCCAGACGCTCTGCCAGGTGGTGCTGCAATGGGAGGCGGCGTACGCCCGGGCGTTCCAGATCCAGGTCTCCTCCGGACCGGACGGTCCGTGGACCACGGTCTACTCGACCACCACCGGCACCGGCGGCACGCAGACGCTGTCCGTCTCCGGCTCGGGTCGCTACGTGCGGATGAACGGCACCGCGCGGGCCACCGCGTACGGGTACTCGTTGTGGGAGTTCGTCGTGCGTACCACCGGCAGTGGTCCCACCCCGCCGCCGACATCGAACCCCCCGACCGGCGGCTTCTGGGGCGACACCTCGACGATCCCCGCCGCGCAGAACGTGGTCATGGTCAAGATCCTGAACCGGACCAACGGCCGCTACCCCGACAGCCAGGTCTACTGGAGCTACAACGGGCAGGTGCACTCGATCGCCGAGCAGCCGTACTTCGACATGCCGGCCAACACCGCCGGCCGGATGTACTTCCACCTCGGATCGCCGACGAGTGAGTACAACGACTTCATCGAGTTCACCGTCGGGCCGAACGTGTTCAACGGCAACACCACCCGGGTCGACGCGTTCGCCCTGAAGCTGGCGATGCGCCTGCACTCCCGCGACGGCTACGACGCCGCGGTGGGCGAGACCGAGGCCACCTTCGCCGAGGACCGGGCGGTGACGTTCCAGCGGTTCAGCGACGCGATGCCGGCGGAGTTCAAGCACCTGGCGACGATCCAGGCGCCGTACCGGATCCCGTCACCGGGGAACTCGCCCCAGTTCCGCGCGGGTGGGCAGTACCAGAACTACCTGTCGGCGTACGCGTCGCAGAATGGGCTGCCCGCGGCCACGTCGGACATCTTCGGGTGCGCCGGGCCGCTGGCCAACAACGCCGCCGGCTGTGCGGCCCTCAACCGGCACGTGGCGCACCTGCCGGCGGCGCAGCAGTCCAACCCGGCGAACTTCTACCAGGCCGCCCCGGCCAACTACTACGCCAAGTTCTGGCACGACCGCGCGATCAACAATTTGGCGTACGGGTTCCCGTACGACGACTACGCCGAACAGTCGTCGTTCATCTCGCACGGCAGCCCCCAGTGGCTCCTGGTGGCCGTCGGCTGGTGACCGCTCAGTGCAGCGACCCGGCCCGCTCGCGGGCCGGGTCGCCCGCGATACAGACCACCCGGCGGGTGTCCCCTTCGTGCCACATGAACGGGTCGTCGGGATAGACGTAGCTGATCTCGATGCCCGGGTCGTCGACGAACGCGGGCGCGTACGCCTCGAACGCGTGGACGCACCGGCTCTCCGCCTCGTCCCGCATCGCCAGGTCGGTGCCGCCGTAGGGCAGGTTCACGATCGCCACGACCTCGACCTCGTGGGGTTCCGTGCAGGCGACCGGCATCGCCTTGTCGAGGCGCATGCGGTCGTTGACCTCGTTGAAGCAACGCCCGGTGAGCATCTCTTCGATTCCGACCCGGCTCCGATCCACCGCGATCTCGTCCTCGCCGTGCAGGAAGAGGAAGCCACAGACGGGCAGGACCACCAGCAGGACCGCGACCAGGCCGACCACCGCCGGGCGCAGTGGGGGCCGAAACCGTGGGTCGTCCTCGTGGAGCCGCCACGGTGCCAGCCGGGCGATCAGCCGCGCTGTCGCGCCGTCGTCAAGATCACTCACGAGGCGGCACGGTATCGGGCCGGGGCCGCTACGTGGATCATCCGATTCGGTCGATACCGGTGGCCGGTCGCGACCGGATCTCTGACCCTCGGCCTCGACCGCTAGCATCCCTTGCGGCTACCGGGGAGGGTGGACATGCGGCCGGACATTCCATTTCGCGTCATCGGGCGGTTGGGCGCCTGCGACATCGGCAGCGTCTGGCTGGCGGTTGACGAGGGCGACGAAGCCGGCAACGCCGTTACCGTCGCCGTGCTCGACGAGGCGGTAGCTGCCGACCAGCAGTGGCGCGACGCGTTCGCGGCCAGCACCACCGTCTCGACGGAGCCCGAGCAACCCACCGGTTTCCTCCGGGCCGACTTCACCGGCGCCACCCCATGGGTCGCCTACCCTGGCGACCAGGACCCGGGTGCCGAGCGCGTGTTCGTCGCACTGGGCCGGGACTACCGGCCCGACGCACCCCGCGAAGTCTCCTATGACGACGGGGTGTTCGAGGATCCACCGCCGATCGTGAGGCCGGCCAACGTCGTCGTACACCCGGCGGAGCCGACCGATCCGATGGCACCGGACCCGTTCGCCGCGCCCGGCCGGCGGATCGCCTTTTCCGCAACCAGGAAACGCCGGCCGCGCGCCCTCTGGGTGAGCATCGCGGCCGCCGTGGTCGTCGTCCTCGCCGCCGGCGGCGTCGTGTTCGCGCTCGCCGGCGAAGAAGGTGGCGACGACCCGGCACCGACGCTCAGCGGCGGCGGCACGGTGGCCGCGCTCCAGCCGACCTCACCGCCCGTGCGGCCCGGGATCGAGCCGCCGCGGCCGGGCGACTGGCCCGACAAGTGGCCGGTGTTTGGCCCGACCGACCCGGTGCGTCCGGTCAACCTCGACGGATTGGGCTTCACGCTGACGCTCCCGGCCCGCTGGGATTGCGCGGCCGCAGCGGTCGGCGCCGGAAGTGTCCGCTACAACTGCGGCCGGAACACCGATGACGGCCCGATCGGCGGCGAGCTCACCGTCCGCAACTGCACCCCGATCTGCGACGAGGCGCATCGCGACGAACTGCGGTCCGTGGAGGACGCCTGGGGGGCGCAGTGGCGCTACGCCGGTCCGAACGCGACTCTCGCCGAGACGCTTACCCTCGACGGTGACCGCTACGGCCTCGTAGTGATCGGCTACTGGGCCGGCACCCCGGGCGGAGCCGTCGACCGGCAGGTCGTGCTGCGGATGACCGCGCCTCGGAACTGGGTCGACGACCTCCGCCGGTTGACGAACGGCCTGCGCGGCGCCGCCAAGTTCTGACCGGTGCCGGCAGGCATCGACGGCTGTGGCAGACTCGCTGAGCGCGAGGAAGGCTCGCGTCACACGGGGCTCGGGAGTTTCGTCATGCCGTCCGGCACGTCGCATGCCATAGTCGATCTGCCTGCGGTCGCCACCGACGGAGGCACCCGGTGGTGGCAGCGAACAGACCCCTGGGCGGCGGCCGCGGTCGTCATGCTGGTCGCCACCGTCGCGGTCGGACCGGTCGCGCTGCTGCCCGCCGAAAGCCCGGTCTACGCCGGCATCGCCAACCTACGGCCGACGCTCCACACGTACACGGTCGCCGTCCTGGTCGCGATCGGCGTGCTGGCCTGGCGCGCGCCGCGGGACGTCGGACGGGCGTTGCTGCTCTTCGCACCCTTCCTGACCTGGCTCGCCCTCCTGGCGCTCACGGTCTGGCCGAAGTCGGCGCTGACCGTCTCCGGGCTGGCGGCCTTCACCATGGGCGCAGCCGCGTTCGCGGTCGGCGCCGCTGCGGGCCGCCTCCGCGCGCCGCTCTGTTGGGCGTTGGCCGCCGTCGCCTGGCTGCAACTTCTCGCCGTCGGGCTGGCCGCGGCGGGCCTGCCCCTGCGGCGGGTGGAGGGTGCTCAGGCGCTCGACGTGCTCGGCCGGGCCACCGGCCTGACGGCGCACCCCGGCGAACTGTCCAAGGTGTTGTTCCTCTGTGGCCTCGCCGTCCTCGCGCTGCCTCAGCGCGGTCGCCTCGAACGCTGGGCCATCTGGCTCACGCTCGGCGCCGTGTTCGCCGGCGTCTGGCTGACCCAGAGCCGCACGGTGCTGGTCGCGGTGGTGGCCCTGGTCGCTGGCTCGGTCCTGCTGGAGTCGGTGGCGGCGGGGCGATGGCAGCGCCGGCACTTCCTCGCGATCGGGATGACCGCCGTCCTCGGCGCGGTGTCGCTGCCCTGGTTGATCGCGCGCTTCGCGTCCGATCCCGGCGGCGGTGCTCGCGGGCATGTGACCGGCGTGGCGTTCGACACCATCGCCCGGCACCCGTGGGCCGGTGTTGGCCCCAACGGCTACGTGGACGTCGTCGGCGACCTCGACCGGCTCACCCAGACCGGCGTTCCGGTACACAACATCGTCCTGCTGACCGCCGCCGAGACCGGCATCGCCGGCGCGCTGCTCTGGTGGGCACCGGTGGTCGCCGTGCTGGTGCTGGCGGTCCGGCGCGCGTGGCTGACCAGGGGCGCCGACCTGCCGGCGCGGGTGCTGGTCAGCGCCACCCCGGGCATCCTGTTGATCGGCATGACCGGCTGGGGGCTGATGCAGGGGCCGTACCTGTTGCTGTTCCTGCTGGTCGTCGGCTTCTTCGGCGGATGGTTGCGGTCGGATGACCGTTGACGCCGGTCGGCGCCCGTCGCTGACCGTCGCGTCCGGACTGCTCGGACTGTCCAGCATCGCGAGCCGGCTCGCCACGCTCGCGGTGATGGCGCTGCTGGTCCGCGGCGCGGGCGCCGAGGCGGTCGGCCGCTACGGTCTGGCCACGCTGGGGGCCACGCTCACCGCGGCGGCGCTGTCCTTCGGACTGGTCACCCACCTCACCCGCGAGACCGCCGCCGGGCAGGTGCCGGCCGACGAGGTCGCACGGCTGCACGCCGGACGCCTGGCGCTGTTCGCCGTCGCGGTGCTGTGCGCGTGGCCGGTGCTCGGCCCCGCGTTGCTGATGTTCTTCGCGGCCAGCCTGCTCGAGCAGTGGAACGACACCGCGTGGGTGCTGGTCCGCGGCACCCGCGGCGCCTGGCGGGAAGCGGCCGTCAACGGTGGCGCGGGCGCGCTGCTGGTCGCCGGCTGCGGGCTGGCCGCGATCCGCGGCGGACTCACGCTCGACAGGGCGGCCGTGTTGGTGCTGGCGGCCGCGGTGGTGCGGTCCGCGGCCGCGCTGGCCGCGACCGGCGCGTGGCGGGTGCGTCCGGCCCCGGTCGCGCTGCGACGCCGGCTGCGGGAGTCGCTGCCCTACTTCGCCGCCGACCTGCTCGGGCTGTTCTACTTCCGCGGCGACGTGTTCGTGCTGGCGCTGTTCGTCACCGCGGCCGAGGTCGGCTCGTACGTCGCCGCGGCCGGCATCGTCGGGCCCGCGGTGCAGGTCGCGGCCTCGATGGGCGTCGGAGCGCTGGCGTTCGCGGCGCGGGGTGGCGAGGACGACCCCGCCGCGATCCACCGGTTCTTCCGGCTCGCCGGGACCGCCGTCGCCGGTCTCCTGCTGGTCGCCCTGCCGGTCGGCGTTACCGTCCTGTTCGGCTCCGCACCCGAGGTGCTTTCCCTCACTGCCGTCCTCGCGCTGTTCCTGGCGCTCCGGTTCGCCAACTACGGGCTGTCGGCGATCCTGCTCGCGGCCGGCGGCGCGGGTTCCCGGTTGCTCGTCCTGGTCTGCTGCGTGGCCGGGAACCTGCTGCTCAACCTGCTCCTCGACGGCCCGTACGGCGCGACCGGCGCCGCGTGGGCGACGGTCCTCACAGAGCTGATCGTGGCCGGCTCGATGCTCTGGTTCATCCGCGAGCGCACCCTGGTGCGGCCGGTCGTGGCCGGGGTCGCCATGGTCGCCGCCGCGGCGACGGTGCTGGTCGTCCTCGGCCGGTTCGGCCCGACCACGGCGGTGCTGGCCACGGGTGGGGTGCTGCTGGGGCTGGCCGCCTGGCAGGCGCGGGCTCTTGTCTCCCCGGAGGTGCGCCCATGAGAATCGCCATCGCCGGCTGGTTCGGCTCCGACAACCTGGGCGACGAGCTTTTGCTGCATGCGCTGATGGGCGCTGTGCGCGCCGCCGCACCGGACGCCGGCTTCGTCGTGCTCTGCCCCGAGCCGGAGCGGGTCAGGCGGGTGCACGGCGTCGACGCCGTCCATCTGCCGACCCTGCGTGCCCGGGGCTCGGCGGGCCGGCAGGGCGTCGCCCACCAGGCGCTGCGCGGCAGCGACCTGCTGCTGCTCGGGCCGGGCACGGTCTTCCAGGAACGCTCCCCCAATCTGCCCTGGCCCGGCACGCTACCGATGTTCGCTCGGATCGTGGCCATGGCGCGGTTCGCCGGCACCCCGGTCGCCGTCGCCGGTGCCGGTGTGCGGGAGGGTGGCACCGCGGCCGGCCGGCGACTCCTGCAGGTGATCGGCTCCGCCTGCACGGCCGTCGGTGTCCGCGATGCCCGCAGCGGCGCCTGCTTCGGCGCCTCCGCGCGGGTGATCGGCGACTTGGCGTACACGCTGCCGCTGCCCGAGCGGCCCGCTCCGAACGGCCGCAGCTTCGCGGTCTCGATGCGTCCACTCGCCGCACCGGTGGAGCGTGCGTTGCTCGGCGCACTCCACGGCGTGGTGGGTGCCCTGACCGCCGACGGCTGGTCCGGAGCGTTCCTGCCGATGGCGTACGGGCGTGGGGCGCGGGGCGAAGACGACGCCGTGCACGCCCGCGCCCTGCCCGACCTCACCGACGTGGTCACGAACCCGCTGGACGGCGCCGCACCGTTCGCCACGGGCCTCGACGACTGGCTGCGCCGGGTAGCAGAGCGGCGCCTGGTGCTGGGTGTCCGCCTGCACGCGGTGCTGCTCGCGGTGGCGATGGGTGTCCCGACGGTGGCGATCGCCTACGAGCGGAAGGTGCACGACGCGTTCGTCGACCTCGGCCTGGGCCGCTATGTGGTCGACCCGTACGTCGACCCGGCCACGCTGCACCGGATCGCGCTCCGGGCGGCCGGCGACACCGCCGGATTCGCGGCCGCCGCCGAGCGGCTCGTCGCCCAGGGTGTGGTGGCGAAGCGGTTCGTCGCGGAGGTGGTGCGCGGGTGAGAGTGCTGCTCCTGTCGCCGTTCGCGCCCGACCTCGACCACGACCACGCGGCGGCGGACACGCTGGTCAAACTCGTGCCGCGGCTGGCTGCCCGGACCGAGCTGTTCGTCTACTCGCCGCAGGCGACCGTGGGCGCCGATCGCGACGGCTACACCCTGCTGCCCGGCGCCGCACCGGGCGGTGGGTTCACCGACCGGCTCGGCGTCCGGCCGGGCTGGCTGCGCCAGGCCTGGCCGCGCCAGGCCACTCGCGAGGTATCCGTCCTGGTCGACCGCCTCCGTCCCGACGTGGTGCACGCCGAGTACCTCCAGACGGCTGAGGTCGTCGGCCGGCTCCCCCGGACCGTGCTGGGGCTGCACGACATCACCGCCTCGGTCATGGCCGAATCGGTCCGGGCCGCCACGGGTCCGGCGCGCGCGTACCGGATGGCCGAGCTCCTGCGGACGCGGCGCTTCGAGCGGGCGGCCATCCGCCTGGCGGACGCGGTGGTCACCCTCTCGCCGGCCGACCGCGCCGTGGTCGCCGCCGAGAACCCGCGGGTCGTGCTGGCCCCACCCGGCATCGACCCCCCGACCGAGCCTTGGCGCCCGCCCGCGCCCGGCACACCGCCGCGGCTGGTCTTCTGCGGCGCGATGTGGCGGCGGGCCAACGCGCTCGTCGCCCGGCACCTGGTGACCAGCGTGATGCCGCTGGTCTGGCGCACCCACCCGGAAGCCGAGCTACGGATCGTCGGAGCGCGCCCGGGCCACGAGGTGACGACCCTCGCCGGGCCAGGCGTCGTGGTCACCGGCACCGTGCCGGACCTGACCACCGAGCTGCGCTCGGCACACGCGGCGCTGCTGCCGTCGATCCTTGGAGGCGGAGTACTGCTCAAGGTGCTGCACGCGATGGCGCTCGGCATGCCGGTGGTCACCTCGCCCGGGCCGGCGGCCGCGATCGGCGGCCCGCTGGTCGTCGGTCGGACGCCTGAGGAGCTCGCCGCGGCGGTCGAGACGGTTCTCGCGGACCCGGCCGGCGGCGCGGCCGGCCGGGAGCACGTCGCGGCCCATTTCCGCTGGGACGATACCGTCGCCGGCTACCTGGACGCGTACGCCACGGCGGCCGCCCGATGAAGGTCGTCGCGATCGTCGTCGCGCACAACTCGGCGCGCGACCTCCCGGACAGCCTGGGCAGCCTGACGGCGCTGCCGTTGGACCGCGTCGTTGTCGCCGACAACGCCTCCACCGACGACAGCGCGCGGGTGGCCGCCGCGTACACGCCACACGTGCTGCGCCGGGCCAACGACGGGTTCGGCGCCGGAGTCAACGCGGCCGCCGCCAGTGCGCCGGACGCCGACGCCTACCTGCTGTTCAACCCGGACTGCCGGATCGGTCCGGCCGACTTCGCGGCGCTGCGGGCGGCGCTCAAGGAGGGTTTCTCCGCGGTCGCGCCGCGGATGCGCTACCCCGACGGCCGGTTCGGCGTCTCCTCCGGGTCCGCGCCGTCGATGGCCAAGGAGTGGATCGCCGCGCTCCGGCTCGACGAGGTCGTGCCGGCCGGGCTGAAGCGGCGGCTGGCCGCGTCCCGCGTGCTGCGCAGCCTGGTGCCGATGCTCGCCTATCTCGACGTCGCACCGGCTGCCGGCACGACCGCCGTCGACTGGGTCTCCGGGTTCTGCATGCTGGTCCGGGCCGACGCGTTCCGCGCCGCGGGCGGCTTCGACGAGCGGTTCTTCCTCTACTTCGAGGACGTCGACCTGTGTGTGCGGCTGCGGGCGGCCGGCGGGCGGGTCGGCGCCGCCGGCGCCAGTGTCGCCGAGCACAAGGAGAGCACCAGCACCGCGGCCGTGGGCAAGAAGCGCCTGTATCGCGACGGCATGGCCGTCTACTTCGGACTCCACGGTGGCCGCGCCCAACGGCTCTCGGCCCATGCCCTGCGGAGGTTTCCCGGATGAAGATCCTGTTCGTCGCACCGTGGATCCCGGCTGGCATCCGGCCGCGCAGCCACACGATCCTCGAGCTGCTCGCCGAGTCGCACGACGTGCGGTTCCTCGGCCTGGTGCACGATGCCGGCGAGGCCGCACTCGCCCGCGAGCTGCCGGTCGCCGACCCGGTCCTGGTCGGCAACAATCGCTGGGGTCGCCTCGTGCGCAGCGCCCGCGCGCTGGTCACCGGCCGGTCGCTGCAGACGGGGTACGCCGACCCGCGCGGGTTGCGGTCCGCTCTGCGGGCCGAGCTCGCCGGGTGGCGCCCTGACGTCGTGCACCTCAACGTGTTCCGCACGGCCCACCTGGTCGAGGCGTGCGGCGACACGCCGGTTCTGATCGACCTCGACGAGTTCCGCAGCGACTACTACGCCCAGCTCGCCGCGACCGGCTCGAACCCGCTGTGGCGGGCGCTTGGCCGCGTCGAGCACCGCCGGATGAAGGCACGCGAGGACGACCTGGTGGGTCGGGGGGTGCCGATCATCGTGTCGGCGGCCGGAGACGACCGGCCCGGCACCTACGTGGTGCGCAGCCCCTGCGACCTCCCCCGCCGCACCGGCCCGCCGGACGGGCCGCCCGAGGTGCTCTTTGTGGGCCGGCTCAGCTACGAGGCCAACGTGGCCGGGCTGCGCTGGTTCCTCGACGAGTGCTGGCCCGGCATCCGCGCCGCGGTGCCCGGCGTGCGGCTGACCGTCGTCGGCTCCGAGCCGCCGGCCGAGCTCTCCGGCCGGGCTGGCGGCGACGTCACGCTGCACGCGGACGTGCCGGACGTCGCGCCCTTCTACGCGCGCGCGGCCGTCGCGATCGCTCCGATCTTGCGCGGGACGGGTGTGCAGCTCAAGCTCATCCAAGCGCTGTCCGCGGGCGTGCCGGCGGTGGTCACGCCCACCGTCGCCGACCGGGCGGAGGTGCGCGATCGCGAGCACGCGCTCGTCGCGGGGACGCCGGCCGAGTGGGTGGCCGCGATCGCCGAGCTGGCCGGCAGTCCCGCACTGGCAGGCCGGCTCGCGGACGCGGGTCGGGCCTGGGCGGTCGCACACCACGGCCGGTCGGCGGTGCGGGACCAGCTCGCCGCCGCGTACTCCACATTGTCCGCGCCCGGTTTCCCCGTCGCGTCGCCATCGCATACATTGACGTGATGTCCGGCGGGGTGGCGCTTTTGTTGCGGCGTGCCGGTTTCGGACCGACCGCGGCCGAGTTGGCGGCCGCGACGAGATCGGGTTACGAGGCGACCGTCCACGCCCTGCTCCAGCCGGCGGCACCCGACATCGGCGCGTCGGCGACGCCGCTGCCGTCGCTGCCCCCCGATCCGCTCAGCGGGTTGACCAACCCGTCGCCCGCCAGGCGCGCGCGGGCCGACCGGACGCGCGAGGCGCAGACCGCGCAGCTCACCCGCTGGTGGCTCGACCGGCTCACGGCGGCCGACCACCAGGCCCGGGAGAAGCTGATCTGGTTCTGGCACGGCCACTGGGCGACCTCGATCCGCAAGGTGATCCGCCCGACGTTGATGCTGCACCAGCACCGCACGTTGCGGGACAGCCGCGACTTTCGGGCGATGGCGCACGCGATGATCCGTGACCCCGCCCTGATCTACTGGCTCGACGGCCAGCTCAACGACCGGAAGGCCGCCAACGAGAACCTTGGCCGCGAGCTCATGGAGCTCTTCCTCCTCGGGATCGGCAGCTACACCGAGCGCGACGTCAAGGAGGCCGGGCGCGCGCTGACCGGTTGGAAGATCGAGTACGACGAGGTCCGCGCCCGGCTGTCCCCCACGGCCCACGACCACGGCCGCAAGACCATCCTCGGCATGACCGGTGCGTTCGACGCGGACGGCCTCGTCGACCTCCTGCTGGGGCAAGAGGAGTGCCCGCGATTCGTCGCCGCGCGACTGTGGCACCGATACGGCTCCTCCGAGGAGCCGATACCGGCCGGCACCCATGAAGCGGTGGCGGCGCGGTTCCCCGACCCAGCCGCCATGCTCGCCGCGCTCCTGCTGGACGACGCCTTCCGGGCCAGCGCCGGCCACCAGGTCAAGCAGCCCGTCGAGTGGTTGGTGGGAGCCGCCCGGCAACTCGGCGTGCGCCCTGGCAGCTGGGACGACGACACGTTGCACAAGATCCTCTACAGCCTCGACCGGCTCGGGCAGGTGCCGTTCGCGCCGCCCAGCGTCGGAGGCTGGCCGGCCGGCGCCGCGTGGCTGACGCCAGGCACGGCCCAGGTCCGGTTCGGCATCGCCGCCCGACTGGCCAGCCTCGCCCCGATTGGCCCGCTGACACCGGAGTCGCTGGCCGCGCTGCTCTGCGTCGACGGGTGGACAGACCGCACCTACGCCGCGCTGAAGGGCGTCTCCGACCCCCGCGGCCTGTTGACGCTCGGCCTGGTCAGCCCGGAATACCTGGTGACGTGATGGACCCGATCACGCGGCGACGGTTCCTCCGGGCTTCCGGTGTGGTGGGCGCGAGCGCGCTGGCCGCCGGCTTCGCGGGCCTCGGCATCAGCGAGCTCCTGTCGACGTCGACCCCGCAGACGCGGCAGCAGGCCCCGACGCACCCGAAGCTCGTCCTGGTCACGCTCTACGGCGGCAACGACGGACTCAACACCGTCATCCCGTACGCCGATCCCGCCTACTACCGCGCCCGACCGGAGCTGGCCTACCCGCAGGAGCGGGTGCTCCAGCTCGACACCGCGCTCGCGCTCAACCCGATGCTCGCTGGCCTGCACCGGTTGTGGCAGAGCCGCCGGCTCGCGATCGTCGCCGGTGTGGGCTACCCGCGGCCGGACCGCAGCCACTTCCGCTCGATGGACATCTGGCAGACGGCCAACCCGGTCCGCCCCGTCCCGACGGGCTGGGTGGGTCGCTGGCTGGACGGCACGGCGGCGCCGGTGGAGGCCGCGGTCAGCTTCGAGTCGGTGCTGCCGCCACTGCTGGCCGGGGAGACCCGCTCCGGTGCGTGCATCAGCGTCGGCGGCCTGGCGCTGCCGTCCAGCTTGACCACAGGCATGATCGGCGCGCTCGGGCAGCCCGAGCCGGGTGAGTCGGCGTTGCAGGCACGCGCCGCGCTCTCGTACGCCGATCTGGTCAAGATGGACACGATGGTCCGGGACGCCTCCGCCGCCACGACCTCGCCCGCCGCCGCCGCCGACCACCCACCCGCGACGGCGACCGGCGGCGCCAGCTCGCTGGCCGCCCAGCTCTCCCTGGTCGCCCGCTGTGTCGAGGCGGGCGTGCCGACGTCCGTCTACTCAGTCAGCCTGGGCGGCTTCGACACGCACGCGCAGGAGCGGGTCGGGCACGAGATGCTGCTCCGGGAACTCGACACCGCACTGACCTCGTTCGTCGACCGGATGACCGCATCGGCCAACGGCCAGCAGGTCTCGGTGCTGGTCTACAGCGAGTTCGGCCGCCGGGTGCGGGCCAACTCCTCCGACGGCACCGACCACGGCACGGCCGGTCCGGTCTTCGTGGCCGGTCCGCGGGTCGCCGGAGGCCTCTACGGGGTGCAGCCGAGCCTGCGCGACCTGGACGACGGCGACCTCAAAGCGACCGTGGACTTCCGCGACGTCCTGAGCGCGGTGCTGTCCACCGTGCTGGGTGTCGAGCCGGCCCGCTACCTCGACGGCTACCAGCCGAAACAGGCGTTGCCGATCTTCCCGGCGAGCTGATCAGCGGCCGCTGCCGCGGAACACCTCGCCCACCGTGCGGACCATCACCTTGGCGTCGAGCCAGAGCGACCAGTTCTCGATGTAGTAGTTGTCGTAGCGGGCCCGGTCGGAGATCGGCACGTCGCCCCGCAGCCCGCTGACCTGCGCCAGGCCGGTGAGGCCGGCCGGCGCGCGATGGCGCCGGGCATAGTCCGGGTGCTCGGCCGTGAACTTCTCCGCGAAGTACGGCCGCTCGGGCCGCGGGCCGACCACCGTCATGTCGCCGCGCAGGATGTTCCAGAGCTGCGGAAGCTCGTCCAGCGAGGTGCGGCGCAGGAACCGGCCGACCGGGCCGATCCGGGCGTTGCCGAAGACCGTCCACATGGTGCGCGACTCGGTCTCGTCCGCCGGCCGCATCGAGCGGAACTTGATGAGCTGGAACGGGATCCCACGCTGGCCGAGGCGTTCCTGCCGGAACAGCACCCCGCGACCGCCCTCGACGAAGACAGCGGCGGCGCAGAGCAGCATCACGGGGCTCAGCAGCACCAGCCCAAGGACCGCCACGACGATGTCGGAGGCGCGCTTTACCCACCAGCGCGGTCCCGCGAGCGTGGTGTGCCGGACGTGGATGACCGGGATCGCTCCGATGTGGTCGGCCATGCCGCCCCCATGGGACCGGGAGCCCCAGAGCCGCGGCACGGCCCACAGGTCGCACGCCGACGCGGCCGGGCGCCGCAGGGTGTCCATCAGCGTCGACTCCGGACAGTCGGGGTGCGACAAGATCAGCACGTCGCACTCCGCGAGCGCGATGGCCCGCTCCAGACCGTCGAGGTCACTGAGCAGCGGCGGGCCGCCAGACCGCGGCGCGTCGTCAACGTGGCCGACGAAGCGCAGCCCGTAGCGCGTGTCGCGGCGTAGCAGCCGCGCCAGCTCGACCGCGGTCGGGCCGGCGCCGACGATGATCGTGTTGTGCTCGACCCACCGCCGCCGCCGGGCGAGCACGATCAGGGAGCGGGACGCCACCCGCCCGGCCAGCACGAGGCAGCCGGCCAGGGCCAGCCCGCGGACGAAGCCCGCCACGTAGTAGACCGATTCGTGCCGCAACGCCGCGACGATCGCCACGACCGCCCCGCTGGCCAGCATGCGGCCGACCAGGATCGGCAGCTCGTCTAGCAGGCTCACGTGCCGGCGCGCCGCGTAGAGGCCGCCGAACGCGAAGAACACGATGGTCAGGCCGGCCATCACGAGCGTGCCCCGCCAGTACTGGACGGTCCAGAGCAGCGGGGCCACCAACGCCGCGAGGTCGATCGGCGCCGTCATCATCCAGGCGCGCAACGCGCGGGTGCGGGTCGAGGCGGGCGAGCCCACGTAGGGCAGCACCTCGGTCGGCGCCGTGGACCATCCATCGCTGGACACCGGTCCGTCGCCCGCAGGCCGCTGCGCCGACACCGCGACACCGCTGTCGGCCGCGGCCTGCGACTGTGTGGCCATTCCCGTTCCCCCGCTGGTCCCCCGGTTAGCTGGCTTTGTCCAGGATCTCCCGGACGGCGTCGCGGCGCACGGCGTCATAGAGCTGCTTCGACTTCGTGGCGTCGGCGAACACCACGCTTTCCGAGCCGACTGTGCCGGTGCCCTTGGTCGGCGTGGTCAGGAACGCCAGGCTGTCGCTGCGCAGGTGACGCAGCTGCGGTGCGAGGTCGACGATCGACAGTGTCTTGTCGACCGCCACGGCGTCGGCGGTCGCCCGAAGGAAACTGTTGAGGCCGCCCGGGTTGGTCAGAAGCCCGCCGGAGGCCGCCTTGTCGAGAATGGCCCTGATCACAGCCTGCTGGTGACGGATCCGACCGAAGTCGCCGTCGACCAACTGCTTGCGCTGGCGGGCGAAGTCGAGCGCGACCGTGCCGTCCATGTGCATCCTGCCCTTGGTGAACTTGCGGTAGGGCGGGTGGTGAGAGGTGAAGCTCTGGTCCACGTCGACCTCGATGCCGCCCAGGGCATCGACGATCTGCTGAAAGCCCGCGAAGTCGATCAGCACCACATGGTCGATGCGGACCTTGGTGAAGTCTTCGACGCTCTGCACCATCAGCGGCAGGCCGCCCCACGCGAACGATGCGTTGATCTTCCCGTCGCGGTTGCCGTGGCGGCCGTCCTTGGAAGCCGGCACGTGCACCCAGGTGTCACGGGGAATCGAGATGAGCTGGGCGGTGGCCCGGTCAGCCGGCAGGTGCAGCACGATGATCGTGTCGCTGCGCGAGCCCTCGGTATTGTCGGGATCCCGCGAGTCGCTGCCGAGCAGGAGGATGTTCATCGCCTCGGCGACCAGCTTGTCGGGCCGGTGCTGCGCCGGAACCTCGGTGAACGCGTCCACCTTGTCGATGCTCTTCTCGACCGAGCGCACGTAGATCACACCGGCGAGCGCGCCGCCACCGGCGAGCACCACCAGGACCAGACCGGTGATCAGCAGAAAGAGCCGCAGCTTGCGGCGCTTTCGCTTCGGCGGTGCGGGCGCTTCGGACATGACCGGCGAGGTCGTCCCCTGATCGACGTCGATGAGCTCCGGTCCAGGCACGGGACCGATCGTACGCAAGGACGTGGAAATGTATCGCCCCTGGACTGGCCGTCCACAGTGAACCGCGCCACGTTTTCCCGGTCAGTCGCAGCGGCTCCCTAGGCCCGCCGCGGCCGGCACGTCGGCGAGGACCGCAGCCTCGGGCGGCGCTCCCGCCGACGGCGTCGTCAACGGCAACGCGGTCGGCGTCGCGGACGCGCTCGGCCGGGGCGTGGGCTTCTTCGTCGGGAGCGTCTTGGACTCGGTTGGCGCGCCCGAGCCGCCCAGGCGCACCCGAGAGGTCTGGGTCGAGCCGGGCGCGAGCTTGATGCCGGTGGCGGTGGCCGAGCGGCCGCGGACGTCCGTGACCCGGACGCTGTAGGGGCCGGACCCGATGCCGCTGTCGATCAGCCAGTAGTTGTAGGGCTCGCGGTGCGCGGAACGCCAGGAGCCGCCCGGAGCCTTGGCCTCGACCGTCTTCAGCGCGTTGCCGGTGTTGTCGACCAGGACGGCGAACCAGTACGCCGACGAGCCCTCCTTGATGCGGAAGGTCAGGTTGCTCGTCTTCGGGTTGGCCACGAACGTGTAGGTGACCGGGATGATGCCGTCGACCGGGTCACCGATCCTGGCGAACGCCTCGCGGCTCAGGTCGATGTGGCCGGACGTGCACGGCGGGCACTGGTCGACCACCTTGACCCGGACGCTGCCGTTCGGCCCCTTGACGTCGAGGTATCCCCCGCACTTCGCGCCGTCGGCGTACTCCGACGGCGAGAGAGCCACGAAGAGCCGGTCGGCGGGCGGGCTCGGGTACGAGCAGTTGCCGCCGTCGTCGGTGTAGAAGGTCGCCTTGCCGGTGGTCGCCTGGGCCGCCGCCGCGCACGCGCTGCCCGCGCCACGCAGGGCGAACACGCCTGTCACGACCGCGGCGAGGGCGATCACACCGCCCACCAGCCACCAGCGCCGTTGCCATCCTCCGGTCACGGCGATCGATCCTGCCGTACGCGGGCGGACCTGGCCAGGCGAGCGTCAGCCGCCCGGCGTAGTCCGCCCGGTTCGTCCGGGATGGTCGTCCAGCCAATGCGGACGTGTCCCGCCCGCATTGACCAGCTAGTGAATCGGGACCGGGACCGCGAGCGCGTCGTCCGGGGTGTCCGCCTTCTCGATCCGCTTGCGGGGCAGGAACAGCGCCGGCACCAGGCACAGCACCAGCAGCACGACGGCGATCGTCCAGGTGTGGCCGAACGCGTCGGCCAGCGACGCCTGACCCTGCTCGAGCACCGCCGGCGGCACCTGGCTGGCCGGAACCTGGCCCTGCGTGACCGCGCTGTAGGCCGTGGCCTCCTGGCTGTCGAGCACCCGGTTGGTGAGGATCACCGACATCACCGCGGTGCCGATCGAGCCGGCGGTCTGCTGGATGATGTTCATCATCGTCGAGCCGCGCGCCACCTGCTGGTGAGTCAGCGAGGCGAGTGCGGCCGACATGATCGGCATCATCGTCATGCCCATGCCGAGGCCGCTGACGAACAGCGAGCCGAGCAGCAGCACGTACGACGAGTCCGGGGTCACCTGGGTGAACGTGGCCATGCCGAGCGCGATGAGCAGCAGGCCTGGCAGCACCAGCTTGCCCGGCCCGATCTTGTCGGTCAGGCGTCCGGCGATCGGCATGGTGACCATCGCGCCCAGGCCCTGCGGCGCGATCAGCAGGCCGGCGTCGAGCGTCGACTGGCCGCGCACCTGGAGGAAGTAGCTGGGGAACAGCAGCATGGCGCCCATGAACGCGACCGTGAAGAGGGTCAGCGTGACCGTCGAGACGGTCAGGTTGCGGTTCTTGAACAGGCCCAGGTCGATCAGCGGGTGCTGCTTGCGCAGGGCGTGCAGCACGAACGCGATCAGCAGCGCCAGCCCGACGAGCGCGGGGATCAGCACCTTGGCCGAGCCGACCTTGCCCTCACCCGGGATCGACGAGACGCCGTAGAGGAACAGCGCCAGACCCGGCGAGAGCAGCAGCATGCCGAGGAAGTCGAACGACTCGGACGGCTGCGGCTGGTCCTTCGGCAGAATCCGCAGGGACAGCACGAACGCCACGACGCCGATCGGCACGTTGATCAGGAAGATCCACTGCCAGCTCTCGGCCTCGATCAGCCAGCCGCCGAGGATCGGGCCACCGATCGGGCCGAGCAACATCGGCACGCCGAGCACGGCCATCACGCGGCCGACCCGGTCCGGCCCGGCGGCCCGCGTCATGATCGTCATGCCGAGCGGCATCAGCATGCCGCCGCCCAGGCCCTGGATCGCGCGGAACACGATCAGCGGGCCGATGTCCCAGGCGAAGCTGCACAGCACCGAGCCACCGACGAACAGCACCAGCGAGAGCAGGTAGAGGCGCTTGGTGCCGAACCGGTCGGCGGCCCAGCCGGTGATCGGGATGACCGTCGCCAGGGCCAGCGTGTAGGCCGTCATCGTCCAGGCGACGGTGGCGTACGTGGCGTTGAACTCGCGCTGGAACGTCGGCAAGGCGACGCTGACGACAGTGATGTCGAGGATCGACATGATGGCGCCGAGCACCACCACGCCGGCTACCTTGAGCACACCGCTGTCGAGCTTGTCGGACCCAGCCGCCGGCACGGCCTGCGTTGTCATCCGCGATCTCCCCCCAGGATCGACCTGCCCCGATCGAGGCGCCACGATGTTCCCAGACACGCGTACGAATCCCGAAGCGAATTTCACGTTGGGTGACGGCGCTCACGTTTGGGCCGCCGCTTAGATCCACAATTGAAGGCGTTGATCCGCTTACTCGCCGTCATCGATGGCGAGGGCTGAGTCCCGGGGCTTTCGGCGGTAGCCTGATCCGATGGTCGACACCTTGCGGATTCGGGTCGACGTGGCCGCCGACGTCGACGACGACCTGCTCGCCCGGATGGCCGATGACCTGCGCGCCGAGTTGCTCGAGCTCGATGTCGAGTCGGTCACCCGTCCAACCGGCCCGCCGCCGGGCGGCAGCAAGGCCGGCGAGGCGCTCGCGGTCGGCGCCCTGCTCGTCGCCGTCGCACCGTCGATCGTGGACGGGGTCATGGCGGTCGTGACGTCCTGGCTGTCGCGGCAGCGTTCCGACGTCACCGTCGAGATCGACGGCCAGAAGATCGCCGGCACGTTCACCCGCAAGCAGCGCGGGGCGCTGGTCGACGCCTACCTCGCTCGCGTGGCACCCCCCGACGACCAGGCATGACCGCACCTCGGACCTGGGCGGCGCCGCCGCTGCCGGCCGGCCCACGCCGGGCGTTGGTGGTCGCCACCGCGACCTATGCCGACCCGGCGCTGCGCCGCCTGCGCTCCCCCGCGCACGACGCGGCCGCACTCGGGAAAGTGCTCGCCGATCCGGCCGCCGGCGGGTTCGAGGTCACCGAGCTGACCGACCAGGGCGCCGGTGACGTACGCCGGGGGATCGTCGACTTCACCGCAAGCTGCGACCGCGACGACCTGGCGCTGGTCTACCTGTCCTGCCACGGCCTGCTCGACGCCCGTCGAAGGCTCTGGTTCGCGTCCTCCGACACCGTAAAGGCGCAGCTCGCGGCCACCGCCGTGGAGGCGAGCTGGCTGATGGACCGGATGGATGACTGCCGCGCGCGGGCGCAGGTCGTGGTCCTCGACTGCTGCTTCAGCGGCGCGTTCGCGCACAACGCCAAGGGCGACGACGACCTCGCGGCCCAGCTGAGAGCCCGCGGCACGGTCGTGCTCACCGCCTCCCGCGCCACCGAGTACTCGTTCGAGGGCGAACCCCTCGAACCGCACCCCTCCGTGTTCACCGCTGCCCTGGTCGAGGGCCTGCGGACCGGTGCCGCCGACACCGATGACGACGGGCTGATCACGGTCGACGAGGCGTTCGCGTTCGCGCACCGGCGGGTGGTCGCCACGACGCCCGGACAGACGCCGCAGCGGTGGTCGTTCGGCACCGAGGCGCCCATCGTGCTGGCCCGCAACCCGGCCGGCATGCGGGTTACCCCCGCCACCGTCCCGCCGGATCTGCGCGCCCTGCTCGACCACCCGCGGCCAGGGATCCGCGCGGCCGCGCTCGACACGCTCGGCGAGTGGCTCGGCGGCGGTCAGCCGGCCCAGATCCTCGCCGCCCGCGCCGAGCTGCACCGGATCGCCGCCGAGGACCTGCCCAAGGTCGGCGACAAGGCTCGCGAGCTGCTCGGCGAGCAGGGCGCGCGGCCGCCGTCAAAAGACGATCTCGACGGCATCCGCCTGTTGTGGCTCGACGACGCGCCGGAGAGCAACGAGATTCTGATCCGGTCCTTCACCGCGCGCGGCGCCGTGGTCTACCCGGCGATGACCGCGAACCAGGCCGTCCAGCTCCTGGGCGCGGTCAGCTTCAACGCCCTGATCTCGGACGTCACCCGAAAAGGCCGCGAGGTCGGTTTCGACGACCTGACCCGGATCCGCGCCACCGGCTACGGCGGGCCGGCGGTCTTCTTCACCGCGCGCGTCACCGACGACTCGCGCGCCCGGGCCAAGGCGTCCGGCGCCGACGGCGTCGTCTCGTCGGCCGGCGAACTCGACGACTGGGTCCGGCGGGTGCACCTGACGCTGACCCGGCGACCCGCGCAGGGCCAGTTCTACGACCGGATGCGGTCCGCGTTCAACGACGGGTGACACGCGGCACAGGGTGTCCGGCGGCCCGCCGCGAGACTGGTCAGCGCGTCGAGGCGTCGGCCAGCTCCCGGTCCTCCGCCGCCGCGTCCAGGTGCCGGCGCAGCTTCGCGCCCTCCAGGTCGACGTCCGGCAGGATCCGGTCGAGCCAGCGCGGCAGCCACCACGCCGACCGGCCGAGCATCGACATCACGGCGGGCACGAGGGTCAGCCGCACGACGAACGCGTCGACGGCGACACCGACGGCGAGCGCGAAGCCCATCGACTTGATCACGGGATCGTCCAGCAGGATGAAGCCGGCGAACACGGCGGTCATGATCAGGGCGGCCGCGGTCACGACCCGAGCGCCGTGGCCCATCCCGTTGACGGTCGCCCGGGTCGGTGTGTCGCCGTGCACGAAGTCCTCGCGCATCCGGGACACCAGGAAGACCTCGTAGTCCATCGCCAGGCCGAACAGGATGCCGATCAGCAGGATCGGCAGGAAGCTGACCAGCGGGCCGGGCGTGTCGAGGCCGACGAGCCCGGCCAGGTGTCCCTGCTGGAAGACCAGCGTCGTCAGCCCGAACGTCGCCCCCACGGTGAGGAGGAAGCCCAGCGCCGCCTTGACCGGCACCAGCACCGACCGGAACACCACCGCCAGGAGCAGGACCGACAAGCCGACGACCAGCAGCAGGTACGTCGGCAGCGCGCGCGACAGCTTCGCCGACACGTCGATGCCGACGGCGGTCTGGCCCGTCAGCGCGATGTCGGCGCCGGAGACTCCGCGGGCGGTGGACCGGATGTCGTGCACCAGCGTCTCGGTGGCCGGGTCGGTCGGGCCGGTCTTCGGCAGCACGCCCAGCAGTGCCGTCTTCCCGTCCTGGCTGAGGTTGGGCGGCGTCACGGCCAGCAGGTTGGGCGTACCCGCGAGATCCTGGGAGACCTCCGCCACCGCGGCCTTGGCGGTGGCCGCGCTGTCGGTGCTGACGACGAGGGCCAGCCGCCCGGTGAAGCCCGGCCCGAAGCCCTCGGTGATCAGGTCGTTGGCGGCCCGGGTCGGGCTGCCGGCCGGCGCGGTGCTGGCGTCGGGCAGGGCGAGCCGCATGTCCAGGGCCGGCAGGGCCAGCGCGCCGAGCCCGAGGACGCCGACCAGCAGCAACGGCACCCGGAAGCGGATCACCTGCCCGGCCCACCGGAAGCCGGCCGGTTCGCGGCGGGACGCACCGTGCCGCGCGGTCGATCGCCCGGCCGGCCCATGACCCGTCTCGCGGTCCAGCCCACGCTCCCGGCGGGACAGCACCCGCCGGCCGGCGAAGCCGAGCAGCGCCGGCAGCAGCGTCACCGCGACCAGCACCGCGACCGCGACGGTGCCGGCCGCGGCCAGCCCCATCACGGTCAGGAACGGGATGCCGACCAGGGCCAGGCCGGCCAACGCGATGACCACCGTGCCGCCGGCGAAGAGCACGGCCGAGCCGGCGGTGCCCAGCGCCCGGCCCGCGGCCTCGGGCGGCGGCACCCCGTCGCGGACGTGCTGGCGGTAGCGGGACGTGATGAACAGCGAGTAGTCGATGCCGACGGCCAGGCCGAGCATCAGCGCGAGGATGGGCGCGGTGCTGGTCAGCCCCACGACGCCGCTGAGCGCGAACAGTCCGGCCATGCCGGCGCCGACCCCGATCAGCGCGGTCAGCATGGTCATCCCGGCGGCGACCAGCGAGCCGAGGGTGACCACGAGGACGGCCAGCGCGATCAGCACGCCGATGCCCTCGGTGCCGCCCATCTCCGGCTCGTTGTGCATGACCTCGCCGCCGTGCTCGACCCGCAGGCCGGCCTGCTCGGCGGCCGCGCCCGAGTGCGCGTACGCGTCGCGCTGCGCGTCGGTGATCGCGTCGTCCTGGGCCGCGAACTGCACCTGGACCAGCGCGTGGCGGCCGTCCTGGGATATCGCGCCGGCCTTGAACGGGTCGACGGCGGCGACCGCACCCGGCAGGGAACCCGCCTCGCGCACCACCGCCTCGACGGCGGCCCTGGCGTCGGCGTCCTGCAAGGTGCGGCCCTGCGGGGCGGCGATCACGATCGTGCCGGTGGTGCCGCTCGCCGCCGGGAACTCGCGGGCGAGGGCGTCGATGGCGCGCTGCGACTCCGTACCCGGCATGGTGAAGTCGTTCGTCGTGGGCTTCATGAAGGCGGCCGCGGCACCGCCCAGCGCGACCAGGACGACGAGCCAAAGGGCGACCACCAGCCGGCGCCGCTGGAAGGACGCGCGGCCGAGGCGGTAAAGGACGGTAGCCATGTCTCCCTCATCAAGGGCGGGGGTGGCATGGACCATGACTGGCCAAGCTGATTATCGGCTCTCAGCTTGCCCCTGATGTGAAAAACGTCCTAATCGGAAACCGGATCTGATCGGTGCAAATCGTGCAAAACTGGCGCGGTGCGTGCGGTGCCGGGGTGGGCAGTGGTCTCGGCGATCCTGGCCCCGATCTTTCTCCTGGGTGGACTCGTGCTGGCCACCGCCCGCCAGTCGGCCAGCTACAGCACGACCCGCGACACGATCAGCGCGCTCGGCGGGCTGGCTGCCACCGACCGCTGGATCATGGTGGTCGGCTTCACGGGCATGGGCATCTGCTTCGTCCTGACCGCCATCGGCCTGCGACCCGCCATGCTGGCCGGCCGCGTCGTGATGGCCTTCGGCGGCGTGGTCACCCTGGCCTCCGCGTTCTTCCCGCAGCCGGTTCAGGGCACCTCGGCGATGCACGGGCTCGTCGCCGGCGCGGGCTTCGTCGCCCTCATGGTCTGGCCGGCCTTCGCCTTTCGCACGGAGCCGTACGCGCCGTGGTCGCTGCGGCCGACCGCGTCCCTGCTCGCGGTCGGCGTGATGATCGTGCTGCTGTTCTGGTTCGCCTACGAGCTGTTCAACCGGGGTGACCAGATCGGGCTCACCGAGCGCTTCCTGGCCGGGGCCGAGTCCCTGTGGCCGGTCGTGGTGGTCTTCAACGCCCGCCAGCTCAACCCGATCTTCGTCGCGCTCGCCTCGGAGAAGACCTAGGCTCGCTCCGATTGCCGCCGCGCCGCCCAGCCCGGCCCGGTAGCGTCCGAGCATGACGTTCCGAGACCTCCACGACGGTACGTTGCCCCTGCTGCTGCCCAACGCGTGGGACGTCGCCTCGGCGCTCGCGTTCGTCGAGGCCGGTTTCCCCGCGGTCGGCACCACGAGCTTCGGCATCTCGGCCGGCCTGGGCGTGCCCGACGGCCGAGCCGCGAGCCGCGACGCCTCCCGCGCCCTCGCCCACACCCTGTCCGCCCTGCCGGCCTTCGTCTCCGTCGACATCGAGGACGGCTACTCGACCGATCCGGGCGAGGTGGCCGACTACGTCGCGAGCCTCGGCGTCGCGGGCGTCAACGTGGAGGACAGCAGCGACGGGCGGCTGCTCGAACCGGCGGCGCACGTCGAGAAGCTCACCGCGATCAAGGCCCGCAACCCGCTCGTGTACGTCAACGCCCGCATCGACACGTACTGGCTGGGGCAGGACGCGACGCTGTCGGCGACGCTGGAGCGGGCCGCGGCGTACGTCTCGGCCGGTGCCGACGGCATCTTCGTGCCCGGCGCGACGAATCCGGCCGAGTTGCGCGACCTCGCGGTCAACGTGCCGGTGCCGGTCAACGTGCTGGTGATCCCGGAACTGTCCCTGCCGCACCTGGCCGACCTGGGCATCCGCCGGGTCAGCACCGGCTCGCTCCCCTACCGCGCCGCCCTCGACGCCGCGGTCGCCGTGGCCACCGGTGTACGCGACGGCCAGCCGCTCCCGGCCGCGACCTCGTACGCGGAGATGCAGGACCGGCTGATCCGCTTCGCCGGGGCCTAGTCGGTGTCGAGGCGGGCGTGCAGGTGCATGTCGTGCCAGCCGTCGGCGTGCTTGGCCTCGGCCCGCTTGGTGCCCTCCAGGACGAAGCCCGCGCGCTCGGCGACCGCGCACGACGCCGGGTTGGCGGTGGAGTGCGCCACCTCGACCCGGTGCAGGCCGAGCTTGCCGAACGCCCAACCCGTGAGCGCGGTCAGTGCCCTCCCGGCGACCCCCGCACCGCGGGCGGTGGGCAGCACCCAGTAGGAGACCTCGGCCAGGCCTTCGGCCAGGTCGATCCGGCGGAGACTGATCTGGCCGACGACCGCGCCCTCGCGCTCGATCGCGAAGCCGGCACCGCTCTCCCCGCTCCACCGGCCCCGCCACGACGCGATCCAGGCGTCGGCCTCCAGCGGTGTCATCGACCGACAGTGCCAACGCTGGACCGCCGGGTCGGCGTACCCGACCAGCACGACCTCGCGGTCATCCGGACGCCAGGGCCGCAACCGGACACCGTCGCCGTCGATCTCGGGTTGGCGGGTCGCGGACATGGCGCCGGGCGGCACCGCGGGAGTTGCTAGAGAAGGCACCCGGCGACGATATCCGCGCTAGTAAGGGCGGCATGAAGGTGGCCGGGGTGGGTATGCGCCCGGGTGTACGGCATGACTTTCAGGTGTGTACGGAGGCGATGGCCGTGCTCAGTCAGGGCGACCGGCAGCGCTTGGCCGAGATCGAACGCCACCTGGCGGCCGAAGATCCGCGGTTCGCCAGACGGATGCGAGGGCGGAGCCGGCAATGGGTGGGGCTCGTGGTGCCCCTGACGGTCATCGTCGCGCTGCTCGCCCTGACGCCGCTGATGCTGATCATGTGGCACCGACCCGGCGTGGCCGCGTTGGGTGTCGTCGCCGCGCTCGCCATGATGACCTGGTTCGTCGGCCGCACCGCCGCCCCGCGCTGGCGCAAACGGTCCCGACCGTGGTGACCCCGCGCGAGAAGCTCGCGCCGTACCGGGGCAAGCGCGACTTCGGCCGGACGCCGGAGCCGTCGGGGCAACGCCGGCCCAGCGGAGGCGAGGACGGTCGGCGCTTCGTGGTGCAGCGGCACCGCGCGCGCAACCTCCATTACGACGTGCGCCTCGAGATCGACGGCGTGCTGGTGAGCTGGGCGGTGCCGAAGGGTCCGACGCTCTCCGCCGGGGTGCGCCGCGGCGCGTACCACGTCGAAGACCACCCGATGGAGTACATCGACTTCGAAGGGGTCATCCCGGCCGGCGAGTACGGCGGCGGCGACGTGATCGTCTGGGACACCGGCACCTGGGAGCCGCAGGAGCAGGACCCGGCCAAGGCGCTCGCCGACGGTGAGCTGCACGCCGACCTGCACGGCGAGAAGCTCAAGGGCCGGTTCGTGTTCGTGCGCACCCGGGCCGACGACTGGATCCTGCTGCACAAGAAGGACGCGTACGCCAAGCCGAACTGGGATCCGGAGAAGCATCCCCGGTCGGTGCTGTCGGGGCGCACCAACGACGAGGTGAAGGCGGACCCGGACCGGCTGTGGCGGTCGGACCTGCCGGCGGCGACGGCCAGCCTCGCCCTGAAGCCCGACGCCGCGACCGAGGCCGACCCGGACGAGCTCAAGGCACTGGACCGGCTCAAGACCCAGGGCACCTGGCACGTCTTCGGCCGGGACCTGCGGGTGACCAACCTCGACAAGGTGCTGTTCCCGGGGCGCGGGCGGGGCAAGCCGATCACCAAGCGGGAGCTCCTGCGCTACACGGCGCAGATCGCGCCGACGGTCCTGCCCTACCTGACCCGGCGGCCGCTCAACCTGCACCGCTATCCTGACGGCGCGGGCACCCGGGGGTTCTGGCAGAAGGAGCTTCCCGCGCACGCGCCGTCGTGGCTCGCACGCTGGGACAACCCCGACGCCGCTGAAGGCGAGTCGCGCACGTACCTTGTCGCGGACGAGCCGGCGGCGCTGCTGTGGGCGGCCAACTTCGGCGGGTTGGAGTGGCATCCCTGGGCGTCCCAGGTGGACAAGCCGGACAAGCCGACGTACGCCCTGATCGATCTGGACCCGGGCACGTCGACCTCGTGGCGTGACCTGGTGGAGCTGGCCCGGCTGCACCGCGAGGCCCTGGACCACCTCGGCGTGCTGTCCCGGGCCAAGGTGACCGGCAAGCGCGGCATCCAGATCTGGATCCCGATCACCCGCGGCCCGTCGTACGCGACCACCCGCGCGTGGGTGGAGAAGCTGTCGCGCACGGTCGCCGCCGCGGCGCCGGAGCTGGTCAGCTGGAAGTGGCAGAAATCCGAGCGGGACGGTCTGGCGAGGCTGGACTACACGCAGAACGCGATCGGCAACACGCTGGTCGCGCCGTACAGCCCGCGTCCGGCGGCGGGTGCGCCGGTGTCGGCGCCAATCCACTGGGACGAGCTTTCCGATCGGGCGCTGCGGCCGGACAAGTGGACCCTGCGCACGATCCTGCGGCGGCTGGCGACCGAGGGCGACCCGTTCCACGACGTGTTGGTGGCCCGGCAGAAGCTGCCCCGGCTGCGTTGACGGAACTTTTTGCCGCGCTGCCTTCGTTAACCGGCGATTATTGACGCCGTCACTTCGCATGGAGATACTTCCATCCGTCAATGTTTCCCACTTGACGGGAGGCGCTCCATGCGCCGCGTACTCACCAAGCTTCTCGCTGTCCTCTCCCTCGCCGTCGCGTCGACGACGGTCGGCCTGGTCACCACCGCGGGCGCCGCGCAGGCCGACGGCTGCTACACCTGGGGCAGGACGCTGTCCCAGGGCATGTCCGGCGAAGACGTGCGCCAACTTCAGATCCGGGTCGCCGGCTACCCCGGCACCGGCGCGGTCCTCGGCATCGACGGCGCGTTCGGCCCGGCGACCCGGTCGGCGGTGATCCGCTTCCAGCAGGCGTACGGGCTGGCCGCGGACGGCATCGCCGGCCCCAACACGTTCAACCGGTTCTACGCCTTGCAGGACGACGACTGCACGCCGGTCAACTTCTCCTACGCCGAACTCAACAACTGCAACACCACCTGGGCCGGCGGGAACGTCTCGGCGGCCACGGCGCGGTTCAACGCCCTGGTGACCATGTGGAAGCTCCAGGCCATGCGGCACGCGCTCGGCGACCAGCAGATCCGGGTGACCAGCGGCTTCCGCAGCCAGGCGTGCAACTCCGCGGTCGGCGGCGCGAGCAGCAGCCGGCACCTGTACGGCGACGCGGCCGACCTCGGCGCCGGGCCGCTCTCGCTGTGCACGTTCGCGCAGGCGGCCCGCAACCACGGGTTCGCGGGCATCCTCGGCCCCGGCTACCCGGACCACAACGACCACACCCACGTCGACGGACGCCCGAGCCGGTTCTGGTCGGCCCCGAACTGCGGCGTCGGTGGGCGTTCGATGCGGGACCCGCTCGACGACAACTGACCCCGTTTCGCGCCGTGGCACGGCATGTTGGACGCATGGAGGTACTCAGCAGCCGCGTCCTGCTCCGACCGTCCGACGCCGCGCGCAGCCAGCGGTTCTATCGGGAGGTGCTCGGACTCGCGGTCTACCGCGAGTTCGGGCCACCCTCGCATCCGGGGCTGGTCTTCTTCCTCGGCCAGGGGTTCCTGGAGGTGTCCGGCGGCTCGCCCGGCGAGCCGCCGGGACCGGTGCAGATCTGGCTCCAGGTGCGCGACGTGCGGGCCGAGCACGCCCGTCTGGTCGCGGCCGGCGTGACGGTGACCAGTCCGCCGCGGACGGAGCCCTGGGGCCTGGTCGAGATGTCGATCTCAGACCCCGACGGGGTGCGGATCGTCCTGGTCGAGGTGCCAGCCGACCACCCGCTGCGCCGCGACCCGCGCTGACGTGCGTCCGGGTCAGCCGGTGGTGACCGGGAGCGTGGCGTAGCCCCGCAGCACCAGGCGGTCGCGGCGCTCGGCGCCTTCGGCCAGGGCCAGCCGGGGCAGCATGGTCAGCAGGAGCGGGAAGGCGACCTGGGCCTCGAGCCGGGCCAGCGGCGCGCCGAGGCAGTAGTGGGCGCCACCGCCGAACGACACCGGCTGGACGTTGGTTCGCTCCGGGTCGAAGCGGTGCGGGTCCGCGTACCGGGCCGGATCCCGGTTGGCGGCGCCGAGCAGGATGGTCAGCTCCACGCCCGCCGGCACGGTGCGGCCGTCACCGACGTCCACGGGCTCCGTCGTGGAGCGGGACGTGAGCTGCACGGGCGAGTCGTACCGCAGCATCTCCTCGACATAGGCCGGCGCCAGGTCCGGGTCGGTGCGCAGCCGGTCGGCCAGGTCCGGACGCTCCAGCAGGACCGCGATGCCGGTGCCGAGCAGGTTGGTGGTCGTCTCGAAGCCGGCGACCAGCAACAGCACGAGGTTGGCCAGTAGCTCCGCACCGGTCAGGCTTCTGTCGGCGATCAGGGCGCTGGTGAGGTCCTCCTGGGGTGACCGCTGGCGCTCGGCGATCAGGCCGATGAAGTAGTCCTCCAGGTCGCGCCCGGCCACGTCGGCGAGTCGCATCTCCTCCTCGGTGCTGATCGGCTCGAGCACCACGGTCAGGTCGGCGACCCGCTGGCGGAACCACGGGCGGTCGGCCTCGGGGATGCCGAGCAGGGCACAGATCACCCCGATCGGCAGCGGGTACGCGAACGCGGTCATGAAGTCCGCCCGGCTCGGCATCGCCTTGATCAGGTCTTCCGCCTGGCCGGCGATGACCTCGCGGAGGGCCGCGACACGCCGGGGCGTGAAGGTCGCGGCGGCCGCACGGCGTACCCGCGTGTGGTCCGGAGCGTTGGTGTTCAACATGGACAGCACGATCGAGGCGACACCACGGTTGTCCCGCCAGGTCGGCCAGAACCCGTCGTAGTCGGCGGCGTCCGCGACACGCAGGCCCGGGTCGCGCAGCAGGCGGCTGGTCAGCGCGTGGGTGGTGACGAACCAGCGGCCGTCCGGAGCGGCGAAGGCCGGCGCGTGGGCGCGTAGGACGTCGTACGCGGGGTACGGATCGAGGCGCCCCTCCGGCGTGAACAGCGAGGTCACAGCGGTCTGCAAGTCCATTTCATGCCCTTCCCTGCCGCCAGCCACCCTAACGGTCGAGCGCCAGTGCCGAGCGGCCAGCTGATCATGTCTGATCCGACGACCGCAATAGGATGAAAAGGACGATTCGGACGTAGAGGGAGGTTTTCCGCGTGCTTTTGGTGCTGGATGTCCGCAATGATCTGAACATCCCCGTTCCACCAAGGACATCTTCGGAGGAAGTTGTGCGCAAGATCGTCGGAATCGCTTCCGCTTCACTGGTCGCCCTCGGGTCCGTCCTCGTCGGTGCCGCCTCGGCCTCTGCGGCCCCACGTCCGCAGCGTCCGGCTCCGGCCGTCGTGCAGATCCAGTCGATCCAGTACGACGCTCCCGGCCGCGACACCCGCACCAACCAGAGCCTGAACGGCGAGTTCGTCACGCTGGTCAACCACGGCCGCCGGGCCGTGAACCTCAACGGCTACGAGGTCTCCGACCGGGCGAACCACGTCTACAGGTTCGGCAACGTGTGGCTCGAGGGCCGCGGTGGCACGGTCCGGCTGCACACCGGCAACGGCCGGAACACCAGCCGGGACGTCTACTGGCGGAGCGGGAACCACATCTGGAACAACGACGGTGACACGGCCGTCCTGAGCGGCCCGCGTGGCCGGACGATCGACAGCTGCTCGTACCGCGAGCGCAACGTCCGCGACGGTCGTGACGGTGGCCGCGACGGTCGCGACGGCCGCGGCCCGCGCGACCGGGACGGGCTGGGCCGGGTCGCCTGCTGACCCAGGCTCGGTTCGGGGAGGGCTCCGGTGGCTGCTGCCACCGGGGCTCTCCCCGTTTTCGCTGGGTTGGGGCGGCGCAAGGTGGCTGGTGACCTCGGGTCGTGGGCGGACCGCCGGGCGGATGCGGATGACCATGCGCGCGGCGCCGGCAAGGAGCGGATCGCCTCGCGCCTGGTGGCGACGCCCGCGGCTACCGCCGTCCTACGCTCTGCCGAGCCGATCCGGGTCTGGCGGGCCTTCCGGCGCGGCGCCCGGTCGGTCTTGATGTCCTGAATGGCCGGGCAGGGCGATGACGTCGCCGGGGTCTCCTGCTCAGATCTGCTCCACGCGGCTGACCAGGGGCAGCGTGGCTTCGACGACGCGGTCCCACTCGTAGCAGGTGCCCGCCGCGAAGGAGTCGCTGCCGGGTTGGCGCCGCGCGAACACTCCGCTGCCGTAGCTGCTGCCCACCAGCAGGGTCGTCCGCTCCTGGCGCAGCGGGTCGTCCTCGGCCAGCGGGATGCCGCGCACCCGGCCGCCCGGGGTGAACGGCACCCCGTGGCCGACCAGGAAGACCTCGACACCGCGGCTGTTCAGGTACGCATACGTGATCAGGCTGTCGACCGCCATGTATCGCAGGTCGCCGATGTTGACGACGAGGATCGCCGCGTCCTTCGCCTGGGTGGCCTGGTTCTCGATCTGAGCCGACATCGCGGCCAGCTCGTCCGCGCTGATCGGGCTGACCGGTTCGGTGCGGGCCAGCACGTCGTACGGGGTCGTTCGCGACGCCGGCCGCGGGCCGACCCGGGCGAGCAGCTGGTCCGACGGGCGGACGGCGTTCGGCAGTGGCCCGGGCCGACCGAAGAGCCACCCCTGGCCGAGGGTCGCGCCGAGCGACCGGGCGACGTCGACGTGCTCGTGCCGCTCGACGCCCTCGGCCACGATCTGCGCACCCCGCAGGAGCGCGTCCTGGAGTACGGCGTTGATGACGTACGAGTCGGACGTGGTGTCCTGGATGATCGTGCGGTCCAGTTTGATCACATCGGGGTTGATCAGCGGCATCGCGGCCAGGCTCGCGGGGTCGACGCCGATGTCGTCGAGCGCGATGCGGGCCGTGCGTTTGCGCGCGTCGCCGACGGCGTCGAGCAGCCCGGCGGGGCGGCGCGTCACCGCCTTCTCGGTGATCTCGACGACCACGTTGCTGTCGCCCATCACCTCGGCGTACGGGGGCGTCACCCCGTCCTCCGTCTCATTGCTGAGCGTGTCGGGGTTGAAGTTGATGAACAGCGCGAGCTCCCGCATCCCGGCGTCGTGGAACGCCCGGCTCGCCAGGACGGCGCACAGCTCGTCGAGCTCGGCGGCCCGCCCGGCCTCCGCGGCGGCAGCGAACAATGCGGCCGGTGTGCGCAGCCGACCTTCGGGCCCGCGGGCGAACGCCTCGTAGCCGACCGGCCGCTGGTCGACGAGCGACACCACCGGTTGGAAGACCGGCTCGATCAGCCGCTCCCGCATGATGTCGTCGAACTCTTCGTCGAGCGGAAGGTCTACCTCGAAGCCCATACCTCGAGCCTGCGGGGAAGGCCGTGTCGCCGCCACCGCTTCTGGTAGCTCGGGTCCGCTTTTTATCCCGACGAAGAGCCAGGAAGAACCCATAGCGGGACGACCGCCATACTCTCGGGAACCCGCGAAGGAGGTGTCGCCCGGTGGCGAACCCGCCCGTGCCCACGACGACGAGCCGGCTGGCGGTGTGGGCGCTGTTCACGCTGGCCGTCGCCGAGGTCGTGCGCACCGCGCTCGCGATGGGCCGCTACGAGCACGGGATCGAATCGGTGACGCACGGCAACACCGACCCGGTCACACCCGCCCTGTACCTCTATTTCCTCGTGGACCACTTCCTTCCCCACGGCGTGGAACCGTCCACAGTGGCCAAGCAGGCGTGGCTCGCCGCTGCCCTGGTCGCCGGGGCCACCTTCGTAGCCTGGCTGTACGACGCGTCCCGGACGGCCCAACGGATCGACGACACGTCGGCGTGGGCACCCCGGTGGGCGGTGGCCGGCTGGTTCGTCCCGTTCGCCAACCTGGCCATCCCGTACCTTGTCGTCCGCGACGTGCACTCCGCCAGCGGCCCGCGGTCAACGGTCGACCGGATCAGCCTCGGCGAACAGCAAGAGGTGCGCAGCGGTCCGCTGCCCGACACCACCGGCGCACTGCCGGGTACCGGCGGCGCACTGCCCGGCGCAGGCGGCCCGGGGTGGGATTCGCGGCCGCGCCGGGCGATCCGGCCAGATCCGGACCGCCGCGTCCGGATCGGTCGCTGGTGGACGCTCGTCCTCGTCACCCTCGCGTTCGCGGTGCTGCGGTGGCTCTACGAGCGGGCTACCGCGAACGGTGGCTCCCTGCACGGGACCCAGGTGGACATGCGGTTCGTGGCCTATCCCTTGTGGACCATCACCACCATCCTGTTCGTGAGAACGGTCAATCGCAGCGTGCGCGTCATCAGAGAGGTCCGTCTGGGCCTAGGTCGTCACCCGCGAGTCGTGGGTGGCGCGGACCTTGTCCCATAGGGCCGTGCGTTCCGCGGGCGTCACGTCGTCCAGGCCTAGGCCGAACAGGCCTGCGAGCATCGCCCACCATTCCTCCCGGTTGGTGACGTCGCGGCGGGCGACGCCGGTCGCGGTGACCGTTGTCAGGGTCAGGCCGCGGAGGATGTCGGCGCCGGCCGCGTGGCGGCGTTGGGCCGTCAGCGTGCGGACGAAGCCGGACTCCGGCGACGTGGACAGCTCGACGTGCTTGGCCGCGAAGTCGGCGGGCTTGGCTTCGGCGTCGCGGAAGTCCATGCCGACGAAGGCGCCGAACGGGGCGTGGGTCAGGCGCCAGCCGTCGGGCTCGACCACCGACCTGCCCAGGTCGAACATGTAAGGCCCCTGCCGGATCGGGCCTGGTGTCAAGGGAACCGGCTCGTGCAGGCCGTCGCCCAGGCCCACGTCGGCGAACCAGACGCCGGCCGGGCAGTCTGGTGTCGGCAGGCCGTGCACCGTCAGCACCAGGTGGTTGCCGTTGGCACCGACCGGCTCGGTGGCCGCGTGGCCCTGGACGCCGCCCAGGTGCCAGCGCACGTCGTAGCCCAGCTCCGTGAGCAGCGCGGACATGCCGCCGTTGAGGTGGTAGCAGTAGCCGCCTCGGCCCAGGCGCGCGATCCGGTCGGCGGACTCGACCGGGTCGACGGTCGTGGTGCGGCCGAGCTGGATGTCGAACGTGGTGTAGGCGATGCGCTCGGCATGGGCGCGGTGCAGTGTGGCGAGGGCGGCGGCGCTCGGCGGCTCCGCACGCAGGCCCAGCCGGCGGAGGTAGGCGGACACGTCGATCATGTCGCTGACGCTAACGCGAGGGTATGACGTTTTTCTGTCCTGTGCCGCACGCATCCCGGGCGGTGCGCCGGGTATGCGGCAGGCGTGGGGGCCGGGCCGAGGCGTCTGATCGCCCGACTGTCGGAAGCCCTTGGCGGGCCGGTCCGGGCCCGCGTCATCGTGCTGTTGGCCCTGGTGCTGGCGCTGAACTCGGCCGACAGCGGGACGATCGGAGCGGTCGGCGCGCCGCTGGAGGCCGACCTCGGCATCTCGCACGCTCAGCTCGGCCTCTTCGCGACCGTCTCGTCCGGGGTCGGCGCCGTCGCCGCCCCGATAGCCGGCGTGCTCGCCGACCGGACCGCCCGGGTCCGGCTGCTCGCGACCGCGATCGCCGTCTGGGGCATCTCGATGGTGGTCGGTGGTCTGGCGCCGGACTACCTCTGGCTGCTGCTGTCCCGAATCACCCTCGGCGCCGCGGTGGCCGCCTCGGGTCCGATCGTCGCGTCGCTGATCGGCGACCTCTTCCCGGCGGGCGAACGAGCGAAGATCTACGGCTGGGTACTCACCGGCGAGTTGGTCGGCGCCGGCCTGGCCCTGCTGATCGGCGGCGACATCGCGGCCTGGCTGTCCTGGCGGGCACCCTTCCTCGGTCTCGCGGTGCTCAGCCTCGGGTTGGCGGCCGCCCTGTGGCGCCTGATGCCAGAACCCAGCCGCACCGGCACAAGCCGGTTGCCACCCGCCGCGGGCTTACACAGAAGACAGGCCCACGGCCACGAGCAGACGCCGGAGCACGGCCAAAAGCACACCCCGGACGATGAACGGCGCCTGGCGCGAGACCACGATCCGGAACAACCAGCGGACCACGACCGAGAGCAGACGCCAGACCACGACCGCGAACAGCCGCCCGACCCCAGCCGCGGACAGGCCGCGGACCATGACCGGCGCCTGACGCGCGACCACGACCGCGAGCAACCAGCGGACCACGACCGAGAGCGAACGCCAGACTCCAGCCGGGAACACACCGCGAGCCTTGGGCGGGAGCGGGCGCCGGGCCATGGCCCGGGACGGGCCGTGGGCCAGCGGGAGCCCGACCGCGACCTGGAGCAAGAGGCCGACCGCGGGCGGGAGGCGGTGCTTGACGGCGGCGTGTCGCCCGATCCCGATCGGGTGCTGCGCGACGACGCGAACGCCATGACCTTTTGGCAGGCCGCTCGGTTCGTGCTTCGCATTCGTACCGTGCGGACGTTGATCATCGCTACCGCTGTCGGCTACTTCTTCTTCGCGGGGCTGCGGACCTTCGCATTGATCTTCGCTCTCGACCGCTACGGGCTGTCGCAGGGCCTGGTCAGCCTGGTGATCATTCCGATCGGTCTGGGTGCGGTGGCCGGCACCCTGTTCGGCGGTCGGCTGACCGACCTCGCTTTACGCCGTCGCCACACGCGGGCGCGGGTCACGGTGCCGGCGGTCGCGTACTCGGCGGCTGCTCTGTTCTTCCTGCCCGGCCTCATCGTCGCCGACATCTGGGTGTCGATCGCCTTCTTCACCCTCGGCGCCTGTTGCCTGGCCGCCGCCAACCCGCCGCTGGGCGCCGCCCGGCTCGACATCGTGCCGGCGTCGCTGTGGGGCCGCGCGGAGAGCGTGCGGACCGTCCTCCAGCTCGCCGCCGAAGCGGCCGGTCCGATCGCCTTCGGCTTCGTCGCGGACGAGCTCGGTGGCGCGGCCGGACGCGGCGGCGGGCTGCGCGCCGCGTTCCTCATCATGCTGGTGCCGCTGCTGCTCAACGGCCTGCTGCTGCTCAGAGCCCGCCGCACCTACCGCACCGATGTGGCGACCGCCGCCGCGGCCCGCCCGGCTACCACCGAGGCCACCATGCCGCGCTGACCGCCCAACCCGAAAGGTCAGCGGGCCGCGCTGATCGCGGACCCGAGCCGTTCCAGCGCCTCCTCGAACAGATCCGGCGCCAGGTGGCCGAACCCCACCCGGAACACCCGGTCCGACTCGAAGAACCACGACCCGCGCCCCACCCGTACGTCGAGGGCCGGCAGCGCAGCGTAAAAGCGCTCCACCGACACCGAAGGCCGCAACCGCAAGCAACAGAGCGCACCGGCGTCCGGTCGCAGCAGCTCCACCGACGGCACCCCGGACGCCCACGACGTCAAAGTGGCCAGGGCCGAAGTCAAACCCACCCGTCGCGAGCCCAGCACCTCGTCCCGCTGTCGCAACACTTCCAACGCCAACGCCTCGTCCACGCCCGAGCCGGTGAGCAGCGTCGTGAACTTGGCGCGGCGCAGGCGTTCGTAAAGGACTGGCGACGCGGTCAGCCAGCCGACCCGCAGACCCGGCGCCCCATAGGCCTTCGACAGCGACGAGCACGTCACCACCGACGGACCGAGGGACGCGGCCGACGGTGCCGGCACACCGTCGTACGCGCCGTCCCGGTACGTCTCGTCCACCAGCACCACCGCGTCCGGGGCCACCGCCGCCACCCCGGCCACGAGGTCGGCCAGGTCGCGCTCGGCCATCCGTACGCCGGACGGGTTCTGGGGTGACGCGACCGAGACCAGCCGGGTCGAGGGGCGCACGGCCGCCAGGACGGCCGCCACGTCGAGCCGGTAGCCCGAGTCGAACGACAGCGGCACCGTGGTCACCTCGGCCCGCAGCGACGTCAGCACCGACACCGCCGGCGGGAAGCACGGTGTCGTCACCACCGCGTGGTCGCCGGCCTCGCAGGTGACGAGACCGAGCAGGAACATCCCCGCGACACCCCCGGGTGTCAGCAGCACCTGGTCGGGGTCGACCCCCACGTCCTTGGCCAGGACGGTACGCAACGCCGGAGAGCCGGGCGTCGTCCCGTACCCGAGCGAAAGGTCCGCCGGCATCGGCAGCGAGCTGAGCAGCAGCGGCGGGCTCGTGCTCTCCGCCAGGTCGTAGACGCACGGCGAGTCGACGAGGTCGGACATCGGCGTAGGCGGAAAGCGCTCCATCCCACGATGGTGACCACCCGCGGAGCACCACGGGCAGAGCCAATCGGCGCCCGGTGGCCCGGTCGGCGACCCGTGGTGACCGCTCACCGCTGCGCGCCGGCCGCGAGCTTCGACATGCGGCCCGTCCATGATCGCCTTACATTGAGAACGATTCATGCGGCAGGAGGCACCCCATGGCCCTGTTATCCGCTCTCGATCGTGAGCACACCGTCGCACCACCGGGGTTCAGCAGGTGGCTGATTCCCCCCGCGGCCCTTGCCGTGCACCTGTGCATCGGCCAGGCGTACGCCACCAGCGTCTACAAGAACTCGTTCGTCGCGCACTTCGGCTCGAGCCAGACCGCGATCGGCATCATCTTCAGCATCGCGATCGTGATGCTCGGCCTGTCGGCCGCGGTCGCCGGCACCTGGGTCGAGAACAACGGGCCGCGCAAGGCGATGTTCGTCTCGGCCTCCTTCTGGGCCACCGGCTTCCTGGTCAGCGCCCTCGGCATCGCGACCAAACAGCTCTGGCTCGTCTACCTCGGGTACGGGGTGATCGGCGGCATCGGCCTCGGCATCGGCTACATCTCCCCCGTCTCGACCCTGATCAAGTGGTTCCCGGACCGGCCGGGCCTCGCGACCGGGCTGGCCATCATGGGCTTCGGCGGCGGCGCGCTGATCGCCGGCCCGGCCTCCCGCCAGCTCCTGTCGTTCTATGACGCGGGCTACGACCCCAACGTGAGCTCCTCGGTCGCGTCCGGCGGCGCGCTCGTGGCGCTCTTCCTCACGCTCGGCATCGGGTACTTCCTGATCATGATGTTCGGGGTGTTCAACGTGCGGGTGCCGGCGGAGGGTTGGCGGCCGGCCGGCTTCGACCCGGCCACGGTCGCGGCGAAACCCCTGGTCACGACCGCCAGCGTGTCGGCCGCCAACGCGATCAAGACGCGCGCGTTCTGGCTGCTCTGGATCGTGCTGTTCTGCAACGTGACCGCCGGCATCGGCATCCTGGAGCAGGCCAGCCCGATGATCCAGGACTTCTTCCGGGAGGGTACGACGTCGACCGTCGCCGTCTCCGCGGCGGCCGGCTTCGTGGGCGTGCTCTCGCTGTTCAACATGGCCGGCCGGTTCGCCTGGTCGTCCACCTCGGACCTCATCGGCCGCAAGCCGATCTACATGGTCTACCTCGGCGTCGGCATGGTGCTCTACACCTTGCTGGCCGCGGTCGGGCACACCGCGACCGCGCTGTTCGTGCTGCTCGCCGGCGTGATTCTGTCGTTCTACGGCGGCGGGTTCGCGACCGTGCCGGCGTACCTGCGTGACCTGTTCGGCACCTATCAGGTCGGCGCGATCCACGGCCGGCTGCTGACCGCCTGGTCGGCGGCGGGCGTGGCCGGGCCGCTGATCATCAATGGCTTCCTCGACGCGCAGGGCAAGCCGGGCTCGTTGACCGCCGAGGCGTACCGGCCGGCGCTGTTCACGATGGTCGGTGTGCTTGCGATCGGGTTCCTGGCCAACCTGCTGATCCGGCCGGTGCCGGAGCAATATCACGAACCCAGGCAGGCCGAGGCGGCCGAGCCGGTGAAGGAGGCGGCGGCATGAGCGGACGACTGGTCGTGTCCTGGACGCTCGTCGCGATCCTGCTCGGCTACGGGGTGGTGGAGACCGTGATCACCGCGGTCAAGCTGTTCCAGTGACCGGAGGCGGCGTCGGCTTGGGCAGGTAGGTGCCGCGGGCGACCGCGACCAGCGTGCGGAGGCCGACGCCGCCGACCAGCAGGGTGATGGCGCCGAGGACCAACCAGGTCAGCGCGCGGTGCCCGGCCGGCCGGCCGACGTTGATCCAGGTGATGGTGGCGTTGGCGACGACGGCGTAGGCGAAGGTGAAGGCCCAGAAGCCGGGGCTGAACTTCAGGCGCAGGAACGCCGGCAGGAAGCGGAACTGTGCGATCACCAACAGGACGCCGTAGCCGGCGAGGAGGGCGGCGAAGGCGTCGATCCGGGATCCGTTGAGCGCGAAGTACGCCACGCTGGCGACCGCCGCCGGCGCCGCCTCGATGGCCAGGGTCGGAAACAGGGGTGGTGGCAGCAACGGATTGACGAACAGCCGGTTCATGATGATCGACCCCAGCACCAGCCAGCAGATCGCGCCGAGGCCGAACAGGAACTCGCCGAGCCGGCGCTGGCCGACCCCGGTCGCCGCGATCGACGCGACGAACCCGCCTGCGACGGTGGGCAGGAAGTAACCCGGATGGATCTTCCCGGCCTCGATCGGCCCGTAGATCCACTGTCCGGTGATCCAGCCGCCGTAGAGCACGGTCAGGCCGATGAAGACGTCGACCACCACCACGGCCGCCGTGTGCGCCCGGGGTTGCAGGCCGAGGACGGCCAGCAGCAGGGGTGTGATCAGCGCGAGCGAGATGAACGGCGAGAAGATGTTGTCGGTCAGGTCGGCGCGCACGGACCGGGGGCGCCGGAAGTAGAGCACGCAGCACAACACCCAGACGGCGCCGGCGAGGACCAGCAAGGCGTCGGTCACGCCGCGCGGCGAGATGCCGTACCCGTGCGCCGTGGACCACGCCCCCGCCAGGCCGGTCAACCCGAACGCCGTGCTGAAGAGGTTTGCTGGCATTTTGACCGGGCCTGCCACGTTTGCGAGGTTACCGGTTCGGGGTTTCCTCACGTGGCAGCATCCGGCATCCTCGATGGACGGTCGAGCAGCCGCCGGTCAGCGCTTGCGGATGAGGGTGACGCCGTCGCGCACGGGCAGCATGGCGACGCTGACGCGCGGGTCCGCGACGACGCGATCGTTGATCTCGCGGATCGCGAGGTCGGCCTCGCCGGTGGCCGTCGGGTCGATGACCCGCCCGCCGCGCAGCACGTTGTCGAGCACGATCAGCCCGCCCTGGCGCAACCGGGTGACCAGCTCCTCGTAGTACGCGGGGTAGCCCGGCTTGTCGGCGTCGATGAAGGCGAAGTCGATGTTCTCCTCGGCCGGCAGCGCCCGCAGCGTCTCGAGCGCCGGCGCGATCCGCAGGTCGATCCGGTCGGCGACGCCGGCCCGGTCCCAGTAGCGCCGCGCGATCGAGGTCCACTCCTCGCTCACGTCGCAGGCCAGCAGCGAGCCGCCCGGCGCCAGCCCGCGGGCGATGCAGATCGAGGAGTAGCCGGTGAACACACCCACCTCGACCGCGCGGGTGGCGCCGACGAGCTGGACCAGCATGGTCAGCAGCTCACCCTCGTCGTGCGAGATCTGCATGCCGGCCGCGTCGGGAAACGCGCGGGTGGTCTCGATCGCGAGCTCGCGCAGCAGGTTGTCGGCCGGCGAGGAGTGGGCAAGCAGGTAGTCACTGATGGCTGGGCTGGTGATGTCGGGCATGATCTCCAGCCTAGATCGTGCGGGGCCGAGGGTGACAGGATGAGGCGGTTATGAAGATCAACGTTGAACAGGTCACCGACCGGATCGCCGGGCACGGTGAGGGTCCGGCGTGGGACGCCGCGACCGGCCGCCTGCGCTGGGTCGACATGCTGGCCGGCGACATGCTCGCGCTCGATCCCGAGAGCGGCGCGGTCACGCGTACCCCCGTCTCGTCCGTGGTCTGCGCCATCCGCCCGCGCCGCGCGGGCGGCCTCGTGCTGGCCGTCGAACGCGGTTTCGCGCTGCTCGACGCGGGCTCGGACGGGCCGAGGATCCTGCCCGAGCTGTGGCCCGCCGGTCCGGTCCGCATGAACGACGGCGGCTGCGACCCCCAGGGCCGGTTCTACTGCGGCTCGATGGCGACCGACGAGTCGAAGGGCGCCGGCAAGCTCTATCGGCTGGACCCGGACCTGACCGTGACCGTCGTGCTGGAAGACGTGACCATCTCCAACGGGCTGGCCTGGTCGCAGGACGGCGGGACCGCCTACTACGTCGACTCCGGCACGCAACGGATCGACCTGTTCAACGGCGATCTCTCCGACCGGCGCCCGTTCGTGACCGTGCCCGCCGAGGTCGGCACCCCCGACGGGCTGTGCCTCGACGCCGAGGGCGGCGTCTGGGTGGCGCTCTGGGACGGCGCCGCCGTGCACCGCTACGGTCCCGACGGCACGCTCGACGCGGTCGTCGAGATGCCGGTGGGCCGCCCGACCGCCTGCGCGTTCGGCGGCCCGGACCTGACCGACCTCTACATCACCACGTCGCGTCCGTCGGACGACGACCCGGCGCCCAGCGGTGCCCTGTTCCGCGCCCGGCCGGGCGTTTCCGGTTTCGCGGACTACGGTTTCGCCGGATGACCGGGCACCTCGGCGACTTCGGCCGGCCGCACGGCACCGTTCCGCCCCGGGCCGCGCTGCACAGCGACGCGCCGTCGATCGACCTGTCCGGGGCATGGCGGTTCCGGCTGTCCCCCACCGCGACCGGCCTGGACGAGTTCTGGGCCGTCGACTACGACGACTCCGGCTGGGACGCGCTGCCCGTGCCGTCGAGCTGGCCCATGCACGGGTACGGGCAGCCGGCATACACCAACATCACCTATCCGTTCCCGGTCGACCCGCCGCACGTGCCGACCGAGAACCCGACCGGCGACCACCGCCGCGTCGTCGAGGTGCCCGCCGGCTGGGCCGGGCAGCGGGTGCTGCTGCGCTTCGAGGGCGTCGACTCGCACGGGCGGGTCTGGGTCAACGGCGCCGAGGTCGGCTCGACCCAGGGCAGCCGGCTCACCCACGAGTTCGACGTGACCGCGCACCTGCGGCCCGGCGAGGCCAACCTCGTCGCGGTGCGGGTGCACCAGTGGTCGGCCGGCAGCTACCTCGAAGACCAGGACATGTGGTGGCTGCCCGGCATCTTCCGCGCCGTCACGCTGGAGGTGCGACCGGCGGGCGGGATCGACGACCTGTTCGTGCACGCGTCGTACGACGGCGGGCGCGGCACGCTCCGGGTCGACGCGCCGGAGGGCGCGCTGCTGACGGTGCCGGAGCTCGGGCTGCAGAACGTCGCCGTCAACACCGACCACGCGCTCGACACGGTCGCACCCTGGACACCCGAGACACCCACGTTGTACGAGGCAACGGTGTCGACCGGGTCCGAGTCGGTCGTGCTGCGGATCGGCTTCCGCACCGTCGCGGTCGTCGACGGCCTGCTGACCGCCAACGGCCAGCGGATCTTCTTCCGCGGCGTCAACCGGCACGAGTTCCACCCCGACCTGGGCCGGGTCGTGCCGCAGGACGTGGTCCGCGCGGAGCTCGAGCTGATGAAGACCCACCACGTCAACGCGATCCGGACCAGCCACTATCCGCCCGACGCCGCCGTGCTCGACCTCTGCGACGAGCTCGGCTTCTGGGTCCTGGTGGAGAACGACTTCGAGACGCACGGCTTCGAGCAGAACGGCTGGCGGGACAACCCCACCGACGATCCACGGTGGACGGACGCGTTGGTCGACCGGATGCGGCGCACGGTGCACCGCGACAGGAACCACCCGAGTGTCGTGATGTGGTCCCTGGGCAACGAGGCCGGCGTGGGCCGCAACCTCGCGTCGATGGCGGCCGTGGCGCGCGAGCTCGACCCTGACCGGCCGCTGCACTACGAGGGCGACCGCTCGTGCGAGCACACCGATGTGCACAGCCGGATGTACGCGACGCCGGACGACGTGGCCGAGATCGGTGCCGCGCCCGACGGGCTGCCGTTCGTGCTGTGCGAGTACGCGCACGCGATGGGCAACGGCCCGGGTCTGCTGAGCACCTACCGCGAGCTGTTCGAGCGCTACCCGCGCTGCCAGGGCGGCTTCATCTGGGAGTGGCTCGACCACGGCATCCGAAGGGGCAACCACTTCGCGTACGGCGGCGACTTCGGCGAGCCGGTGCACGACGGCAACTTCGTCATCGACGGCCTGGTCTTCCCGGACCGCACCCCGTCGCCAGGACTGACCGAGCTCGGCGCCGTCTTCGCGCCGGTCCGGCTCGTGCCGGAGGGCGACAAGCTGACCGTCCGCAACGGCTACGACCACCGCGACCTGACCGGCGTCACCCTCGACTGGACGATCGAGGTGGACGGGACGACGGTCGCCGCCGGTTCCCAAGCGGCGCCCTCTCTCGAACCGGCCGCGTCGGCCCCGATGGCCCCGCCGGACGCCGTCCTTCCCGCGGGCAAGGGCGAGGCCTGGCTGACCGTGACCGCTCGGCTGGGGGGCACGACCGTCGGTGCCGGCCAGCTCCTGCTGCGCGAGGCGGCGCCGCGCCCGCCGCGGACCGGTCGACGGCCCGCGGGTTCCGCCCTCGGCCCGGCCCGGTTCCGCGACGGCGAGCTGGTCTCGCTCGGCGACCTGACGCTGCGCGGCCCACGCCTGGACGTGTGGCGGGCGCCGATCGACAACGACGAGCTCGGTCCCGACCCGGTCGCCGCCCGGTGGCGGGCAGCCGGCCTGCACCGGATGACGCACCGGGTGCTGGAGGTCGCGGGCACCACCGACGCCCTCGTCGTCACCAGCCGGGTCGCGCCGGCCGGCAGTGACCGGGCCTTGCTGGCGACCTCCTCCTGGACGGCCGACGACGACGCGGTCACGCTCGCCCTGCACGTCGAGCCGGCCGGCGACTGGTCGTTCCCCCTCCCCCGCGCCGGCGTGTCCATGGCGATCCCGGGCCGCCTCGGAGAGGTGGAATGGTTCGGCGGTGGGCCGGGCGAGGCCTATGTGGACTCGCACGCCGCGGCGCTGGTCGGCCGTTATGCGTCCACGGTGGACGGGCTGCACACCCCTTATGTGCGGCCGCAGGAGAACGGCAACCGGACCAGGGTGCGGCAGGCCTCGTTCACCGACCCGACCGGTGCCGGCCTGGAGATCACCGGGCATCCGACGTTCGAGCTGACCGCCCGCCGGTGGAGCACGGCCGAGCTGACCGCGGCCCGGCACACCGACGACCTCGCGCCGGGTCGCGACGTGCATCTCCACCTCGACCACGGCCACCACGGGCTGGGCACGGCCGCCTGCGGCCCGCCGCCGGCGCCCGAGGCCTGGCTGCGCGCCGAGCCGTTCGACCTGATGGTCACCCTGCGCGCGATCTGATCCTCCGCCGGGCCGCCCACGGGTGGCCGGCGGATGCATCATGTGGGCATGGAAGACGACGACCGTGTGGTGTTCACCGACGACGAGGCCGCCTTCCTGCGGCACGCCCGGTTCGGCGAGCTGCCGCCCAGGGTGCTCCCCGACGAGCTGGTCGAGCTTCAGGAGACCGAGCCCCGCCCTCTCCGGCCCGACCACCACCCCGACGACGACGCCTGGCGGTCGTCCTAGGTCACCACGTCCTGCCGGCCTGCTCCTGCAGCGTCCGGTTGATCCGGTTGAAGAAGTTGGTCAGCGCGATCTCCGTGACGATCGCCGACAGCTGCGCCTCGTCGAAGTGGGCGGCCGCCGCGTCCCAGACCTCGTCGGTCACGCCCGGTGCACCGTCCTGGATCCGGGTCGCGGCCTCGGCCAGCGCGAGCGCCGCCCGCTCCGCCTCGGTGAACAGCGCGGTCTCGCGCCACGCGACCACGCTGTGCAGGCGCTCGTCGGTCTCGCCGTGCTGTTTCGCCGACGCGACACCGGCGTACACGCACGGGCTGCAGCCGTTGATCTGACTGGCCCGCAGGTGGACCAGCTCGAGCACGAGCGGGTCGGCGCCACCGGCGTGGATCGCCTTGACGAGCTGCTGGATCGCGCTGACGACGGCCGGATCGCTCCGGCTCTTCATGCGTGCTGGCACGGGTTTCCCCCTGATCGGTTACCTCCGCCCTCCCGGGCCCGTCATCACCCATGACGGAGCAGCGCGAGGGAAGGTAACAGCCATGACGGCCGAAGCGTTCGAAGCCCAGCGCGACCGCTTGCACGCGGTCGCCTACCGCATGCTCGGCTCGCACGCCGACGCCGAGGACGTGGTCCAGGAGGCCTGGCTGCGGCTCTGGCGCCAGGACCCGGCGACGATCGACAACCTCGGCGGCTGGCTGACCACGGTCGTGGGCCGGATCAGCCTCGACGTCCTGCGGTCGCGGCGCCCGTCGGCGTCGTACGACGAGCTGGTCGTGACGGTCGACGACGGCGGCCCGCAGCCGGCGGACGACGCCGTGCTGGCCGACTCGGTCGGCCTCGCGCTGCTGGTCGTCCTGGAGTCGCTGTCGCCGAGCGAGCGGCTGGCGTTCGTGCTGCACGACCTGTTCGCGGTGCCGTTCGACGAGATCGGCCAGATCATCGGCAGATCCACCGACGCGACCAAGATGCTGGCCAGCCGCGCGCGCCGCAAGGTGGGCGGGACGTCGCATCCCGCGGGGCCGGCGGAGCGCAAGGTGGTCAGGGCGTTCCTGGCCGCCGCCCGCGGTGGCGACTTCGCCGCGCTGCTCCGGGTGCTCGACCCGGACGTGCGGCTGACCGCCGACACCGCGGACGGCGTGACCGTGACCATCGGCGCCACGTCGGTCGCCGCCGGGGCGCGCTTCGGCGCGCGGGACGGGGCGCGAGGGCGCGGGGTGCTCGTCAACGGCCGGCCGGGTTTCCTGGCCTGGCATGCGGACGGCAGCCCGCTGACCCTCCTCGCGTTCACGGTGGCCGACGGGAGGATCACCGCCATCACGGCGATCAGCGACCCGGCCCGGCTCGCGGCCCTCGACCTGCCGGCTCAGCCGGCCTGGAAGTAGTGACCCTTCTCCAGGTCCTCGAGCAGCCCCGGCCGCATCGGCCGCCAGTCGAGCAGGTCGCGGGTCAGGGCGCTGGAGGCCGGACTGTCCAGCCCGATGACGTGCGCCAGCCAGCCGAAGTGAGCGCCGGGTTCGGTCACTTCGGCGACGGGGACGCCGAGCTGTCGGCCGATCACCTCGGCGACGGCCCGGATCGGCACGCCCTCGTCCGCGACGGCGTGCAGCACCGACCCGGCCGGAGCCTCCTCCAGCGCGAGCCGGAACAACCGCGCGGCGTCGAGGCGGTGGACGGCGGGCCAGCGGTTGGCACCGTCGCCGAGGTAGCCCGAAACGCCC
Source organism: Asanoa sp. NPDC049475 (assembly GCF_040676915.1). NCBI lineage: Bacteria > Bacillati > Actinomycetota > Actinomycetes > Micromonosporales > Micromonosporaceae > Asanoa > Asanoa sp. NPDC049475. Next base: position 488,827 of record NZ_JBFAPY010000002.1, on the reverse strand, counting down.
CTCGCCCGCGCGATGCCGACGATGGCGGCCATGAAGCCGTTGTCGCCGTCGCCGTGGACGGTCGGGGGCAGCCGCAGCACGGTCGAGCGCACGCCCCGCTCGGCGAGCGAGAGCGTCAGGTCGGCGGTCGCCTGCCGCACTCCCGGACCGCCGCCGGCACCCATGGCGGCGGCGTGTCTGTCACGCTCGGTGGCCACCCGGCCCGGGAAAAGCCCGACCAGCCCGGAGGCGATCACCAGCGGTCGGCCGGAACCCGCCAGCGCCGTGCCGAAGGTCTCGACCGCACGGCGGTCGGCCGCGGCAGCCGCCGCGAACTCGCCCGCGAAGGCGATGTCGTGCTTGAACGCCAGGTGGATCACGGCGTCTGAGTCGGCCGCGGCGGCCCCGAGGACGTCGAGGTCGTCGATGGTGCCGCGGACCACCTCCGCGCCGGCGGCGGTCAGGGCCGTGGCCGAGTCGGCCGAGCGGGCGAGCCCGACGACCTGGTGACCCGCGCCGAGGAGCTCGGGAACGACGGCGGACCCGATCCAGCCTGACGCCCCGGTGACGAAAACCCGCATGAGCGGTACCTCCATGTCAGTGACTGACATGGACGCTAGCACGGTGATGTCAGCGGCTGCCATCACCTATGATCGAGGCATGGGTCGATGGGAGCCGAACGCCCGCGGGCGGCTGGAGGAGGCCGCACTCGCGCTGTACGGCGAACGCGGGTACGAACAGGTCACCGTGGCCGAGATCGCCGCGCGGGCCGGGCTGACCGAGCGGACCTTCTTCCGCCACTACGCCGACAAGCGCGAGGTGCTGTTCGCCGGCTCGAGCCTGCTCCGCGAGGTCCTGGTCAAAGGCGTCGCCGAGGCGGCCGACGGCGCGGCACCGATCGACGTGGTCGGCACGGCCCTGGCGGCGGCCGGCGCGCTGCTCGAGGAGCGCCGTGACCTGGCCCGGGCGCGGCAGGTCGTCATCGACGCGAACCCGGAGCTTCAGGAGCGCGAGGTGGTCAAGCTCGCGACGCTCGCCAACGCGGTCACGTCGGCTCTGCGCGACCGCGGCATCACCGAGCCGGCGGCGAGCCTGGCCGCCCAGGCCGGCATCGGTGTCTTCCGGGTCGCGTTCGAGCGCTGGATCGGCGACACCGGCCGACGGAGCCTGCCGGACCTCGTGCGGGAGTCGTTCGACGAGCTCAGGACGCTGACGCGACCCGGCTGAGGAAGGCGGTCACCGCGGCCGCGTAGCCCCGCGGGTCGACGTTCCACGACGCGACGTGGCCGCCGTCGCGGGTCGAGACCAGGGTGACGAGGTCCGGGCGGGCCGACGCGTACGCGTGTGCCCGGTCGGTGCGGACCAGCTGGTCGGACTCGTCGACGAAGATCAGCGCCGGCACGGTCAGCTCGGCGGGGTCCTGGTCGAGGCTGGCCAGCGACAGGCCGCCGCGCCACTCGGTGAACCGCTTCGCCGACCAGGTGATCGGGGCCGGCAGGTGGCGCAGCGCGGCCTGGAAGTCGATCACCGCGTCCCAGGACAGCACCGGGCTGTCCAGCACCACGCCGCGGACCAGCGCCGCGTCGGCCACCGGCAGCCGGCGCAGCGCGGTCAGGACGGCGCCGCCGCCCATCGACCAGCCGAGCAGCACGACCTCGGTCGCGCCGTTCTCGCGCGCGTAGCGGATGCCGGAGGCCAGGTCGCGCCACTCGGTGTCGCCGAGGTGGTAGTAGCCGTCCGGGCTGGCGGGCGCGTCCGGGTCGTTGCGGTAGCCGAGCACCAGCGTGGTGAGCCCCGCGCCGGCCACGGTCGGCAGCACCCGGAGCGCCTCGTGCCGGCTCGCGCCCCGGCCGTGCATCGCGATCGCCCAGCGGCCGGGCCGCTGGTTCGCCCAGTGGCCCGGCCGCTCGGCACCCGGCGGCGGCACCAGCCACGCGGGCAGGTCGCCCAGCTCACCGGGCACCGGCACGGTGTCGTAGTCCAGCCCGAACGCGGCCTTGGGGTCGGTGCTGAACACGTTGTAGTCGACGTGGACCGCGAGGCCGGGCCGCAGGTGGCCGAGCTCGCGCTCGGCGATCTCGCGGACCACGGTGTCGCCGACCACCCGGACCGACGTGGTGAGCCGGGCGGCGCCCTCGGGCCACATCAGGCCGAGCTCGATGGGTTTCGCCGTGTCCAGGTCGCGGCTGAGGGTGACCTCGTCGCCGTCCACCGCCAGCACCCGCACCGCGAGGTCCCGGGTCCGGTCGACACCGAGCAGCTCACCGGAGAAGTAGTAGCCGGCGCCGGCGGTGCTGAACACCCCGGTCACGGCCGCGGCGACGGCACCGCCGACCAACCGCCGTCGGATCACGATCACAACGGCAACATCATCACAAAACCCAAGATCATGCGACGGGAGTGTGACGCAGTCCCGCGATGAGGATCGTGACCAGGCGACGTGCGTCATAGCCCGGGTCCCGGCCGGCGCCGACACAGAGGTTGCCGACACCGCGCAGGAGCTCGTAGGCCGCCACGTCGGCGCGGATCGTGCCCGCCGCGGCCGCCGCGGCCAGGAGGTCGGCGCAGACCGGCACCAGCCGATCCAGGAAATAGGTGTGCAACGCCTCGAAACTGGTGTTGTCGGACCGCATGAGGGCCGCGAGCCCGTGCTTGGTCACGAGGAAGTCGACGAAGAGGTCGATCCACTGCCCGAGCGCGTCGTACGGGTCGGCCGGCCCGGCCAGCAGCGCCTGGCCCGCCTCGGTGCAGGCGTCGACCTGGTGCCGGTAGACCGCCACGATGAGGTCCGCCCGCGTCGGGAAGTGGCGGTAGATCGTGCCCATCCCGACGCCCGCCCGGGTCGCGATCTCGCGTACCGGCGCGTCGACGCCCGACTCGACGAAGACCGCGGCGGCCGCGTCGAGCAGCGTCTTCTGGTTGCGCCGGGCGTCCGCCCTCGGCATCGTCTCCAGCCTCCCTTGCTAAACGGAACAGAGCTCCGTATCGTTAACGGAGCAACGTTCCGTTTGCCATCGTGCCACACCCCGGAGGAATCATGCAGTACCGCACCCTGGGCCGGACCGGCGTCCAGGTCAGCACGCTGGCCCTCGGCGCCATGAACTTCGGCCCGATCGGCCGCACCACCCAGGACGAGGCCACCGCCATCGTCGACGCCGCCCTCGATGCGGGCATCAACATCATCGACACCGCCGACATGTACGGCGCCGGCGTGTCGGAGGAGATGGTCGGCAAGGCCATCGCCGGCCGCCGCGACGACCTCGTGCTGGCGACGAAGGCCACGATGCCGATCGGCGACGAGCGCAACCACCAGGGCAGCTCCCGCCGCTGGCTCGTCACCGCCCTCGACGACAGCCTGCGCCGGCTCGGCGTCGACCACGTCGACCTCTACCAGATGCACCGCTGGGACCCGCGGACCAGCGACGAGGAGACCCTCGCCGCGCTGACCGACCTGCGCACGGCGGGCAAGATCCGCTACTTCGGCTCGTCGACGTTCCCCGCGTACCGGATCGTCCAGGCGCAATGGGCCGCCCGCGACCACCACCTGGGTCGCTATGTCACCGAGCAGCCCAGCTATTCGATCCTCCAGCGGGGCATCGAGGGCCATGTGCTGCCCGTGACCGAGCAGTACGGCCTCGGCGTGCTGGCGTGGAGCCCGCTGGCCTCGGGCTGGCTGTCGGGCGCGATCCGGGCCGGCCAGGAGATCAACACGAGCCGCTCGACGGTCCTGCCGGAGCGCTTCGACCTCACCCGCCCCGCCAACCAGGCCCGGCTCGACGCCGTCGAGCGCCTGGCCGGCATCGCCGCCGAGGCCGACCTCACCATGGTCCAGCTCGCGCTCGGCTTCGTGACCGCGCACCCGGCGGTGACCAGCGCGATCATCGGCCCGCGCACGCTGGAGCACCTGCGCTCGCACCTCGCCGCCGCAGACACCGTGCTCCCGCCCGACGTGCTCGACGCCATCGACGCGGTCGTCGCACCCGGGGTCGACCTGGCCGCGCACGAGAAGTTCGACGCACCACCGGCCCTGCTCGACAAGGCCCTGCGGCGACGCGTGGCCGGCTAGTAGCGGCGGCGCAGGAACAGCACGACGGCGCCGGTCGGCACCACGAGCGCGAGCACGGCGAGGGCGACCAACGAGACCATCGGCCACTCCGACGGCGGCACGGCCGCGGGGCGGGCGCGCCCTTCGGCTGACGGCGCGAAGAACAGCACGGTTACGGCGACCACGACGATCGCGATGGGCACGGCGCGGAGCAGCCGGCGAACCAGGGGGGACATAGCGGGCCTCCGGTGGGCGTCCGGGGGTACGCGCTCACGCTAACCGGGCGGCGCGGCGACCGACGCCGAATTAACAGTCATCTAATCCAGACTTGCGGATGCGTTATTCCACGCGACCTCGAGGGCGCCGTGCTCTGGACGAAGACGCTGCGTCCTTAGAACTCTTCCCAGGTGCGCGGGTCCTGCTTGACGGGCTTGCCGACGTCGATGGCCGTCATGGCCGCGACGTCGGCGGGCGCGAGCGCGAAGCCGAAGATGTCGGCGTTGAGCCGCTGCCGGTCGGGGTTCGTCGACGCCGGCACGCTGGTGATGTCGCGGTCGACGAGCCAACGCAGCACGACCTGCGGCGGCGCGACGGCGAGCCGCTCGGCGATGTCGAGAACGGTGGGGTGCTCGAGGATGCCGCTGTTGCGCTCCAGCGGGCTCCACGCCTGCACGACCGTCCCGTGACGGGTGACACCGTCGACGACGTCGACCTGCGCGTGCGTCGGCGAGACCTGGAGCTGGTCGACGGCCGGCACGACGCCGGTCTCCGCGACCACGGCGGTGATGTGCTCGTCGAGGAAGTTCGACACACCGACCGAGCGGATCAGGCCCTCCTGCTGGAGCGCCACCATCTCCACGTACGACTCGACGTAGCGACCGACCTTCGGCAGCGGCCAGTGGATCAGGTAGAGGTCGACGTAGTCGAGGCCGAGCCGCTCCAGCGAGGCGGAGAAGCCATCCCGGACGTAGGGCTTGCCCTGGTGCCGGCCCGCGAGCTTGCTGGTGACGAAGAACTCCTCGCGGGGCAGCCCGCTCTCCCGGATGGCGGCGCCGACCGCGTCCTCGTTGCCGTAGTTGTAGGCCGTGTCGAGCAGCCGGTAGCCGGCCTCGATCGCGACGAGGAACGCCTCGGTCGCCTTTCGGCCCTTCGCGGGATAGGTGCCCAACCCGAGCCAGGGCATCTCCCGGCCGTCGTTGAGCGTGCGGGTCGGAATGGAGATCGGTGCCATGATCCCCAGCGTAGGACCAGGGGTGCGTCAGCGGGCGATCCGGTCCAGCCACTCGCCGAGCAGCACCCGCTCCGCCGCGCTGAACCGGTCGGCGACGGCGGGCAGGGCGGCCTTGAGGGCGACCGCGCGCTCCTGCGCGCCCTGCGGCACTGATCCCGTCAGCACGGTGGCCAGCACGGCGTCGCGCAGGTCGGCGGACAGGCCGGCGTGCGCCTCCAGGGTGCCGTCGCCCTGGGCCGCGATCAGCGCGAGCGCGGCGCCGACGCTGGCCGCGTAGACCATCGGCGCGGCGGACTCGACCGGGACCCGCAGCCGGCCCTCGTCCGCGACCCGGCGCAGGATGCCGCTGAGAAGCTCGTGCCCCTTGCCGCTGACCGCCGAGGGCTGGCCGGGGCGCGGGTCGCCGTGGATCAGCTTGTAGAGCGCCGGGTTGTCCAGCGCGAACTGGACGTGCAGGTTCCAGCCGGCGATCAGGTCCTCGACCGGGTCGGCGCGGTGCTCCTCGGCCTGCTTGAGCGTCAGGTAGCGGGTCCACGCCTCGTAGGCGACCGCGTCGAACAGCCCGGCCATGTCGCCGAACTGGCGATAGATCGTCTGCGCCTGCACGCCGGCCGCCGCGCTGACCGCTCTCGTCGAGACGGCGTCGCGACCGCCGCGGGACAGCAGGGCCTCCGTCGCGTCGAGGATCCGTTGCCGCGGTGTTGTCATCACCACATGTTAGCATCGATCACGCCAGCGTGTGATCGGTGCTAACGTCGGTGGCATGACGACAATCGGCACCCGCAAGCTCGGCACGACCGGACCGGTCGTGGGCGCCCTCGGCCTCGGCGCCATGGGCATGTCTGACATGTACGGCCCGGCGGACGAGGACGAGAGCATCGCCACCGTGCACGCCGCCCTCGACGCCGGCATGAACCTCATCGACACCGCCGACTTCTACGGATCGGGCCACAACGAGCTCCTGGTCTCCCGCGCCCTGCGCGGCCGGCGCCGCGAGGACGTCGTGATCAGCGTCAAGTTCGGCAGCCGTAAGAACCCGGACGGCACCTTCCAGCCGGTCCCGTACGACGTGTCCGCCTCGGCGGTGCGCGACCGGCTCGCCCAGTCGCTGCGCCGGCTCGACACCGACTACATCGACATCTACCGGCCCTCGCGGCTCAACCCGTCGATCCCGATCGAGGAGACCGTCGGTGCGCTGAAGGACATGCAGGAGGCCGGCTACATCCGCCACATCGGACTGTCCGAAGTGGGCGCCGAGAGCATTCGCCGGGCGGCCGCGGTCGCGACGATCAGTGACGTGCAGATCGAGTATTCACTGCTGTCGCGCGGCCCGGAGGAGGCGATCCTGCCCACGCTGCGCGAGCTCGGGATCGGGCTGACGGCGTACGGGGTGCTCTCCCGCGGCCTGCTCAGCGGTCACTGGTCGGTCGACCGCGAGGTCGGCGCCCGGGACTTCCGGGCCGCGCTGCCCCGGTTCAACGGCGAGAACCTGGCCGCCAACCTGCGGCTGGTCGAAGAGCTCGGCCGCGTCGCCGCGGAGCTCGGCGCGACCACCAGCCAGGTCGCGATCGCCTGGGTCGCGGCACAGGGCACGGACATCGTCCCGCTGGTCGGCGCCCGCCGCCGGGACCGGCTCGAGGAGTCACTGGGCGCGGCCGAGCTGACCCTCTCCCCCGAGGTGCTGGCCCGGATCGAGGCCGCGATCCCGGCCGGCTCCGCCGCCGGCGGCCGCTACATGGACCAGCAGCTGCACCTCTTGGACAGCGAGCGCTAGCCTTGCTCGGTGCCTAAGATCGCAACCGCCGACCGGGTCGGGCGGGCCGAGCTGATCGAGTTCGTCCGCACCCGGCATCGGCTCACCCTGGTCACCATCCGCCGCGACGGCCGCCCGCAGCTCTCCCCGGTGAGCGGCGGCGTCGACGAGTCCGGGCGGATCGTGATCTCCACCTACCCGGACCGCGCGAAGGCGGTCAACCTGCGCCGCAACCCGGCCGCCAGCGTGCTTGTGCACTCCGACGACTGGAACGACCCGTACGTCCAGGTCGACGGCACGGCCGAGGTCCTCGACATGCCGTCGCCGGAGACCGAGGACGCGCTCGTCGAGTACTTCCGCTGCATCGCGGGCGAACACCCGGACTGGGCGGAGTACCGGGAGGCGATGCGCCGCCAGGGCAAGTCCCTGATCCGCATCACCATCGACTCGTGGGGTCCGATCGCGACCGGCGGCTTCCCAGCCGACCGCGCGCCTAGCTGAGCCGGCGCAGGACCCCTTCGACCGCGTCGACCAGGGGGTCGCCCTCGGTGCCCGGCCGGCGGACCAGGCCGAGCTCGACGTCGGGCAGATCCGGCAGGCCCGACACCACCGTGCCCGGATCGGCGACGGCCGGCAGCACCGCGGCGAAGCCGAGCCCGGCCCGGACCGCGGCGAGCACACCGGCGAGGCTCGTGCTCTCGAAGGCGATCCGCCAACGACGGCCCGCCGCTTCCAGGGTGTCGAGCAGCGGCGCCCGCCACCGGCACGGATGGGAGAAAAGCACCAACGGCAGCGGCTCGGCGTCCGCGTCGAGGTCGGGACCGCCGACCCAGGTCAGCGGCAGCCGGACCATCCACCGTGGCGGGTCGGGGAAATAGGACGGGTCGCACAGCGCCAGGTGCAGACGCCCGGTGGCGAACGCCTTGTGAGTCGCCGGACCAGGCGCCGTGAAGACCTCCAGCGTGGCGCCTGGATGCAGCCGGGCGAAGTCGGCCAGGGCCAGCGACAGCGGCGCCCCCGCCAGGTCCTCGATCAGGCCGACTCCACAGTGTCCGGTCAAGGCCTGGCGCGGTGCCCGCAGCGCCTGCGCCGACAGGGCCAGGATCCGCTCGGCGTACGGGAGCAGCGTCTCACCGGCCCTCGTCAACGCGACGCCGCGGGCGGTGCGGTGCAGCAGCGGCTCACCGACCGCGCGCTCGAGCCGCCGCAGCTGCTGGCTCAACGCCGGCTGGGTATGGCCCAGCGCCACCGCGGCCCGACTGATGCTGCCGGCGCGAGCAGCGGTCAGGAACGCCCGCAGCAGCGCCGTCTCAAGATCGGCGGCCATAACGTGAGCTTATAGGGGCTCGCCGAACAAGCGCGGTTCCGATCCGCTCGCCGGCCGCCTAGCGTCGGCGCCGTGCGATTCCACCATGTCGACGTGTTCGCGGACGGCCCGTACAGCGGCAACAGCCTCGCGGTGTTCCCCGACGCGGCGGGGCTGCGCCCGGAGCAGATGGCCGCGATCACCAAGGAGCTGCGCCACTTCGAGTCGATCTTCCTGGTCGGCGAAGCGGCCCGGGTGTTCGACCTCGACGGCGAGCTCGACTTCGCCGGCCATCCGGTGATCGGCGCGGCCTGTGTGCTGCACGCCCTGCGGGGCGGCGCGGCCGACGCGACCTGGACGTTGCGCCTGCCCACCCGTGCGGTCCGCGTGACCACCAGGCGGCTCGCGTCCGGTCGGTACAACGGCGTTCTCGACCAGGGTCGGCCGGCATTCCTGGGCGATGCCGACGTCGCCGACATCCTGCCGAGGCTCTCCTTGCTGCCGGACGACCTCGACCCGACCCTGGCGCCGGAGATCGTGTCGACCGGGTTGGCCTACCTGGTGCTGCCCGTCCGGGGCGAGGCGCTGGCCCGCGCCCGGATCACCACGGACCTCACCGCGCCGCTGGCCGCCCTCGGCGCCGAGTTCGCCTACCTGCTCGACGCCGCGGGCCTTGAGGGGCGGCACTGGAACAACGACGGGGTCGTGGAGGACGTGGCCACCGGAAGCGGGGGCGGCTGCGCGGCTGCCTATCTGCGGCGCCACGACCGCATCCCGGACGCGGTGCCGACCATCCTGCGGCAGGGCCGGTTCGCCGGCCGTCCGAGCGAGCTGACCGTCACCGCGCACGGTCGACCGGACGACATCCGGTCGATCGAGGTCGGTGGCGAGGTCGTCCTGCTCGCCGACGGACGGCTGCGGGAGCTTCCCCGATGACCGACGTCCGGGCCGCGTACGTCGTCGCCGCGCGCACCGCGGCCATGCTGTTGGCCTCGCCCGCCGTCGCCGCCGGCTGGGACCGGCCGAGCGCGCTGGAGCGCTACGCGGTCAGCGGGCTGGCCGGGCACCTCGGTGGCCAGATCTTCTTCGCCGAGCGGGCGCTGGCGGGGCCGGAGCCCGGGACCGCTCCCCTCGCGATCCTCGACTACTACGCGCGCGTGGCGTGGATGACCACCGGTCACGACAGTCCGGAACACGTGCGCATCCGGCGCGGCAGCGAACAGGCGGCCGCCGCCGGACCCGCCGACCTGGCGGCGCGTGCCGCCGCCGCCGTCGACCGCCTGCCGGACCTCTTCGCCGCGACTCCTGCCTCCCGGCTGGTCCAGCTGCCGACGTGGCGATGGACGCTGACCTTCGACGACTTTCTGCGCAGCCGTCTCGTGGAGCTGGCGGTCCACATCGACGACCTGGCAGTGAGCGTGGACCTACCCACCCCGCCGCTGCCACCCTGGGTCACCGAGCCGGTGCTCGACCTGCTCTCGCGGCTGGCCGTCCGCAGGCACGGCCCGGTCGCGCTGCTGCGCACGTTGAGCCGCGCGGAACGGGCGCCGGACACCGTCGCCGCGTTGTGACCTAGGAGGTCGGGATCGAGCGAGAGAACCCAAAGCGGGGCAGGACGCCGTTTTCGAAGCGGGTCAGGGCGCTGATCCTGTCGCCGGCCAGCGTCAGCACGTAGAGGCCGACGCCGTGGCTGAGGCCGTCGGTGCCGCGCAGGTAGGCGCCGAAGGCCGGCTGGCCGTTGGCTCGTGCCGGCACCAGGTAGAAGCGGCGGCCCGCGCCGAAGATGGTGGCGCTGAAGCGGGCCACCGCGTCCCGGCCCACGTACTCGAAGGGGATCGGCGGCATCGACATGAACACGTCGTCGGTGAGCAGCGCCCCGAGAGCGTCCACATCGGCCGACTGCCACGCGGCGACGAAACGCGCCACCACCGCGTCCTCGACGACCGGATGGGCCGACGACGGAGGCGCGGGCAGGGCGGCCCGGGCTCGCTTCAGGGCGCTCTTGACCGACTCCACACTGGTGTCGAGCATCTGCGCCACCTCAGCCGCCCGGAAGTCGAGGACGTCGCGCAGGATGAGCACGGCGACCTGGCGTGGCGGCAGGGTCTGCAGCGCCGTGACGAAGGCCAGCGAGACCGACTCCATCCGCTCGACGCTCGCCTCCGGCAGCATGGCGTCCGGGAAGGGCTCCAGCCAGACGACCTCGCCCAGGCGGGTGGGCTCGGGCGGGTCGACCTGCGGCACGTCCCATGCCTTGGCCGGGCGCCGGGCGGCCGCACGGCGGGCGTTCAGGCACCGGTTGGTCGCGATCTTGTAGAGCCAGGTGCGCGGTGCCGCGCGGCCCTCGTAGTCGGCGAGGCCCTGCCACGCCGCCAGCAGCGTTTCCTGCAGAACGTCCTCGGCGTCCTGAAACGAACCCAGCATCCGGTAGCAGTGGACCAGCAACTCCCGCCGGTACGGGTCCGTCAGCTCCCGGAACGCCGCGTCGTCGCCGGCCGGGGCTGTCATGTCTCCCACCCTCCACCGCCCCCTTTCCGGCCGCAACGGTGTCGGTACCAGCATGGGACAGATCATTGTGAGTGAGAACGTGACGCTCGACGGTGTCGGACAGGATCCGACCGGCGAGGAGGGCTTCGACCGGGGCGGCTGGTTCACCCGGATCTCGGACGCGGACCGGTCCGCGTGGACCGAGGCCGAGCAGGCGGAGGCGATGGCCGCCACGGCGCTGCTGCTGGGCCGGCGCAGCCACGACTGGTTCGCGACCCGCTGGGCGAGCCGCACCGGAGAGTGGGCGGACCGGCTCAACACCATGCCGAAGTACGTCGTGTCCACCACGCTGCACGAGCCGAGCTGGGCCAACTCGACGGTCGTCACCCCGACCGAGGTCGCGAAGCTCAAGGACACCGTGGACGGAGACATCGTCGTGTACGCGAGCCGGCACCTGGTGCACACCCTGCTCGAACAGGACCTGGTCGACGAGGTGCGCCTGACGGTGTTCCCGTTCGTGCTCGGCGCCGGCGACCGGATCTTCGGCGAGACCGCGCACTCCCTGCGCCTGGTGGCAGCCCGCCGGCTCGGCACCGACCTCACCTTCCTGACCTATCGAACTGTCCGTTTCTAGGATGCCGCCACCCTCCACGGTCAGTACCTGTCACGAGCCTCCACTCAGCTGACCGTCACGACGACCTTGCCGAGGGCTCGGCCTTCGCCGAGGTGGGTCAGGGCCGCCGGCACCTCGGTCAGCGGGTAGCGCCGGTCGATGTGGGTGACGAGCGTGCCCGCCAGGCAGAGGTCCGCCATCGCCAGCAGGTCGTCAGGGTTGTTGCGGACCACCAGCAGCCGTTGCTTGCCGACCAGCGGACCTGCCAGGAGTACCTGGAACAGCGTGCCGACCGCGCCGCCCACCCACAGGTAGCGGCCTCCGGGGGTCAGTGCTCGGCGGTGCGCCAGCACCGAGTGGTGGCCGGCGAGATCGAGCACCAGGTCGTAGCGCACGCCGGCGCGGGTGAAGTCGGTGACCGTGTAGTCCAGGACGTGGTCCGCGCCCACCGCGCGCATGAAGTCGAGCTTGAAGCCGTTGTCGACGCCCGTCACCTCGGCGCCGGCGCGTTTGGCCAGTTGGATCGCGTACGCGCCGGCGCCACCACCCGCGCCGTTGACCAGCACCCGTTGGCCGGCCCGCGCGTCGCGCATGCCCTGCAGGGCGATGGCCGCCGCCTGGGGCATCGCGGCCGCCTCGTCGAACGTCAGGGCGGGCGGCTTGCGGGCGAGCACCCGCTGGCGCGCGACGGCGTACTCCGCGAAACCGCCCTTGCGCTCGAGGTTGTCGCCGAAGACCTCGTCGCCGACCTGGAAGCGGGTGACCTCCGGACCGACCGCCTCGACCACGCCGGCGATGTCGGAGCCCAGCGTCGGGAACCGCGGCCGGCGCAGGCCGCCAATCCGCGAGTAGAGCGGGCGGCCGATCAGCGTCTCCCAGTCGGAGGCGTTGACGGAGACCGCGCGGACCGCCACGAGCACCTCGTCGGCCCGCGGCACCGGCCGGTCGACCTCCACGAAGCGCAACAGCGAAGGTGGGCCGTACGCGTCGTACGTCACCGCTTTCATGGCACGCAGTATTCACCCCGCCCGCAACCCGCGGACGTCCTGGAACGTCCGATTTCCGGAAATGTTAGACAACCCGGGAGTATTGCCGGCCAGCCGAACCCGCTCCTAGGTTGACTCATAGACGTTAATGAATCGACCGGGAGGTCGGCACATGCGACGGACCATCACCGCGGTGATCAGCGCCGTCGCCCTCCTGACCACCACCACCGCCGCCGCACGGCAATCAACGCCGACCGCCGTCGTCGACTGGAGCGTCGAGCGCCAGACCATCGACGGCTTCGGCGGCAGCTTCGCGTTCCACAAGGCGGGCGCGATCCGCCGTCTGGGTGAGCCGCTCACCTCGCAGGTGCTCGACATGATCTTCGACGACCGCGAGGGCATCGGACTCGACATCGTGCGCGTCATGGTCGGCGACGGCGGCACCTGGGGCGACCCGCTCTACGACGGCCCGACCCAGACGATCGAACCGGAGCCGGGCGTCTTCGTCTGGGACCAGCCCGGCTGGGAGCAGGCGAAGGCCGCCTTCGACACGGACCAGATCTGGTTGATGCGCCAGGCGAAGGCGCGGGGCGTGACGACGTTCCTGGCGAGCGTGTGGAGCCCGCCGGCGTGGATGAAGCAGAACAACAGCGTGGTCTCGTCCGGTGCGGACGGTCCACCCAACAAGATCAGGCCCGACATGCTCCAGGCGTACGCGGACTACCTGGCCGAGTACGTCATCGGCTACGAGCGCGAGTTCGGCATCCGGATCACGCACGTCTCACCGACCAACGAGCCCGACGTCACCACCGGCTACTCGAGCAGCCAGTGGACCGCCGAGGAGCTGCGGGTGCTGGTGCGCGACCACCTCGGCCCGACGTTCGAGCGCCGCGGGGTACGCGCCAAGATCGTGCTCGGTGAGGGCGTGGCGTTCGACGAGCGGTTCGCCCTGCCGGCGATCACGGACCCGGCCGCCAACGAGCACGTCGACGTCGTCGCCGCGCACGGCTACGCCGGCCTGGTCGACGAGGCGACGCGGGCGGCACCCGACGCGTTCACGAACACGCACGCGCTGGGCAAGACCCTCTGGCAGACCGAGTACATGAACCAGGGCGCGCCGCGGGACCGGCTCTTCGTGAACAACACGATCAGCGACGGGCTCCGCTACGCCAAGCTGATCGGCAACCTGTTCGACGAGACCCGGCTCAACGCGTACTTCTGGTGGTGGCCGGCGGCCAACAACGGCGCGGACGGCTCCGACCTGATCCGGCTGGTCAACACCGGCACGCCGCAGAGTGGCAACCCGACCGAGAACGGCCAGTACCGCATCTTCAAGCGCTACTACACGATCGGCCAGTACAGCCGGTTCCTGGACCCGGGCGACGTGATGATCGGCGCGACGAAGTCACCGGCCCCCGGCGTGACCGTCACCGCCTACAAAGGACGGCGTGACTTCACCGTCGTCGTGGTCAACGACAACGTCGCCGACGTCACCATCGACGTCGACCTCAGGGGCGGGTTCCCGCGCGGAGCCAAGGTGGTGCCCTACCGCACCTCGGCCAGCGAGAACATGAGGAAGCTGAAAGCCATCGGAGTGCGGGACCGGACGTTCACCGCCACGCTGCGCGGCGGGAGCGTCACGACGTTCGTGCCCGCGGAGGCCGCGCTGCCCGCGCTGCCGGACCGCAAGGACGTCTTCTCGACCTATCCCGCCACCGAGAACGACGGCCAGTCACACGGCCTGCGCGCCCGGGGACAGACCATCACGGGGGTACGCGACGGCAGCTACCTGCGGTGGGCGAACGTCAACTTCGCCGACGGCTCGGCGGCCGGTTTCGCCGACCAGAAAGGCCAGCTCCGCCTGCACGCCACCGTCGCACCGCGGGCGGGCGGCGTCATCGAGGCCCGCGTCGACAGCCCACACGGAAAGGTGGTCGGCTCGATGACCGTGCCCGCGGGCGACGGAGCGGCCCGGGTCACGGCGACCACGTGGGTCGACACGAGTCCCGGGGCAGCCAACGGCTTCCACGACCTGTACCTCGTGTTCCGCGGCGGCCGCGGCGAGCTCTTCGACGTGGACCAGGCCAGCTTCAGCGACTAGACGACCTCGAGGTGGTCCGGGTCGAACGACGGCACCGGGCCGTGGTCGCGCCCGGCGGCGTACCACCAGGCCGTGGAGGCGATGTCGTCCCGCAACGGAAGGTAGCGACCGCCGGAGCGCCAGCCGAGCGCCTGCACGGTGACCCGCAGGTCCTCCGAGAAGCGGATCGGGTCCGGCAGGTGCCAGCGGTACATCCCGAACCGCTGCTGGCTGCGGTAAAGGCCGTCCGGGCGGAGCACCTGCGGCATTCCCAGGTACGGCGTGCTGTACGCGGTGTACCCCTGCCCGGGAACGTCGAAGTTCCAGGCGCCGCCGAAGTAGTCCTCGGTGCCGGTGCCGCAGATGGTAGGCAACTCGTCGTCACCGTCCAGATAGAACTTGACCTCGCCCTCGCCCCACCACCCGGAGCTGTTGACGCCCCAGGCCAGATACGTGCCGACGTAGTGCCCGGGGCCGGTGGCACCATCCACAATGGTGTGCACGGCCCGGTCAGGCAGCGGGTTGCTCCGCCGCCAGAGAGCGTGCAGGTACGCGGCGTCCTCCGGCACGTCGGTGAGCTCGTAGTCGATCTGGTAGAACAGCAGCGCCGGGTCGGGTCCGAGGTTCTCGACCGTCAACCGGGCACCGGCCCGGTACGGCATCTCCCAGTACGCGTTGAACCCGCCGTGCGGGTTGACCGCTACCGGGACGGAGCTGACCTGGGCGAACTCGCCCCACCCCGAGCAGAAGAAGTCACCGAGCGGCACCGCGACCGCCGGCTCCGACGCGCCGTCCCAGTGGATCCGCAGGATCAGCGACCGCCAGTGCCGGGGATGCGTGGTGCACCACAGGTGCCGGATCACACCCGGGCCGGGCAGGTCGCCGAGCAGATGCGTGGCTCCGGCCGGCACCTCGACGCTCGGCGAGATCTTCCAACCGGGGCCGAGGTCACGGGCCGCCGCCGCGCCGGTGCCGGTGGTGGCGCCGCCGCCCGCGCCCTTGCCGCCAGTCGGGTTCTCGGGACTGACGGACCGGGTCCGGCCCGTGGTCAGCAGCGACGGACCCAGGGTCACAGCGCGCTCACCCACTGCCCGAGCAGGTAGGCCGCACCCGTGTTGCGGCGCAGCCCCAGCGGCTGGTCGCCGCGGGAGCCGTCGAAGCGCAGCGTGGTGACGAGCAGCCGACCGGCGCCGTGCGGCACCTCCACCGCGTAGTCGTGCAGGACGCCCGTGCGGGTGTCGACCCGTCGCAGCAGCGGCCGGGCGCCGACCGGCAGCGCCGCCGTGGAAAGAGCCAGGTCCGGGGCCAGCCCGGCGAACTGGAGGTCCGTCCAGCCGTCGTGCGGGAAGTCGCCCCATGCCTCGTGCGGCTCGATCACCTTGACCGCCTCGCGCCAGAAGGGCATCTCCGCGACCGGCAGCGGCGGGTTGGCGCACGCGGCGTCGACCAGCAGCACGGCGTTGCCACCGACCCGGACGTGCCGGCGCACCGGCTCGGTCCAGGCGGTCGCCAGCAGCACCGCCTCCGGGGAGTCCACCGCGTCGACCGCGGCCACGGGCAGGTCGACCAGGCGGCCGGCCGGGTCGACCACCGCGACCGGCCCGGCGTCGGTCCAGCCGTTGTCCGGCAGGAGCCAGAAGGACCAACTGTTGGAGGTGTGCTGGCCGGCGCAGTCGACGTCGACCCGCAGCACGGCCCGGCGCGGGTGGTCCACCTCGGGCGCGACGAACTCGGCGATGCCCAGGCCGGTCACACTGCCCGGCGCCGCGACGGCCGCCAGCCGCCCGGACGCGACCCGCGCCCCGTCGACGAACTCGAGCCGCCATGCCACCTCGGCCGGACCGCCACGGCGCCCGTGGTTGGCCAGCACGAGATGGGGCCGGACCGGCGCTCCGGCCACGTAGCTCCAGGTGTCCCAGGGTGCCGGCCGGTCGCCGCCCGCGACCCAGGCCCGCCGACGGTCCCAGTCGAGCGATACCACCAGGTCGCCGTTGAACTGCGCGAACTCCGCCGGCGACACCTTGAGCACGCCGAGGTCGTCCCAGAGGCCGGCGGTGCTGATCGGGGTGTCGCGCTCCCCGGTGATCACGTAACCGCTGGTGTCGGCCCGCGCCCGGACCGCCTCCAGGGTGACTTTGCGGTGCAGCACGGCCTGCCGGGCCGAGGTGCGCTCCAGCTCCTCGCCCCGCTCCCAGAAGCCGTTGGCGCGCAGCGTCTCCTCGTGGGCGGGCACGTCGTACTGCCAGCGGGCGCCCTGCGGGTTGACCGCCGGGTCGGCACTGGTCCACCACGGCCGGCCTACGGCGTCGAAGCGGCGCAGGTCGCGGAACGTGTCCAGGTCGCAGAACTCACCGAACAACCACGGCCGGGGGGTACGCCATCGCGGCGCGAAATGCTCGAGGGTCGACCGGAAGTACGCCGGTTCGCAGTAGAAGTGGTGGTCGTCGAAGTCGGCGAACTCGTCGAGCAGCCCGCCGTACGCCTCCCCCGAGCCGCTGTTGTCGCGCACCAGCGTGCCCGGTGCGAGCCGCTTGACCAGGTCGTAGAGCGGCCCGAGCACGTCGGCCCCGACGGCGGCGGAAAGCTCGCAGCCGAGCGTGAGCAGGACGACCGACGGGTGGTTGGCGGCGGCCCGGACCAGTCGCTCGGCCTCGGCGAAGAGCTGCTCCCGGAAGTGCGACGTCGGGTGCGGCAGCCACATCGGCAGCTCGACCCAGAGCAGCATCCCGAGCTCGTCGGCGAGCGCGAAGTAGTAGTCGGGCGGGAACCACAGGCACAGCTTGACGCCGTTGAAGCCGAGCCGGCGCAACTCGAGCAGGTCCGCCCGCACCTGGTCCGGGCCGGGGTCCGGGTGCAGCCGGTCCGGATACCAGCCCCAGGACAGGATCATCCGAGGAAAGACCGGGTCACCGTTGAGCCGCAGCAGCGAGCCGTCGGCGGCGAAGGTGCGCAGTCCGGTGTGGACGGTACGTTCGTCGCCGTCGGAGGTGCGCAGGGTAACCGCGTAGAGCGCGGGGTCGTCCGGCGACCAGGGCCGCGGGTCGGGAATGCTCAGGGTCATCGAGCCGCCGCCGTCCCGATGTTCCGACGCGACCGGCTTGCCGTCCGGGTCGTGCACCTCGACCGTGAGCGAGCCCGGCGCGAGCAGCTCGGCCGAGACCGAGAGGGAGCCGTCGGCGGTGCCGGCCACGTCGACGGCTCCCAGCGCGCACGCGCCGGTCACCAGCAGCTCGACCGGCTGCCAGACGCCGCCGTGCGAATGACCCCAGACGTACGGCAGGAAGCCGGCGAGCGTCTCGCGGGCGGGATAGGTCCCCGGCACCGGCGGCGCGTCCGGCCCGCCGGTGAGGCTGGCCGGCTTCTCCGCCACGACGACGAGCTCGAAAGGCCGGCCCGGGGTCACGAGCCCGGTGATGTCGACGTCGAAGCTGTCCCACATGCCCACATGCCGACCCGCCGACCGACCGTCGACCAGCACCTCGCAGGCGTAGCTGACGGCGCCGAACCGCAGCCGGATCCGGTCACCGGGCGGCGCCACGAAGCTGGCGCGGTATTCCACCGGTCCGGGGTGGTCCAACGGGATGCCGGCCTGCTCCCACGAGCCGGGCACGGGCACCGCACGCCAGTCGTCGGTGCCGACCAGCCGGCATTCCCAACCGGATACGAGGCTCACGACCCCAGCTCCCAACTGTCCTCGTCGGCCCAGGCCAGCGAGACGGTCCGGCCGGCCACCTCCACCTGGCACGCGTCGGCGACGGGTCGCAGCGTGACCGTGACCGGCCGCCCGCGATGGCTCAGCCGCACCGAGTACGACTTCCCGGGCACCCGGAGGGAGTCGGGCAGGTTCGGGCGGACCAGCAGACGGTCACCGACGAACCGGGCTCCGACCAGGACACCGAGCAGCAGGTGCACGCCGAAGGCGCCCCAGCCGTAGCCCTCGCCGCCGCAGCGTCCCGACAGCGGCCAGTACTCGCAGGCGATCCCGGGCAGGGTCCGGTCGTCGTCGGTCGTCCGCGCGTCCCAGAAGGTGTAGGCCCGGTCGACGATGTCGGCGGCCACCGTCGCGGCGGTCTCGTGCTCGCCGGCCGCGCGGGCGGCGTCGACGACGGTCCAGACGAACATCGGCCACACGAGGTCGGCGGGGTCGACGGCCCGGACAGCGGCGCGCAGGGCCTCGGTCTGCGACGGGCCGGCCAGGCCGAGGGCCAGCGGCGACCACAGCATGACGTCGTCGACCTCGGTCGGCTTCCCGGTGCCGGCGTCCACGTCGGCGTACCGCGTGCCGGTGAACAACGCCTCGGTCGCATCGGTGTATCGCGCGGCGAGGTTGTCCCAGCCGGCCACGTCGCGGTCCCGGCCCAGGACGCGGGCGAACCGGGCCATCGTCCGGGCGGCATGTGCTACCGAGGCGTGCAGGTCGACCGGGCGCAGATGGCGCGTCGGGTGCCCGCCGCCGAGCGGCTGGTCGCCGAACCGCGGCGAGAGGTCCTGGCCGGACTCCCAGCTGCACGCGTGCGACAGCCAACCGGCGTCGTCGGAACGGTGGGCCAGCCACCAGTCGAGGTAGGAGGCGAGGTGCGGGTAGATCCGCTCCAGCCAGTCCCGGTCAGGGTTGGCGTCCCACAGGTGTTCGAGAACCAGCCACGGGTAACCCCACTGTGGACCGGTGCCGCACACGCTGCCGTCGGCGGAGACCATGTTGTAGCTGCCGTCCTCACGCGAGCACGGCACGTTGGGCTCAGGCGCGTCCGCGAAGGTGCCGAGCAGCAGACGCTGGGCCAGCGCGGGGTCGGCATAGCCGAGCAGCAGCGCGTCGATCGCGGCCTCGCCGAGCACGACCCGGGGAGCCTGCACCTGCATGGCGTCCCATGGCTGCGAGTAGATGCCCACCGGCGGCTTGAGCATCATCCGCAGCGTCTCGAGGTCGTAGACGAGCCCGCGCCGCCAGTGGTCCGGCCAGTCGCCGGAGAGCACGGGCGCGGTCGCCCAGAATCGCCGGTCCTCCTCGACCAGGGCGGCGCGGACCGTGGCGTGGCACTGGCGGGCCTCGGCCAGCCGCTCGCGGGCCGACGACGCGGTGTGCCCGCGGGCCAGCAGCACCGTCAGGTCGTGGTCGCGCGCCCCCGGCAGCTCCACCACCGCGGCCAGGCTGACCCGCTCGCCCCGCGAGCCGAGCGCGGTGACGGGGCCGGGTGCGGAATCCGGGACCTCTGAGCTCGTGACGGCGACCGTGCCGCCGGGCTCCGACACCCACAATGCGAACGCCTCGCCGTCCTCGAATCCCTGGAGCAGCACGGTGTCGCCGTCCTGCCGCCCGACCAGCCCCGACTCGCCCCAGCCGAGGTCGGCACCGATCTGCCGCGTGTAGTCGGCCCGAATCGTCAGCCGTTCGGCGACCCGGCCGCGCACCCGCGCGACCAGCACGTCGGGGCCGGCCAGGTGGAACTCGACCGAAAGCGGACCGGCCCGGAGCTCCACGCGGTCCTTGGAGTGGTACGGCGAGAATTCGGGGGTGGTCACCCCGTCGGCCGCGATCCGCACGCCGGCCCGGTAGACCTCCCGGCGACCGCCGTACGCACGCGCGTACGCCGGGAAATGCCATCGGAAGCCGATGTCGTGCGAGCGGACCACGCCCTGGGGGCTGAGCTTGCGGGTGTGGGTAGGGATGTCGAGGTAGCCGTGCGGGGTGTAGTCGTCGATCGGGAACAAGGATCAGCCCTTCACGCCGGACAGCGAGATGCCGGCGACGAAATAGCGCTGCGCGAACAGGTAGACCACGACGACGGGCAGCAGCGAGACGACCGAGGCGGCCATCATCAGTGGCCAGTTCGGCTGCTCGTACGCCGAGGAGGTGACGTTGAAGTAGGCCAGACCGAGCTCGACGGTCCGCATGTTCTCGTCGCGACCGATGAGCAGCGGCCACAGCAGGTCGTTCCAGGTGCCCATGAAGGCGAACACCGCGACGGTGGCCAGGGCCGGCTTCACCAGCGGCAGGAAGATGCGGAAGAACACCGTGAACTCGCCGGCGCCGTCGATGCGGGCGGCGTCCTGGTAGTCGCGCGGGATCGTCAGGAACGCCTGGCGCAGCAGGAAGATGGCGAACGCGCTGGAGATGCCCGGCACGATCAGCCCCTGGTACGTGTTGACCCAGCCCAGCTTGAAGACGATCAGGAACAGCGGGATCATCGTGACCTGGAACGGGATCATCATCGTGGCCAGGAACAGCACGAAGATGGACTTCGAGCCGGCGAAGCTGAGCCGGGCGAACCCGTACGCGGCCGTGGCGCAGAACGCCACCTGCCCGACCACCGTCAACGTGGTGACCACGACGCTGTTGAGCACGTAGGTGCCGAAGGGCGCGAGCGTGAACAGGTTGACGTAGTTGCCGAAGTCGAACGTGTCCGGGATCAGGTCCGGCGGGTACGAGAACGTCGTGCCGGACGGCTTCAGCGACGTCGTGACCATCCACAGGAACGGCACCAGCATGAAGGCACCGACGCCCGCCAGAATCACGTAGGTCGGCAGGGCGCGCAGCGCACCGAGCAGGGTCTTGCGTCGGGACATCTGGGTTCTCCGTCGTCAGATCAGGTTCGACTCGCCGCGCCGGCGGATGAACCACAGCTGCAGCAGGGTCACTACGAAGATCACCGCGAACAGCACCCAGGCCTGCGCGGAGGCGTAGCCCATCGAGAACTCCTCGAAGGCCCGCTGGTAGATGTGGTAGACCGCGACGTCGGTGGCGCCGAGCGGACCGCCTTCGGTGATCACGTACATCGGGGTGAAGACCTGGAACCCGCCGATCACGCCAGTGATGACCAGGAAGATGGTGGTGGGGGCCAGCAGGGGCAGCGTCACGTTCCAGAACTGCCGCCACTTGCCGGCGCCGTCGATCGAGGCGGCCTCCAGCAGTTCGCGCGGCACGGCCTGCAGGCCGGCGAGCCAGATCACCATGCTGAAACCGGCCGTCTTCCACGTGTTGATCAGGACGATCGCGAACATGGCGGCGTGCGGGTCGTCGAGCCAGTTCTGCTGCGGCAGGTGCAGCAGCCGGAACAGGTAGTTCACCAGGCCGGCGTCCGGCGACAGCAGCGTGATCCAGATGACCGAGACGGCCACCCACGAGGTGATCACCGGCATGAAGAAGACCGCGCGGAACACGTTGACGCCGCGCAGCTTCTGGTTGACCACGACCGCGAGGGCGAGGCTGACCGCCATCCCGATCGGCACGGACAGCACCGTGTAGTACGCCGTGTTGTACATCGCGTGCCAGAACGGGTCGTCGCTGAACAGCGAGACGTAGTTGTCGAGCCCGACGAAGGGCGCGTCGAGGAAGCTCGGCGACGTCCACTCGTGGAAGGAGAGATAGAGGCTGAACAGGATCGGCACCAGGGCGAACAGGACCAGGTGGGCGGTGGCCGGCAGGATGAACAGGTAGCCGACCCGTTCGTTGCGCCGGCGCCGGCGGCGCCGGGCCGGACGCTGCCCCGAGGGGACGTCCAGCCCGGCAGCGGCCTCGACGGCGCTGGTCACTTGGCTAGCTCACGGTTGATCGCGGTGATCGTCTCGCCGATCGTGCCGGCGACGGGTGCACCGCGGAGGATCTTCTCCATCATCCCGTCCAGCGCCTTCTCGATCGTCGGGTAGACGCCGATCTTCGAGCCGTAGGGCGGTCGGCCGGCCGTCGTCGCGTCGACGAAGACCTTGTCGAGCGCGGCGAACTTGGCGTCGGCGCTCGTCAGCGAGCCGCTGGCAGCCTGGGAGTTGGCCGAGATCGCGATGCCGGTGATCGCCTTGGTGTCCTGGTAGCCGCGGTTCGTGGCCGCCTCGATGAACTGCGCGGCCGCCTTGTACTTCGCCTTCGGCAGGTCGTGCCGGAGCACGAAGCTCGACTCGTAGAGGGCGGTGGCCTCGGTCGCCCGCTTGGGCTGCGGCACCACGCCGACCTTGTCGGCCGAGTAGCCCTTGGCGCCGGTCAGGCCGACCAGTGCCCAGTGGCCGCTGTCGTACATCGCGAACTTGCCGTCGAGGAACAGCGCGTTGGCGTCCGACGCGTTGGTCATCTTCTCCAGTGTGGACGGTGACGGCGCCACCTTGTGCTTGAGGACCAGGTCGGCGTACCACTGGATGGCCTCGACCGCCGCCGGTGCGTCCAGGAAGCCGGTAGCCGTCTTCTGGTCCGGCGAGACGACGTCGCCACCGTTCTGCCAGATCCGGTAGACCCACTGGTACGCGTACTGGCTGAGGCGGTAGCCCCACTGCACGACGTTGGCCTCGTCGAAGGCCGGGTCGAGCCGGTTGCGGCCGTTCTTGTCGAGCGTGAGCCTCTGCGCGGCGGCGAGCTGGTCGTCCCAGGTCCAGCCGCGCTGCGGCGGCGTGATGCCGGCCTTGGTGAACAGCGTCGGGTTGTAGTAGACGACCATCGGGGTGAAGTCGTTCGGCAGCCCGTAGATGCCGCCGTCCTCGCCCTTGTGGATCTCGAGCACCTGCGGGAAGAACCGGTCGGTGGTCAGCGCCGGCAGCGCCTCGGTGACCTTGCGCATGTCGAGAAGCAGGTTGCGCTTGATCAGCGGAGCCAGGCTGGAGGCGTCCTGGGACCACAGGTCAGGGGCGCTGCCGGAGGCCAGGTCGACGATGATCTGCGTGTCGAAGTTCGGCGGCGCCTGGATCGGGTCAATCTTGATCTTGGGGTTCGCGGTCTGAAAATCGGCGAGGAACTTCTGGTACGCCTTGTCGAGCTCGGAGCCCTTCTCCTCTGGCGGTACCTGGAAGCCCACCACCTTCAGCGTGACCTCGCCGTCGGCCGTGGCCTCGTCGTCGCCGGAGCCACAGGCGGCCAGCAACGGACCGGCGGCGGCCACGGCACCGGCGCCGAGTCCCCAGCGCAACAGCGCTCGGCGGTTCACCGAGCTACGCACGTCGTTGTCGTTCATCTCGCTCCTGCCGGGGGGATTTGGGGGGCGCGACGAGGGCCGACTCCTCGCCTGTCGCCAGAAGCGTTCCGTCGGAAACTTGGCAGGGAACGTAACCACCGCAGGGAAACTGCGTCAATGGTTGAGCTGTGGGAAACCAGTTTCTCAATTTGAACCGCTGCGACCCTCTAGCATTCCCTGCTCGGCGCCTCTACGTTCGATAGCCAACCGGCGCCGAGCGTGCGCAAGGGGTTTCCCGCACTGGCCTGAAGGGGTGGTAGTGGCGCCAACGATCCGTGACATCGCCCGCGCCGCCGGCGTCTCGGTGGCCACCGCGTCCAAGGGGCTCAACGGCAAGGGCCGGATGCGCCCGGAGACCCGGCAACGCATCCTCGACACCGCGCGGGAGCTCGACTTCCGGCCCAACCGCAACGCGAGCTCGTTGACCACCGGGCGCACGTACACGGTCGGGCTGCTGACCCGCGACGGCTACGGCCGGTTCACGCCGCCGCTGCTCGGCGGCGTGGAGGACTCGCTGTCGGTCGACACCGCGAGCCTGCTCCTCTGCGACGCCCGTCGCGACGCCGTACGCGAGCGGCACTACCTCGACGTCCTGGCGGACCGCCGGGTCGACGGGCTGATCGTCACCGGCCGGGCGACCGACCCGGCCCCACCGCTGCCGCGCACCCTGCCGTTCCCGGTCCTGTACGCGTACACGACGTCCAGCAACCCCGACGACAGCAGCATCACGGTCGACGACGAGCACGGCGGCTGGCTGGCGGCGCGGCAGCTGCTGCGCCAGGGCTGCCGGCGGATCGCGCACATCACCGGCCCCGTCTCGGTGCTGGCCGTGCGGGAGCGCATCGCCGGAGCGCGGCGGGCGCTGGCCGAGGCCGGCCTGGAGCTGCCCGACAACCTGGTCACGTACGGACCGTTCGCCGAGCACACCGGCTTCCAGGCCGCGCAGAAGCTGATGGCCAACGAGCAGGTCGACGGCATCTTCTGCGGCAGCGACCAGATCGGCCGCGGCGTCGCGGACGCGCTCGGCGGCATGGGCGTGCGGATCCCGGACGACGTGGCCCTCGTGGGCTTCGACAACTGGACGCTGATCGCCAAGGCCACCCGGCCGGGGCTGTCCTCGGTCGACATGAACCTCTACCGGCTGGGCCGGCTGGCCGCCGAGAGCCTGCTGCGCGCCATCGACGGCAACCCGGAGCCGGGCATCCGCCGGCTGCCGTGCTCGCTGGCGATCCGCGCCTCCTGTCCCGCCCCGATCACCGACACCACCGAGTGGCTGGACGACAGCCCTCTGGTCCCCGACGCCTAGACCCTCTCCGCCTGTCACACCTCACGCCGGCCCGCACGGGCTCGGCGGCACCTCACCGCGCTTGGAGCTCCGCATGTCTGAAAACCGCCATGGACCCGTCGTCGACACCTCGGCCAGCCGGCACGCGCGGCTCCGGCCGGTCGCGCCGCAGGACGTGCGGGTCACGGACGACTTCTGGGCGCCCCGGCTGCGTCGCAACCGCGAGGTGACCATCCCGGCGCAGCACGAGCAGTGCGAGACGACCGGCGCGCTGCGCAACTTCGCCCGCGCCGCCGGCAGCGTCGGCGGCGACTTCAGCGGCCGCTACTACTCGGACTCCGACGTCTACAAGTGGATCGAGGCCGCGTCCTGGAGCCTCGCCACCGACCCGTCGCCGGAGGTGGCGGACCGGCTCGACGCGGTCATCAAGCTGGTGGCCGGCGCGCAGGACACCGACGGCTACCTCAACACCTACTTCTCGGTCGACCGGGTCGGCGAGCGCTGGACCGACCTCGTGGTGCGGCACGAGATGTACTGCATCGGGCACCTCGTGGCAGCGGCCGTGGCGCACGTGCGGGCCACCGGCCAGACCGCGCTGCTCGACGTGGCGCTGCGGGCGTGCACGCACATCGCGGAGCGGTTCGCGCCCGGCGAGGTGCCCGGCACGTGCGGCCACCCCGGGCTGGAGATGGCCCTGGTCGAGCTCTTCCGGACCACCGGCGACGAGCGCTGGCTGACGCTGGCCACCTGGCAACTCGACTCGCGCGGGGCCGGCGTGCTGGACGGCAGCGAGTACCTGATCGACCACGAGCCGGTGCGGACCCAGTCGCGGGTGACCGGGCACGCCGTCCGGGCGCTCTACCTCTACGCCGGGATGGCCGACGTCGTGCTGGAGACCGGTGACGCGGAGCTTCGCGGTGCGCTGGAGCGGCTCTGGGCCGATCTGTCCGGCGGGAAGACCGCGGTCACCGGCGGGGTGGGCGCGCGCTGGGACGGTGAGGCATTCGGCGACGCGTACGAGCTTCCGGACCGCGCCTACAACGAGACGTGCGCGGCGATCGCCCACATCTTCCTGGCCTGGCGCCTGCTGCTGCTCACCGGCGAGCCGCAGTACCGCGACGTGGTCGAGACCGCGCTGCACAACGGGGTGCTGCCCGGCCTGTCGCAGTCGGGGACGGAGTTCTTCTACCAGAACCCGCTCGCCGACGCCGGCCGGCACCGCCGGGAGCCGTGGTTCAGCTGCGCCTGCTGCCCGCCCAACATCGCGCGGCTGCTCGCCTCGCTGCCGGGCTACCTCTACACGACCAGCGACGAGGGGCTGTGGGTGCAGCTCTACATCGCCAACCAGGCCGACCTGCGGCTGGCCGACGGGACGCCGGTGCGGGTGGAGCTGAGCACCGGGCTGCCCTGGCGGGGCGCGGTGGGCGTGACCGTGTCGCCGGCCGCGCCCACCGAGTTCACGCTCTTCCTCCCCGTGCCCGGGTGGGCCGGGGACGACGTGACGGTCCGGGTCAACGGCGACGACGTCACGGTGCCGGCCGGGTCGCGACAGGTCGCGCTGCGGCGCACCTGGGCAGCCGGCGACACCGTGGAGCTGACGTTCGGCACCGAGGTCCGCGCGCTCGTCGCCCACCCGCGCGTGGCGGCCACCCACCACCGGGTCGCGCTGGCCCGGGGGCCGCTCGTCTACTGCGTCGAGCAGGCCGACCACGACACCGCGGTCGCGGCCATCCGGCTGCACGGCAACGAGGAATGGGCCGCCGAGCACCGGCCGGACCTGTTCGGCGGGGTCACCACGCTGACCACGGTCGGCGCGGCCGCGGCGGTCGAGGACGGACCGTTGTACCGGCCCTACTCCGGGAACCCGGAACCCACCTCGCCCGCACCGGTGACGGCCGTCCCCTACTACGCGTGGGCCAACCGGGAGCCCGGTGAGATGCGGGTGTTCATTCCCCTGGCGGCGCGGTGAGCCGGCCGGTCTGGTACACGTTCGGCAACCACTTCCACTGGGTCGACATGCAATGGCTGTGGGGGTACGGCGTGCTCGGCGCGTCCGTCCGGGACATGCTCGCCTTCACCGCCGCCACCGGCGCCCGGGGCAACCTGAACGTCGACGGCGTGGGCTTCGAGCGGATGGCGGCCGAGGAGCCGGAAGCGCTGGCGGTGCTGCGCGGCGCGGTCGCCGACGGGACCGTGGAGATCGTCGGCGCCAGCTACGGGCAGCCGTACCCGCTGTTCCACCACGGCGAGTCGGCGGTGCGGCAGCTGACCTACGGGATCCGCGCGGTCCAGCGGCTGCTCGGCGTGCGGCCGGTCAGCTTCTGGGAGGAGGAGTTCTCCTTCTATCCCCAACTGCCGCAGCTGCTCGCCGACACCGGATACCGCTACGCGTCGCTGTTCTTCCAGTGGACCTGGCACACCCCGCACGTGCCCGTCGAGGACGCCCCCGCCATCCGGTGGGAGGGTCTGGACGGCACGCGGATCCTCAGCACCCCGCGCGGCCCGTTGAATCTGCACCAGTGGCCGGAGGACTTCGCCGCGCTCCGGGCCAACCCCCTGCTCGCCGAGTCGCCGGCGCCGGTCATCCAGCAGTGGCTGGAGCTGCTGCCGTCGACCGACTGGATGTGCCGGTCCGAGCTGCTGCTCGACGGGATGAAGGAGCTGCTCGCCACGCCCGGCTTCGACGTGCGGTTCGGCACGCTGTCGGAGGTGCTCGACGCGGTCGGCACGGACGCGCCGGTGCGGGCGTACACGATGGACGACGTCTTCCACGGGATGAGCCTGGGCAAGAACGGCGACCGTGGCCACCGGCGCAGCCGGGAGACCGAGCAGGTGCTGCTGTCCGGCGAGTCGTTGAGCGTGCTCGCCGGGCGGCTCGGGCGGCCGTACCCGCACTGGGACGTCTATCCCGTCTGGGAGCTCGAGGAGGGCTGGCGGGAGCTGCTCGCGTTCCAGCACCACGACAACGACGAGTGCGAGGGGCTGTGCGGCCACGTGGGCTACGCCGGTCTGGAGCGCGGGCACGCGCTGGGCCGCGCGGTGCTGGACCGGACCGTGGCCCACCTCGCCGCGCGGGTCGGTCGCACCGTGGTGGTCAACCCGCTCGGCTGGGAGCGGTCGGCGGTGGTCTCCGGCCGTCGCGTCACGGTGCCCGCGCTCGGGTGGACGGTGCTCGCCGGGACGGCCGCACCGGCCGTCACGGTCGAGGAGTCCGACGACGCCGTGACCCTGCGCCGGGGCGACTTCGCGGTGACCGTCGACCGGCGACGCGGTGTGGTCGCCCGGATCGACACGCTCGACTGTGGACCCTCTGGGGTCGGCGGGCTGCGCCGCGCCGAGGTCTCCTACACACCGGTCTCGGTCGACCTCGAAGGCGACCGGGTTTTGGTGCGGCTCGGATCGCCGGCCGGTGACGAGATCCAGCTGACCGTGGCGCTCGCGCCGGAGCTCGACGCGGTCGACCTGTCCTTCGACTCCGACGCGATCGCACCGCCGGACGGCCGGCACCACGCCAGCCTGATGACGCTGGTGGAGCCGGACCTGGACGTCCGGACCGTGCTGCACGACACGCCGTATGCGGTCACCCCGGTCACCGGTCGCGGCCGCTACCAGCGCAAGTACCCGACCGGCGACTGGATGACCTCGCACCAGGAGTTCGAGGAGATCGTCGACCCGTTCACCGGGCTGCAGCTCGTCGACCTGCTCGACGCGGACGGCGCTGGGCTGCTCTGGTTGCACGACGGCAGCCAGGGGTTCCTGCGGGCCGAAACCGGTTTCTGGAACGTGCTGTCCATGCGCGATCCCTGGGACGAGGAACAGTTCTCGGCTGAGCTGCACGCCCGGGTCCGGCTGGTGCCGCACCAGGGCCTGGACTCCGCCACCCGTTGGCGACTGGCGCAGGAGTTCACCCGGCCGGTCCTGGTCGCCGGCGCGGACCGGACCGACGGGGACCAACCCCCGGTCTATTCGCTGCTGCGGCTGGACGGCCTGCCCGGCGCCGTGGTCACGGCCGTCTACCGGGAGACGGGGTACGCCGGGACCGGCCTGCCCGGGCATGCAACGGCGAGGCTGGACCGGCCGGTCCTGGTCCGGCTCGTCGAGTTCGCCGGTGTTGCGGGTGAGGCCGAGCTCGTGGTCTCCGGCACCGTCGCGGGTGCCTGGCGGGCGAGCACGCTCGGCGAGTTGCGCGAGGTGTTGCCGGTCGCCGGATCGCGGGTCACGGTCACGCTGCGGCCGTTCGAGATCACCACCGTCGTGCTGGACCTGGTCGAGGCCGGCAAGCAGTCCCGGGACCTGGACGCCCACCGCGAGGTGTGGGCGACCGTCCACCGCACCGAGGAGCCGTCGTGAGCCACTTTCCCCGCGTCGCCCGCGGCGTGCACTCGTACCCCCGGGACGACTCGGATCCGGCACCGCTCGGGCTCGGGGTGATCGGCCTGCACGAGGGCCGCACCGCGCTGCTGGCCGCGTACCGGACCCGCGGCGTGCGTCCGGTGGCCGGCTGCGACCTCGATCCCGCCACCCGGGCGGAGGTGGCCGCGGAGGTGCCGGAGGTGGCTATGACCGCCTCGTACGCGGACCTGCTGGCCCGGGACGACGTGCGGATCGTCGGTGTCTACACGCCGGACCACCTGCACGCCGAGCACATCGTCGCGGCCTTCGAGGCGGGCAAGGACGTGGTGTGCACCAAGCCGATCGTCAACGACTTCGACGCGGCCCGGTCGGTGCTCGCGGCGGCCCGGCGCACGGGCCGGCGGCTGCTGGTCGGGCAGTCGACCCGGTTCTTCGAGTCGTTCCGCCGGCAGCGGGCGGCGTTCGAGCGGGGCGAGGTGGGCGAGGTCGAGGTGGTGGAAGCCCACTACACGCACCGGATGGACTGGTACTACGACCGGGCGCCGTGGATCCTCGACGGCACCGACTGGGTCTATCTCGGGCTGAGCCACCCGCTGGACCTGCTGCGCTGGTACCTCGGTCCGATCGCGACGGTGTCGGCGGTCGGCTCCCGGTCGGCGCTGGCACGGGCGCACGGCTGTGCGTCGTACGACATCTATTCGGTCAACGCGACGACCGCCGACGGGCGGATCGGCCGGGTGTTCGGCCACTACGGCATGCACGAACTTCCGCGCGCACGGAACTCGATCGAATGCCTGCTGTACGGGTCGGCCGGCACGTCCATGGCGCAGTACCACGACATGCGGTACCTGCACACCGCGCCGGACGGCACCGAGGTGGTGGAGGACATGCTCTACGAGTACCGGCACTACCACTTCAACAACGAGGTGCACGGCATGCACTACGGGGAGTTCGCCAACTACCTCCAGTACTTCGCCGACGCGCTGGTCTCGGGTGCCGACCACTCCCCGGACCTGGTCGAGGGCATCGAGACGTTCTGCCTGATGGAGGCGGTCCGCCGGTCCGCACTGGCCGGCGGGGCCCCGGTCGACGTGGTCTCGCTGGTGGAGCGGGTCAGTAGCTGACGAAGCCGTACAACGCCTTGTGGTTGGACTTGGTGCCCGCGACCGTGTGGCCCACCGGCGACGACTGCACCGTGCCCCGGACGAACAGGTAGTCGATCTTGCTTGAGCCGCTGGTGGCCGCCGTGCCGTACCCGGTCATGCCGTAGCTCGACAGCGTGCTGGCCGGGATGCCCGTGCGGTTCGCGTCGATGCCGACGATCCGGATCGTCGAGGCGTTGAGCAGGCTGGTCGCGTCGGCGCCGAGGTGGATGCCCGTGGAGCCCAGGCCCTTGTCGCCGTCGCCCGCGCAGGCGTTCTGCCGGTTCTCCTCGGGCAGGTGCATCGTGGCGGCGAACACGCTCGTGCCGGAGTCGCGCAGCGTGAACCGGGCCGCGATGGCGCTGGTCCGCTTCCACTTGTACTCGTACGTGCTGCCGTCGTCGTTGTTCGGCGGCTTGTAGAGCGTGCAGCCGGCCCCGTCGGAGTAGGCGGTGCCGGGCTTGAGCCAGCCCGCGCTCCAGTACTTGGAGACGTCACCCGCCGCCAGGCTGAGCCGCTGCGAGTTGTAGATGATCCCGTTGGTCTGCTTCTTCTTGAGGTCGCCGAGGTCCTGCTGGCTGCACTTGTGCGTGCCGCCCCACGGCTCGGGGTCGTCCCACGCCACGATCGCCTTGTAGGTGCCGGCCGGCAGGCCGAACTTCGCCGAGAGCTGGTCAGCGTACGCGGTCGCCTGCCCGGTGCCACGGACGTGCTGGACGATCAGGATGTCCGGCGCCTGCACGCCGGCGGTACCGGTCTGGCCCGCGTCGTCGACGAGCATCGAGGTCAGGTGGTCAGGGCCGGAGACCCGCGTACACGTGCCGTCGGCGTTGTTGCGGACCAGGTTCTCGATGTTGTTGTTGTAGACCCGCAACGTGCGGACAGCGGCCACGGCGGGGGTGCTAACCACCAGAGTGGACAGGAGCATGGCGACCGCCAGCCCCGCACCGTGAACAGTCCTGAAACGCATGGCGAAAAGCTCCCTTGATCGTCTATGTTCCGCAAAATACTACCGACTTCGATGGTTGCCGATCTATGCTGCAGCCATGCTGACCCGAAGGAACCTGCTCGCCACCGCCGCCGCCGTCCTCGCGGCCGGTGCCCTGCCCGAGACGGCCCACGGGGCGTTGCCGGAGGTCGACATGGAGGCGGTCATCAAGGCCGCGCAGATCGACCCACGCCGACCGGACACCGCACTGACGCCGGGCGCCAGGGACAGCGTGCTCGCGGTCGAACGGGCGCTCCAGGCGCGCGGCTTCCTGTCCTCCACCTATGTGGACGGTCATTTCGGCACGAGCACGATCGCGGCGTACGCGGCCTATCAGCGGTCACTCGGCTACACGGGCCTGGACGCCACGGGCCTGCCCGGCCCCACCTCGCTGCGGTCGCTGGGCGACGGCCGCTACACGGTGGTGCGGGCGATCGCACCGGGCAGCGTCGTGACGCTGCGCGGAGTCCAGGTCAACACCCGCACGCGCACGATGCTGTACGAGGCGGAGCGGCTGCTGGGCCGCACGCTGACCCTGACCCAGGGCTCCTACAACACGGGAACCCCGGCCTCGGCCGGCACCCACGACGGTGGCGGCGCGCTGGACATCTCGGTGACGGGCCTGACCACGACCGTCCGCACGACGGTGGTCCGCCAGCTCCGCACGGTGGGCTTCGCGGCGTGGCTGCGCAACCCTTCGCAGGGCGACTGGCCGTACCACATCCACGCGATCGCCATCTCGGACACGGACCAGTCGACCGGCGCCCAACACCAGGCTGGCGACTACTACCTCGGCCAGAACGGCCTGGCCAACCGCGGCCCCGACGACGGCCCGGCGGTCACGAAGCGCACGTGGGAGGAGTACCAGCGCCTCTAGTGGCGCAGGCCGAGGCGGGCGTGGAGGCGGGCCAGCGGGCGCGGCGACCACCAGTTCCAGCGGCCCAGCATGGTCATCGTCGCCGGGACCAGGACGCAGCGGACCAGGGTCGCGTCCACCGCCACCGCTACCGCCAGGCCCAGGCCGATCTGTTGCACCGTGCCGATGCGGCCCGTCAGGAAGCAGCTGAAGACCACCACCATCAGCAGGGCCGCGGACGTGATGATGCGGCCCGAGCTTTGCAGGCCGCGGCGCACCGCCACGTCGTTCGGCTCGCCCTGGTCCACGTGTTCCTTGATCCGGGCGAGCAGGAACACCTCGTAGTCCATCGACAGGCCGAAGGCGAACGCGAACACCGTCACGAGTACGAACGGGCTCAGGCCGCCGACCACGTGGGTGTGCAGGACGCCGGCGAGGAAGCCGTGTTCGAAGACCGCGTTCAGCACGCCGAAGGTGGCTCCGAGGGAGACCACGTTCATCAGCACCGCCTTGATCGGCACGACCAGCGAGGCGGTCATCGCCCAGAGGAGCACGACCATCGCGAGCAGGGTCAGGGCAATCGCGTACGGGAGGCGGGAGAGCAACAGGTCGTTGAGGTCCCGGTGGATCGCGGCGATGCCGGTCACCCACGACTCGACGCCGTCGGGGCGGTCGGCGCGGGCGGCGTCGACCAGGCGCAGCGCGGCCTCGCCCTCAGGGTCACCGACCGCGTCGATGTCGACGGTCGCGACCCCGGGTGCGATCTGATCGGCCGGACGGACGCCGGCGATGTCCGCCGAGCCGAGGGACCGCGCCCACGAGTCCAGCGTGGCGGCGTCGGTGCGGGCCACCACCGTGACCGCCGGCTGGGCCGGGCGGGCGAAGTCGGCGGCCAGGACGTCGAGCACCCGCACCGACTCGAGCGAGCGCGGCAGACCGTCGAGGTCGTCGACCTTGACCGTCATCGTCAGCAACGGCAGGCCGGCGGCGAGCAGCACCGCCGCGGTGGCCAGCGCGGTCACCAGCGGCCGGCGCTGCACGCCGCGGGCCAGCCGGTAGAAGAAGCCGCCGTCCCGTCGGGCGGCGCGCTTCGCGGGCTTGATCCAGCGCTTGAACAGGCCCAGCAGGGCCGCGCTGAACGTCAGGGCCACGAGCATCGCCACCAGGGCGATCGAGACGCCGGCCGCGCCCAGGGCGGACAGGGCCGTCACGCCGAACACCAGCAGCCCGGCGAGGGCCGCCGCGACGGTCAGCGCGGAGAAGAAGATGGTGCGCCCGGCGGTGGCCCAGGCCGCGGTGACCGCCTCGACCGGCGAGCGGCCGGCGGCCAGCTCGTCGCGGTAGCGGGCGACCAGCAGCAGGCCGTAGTCCACCGACAGGCCGAGGCCCATCAGCGTCACGACGGTGACCGCGTTCTGGTCGAGGGTGGTGATATTGGCGAAGAACAGTAGCACGGAGAACGAGCCGGCGATCGAGACGATCGCGCCGAGCACCGGAATCACGGCGGCGAGCAGGCCGCCGAAGACGAAGACCAGCACGAGCAGCGTGATCGGCAGGGAGAGCTGTTCGGCGAAGGACAGGTCCTTCCGCGCCTGCTCGTTGGCCTGCCGGTTGACCAGCCGGCCGCCACCGACCTCGACGGTGGCGTCGGGCTGGCCGGCGGAGCGCAAGGCCGGGCCGAGCGCGCGAAGCTCGGCGACGGCGCCGTCGGTCGCGGCGTCCAGGTCGTCGCCGGTGAGGTCCGCCAGCCGGGCCTGGACGAGCAGGCCGCGTCCGTCGGTCGCGCGCAGCGCCGCGGCAGCCGGGCTCTCGACGTACGGCGTCACCACGCCGGTGATGCCGGAGACGGCGCCGAGCTTGCCAGCGGCGTCGGTCACCGCCGCGCGTACCGCCGGCGAAGTGGGGTCGACTCCCCGAATCACCCCGATGATCGATCCGGCCGACGTGGACGCGTCGGAGATGACCTCGCTGCCGGCCACCGACTCCAGTGAGGACGGGCCGCGGTCGTCGTCGAGCCCGGCGAAGACCGGCCCGGCGGCGAACCCGCCGGCCACGACGGCGACCAGCCAGAGGCCGACGACGGTCCAGCGGTGCTCGAAGCACCGGCGGCCGAGCCGGCCGAGCATGGTGGTCCGCGCCGGCGGCGTCGTCGTGTCGGGCCGCGTGGTGGCCGGGGTCGTCTGCGTCATATCCGAGATCCTGCTCCGGAGTCCACGCTCGACACCTCCGGGACCCGCCCGGACGCGAACCCCGACCCACAGATCCGGGAAATGGTCAGGTTAGCCGGATGGACAGGCCCTTGCCGCCGAACTCGGCGCAGACGAAGGCCGGCTCGCGTTCACCCCCATGCTCGGGCGAGTGCCGGTAGCCGATCTCCTCGAACGAGGTCAGCTCCTTGCCGCCGCTGGTGACCAGCCAGCGGGCGAACGCACCCCGGGCGATCTTCGCATGCACGGTGACGAACTTCGGCTCGCCGGACTTCGGGTCGACGGTCAGGAACTTCGGCGTGACCAGGCGCTCGGGGTCGACGTACTTCGTGACGGTCTTGCTGTATTCGACGGCGGCCAGGTTGACGATCGGCCCGCGAGCCGGCAGTTGGTCGGCGATCGACCGGCCCCAGAACTGGTAGAGGTTTCCGCTCGGCAGCTTGTAGCCCATTTCCAGCCGGTACGGCGCGATGCCGTCGAACGGGCGCAGGATCCCGTAGAGGCCCGACAGGATTCGCAGGTGCTGGTCGGCGTAGCGGCGCTGGGCGGCGGTGAACGTGTCGACCTGGAGGCCGCTGTAGATGTCACCGACGAACGACTCGGCGGCCGGCGAGAGCTCGGCCGGGTCCGTGGTCCAATCGGCGTAAAGCTGGCGGGTCCTGTCCGCCAGGTCCGGCGAGACGCTCATGATCTTCGCCAGCTTCGCCGCCGGCAGCGCCCGCAGCTCGTCGACCAGCTCGCGCGCCTTCTCGACCAGCGCCGGCGTGCCCGTCGGCCGGTTACCCGCGCTCGGTCGCCGCATGGTCTTCGAGCTGTGCATCAGGATGATCACCCGCCCATTTTGCCCGCATCGGGGTACGCGAGCGGCGGCGGGCCGTGCCAGCATCGTCGAGTGGGCCGCAGCGTGCTGGTGACCGGCGCCACCGGTGGCATCGGTGGGGCGCTGGTCCGCGCCGCCGCCACCCGGGGCGACCACGTGCTCGCGGCCGCCCGGCCGGGTCCACGCCTGGACGCGCTGGTCGGCCCCAACGTCACCGCGCTGCCGCTCGACCTGACCGCACCCGGGCCGCTGCCGGTCCCGATCGACCGGCTGGACGCGGTGGTGCACGCGGCCGGCGTCGCCGACGTGGCGCCCGTCGCGGAGACGTCGATCGAGACCTGGCAGCGGACGATGGCGGTCAACCTGATCGGAGCGGCCGAGCTCACCCGGGCGTTGCTGCCGGCGCTGCGGGCGTCCCGTGGCCATGTGGTCTTCGTCAACGCGGCGCCGGGGGTGCGCGGGGTGCCCCGATGGTCGGCCTACGGCGCCAGCAAGACCGCCTTGCGCGAGTTGGCCGACACGCTCCGCGAGGAGGAGGCACGGTTGCGGGTCAGCACCGTCTATCCCGGCGGCACGGCCACCCCGCTGCTGCGCAGCGTCCGCGCGGCGTTCGGGCGACCGTACGACCCGGCGGCCAGCATCCGACCCGAGACGCTGGCCGCCGTGATCCTGTCCATCCTGGACGCTCCCCCGGACGCCTACCTCGCCGAGGTGTCCCTGCTCACTCGTTCCTCGCCGTCTCGGGGCCGGTGATCCGGCGCAGCAACGGCAGGGTGGCCGCGATGATCGCGAACGAGGCGACCAACCCGCCGCCGACGATCGCGTAGTAGCCACCCCCCGGCGCGTGCAGCGGATAGTCGAGCTGCGCCCGCAGGAACAGGGTCGCCGCGAGGAGGCCGGCGCCGATCGCCACCGCGGCCACCACCAGCAGCGGCACCACGGTCTCCAGGCCGACCACGGCGCGCAGCATCCGGATCCGCACGCCGGTCAGCCGCAGCACGCTGAACGGGCGCTTGCGGTCGGTCAGGCCGGCGATCACGCTGACCGCGAGGCTGCACCCCGCGATCGGCAGGCTGGCCAGGATCACCACGTCGGCCAGGCGCTGGAACTGCACGAGGGTCCGCGCCGAGTCGGACTCGAACTCCGCCTCGGTCGCCGGGTACCAGCCCCACGGCCGCATCGTGGCCAGCACCGTACGGGCACGTTCCTTCGCGGCGTCCGAGCCGTCGGTCTGCACCACGACCGACAGCAGCCGCCGCGAGTCGAGGTCGGTGATGGTCGACGCGGGCCAGACCCGCTGCTGGGCGCGTGAGTAGCCGGGTGTGCGCGGGCCGATCAGGTCGGGCCACACCGCCGCGGTGACGGCGCCCGGCGCACACGCGCCGTATTCCGGGAAGCGAGCCAGGTCGGTGCAGGCGATCACCCCGGGACCTTCGGGGATGTCGCCGTTTCGGGCGCGTTGCAGGTCGCCCTCCCGGACGGCGAGGACCGCGCGCACGCCCTGGATCGTGGACAGCTCGGCGGGAATGTCCGAGACGGACGGCACCGGGGCGCCGGGCACGAGGTCCTCGGCCCAGAAGTGCTCCGTCAGCGAGGTGGCGGCGGCCGAGTCCGCGGCCGGCCGTGCCCGCTCGGCCACGTACGACGTGATCGCGCCGCTGGCGGCGGTCATCACGAACAGCGCGACCACCAGGCCGCTGACCGCCCGGAACGCCGCCATCGGATCGTCGGCCAGCCGGCGCCCGGCGATCAGCGCGGCCGGTCGCTGAGCGCGGGCGGCCACCAGCCGGGCGATCCGCATCGTCAGCCAGGGACCGGCGAGCACCAGGCCGGCGACCATCAGGACAGCGCCGGCAAGGTAGGCGAAGGTCTGCCCGTTCGTCGTCTCGGGCCGGCGTCCGACGAACCAGGCCAGCTCGGCGACGCCGGCCAGCAACGGGATCAGCCGCCACGCGCGCGGCGGCTTCGGTGTCACGCGGCGGGTGACGCCCAGCGGCGAGATGCGCACCCGCCGCAGCGCCAGCCGGGCGGCGACCGCCGCTCCGATCGGGATGCCGACGCCGACCGTGAGCACGTCGACCCAGGTCAGGGCCAGGTCGTTCGGGAAGAAGGTGGCGCCGGTGAACGGGATCGTGGCGAGCCCGGGCCGCAGCGCGAAGAAGACGCCGAAGCCGAGCAGCGCGCCGGCGAAGGCGGCGACGGTCGACTCGACGGTGGCCAGCACCGAGACCTGTCGCGGTGTGGCGCCGACCAGGCGCATCGCCGCGAACCGCTGCTCGCGGCGGGCGGCCGACAGCCGCGTCGCGGTGCCGATGAAGATGAGCACAGGGAAGATCAGCGCGGCGGCGATGACCGAGAGCGAGACCGTGAACATCGTGTCGTTGAGCCCCACGATGCAGCGCATGCAGGTGGTCGTGTCGCCCGACAGCACCGAGCTGATCTTGGCGGCCGACGGCAGCACCTCCAGTGACGAGGGCGCCTGCCCCACCACGGCGAGCAGGGTGTCGGGCGAGGGCAGGGCGGCGTCGCCGATCACGCCGATCTCCCGGCCGGGGAACCGGTCGCCGAGCTCGCCGGCGGGCACCGTGCGCAGCAGGTCGTGCAGCGCCGGTGAGACGTAGAACTCCCCCGCGCCGGGCACGGCCGGGATGCCCGGAAACGCCGGCGCGGCCGGGCCGGTGGCGGCCACGTCGATCCGCAGCAGCTCCTCGCCGCGGAAGTAGTTCTCCCGGCCCAGCCACCAGACCGGGTCGACGCCTGGCCGCGCGGCGGTGGATGCCTCGGCGACGCCGCTGTTGAGCCAGGTGTAGCGCAGGTTCTGCGTCTTGGTGGCGTTGATGCCGGCCAGGGTGGCGAGCAGCAGGCCGGTGCCGAGGGCGACCGCGAGCGCGACGACGACGAGCCGGGTCGCCGCCTCCCGACCGCCGGCGACGGCCAGGCGCAGTCCGAGTGCGATCACGAGAGCGCCGGTTCCGCGTCGAGGCTGGTCACCTTGCCGTCGCGGACGATGACCTCGCGGTCGGCGTACGCGGCGACCCGGGCCTCGTGGGTGACCACGACGACGGTGGTGCCCTGCTCGCGGGCCGAGCCGACCAGCAGGTCCATGACGTGCTCGCCGGTCAGCGAGTCGAGCGAGCCGGTCGGCTCGTCGGCGAACAGCACCCGCGGCCGGGCGACCAGCCCGCGGGCCAGCGCGACCCGCTGAGCCTGACCGCCGGAGAGCTCGCCGGACCGGCGCTCCTGGAGGCCGTCGAGGTCGAGCCGGGTGAACCAGGTGCTCGCCTCGGCCACCGCCGCGCGCCGCCGGGTGCCCGCCAGCAGCAACGGCAGCGCCACGTTCTCCACGGCGGTGAGCTCCGGGACGAGCTGGCCGAACTGGAAGACGAAGCCGAACCGGTCGCGGCGCAGGGCGCTGCGGGCACCCTCGTCGAGCGTGTCGACGCGCTGCCCGGCGAAGTGGATCTCGCCGGAGTCGGGCACCAGGATGCCGGCCAGGCAGTGCAGCAGGGTCGACTTGCCGGAGCCGCTCGGACCCATCACGGCGAGGATCTCGCCCTCGGCCACCCGCAGGTCGGCACCGCGCAGGGCCGGGGTCTCGCCGAACGACAGGGTCACTCCGCGTGCCTCGATCATCGGGTCACCGCCTTCGTGAGCGCGTCGAGCCGGGCGACGGTGGTGTCGATCCACCGCAGGTCGGCCTCCAGGTGGAACAGGCCGTGGTCAGCGAGCAGCGCGTCGACCAGGTTGCCGCCGCGCTTGACCTCGGTGAGCTCGCGCATGCGGGCCAGGTGGGCACGGCGCTGGGTGTCGAGGTATTCCTCCGCCGGACGGCCGAGCATGATCGCGAGCACCACCTTGGCGAACAGCACCGTCTGCAGGTGCGGCTCCGGTTCGAGCGGCTCGACCAGCCAGGCGTCCACCTCGGACGCTCCGGTCTCGGTGATGATGTAGCGCTTGCGCTCCGGCCCGTCGCCGGGCTCGGTCGCGATGACCACCTTGCCGTCGCGGGCCAGCCGGGCCAGCGTCGCGTAGACCTGCCCGAACGGCAGCGGCTTGCCGCGACCGAAGAAGGTGTCGTAGTCGCGCTTCAGGTCGTAGCCGTGGCTGGGCTCGCGCTCGAGCAGGCCGAGCAAGGTCAGGGGAACGCTCATGCCGAGGACCATACACCACATGTATACGCTGAGGGTATACGCCGAGTGTCTTCCTGCGGCACCATCCGGCTGCCATCCGTCTGTGATCTTGAAGGCGCCACGAAAGACCAGCTCACCGCCGTGCGGGCACGAAAGCGGGGCAGCGATGCGTCCCGCTGCCCTGTCGGGGTGACGGCACGGTTTCCTAGAGTCAGCCCGGGCCGAGCGGGGGAGGCGGAAAACGTCGTGACGGGCGTCCGCCTGGCGCCGGCCAGGTTCCGCGGGATCGGACCTGGACCGGCGTGCCGGTCCCTTGCGGAGCCTGCGGGCCTCGACGCCGGATGATCCCCCTGTCATCTGGCGCGGGGCGCGCGGGCTCTCACGCCGGAGTGGGGGTCAGCTCGCGACGGTAGCTGGCGATCGCGTTGCCGGCGGGGTCGTAGGCGACCAGCTCACCGTGCGCCAGGCTGGCCGACCGGAACGAGAAGACCCGCCCGGCGGCGTACACGTCCAGCAGCGGGATCTCCCGCGGCCGACCGCCGGGCGCGGACCGGTACTCCAGGCGGGCGACGGCCGGCCCGACCACTCCGTTGACCCGGACCTTGGTCTTCTCCGCCACCACGCCGAACCGGATCGACAGGCCGCCGATGAACGCCGCGCAGGTCGGCTCGTCGCGACAGACGTAGAAGTAGCGCGGGTTGGCCGTGTCGGCGAGCCGATAGGCCTTGAACGTCGGGTCGGCGGAGGCCGGCAGCGGCTGCACCGCGACCACGGCGACCGCCACCGCGGCGGCACCGACCAGCGTCCAACGCCGGGCCGTGCGGCGCATCGCCACGGCCGCGCCGAAGCCGAGCACGCAGACCCCGACGGTGCCGATGGCGCGGGCGTTCTCCAGCACGAACTGCACGCCCGGTGTGAACGAGACCTCGGCCAGCACGACGCCGAGCGAGAGGACCATCGCGGTCAGCAGCGCGCCGCCGGCCGCCCGGTGCACGGCGCCGCGCGTGCCGATCAGCAGCATCGCGGCCAGCACGGGCCAAAGCTGGTGGTGGGTCCAGGAGACGGGTGAGGCCGCCACGGTCGCGCAGCCCACCAGCACCGCGGCCATGGTCCGGTGTCCGTCGTGGAACAGCCGGCGGGCGCGCAGCAGCGCGACCACGCAGACGACCGCGACCAGCGCGGCCCAGACCAGGGGCAGCCCCGAGGTCGGCACGCCGACCCGCAACAGCATGCCCTGCACCGACTGGTTGCCCAGCGACGCGAGGTCACCGATGCGCGACGTCTCCAGCACCGTGCCGGTCCAGTAGGTCCAGCTCTCCCCCGGCAGCACCAACGCGCCGACCGCCGCGGCGGCCACGAACGCACCGGCGGCCCGCCCCGCCTCCCGGTAACGGCCGACGGCCAGGAAGTAGACGACGAACAGCAGCGGGGTGAGCTTGACCGCCGCGGCCAGGCCGACCAGGCAGCCACGCCACCGGGCCGGTGTCAGCCCGACCGCGTCGACGAGGGCCAGGAGTACGACGAAGACGCTGACCTGGCCGAACCGCAGGTTGCTCTGGGCCGGCGCCGACAGCAGCAGCCCGCACGCGACGGCGGCGACGAGGTCGGGTCTTCCCCGGCCGACCACCGCGGCGATCGCCGCCAGCGCGGCCAGCGTCGCGACCAGCCACAGTGCCTGGAGCACCCCTTCGGGCAGGAAGGCGATCGGCCCGAGCACCAACGCGGCGAACGGCGGGTAGGTGAACGGTCCACCGTTCTCGGCGACGAAGTCGTAGAGCGGCCGCCCGTCCCACAGCTGCCGCATCGCGCCGTAGTAGATGTGCAGGTCCGAGAGGCGGTCCGGCCTACGCAGCACGAGCGCGCACGACACCAGCGCGACGAGTCCGAAGAGGACCCAGAGAGCCGCCGCACGCCGGGCCGGACTACCCATCGCTTTCGTCCCCGTGAGGAGCATGCCGGCAATCTAGCGCCCGCGCGCTTCGCGCGGTTGTGCCCTCCGTGCGCCGTTTCGCCGTGGAGATCACCCCCGGTTGGCGGCCGATCCCCGGACGGGCGGCGGCGGCCGTCGCATGATGGGGGGAACGCACCGGTGACCGATACCGACCAGGAATCGAGAAGGCCGATGGCGGAACCTTTCTATGCCTCCAAGAACGAGTACGTCGACCGGGCGCTGCTCGGCTTCGCGCGGGACCATGCCGACGTGGTCGAGCTGAGCACCGATCCCGTCTACGTCCGCTCGGTCGACCGGGATCCGCGCCGGCAGGTCGGGCTGCTCTCCGGTGGCGGCTCCGGGCACGAGCCGATGCACGTCGGCCTGGTCGGTCGCGGGATGCTCGACGCGGCCGCGCCCGGTCGGGTCTTCGCCTCACCCCACAACCGCCAGGTGTACGAAGGCAGCCGCGCGGCCGCCGGACCCGGCGGGGTGTTGCACATCGTGAAGAACTACACCGGTGACCGGATCAACTTCGGCATCGCGGCCGAGCGGTTGCGGCACGACGGCATCCCGGTCGCGCGGGTGCTGGTCGACGACGACGTCGCCACCGAGAGCCAGGAGACCGCGACCGGGCGGCGCGGCACCGGCGCCACCGTGCTCGTCGAGAAGCTGCTCGGCGCCGCCGCGGACCGCGGTGCCGGGCTCGACGAGCTCGTCGCCCTCGGCGAGACGATCGTCGGACGGTCGCGCAGCATCGCGGTCGCGTCGCTCGCGCAGACGTCGCCGGTCACCGGCGAGCCTGGCTTCGCGCTCGAGCCCGGGCAGCTCGAGTACGGCGTGGGCATCCACGGCGAACGCGCCAAGCACACGATCACCCGGCCGTCGTTGGAGGAGCTGGTCGCCCGGATGGTCGAGGACGTGATCAACCACCTGCCCGGTGGCCGGTCGGTGTTCCTGTTCGTCAACGGGCTCGGCGGGACCACGTACATCGAGCTCTACAACGTGTTCGCCGAGGCGGTCGACGCGCTCGCGACGCGGGACATCGCGGTGGAGCGCAGCCTGGTCGGGCCGTACACGCCGGCGCTGGACATGAAGGGCTTCTCGATCACCATGACCATGCTGGAGCCGTCCGTCGAGACGCATCCGTCCGGCGGCTGGACCGGGCTGTTCGACGCGCCGGCCTGGACCACAGGGCTCCGGAAGTGAGGTCGGCCATGTTGATGAGCCTCTACCTGGAGGCCACGGAGAGCGCGTACGGCGAGCTGACCCGCCTCGACCAGGCCGCTGGCGACGGCGACTACGGCGACAACCTGCGCGAGGGCCTGCGGGGCACCGTCGCCCGCATCCCGACCGACGCGGACCTGGCCACCGAGTTCGAGACCGCGGCCACGTACTTCCTCGACGAGGTCGGTGGCACCAGCGGGCCGCTGATCGGGCTGCTGTTCAACGAC
Source organism: Asanoa sp. NPDC049475 (assembly GCF_040676915.1). NCBI lineage: Bacteria > Bacillati > Actinomycetota > Actinomycetes > Micromonosporales > Micromonosporaceae > Asanoa > Asanoa sp. NPDC049475. The sequence continues at coordinate 446,252 of NZ_JBFAPY010000002.1, read as the reverse complement.
GTCGGCGGCAGCCTCGAGCGCGGCGGTGAGGGCGACGACGCGCTGGTCGACGGCCTGGCGGCGGGCACCGCGGCGATCTCGCGGGTCGGCGAGGCCAGCGTCGGCGACCGGACCATGCTCGACTGCCTCGGCCCGACCGTCGACGACCTGCGCGCCGCCCGGCCGCCGGTCGACTGGACGATGGTGGCCAACCAGGCGTTCGACCATGCCCGCGCGACGGCCGACCTGCTGCCGAGGATGGGGCGGGCCTCGTACGTCGGACAGCGGGCGGTCGGCACCCCCGACGCCGGCGCGATGGGCATGGCGCTGCTGTTCTGGGCGCTGGCGGTGTTCCGCGACCCGGCCGGCCGTGCGCAGCTCCCCGACCCCGCACGGCTCGTGTGACACGGGGCACCGCTCCGACGCTGTTCCAGTCGTGGGATCACGACCCGGGGCCGGGCTGAGCGGACCCGTTGTGACCCGGCGGAGGGGCATGGCCGGGTCCCCCGGGTTGTGCGCCGGGCGTCGTGGTGGAATCGTCACCACGCGTCCGGCGTCCACTCGGGGAGGAGCGTTCCGTGCGGCCCGACTCCATGCCGTGGTCCTAGCGGCCCGGCGCTCGTCGCCCACCGAACCGGATCCGCTGACCGCGGCCCTGGCCGGTGACGACGACGCGTTCCGCGCGCTGTACCGGCTCGTGCACCCTGGGTTACTGCGCTACCTGCGCGTGCTCGTCGGTGCCGACGCCGAGGACGTCGCCTCGGAAACCTGGCTGCAGGTCTGCCGCGACCTGCCGTCGTTCACCGGCGACCTCGACGGCTTCCGGGCGTGGTGCGCCACCGTCGGCCGGCACCGCGCCCTCGACCACCTGCGCCGCGTCCGGCGCCGGCCGGAGACCGTGCCCGCGGAGACGCACCTGGCCGCGCTCGCCGCCACCGCGGACACCGCGGGTGCGGCGACCGACGCGATCGACACCGAGCGGGCTCTGGCGCTGATCGCGACCCTCCCCCGCGACCAGGCCGAGGCGGTCCTGCTGCGCGTGGTGGTCGGGCTCGACGCGGTCAGCGCCGGCCGGGTGCTGGGCAAGCGAGCCGGCGCGGTACGCACGGCGGCCTACCGCGGGCTGCGCCGGCTCGCCGAGATGCTGGAGCAGCACCATGGCTGATCGCGAACCGCTCACCGACGCGGAGCTCGAGCGGATGCTCGACGGCGGTCCGCTGCCGCCCGCGCTGGCCGCGCTGCGGTCCCCGGCCCAGCCGGCGGAGCTACGCGGCGAGGAGGCCGCGCTGGCGGCGTTCCGTGCCGCGCGAGTTCCGACGCCGCTGCCGGCCGGGCGCAAGGCCCGCGTCGTCGGCCGTGCGCTCGTCGTCAAGGTCGCGGTCGCCGGCGCGGTGCTGGCCGGCGGCGGGCTCGCCGTCGCCGCCGCGACGGGGACACTGCCGACGCCGTCCTCGAACCGGCCGCCGACCTCTGACCAGCCCGCGCCGGGCCGGCCGGGTGGCGTCGTGCACGAAGACCGGCCGACCGTGGCGCCGCAAGCGCCGGCCACGACCGCGCCGCCTGTGTCGCCCGGAGCACCCGGGTCGCCCGGGGCGCCCGGGTCTCCCGGCGCGGGTCCTGGGAACGGCAACGGGAACGGCAACGGCTGGGGCCAAGGTCATGGCACCGGCAAGCCGTCGAAGTCGCCCAAGCCGACCAAGAAGCCGAAGAAGACGAAGGAGCCCAAGCCGGCGGACGACGCGCCGACCGGCTAACCTGCCGCATGGCGGCGCGGATCTCCACTGAGGACCGTGCCCGCGACCGTATCGGTGCTGAGGTTCCTGCTCGCCACGAGAATGTCGGACTGACCCGCAACGTTTCCGGTGCCGCCCGGGTCGTGAAGGTAGCGACGGCCGAGAGGGAGCACGGGTGGCGGAGGATTTCCGGGAGTTCGTGGAGTTGCGGTACGCCGACCTGTTGCGGATCGCGTACCTGCTGACGGGCTCCGCGCACGACGCCGAGGACCTGGTGCAGTCCGCGCTGCTCAAGGTCATGCGGCGCTGGAGCAGGGTGGACGAGCCGTTCGCGTACCTGCGCCGCACCATGGCCAACCAGCACATCAGTCTGTGGCACCGGGTCCGCTCGCGTGAGCACGTCGGCACCTCGCTGCCCGAGCACGGAGGCGACGACCCGGCCGACCGGGTGGTGCGGCGCCAGGCCATGGTCGCGGCGCTGCGCGCACTGCCGCCGCGTACGCGGGTGGTGGTGGTCCTGCGGTATCTCGACGACCTGCCCGAAGCCGACGTCGCGGCCATGTTGGGCTGGCCGGTCGGCACGGTGAAGAGCCACGCGTCCCGCGGCCTGGCCCGGCTGCGCGTCGCCCTCGGCGACCAGGAACTCATGAAGGGAAACCAGCGATGACCGTGGACGAACGCGTTCACGCGGCCCTCGTCGACCTCGCCGACGAGGTGCGGCCGGCACCTGACCCGTACGGTCGGCTACGGGCGCGGCGCTCGCGGGTCCGGAAGCGGCGTGCGGTCTCGGCCGGCGCCGCGTTCGCCTTGATCGCGGTCGTGGCGACCACCCTCCCCCTGCTTCCCGACCGGGGTGGCTCGACGATCACCGACCAGACCACCGTCCAGGGCATCAACGAGTGGGGCGACCGGCTTCGGCTCTCCCCGGTCCGCGGGGCGTTCGGCGAGGCCAATCCGGCCTACGTCGACGAGGTGGCTCGCCTCGCCCTGGAACAGCAGCGCGCGGGCGCGTACCGGATGAACGCCCCGGTGACCGAGGTCAACGTGATCTATCTCGACGACGTCGATCGGGCGCGGGTCGCGTTCGTGGCGTTCCACCTCGCGACGCCGGACCCGGTCAGGCAGTGGACGAACGCCAGCGGCTGGTTCACCGCCCCGCCGGGCGCCTCGGCGGCGGAACTCGTCAGCGCGTCGACTGCCGCCCTCGGCGACGGGCTCGATCCGTTCTCGGAGCTGACCAACTTCGGCGGCCAGGACAGCAACGCGGTCGCCGATGTCGCCCTCGCGGTGGCTCCGGCCGAGTGTGTCGTCGAGAGCGCGCCCCTGCCCGCGCTCGACGTGTGGACGCCGGAGCCCACCGGGTCCTACGTGCTGCGCACCCGCGACACCGAACGCTCCGAATGGTGGCGCGTGGTGTGTGCCGGCGTCGTGAAGGAGGCCGGGCCGGCCAGACCGATCCCGGGCGAGGAGCCGCTGACCGACGACCAGGTCGACGCCGCACTGCGGGGCGCCCGCGGCCCGGTCGACGAAACCGCGGCCCGCGACGCCCTCCACTCCGCGACCTGGGAGGGCCGCAACCTCGCGACCGGTCCGGCCCGCGTCGTGTGGGGTGGCGAGATCACCGGAGCACAGCCCGACAACAGCGTCTCATTCGACGGCCGTGCCGTGATGACGGTGGCGCCGTGGATACGCGACAGATGGTCCCTGGCCGTCGACATCCGGTACGCGGCCGAGCAACCGAATGGCAGCATCGGCACCGGAGTGCGGCGCATGCTGCCCGCCGACCCGAAGGACCCGGACGCCGCGCTGCCCGTCCGGCTCGGGGAGAGCGTGTCGGTACTCGTCGTCGTGCCCGACGGCGCGACCCGGGTGCGGGCGATACGCGCCGGCGCGGTCATCGACACGGCGGACGTGAGCGGCCAGGCCGCGGTCGTCGACGCGCCGGACGCTCCCGACCTCACCTTCGAGGCCCTCGACCGGAACGGAAGCGTGTTGACCACCGCGACGATGCCCCCGGAGCCGCCGCTCGGCATCGACCTCGAGGTCAACACCTGGTGATCGTCACGCCGACGCCGCGGTGACCAAGCGCCGCGGCGTCGGCACGCGGTCAGACGGTCCGGGCGGCGACGTCCCCGGTCGGCTTGATGCCACGCTCGGAGGAGTGGCGGCCCGATGGCTCGGGCCGCCACGGTCGTCACGGAGCGGTTGTCGCCGAGGGCTTACGGGTGCCGAGGAAGTAGGTCACGGCCACGCCGGCAATGGCCAGCACGATCTGCAGAGTGATCTCTTTCCAGCCGTAGTCACGGTCGTCGCCGAACATCAACGCGAGCAGCGCGGCGATCAGTGCGCCGGCGACGGCGAGCGCGGGTGCGAGCCACACGGCGTTGGGCTGCCGGCCCCGCAGGGCGAACCCACCCACCACCCCGACGACCACGCCGATGATGACGGCGAAGAGGAAATTCATGTCGGATACAGCCTTTCTTTCCTAGAAGGCGCCGATGGACCTGACATGTGTCCCAGGTTCCGCGACACTTGTCAATGCGTCCCATCGGCGCCGTCCAGGGTTATGGCCGGTCCGCCAGCACCGCCTCGTCCGGGGCTCGGTCGACCTCCACGGTGGTGGGTGCGGCCGTGTCGCCATGGCCCGGCCACCACGCGCGGCGGCCGACCAGTGCCGTCACGCTCGGCACCAGGAACATCGCCATCACGAACGCCGCGATGAGGATGCCGACCGAGACCGAGAAGCCCATCTCCATCAGGAACGAGACGCCGGCCAGCAGCATCGAGGCGAACGTGCCCGCGAGGATCAGGCCGGCCGCGCCGACGGACGGGCCGGCGTGCTCGACGGCCAGATCGGCGGCGGTGCGCGGGTCGTTGCCGAGCCGTGCCTCCTCGCGGAGCCGGGCGATCATCAGGATGTTGTAGTCGGTGCCGATGGCGACCACGAACAGATAGAGAATGATCGGCAGCGAGAAGGAGAGGCCCGGCCGGTCGGCGAGGCCCTGGAAGACGATCACGGTGGCGCCGAGCGTCGAGAAGAAGCCGAGGACCACCGCGACGATCAGGTAGAGCGGCGCGACCAGGCTGCGCAGCAGCAGCGCGAGGATCACCGCGATCAGCAGGCCGGCGACCGGGAAGATGACCCGCAGGTCGCGGTCGTTGGCGTCCTTGATGTCGGCGAAGACGGAGCTGAGCCCGCCGACGTAGGCGCGGGTGCCCGGCGGCGCCGCCGCGTGCGCCACGTCGCGCAGCTCGCCACCGGCCAGCGCCAGGGCCTCGTTCGAGTACGGACTGCCGGCCAGCAGCAGGTCGAACCGCGCGACCGAGCCGTCTTCGCTCAGCGTCGCCGGGCTGCCCTGCGGGCCGGGCATGATGCTGCCGACGCCCGCCACGGCGCGCAGCCGGTCGGCCACGGCGGGCAGCGAGGCCGCGTCGATCCGGCCGTCGCCGTCGGCCTGGAGGATGACCTGCGTCGGCGCCAGTGCGCCGGCCGGGAAGCCGGCCTGCAACGCCTCGTAGCCCTCGGCCGACTCCGTGCCGCCGGGCAGTTGGGCGTTCTGGTCGTAGTCGGTCTTCATGAACAGGGCGCCCGCCGCCAGTGCGACCATCAACCCGCCGGAGACCAGCGCGACGACCGCGGGCCGGCGGCCGGTGAACCGGCCGAGACGCTGGAAGGTGGTGCCCTTCGGGGTGCGCTTCCAGCTCTTGGACGGCCAGAAGACGGCGGTGCCGAACAGCGACACGATGGCCGGCACGAGCGTGACCGCGGCCAGGCCCATCACCACGACCGCGATGGCCAGCGCCGGGCCGAGGCTGCGGAACGCGCCGAAGACGGCGAGCAGCAGCGCGAGGAACGCGATCACGATGGCGCCGGCGGCGGACGCGATCACCTCGCCGACGCGGTGCACCGAGGTGACGAGGGCCGGCTTCGTCTCGTCACCGGCGCGCAGCCGCTCCCGGAAGCGGAAGAGCAGGAACAGGATGTAGTCGGTGCCGACGCCGTACAGCACGATGGTCAGAATGATCTCGATCGACGGGTCGGCGTCCATGCCGAACACGTCGGCCATCGTGGCGATCAGCCCGGTGGAGACCACGGTGACGATGCCGACCGTGATCAGCGGCAGGATCGCGGCGAGCGGGCTGCGGTAGATGATCAGCAGCAGCACGACGATCAGGATCAGGGTGGCCGCACCGACGATGACGAGCGCGTCGTTGAAGGCGTCCTCGTTGTCGGCGTACATCGCGATGTCGCCGGTGACCAGGCGTTCGAGACCGGTGTTGGCGAGCACCGGGTCGCTGGCGGTGCGGATCTCTCTGATCGCGGCGGTCAGCGCCGGGTCCTGCGGGTTGTCGCCGAGACCGACGGTGACGAGCTGGACGAGCCGGTTCGGCGAGACGGCCTGCGGCGCGGTGACGGCGCCCGTGACCTTGTCGATGCCGGCCGCGGAGATCGCCTCGGCGAGCCGGCCGACGGTGGCCTGGTCGGCCTCGGTCAGCTCACCGCCGTCGGAGCGCTTGACCACGACGGTCGCGGTGGCGCCGTCGGACGAACCGAAGGCACCCTGCGAGATCTCGGTCGCCCGGATCGACTCGTAGCTGTTCGGCAGGAAGTTGGCCTGGTCGGACGTCGTGACCAGCGACGGCGCGAAGACCACCGAGGCCGCGGCGGCCGCCAACCAGGCGACGATCACCCACCATCGCTTGTAGACGACGAAGCGCCCCAACCGCTCGAACATCGTTCCCCCCAACCTGCCGGACGGTAGGTGACAGAGCGTACGCCGGGTGCGCCACCCCGCGCCGCCCGTTATTCTCGCCGGGCCGCGCTGAGAGCCGGCTGAGCGAAGAGGGTGACAGGTGGACGCGACCCGCGACCGGATTCGCGAGCAGGCGCTCGCTCTCTTCACCGACCGGGGGTACGCGACGGCGAGCCTCCGGGAGATCGCCGACCGGGTGGGCATCACCAAGGCGTCGCTCTACTACCACTACGCGTCCAAACAGGATCTGCTGGTCGCGGTCGTCGAACCGCTGCTCACCCAGTGGCGCGAGGTCGTCCTGGCGGCCGAGGCGAGCCCGCACTCCCCCGAGACGGTGCGGCGGACCCTGTGCCGGTGCGTCGACACGCTGCTGGCGCACCGTACCGTCGCGAACCTGTTCCTGCGCGACACGGCGGGCATCCTGCCGGCGCTGGCACCGCTGATCGACGACGTGGTGGAGACCAACCGGCGCCTGCGGGACTGGCTCGCCGGCCCGGCACCGTCGCAAGTGGCCAGAATCCGCGCGGTCGTCGTGCTGGACCTGCTCCGCGTGGCCCTGACCGCCGGCGCGACCCTCGGCGACGTGCCCGACTCCCTGGTGCGCCAGACCCTGCTCGAGTCGGCCGAGCTCGTGCTGGCCGTGCGCCGTTAGCTCCTCCTGCCCCGCCCGCCACAGAAACACACGTTCGATCCGCCGCCACCGACGGCCGGCGTAGCGTGGTGCGAAGGCGCTCCCCCGGGCCGCGAGTGGGAGGACTGAGCACCACGATGGCGACTCTCGACGACAAGGTAGTGCTGATCACCGGCACCGGAAGCGGCATCGGGCGCGTGGCGTCGCTGGCCTTCGCCCGCGAGGGAGCGAAGGTGGTCGGCTGCGACCTCAACGTCGCTGGCAACGACGAGACGGTCGAGCTCGTCCGGCGCGCCGGCGGGCAGATGACCGGCGTCGCACCCGTGAACCTGACCGACCCCGAGCAGGTCGACCGGTTCGTGGAGCAGGCCGCCGGCGCGTACGGCGGCCTCGACGTCGTCTACAACAACGCGGCCGCGCTGCGCTTCGGGCCGATGCCCGACTTCTCGGTCGAGGACTGGCGCTACACGATCGCCGGCGAGCTCGACATCCCGTTCTTCGTCTCGAAGTACGCGTGGGCGCACCTGGTCAAGCGCGGCGGCGGTGTGATCATCAACGCGGCCTCGATGGCCGGCATGATCGCCGGCGAGAACCCGCCGATGGTCGGTCACTGCGCGGCGAACGCCGGCATCATCGGTATGACCCGCCAGCTGGCCCTGGAAGGCGCCAGGGTGGGGATCCGGGCGGTGACGATCAGCCCCGGCCCGACACTGACCCCGGCCGCAGACCGCGACCTCGGCGACAACCAGGCGGCCCGCGACGCGATCACCGCCAAGACGCTGCTCAAGCGGTTCGCCAAGCCCGAGGAGGTCGTGGAGCTCGCGGTCTTCCTGGCCTCGGACCGGGCGGGTTTCATCACAGGCGCGAACTACGCCGTCGAGGGCGGCGCCAGCGCCTGGTAGTTCTATACGGATGAGAATCGCTGTCACGGGTGGCACCGGCCGGGTCGGCGGCGAGGTGGTGCGGCTGCTCTCCGAGTCGGGTCGGCACGAGGTGGTGGCGTTGTCGAGCCGCACGGCGCCCTATGACGACCCGGTCGCCCTGCGCGCCGCGCTCGACGGCGTGCGGCGGCTCGTGTTCGTGTCCAGCGACGGCGAGGCCGCCCGGGTGGTCGTGCACCACCGCAACGTCCTCGCGGCTGCCGCCGACCGCGGGGTCGAGCACGTCGTGCTGCTCAGCGGGCTGGACGTGGCGCTCGACTCGCCGTTCTGCTACGCGTTCACCAACGGCGACACCGAGCGGCTCCTGCGGGCCGGCGACATCCCGTACTCGATCGCCCGGGCCGGTCTTTATGCCGAGTTCTTCCTCGACCTGCTGCGCCAGGCCAGCGCCGGCACCGACTCGGTCGCGCTGCCCGCCGGCGACGGCCGGATCTCGCTGGTCGCCCGCGACGACGTGGCGCGGTGCCTGGCCGCGCTGGCGATGCGCGAGCCCACCAACGGCCACCACGACGTGACCGGGCCGGAGAGCCTGCCGGTCGCGGAGGTCGCGAAGGCGGCCGGATATGGCTATGCCGACGCCAGCCCCGCCGAGTTCGCGGCGACGCTCGCGCGGCTCGGCGAGGAGCCGTGGTGGGTCTACGCCTACTGCTCGATGTTCGCGTCGATCCGCCAGGGCCGGTGGTCGCGGACCTCCGACGCCGTTCTGGAGCTCACCGGCCACCCGGCCGTCCCGGCTCCCTGGAACCCGACAAACATCGCATAAAACCTGACGCAGGGGCCGGTTGACGCGGTGCGTGACGGGAAAGCGGACCCCATGCGAGTCTTCGTCACCGGCGGGACCGGCGCACTCGGTCAGCACCTCGTGCCAGGGCTGGTGGGTGCGGGGCATCAGGTCACCGCGACCACGCGTACGCAGGAAAAGGTCGACAGGCTTCGGGAAGCGGGCGCCGAACCGGTGGTCGTGGACGGCCTCGACCGCGAGGCGGTGATCGCGGCGGTGGTGGCCGCCGCGCCGGACGTGATCGTGCACCAGATGACCGCGCTGGCCAACGCACACAGCCTGCGCAAGCTCGACCAGGAGTTCGCGGCCACCAACGAGCTGCGTACGCGCGGCACCGACAACCTGCTCGCCGCCGCCGAGCGGGCCGGCACCCGCCGGGTCGTCGCGCAGGGCCACAACTTCGTCTACGCGCGCTCCGGCGGCCCGGTGAAGACAGAGGAGGACGACCTCGACCCGCGGCCGGTCCCTTCGGCGGCACAGGCGATGGCCGCGATCCGCTACGTGGACACGACCGTGCCGCGCGCGGTGCCGGAGGGCGTCGTGCTGCGCTACGGCACGTTCTACGGCGGCGATCCCGCCGTCGACCCGATGCTCACCGCCGTCCGGAAGCGACAGATGCCGGTGGTGGGCGGCGGTACGGGCGTCTGGTCGTTCATCGAGACCAGCGACGGCGCGGCGGCGACGCAGGCGGCGGTCGAACGCGGCGCGCCGGGCGTCTACAACGTCGCCGACGACGAGCCGGCGCCGGTCTCGGAGTGGCTGCCGTACCTGGCCGAGCTGACGGGAGCGAAACCGCCGATGCGGGTGCCGGCCTGGCTGGGCCGCGTGCTGGCCGGCGAGTTCGTCGTCACGCAGATGACCGAGGCCCGCGGCTGCTCCAACGCCAAGGCGCGGGCGGAGCTGGGCTGGGAGCCGCGCTACCCGAGCTGGCGGGAAGGGTTCCGGGCCTGGGTCGCCGCCTAACCGTCGATGGGCCGCGTTCGACGGCAGCGGGTCCATGGGCAACGGGGGTCGCCGCGACGCATCTCGACGACTACGCCGCCGCGGTCACGGCCTGCGTCGAGGCGGGCGGCGACGTCGACACCACCGCGGCCATCGTCGGCGGGATCGTCGCGACGCGTGCCGCCGGCGTGGCTTCGGAGCCGCGAGCCGGTGCCCACCTATTAGGGAGTGCGTCACCACTGCTCACTGCTCGTCGGATGACGATGCTCCGAGCAGGCGCAGGAGGCTGACCCGGAGTGCCGCGGCCGCGTCGGTGCGAGACATCCGGCCCGCGTCGGCCTCCTCCGCGGCGGCGTGGCCGATCCGGATGGTGAGGGTGGCCAGCCAACCCGCGGGCAGCCGGTCGTCGAACTCGCCGGAGCGCTGGCCGCGGCTGATCACGCGGTTGAGCCGGGCGGCAACCGGCTCGTGGCGCTCCTGGTCCTGCGCGGGGGTCACGGGGACGGCCGTGGTGCGCTGGAAGAGCAGCCGGTGCTGGGCGGCGACGCGGGCGCTCGTGTCCAGCAGGCGCAGGAGGGCGTCGGTCGCGCGGCCGGCGTCGAGGTCCACCGCGTCGAGCTCGGTCATCGCCTCGGCGGTCACCCGCTCCAGCGCGGCGGCCAGCAGCACCTCACGGGACGGGAAGTGCGCGTAAACCGTCTGCCTGGTCACGCCGGCCGCCGCGGCGATGGCCTCCAGGCTGGGGTCCGTCGGGGCGTTCAGCAGCTCGACGGCGGCATCCAGGATGGACAGTCGACGGCGCCGGGCGTCGGATCGGTGATTGGGCAATCTTTACACCTTGTAAAGGTTGGCGATCGTGGATATCTTACAGGTGTCAAAGATAGCGGAGGTGGGGCATGACGGTGTTCGGCGCGGACCCGAAGCGGTTCGTCTTCGACTTCTTCTCCTCGTTCGGCCAGGCGATCCTGCACAGCGACGAGGACGCCGCGGCGATCGTCGACCGGTTCCACACCCCCGACGTCGTCCAGGTCGCCGACGGTCACCGGATGGACCGGGAGAAGTTGATCGCACACACCCGGCCGATCCGCAAACGCCGGCCCAGCACCCGGCTGGAGGTGCACGAGGCGGTGGCACAGGCGGATCGGATCGCCGCCCGCTACACCATGCACGTCGAGGACCGCGGCCGTCGCTTCGCGCTCGACGTGCACTTCTTCGGCCGGTTCGCCGCAGACGGCCGGATGCGCGAAGCGCACATGCTGACCCGCTCGGAGCCGGCGTCCTGACCACCCTGTCTCAGCGGCCCAAGAGATGCGCTGAGCGCTACAGACCCGCCCACGACCGCAGCAGGTGGCCGCCGATGGAGTCCACCGGGCCTGAGCCTGGGCCGTCGACGATGCGGGCGACGACCTCGGCGCGGGTGAACCAGCGGGCCTCCAGCAGCTCCTCGCCGTCCACCGTGATCGCGTCGGAGGTGGCCGTCGCGAGGAACCCGATCATCAGGCCGGCCGGGAACGGCCACGCCTGCGAGCCCCGGTACGTCACCGCGCCGACCGTCACGCCGGCCTCCTCCGCGACCTCGCGGCGCACCGCGCCCTCGAGGCTCTCGCCGATCTCGACGAAACCGGCCAGCAGGGAGAAGCCGTCCGGGCCGGCGCCGGCGTGGCGGGCGAGCAGGCACCGGTCCGACCGCTCGACCAGCACGATCATCGCGGGCTCGATGCGCGGGAACAGCTCGCGCCCACAGCCGGTGCAGATCCTGACATGGCCGGCCTGGCCGCTCTCGGTCCGGCCGCCGCACGAGCCGCAGAACCGGGCGTGGCGGTTCCAGTGGAGCAGGCCGCGCGCGTACGCCAAGGTCGCCAGCACCGGATCTGGCAACGCGCTCGCCAGACTCCGCAGGTCCGCGGTGGCGTGTGCGGCCGTGAGGCGCAGCGCCTCGGCCTCGTCGACGCCGCTGAGGTCGGCGGCGAAGACGGCCGTCGTCCCGTCGACGCTCAGCAGCGCGGTCTCCCCCGGTGCCGCGCCGACGTCCAGCGTGACCGGGAGACCGTCGGCCGTCAGCAGCGGCCGGTCACGCCACATCGGGATGATCCGGGTATCGCCGGCACGCAACCGTTCGGCGACCCACTCGGGGTCGGCCCGCAGCCGCGCCGCCCGGTCGCCCGGTGTCGAGGTATAGGCCAAGCTCATGTGGGGATCCTCCCCCACGTGTCATCGCGGCCAACCGCCGGCAACGGGCTCGGGCGCGGCGTCCGCGAGCGTCGACGGGCAGATCTGGCGCATGACGAGGTGCAGGCAGTTCTCGCGCTCGGGATCGTCCCAGTAGCCGGCGTGGGTCAGCAGGCCGGTGCGCGTCCAGACGTTGCGATAGGTCAGCGTCTGGCTGGTGTAGCGACGGCACACGGGCCGCGCACCTGCCACCGTCACGACGTCGCGACCCTGCTCCCCCGCCGGGGCGTACCCGTAGTCGTCGCCGTCCACCATGTTCGAGGCGAGGATGTCGGCCGGGATGTAGATGTTCGTCCACGGCAGGTCCGGCACGCGTTGCTCGCGGTCGTCGGCGTAGGTCGGAAAGTAGAGCCGCACGAAGTCGAGCGGACAGCCGATGGTGACCAGGCCGGCGACGGACGTGCGGTGGCGAGGGTCCAGCGGCTGCGCCAACGACCGGCGCGGGAAGGCGAAGTCCATCGCGATGAGCGCGCCGATGCTGTAGCCGACGAGGTGGACCTTCCGACCCGGGTCCTTCTCCAGCAGGTCGTCGAGGGCGCTGTCGACCAGGCCGGTGACGCCGGCGGCGTGCCGCTCGTCCTGCGCGTACGCCAGCACCTGCTCGAGCAGCTTGGCACCGCGGGCGACCGCGGGCCGCACGCTGAAGAACAGCCACGTCGTCAGGGCGGTGCCGCCGAGCGCGAGCGCGTCCGCGGCGGTGTCCGGGACGTCGGGCTCGTTCCAGATGCCGAGCGCGACCAGGATCGCCAGCCCGGTGAACACCGCGGACAGCATCAGCAGGACCACCGCGCCGAGCCCGATGACGAGTTGGAGCTTGGCCACGGTGGACTTCGCGCGCTTGCGGGCCGACAGCAGCATGAGCACGGCGCCGAGCAGATGCCCCAGCGCCCTTCCGAACCGGCGCAGGCTCTGTGTCACGCCGGTGCCGGACGCGTCGGGCAGGTCCAGCGCCGCATGGTAGTCGACGGTGTAGATGTCGAGAACCACGCCGCCGGACGCGTCGACGATCCGTCGGCCCTCGGTCATGCGCTTGCTGGCGCTGGGGAGCTCCTGTGCCGCGTACGTGCCGGGGCCTTTGCTGGCCTTGATGGCGATCAACTCGGCGACGCGGGCCGCCGAGTTGCGTGGCGACTTGCGGATCCCGGGCAGGAAGAGGGCGACAGGCGGTGCCGCGGATCGCCGCTGCGGTGGCACCTTTGGTGAATCGGCCATCTCCACTCCTTCGCCGGCGCAGCCAGACTAGTCGGCCCATTTTCATGGGGAATTCGAATTCGCCGCGACTGTCCCTCATTGGGATTAATGAGATCGGTGGACGGGGCGCCCGACGAACCGCCGATGGTGGTTGCCACACCGGTCAGCGCCGCGCATTCTGTCTCGAGGCGAAGGAGGTCCCGTGGCCACTGCCGCATTCCACAAATGGGTCCAAGATGGCCGGCCATGGCGGGACGCCCGCCCCATCGCCGAGACCAAGGTGCTGCTCAAGGCCGCTCACCCGAACGCGGTGGTCGGTGTTCCCGCGCTGAAACTCACCAAAGGCGGAATCCAGACCAACGCCTCCCATTTGGAAAGCTCGTTTCCCGAGGACCACACGCCGTTCTCGTTCACGGCGTGGCCGGATGCGCTGCCACCGAAACCGGACGGCTATGTGGTGTGCGCGATCGACTACATGGACGGCATTGGCGGCGTCGACTGCGCGACGTTGTTCAAACGGTGGCTCGAGGACTGCAAAGCCGGTCGACGGCCGTGGACGAAGTATCTGATCTGGCGGGCCAAGAGCTACAGCGTCCGCAACGACTGGCAGCCCGCCGATGCCGACGACCATTTCGACCACATTCACGAGTCGGTCCGCACCGACTGGATCGCCAAGAGCATCGGCCGCTACAACCCGTTCGTGGACCGCCGCCGACTCCCGGAGGACGACATGAGGCTCATCATCGCCCAGGAGACTGGCGACACGAAGGTGTACGTCGGCAACGGCGTCACACGGCGTCACATCGCGACCAGGGACGACCTGGAGAACCTCCAGCACTGGCTCAAGAAGCGCGGGTACACCCCGGACGAGGTGGAGGTGAAGGACTTCAAGCCCGGCACCCTCGAAGGCGTGCTGGGCAAGCTGGTCTAGCCTGCCAGCGTCACCGACAGCGCCGGGTGGTCCGTCGTGCCGGCCATGTCGATGACGGTGCGCCAGCTCGGTCCACCCGCGCCGGCGACGGCCACGTGCTGAAGGCCGCCGTCCGAGCCGTCCGCGTAGGCGCTCGGCAGGCAGGTCGACAGGCTTCCGAGGTTGAAGTCGCCGCCGACGACCACCCGGCCCGGGAACGCCGCCGCCACCGTGGTGAAGAAGTGCCGGCACTGCCGGCGCGATCAGATCCTGCACGGGGTACGTGCCCCCGCGCGCGACGCGATCGGTCGGCCGTCTCACGAGCAGCCCGATCCCGTACGGCTCGCCGTCGCGGCACCGGATCGGGTCGCCGACGCGCCGGTCGACGGCGGGCTTGGAAGGAGACGGCGGCACCCGGATCGACCGCGCGGCCGGTGTAGCAGCCGGCCCAGCCGCTGTTGCACAGGTTCAACTGCACCACGTGCAGTCCGTGCGCGATGTCCACCGCAGCGAAGGCCAGGCCGGCCACCATTCCCAGCGTGGCCAGACAGCGGTTGAAGCGGTTCGCGACCATCGTCCGCCTCGCAATCCCGTCCGGGGCGGCGAGCCGATCGCATCGCGCCTAACCCTTATTCGCCGCCGCCTCCGGGGCGGATTGCCTCACAGGTCCCGCCGCTGGAAGGCGAGCCCGGCCAGACCCAGCACGAGGGCCACCCAGACGGCCGTCCACGCCAGATAGGTCCAGGTGAGCGAGGATTCGCTCATGAACGGGTGCCCCTTCATCCCCGGGCCGAGGCTCAGCAGCACGGCGGGGTCCTGGAAGGCGTTCATGGCGCCGCGCCACAGGCCGTCGGTCGGCAGCAGCACCCGCGACACCGCGCCGATCCGCTCCACGCTCTCGTTGTTGAGCGCCTGCCCGACCCCGCCGACCACACCGGCGATCCAGGTGGCGCCGAACAGGCCGACCGCGACGATGCCCGAGGCCATCGGGGAGATGACGGCCGACAGCAGCAGCCCGAGGGTGAGCAACGCGGTGGTCTGCGCCGCGAGCAACGCCAACCCGGTCACCGGCGCCGGCGGCCAGTAGTCCAAGGTGAACCAGACGATCAGGAACTGGGCCAGCCCGGCCACGGCGACGAAGCCGCTGCCGAACACCGCCAGGCCCAGCCACTTGCCGACCAGCACCGAGCCGCGCCGCACCGGGCGCGCCAGCATCGCCAAGGCGGCACCCGACTCGATCTCGCCGGACAGCGTCGGACCGGCCAGGAACGCGGTGCCGAGCGCGGCGATCAGGCTGAACCCGAACATCACCAAATTGAGCACAATGGACGCCGCGAGCCTGGCCTCGCCGCTGGTGAGCCCGCCGAACTCGGCGTCGAGCCGGTAGAAGCCCCAGGCGCTGAGGCCCAGCAGCACGAGGGTCATCACGGCCAGCGCCCGCAGCACCTTGCGGCGGGCCGCCTCCCGCAGGGTCAGGGCGGCCACGGACAGGACGATCATCGGTGCTCCTCGGTGCCGGTACGCAGGATGTCGAGCAGGCGCTCCTCGAGGCTGATCCGCCCTGGCTCGACGGCGTGCACCCGCACGCCGAGCTCGACCAGGTCGGCGACGAGGTCCGGCACGGTGCCCGGGTCCTCGGTGAGTGCGACCGTGAACAGGTCGCCGTCGCGGGTGAGCTCGCCGGCCGCGGCGAGCCGGGCCGTCGCGGCGTCGTCCACCTTGTCGAGGCGCAGCCTGAGCTCGCGCTGCCCGAGCAACTCGGTGAGCGTGCCGGCGGCGGCGATTCGCCCCTTGTCGAGGATGACCACCCGGTCGCAGACGCGTTCCACCTCGCCGATCAGGTGCGAGTTGAGCAGCACGGCAACGCCCCGGGACCGCAGCGAGAGCAGCAGGTCCCGCACGTCGGCGCGACCGATCGGGTCGAGGGCGCTGGTCGGCTCGTCGAGGACGACGAAGTCCGGTCGGGCCACGAGCGCCACGGCGAGCCCCAGGCGCTGCTGCATGCCCTTGGAGAAGCCGCCGACCCGGTCGCCGGCCCGGTCCGCGAGGCCGACGAGGGCGAGACACTCACGGCGCTCGGCCACGGGCACGGAGGCGCCGGCGAGCCGGACGTGCAGGTCGAGCACCTCGGCCGCGGTCAGCCACGGCTGGTAGCGGAACAGCTCGGGCAGATAGCCCACCTTGGCCCGGGAGCGCGGGTCGCGGGAGGGCCGGCCGAGCAGCAGCACCTCCCCCGCGTCCGGGCGGACCAGCCCGAGCAGCATCTTGATCACGGTGGTCTTGCCGGCCCCGTTCGGGCCGAGCAGCCCGAGCACCTCGCCCCGGGCGACCGTGAACGAGACGCCGTCGACGGCCGTCCGCTTGCGGTAGCGCTTGCGCAGGCCCGAGCACCAGACGGCGGCGCTGGGTGCCAGGACCTGCTCGACGGCGGTCATCGTGAACCCATCCCGCGGGCCACCGCGAGCACCTCGTCGGCGCGCAGCGGGCCGGCCACCGCGGTCACGACGGTGCCGTCCAACCAGAGCACGGCGGCCATCGTGCGGTCCCGTGACGTGAGCAACGTGGCCGGCACCCCACCGACGTCGGTGGCCGTGCTGGTCATGTGCTCGACCGACATGAACAGCGGCAAGGTCGTACCCTCCG
The DNA here is from genome assembly GCF_040676915.1 of Asanoa sp. NPDC049475. NCBI lineage: Bacteria > Bacillati > Actinomycetota > Actinomycetes > Micromonosporales > Micromonosporaceae > Asanoa > Asanoa sp. NPDC049475. Next base: position 429,518 of record NZ_JBFAPY010000002.1, on the reverse strand, counting down.
GTGAGAAGTTCCGTAGCTGCGCGGCGACGTTCGCCGGCAGGATGGGCAGCGACAGCAGATAGTCGCGGGCGGTTTCGAAGGGGAATCCGGTGGAGTACGCCGTGGGCGTCACCGCGCGGGCCACGACGAGACCGGGCACGGGGCGGCCCTCCGCCCACACGGCGGCCAGACCGGGACCGGCGGTCAGCCGGAACTGACTGCCGTCCAGACCGGGCGGCGGTGGCGGCAGGGTCTGGCCCTTGGCGCGCGCGGTCTGCTCCGCCCGCTCGGCCGAGTAGGTGAACAGCGCACTCGCCCGCGCGCCGACGTGGTAGGTCGGCTGACCGCTGACCCCCTTGGGCAGGTCGGTCACCCGCGGCACGACCAGCCCGGTGGCCTTGGCCGCGGCGTCGGCGTCGGCGACCTGGCGGATGCGGATCGGCTCGATCGGCACGAGCTCACCAAACTCGTCGAGCTCGGGCAGCTTGATCAGGTCGGCCTCGGGCGCGGTGACCGGCGCGATCCGCTCGGTGCGGAAGATCTGGAGCCAGTCACCCGCGGCCGCGGCGCTGGCCCCGGCCAGCAGGGCGGCGACCCCGATCGCGGCGACCAGCGGACTGCGCAGGCGCCAACGGCGCGCGGCTGCTTTGCCGGGTCGTGCCCGCGTCGCCGACAGCCGCTCCCAGCCGGCGTCGACATCGACGCCGGGCTCATCACGCAGCGCGGCGCTCGCGACGTCCGCATCCCGCTGGACCGCGGCCAGTCCCGCCTGGCACCGCGGGCAGCCGGCGACGTGGGCACGGTCGGCGTCGGCGACACCGGCGGGCTCGTCCAGGAGCCGGCGCAGCGTGCCGTCATTCGGATGACGCATGACGGTTCAACTCCTCCCTGAGGGCGGCCTCGGCGCGCCGCACGGTGGTGCCGACGCTGCCGGGCGAAAGATCGAGAGCGGCGGCGACCTCGGCGTAGCTGAGGCCGCTGTGCCGCAGGACGAGGGCGACGGCCTGCTTGCGGGGCAGGCGCGCCAACGCCGCGCGCACCCGGCGACGCTCGTCGAGGGTGACCACCGCGTCGGCGACGTCCGGCACGGAGCTCGCGCTGTCACGGGCGGCCACCTCGCGCGCCGCCCGCCGGCGCCCGGTCCGCAGGTGGTTGAGCGCGGCGTGGGCGGCGGCGACGGACAGCCAGCCGAGCGCCTCTCCGGCCGGCACGGCCGAACGCCCGAAGGTCAGAAACACCTCCTGAGCGACGTCCTCGGCCTCGCTCCGGGACCCGAGCACCCGAGCCGCGACGGCCACGACCCGGGGATACGCGGATCGGAACACCTGTTCGAGGTCGGCCCGAACGGCTTGGGGCCTCGACACCACTACGCCGCCCTTCCACCCGACCAGCACGTCAACGTCCACACCCAGATAGCACCGCCGCGACGCCGAATGTGACACTCGGGCCACCCGCTTTTGAGCGCCTATTCCAGGCGAGCGAGCCGAGCCGGCGAAACAGCAGCAGGACCCTGGCGACAACCGCGGAAATGGCCAGCTGACGATCGCCGGCCGCGACAGGATCGCACAGCGGGCCGTTAGTCCCGGTATGGAGATGACGCGGGAGGCGCGGCGCGAACTGTCGGTGACGACGTCGCTGGCCGGTGGCCTGATCGTGGTCTGCGCGCTGGGCGCCGCCGGCTCGGCCGCTGTGCCGGACCGGGACGAAACGAAGATCCACACCCTCGGCATGCCGCTCGACTGGATCTATCCGGCGGCGGTGTGGCCTATGTTGGCCGCGCTGGTCGGGTGCGGGCTGGTAATCGCACGACGACCGGCGTGGGTCCGCGAGTCCGCGCTGGTGGCGGCGATCGTGGCCGCACAGGTCGCGGGCTATGGCGTCGTGGCCGTCCGGGACTGGTTCAACGCCAGAGGTGCTGCCGGCATGGCGTCGCACAACCTCGCGACCGTGGTTACGTTCGCTGCCTCGGTCGCTCTCTGCGCCACGGTCGCTACCTGCGTCGCCGTCGGGCTGCTCTGGCGTGCACCCGGCGACTGGCGCATCCTCCTGCGACCGGCGCGACCTCGATCCGTGGTCCTCGGCGTCGTGGTGGCGGTCGGTGTGCCGCTCCTGCTCGGTGCGACCTACCGCGACGCGGACATCACAAGCGTCGGCCAGTACGCGTTGACCTACTCGCTGCCGTGGGGAGCAGCGCTCGCGTTGGCCGGTTGGTTCGACCCGCGCGGCGCGATGGTCGCGCGTGCGACGGTTGCCGCGTCCGTCGTCCTGGTCGTCGTCACAGGTGCGTGAATCTCGCGTGCGGGGCGTGAGCGGGCGGTGCGAGACTCGCCGGCATGGGTGATTCGCACTGGCCGTTGTTCGGGCTTCGGTTGCGGTGTCGTGACGTGGGGCTGCGGCCCGTGCGGGACGACGACCTGCCGCTGCTCGCCGCGATCCAGCCCGACGACTACGAGCACGACCCGCGTGCCGAGATGTTGGACGGTCTCGACCTCGCGGCCAACCGTGCCCGGCTCGTCTATCAGAGCCATTGGCGGTCGCTCGGGACCTGGTCGCCCGCGAAGTGGCAGCTCGACTTCGCCGTCGAACATCAGGGAACCCTCGTCGGTGTGCAGTCGTTGGAGGCCGAGGACTTTCCGACCCTGCGTACCGTCGACTCGGGGTCCTGGCTCGTCCCCACGGTCAGGGGGCGGGGCCTCGGGGTGTCCATGCGGCTGGCCGTGCTCGGGCTCGCCTTCGACCACCTCGGCGCGCTGGCCGCGATCAGCTCCGCCCGCCACGACAACGCGGCCTCGCTCGGCGTTTCCAAGCGCCTCGGCTACACCGACAACGGGGTCAGCCTGAGCGACTCGACCACCGGCGTCTTCCGGCTCCAGCACGTGCGGCTGACCGCCGAGCGGTGGCGCCACGGCGGCGAGACGGCCGTCGACGGGTTGGCGCCCTGCCTGCCCTGATTCGGCCTGGCCTAGACGAGGAGCCACGAGATCAAGACCAACGCCTTGTTCACCGCCCTCGAAGGGGCCGAGCGCATCCTGATCGCCGGCGCCGGGGGTGGGTTCGACGTGTACGCCGGCCTGCCGCTCGCCCTGTCACTCATGGCCGACGGCAAGCGGGTCCACCTGGCCAACCTGTCGTTCGCCGAGCTTCACCTGCTCGATCCCGACGTCTGGCTGGACGAGAACATCGCCGCGGTCACCCCCGCCACGAAGGGCCTCGACGACTACTTTCCCGAACGCGCGCTGTCGGTGTGGCTGGAGACCGACAACCTGCCCTCGACCGTGTACGCGTTCCCGCAGACCGGTGTCCGACCGCTGCGGGCGGCGTACACGACGCTGGTCGACCGACTCGGGATCGACGCGGTCGTGCTCGTCGACGGCGGCACCGACATCCTCCTGCGCGGTGACGAGGCCGCGCTGGGCACGCCGGCGGAGGACATGACCAGCCTCGCCGCCGTGGCGGGGCTCGACGCCGTGCCCGTGCGGCTCGTGGCCTGCATCGGATTCGGGATCGACGCCTACCACGGTGTCAACCACACGCAGGTCCTGGAGAACATCGCGGAGCTGGACGCGGCCGGGGCGTACCTCGGCGCTTTCTCCGTGCCGAGCCGGTCCGCCGAGGCCGCCCGGTACCGTGCCGCGGTCGCGCACGCCCAGGCGTTGACGCCGCTGCGGCCGAGCATCGTCAACGGGCAGATCGCCGCCGCGCTCGACGGGCGCCACGGCAACGTGCCGTTCACGCGCCGCACCCGCGACAGCGTGCTGTTCGTCAACCCGCTCATGGCGGTCTACTTCAGCTTCGACCTGCCGGGGCTGGCGAAACAGAACCTCTACCTCGACCGCATCGAGGACACCGTCGGCATGCGGCAGGTGTGGAGCCGCATCGAGGAGTTCCGGGCCCGGGGCGCGCACCGCACTCCCCGGGCCTTTCCACACTGACGCGGTCAGTCCGGGAGACCGATCGTGATCTTCCATTCCTTCAGGTCGCGGTCCTTGGTCACGTCGAGCTGCGTGTATGGGTCCTGCGCGACCAGGGCCTCCGCGGACTCGAGGTCGTCGGCGGCCAGCACGATGATGCCGCCGCTGAGGTCGGCCAGCGGGCCGGCCAGCACGAGTGCGCCGTCCGCCTTCAGCTTCGCCAGGTGCTCCAGGTGGTCCGGGCGCTTCTCGGCGCGCAGCGGGGTGTCGTTGTAGCCGTACGTGAGGATGAAGTGGGGCATGGTCGCCTTTCGATAGCGGGGGTCAGAGCCCGTAGACCCGGCGGGCCGTACGGGAGAAGACATCGGCTTGTTCGTCCTCGGTGCGGTGGCACAGGGCCTGTCTCCACGCGTGGGTCAGCTCCGCCGAGGTCGTCCAGAGCTTCTCGACCGGCAGGTTCGTGCCGAACATCGCCCGGGGCGAGCCGAACAGGTCGAGCACCTCGTCCGCCACGAACCGGATCAGGGACGGGTCGACCCGGTGGACGAACGTGCCCTGGCCGGTCAGCTTGACGACCACGTTCGGGAGCGCCGCCAGCGCACGCATGCCGGACCGCCACGACGCCACCTCCTCCGGGTCCTCGTGGTCTGTGAGCATGCCGGCGTGCACGAGCACGAACGTCACCGCGGGGTTCGACGCCACGAGCTCGGCGGCGTGGTGCATCTGGCCCGAGAAGACCTGGAGCTCGAACAGCCAGCCCAGATCGGCGAGGGCGGCGATGTTCGCACGGAAGACCGGGTCCTTCATCGTGTCCGGGCCGGAGGCGAACCGGAACTCCGGACGCTCGTGCCAGTGGAGCTGCAAGCGGGTGCCGACCACCAGGCGGCTGATCGCCTGCTGTTCCCGCATGACTTCGACCGCGTTCGACGCGAACAGGTCCGCGCAGCCCACCATCGCCATCGGCCAGCCGGTGCGCTCGTTGAGCTCCGCGATCCAGCGCACCTCGTCGACGACGCGCTCCAGCGGCCAGTTCGGCTGCACGTACACCGACGTCCTGATGCCCGCCGCGGTGGCGTCGTCTCGGTACTCGTCGATCAGGTAGTCGCGCCGGATCGGCTCGTACGGGCCGAAGATGCGCGGGACCATCGGGCCGGACAGCCACGGCATGTCGGCCTGCCGCCAGACGTGGTGGTGCGAGTCGACGATGTCGCCCGCGTACAGCGAGCCCTCAGACATGCGCGCTCCTTTGCGTCGTCGCGAACTTCCCGCGTACCGCGGTCAGGGCCGTGTCGAGATCGTCGACCCCGGTCAGGGCATCGAGGTCCCGGAGCACGGCCGACATGCCGCGGGTCAGCGGCCGGTAGGCCGGGTCGCAGGCCAGCGGCGACCACCAGTGCAGCTGCGCGGCCAGCAGCGACAGCCGGCGGGTGGCCGCGACCATCGCCGTGCAGTCGCCGCGCTCGAGGCCGTCGGAGAGGACGAGCACGAGCGCGCCGCGGGCGAGGTCGGCGTGGTCATCGAGAAACGCCGCCAGGCTCGTCCCGATCAGGGTGCCGCCGTCGGCGTCGAGTACGACCTCGGCCAGCGCGGCGAGCGCGGTGTCCACATCGGAGAGTCGGAGGTGCGGCGTCACGCGGGTGAGCCGCGTCCCGAAGGTGAAGACCTCCGCCCGGGGACAGGTCGCGACGACCGCGTACGCGAATCGCAGGTAGTCCGCGCTGTGCTGCTTCATCGAGCCGGACACGTCGACGAGCAGGAGCAGCCGGCGGGAGCGCGGTGGTCGGTGGCGCCAGTACAGCCGCATGATCTCGCCGCGGGTACGCCGGGAGCCCAGGTAGATCGCACGCAGGTCGACGCGCTGCCGCCGTCCGCCGGGGCGGGTGCGCCGGGACCGGACGCTGGGGACGGCCCTGGGCAGCTCGCGGCACAGCTCGCGGATGAGCTCGTGGGCGCGCGGCGTGGTGGCCGGGAAACGACGCACGTTCTCCGGGCTGACGGTGCTGGCCGCGAGCCCGGACCCGCCGGTGGCGTCCGCCACGACCGACTCGGCCTCGCCCGATCCGGGCATGGAGGTCGGCTCGTCCTCGTCCGCGGTGTCGTCGGCCGGCTCGTCGGTGACCACCAGCGCGGGGGCCTCGGTCAGGCCGAAGAACCGCCGGAACACGTCGTCGTACACGTGTCGCTCGGGTTCCGAGGTGACCAGGGTCGCGGCGCCGATCCAGTAGAGCTGGCCGACCGTCGACGGGGCGAGGGTCTCGATGCCGGCGAAGAACTCGCTCTGCTTGTTGGCCGGGACGCGCAGCCCGCCCTCGTGCAGACCCCGGAGAAAACCGAACAGATGGTCCTCAGCGGTCGTCATCGCCGAACACCTCGACTGCGTGTGCCGCGACCAGGGCGCCGTCCTCGGCGTTCTTGAGCACCAGCCCCAGCGACGCGCGCAGCGCGTCGGTCCATTCCGCGCCCTCGTCGGCCAGCGCGAGCGATCCCTGCGCCCACGAGATGGCCTCGGCGATGCCGGGCCGCTTGAGCGGGTTCAGGGAGCGGATGACGTTGACCGACCGCACGAGTCGCGCGGCGGCCCGGGCGCTGAGCCCCGGTGTCTGCGCCTCGACGATCGCCCGCTCGCGCTCCGGGTCCGGGAACGGGATCCAGTGGTAGAGGCACCGGCGCTTGAGCGCGTCGTGCAGCTCGCGGGTGCGGTTGGACGTGAGCACGACCAGCGGGGGTACGGCGGCCGCCACGGTGCCGACCTCAGGGATGGTGATCTGGAAGGTGTCGAGGAACTCCAGCAGGAACGCTTCGAACTCGCTGTCGGCGCGGTCGATCTCGTCGATGAGCAGCACGGCGCCGGCGTCACTGCGCAGGGCGCGCAGCAGCGGGCGTTCGAGCAGGAACTCGCCCGCGTAGAGGTTGCCGACCGGGGTGCCCTCGACCTCGGCGGCCCGCAGGCTCAGCAGCTGCTTGGGGTAGTCCCACTCGTAGAGCACCTGCGAGACGTCGATGCCCTCGTAGCACTGGAGCCGGATCAGCTCGCGGCTCAGGGCGTCGGCCAGCACGTGCGAGATCTGCGTCTTGCCGACGCCGGGCTCGCCTTCGAGCAGCAACGGCCGGCCGAGGGCGATCGCGAGTCGGACCGCGGTGAGCAGTCCTTCGTCGGCGAAGTACCGGCGGTCCTTGAGTTGCTGACTCAGGGCGGCGTGGTCGAGCAGCATCAGGCGACAGGCTCGCCGTCGCGCAGGGCGTCGAGTCCACGTAGGACCGACTCCGGGGTGAACGGCATCGTCGTCAGGCGCACGCCGCAGGCGTCGAAGATGGCGTTCGCGATCGCCGGGATCGGGGCGTTGGCCGTCATCTCGCCGATGCCCTTGGCACCGAACGGTCCGTTGGACGCCGGACGCTCCAGGATCACGCTGGTCTGCTCCGGGATCTCGCCGGAGCCGGGCATCAGGTATTCCGAGAAGTCGACCGGCCCGTGCGCCCGCGACTCCGGGTAGTAGGGCTCCGTCGACTCGAAGATGGCGTGCGAGACGCCCATCCACGCGCCGCCCTCGACCTGCTGCGTGGCCATCGCGGGGTTCAAGGCGCGACCGATCTCGTACGTGTTGTGCAGGCGCAGGACCCGCACGACGCCGGTCTCGTCGTCGACCTCGACGTCGGCGACCGTGCACGCGTGTGCCTGGCAGGAGTCCGGGTCCATCTCGCCCGTCTCCGGGACCGGGTAGCTGCGCTCCTTGAGGAACATGCCCCGACCCGAGATCGACTTGCCCTGCTTGAAGTGCGCGGCGAGGGCGATGTCCGAGATGTGGATCTGCTTGGCCGGGCTGCCCTTGAGGCGCACGTAGCCGGAGCCGTCGGTCTCCAGGTCGCCCGCGTCGACCTCGAGCTCGTCGGCCGCCACCTGGAGCATCACCTCGCGGGCCTCGCGGGCGGCCATGATGACGGCGTTGCCGACCCGGTGGGTGCCGCGGCTGGCGAACGTACCCATGCAATGGGGTCCGGTGTCGGTGTCCGCCGTGTCGACGATGATCTGCTCCATCGGCATGCCCAGGGTCTCGGCCGCGCACTGGGCGACGACGGTCTTGAGCCCCTGACCGAGGTCGACGGAGGACAGGCTGATCACGAAGCCGCCCATGGTGGTCGCGTGGATCAGGGCCTGCGACGGGTCGCCGCCGAGGTTCATCCCCGTGGGGTAGTTGACGGAGGCGTAGCCGCGGCCGTACAGCAGCGTCATGCTCCGGCTCCTCTCGGTGTGGACGACGACATGGAGCGATACTCCTCGGGAAGCTCGTGCCCGACGAGGTCGGCGGTCCGCTGGATGACCTCGATGAGGGCGGTGCCGGACGCGACCTTGCGGTGGGCCTTCAGATCACCGTCGCGGTACGCGTTGCGCAGCCGGAACTCCAGCGGGTCGATGCGCAGTGCCCGCGCCACCTGGTCCATCTGCGACTCGATGGCGAAGTCGGCGATGGTGACGCCGAAGCCGCGCATCGCGCTCGACGGGGTCCGGTTGGTGTAGACGCAGTGGCAGTCGGCGTAGACGTTGGGGATCGTGTACGGGCCGGGCAGGTGCGCGGCGGCCTTGGTGGCGCCGTAGGGCGAGTGGCGGGCGTACGCGCCGGCGTCCACATAGAGCATGATCTTGCGGGCGACGATCCGCCCGTCGTTCATCACGCCGTCCTTGATGTAGATGCGCTCGGCCGCCCGGGGCGAGGAGACCTGCATCTCCTCCTCACGCGTGTAGACGAACTTCACCGGCCGGTTCGTGAGCGTGGCCGCGATGCACGCGAGCGGCTCGACCATGACGTCGACCTTGCCGCCGAACCCGCCGCCGACCGTGCCGCCCTTGACCTGCAGGTCGGTGAACGGCCGTTTGAGCGTCAGCGCGGTGTTGTCGAGGGTGAAGAACGCGGCCTGGGTGTTGCTGTGGATCAGCAGGCGCCCGCTGCTCTGCGGCACGACGATGCAGCCGGTGGTCTCGGTCGGCGCGTGCTCGATGGGGGCCGAGCTGTAGCGCCACTCGAAGATGTGGTCCGCCTCGGCGAAGCCGGCCTCGACGTCGCCGAAGCGGATCCGGCGCGCGTGGTGCCCCTCGTACACGAAATAGTTCGTGCCCGCCCGCTTGATGACCGGCGTCTCCGGGAGCATCGCCTCCTCGACGTCGAGGACGGCTGGGAGCTCCGTGTAGCTGACCTTCACTTTGCTCGCGCCCTCGAGCGCGGCGGCCTCCGAGTCGGCCACCACAGCGACGATCGGCTCGCCCTTGTAGAGGACGCGGTCTTCGGCCAGGACGGGCTCGTCGTCGGGTCCGATGCCGATCAGGCGCAGGACGCCGTACCAGTTCTCCGGAACGTCTTTGTAAGTGATGACCCGCAGGACGCCGGGGACCTTGAGCGCCTCGGACCAGTCGACGTCGTCGATGAGCGCGTGGTGGTGCGGCGAGCGGTGGATCTTGAGGTGGGCCAGGTTCGGGAAGGTCCGGTCCTCCATGAACTCGGTGCGCCCGGTGACGTGGCCGAGCACGTCCGAGCGCTGGACCGCGGTGCCGATGACTTTGAAGTCGGAGGTGCGCTCGTCCCGGAAATACTCGCTGTCGATGCGTGCCATCAGCGGGTGGCCTCCTGTCCTGCGCGTTCGCGGCGCCGCCGCGCCGCGTCGAGGATCGCGCTGACGATCGGCGCGTAGCCGGTGCAGCGGCACACGTTGCCGCTGATCGCCTCGTTGACCTCGTCGGCGGTCGGGTCGGGGTTGCGGGCCAGCAGGGCCTCGGCGGACATGATCATGCCGGGGGTGCAGAAGCCGCACTGCGTAGCGAACCCGTCGATGAACGCCTGCTGGACGTCGCTGAGCTCCTGACCGTCGGCCAGGCCTTCGACCGTCGCCACGGCCGAGCCGTCGACGGTGGCCGCTGGCACGAGACAGGAGACCACGGGCGCGCCGTCGAGCAGGACGGTGCACGAGCCGCAGGCGCCCTGCGCGCAGCCGCGCTTGGCACCCGTCAGGCCGAGCTGTTCCCGCAGGGCGAGCAGCAGGGTGGTTTCCGGCTTGGCCATGAAGGCCTGGTCGACGCCGTTGACCTTGAGATTGACGATCCTGACCGGCATGGTCCTGTTCCCTATCAGTGGCCGAGCAGGGCTCGGCGAAGGTGGACGGGGAAGACGCGGGTGCGGTACCACGCGGAGGCGTAGGCGTCATCGGCCGGCTCGATCTCGCCACGGCCGGCCTCGCCCGCGGCGCGCACCGTCTCGGCAGTGAGTGGACTGCCGATCAGGGCGGTCTCGACGGCGTGCGCGCGGATGACGCGCGGGCCGACGCCGCCGAGCGCGACACGGGCGGCGGTGACGAGCCCGTCGGCTTCGGTGATGGTCGCGGCGACCGTGACCAGGGACGCGGAGTTGTAGCGGCGACGGGCGGCCTTGACGTACTTGAACGTGCCGGGCTGCGGGAGCTCAAATCCGACCGCGGTGACAAGCCCGGAAGGTCGGCCGCCCGCGACGAGTTCCGCTACGGGAAGCTCGCGGGCTCCTGCGCTGTCGACGAGGGTCACCCGGGCGTCCAGCGCTACGAGGGCGACCGCCAGGTCGCCGTGCGGCTGGCGGGCGAAGAGGTTGCCGCCGACGGTGGCCAGGGTGCGGACGGGCGTCGAGGCGATGCTGCGAACGACCGGGTTCAGGGCGGCCAGTCGGTCGTCGTGCTCGACCTGCGCCAGGGTCGTCGCCGCGCCGAGCTCGACGGTCGTGCCGTCCACCCGGATGCCGGCCAGCCCCGTGCGGCGCAGGCTGACGAGCTCGGTCGGCGGCGACGCGTAGTCGTTGAGCCACGGGAGCACGCTGGTCCCACCGCCGATCGCCGTGGCTCCCCCGGCTATCAGCCGCACCGCGGCCGAGACGTCGTCGGGGACGTGAACCTCGGTCAACATGCGCGCCCCCTTTATCGATATCGATAATGAACGTATACGGTCTCTCTATGTTGGTCAACGAGTCTTCCGCGGCCCGCCCGTCGAAGCCGACCCTGAGCGAGAGCATCCGGGACGGATTGGTGGAGCTGATCGTCTCGGGTGAGCTCAAGGCCGGCGAACGGCTCATCGAGACCCGGATCGCCGCGGACTTCGGCACGAGCCAGGCGCCCGTGCGCGAGGCGTTGCGCGAGTTGGAAGGCCTGGGGCTGGTCGAGAGCCGCCCCCGGCGCGGGCGTCACGTGCTGCCGTTCGTCGAACAGACGATCCGGGAGGCGTACGTCGTGCGGGCGGCGCTGGAGGAAGCCGCGACCCGGCTCGCGATGCTGAACGACCGGCTCCCCCTGGACAAGATGCGCGGCGACGTGGCGGACATGTACCGATGCGCGGAGGCGGACGACGTGCGCGCCATGGGTCTGGCCAGCGCGCGCTTCCACCGCCGGGTGGTGCTGGCCGGCAGCAACTTCCTGCTGGAGCGGGCGTGGGAGGGCTTGCAGATCGAGGCGCGTACCGCGATCGCTCTGGTGGTGACGAGGCCCCGGTTGTCACATGTCGCCGACGAGCACGCGGAGCTTCTGCGGGTGCTCGAAGCCGGCGACGTCGAGGCGGCCTGCCTGCACACGCGGGCACACCAATGGGCGTACGCGGACCTCCCCCACGACATGCACGGCACCGCGCGGGCGGTGCGCTTCCCGGGCTAGTGGGCCAGCACGTTGACGACGTGCCCGTCGGGGTCCCGCACGAAGAAGCGGCGCACGCCCCACGGCTCGTCCGTCAGCTCGTGCACGATCTCGGCGCCGGCGGCGAGCGCGGCCCGGTAGCTCGCGTCCACGTCGTCGACCTGGATCGAGGCGACCGGGACGACCGGCGCGGTCGCGTCGTGGGTCATGAGGCTGAGCTGCACCTGGGGACGTGCGGGGTCGGCGAGCGTGACGATCCAACCCTGGTCCATGACCACCTCCAGCCCGAGCACCCGCGTGTAGAAGGCTTTGGCCTGCTCCATCGAGGTGGTCTTCAGATCCGGGACGATCCTGCTCACGGACATTGGGCTCCCTCTAGTCGGCACCCCGTCAGGTGCTTTGGAACGTACGACGGTAGGCGTCCGGCGCCACCCCGACCGTGCGGTGGAAGTGCCGGCGCAGCGTGGTGGCCGTGCCCATGCCCGCCGCCTCGGCGATGGCGTCGATGCTGGCGTCGGTGTTCTCCAGCAGCTCCTGGGCGCGGCGGATGCGTTGCGTCGACAGCCATTGCAGCGGCGTCGTGCCGGTCGCCGACCGGAAGTGGCGGGCCAGGTTGCGCGAGCTCATGTTGGCCTGGCGGGCCAGGTCCTCGACGGTCAGCGGGTGGTCGAGCCGGGCCATCGCCCACGGAAAGAGGGTGGCCAGCGGGTGGTCGTCGCGGGCGGGCACCGGCGTGGTGACGAACTGGGCCTGGCCGCCGGCGCGGTGGGGCGGCACGACCAGGCGGCGGGCGACGGCGTTGGCGACCGTCGAGCCGTGGTCACGCCGGATGAGGTGCAGGCACAGGTCGATCGCGGCGGCCTTGCCGGCGGAGACGAGCACGTCGCCGTTGTCGACGTAGAGCACGTCCGGGTCGACCGTGACCCGCGGATAGCGTTGGGCCAGCACGTCCGTGTGGGCCCAGTGGGTGGTGGCGCGGAGCCCGTCGAGCACTCCGGCGGCGGCCAGCACGAAGGCGCCGGTGCAGAGCGAGACGATCCTCCTGCCGTTGGCGCGGGCGGCTCGGACGGCGTCGACCAGGTCGGGTGGCAGCTCCGCGTCGACGTCCTCGACGGCCGGGACGATGACCGTGTCGGCGTCGGCGAGCCGGTCCAGACCGGCGTCGGGATCCAGGCGGAAGCGGCCGACGCCGACCGGGCCGGGGCCGCAGACCAGCAGGTCGTACCACGGGTCGGCCAGGCCCGACGGGTCGCGCACGAAGATCTCGCAGGCCATCGCGATCTCGAAGTGCAGCATGCCGTCAGTGGCGGCGATGGCGATCGTGGTCATGTCCGAAACTGTACGGTGCCTGTCGTTCCAGACACTCCCCCGGGGCCGGCGACTGCCGGAAGATCTTCCTTGTTCGATCTTGTTGGGAGGAGATTCTGATGGGTACGGTCGCGGTCTTCGGTGCATACGGTCACACCGGTCGGTTCGTGGTGTCGGAGCTGGTTTCGCGCGGGTTCGTCCCGCTGCTGCTGGGCCGGGACGCGTCGAAGCTCGCCGCGTCGGGGCTGGACCACCGGGTGGCGTCGGTCGACGACCCGGCCTCGATCGATGCCGCCCTGAAGGGTGCGGTGGCGGTCATCAACTGTGCCGGTCCGTTCGCCTCGACCGCCGCGCCCGTGATCTCCGCGGCCCTGCGCGCCGGGATCCCGTACGTCGACGTGGCGGCCGAGATCGAGGCCAACGTCGACACGTTCGCGCTGTTCGCCGACAGCGCCGGCGTCCCCGTGGTGCCCGCCATGGCGTTCTTCGGCGGGCTCGGTGACCTGCTCGCCACGACCGCGATGGGCGACTGGGCGGAGGCCGACTCGGTGGACGTCGCGTACGGGCTGAGCAGCTGGTATCCGACCGCGGGCACGCTGGCTTCCGGGACCGTCTCGCGAGACCGGCGCGCCGGCCAGCGGGTCCGCTTCACGGGAGGCAAGCTGGAGTACTACGTCGCGGCGGGCGACCTGCCCGCTCAGGAGTGGGACTTCCCGGCGCCGCTGGGCCGCCGCACCGTCCTGCGCGGCTTCACGATGGCCGATGTCGTCACCGTGCCGAGCCACCTGCGCGTCCCCGAGGTCCGCACGCACATGACGGCGGTCGCAGCCGCCGACCTGGCCGCCGCCTCGGCCTCCGTCGACAGCGCGGTGCAGACGTTCACGGTCGACGTCGTCGTGAGGCGCGGCGACGAGTCACGCCGCATGGTTGCCAGCGGCCGGGACATCTATGCCGTCAGCGCACCGCTCGCGGTCGAGGCGGTCGCTCGGATCCTCGACGGCCGGACCCGGGCGCGCGGCGTCGCCTCGGCCGGCGCCATGTTCGACGCGCCCGACTTCCTGCGCGCCCTGTCCACGCACCTGCGCGTCTCCTGAGGACGCCGCAGTCCATCCATTGAGGACGTTGCGCTTCGGCCCCGAGACCGTACGATCGGCGGAGCCTTCGCATAGGAGTTTGTGCATGACGATCTCGGATGCCGACCTCACGGCACAGCTTGCTCCCGACATCCCGCACGCCGCGCGCATGTGGAACTACTGGATGGGTGGCACCGACAACTACCCCGCCGACCGGGCCGCCGGTGACGCCGTCGCCGCGGTGTATCCGGAGATCCGGCTCATGGCCGGCCAGTCCCGCCAGTTCCTGGCCCGCGCCGTGCGTTTCCTGGCCGCCGAGCAGGGCATCCGGCAGTTCCTGGACATCGGCACCGGCCTGCCGGTCATGCAGAACACCCACCAGATCGCGCAGGAGATCGCGCCTTCGAGCCGGATCGTCTACGTCGACAAGGATCCGCTCGTGCTCGTGCACGCTCGGGCGCTGCTCGGTGAGGCCGGCTCGAACGACCAGGTCACCTATCTGCACGCCGACTACTACGAGCCGGAGAAGATCCTCGCCGAGGCCGCGAAGACCCTCGACTTCACGCAGCCGATCGCGGTGATGTTCATGGGCGTGATGGGCTACGAGCCCGACCTGGCGGTGGTCCGGTCCATCATCGACCGGGTCGTCGCCGCGACGGCCTCCGGGAGCTACCTGGTCTTCTGGGACAGCACCGACACCACACCGTCGGTCGTGGAGGGTGCGAAGAAGTTGGTGGAGAGCGGCGGCGCCGAGTACCACCTGCGCAGCCTCGCCGACCTCAACTCCGTCTTCACCGGGCTCGACCTGGTCGAGCCGGGCCTCGCGCAGATCACCGCCTGGCACTCGGACGAGGCCGACCCGGTGCGGACCGACGCCTTCGGCGGGGTGGCCCGCAAGCCCTGACCGCGCTCACCACTGGCCGCGGTGGACCACCTCGTCGAACGGCCTGCGGTTGGGTCGCTTGACCGGCCGCAGCGGACGATCGGCGGGGTGGCCCACCCCGAGGAGATAGGCCACCTCGTGCGTCTCCGGCACGCCGAGGATCGCGCGCGCCCGGCCCTGGTTGCCGACCGACGAGTGCCCGGTGCCGATGCCGAGGTCCGTCGCGGCCAGCATCATCGCGTACGTGGCCTGACCCAGGTCGTACTGGTCCAGCAGCCGTTGGCGCTCGTCGACCGGCACGGGCAGGACCAGCGCGATGGCCGCCGCGGCGCTGGCGATGTGGCTGGCGGCGTGCCAGACCGTGCCGAGCTCGGCCAGCCGTTCGCGGTCGGTCACGAGAACGAAGTCCCAGTGCTGGCGGTTGGACGCCGAGGGCGCCCGCCACCCGGCCTCGGCGATCCGCGTCAACTGCTCGTCGGACACCGGGTCGGCCGTGTAAACGCGAACGTTGCGCCTGGCCCGGATCGCATCCCAAGTCTCCATCAGGTCCCACTGTATTTCGCCGGTCGCCCGCAGGTGTCCCAACCGTGGCAGAGGAGCCTTCGCGGGCTACGCTGTCGCTGACCGAGCACCACGATGACCCGGGAGAGTCTCATGTCCGACGACGAGAACACCACGCCGGACGAGACGGCGGAGGAGGAGACTCCGACCTTCGCCAACCGGGCCGAGCGGCGCGCCGCCAAGGGCAAGGGTGGCAAGGGCAAGGGCGGCCAGGCGCACCAGCAGGGCTCGGGCGGCGGGTTCACCGGCAAGGGCGGCAGCTTCCAGCCTCCGCGCAACTACGGCAGCCGCCGCAGCGGCTGAGCTAGCGCCGGGCCAGCCACACCGTTCTGGTCGTACGCACGGTCAGGTCCTCTCGACCGTCCAGGCCCGCGACGGCCTTCTCCAGGGCGGCCAGGTCTGACGCCGGGAGCCGCCCGTCGAGGCGCTCACGCATGCGAGACAGGGTGATCTCGGCATAACGCGCGGCCCTCGGAGGCAGCGGCGGCCGCAGCTCGATGTCGAACCGGCGCTCCGTCACCGCGCTGAATCCGGCGTGGGTGGCGCGGTCGCCCCAGTTCTCGTGCATGTGCATGCCGGCTTCGTGGCGAAGCTCGGCCAGCGCAGTGTGCCCGCGCTGCTCGACCTCCTCGTCGGCGGTCCCCGCGAGGAACAACGGGAACGAGTCGAGCTCGGCGATCACCAGCAGGCCGCCGTCTCTCAGGGTCGCGTGCGCCGACGCGAGCGCCTGCCCCGGGTCGGCCATATGGTGCATCGAGGAGGCGGCCCAGACCACGTCGGCGGGGCCGAGCGCGGGCCAGGGCTGGTCGAGGTCGGCCTCGACGGTGTGGATCCGACCCGCGAGGCCGGTTCTCGACGCCCGGTGGCGCAGATGGGCCAGCATCTGGGGATCGACGTCGACCGCGGTGACCATCGATCCGGGCAGCTCACGGGCGAGGGCCAGGGAGCCGGTGCCGCTGCCGGCGCCGATGTCGACGACCCGGGGACGGTCGCCGGCCTCGCGGCCGACCCAGGCGATCAACTCGCGGTGGTACTCGTGCAGGACCGACGCGTCCAGGTCCAGCATCTCGATCAGGTGGTCGTGTGCCATGCGACGACGGTAGCCGTCTCTTGCGCCAATGGCATAGCATCTTGCGTATGAAGCAAGACGATGATCTGGAGGTACGCGTCCGGCAGCGGATCCGCGGCCTGCGGGTCGCCCGCGGCTGGTCGCTGGACGAGCTGGCCGCCGCGTGCCTGCTCAGTCCCTCCACCCTCAGCCGCATCGAGACCGGTCACCGGCGCATCGCCCTCGACCAGCTCACCGCGATCGCCCGGGCACTCGGCACCACGCTCGACCACCTGGTCGAGTCGGACAGCGACGACGACGTGGTGATCCGCCCCCACCGCGACGACGCGCGCGGCATCACCACCTGGTTGCTCTCCCGCGACAAGGGCCAGACCGTCAGCAAGATGCGGGTCACCCGCAAGGTCCCGGACGACCTGCGCGTGCACCCGGGCCGCGACTGGTTCACGGTGCTCTCCGGCACCATCCTGCTGCGGCTGGGCGAGCGCACGATCCTGGTCGGGCCGGGCGAGGCGGCCGAGTTCTCGACGCTGGTCCCCCACGCCTTCGGCGCCCACGGCGGCCCGGCCGAGATCCTCTGCATCCTCGACCACGAAGGCGAACGCACCCACCTGGGCCACCACGGCGAGGCTTCGCACGAGGCACACGGTTGATGCGGCGTGGCGACCCGTCGGGAAAGCTGTCGGGATGATGCCACCCGCCCTGCTCGACCATGTCTCGATCGCGGTGACCGACGGCCGGCAGGCGTGGCCGCTGTTCCGTGGCCAACTCGGCGGCGAGTGGGCGATCAGCGGCACCGCGCCGGGATTCACGTTCAGCACGCTGCGGTACGCGAACGGCATGTGCCTGGAATTGCTGGAGCCACATCGGACGGACGAGAACCCGTTCGTGGAGCGGTTCCTCTCGCGCGGCGGGCCGGGGCTGCACCATGTGACGTTCAAGGTGCCGGACCTGGAGGCCGCGGTCGATGCGGCGACGACGGCCGGTTACCCCTGCTTCGGCGTACGCACCGTCGACCCGTCATGGCGTGAGGCGTTCATCCATCCGAAGGACGCCGGCGGGACGCTGGTGCAGCTGGCCCAGGCCGGGCCGGCGCCACTGCCGGCCGCCCCCGCCGACCTGCCGCCGGCGGGTGCGACGACGGCCGCGCTGCGGGTGGTCACCGTGCCGGCCACCGAGGTCTCGCGGATGGTGGGGTTGCTCCGCCTGCTGGGAGGCCAGGTCACGGGCACCGATGAGCTCAGCTTCCGCGGCCCGGGCGTGCGGTTGCGGATCCTCGCGGAGCCCGGGCCGGCCCGCCTGGAGTTCACGGGCACGGACGCCGTGACCCGGGTGGCGTACGCCGGCGGCGCGGGAATCCCGTTCCGCGACCCGCACCTGGGCGTCGACATCGTGCTGACCTAGTAGCTCGGGCCAGGTCGCGCAGCCGCCGTTCATGTCCCGTTGACTGGACGATCGGCGCGGTGTGTGTCAGGTCGGCAACACCGGGCGGGTCATTCCAGCCCGGCCGGCCCCTGCTGGGACCGGCCGGGCTCGTTGATCGCAGTGATCAGGAAAGGTCGAACCGGTCGAGTTCCATGACCTTCGTCCAGGCCGCGACGAAGGCGTTCACGAACCGCTCGCCGGCGTCCTGGCTGGCGTAGACCTCGGCCAGCGCCCGCAGTTGCGAGTTGGAGCCGAAGATCAGGTCGACCGCGGTGGCGGTCCACTTGACCTCGTCGGTGGTCACGTCGCGGATCTCGTACACGTGCTCGTCGGTCTCCGACGCCTTCCACCGCGTGCCCGGGGAGAGCAGGTTGGCGAAGAAGTCGTTGGTGAGCAGGCCCGGCCGGTCGGTGAGGACGCCGTGCTTGGCGCCACCGACGTTGGCCCCGAGGGAGCGCAGGCCGCCGATCAGGACGGTCATCTCGGGAGCGGTCAGGTTCAGCATGTACGCGCGGTCGACGAGGAGGATCTCCGGCGGGGTCTTCTCGCCCGCACGCAGGTAGTTGCGGAACCCGTCGGCGCGGGGCTCGAGCACCCGGAAGGACTCGGTGTCGGTCTGCTCCGCGGTGGCGTCGGTGCGGCCCGGGCGGAACGGGACGGTGACCTCGACGCCGGCGTCGCGCGCCGCCTTCTCGACGGCGGCCGAACCGGCCAGCACGATCAGGTCGGCGATCGAGATCTTCGCGCCGCCGGCCTCGTTGAACTTGCGCCGGATGCCCTCGAGGGTGTCGAGGACGGTCGCCAGCTGCTCGGGCTCGTTGACCTCCCAGCCGCGCTGCGGCTCCAGGCGGATGCGGGCGCCGTTGGCACCGCCCCGCTTGTCGGTCGAGCGGAAGCTCGCGGCCGAGGCCCACGCGGTCGAGACGAGCTGGGCCGTGGTCAGGCCCGACTCCAGGACCATCGCCTTGAGCGTCGCGACGTCGGCCTCACCCACGAGCTCGTGGTCGACGGCCGGCACCGGGTCCTGCCAGAGCTGCGGCTCGGCGACCCACGGGCCGAGGAAGCGGCTGACCGGACCCATGTCGCGGTGCAGCAGCTTGTACCAGGCCTTGGCGAACGCCAGCGCGAACTCGTCCGGGTTCTCGAGGAAACGACGGGAAATCCGCTCGTACGCCGGGTCGACGCGCAGCGACAGGTCGGTCGTCAGCATGGTCGGCTTGTGCTTCTTCGCCGGGTCGTACGCGTCGGGGATGATCGCCTCGGCGTCCTTGGCCACCCACTGCTTGGCGCCGCCGGGGCTGGTGGTGAGCTCCCACTCGTACCCGAAGAGGATCTCGAAGAAGCGGTTGCTCCACTGGGTCGGCTTGTCGGTCCAGGTGACCTCGAGGCCGCTGGTGATCGTGTCGGCGCCCTTGCCGGTGCCGTGGGTGCTCAGCCAGCCCAGGCCCTGCGCCTCGATCGACGCGCCCTCGGGCTCGGCGCCCACGTGGTCGTCGGCGATGCCGGCGCCGTGGGTCTTGCCGAAGGTGTGGCCGCCGGCGATCAATGCGACGGTCTCCTCGTCGTTCATCGCCATGCGACCGAAGGTCTCGCGGATGAAATGCGCCGCCGCGGCCGGGTCGGCGTTGCCGCGGGGACCCTCCGGGTTGACGTAGATGAGGCCCATCTCGGTCGCGCCGACGTTGTCGGCCATCGTGGTGTCGTCGACATAACGGGCATCGCCCAGCCACGTGTCCTCGGGACCCCAGAAGATCTCCTCGGGCTCCCACACGTCCTGGCGGCCGAAGCCGAAGCCGAAGGTCTTGAAGCCCATCGACTCCAGGGCCACGTTGCCGGCGAGCACGAGCAGGTCGGCCCAGGAGATCTGCTGGCCGTACTTCTGCTTGACCGGCCACAGCAGACGGCGGGCCTTGTCGAGGTTGGCGTTGTCGGGCCAGCTGTTGAGCGGCGCGAACCGCTGACCGCCGTCGCCGGCACCACCACGACCGTCATGGATACGGTACGTGCCGGCGGCGTGCCAGCTCATCCGGATCATCAGGCCGCCGTAGTGGCCGAAGTCGGCGGGCCACCAGTCCTGCGAGGTGGTGAGCACGTCGGTGATGTCGCGCTTGAGGGCGTCGACGTCGAGCTCCGCGAACGCCTTGGCGTAGCTGAAGTTCTCTCCGAGGGGATTGCCCTTGGCCGAGTGGGCGTGCAGCACCGAGAGGTCGAGCTGGTTGGGCCACCAGTCGCGGTTGGTGTGCGGCCTGGTGTTCTTCGGGGTGGGCGAGTCGATCGCCGGGTTCTCGCTCTCGCTGCCGTGCGCGGTCACGGAGTCGTGCGCGACCGGGCAGCCGGTCTGGTTCGTGTCGCTCATCTGCATCCTTCCCACAGCCGCGCCTTGACGAGGCCGATCGCCATCACGCGATGACGTTAGGGCACATTCTGGAACAATTCAAGATTACTCGCGGCGTTGGTTCAGACCCGGAAAGTGTCGTACGCGGGTGTGAGCATCATGGACATGGATGAACGGTGGGGACTGCTCGGTGTGCCGTCCAGTGCCGGTGCGCACACACCCGGCCTGGAGAAGGGGCCGGCGGCCATCCGTGCCGCGGGCCTGGCGTCGCTCCTGCGCGGCGGCGTGCGCGACTTCGGCGACGTGCCGGGGTTCCGCTGGAGACCCGATGTGTCGCGGCCCACCGCCAAGCACGCGGATGTTGTGGCCCGCGTCGCAGCCGACACCGCCTCGGGCGTCTCGCGCATCCTGGCCGCGGGTCAGGTGCCGTTCGTGATCGGTGGCGACTGTTCGATAACGGTCGGGGTGGTGGCCGGGTTCGTCCGGGCCGGTCTGCCTCCGGCGTTGCTCTATGTCGATGGTGGGCCTGATCTCTACACGCCGGCTACGCGGGCCAACGGCAACCTCGACTCGATGGGCCTGGCCCATCTGCTGGCTATCCCCGGTCATGTCCCCGCTGTGGCGGGCGTCGGGCCGGTGCCGCTGCTGGCCGCTTCGGATGTGGTGTGTTTCGGACATTCACTGCCGGCGGTCGACCAAGAGCGGGGCCTCCTCGATCAGCTCGGCATCAGCCACCTGCATGCCGACGAAGTGCACGCCGACCCCGTGCGGGCCGCCTCGCGGGCACTGGCGACGATCGAGTCCGCGGGGCCGCGGTTCGTCGTGCACTGCGACGTCGACGTGCTGTCGTTCAACGACACTCCCCTGGCCGACGTGCCGGACTCGGGCGACGAGCCGATCGGCCTGCGACTACCCGAGCTGGCGGCGAGCCTGTCCGTGTTCGCGTCCAGCCCGCGGTTCGCCGGGTTCGTGCTGACCGAGGTCAACCCCGACCATGCGCCAGAACCGGACCTCCTTCCCCGGTTTTCGGCCACGCTGGCCGCGTCCCTCACCGGGTCGGAGGTGAGCCGGGCACGATGACGTTCGAGCCCGACTCACCGGAAAGGACGACCCAGTGACCGAACTGAACGCGGAGCGTGCCCGCCAGGCGATCATCGAGCACAGCCGGCGGCTGGCGGCATCAGCCACCGCCGCCGGACCCGGCGCCGCCGTGCCCACGACGCCGGAGTGGACCGTCGCTGAGCTGGTCGCGCACGTGGGCCAGACCCAGCACTGGGTAGCCGAGATGGTCGAACAGCGCATCACCGATCCCACGAAGCTGCCCACGGAGATGGCGGCCTTCCCGGCCGACCCCGCCGCGTGGCAGGGGTGGCTGTCGGAGTCCGCGCGGCGCGTCGCGAGCGCGTGCTCCGACGAGGCGCTCGACGCACCGGTGTTCAACGCCGCGGGCGACGAGCGATCGGGCACGCGCTTCTGGCTGGCGAGCAGCCTCAACGAGGCGGTGGTCCACGGCTTCGACGCGGCCGAGGCGGCGGGCAGGCCGGCCGACGTCGAGGCCGACATCGCGGTCGCGCTCATCAGCAACCACCTCGCGATGCTCACCTCGCCTACGTGGGAGCTGCGGCGATCGGCATCGGCCCACGCGATCCGGGGCACCGGCCAGACCTTGCAGTGGCTGGCCACAGACGACGCGGGAGCCTGGTTCGTCGAACGCCGACCCGACGGCGCGACCTGGCAGCACGGACGCCAGCCGGCCGACGTCACGGTGTCGGGACCGGCAGGTTCGCTGTTCCTGACCTTGGTCCGACGACTACCACTGACCGACGGCACAGCCGGCGACATCAACATCGAGGGCGACCAAGCCTTGGTCCGACACTGGCTGGACAACACCGCCCACGTCGCTGACTGACGCCGCGCACGCCAGGTTCGCCCGCTTCGGTCATCGCGCTACCAAGCCCACGCGGACGACACCCGTGCTTGGCCCGACGCCGTGACAATGCGCTGGGCTGGGCTGGACTGGGCTGGACTGGGCTGGGCTGGGCTGAGCTGGGCTGGGCTGAGCTGGGCTGGGCCAGGCCAGGCCAGGCCAGGCCAGGCCAGGGTCAGACCCGGGCCGAGCCCGGCCGGGCTCGTGACGCCTGGGTTAGGCCAGGCCGCGTTCGATCGCTTCGATGATCTTTGGGCGTAGTTCGGCCGCGCTGATGATGGCGTCTACCGAGCCGACCTCGACCGCGCGCTGGATGCTGTGGACTCGGTCGAACTCCGCGGCCACCTCGCCCAGTTTCTCCGCGCGCACTGCCGACTGGACCTCCGCCAGGCGTGCGTTCAGGGCCGCCCGTTCCACTCCGCTCGCGGATGACACCGCGGCTTGTAGGTCGGTGACGCGTGGGTCCGTTGCCGTGCGGTTGTTGACTTCGCCCGAGAAGACCACCGCGGCCGCGGGGGCGCCGCCCAGGACCGAGGCGAACGAGCCCTCCAGCGCCAGCACCGTCATGTTCGGGTTCAGGGCCTTCGAGAAGACCACGAACGCGCCGCCGTGGTAGCGGGAGATGACGCAGAAGACGATCGGGCCCTTGAAGTTGACGATCGCTCGGCCGATCTCGGCGCCGTACTCGAGCTGCAGGTTGCGCATCGACTCCGGTGAGCCGTCGAAGCCCGACAGGTTCGCCAGCACCACCAGTGGGCGGTTGCCCGAGGCCGCGTTGATCGCTCGGGCCGTCTTCTTCGACGAGCGCGGGAACAGGGTGCCGGCCGTGTACGTGTCCGGGCCGTCGGTGGGCGGGAAGCCGCGCCGTGGGACCGAGCGGGACTCGATGCCTACGAGGCACACCGGCCAGCCGCCGATGTGGACGTCCTGCACCGCCGAGGTCTCCGCGTCCGCCATGCCGGCCCAGCGTTCCAGCACCGCGTGGTCCTGGTCGGACAGCGCGCGCATCACCGTGCGGATGTCGAACGCCTTCTTGCGGTCCGGGTTGTGGGCCGGGGAGAAGATCTGGCCGACCGTGGTGAAGTCGCTACCCGCGACCACGTGCGGGAAGTCCGACACGTCGCGGTTGGTCGGGTCCGTCGTCGCGGCGCGGCGTGGGCCGGACTCGCCGGGCACCACGTACGTGTGGTCGTAGTGCGCCATCAGCACGTCGCGGGCGGCGGCCAGGTTCGGCGCCCAGTACTGCGCCTGGCCGTTGGGACCCATCACCCGGTCGTAGCCGCCGATGCCGAAGTTGTCCTCGGCCGACACACCGCCGGAGAAGTCCAGCGACTGCTTGCCCGTGAGCACCATCGCCGAGTCCGGCGTCATGACCAGGATGCCCTTGGTGTGCATGAGCATCGTGGCCTCGGCGTTCCAGTATGGCTGCGCGCCGACGTTGATGCCCGCGACGACGACGTTGATCTCACCGCCGGCCTGGGTGAACGTCACGATCCGCTTGAGCGCGGCGGCGACCCAGTCCATGTTCTCGGTGCCCGAGGTCATCGAGATCCGCGCGCCGGCCGACAGGGCGAACCACTCCAGCGGCACCCCCATCGACTCGGCGAGGTCGAGCGCCGCGATCACCCGCGCGCACTCCGGCTCCGACAACGCACCGAGCGCCTTGGTCGGGTCGCCGAGCAGCACCACCCGGGTGATCCCCTCCGGGTGCCGCTCCGTCGGGGTCGTGACGACACCAGCCACGATGGCGGCGGTGTTGCGCCCCTTCGGCCGGTCGACGGGCACGAGCGCGCCGGAAGCGTCGAGGTCGTGCTCCACGAAAGAACCGAGCAGACCGGTCAGCTCGTACGGGTAGACGTTGCCCCGCCGGGCCGCCCGGAGCACCTTCTGCCGGTAGTCGTCCAGCGGCCGCAACGGCTCCGTCGTCGGCTTGTCGACGTGCAACGTCGAGCCGTGGCCCGGGTCGAGCGTGATCCGCACCGCCACCTCGGCCAACTCACCCGCGGCGTTGCGCTGCCGGGCGATGAACTGGACCTCTTCGAGGCCCGCGCCGGCCGTGGTCGGCAGGATGCGGGCGACCAGCGCCTGCAGCTCGTCCATGGTCAGCTCGGTGGACGGCCAGACGTACATCATGATGCGGTTGGTGTCGTAGCGCTTGTTCTGCGGCCGCTGCGCCTGGATGTTGCGGATCGCGTCGAGGCCCGCGGTGATCGCGTCCTCCAGCGCGGGCAGCGCGACCAGCCGGCCGTCGGCCTCCCGCAGCGGCGTCAGGTCGCGGACCTGGCCCATCGCGATCAGCCGCTCGTCGGCCGGGTTGCTGCGCGCGGCTGCCTTGAACAGGTAGATCTCCTCGTCGGCGGACGGCAGCCGGGTGAGGTGGAACTCGCGCAACCGCTGGAGCTGAAGCCGCTGCGCGATCTGCGGGTGCAGGCCACGTATCAGCCGGTCCTCGACGAAACCAGAGCCGCCGCCCTCGGCCGGGCGGAAGGTGAAGTGGTGGTGCACCACCGCGCCGCTGGTGCCGGCGATCGTCGTCGTGATCCGGCGCACGCCGGCCGGCAGCGACGCCGCGCCCACCAGCTCACCGAGCCGCGCCGCCACGGCGTCGCCGTCGGGCTGGTCCTCCCACGTGATGTAGAGGTCGGCCACGAGGCCGTGCGGCGGGCAGTCGGCCGCGAACGCGGCCACCGCACCCAACGCCGACGGCAGCGCGGCGATGTCGACGGCCGTCGTCACGACCTGGGTGGCACCGTGCGGCCCGGTGTGCGACGCGGTCACGAACCGGCAGCCGGCCGTCTCCCGGACGGTCACCGACGACAGCGCCCGGTTGCCGTAGTAGCGCCTGGTCAGCACCTCCAGCAGCGGCGCGTGGTCCAGACCGGCCCGGCCCGCGCGCTGGCCGATCAGCCGGACCAGCGGCTCGTTGCTCGCGACCATCGCCTGAATGCGCGAAGCGCGGTCGGGCGCGGACGGGTTCTGGTCGAGGTAGCGCAGGTCGGCGCGGACGGCGGCGTACACCTTGGCGCGGTTGCGCCGCAGCAGCGGCTGGGCGAACCAGCGGAACACCACGCCGCGGGCCAGGTCGGAGACGGCCGGGAAGCGGACCTGGGTGGCGGCGATGACGTGTTCGAGCGTGAGCCCGACGCGTTCGGTGAGCGCCTCGGCCGGCGGGGTGCCGACCAGCCACTGGCGCAGCACCTCCGAGACGATCCGGACGGACGTGGTCATCTGCTGCTGGGCCAGGAAGATGCGGAAGACGGCGGACTCGAGCTCGGGCGTACGGTCGAAGCCGTCGATCCCGTAGTGGGCCAGGACAGTCGCCAGCTTGGCCTGGAAGCTCTCGGTGAGGCCGGCCCGCTCGATGTCGAGGCTCCGCAGGTAGCTGTGGAAGGCCTCGCGCGGGCTGTGCACCGGGCTGTCGGGCTCGGCGTCGAGCTCGCCGCCGGGCTTGTTGCGGCTCAGCTCCGACAGGTCGGCGAAGACGGTGAGCAGGCCGAGCTCGCCCTCGACGGGCTGGCCACCCTGCTCGGCGCGGGCGGCCAGGTAGGCGGCCAGCACCCGCTTGTGGTCGCCGGCGTCGCCGTCGAAGCCGAGCAGCAGGCCGCGCAGGTCCTGCAGGCCGCGGGTCACGCGGGCAGCGGCGGAACCGTTGCCCGGCGGTGCGGGCAGCTCGAGCTCGACCGCGGGCGACGAAGCGGCGGCCACGGCCTCTTCACCGCCGAGCGGCTCCAGCCGCATCAGCGGCGCGCCGGTCTCCACCTGGCTGCCGACGGACACCGGGCACTCGCGGACCCGCGCCCGGAACGGCGCGCGGAGCACCGTCTCCATCTTCATGCTCTCGAGGACGAGGATCGGCGCACCGGCCTCGACCTCGTCGCCGACGGCCAGCGGGGTGGCGACCACCAGCGCGGGCGCGGGCGAGCGGACGACGCCGCCCTCGTCGCGGCTGATCCGGTGGGTGACGCCGTCGACCTCGACCAGGTGCACCGGGCCGTGGGTCGCCGACACCATCCGGAACCGGTTGCCGTTGACCACGATCTGTCCGCTGTGCTCGTCGAAGCGGTCGAGCTCGACGTCGGCCCAGTCCTCGCCGATGCCGACCCGGAACCGCTTGGCGCCGACCCGGGCGACGCTGACCCGGTAGCCGCTGCCGCGCAGCTTGAGGTCGAGCGGGCGGCCCGGGTCGTGGTGGACCTGCGGGCGGCCGCCGTGCGCGGTGGACAGCAGCCGGCGGCGGCTGACCTCTTCCTCGTCCTCGTACGCCTCGATCGCGGCGGCGGCCAGGGCGACCGCCGAGTGACGGTGGCTGACCAGGCGGCCCTGGGCGCGTACCCGGTCGATCCAGCCGGTGTCGGCACTCGCGTCGACGACCTCGGGCTGGTTGAGCAGGTCGAGCACGAAGCTCTTGTTGGTGGCGCCGCCCTCGATGATGACGGTGGTCTCGGCCATCGCGCGGCGCAGGCGGCCGAGGGCCTGCTCGCGGTCCCGCCCGTACGCGATGATCTTGGCGATCATCGAGTCGAAGTCGGCCGGGATCGTGTCGCCCTCGCTGACGCCGGTGTCGACGCGGATGCCGGGGCCGGCGGGCAGCACCAGCCGCGCGATGCGACCCGGCGCGGGAGCGAAGTCGCGGTCGGGGTCCTCGGCGTTGAGCCGGGCCTCGACCGCGTGTCCGGACTCGGTCGGCTGCTCGCCCGTCAGCCGCCCACCGCCGGCCACGTGCAGCTGGAGCCGGACCAGGTCGGTGCCGGTGGTGATCTCGGTGATCGGGTGCTCGACCTGGAGGCGGGTGTTGACCTCGAGGAACGCGAACAGCTTGTCGCCGGGGTGGTAGAGGAACTCGACGGTGCAGGCGCCGCGGTAGCCGACGGCCACCGCCAGCCGCTCGGCCGAGGTCTTGAGCTCCAGAGCCTGCGACGCCGACAGCACCGGCGACGCCGACTCCTCGATGATCTTCTGGTTGCGGCGCTGCACGGAGCAGTCGCGGACGCCCAGCGCCCACGCGGTGCCCTGGCCGTCGGCGATGACCTGCACCTCGACGTGCCGGGCGCCGGTGACGAGGCGCTCCAGGAAGACCACGCCGGAGCCGAACGCGCGCAGGGCTTCCTGGCTGGTCCGCTCGTACGCGTCGGCCAGGTCCTCCCCCGACGCCACCATCCGGATGCCGCGCCCGCCGCCACCGGCCGTCGCCTTGAGCATCAGCGGGTAGCCGATCCGCTCACCCGCGGCCAGCGCGTCCTCGAGGGTGGCCACCTCGCCGCGGCTCCACGGCGCCACCGGGACGCCGACCTCCTCGGCGATCAGCTTCGCGCCGATCTTGTCGCCCAGCTTGCGCATCGCGTCGGCGCTCGGGCCGACGAAGGTGACGCCGAGCTTCTCGCAGAGCTCCGCGAACGCCGGGTCCTCGGCGACGAAGCCCCAACCCACCCACGCGGCGTCGGCGCCGGTCTCGACGAGGGCGCGTTCCAGGACGGCATGGTCCAGGTACGGACGGGCGGATGCCGGACCCAGCGGGTACGCGATGTCAGCGGCCCGCACGAACGTCGCGTTGCGGTCGGCGTCGGTGTAGAGGGCGACCGTCTCGATGCGCGCTCCGGTCTCAGCGGACAGATCCCGGACGGCGTGGATGAGCCGCATCGCGGCTTCTCCACGGTTGACGATGGCGACACGACTGAACACCGGCTGAGCCTCCCACTGACGAATGCGCGAAAGCGAAGCCCGGATCTCGGGCCGACACCCACACTCGCCCTTACCCTGCCCGATTACCCTCCGGTACACCAACGCGCCACCTCGCGCATGGCGTGGCCGACATGTTGTGGAGATCCAACAACGACCGACTCACGCTGCGTGCCGAACCGATGACGATCAGGAGATCGCGCAGCGGATCTCGCCGTGCAGCACGACGAACCAGCCGTCCTCGGCCTCGGCCCACCGCCGCCAGCCGGCGGCCAGTCTGTCCAGGTCGGCCGGGGAAGCCAGGCCCAGCTCGACCGCCCGCGAGCCGATGGCCGAGCCGACCACCCGGTCCGCCCACATGCCACCCCACCAGGCACGGTCCTCCGGGGTGGCGAACGTCCACGTCGACGACGTGGCGGTGACGTCGTGCAGGCCCGCGGCCCGCGCCCAGGAGAGCAGCCGGCGACCGGCGTCGGGCTCGCCGCCGTTGGCGCGGGCGACCCTGCGGTACAGGTCGAGCCACTCGGACAATGCGGGCACCTCGGGCCACCAGGTGAACGCCGCGTAGTCGCTGTCGCGCGCCGCCACCACACCGCCGGGGCGGCAGACGCGGGCCATCTCACGCAGGGCGGTCACCGGGTCGGCGACGTGCTGGAGCACCTGGTGGGCGTGGACGACGTCGAAGGAGTTGTCGTCGAAGCTGAGCGCGTGCACGTCCTCGACGGCGAAGTCGATGTCGACACCGCGTTCGGCGGCGACCGCCCGGGCGGCGTCGAGTGCCGGCGGTGCCGTCTCGATCGCGGTCACCGACCCGACGCGGGCGGCCAGGTCTGCGGTGATCGTGCCGGGACCGCAACCGACGTCGAGCAGCCGGGTGTCAGGGGTCAACGCGGGCAGGAGGTAGGCGGCGGAGTTCTCGGCGGTGCGCCAACGGTGGGAGCGCAGCACGGACTCGTGGTGCCCGTGGGTGTAGACGGCCATGCCGCCGACCGTACGCCGGTCATCCCGCGATCCGGGAGGGCACTCCTACCTCTTGGGACAGCGCCGCGAGCAGGGCCTGGGTCAACGGGTCCCGCGAACGCCGTCGGGCGGTCGCGACGCCGATCCGGCGCGACGGCCGCGGCGGCGCGAGCGGCACCATCTCGAGACCGGCGGCGTCGGCGAGAAGCGCGGTCTGCGGAATCAGGCTGACGCCGACCCCGACCCGGACGAGCGCCTGGGCGAACACGTAGTCGGTGCTGCGGCAGGCCACGTCGACCTCGAAGCCGGCGAGGGCGGCGTGGTGGCCGATCATGTCGGTCGCCGTGAGGCAGCCCTGCACGAAGCGCTCGCCGGCGAGGTCGGCCATCGCGATCTCGTCGCGGCCGGCGAGCCGGTGCCCCGCCGGCAGCACGACCCACATCGGATCGTCGAGCAACGGGGTCCAGGTCAGGCCGGACCGGTCGTCGGGGCTGACCGGCGCCGGACCGTCGAAGTGGTAGCTCAGCGCGAGGTCGGCCGCGCCCGCGCGCACCTGGAGCAGGCTCTCGTCGGGCTCGCTCTCCAGCACGGTGATCGACACCTCGGGGTGCAGGGCGGAGAACCGCGTCAGCGCCCCGGGCAGGAGCCGCTGGCCACCGCTGGCGAACGTCGCGATGGTCAGCCGCGGACCCACATCGGCCAGCCTGGCGATCTCCCGCTCGGCGTTCTCGAGCTCGGCGGCGATCACGTCGGCCGCGTCGACGAGGATCCGGCCGGCCTCGGTGACCTCGATGCCACGGGTGCTGCGGCAGACCACGCTGGCGCCGAGTGACCGTTCGAGCGCGCTGATCTGTTGCGAGACCGCCGACGGGGTCAGCCGGAGCGCCGCCGCCGCACGGTTGAAGCTGCCCTGCCGGGCAACCTCCCGGAAGACCCGGAGCCGCTGCACATCAATCATCAGTTTTCCTTAACACGAGCAGCCCAAATCATCACTACCGCTGAATACGGTACGGGACGAGGCTCAAGGTGTGAACAGACGAGCCTGGATCCTCTTCGCATTGGTCGCCGTCCTCTGGGGCATCCCGTACCTGCTGATCAAGATCGCCATCGAGGACCTGTCCCCGCTGCTGGTCGTGTTCGGCCGGGTGGCCATCGCGGCCCTCGTGCTGGTGCCGGTCGCCACCGCGCAAGGCACGCTCTCGTCGCTGCGCCGCAACCTGGGGCCCCTCACCTTCCTCGGCCTCGTCCACATCGTCGGGCCGTTCCTGCTCATCACGTACGGCGAGGTGCACATCAGCTCGTCGCTGACCGGCCTGCTGATCGCGATCGAGCCCGTGCTGATCGCGCTGCTGATGCTGCGCGCGGAGCCCCTGACCCGCGTACGCGGCGCCGGCCTGGCCCTCGGCCTAGTGGGCGTGGCGGTGCTGGTCGGCCTCGACATCTCGGGCGACCGCCTGGGCCTGCTCGGCGCGGGCATGGTCCTGCTGGCGACGCTGCTCTACGCGGTGGCCACGGTCTACGTGCAACGACGGGCGGCGGACGTGCCCCCGACGGCGCTGGTCGCCGGCACGACCACGGTCAGCACGGTCGTGCTGGCTCCGTTCGCGGCGTTCTCGCTGCCGACGATGACGGTCAGCGGCGGCTCGTGGGCTGCCCTGCTGGCGCTCGGCCTACTCTGCACCGCGGTGGCCCTGCTCGCCTTCTACCGCCTGATCGGCGAGGCCGGCCCGGCCCGGGCCGGCCTGGTCACCTACGCGAACCCGGTGGTCGCTGTCCTGCTGGGCGTGGCCATCCTCGACGAGCCCCTGCACGCCAGCACGATCTTCGGCTTCCTCCTGATCGTCGCGGGTTGCTGGCTCTCCACCCGCCCGACCCGGACCGCGACCCCGGAGCCCACGCCCCAACCAGCCAGGCCCGTAGAGCTAGCCACCGCGAGTCGCTGAGCCCTGCCGCCGCCCAGGCCCGTCGCCGACATCGACGGGCCTGGGCGGCTGCTGCTCCCCTGCGGCGCTGGCCCCCGGCGCGCGTCGACGGGCAGAATCCTCGCTGTGACCACATGGGAGTACGCCCGGTTGGAGTATCGGGCCGCCGGCACCTACGGCGAGGACCAGTTCATGGACTGGAACGCCACCTTTCACCACTCCGGTGGCGCCCAGCGGTGGGGCACCGACGAGCGGTTCAACGACATGCGCCACCTGAACCGGGCCGGCGCCGCGGGTTGGCAGGCCTACGACCGCAGCGCCACCTACTTTCCCAACGAACCCCATCGGTTGTACGGCGTCACGTACTCGCTGCGCCGCCCGGTCGAATAGCCACCCCGTCCTCGACCGCCCAGCGCAGGAAGTCGAACGTCTCCTGGCCACGGTCGACCGGGTCGGCGTAGGCGGAAGGCCGCTGCGGGCTCTCGCGGATCCGCACAGCCTCGGTGCCCAGGCGGTGCCATCGCGGGTCCAGCTCCTCGGCCACGTACCGGCCGGCTCCGCTCTTGGACGTCAGCTCGTCCTTGGCCAGCAGATGGTGGAGGCGCGCGACGCCCAGCACGATCCACGCGACGGACGCCTCGTGCCCGCCGACCGCGGCGACGCCGGCCTCCTCGATCCGCGGGAGGTAGGACCGCCAGTAGGTGTCGAGGTTGGAGCGGGTGAACTCGCGCAGCTCGGCCCGGTCGGTGTGCACCGGCGGCAGCGAGCCGCGGATCACCACGGCGCGCTCGGCCAGCTCGTGCCAGGTGACCGGGTTGATGTCGATCGTGCCGGCCGGATCGAGCGTGCCTTGATAGAACGCCGGCCGCTTGCCGACGGTCTGGGACGAGACGGCCAGGTCGGCCGC
Organism: Asanoa sp. NPDC049475; assembly: GCF_040676915.1. NCBI lineage: Bacteria > Bacillati > Actinomycetota > Actinomycetes > Micromonosporales > Micromonosporaceae > Asanoa > Asanoa sp. NPDC049475. The sequence continues at coordinate 397,953 of NZ_JBFAPY010000002.1, read as the reverse complement.
CGAGCAGTGGAAGCCGTCGAAGGTCACGTCCGGGTGGCGCGCCCTGGTCGCCTCGTGCGCCTCGGCCAGCGCCACGTGGTCGGGTGGCGAGCCCCATACGCCGACGAAGTCCACGTCACTGCCCGGGAAGAACTCGCCCCAGCACAGCGAGCCGTGCAGGAACAGGCCGGTGAGTCCGCCGGGCTGCCGGGCGTCGATCTCGGTGAGGAAGGTACGGGCGACATCCACCCGAGGCACGGTAGCCCGCCCGCGCCCGACTCGCCGTCCCCGACCGGCGCCTGACGGGCCATGCTCACCCGCACACTGGCTTAGCCGTGCGACGTGCGCCACGAACAGGTTGTGCGGCCCTCGGCTACGCCGCTTGGGTGACGCTGACGATGGGGGTACGACATGGCTCTTCGCGACGACGCCTCGGCGCTCCAGGACGACCTGGTGCGGGTGCGGCGTGACCTGCACCGGCACCCCGAGGTCGGGCTCGACCTGCCGCGCACGCAACGGGCCGTGCTCGACGAGCTGAGCGGCCTCGAGATCACCCTGGGCACAGGGTTGAGTTCCGTGACCGCCGTCCTGCGCGGCGGCCGGCCCGGGCCGGCGGTGCTGCTGCGGGCCGACATGGACGCGTTGCCGATCACCGAGGCGACCGGGCTCGACTACGCCAGTCAGGTCGACGGCGCCATGCACGCCTGCGGCCACGACCTGCACACGGCGATGCTCATCGGCGCTGCCCGGCTGTTGAGCGCCCACCGCGACGAGTTGGCCGGCGACGTGGTGTTCATGTTCCAGCCGGGAGAGGAGGGGTGGAACGGCGCGGCCCGCATGATCGCCGAAGGGGTCCTGGACGCCGCTGGGCAGCGGGTCTCCTCCGCGTACGGCATGCATGTCAGCTCGAACGGGCCGGCCGGGCGGTTCGGCAGCCGTCCCGGCACCCTGATGGCGGCCACGGCCGACCTCACGGTGACCGTGCGCGGAGCCGGGGCGCACGCCTCCATGCCGCACCTGGGCCTCGACCCGGTGACCGTCGCCGCGGAGATCGTGACCTCCTTGCAGACGATGGTCACCCGCAGGTTCGACGTCTTCGACCCCGTCGTCGTGACCGTCGGGTCGATCCACGCCGGCGCCAAGTCCAACATCATTCCGGACACGGCCGTGATCGAGGCGACGGTACGCGCGTTCTCGGCGGCGAACCACGCGCGGCTACGGACCGAGGTGACCCGGTTGTGCCTCCACATCGCCGAGGCGCACGGGCTGACCGCCGAGGTCGACTACGTCGACGGCTACCCGGTGACGGTCAACGACAAGCAGGAGTACGCGTTCGCCCGCACCGTGGTCACCGACGTGCTCGGCGCGGACCGGTTCGAGCCGTTGGAGCATCCGATCAGCGCCGCGGAGGACTTCTCCGAGGTGCTCGACCGGGTGCCCGGCTGCTATCTCCACCTGGGCGCCAGCGCCTCCGCCGATCCGGCGACGGCACCGGTCAACCACAGCCCGAGGGCGGTGTTCGACGACCGAGTGCTCGCCGACGGCGCGCTCGTCCACGCGGAGCTCGCGATCCGCGCCCTGCGCCGACACGGCGAAGGCGAACGGTCGGGGTCCGGCTAGGCGCGGGCCCCGACCGAAAGCCTTCAGTCGAGCTCGCGCTTCTCCTCGTTCGGCAGGGCCGCTTCGATGTGCTCCTTGCGGACCTCGCCGCTGACCGTCTGCTGCTCGGTCACGGTCTCCTTGACCATCCGTACCCGTTCGACGGGAATGGTCTCCTTGCTGATCACGGCGCGCTCGGCGAAGAGCTCGACGTCGAGCTCGGCGTCGATCAGCTCGGCGGCACTGGCCGTCGTGCCCGTGATCGGCTCCCGCACCAGGCGGACCTCCTCGTGCGAGACCGGCACGGTCATCTGCTGCTGTTCGGTCACCACGTACTTGCGCAGGTGGGCGTGGCCGATCGGCGCACGCTCGGTGCCGACCGTCAGTCGTTCCTCCGAGCGCGTCAGGAAGTCGGCGGTGCCGGTGGCGCTGTCCTCGACGACCACGTCGTCGGCCGTGTAGCCGCCGCTCGTGGTGGCGGACGACCTGCTCGCGCCCTGCGGGCCGTAGTACTCGTGCAGCCGGGCGAACTCGTTGGCCGCGAGCGGTTCGGTGCTCGAACCCTCGATCCGCGGTGCGTCCTTCACCTGCGACTTGTTGAACGGCACCATGAGGCGGCCCCGCCGCAGGTTCGCGTCCGAGAGCGGAACCATCGACTCCTTCGCTCCGAACAGGCCCGTCTTGATGCTGACCCATGCCGGTGCGCCGGCAGAGTCGCCCCATACGTGACCGACGGTGCCGATCTTGTCGCCGTTGCTGCCGAACACATCCCGGCCGGCCAGCTTGGCGGCTTCTTGACTGGTGATCATTTGCCCAACTCCTCTCTCACCGCCGGTACCCGCGACCTGCGAAAAACCACCTCTTCCCACGAGATGACGGAAATTCCCGAAGTTCGCCGCAGGAGGGCGATCAAGGGTGCTCAAATGAGAAAATGGGCCCTCACCACGTGGCGAAGACCCGGGCCTGACCGCCGGAACCGCCCTCGTACGGGATGAGCCCGACGTTGACCGTGGCTCCGTGGCGGGGCAGGCGGTGCAGGTTGGCCACGTTCTCCACCCCGTAACGGTCGGCGCCGAGCAGCACCAGGTGGGTGTCGAAGGTGGCCGACAAACCCGGGTCGATGCTGAGCGTGTCCACGCCGAGACTCCGGATGCCCCTGCGGCGCAACAGCCACTCGCACGCCTCCGGACTGAAACCCGGAAAGTGCAACGTGCCCGAGGAGTCCGTTCCCCGGTACGCGGCCGCGTCGCCGACCTTCGCGCCCCAGCCGGAGTACATGAACACCGCCGCGCCCCGCGGGATCCGGTCGTAGCGGCGCTCGTACGCGACGAGGTCGTCGACCGTCACCGTGGTGTCCGGGTCGCGTGCGGCCCGCCGGGCGATGTCGACCACGACGACCGGCGCGACGAGCTCCTCGATGCCGATCTCGGTGGCCAGCCGGCCGCCGGCGACGAAGTGCCCGGGTGCGTCGACGTGCGTGCCGTAGTGCTCGAGGATCCGCCACTCCTGCATGTAGTAGCCGTTGTCCTCGATGGTCACGTAGGTCCGCCTGGCCGCCTCCTCCCCCGGTGCGAACGCCGGGAACGAAGTCGTGAGCGGATAGGTCAGGTCGGCGATGCCGCGCCGGCCCGAGGCCCGCGCCGGGGCGGCTGGCGCGAGGGCCGCGCCGGCGGCGACCAGCGCACCCCCGAACAGGGCGGCCCGTCGCGTGACGGAGTTGGTGGTCGGTGTCGGACACTCCTGCGTCGTACACATGCCGACATCACACCATTGACAGGTCCCGATAGCACGTGTGAACCTCACCGGCGAGGCCGAGGCGTGGGAGCCGGGCCGGGTGCGGCGACAGGGCAGGCGCGCCGCGCGACCGTTCCGCTCCTTCGCGCATGTCGGGTGGCGGCGGCCTCTTGCCCTCCGGAGTGCGCACATCTCCGAGAGGCAGACATGCGCTCATTCAGAACCTGGTGGCCCGCCTTGCTCGCGGCCGTGCTCGCCGCGGCGGCCACCCTCGTCCTCGCGCCGGTGCGGTCCACCGCGGCCGCCGCCGACTCGTACACCTGGAAGAACGTCCGGATCGACGGCGGTGGCTTCATCTCCGGCATCGTCTTCAACCCGGGCCAGCGCGACCTGATCTACGCGCGCACCGACATCGGCGGCGCGTACCGCTGGAACGCCTCCGCGGGCTCCTGGGTCCCGCTGCTGGACTGGGTCGGTTGGGACCGGTGGGGCTGGAACGGCGTGCTCAGCATGGCCGCCGACCCCGTGCAGACCAACAGGGTGTACGCCGCGGTCGGCATGTACACCAACAGCTGGGACCCGAACAACGGGGCGATCCTGCGCTCCACCGACCGGGGCACCACCTGGCAGGCGTACCACCTGCCGTTCAAGGTCGGTGGCAACATGCCCGGTCGTGGTCAGGGCGAACGGCTCGCCGTCGACCCCAACGACGGCCGGGTCCTCTACTACGGCGCCGAGGGCGGCAACGGGCTGTGGCGCAGCACCGACTACGGCGCGTCCTGGGCGCGGGTGACCGCGTTCCCCAACGCCGGCAACTACGCGCAGGACCCGTCGGACCCCAACGGCTACCTCACCGGCAACCAGGGCGTCACGTGGGTCGACTTCGACTCGTCGACCGGCACGTCCGGCTCGCCGACGCGGACCATCTACGTCGGCGTGGCCGACAAGCAGAACCCGGTCTACCGCTCGACGGACGCCGGTGCCACGTGGCAGCGGATCCCGGACCAGCCGACCGGATACCTGGCGCACAAGGCCGTCGTCGACCCCGCCGGCGGCTTCCTCTACATCGCGACCAGCGACACCGGCGGCCCGTACGACGGGGCCAAAGGTGACGTCTGGAAGCTGTCCCGGTCGACCGGCGCCTGGACCCGGATCAGCCCGGTGCCGTCGACCAGTGCCGACGACTACTTCGGCTACAGTGGACTGACCATCGACAGGCAGCACCCGGGCACGCTGGTGGTGGCGACGCAGATCTCGTGGTGGCCCGACGTCATCTTCTTCCGGACCCGCGACGGTGGCGCCACGTGGTCCCGGGTGTGGGACTTCAGCAGCTATCCCAACCGGGTCAACCGCTACACGATGGACATCTCCGCGAACCCGTGGCTGGACTTCAACACCGCGCCGTCCCTGCCTGAGCAGACCCCGAAGCTGGGTTGGATGACGGAGTCGCTGGAGATCGACCCGTTCAACTCGGACCGGTTGCTGTACGGGACCGGTGCGACCCTCTATGCGACCACCAACCTGACCGCGTGGGACACCGCGAGCGGCACGTTCACGGTCCGGCCGATGGCCCGTGGCATCGAGGAGACGGCGGTGCTCGACCTGGCCAGCCCGCCCTCGGGTGCGCCGCTGGTGAGTGCGCTCGGCGACATCGGTGGCTTCCGGCACGACGACCTGACGGCGGTGCCGGCCAGCTTCCACGACACACCGAACCTGAGCAGCAACACGAGCCTGGACTTCGCCGAGGCGAACCCGTCGGTGATGGTCCGGGTCGGCAACGGCGACCGGGCGGCCAACCCGAACCTCAACCGCATCGGCGTCTCCACGGACGGCGGCCGGACGTGGTACCAGGGCCAGGAGCCGGGCGGCGTGACCGGCGGCGGCACGGTGGCGCTGTCCACCGACGCCGGCTCCGTCGTGTGGAGCCCGCAGGGCGCGGGCGTGCACTACTCGACGAGCCGGGGAAGCTCGTGGACCGCGTCGTCGGGCATCCCGGCCGGCGCGGCCGTGGAAGCCAGCCGGGTGAGCCCTGGGCGCTTCTTCGGGTACGCGTCCGGGCGGGTCTACGCGAGCACGGACGGCGGGCGGACCTTCAGCGGCGCCGCGTCGGGCCTGCCGGACGGCGGCAAGCTGCGGACCGTCGGTGGTGACGTCTGGGTGGCGGGCTCCGGCGGCCTCTACCGGTCGACGGACAACGGTGCGACGTTCGGGCGGCTCAGCTCCGTGACCGCGGCGGTCAACGTGGGCTTCGGCAAGGCGGCACCGGGCCGCTCGTACCCGGCGGTCTTCCTGGTCGGCACGGTCGACGGCGTGACGGGCGTGTTCCGCTCGGACGACACGGGCGCGTCATGGGTCCGGATCAACGACGACCAGCACCAGTACGGGAACGCGGGCGAGGCGATCACCGGCGACCCGAGGGTGTTCGGGCGGGTCTACCTGGGCACGAACGGCCGCGGCATCCTGGTCGCCGACCGCCTCGGCCCGGAGCCGACGGCCTCGCCGACGAGCTCGCCGACGGCCACCCCGACGGCGACACCGACGCCGACCGCCACTCCCACGGCCGGCCCCGGTGGTTGCAGCGCGACCTATCAGGTGACCGGCTCGTGGACCGGCGGCTTCCAGGGTGAGGTGACGGTCCGCAACACCGGCAGCACCCCCACCGGCACGTGGACGGTGGCCTGGAGCTACGCCGGTGGGCAGCGGATCACCCAACTCTGGGGAGGCGAGTACACCCAGTCCGGTGCGGCCGTGACCGTGCGCAACGCGTCGTGGAACGGCACCCTCGCACCGAACGCGACGACGACGTTCGGCTTCCTCGGCAGCGGCACCGCCGGCGCCCCGCCGACGGTCACCTGTCAGCGGAGCTGAACACGCCGGATGGGGTGCGCCGGCGTTGCGCACCCCATCCACCCCCGACGGTCGTAGGTGATCACGCGGAAGCCGCGAGCCAACAGCTCGCGTTCCTGGCGCTCCCACGAGTCGCCGTTCAGCGGGTAACCAGCGGCACGGTCGGGTGGCTATGTGATACGGGCCATGGGTGCGGGGTGCGCCGTCCCGCACCGGCGACGCACCCCGCACGTTCCCTACGCGGTCTCGGCGTGCACGCCGGGACGGCCCTCCTCGACCACGAAGCTGGCGATCGTCGATACGGCAGCGTCCGGAGTGGACACCTGTGCCACGGCGCGATAGTCGCTGCGCCAGGTGTGGTTGTCCACTGTGCACCGGACATAGCCGCGGCGGGCGTCGTAGAACTTCATGTGCGGGTTCGAGGCCAGCCACTCGGTGCCGCGGGTGTCCATCGGCGCGCCGTCGCCGCCCGAGGTCACCGAGGTGCCCAGGAACTCCGTGCCGACCGTACGCGATGCCGGGTCGTCGAAGTTCTGCTTGAGGTCCGCCACCATGCCGCAGTGTGCGTCCCCGGTGATCACCACCAGGTTCTCCACCCGACGCTGGACCACGCTGTCGAAGAGGCGCTGGCGGGCCGGCTCGTAGCCGTTCCAGTTGTCGTTCGGCAGCAGCTCGCCCGGGCCGGGGTCGCGGTCGGCCTTGGCCATCACGGTCTGCTGCGCCACGATGTTCCAGGTGCCGGCCGAGTGGCTCAGGCCGTCGATCAGCCAGCGCTCCTGGTCGGCGCCGAGCATCGAGCGGGCCGGGTCGTCGAGCTGGGCGGGGTCGGTGGTCTGGTCGTCGCGGTACTGGCGGCCGTCGAGCAGGTTGAACTCGGCCAGCCGGCCGTAGCGCAGCCGCCGGTAGATCCGCATGTCCGGCCCGTGCGGCACGGCGGAGCGGCGCAGCGGCATGTGCTCGTAGTAGGCCTGGTAGGCGGCGGCCCGCCGGCGCAGGAACGACTCGGGGTCCTGCGCGGCGTCCTCCGAGTTCTCGTCGGCGTAGTTGTTCTCGACCTCGTGGTCGTCCCAGGTGACCGCCCACGGGAAGCGGGCGTGCGCGAGCTGGAGGTCGGCGTCGGTCTTGTACTGCGCGTGCCGCACCCGGTAGTCGGCGAGCGAGAAGATCTCCGCGGCCGGCAGGTGCGCCCGGCCGAGCGTTCCCGCGGCCGGACCCTCGTAGATGTAGTCGCCGAGGTGCACGACCAGGTCGAGGTTCTCGGCGGCGAGGTGGCGGTACGGGGTGAACCAGCCGGTCGGGTAGTTCGAGCAGGACACGAACGCGAAGGCGAGCTCGCGGGGACGGGCCGACGCGGCGGGCGCGGTGCGGGTGCGGCCGACAGGGCTCGTGGAGTCGCCGGTGCGGAACCGGTAGAAGTACTCGCGGTCGGGCCGCAGGCCGTGCACCTCGGCGTGGACCGCGTGGCCGAGCTCCGGGGTGGCGCGCTCGACGCCGTGCTTGACGACGTGCCGGAAACGCTCGTCCTCGGCGACCTCCCAGCGCACCGGCACGACGTGCCGGCTCATGCCACCGAGGCCGTCGGCGACCAGCGGCTCCGGCGCGAGCCGGGTCCAGAGCACGACGCCGTCGGGCAGCGGATCACCGGAGGCGACGCCGAGGGTGAACGGGTCGAGGTGGTGCTTGGGATCGGCCATGACCGGGGCGGCGCTGACACCGGCGATCGTCGCGGCCAGTCCGACGCCACCGGCGCCGGCGAGAGTGAGGAGCTGGCGTCGGTCGATACGGTACGACATGGGTCGGGGTTCGCCCTTCCGTTTGACAACGCGTACCCCATTGATGATCAAGACTTAGATGATTGCCGGGTTGCGTCCGGTTGAGCATCGGTTGGCGACCGCCTGTCCGTTTCCGGCGCGCCGCCGCCGGGCGGAGCGGGCGCACCGGGTGCGCCGGCCGTACCCTGGCGCTCTGTGTCGACCGTGTGGGCCGTGCTACTGCTGGCCGTCGTGCTGGCGTTCGCTGTGGTCCGCCCGCGCGGCCTGCCGGAGGCGGCCGCCGCCGTGCCGGCCGCCGCCATCGCCATCGGCGGCGGCCTGGTGCCGTGGTCGGCCGCCCGCGACGAGATGATCATGCTCGGGCCGACGGTGGGGTTCCTCGCCGCGATCCTGGCCCTGGCCCACCTGGCCGATTCGTGGGGCGTGTTCGGCTATGCCGGCGCGCTGGCGGCGCGGGCCTCCCGCGGCAGCCCGACCCGGCTGCTCACCGTGGTCTTCGGGATCGCGGCGGCGGTCACCGCGGTGCTGAGCCTGGATGCCACGGTCGTGCTGCTCACGCCGGTGGTGTTCGCGACGGCGGCGGCCGCCGGGGTCCGGGCGCGCCCGCAGGTCTACGCGTGCACGCACCTGGCCAACGCGGGCTCGCTGCTGCTGCCGGTGGCGAACCTGACGAACCTGCTGGCGTTCGGCGCGACCGGGCTCACGTTCCTCGGCTTCGCCGGGATGATGGCGCTGCCGTGGCTGGCGGTGCTGGCCGTCGAGTACGCGGTCTTCCGGTGGTTCTTCGCCGGCGACCTGGCCACCCCCGCGCGGCCGGAGCCGGTGCCTTCGGTCCCGGCGCCCCGGTTCGCGCTGGTCGTGCTCGCGCTGACGCTCGCCGGCTTCGCCGCCGCGGAGCCGATGGGGGTGGCGCCGGCCTGGGTCGCCGCCGGCGGCGCGATCGTCTTGGCGGTGCCGCTGGTTCTTCGGGCAACCGACCGGCGCCGCACCGCCCGCGACATCGCCCTGTCGACGAACCCGCTGTTCTGCTTCTTCGTCTTCGGGCTCGGCGTGGTGGTGCTGGCGCTGCGCCGCAACGGCCTCGACGACCTGATCGCGGCGCTGACCCCGAGCAGCGCCGACTTCCTGGGCCTGCTCGCGGTCGCCGCCCTGGCCGCGCTCCTGGCCAACATCGTCAACAACGTCCCGGCGACCCTGGTCCTGGTGCCGGTCGTGGCCCACACCCCCGGCCTGGTGCTCGCGGCGCTGATCGGGGTCAACATCGGACCGAACCTCACGTACGTGGGATCGCTGGCCACCCTGCTCTGGCGGCGCATCCTGCACGCCCGCGACGAGCCACCGTCGACGTCGGCCTTCCTGCGCCTCGGCGCGATCTCGGTGCCGGCGTGTCTGCTCGCGGCGGTTGTGGGGCTATGGGTGGCTCTGAAACTATCCACAGTGTTATGAAGGTCGTCGTCTGGTTGGCCGAGGGCACCTGGCAGGCGTGCGTCGACGCCGCCGCCGAGGTGGCCCCACCGTCCGCGTCTATCACGCTGCTGCACGTCACGGACCCGGCGCTGGCCTCCGACGTGTCGGACGCGTACGCGGGGATGGTCGGTCGGGGTTCGGGAGGTCGGGATCCCGGCGTCGCCGTCGACTCGGCCGCCGCACACGCGGCGGAGGCCATGCTCACGGCGGCGGCCGCGCGACTCGACCGCCCGTCGTCACCGATGCGACGACGCGGACGCCTGGAACGCGAGGTCGTCTCGGCGGCGGACGGAGCGGACCTGCTGGTGGTGGCCCGCGACGGCCCGGTCACGAGGCTGGGTCCGCGCAGCCTGAACCCACCGACCCGGTTCGTGGTCGACCACGCCCCGTGCGCGGTCCTGCTGGTCTGGCCGACAGCCCCACCCCGGGTCGACACGATCCCGCCACCCCCACCCCACAAGGCAGCCCCACCACCCCACAAGGCAGCGCCTCCACCCCCGCCGCCGCATCACTGACCGGTTCTAGAGGCGGGGTCTTTCGATCTCGTCCGAGTACGGGCGCAGGCCGACGCGCATCGCGTCCTCGTCTCGGCCGTGGCGGGAGTAGGCCGCCTGTAGCTGTGCCACCGCCCGCCGGTGGGCGCGGTCGTAGAGCTCCGTGTCCGTCGCCGCCAAACCGCGGTAGATCTCCACCACCTCCTGCCGGGCGCTGAACTCGGCCTTGTGGTCTCGGCGCTCGCACAGTTGGATCGCCAGGTTCGCCAACGCCAGCGCCTGGTTGGGTTGGTGGGCCGGGTTGTCGGCGGTGACCGTCCGCCAGAGGGCGACGGCTTCCGTCGTGGCGGCGTGGGACTGCGCGGTCTCGCCCAGGTCCCGCAGGCAGACTCCGAGGTTGGTCAGGGCCATCGCCAGGTCCGGTTGGTGCACGGCGTTGTCGACGACCAGCGTCCGGTAGAGGGCGACCGCCTCAGCGGTGGCCGCGTGGGCCTGGCGGTGTTCGCCGAACGCGCCGAGGTTGGTGCCGAGGTTGGTCAGGGAGCTGGCGAGCTTCGGTTCGTGGCCGGGGTTGTCCGCCGCCACCGCGCGCCACAGGGTCACGGCTTCGTCCGTCGCCGCGTGGGCCTCTCGGTGCTCGCCCAGCTCCCGCAGGCACACGCCCAGGTTGGTCAGGGCCATCGCCAGGTTCGGTTGGTGCACCGGGTTGTCGGCTGCGAGGGCGCGCCGCAGCGTTACGGCTTCCGCGGTGACCGTGCGGGCCTCCTGGTGGTCGCCCAGCGCCCCCAGGCGGATGCCCAGGTTGTCCAAAGCCATGGCCAGGTCGGGTTGGTGCATCGGGTTGTCCGCCGCGAGGGTGCGCCACAGCGCGACGGACTCCTCGGTGACGACGTGCGCCTGCCGGTGCTCGCCCAACGCGCCCAGGCGGACGCCGAGGCTGCTCAGGGCCGCGGCGAGGTTGGGCTGGTGCGCCGGGTCCTCCGCCGCGAGGGTTCGCCGGAGCGTCACGGACTCGTCGGTGATGGCGTGGGCTTCCCGGTGCTGGCCCAACGCGGCGAGCTGGGTGCCGAGGTTGGTCAGCGTGCCCGCGAGGCTCGGTCGGTGGGCCGGGCTGCCGGCGGCCAACGCGCGCCACAAGGTGGCGGCTTCGGCCGTGGTCGCGTGCGCGCGCCGGTGTTCGCCCAGCGCCCACTCGCGGGTGCCGAGGTTGGTCAGGGCGCTGGCGAGGTTGCCCTGGTAGCCGGGGTCGTCGGCCGCGAGTGCCCGCCAGAGGGTGGCCGCTTCCTCGGTCGCGGCGTGGCCCTGCCGGTGCGCGCCCAGGTCACCCAGCCGGATGCCCAGGCTGTTCAGGGCCATCGCGAGGTTGTCCCGGTGCGTGGGGTCGTCGGCGTCGGACGCGCGCAGGCAGGCGACCACGCGCCGCGCCAGGGCGACCGCCGTGCGTGGCAGTTGGAAGTCGGTCACCTGTTCGTCGAGCGCTTCGAGGGTGGGCAGGTCGGCGTCCAGGTCGGCGATGAACGCGGCGAGGTGCTGGTCGAGCGCCGCGGTGTGCTGCACGGCGACGAGCCGGATCGCCAGGAACGCGACGGCCGTACCCCCGTCTCGCCAGACCTGCACAAGTGCCGGGAGCGCGGCCGGGAAGACGCTCGCCACCCGGGTCAGCACCGTGGTGACCCATTGGCGCTCACGCGGGTCCAGGTCGGCGAGCAGCTTGGCGGCGAGGTCGGGCTGCCGGGCCAGCCGGTCGGCGATGAACCAGTCGCCGAACAGGTCGGGCTTGATGCGTACGCCATCGGGATAGAGGTGCGCGACCCACCGCACGACGTTGCGCAGCTTCTCCTCGGCCGCGTCGGACAGGTCCGGGATCCGCCGCAGCACCCGCACGGCGGCGTCCTCGTCGGCGGCGCCCCGCAGGGCCAGCGCCAGGATGCAGCGCTGCCTGGTCAGCGAGGTGAGCGACGACACGCCCCACGTCGACGGCGTCGCGGCCGACTCCCACCACGCCTCCTCGTGGGTGAACAGCTCTCCGATCACGTCGTCGACCGGCAGGCGCCGGACCGACCCGGCATCGGCGGCCAGCGCGGTGAGCAGCGCCCGGGCCATGATCATCAGCATGGTCTCGTGGTCGTCGCCGACCCGGCCGGCCAGCAGCGTCGCGGGCGGCGCGAGGACCTTGAGGTCCCGGGCGAACCGGCCGACGGCCTGGACGTACCACCGCTCCCGGTCCCCCGGCCCGCCGTATGCCCCGAGCTCCAGGATCGGACCCCGGGTCAGCGACCGCGTGGTGTCCGGCACCAGGGGACGCAGGCCCGCCAGCAGCCCGGCGCCGTCGCGGGCGATCAGCAGGACCCGCACGGGCGGAGCGCCGCGGTGTCCAGACAGGGTCGAGAGGAAAGCGGGCAGGTCGACGCGGGTGTCGGCGTCGTCCACCAGGATCAGGGCCGGATCGCCGCACGCCACGATCGCCGGCAGCGTCTGCTCGGCCGGCCCCGGCACCAGCGACCCGGTGAACCACCGCGGCGCCAGCTCGTCGGCGAGCTCGAGCCCGAGCCGGGTCTTGCCGACCCCCGCCGGCCCACTGACCACCAGCACCGAGACCGGGCTGTCACCCTCGCACCACGCCAGCAGCTCGTCGAGCTCGCCGCGACGGCCCTGCAGCGGAAGCGCCCGCCGGGCCGCCACCAGCAGCCCGAAGACGTCACCCTCCGCGGCCTCGACCCGGTCGAGCGGAGCCAGCACCCGCGCGCGTGCCTCGACCGCGGCCGCGCGGTGGTCCCGTTGCCGCAGCCGCATCTCCCAGACCGTCCAGCACCCGGCCGCGACCACGAGGCCGAAGACCAGCGCCCAGGACGGCTTCGAGGTCGCGAGGTTGGTCAACGCGCCGACCACGACGGCCAGCAGCGTCGACACCCCCACCGGCGTCCCGTGCCGCGCCCATGTCGGATTCATCCGCGACTCCTCGACCGACTACCAGCCGACTCCAGACTTCACTCCACGTAGCCGACGCGGGATCACCCAGTAGGTCAGAAATCACCTCGGAACCGACACGCGCGGAAGGTGATCCGTCCGGGCATCGAACTTTCCGGCTGAGATCCGCATCCCTGTGTCGACCGAAACGACAGGAGATCGGACGTCATGACGAACCTCAGCCCTGGTACGCACAGCTTCACCGTGGACGGGACGCGCCAGGTCTACCACGTGGCCGGCACCGGGCCGGTGATGATCGCCCACCCAGGTGGACCGGGCGTCGACTATTCCTACCTGCGCTCACCGCGCCTCGAAGAGCGCTTCACCATGGTGTACGTCGAGCCGGTCGGCACCGGCGCGTCCGGCCCGCTTCCGGCGGGCGCGACCTATGTGGACACGTACGTCGACTTCCTGCACGCCCTGGTCGAACACCTCGGCGTGGCCCGGGCGTTCCTGCTCGGCCACTCCCACGGAGGCATCGTCGCGGTGCGCTTCGCGCTGCTGCACCCGGCTCGAACGGCCGGCCTCTTCCTCTACAGCGCGACCCCGTGCACGACGGACGAGTTCTGGGTCGCCGAGGAGGCCAACGCCGCCGGGTACGCCGAGCGCCACCCGGACGTCCCCGAGGCGGCCGAGATCGTGGCGGCCGTGGGCCAGTGGGACGAGGTGAAGACCGACGAGCAGCAGACCGCGATCCTGCGTACCTTCCTGCCCGTCTACTTCGCCGACTTCTGGCGCCGGCGCGCCGAGTTCGACGCGCTCCGGAAGAACGTCCGCGCGTGGCACACGCCGTTCGACTCGAAGAACGTCGACTACCGCCCGGACCTCAAGGAGATCACCGCTCCCACCGTCGTGCTCACGGGCCGCCACGACTTCATCTGCGGACCGGTGTGGGCGGAACTGCTGCATGCGGGGATCCCCGGCTCCGAGCTGGTGATCCTCGAGAACAGCGGCCACTTCGGCCAGATCGAGGAGCCGGACGGGTTCCTGGACGCGATCAGCCGGCTGCTGGCCCAGGTCTAGCGCTCGGGCGTCCAGCCGATCGCGGACCTCTACGGGTCGGTCTACCTAGGTCGGCTCAGGCGGCACAGGCGGCGGCGAAGGTGCCTTCGTCGGTCCGTTGAGAAAGAAGCGGGTGCCCCGGTGGTCGCGCGCGTCGCCGGAGATCGCGTACGTCGTCGGTTCGGCGCCGCACACCTGCGCGCTCCCGCCGATCTCCGAGCCGTCGCCGCCGCCGACAACCATCGGCCCTCCCTCGTCGCCCGACGCTAGGTGCACTCGGGAAACGAGCCGGTGAACACCTGGCCGGGATTGCCGGAAGGGTCGATGTCAGCGGCGGGTGAGAGCCGCAGCTCGCGTCCTGGCCAGCGCGCGCGGAGCCAGCGGTCGTGGCTCGCGACCACGACGGCGCCGGGTCCCGTGCCCAGCGCGTCCTCCAACTCGTCGCAGAGTCGCGGTGAGAGATGGTTGGTCGGTTCGTCCAGCAGCAGCAACTCGGGCGGGTCGGCCACCAGCAACGCGAGGGCGAGCCGTCGTCGCTGGCCGACCGAGAGCTGGGCGACCGGGCGATCCAGGTCCGCGGCGGCGAGCAGCCCGAGCGAGAGCAGGGGTACGGAATCCGCCCGCTCCGGACCGAGCACGGCCTCGTAGGTCTCCCGGGCGGTGCGGCCCGGTCGGTCGAAGGCGGTGTCCTGGGCGAGCAGGGCGACCCGCAGGTCCCGCCGCCGGCGCACCTCCCCGACCGCGTCGAGTCGGCCGGCCAGCACCGCCAGCAGCGTCGACTTGCCCGTCCCGTTCGGCCCGGTGACGAGGAGCCGGTCGGTGGCCGGGACCTCCAGCTCGTCGAGCATGAGCCGCCCGGGCACGCGGACGTTCCGCAGTGACACCAGGATCCCGTCCTCGGCGCTGCCCGCCACCGAGCGGACGCGGAGCCGGAGCGGTTCCGGCGGCGGAGCGACCTGCTCGCGCTCCAGCTGGTCAAGGCGGCGGGCCGCGTTGCGTACCCGTCGCGAGATCTGGCTCTGTACCCGTCCGGCGCGATGTCCGTAGCCCATCTTCTCGTTGTCGCGTGGGGCACGGTCCGGCGCGACCTCGCGCGCGGTCATCGCGACCGAGCCGCGCAGGGCCGCGAGCTCCTCCTGCTCCTCCGCGTAGCGGCGCTGCCAGCGTTCGCGCTCCGCCCGCTTGGCAGCCTGGTAGTCCGTGTAGGTGCCGCCGTAGCGCGTCGGGCCGTCCACCGCCGGGTCGAGGTCGACCACGTCCGTGCAGACGGCGTCGAGGAACGCCCGGTCGTGGCTCGCCACCACCACGACCCCGGGCAGGTCACGCAGCTGCTCCTCGAGAAAGGCCGCGGCGGCGTCGTCGAGGTGGTTGGTGGGCTCGTCGAGCAGCAGTGCCGTCGGCCGCCGCACCAGCAGGGCGGCCAGCGCGACCCGGCCGCGTTGCCCGCCGGACAGCGACGCGAGCGTGCGGGAAGGTGGCACCGTCCCCAGGCCGAGACCGGCCAGCATCAGCTTCGCGCGCCGGTCGGCGTCCCAGGCGTCGCCGGCCTGCGCGCGGTCGAGGCGGGCTCCGTACGCGGCGAGCAGGTCCGCGTCCTCCGGGGTCTCGGCCAACGCCTCGCTGACCCGGTCGAGCTCGGCGAGCTGAGTGCGGGCCTCGCGCAGCGCGTCGTCGAGCACGTCGTCGATTGTGGACGATGGGTCGAAGGGCAGCTCCTGGTGCAGGAAACCCAGCTCCGGTGGGCGGGTCACGAAGCCGGCGTCGGGCTCGTCGGTCCCCGCGAGCAGACGCAGCAAAGTGGACTTTCCGGTGCCGTTCTCGCCGATCAGCCCGATCCGCTGGCCGGGTGCGACGGTGAGGGAGACACCGTCGAGCACCCGGCGGACACCGAGCGTGCGGACCAGATCGTGGGCGAGCAGGGCGACCTCAGTCGCCATCGGGGGCGCTGGTCTCCAGCAGGCGACCGTCGGTCAGCCGCAGCCAGCGGTCGACCTTGATCTCCCGCAGGAACCGCTCGTCGTGGCTGACCACCAGCAACGCTCCCTCGTACGCGTTCAGCGCGCTCTCCAGCTGCGCCACGCTGACCAGGTCGAGGTTGTTGGTCGGCTCGTCGAGCAGCAGCAGCTGCGGTGCCGGCTCGGCCCCCAGGGCGCAGGCCAGCGTCGCACGCAGCCGTTCGCCGCCGGACAGCACGCCGACCGGCAGGTGAGCACGCGGTCCGCGGAACAGGAAGCGGGCGAGCAGGTTCATCCGCTGAGCGTCCGGGGTCTGCGGCGCGAACGCGGCGAGGTTCTCGGCCACGGTGCGGTCCAGATCCAACAGATCCAACCGCTGCGACAGGTACGCGATGCGGCCGTCGGCCCGCTTGACCTGGCCGCCCTCGGGCTCCAGGTCGCCGTTGACCATCCGCATCAGCGTGGACTTGCCGGCGCCGTTGGGACCGAGCAGGGCGATCCGCTCCGGCCCCCGGATCGTCAGGTCGACGCCGTCGCCGGCGAACAGCGACCGCGCCTGCATGCGCTCGCCGGCGAGGAGGGTGCGCCCCGCGGGCACGTGCGTGCCGGGCAGCTCCAACGAGATCTTCTGGTCGTTGCGCAGCGCCCGCCCCGCCTCGTCGAGCCGCGCCTTGGCCTCGGTGACCCGTGACGCGTGCATCTCGTTGGCCTTGCCCGCGGACTCCTGGGCGTCGCGCTTCATGGTGCCGGCGAAGATCTTCGGCAGGCCGGCGTTCTTGAGGTTGCGGGAGGCGTTGCTGGCCCGGCGGGCCGCCCGCTCGCGGGCCTCCTGCAGCTCCCGCTTCTCGCGCTTGAGCTCCTGCTCGGCGTTGCGGACGTTCTTCTCGGCCACCTCCTGCGCGGCGCGCACCGCTGCCTCGTACTCGGTGAAGTTGCCGCCGTAGAACCGCATCTCGCCGCGGTCGAGCTCCGCGATGCGGTCCATCCGGTCGAGCAGGGCGCGGTCGTGGCTGACCAGCAGCAGCGAGCCGTTCCACTGCTCCAGCACGTCGTACAACCGGTGCCTGGCCCCGAGATCGAGGTTGTTGGTCGGCTCGTCCAGGAGCAGCACGTCGGGCCGCTTCAAGAGCTGCGCCGCCAGGCCGAGGGAGACGACCTGGCCGCCGCTGAGGGTGTCCAGACGGCGGTCGAAGGCGAGGTCGCCCAGCCCGAGCCGGTCCAGCTCGGCGCGCGTGCGCTCCTCGATGTCCCAGTCGTTGCCGATGGTGGTGAAGTGCTCCTCGCTGGCGTCTCCGGACTCGATGGCGTGCAGCGCCGCGATCAGCGGAGCGATCTCCAGCACCTCGGCCACGGTCAGGTCGCCGACCAGGGGCAGGGTCTGCGGCAGGTAGCCGAGGACCCCCTCGACGGAGACGGAGCCGGCCGTGGGGCGCAGCTCGCCGGCGATCAGCTTGAGCAGCGTGCTCTTGCCGGCACCGTTGGGAGCGACCAGGCCGGTGCGGCCGCCGCCGATCGTGCAGGACAGCCCCTCGAAGACCGGGGTGTCGTCCGGCCACGAAAAGGACAGGTTGGAACAGACAATATTTGACATTTGGGAAGAACCTCAGATGTGCGGACGAGCGGACCTCAGCCGCCCGACAGGGGGACATGGCCTGGAGATACGACGAAACGACCACGGCGCCGCGCGCTCCTGTGGTCGATCACATGTCCGGTCTCACCCGGAGATGTCGTCGTCACCCACCATGTCTCGTCTCCTCCGCTTGTCTGCTCGACCACCCTAGCACCGCCCGGGCTGGGCCTGCTTCGCTCCACAAGGGACCAAGGGTCTGGATCGGAGTGCTTGTGGGCCGGATTGTCGTGGTCAGGCGGGGTCGGCCGGTGGAACCGTGGAGATCATGACCTTGACTGACTCGCTGTCTCCGGAGGAGGCCGCGCCCCTGGTGGCCACGGTGTCAGGTGCTGTTCTGCTGGCGGGCGACGAGGGGTACGACGACGAACGCGCAGTCTTCAATACGAGCCACGAGCTGATGCCCGCGGTGGTCGTGGTGCCGGAGAACGCGGTCGACGTCCAGGTCGCCGTCACCTTCGCCGCGCGGCACGACCGTCCGGTCCTGGTGAAGACGACGGGCCACCAGATGGTCGGCACGGCGCGTGGCGCCGTCGTGATCTCCACCCATCGGATGAACGACGTGACCGTCGACACGGCCGCTCGCACGGCCCGGGTCGGAGCGGGTGTGGTCTGGTCCGAGGTCATCGCCGAGGCGGCCAAGGCCGGGCTAGCTCCGCTGAACGGGTCGAATCCCACCGTGGGGGTGACCGGCTACACGCTGGGCGGCGGACTCAGCCCGACCCTCGGGCGCTCGCTCGGTTACGCCGCCGATCATGTGCGCTCGCTCGAGGTGGTGACCGCGGACGGCCGGCTGCGGCACGTCGACGCGGAGTCCGAGCCGGACCTGTTCTGGGCGATGCGCGGCGCGAAGGGCAACTTCGGCGTGGTGACGGCGCTGGAGTTCGACCTGTTCCCGGTGCCCCGCCTCTACGCGGGTGCCCTCTACTTCCCCGGTGACCGGATGGCCGAGGTGCTGCGCGCCTGGAGCGCCTGGCATCCGCGTACGCCGGAGACGATGGTCTCGTCCTTCGCCGTGATGCGGATGCCGGAGCTGCCCGAACTGCCCGACACGCTCGCGGGGAAGTTCGTCGTGTCGGTGCGGATCGCCTACAACGGCACGACGGCGGACGGCGAGCGGTTGGTGGCGCCGCTGCGGGCGGTCGCTCCGGCGGTGCTGGACACCGTGCGGGACATGCCGTACACGGAGGTCGCGTCGATCCACAGTGAGCCGACCGAGCCGTTGCCCTACTACGAGCGGAGCATCACGCTGCGGGAGTTCCCGGCGGCGGCGCAGGACGCGTTGGTCTCGCTCGTCGGTCCCGGCTCGGAGACCACGCTGGTTCTCGCCGAGCTGCGCGCCCTAGGCGGAGCGTGGGACAGGGAGCCGGCGGTGCCGAACGCCGTGGCCACCCGCGGGCTGCCGTACGTCATGCTGGGGGTCGCGTCGGGTGCTGCGGAGCCGGTCGCCGAGCTTCTGGACGGACTGGCGCCGTGGAAGGGCGATCGGCGGGTGGTGAACAACCTCGCGCCCGAGGAGGCGACGGACGGTTCGGCGATCTACGGGCCGGAGCGGTTCGAGCGCCTGCTGGCCGTGAAGAGGGCGTACGACCCCGGCAACCTGTTCCGGGTCGGCCACATCGCGATGCCGACCGCCTGACGGTTGTCGGGTGGCCTAGGCTCGCTCGACATGAGCGATCCGCGCGGGTCAGGTGTCCTCCGGCATCAGCCGTCGCACGACGGGTTCGTGCCGGCGTCGGGGCCGGAAGAGGGCTTCGCCGACGCCATCGACCGGCACATCGAGGAGCACTTCGGTCCCGTCGAGTTCGTCTATCACGAGATCGCGTCGCACCTGGTCGGTGTCCATGTCTACGTCGTCGAACCGACCGAGCGGCGCCCCTATCGGACGCTGATCACGTCGGGGATGAGCGAGCTCCCGATGACGGTCCCGGAAGGCCACGGCATCAGCCCGTACGCCGAACTGATGCTCAGCTTGCCGGCGGACTGGAACCTGACGGAGCGCACCGGGCTGGACGACGATCCGGCCGGCTGGCCGCTGCGGGTCCTCAAACAGGTCGCCAGGCTGCCGCACGAGTACGGGACCTGGATCGGCGAATGGCATTCGGTGCCGAACGGCGATCCCGCGGAGTCGTACGCCTCGGACACCCCGTTCGCCGGCGTCGTCGTCACGCCGATGCTCCGGGTGCCGGCCGAGGCCCGCACCATCACGGTCCGCGACGGGGTCGACATCGCGTTGCTGGCACTGATACCGCTGCACCCCGACGAGCTGGCAGTCAAGATCGAGCGCGGAACGAACGCCCTCATCGAACTACTGGATCGCGGTCGCATCACCGAGCTTTTGGAACCAGGGCGGCCTTCGTACGCCTGATCGTCGTGCGGACGTGCTACCCCGACGGCGCTTGTCGCTGGGCCGGTATGACGAGAGTCGCGCGCTGGCCGCGGTGCGGGAGGACGAGGGTGGCTGTCACGCCGAGCATGGCCACCGCGACGACCGCGTCCAGCCAGTAATGGTTGCCGGTCGACACCACCACCAGCAGGGTTGTCAGCGGGTGGGCGAGCCACAGCCACCGCCATCTCCCCCTCGTCGCGACGACGAGGGCCACCGCGACCGCCAGCGCCCACCCGACGTGCAGCGACGGCATCGCGGCGTACTGGTTCGTCAGCGTGTCCGTGTCCGGCGGCCCGTAGACGCTCGGGCCGTAGACGGCTCCCGTGTCGACCAGCCCGGTCGCCGGGACCAGCCGCCCGGGGGCGAGCGGGAACCACACATGCACGACCAGCGCGGCCGCCGTCAGCCAGGCCAGCGTCCGCCGGGTGCTGCGATAGAGCCGCGAGCGGAACACGTACAGCCAGATCAGCACGGCAGCCGTCGCCGGGAAGTGGACGTAGGCGTAGTAGCTGTCGGCCGCGACGACGAGCCAGTGATGGCTGAGCAGCGCATGTTGGACGCTCAGCTCGCTCGGCAGGCGCAACCAACGCTCGAGGTGCCAGACCGACGTCGCGTTCGCGGTGGCCTCGCCCACATGACCCGAGATGACCTGACGGCCGACCTTGTACGCGAGGAAGAGCACCGCGACCAGCATCAGCTCCCGTATCGCGGCGCGCAGCCTCCCCGGGCTCGCCTCGTGCTCCGTGACGGGTCGTGGACCCCGGCGGGAATCTGTGCCTCCGGCTCGGTGAGCCCGCATGCCCGTCCTGCACGGCACCCGTGCGGTGCGCCGCCGCGCGGGCTCTCGCCCGTCTTCGCCCTGTTCGGCTGCGGCAGCGGTCGGGCTGGTCATCTCACCTCTGAAAATGGATCTTCGCCCTCGACCATCGCAGCTCAGCAGTCACCGATCAAGCAGGAACGTTCGCGTTTGTCCTTCGTCACAGGGCGCGACGGCGCTCACAGTTGTCGTGGGTCGATGCCGATCGGGGACAACAGCTCCGCGGTCCGGTCGAGCAGGACGTCCTGGACCGCCGGGTCCTCGGCCTCCGGGTTGGGGCGCGACGGCGTGCGCTCGTCGAAGTAGCGGCCGTTGATCGAGCCCGGCCGGGTGGCGACATGCACGACGTTGGCGGCGCCGCGTTCGGGCGGCTGGCCCTCGATCGCGAACATGCTGGCCAGCAGGCTGGAACGGATGACACCTGGGTGCATGCTGGCCACCTGCGCGGTCGAGGGGTCCAGCCGGGCGGCAAGCCAAAAGGTGTACGTGACGACGGCGAGCTTGGACCGGGCGTACGCGGTCACGCCGTCGTAGGTGCCGCGGGCCAGGCCGAGGTCCGTGAGGTCGAGGTGCTCGGACGCGTGGGTCGCGGAGGCCATGTTGAGGATCCGGCCGACCCGGTCGCGCAGCCTCGTGGTCAGCACCACCGTGGACAGGTAGTTGGTCTGCAGCGTCGCCTCGATGCCGTCGGCGGTGACCTCCCGCCGCGGCGCGCCGGGTCGGCCAGCGTTGTTGACCAGCAGGTCGACCCGGTCGGTGGCCTGCCTGATGTCTTCGGCGAGCCGGGCGAGCCGGTCCAGGTGGCCGAAGTCCGCGGAGAGGTAGGTGACCCGGCCTGTCAGCGTCTCGAGGAAGCCTGCCTCCTCGGCCCGCGGTTGCGGGCCGTGCAGGATCAGGTGGCCGACGTGGCCCGCGAGGCGAACCGCCGTGGCACGGCCGATGCCGTCGGTGGCCCCGGTCAACACCACCGTGCGGCCGACCAGCTCCATAGCTTTCGAAGCTAGCGGCTCACGGCCGCCACGGGCGCCGTTTGGAGGGTGGCTTGCCCTTGCGCCGGGAGCTGACGTACGTGGCGACGGCGAGCCAGAGGCACACGCACACCACCAGCACCAGGACCGGCCACAGGTAGACGACCCAACCGTTCATCGCCTAGCTCCGCGACCGCAGGCGGCTGACGGCGACGATCGCGTCGTTCATCGAGCGCGTCAGCTCGCCGAGGGTGTCGGTCATCGTGTGCTCGAGGCGGGCGGCGTCGGCGAGGACGTCCTCCGGGGACTCGCTGCCGAGCACGCCGGCCATCGCCCGGTTGAGTGCCTGGGCCAGCTCGGCCTGGGCGCCGGCGAAGGCGGCCACGATCTCACCCGCCAGGTCTTCGGGCGCGAGCCGCATCGCCGCGGGGTGGATCTCGATGCCGTGCACCACCTGGTCGGCGCCGAGCGTCAGGGTGACCAGGCCGGACTCGGTGACGTAGGTCCCGCGCGTCTCCTCCAGCGTGCGTTGCAGGTCGCCGAAGCCCTGCATGCGCTGCTCGGTCTCGCGGATCGTACGGTCGAGATCTTCCAGCTGGGGGTTGTCCACGTGGCTCCTCCGCTCAGACGCTCTTGGCCTCGAACACGGCCGGCTTCTTGTAGTCGATGCGCAGCTGCTCCAGCCGCGAGGGCGCGGGCAACGTGTTGCGGGCCGACTTGGTCTCCAGCATGCCGACGCCCACGGCGGCGAGGCCCGCGGCGGCCGCGGTCGCCAGGCCCGCGAACATGATCGTCACCTTGCCGATGAAGAAATTGATCATCAGGCCGAGCTGCATCGTCAGCGCGGTCGCCGGTGCGGCGGTGAACGGGTTGAGCCGCATCACGGCGAGGGCGATCAGCGAGACCAGGATCGCGCCGACGAACGTCACGATCGCGATGTAGATCGTGATGAACGCGGTGCCGGTGACGACCAGCATGCCGCCGGCGTCTTCGGCGGCCTTCTTCAACGCCTCGAGCTCGGTCTTGAAGTTGACGATGGACGTCTCGAACGCGTCCTTGTCGTCGGCGATCCAGTCGTCGCCCTGCGCCATCGCCTGGTCGATCTGCGCCAGCATGCCACCGAGCCGTTTGGAGATCTGGTCCCAGCCCTCGCTCTTGGCGTCGTACATGCCGAGCGGGTTGGTGGCCAGCGAGGCGGCCATCGCGACACCGAGCACGGCGGTCGGCGCGAGGCTCGCGCTGATCCGCAGCTTTGTCATGATCACGCCGTACAGCAGCGCGCCTTCTAGACCCGGCACGGCTCCGTGTCCTCTCCGTCAGTCCGACACCACGACGGTGTTGGCGTTCTCGGCCTCGACCCATGCGTCGCGCGCGCGACCGAGCTCGGCGATGTAGTCGTCGACGGACGCTTTTACCGCACCGAGCGAGTCGACGAAGCTGTCGCGGAACCCGGAATAAGCGATGTCGAGTGGGATGCCCACGATGCCGAAGCCCGGAAAACCCACCTCGGTGTCGGGCAGCCGCGCCTCGATCTCGGCCACCCCGTTGGGCCCGTTGGCGACCTGTTGACGCAGGTGATCGGCGATAGCGTTGATCGCCTCGGACGAGATGTGCTTGGTCATCGACCGACGCCCCTCCCCTTCGCGGCGATGTCGCACCCACCGTACCGGTCGAGCCGCGATCGCGATGTCCGGTCAGCAAGCGACCGCCGTCAGCGCCGTTTCCACCGGCCTTCCACGCATCGCTGGCACGGTGGCGGTCACCGGGTCAGCGGGGGCTGGCCCTTGTCGCGAGGAGACGCCAATGGCACGGTTCCGCACGCACCTGGCCCGCCGCCTGGCGATCGTGATCCTCGGCGGCGCGGCCGCGGTGGCGCTGTTCGCCGCACCGGCCGCCGCGGCGAACATGCCGTGGGCCGCCTCGGTCAGCCACGGGCTCGAGTGCTGCTAGTCGGACATCGTCCCGGGCGAGCTGTGGGCTCGCCCGGACGCCGCCGCGGCGGCGAAATCCGCTGTCGGTTACCGGGCTCGGGTGTTACAAAGCCGCGGTGGAAGAGACTCTGGGATTCGGCGACCTGTTGCGGTTGATGGACGAACGATCGACCGCTTTCCGGGCGGCGGTGACCTCCGCGCCCAGCCTCGACGTGCGGGTGCCGACCTGCCCTGAGTGGACGTTGTTCGACCTGGTGCGGCACCTCGGCGAGGGGCGGCGCAGGTGGGCGGCCATGGTCGCCGCAGGGCCTGCCGACGCTCCTGCTGCCGTGCCCGCTACGGTGGTGCCCCAGGAGCGTGCGGCCCTGCTGGACTGGTTCACCGAGTCGACTGCGGAGCTGCTGACCGCCCTGCGGGAGGCCGGCCCCGACCGTGGCTGCTGGACGTGGTGGGGTTCGTCGCAGTCGCCACAGACCAGTGGTGCCGTCGCCCGGCACCAGCTCCAGCAGGTCGCGGTGCACACCTATGACGCCCAGGTCGCCGTGGGCGCCCCGCAGCCGTTGCCGCGCGACGTGGCGCTCGACGGCGTCGACGAGTTCCTGACCACCTGCGTCGCGACGACGGCCGCGTGGCCCCACAAGCCCGCGGTCATCGACTACCACGCCACCGAGGGCCGCTCCTGGCGGATCTGGCTGTCCGCCGACGGCGCACGGACCGCCCGCCTGGAGCGGCCCGCGGCCGGCAAAGGGCCGGAGGTGGCCGACGTCTCCGCCTGGGGCACGGCCAATGAGCTGGTCATGTTCTGCTACGGCCGCATTCTGATGGACTCGCTGCGGCTGGCCGGCGACCGCGGCATCTTCGACCAGCTGATCGCCTGGGAGCCGGAGGACTAACGCAAGAGCGGTGCCGGCGACGCAGTCGGGATGCGCCCTTCGGCTCCGCTATTTCTCTAGCGTCAGGATGCCGTTCTCCAGGACCGCCGGCGTCAGGTGGCGGTAGCCGACCGTGTCGAAGGCGACCGTCAGCTCGTGGTCGTCACGCGACAGCAGCGTTCCCTCGCCCCACAGTTTGTGGCGTACCCGGGGCGCTGAGGGGTCCGGCTGGTGGCGCCGGCCGACCTGCGCCTTCGACGGCTGGGTCTTCGCCGCGGCGGCGGCCTCGTCGTTGTCGCACGCGCCGCACGGTGGGTCGTAGTGCTCGCCGAAGTAGCCCAACAGCTCGGCCCGGCGGCAGCGGATCGTCTCCGCGTACTCGCGCGCCGCCTCGATGCGGGATCGCAGGATCGACTGTTGGCGACCGCCCTCTTTGGACACCAGCGCGAACGTGTCCGGTGGCAGGTCGTCCGGGCGGACCAGGCCGTCGCTACCGTCCGGTTCCAGGAAGCCCAGGTCCTCGATCTCCTGGATGACCCGCAGCACCTGTTGGCGGCTCACGCCGCTGGCCTTGACCACCTCTTTGACCGCCACCCGGCCCGGGGCCGCCTCGATGGCGTCGATGACCGCGTGCACGGTGTCCGCCGCGATCCGGGAGCGGGCCGCCAGCAGGCGCGGGATGCGGATGGTGCGCGGGTCGTAGACGACCACCGCGCGGGCCGGCTGGCCGTCGCGACCGGCTCGGCCGATCTCCTGGTAGTACTCGTCCAGGCTGCCGGGCACACCCGCGTGCACGACCGTGCGTACGTCCGGCTTGTCGATGCCCATCCCGAACGCGCTCGTGGCCACCACGACGTCGAGCCGGCCGGCCAGGAAGTCGTCCTGCGTCTGCGAGCGCTGCGCCGCCGGCAGACCGGCGTGGTAGGGCGCGGCCTTGTAGGCGTCCAGCGACAGCCGCTCCGCCAGGGACTCACAGCGGGCGTGGGTCAACGCATAGACCAGAGCCGGCGCGTCGTGGGCCAGCACGACCTCGACCGTGCGGTCGTCGATGGCCTGGTCTTCGGGCAGGTCGTGCCGCGTACGCCGGACCGCCAGATGGATGTTGGGACGGTCGAAGTCGGTGACGACGATCCGCGGCTCGCGCATGTTGAGCTCGCGGGTGATGTCGGCCTGCACCGGCGGCGCCGCGGTCGCGGTCAGCGCCAGCATCGGCGGGCTGCCCAGCTTCTCGTGCACCGACGGGAGCCGCAGGTACTCCGGCCGGAAGTCGCGTCCCCATTGGCTGATGAGGTGCGCCTCGTCGAGCGCGAACAGCGTGACCCCCGACAGTGCGGAGATCGCCTCCTCGTTGGCCAACTGTTCGGGGCCGAGCATCACGAAGTCGATCTGCCCAGCGCGCAGGCCCTCGAGCGCCGCCGCCCGGTCGGCCTTGTGGAGCGCCGAGTTCAGCGCCACCGCCCGCACCGGCTCACCGGACGGCTTGTGCCGGCGCGACAGCGCGGCGACCTGGTCACGCTGCAGGGCGATCAGGGGCGACACCACCACCGTCAGCCCGCCGAGCACCAGACCGGCCACCTGGTAGATGGCGCTCTTGCCGCTGCCCGTCGGCAACACCGCCAGGGTGTCGCGGCCCGAGACGATCGACTCGGCGGCCGCGCGCTGGCCCGGCCGCAGGTCGAAGCCGAACACCGCGCGGGTGACCTGATCGACTGCCTCCATCAACCCGAGGCTAACTCAGCCCATCAGGGGGTACGGGATGAACGTGCTGCGATTCTCGTCGAGATCGAGGCGGCGGCCGATCGGCGCCGCGGCCCGCTGGGGGCAGGTCAGCCGTTCGCAGGTCTTGCAGCCGGGGCCGATCGGGGTCGCGCCGTCGACCGCGTCGAGGTCCATGCCGGCCGAGTAGACCAGCCGGCCCGCGTGCCGGATCTCGCAGCCGAGACCGATCGCGAACGCCTTGCCCGGCTGGCCGTAGCCGGCGTGCTGGTGGATGACCGTGCGGGCGATCCACAGGTAGCGCTGGCCGTCGGGCATCGCGGCGATCTGGGTGATCACGCGGCCGGGCGCGTTGAACGCCTCGTAGACGTTCCAGAGTGGACAGGTGCCGCCCGAGCGGGAGAACGGGAAACCGGTGGCCGACTGGCGTTTGGACATGTTGCCGGCGCGGTCGACCCGGACGAAGGAGAACGGCACCCCGCGTGCCTTGGGCCGCTGGAGCGTCGAGAGCCGGTGGCAGACGCTCTCCCAGCCCATCCCGAAGTGCTCGGTCAGGAGGCCGATGTCGTAGCGCATCCGCTCGGCCGTGGCGAGGAAGACGCCGTACGGCAGGATCAACGCGGCGGCGAAATAGCTGGCTAGGCCGACCCGCGTGAGAATCTGCGTCTGGACGTCATCGAACTTCTCTTCCTCGATGATTTCGTCGATGATGTCGGCATATTCCAACATGCCGATCTGGGCGCCCATCCGAATCGCCATTTGGCCCGGTCGCAATGACAGTGACAAATGCAACGTGCGGGTCTGAGGATGATAGCGGTGCAGGTCGCCGCCGAGCCGGTCGTGGTCCTCGCGGACGATGCGCACGCCGTGCCGGGTGGAGAGCCGGTCGCGCAGCGTCTCGAGGATCTCGCCGCGCCGGGCACCGAGGCGCCCGGCGAGATCCTCGGCCGCCTCGTCGAGTGCGGGCACGTAGTTCTGCCGGCGGTAGAAGAAGTCGCTGACCTGGTCGTGCGGGCTGCGGCCGGCGACCACGTCGCGGTCGCCGACCACCTCGGCGAGCTGGTCGTCGGTCTGCCGGTAGCGCCGGTAGAGGTCGATCACCGCCTCGGCGACGTCGGGCAGCTTGGTCGCGAGCTCGGTCAGGTCGTGCAGGCTGGCCCGGGTGGGCAGCGCCTCGCGCAGGTCGGCGACCAGGCGCGGCGTGTCGTGCGGCGCGAAGAAGGCCGGGTCGACGCCGAACACCTCGGTGATCCGCATCAGCACCGGCACGGTCAACGGCCGCGTGTCGTGCTCGATCTGGTTGAGGTAGCTCGGCGAGATGCCCAGTTGGCGGGCGAGGTCGATCTGGGAGACGCTGCGGTCCTCGCGCAGCCGGCGCAGCCGCGCACCCGCGAAGGTCTTTGTCGCCATGCGCCTCTCCTCCCACATCTGACGCGATGTTAGCACGTTGCTAAATCGCCATTCGCAACTTCGCAAAAACCGGGTCCGGACTTTTCAACAATTGGCTCGTTCCGTATCTCGCGGGCTCATTTAGCGCTGTGCGACCGTGGCCGCAGAGGCTTTTCGACTTAAGGAGTCGGCGATGACCATTTCGGCGGAGCAGTTGCGGCAGGAGTGGGCGACCGCGCCGCGGTGGCGTGGCGTGGAGCGCACCTACAGCGCGGAGGACGTGGTCCGGCTGCGCGGGGCGATCCAGGAGGAGCACACGCTGGCCCGCCGGGGCGCCGAACGGCTCTGGAGCCTGCTGCACGAGGAGGACTACGTGCACGCGCTCGGCGCCCTCACCGGCAACCAGGCGGTGCAGATGGTGCGGGCGGGGCTCAAGGCGATCTACCTGTCCGGTTGGCAGGTGGCGGCCGACGCCAACCTGGCCGGCCAGACGTACCCGGACCAGAGCCTCTACCCGGCCAACTCGGTGCCGGCCGTGGTCCGCCGGATCAACAACGCGCTCCTGCGGGCCGCCCAGATCACGCACGCCGAGGGCAACGACGACACCGAGTGGCTGGCCCCGATCGTCGCCGACGCGGAGGCCGGCTTCGGCGGCGTGCTCAACGCCTACGAGCTGATGAGCGCGATGATCAACGCGGGTGCGGCCGGCGTGCACTGGGAGGACCAGCTCGCGTCCGAGAAGAAGTGCGGCCACCTCGGCGGCAAGGTGCTGATCCCGACCGGCCACCACATCCGCACCCTCGAGGCCGCCCGGCTCGCCGCCGACGTCGCCGGGGTGCCGAGCCTGATCGTGGCCCGCACCGACGCGCACGCCGCGAACCTGCTCACCACCGACATCGACGAGCGCGACCAGCGGTTCCTGACCGGCGAGCGCACCGCCGAGGGCTTCTACCGGGTCCACGCGGGCATCGAGCCGTGCATCGCGCGCGGTCTGGCGTACGCGCCGCACAGCGATCTGATCTGGATGGAGACCAGCACGCCTGACCTCGAGGAGGCGCGGTCGTTCGCCGAGGCGATCAAGCAGCGGTATCCCGACCAGCTGCTGGCCTACAACTGCTCGCCGTCGTTCAACTGGCGCAAGCACCTCGACGACGCCACCATCGCCAAGTTCCAGCGGGAGCTGGGCCACATGGGGTACGCGTTCCAGTTCATCACCCTGGCCGGCTTCCACGCGCTCAACTACTCGATGTTCGACCTGGCCCGCGGGTACGCCGCCGACGGCATGCCGGCCTATGTGGAGCTCCAGGAGAAGGAGTTCGCGGCCGAGGAGCACGGCTACACCGCCGTCAAGCACCAGCGCGAGGTCGGCACCGGCTACTTCGACCTGATCAGCACGGTGCTCAACCCCGCCGCCGAGACCACCGCGCTGCGCGGCTCGACCGAAGAGGAGCAGTTCTGATGAGGATCGAGGTTCTGGGTCAGGGGTACGACGAGATCCTTGACCCGAAGGCGCTCGACTTCCTGGTCGCGTTGGACAGCGAGTTCGCCGGCCGCCGGGTGGCGCTCCTGGACACCCGGCGGGCTCGGCGGGCACGCTACGCCGCCGGACAGCTGCCGCATTTCCTGCCGGAGACGGCGCACATCCGCGAGGACGCGAGCTGGCGGGTGGCGCCGCCCGCGCCCGGCCTGGTCGACCGGCGGGTCGAGATCACCGGCCCGCCGGACAGGAAGATGACCGTCAACGCGCTCAACTCCGGCGCGCGGGTCTGGCTGGCCGACTTCGAGGACGCGCTGGCACCGACGTGGGACAACCTGATGGGCGGCCAGGCCAACCTGATCGCGGCCCTGGACGGCGAGCTCGACTTCGAGTCTTCCGGCAAGCGCTACGTCGTCGGCCCCGACCCCGCGACCATCGTGGTCCGGCCGCGTGGCTGGCACCTGGCGGAGAAGCACATCGTGGTCGACGGCCGGCCGATCTCGGCGAGCCTGGTCGACTTCGGGCTGCACTTCTTCCACTGCGCGCAGCGGCAGCTCGACGCGGGCAAGGGTCCGTACTTCTACCTGCCGAAGCTGGAGAGCCACCGCGAGGCCCGGCTGTGGAACGACGTGTTCGTCTTCGCGCAGAACTACCTCGGCATCCCGCAGGGCACCATCCGGGCCACCGTGCTGATCGAGACGATCACCGCGGCGTTCGAGATGGACGAGATCCTCTGGGAGCTGCGCGACCACGCCGCCGGGCTCAACGCCGGTCGCTGGGACTACATCTTCAGCATCATCAAGCAGTTCGGCCAGCGCGCCGACTTCGTGCTGCCGGACCGCGCGGACGTGACGATGACCGTGCCGTTCCTGCGGTCGTACACGGAGCTGCTCGTCAAGACCTGCCACAAGCGCGGCGCGCACGCGATCGGCGGCATGGCGGCGTTCATCCCGAGCCGCGACCCGGCGGTCAACGAGGTCGCGTTCGGCAAGGTCCGCGCTGACAAGGAGCGCGAGGCCGGCGACGGCTTCGACGGCTCGTGGGTGGCGCACCCGGGCCTGGTCTCGACGTGCGAGGCCGCCTTCACCGCCGTGCTGGGCAGCCGGCCGCACCAGCTCGACCGCCGACGTGACGAGGTCGCGGTCAACGCCGACGACCTGCTCGCGGTCGACCTGACCCCGGGCGCGGTCACGGCCGAAGGGCTGAGGTCCAATGTGGCCGTCGCGCTGCGCTACTTCGACAGCTGGCTGCGCGGCACCGGTGCGGCGGCCATCTTCGACCTGATGGAGGACGCGGCCACCGCGGAGATCGCGCGTTGCCAGGTGTGGCAGTGGGTGCACCACCGCACGCCGCTGGCCGGCGGCGACGTGGTCACCGAGGACCTGGTGCGGTCCATCGTGGACGACGAGGAGGCAGGG
Source organism: Asanoa sp. NPDC049475 (assembly GCF_040676915.1). Taxonomy (NCBI): domain Bacteria; kingdom Bacillati; phylum Actinomycetota; class Actinomycetes; order Micromonosporales; family Micromonosporaceae; genus Asanoa; species Asanoa sp. NPDC049475. The sequence continues at coordinate 367,533 of NZ_JBFAPY010000002.1, read as the reverse complement.
CTGCGGCCGGCGGCCGCGCGGATCTTCCTGGAGACGGCGCTGGCCGAGGAACTACCGGCGTTCTTCACGCCGGAGGCGTACGCGCGCTATCTCGTCTGAGCCGGCAACACCGGCGACGGTGCCCCCTGCGGAACACGGCAGCCGCAGGGGGCACCGTCGCGTGGTCAGCCGGGCAGGGCGGTGAGGACCGCCTCGTCGAGCTCCGTCGGGTCCAGCCAGCGCTGGTACGAGGCGACCGCGGCACCGTGGTCGGCCACGCGCAGATAGACGGTCGTGGTCGCGCCCTTGCCTGCCGACCAGACGACGGCGATCTCGTGCTGCTCGTGCCGGCCGTCGACGACCGCGATCGGCAGGTTGACCGCCGGCAGCCAGCCGACCTCGGCCGCGGACAGGCGCAGCTGCCAGCCCGCGCCGTCGGCCCAGGCGCGCAGCAGGTGCCAGCGCCGGGCCGCGGCGCCCTTGCGCCAGGCCGCCACCGCGATGCTCACCGCGACGGCCGCCACGAGCGCGAGCAGGGCAAAGGCCACGGATCCGAGAGTACGCGCCGCGTGGCGTAAGGTCCGTCGGGTGACGGATCTAGCGGGGACCGTGGCGGCCGCCGCCGGCATTTTCGCGGGCACGAACGTCGACGACCTGATCGTGCTCACCGTGCTGTTCCTCGCGGCCCGCACCGCCGGAAAGCCGCGACCGTGGCAGATCTGGGCGGGCCAGTACGCCGGCATCGCCGCCCTCGTCGCGATCGCCAGCGCGGCGGCCCTCGGGCTGACGCTGCTGCCGGACCGCTGGGTCGGGCTGTTGGGGCTGATCCCGCTGGCGCTGGGCGTACGCGGGCTGATCGCCACCGTCCGCTCCCCCGGCGACGCCGCACCGCCGGTCGCGAGCGGCCTGGTGTCGGTGGCCGCGGTGACGATGGCCAACGGCGCTGACAACATCGCCGTCTACACGCCGGTGTTCCGTACCGTCGGGGTGGTCGACAGCCTGGTCACGATCGCGGTTTTCGCGGTGCTGGTCGCGGTGTGGTGCCTGGCGGCCTCGTGGCTCGGCGGCCACCGGCGCGTGATCGCCGCGCTCGGCCGGTTCGGGCACGCTCTGGTGCCGCTGGTCTTCGTGGCGATCGGCCTCGTGATCCTGTCGCAACTGCTATGACCACGGCAGTGCGGCCCGGTTCCGCCAGTACTCGTCGGGCGTCTCCGGGCTCGGCAGCTTTCCCGGGTCGGTGACGTCGAGCGCCCGCAGGTTGCTGGCGAGCTGCCCGGTCGTGGCGGCGCCGGAGAGCACCACGTCGACCCACGGCTGGGCGAGCGCGTGGGCGAGCACGTCGGCATCCCGGTCGGCGAGCCGGCCGTTGGACACGGCCTCCTTGATGATCACGTGCCGCCCGGCGTCGTGGGCGTCCTTCAAAGCCGGCCCGGCCGACGGGTCGAGCGGGTTCCAGGTGGCCTGGAAGCTCTGGAACAGCGGCGCGCCGTCGACCTCGATCTCCATGGCTGCCCGGATGGCCTCCCCCTGTCGCGGGCCGCTGGTGGACACGCCGATGGTCACGTCGCGGGCGGCACCGAGGTCGGCGAGGTGTCGGTGCAGCTCGGAGTCGGTCAGGGCGGTGCTCTCCAGCGTGAGCGAGTGGATCTGGTAGAGGTCGAGCCGCGTGCCGAGCAGGGCCAGCGACTCGGCCACCTGCCGGTCGAAGGTCTTGACGCTGTGGTCCTTGGTCTCGTGGACTTTGGCGTCGACCCGCCAGCCGGCGACGTAGGTGTAGCCCCACTTCGACCCGACCACGACGTCGTCGTGCCCGTCGAGCCAACTGGCCAGAAACTCTTCGGCACGACCGTAACTGCGCGCGGCGTCGAAATAGCGCATGCCGGCGGCGTACGCGGCGTCGAGCACCTCGTGGGTCCTCCGCCGCATGGCGTCGACGGTGCGCTCGGCGGGCAGGTCCCGGTCGCGGCCGAGGTTGATGTAGCCGGGCCGGCCGAGCGCCGCGAGCCCGAGCCCGAGCCGGTGCACCGGCACCGTCAGATCCAGTCGATCAAAACCCACCCAGACAGCATGCACCCTGACCAGCCGGCACCGACCCCAACCCACCCGCGCCACATCCCATAAGGCATCCTAGGATGAATCAGGTCAGCCCGGCGTGGAAGCGCAGCACACCGGCGGACCCGAGCGTGGGTACGGCGCGGTCGAGCAGGGCGGCCAGCTCGGTGCGCTGCGCGGAGGTCGGCGTCCGGTAGACAGTCGCCGCTCGGGACAACCACCCGTGGATATCGACCCGCGCGACGTGGTTCAACTGCTCGTCGGGGTCGTCGAGCAGGCGAAGATCGGCGATCAGCCGCTGCCACGGGCCGCGCGCGACGGCGAGCCGGTAGCCGGCGAGCCGCACATGCCGAGCCTGCCCGGGCGCGAGCAACCGCTCCGGCAACCCGGCGTCGAGCGTCGCCGCGGCCGGCACCAGCGCGGCGACGGCGTTCTTGACGACGGCGCTCGACGGATCCGTCAACAGCGCCACGGCGTCGTCGGTCGTCAGGCCACCGAGCCGGCGAAGGGCGCGCAGAGCCGCCACGCGGCCACGCGCGCGCGGGTGGGCCAGGCTCGCGCGCAGCGCGGGAGCGTCGGCCGGACCGCCGGTCTCACCAAGGCCGGCGACCGCCCCCGGCGGCGGCACGCTCCCGGTGAGGAGACGTCGATAGTGCTCGGCGGGGTCGCCGCCGGTGGCGCGAACAGCGTCCTGGGCGACGTCTCTGACGACCGGGTGCCGGTCCGGCAGCGCGCCGATCGCGGCCGCTGTGTCGCCCCCGGCCGCCAGGGCGGTCAGTGCTTCCGCCCGGACCACGGCGGTCCGGCTCGCCGCCAACCGGTGCAGGGTGGCGAGGCTCCTGGCACCGGCCACGGCGGCCCGGGCCGCCATGATGCGGATCGCCTGGTCGTGGTCCTTGGTGGCGGCCCTGGCGAGGTGGTCCGCGTCAATCAGGTGGCGGTCGATCGCGGTGCGGTAGGCGATCCGTCGAAGGCGGGAGTCCCCGAGCCGCAGCAAGGGCTCGAGCCGCTCGGCGGTCAGGCCCGTGACGTGTCCGTCGATCCGAGCGGCCAGCCAACCACCGTTGAATCGCCTGCGGGTCGCGGTCGCGGTGGTAGCCAGTGCGAGCAGCGACCGCTCGCCTGCCGTCGGCAGCAGCGCGTCGACCTCGCGTCGGGCTCGGTCGCGCACCTGCGGGACCCAGTCGCCGGTGCGGATCGCCAGCAGCGTCGTCGCGGCCGGGCTGCCGAGGGTGGCCAACCGCGCCAGCACCGCCTCCCGGATCCGACCGTCCGCGTGGCAGCCCGCCAGCACCACGTCCAGGGCGTCAAAACCACCGCGCGCGACCCGCGCGACGACCGGCCAGGAACCGTGGAACGCCCAGGACCAGTGCGACCGCAGCGACTCGTCGAACCCCAGCCACCAACGGGCGTCGGCCGCGTCCAGGGTGCGCAGGGCGGCGTCCCGTTCGGCTTCGGCACCGGTTGCGGGCAGCTCCAACAGGCTCTGCGCCAGCTCGCTCGTCTCCGTCGTCCTGCCCGGACCCGACATGCGCCCTCCCCCGCTTCTGACAGGGGCCATTGTGCGCTGCGGCATACGACGGCGGCGACCGAGATATGCGTCCGGTCGGCTGGGTCAGCCCGGCAGCGGGTGGGCGATGTCGTTGGCGTGGTCCGTGACCGAGGCGCCGGTGACGGTCGCCCGTAGGGGCAGGATCTCCAGGCAGCGCCGGACCGCCGCGCCCATCAGGGGGTTCGGCACCCGCAGCGAGACCGTGCAGTGCGGCACCCAGAGGCCCGGTCGGTAGTGGTCCCAGACCTCGACACCGCCGGCGGCCAAGCGGTCGTGGACCTCCCGGTGCCGCGCCAACAGGGGCTCCGTCGGCGTCACGCCCAGCCAGAGCACCCGGCCCACGAACTGGCCCACGAAGTCGAGGTCCACCTCCAGACCCCGGCCGACCGGGGTGTCACCCAGCGCGGCGGCGACCGCCGCCGGAGACAGCCGCGAAGCGGCTGCCAGGGACACGTGCGGGCGGTGCTTGGAGTCCTGCAGCGACGCCAGCGTCGGGATGCCTTCCGCCTCCAGCGCCTTCCAGAGCGCGCGCAAGCGCCGGGTCGCGTCGCTGTCCAGGTAGAGCTCCAGCGCCGCGACCATTCAGCCGGCCGCGGTGATGCGCACCAGCGTGCCTGTCGGGCCGCTCTCGATGTGCAGGTGGCTCGTCTGCTGGGCGATCCAGAGGCCCATGCCGCCGGTCGACGACGGGGTCGGTCGTTCCTCGCGGGCGAGGAAGGCCGCGGCCGGGAAGCCCGTGCCGCGGTCGCGGACCTCGCTCACCAGGCCGCCGCCGTCGGTGACCAGGCGCAGGGTGCCCGCGCCGCCGCCGTGCCGGATCGCGTTGGTCATGACCTCGTTGACCGCGGCCACGAAGTCGTCAGCCTCCTCGTCGGGCATCCCGTGCCGCGAGGCCTCGTCGGCGACGCGGCGGCGCAGCGCCGCGACACCCGCGCGGTCGAACGCCTCGTCGAGCAGCACCCGAGGCTCCGGTCGCGGCGGCGGGCCGGATCGACGGATCGCGAGCAGGGCGGTGTCGTCGGTCGGGCGCTCCTCGCCCACGACGAGCATCAGCGCGGTGCACACCTCGTCGGGCTCACCCGGCCAGACGGTTTCCCGCAGCCGGTCCAGGCCGACGTCGATCGACTCGCGGCGGCGCTCGATCAGGCCGTCGGTGTAGCAGACCAGCAGGGCGCCCGGCGGGAAGTCGACGACCGTGGTGCGCCGGTCGGTGGCCGGGCGGCCCATGCCGAGCGGGACGTCCGTGTGCGCGGCCAGCAACTCGACATGGTCGTCAGCGCTGACCAGCACCGGCGGTGGGTGGCCGGCCAGCGAGATGTGGATGCTGTCCCGCGCGGGCGGGATCATCGCGTACAGCACGGTGGCCAGGTTGCCGGTCTCGAAGTGGTGGACCTTCGCGTCGAGGTGCGTCAGCGCGTCGGACGGGTCGGAGCACACCAGGGCGTACGCCCGCAGCGCGCTGCGCAGTCGCCCCATCACCACGGCGGCGGCGAGACCGTGACCGGACACGTCGCCGACCACCACGCCGAGCCAGCCGGACGGGAGGGTGAACACGTCGTACCAGTCGCCACCAACGCCGGAGTCGTGGCCGGGCAGGTAGCGGGCGGCCATCTCCACCCCCGGCACCGTTGCCAGGGCAGTCGGGAGGAGGCTGCGCTGCAGGGCGAGGGCGGTGTCGCGGTCGACCGTGCCCGCGCGGGTGTGGGTCGCGACACTGGCCCGGTCGGCGACCATCTCCAGCAGGCGCACGTCGTTGCCCGTGAACGCGCGGGGCCGCACGCTGCCGACGTGCAGCACACCGGCGAGCTCGCCACCGCCGAAGATCGGCACGCCGAGCAGCGACCGGACTCCCCCGCCGCGCACCAGGGCGCTGGTGTCGGTCTCCTCGGCGATGTCGTCCATGATCAACGGCCGCCGGTCACGGGCGATCCGACCCGCGAAGCCGCGGCCGACCGGCACGCGTACGCCTGGTCGGAACTCCTGGTCGAGGCCCTTGGCGGCGGTGGCGACGAGCTGCCGGGCGTGCGGATCGAGCAGCATGATCACCGCGGTGTCGACCTGGAGCAGGTCGAAGACCCGGTCGAGCAGCTCGCTGAGGAGCTCGTCGACGTTGAGGTGCGAAAGGACGGCGTCGGTGACGGCCTCGAGGCCTCGCAGGCGCTCGTCGCTGTCAGCGGCCCCTTCGATCACGCGCACAGCCTAACTCCGACCGTGGTGGGGGGCGCGGCACCGCACCCCCCACCGAAAGGTCAGCTTCCGAACACCTCCAGGTTGAAGAGCGAGTAGCCGTACGCCGTTCCTCGGGCCGTGCCGTAGATCCGGACGTATCGGCCACTTGCCGACAACCCGGTGTTGTCGTCCTCGCCCCCGTTACCGCCCGTGACCGTCCGTGCGACGGTCCAGGTGGTGCCGTTGGTCGAGGTCTCGATCCGGTACGCCGATCCGTACGCGGCCTCCCAGAGCAGCCTGACGCGGCTGATCGAGTAGGTCTGGCCCAGGTCGACCTGGATCCACTGCGGGTCGGCGAACGCGCTGGACCACCGGGTGGTGGTCGACGCGTCCACCGCGAGCGAGGCGGGGAACGCCGCGTTCTCAACGCTCGAGGCTGTCGCCGGCTTGTTGAGCGCCACGTTGGTCGCCGTCGGGGGCTGGCCGCCACCGCCGTAGACCTCGAACGAGAACAGCGAGTAGCCCCACGCCGTGCCGCGGGCCGTGCCGTAGATCCGGACGTACCGGCCGCTGGCGCCGAGGCCCGTGTTGTCGTCCTCGCCGCCGTTGCCGCCAGTGACCGTCCGTGCGACGGTCCAGGTGGTGCCGTTGGTCGAGGTCTCGATCCGGTACGCCGATCCGTACGCGGCCTCCCACAGCAACCGCACCCGGTCGATCGAGTACGTGGCACCGAGGTCGACCTGGATCCACTGCGGGTCCGCGAACGCGCTGGCCCAGCGGGTGGTGGGTGACGCGTCGACGGCGTTCGACGCCGGGTAGACCGGGTCCTCGAGGCTCGACGCCGTCGCCGGCTTGTTCAGCGCCAGGTTGGTGCCGGTCGGCGGGGTGCCACCGTTGGTGAACGTGAACGAGTCGACGTTGAACAGCGCCGTGCCCGACCCGCCGGTGAACACCAGGAACAGCGGCCCGGACGTGGTCGGAGCGGTGATCGTGCCGCTCACGTCGGCGAACGTGTCGAACGACCCGGTCGCCGCGACCGTGGCCGTGCCGACCACCGTGCCGGTGGCCGAGCCCGACCGGATCGTGATCGTCCCGCCGCCACCCGCCGGCGCCGACACCCGGGCGGTGAACCCGGTGGCCAGTCCGGACAGGTAGTAGGGGTTGAACGAGATCCAGTCACCGTTGCCGATGTTGCCGACCGCGCTGCCACCCTGCGCCGCCGTCGACGTCACGATGCTGACGCCCTGCTGGTTGCCGTAGTGCTCGGCCTGCCGCGATCGCGGCTGGAGGACCACCGGGGTCGCGTTGATCGCGGTGGTCGAGCCCGGCGGGGTGTACGCGGCGTTGATGATCCCGAAGATGTTGGCCGACACGTCGTGCTCGCCGTCCACCGTCGTCTGGATGTTGCCGCTGCACCCCGTGCCGTTGGTGATCGGGTGGCCGTGCGAGTCGTGCCCGAGCACGTAGGTCACCGTGACCCGGGAACAGTCGATCGTCGGGTTGGCCGGGTCGGTGACGTTGACCGTGAACGGCACCTGGTCACCGAAGCTGAACAGCCGGCCGGGTTGCGGCAACGACACGCTGATCGTCGGGCCGCCGACGCCGATCACCACGCTGGCCGTCGCGGAGGCGCCAGACGGGTCGCGCACCGTCAGGGTGGCCGTGTACTGGCCGTTGGCGGTGTAGGTGAAGGTCGGGTTCGCCGCCGTCGAGTCCACGGAGCCGTTCGTCTGGAAGTCCCAGGCGTACGTCAGCGTGTTGCCGTCGGGGTCGGTGGAGCCGGCCGAGGAGAACTGCACGGTCAGCGGTGCGGTGCCGCCGGTCGGGCTGCCCGACGCGACCGCCACCGGTGGCCGGTTGCCGCCGGTCACCTGATATTCGATGCGGTAGACGGCCGAGTTGGCGTCGCCGCCGAACCAGCCGGTGCCGTAGTCGAGCACGTAGAGCGCGCCGTCCGGGCCGAACTCGTAGTCCATCACCTGCGTGCCGGTCCACGGGAAGTTCGTGATCGTACCCGGCGTGCCGTTGGTGTTGATGTTGATCGTCTTGATGAACCGGCGGCCGAACTCGGTGGCGAAGAACTTTCCGTCGTACGACGGCGGGAACTTCACGCTCGAGTTGAGCCCGGCGTTGTAGCGGTAGACCGCGCCGCCCATGGGCGAGAGGCTGCCACAGCAGATGCCCGGCGGGTCCTGGCCGCCGCCGTAGGGCAGCCATGCCGCCCGCGACGCCGGCAACGTGGTCAGACCCGTATTGTTGCGCGAGTTGTTGGTCGGCCCACCCGCGCAGTTGTACTGGCCCAGCGACGGTCCACTGGGGAACGTGTACTCGTGGTACGGGGTGTTGTAGTTGGAGCAGTAGGGCCAGCCGTAGAAGCCGGGCTGCGTGATCCGCTCGTAGGAGACCGTGCCGGCCGGCCCGCGGTTCGGGTCCGCCGTGCCCGCGTCCGGCCCGTAGTCGCCGAGGTAGACGATGCCGGTCGCCTTGTCGACGCTCATCCGGAACGGGTTGCGGAAGCCCATGGCGTACACCTCGGGCTTGGTGTTGGCCGTGCCCGGCGCGAACATGTTGCCGGACGGGATCGTGTAGCCGCCGGACGCCGACGGCTTGATCCGCAACACCTTGCCGCGCAGGTCGTTGGTGTTGCCGGAGGAGCGCTGCGCGTCGAACGCCGGGTTGCGGTCGGTCCGCTCGTCGAGCGGCGCGTAGCCGCCCGAGTCGAACGGGTTGGTGTCGTCGCCGGTCGACAGGTAGAGGTTGCCGGCGGCGTCGAAGTCGATGTCGCCACCGACGTGGCAGCACTGGCCGCGGCTGGCGGGCACGTCGATGACCGTGACCGCGGACGCCGGGTCGATCGTGTTGTCCGCCCGCACGGTGAACCGGGCCAGCCGGTTGACGCCGTCGAACGGCGCGAACTGCGCGGCGGTGCCGGTGGTCGGCGCGTCACCGGCCGGTGTGGACAGCGGCGGCGCGTAGTAGATGTAGACCCAGCGGTTCGTGGCGAACGCCGGGTCGGCCTTGATGGTCTGCAGGCCTTCCTCGTCGTGGCTGTAGACCGCGAGCGTCAGCGCCACCTTGGTGTTGCCGGCGGCGTCGGTGTAGCGGACGACGCCGTCGCGCGAGGTGTGCAGCACGCCGCGGTCGGGCAGCACGGTCAGGCCCATCGGCTCGCCGGTCTCGGCGACGCCCTTGGCCAGCGTCACCTGGGCGAAGGCGCCCGGTGGGTCGACCGGTCCCGAGCCCACCGAGCAGTTGCCGGTGCCCTGTGCGGCGTACCGGATGCCGCCCAGCAGGTGGTTCCGGAAGTTCGTGTCGGCGTAGCTCTCCTGCGTGTGGCCCATGCCCGTGTACCAGGAACGGCCGCCGTCGTAGGCGCGGCACCAGGCGATCGGGTGGTCACCCATGCCACCGCCGGAGTACGTCGACTCGTCCAGGTTGGCCAGCACCCGCACGTTGGCGCGAGGGTTGGTGCGGTAGCTGTACCACTCGTCGGTGCGCACCCAGTTGGCCGGCAGGCCGGCCGTCGACGGGTGGCTGCTGTCCTCCACGCGCACGGTGGCCTGCTGGATGGCCGGGTGCTGGAGGAAGTACGCGCCGACCAGGCTGCCGTACCAGGACCAGTCGTACTCGGTGTCGGCCGCGGCGTGGACGCCCGCGTAGCCGCCGCCGGCACGGACGTAGCTCTCGAACGCGGTCTGCTGGGACGCGTTGAGCACGTCGCCGGTGGTGGACAGGAAGATGACGGCCTGGAAGCGGGCCAGGTTGGCGGTCGTGAAGGCGGTAGCGTCTTCGGTGGCCTCGACAGTGAAGTTGTTCTGCGCGCCCAGCTGCTGGATCGCGGTGATGCCCACCGGGATCGAGTCATGCCGGAACCCCGCCGTTTTGCTGAAAACCAGCACGGAGAAGTCGGCCGCGAGAGCGGGTGTCGCCGGTATACCGACGAGTGCCGCTGCCACGAGGGCGACGCAGAGCAGCGCTCTGCGCAACATGATCGGACCTTTCTCATGGGGACGGTCATGAAGCGTGCGCCGACCACGCCGTGCCTGAAACGATGGCCGATAGAGCGCTCTCCGTCAATCCCTCGAACGCCCGCGTCAGCGGAAACTCCTTGCCGCGAGGGGGCGACCACCGGGAACTCTTCGCCACGACGTGCCCATCGCCGAGCTTGTGCCGGCCGTTCCGCCGGCACGTGTTCACGCGGCGGACACCTTCGAGATCCTGCGCGGGTCGGCGACGGCGGAGAGACTGGGCCGTTCCTCAGGCCCGCGCCACTCGGAGTTGTCTGTTCGTGTTCTCGTTACGTGCCCGTGCGGTGACGACCGTCCTCTCGGCCGCTGCCGTCGGGGTCATGCTGGTCCCGCGCCCCGCTTCCGCGCACCCGTTCGGCGACCCGCAGACGGTGGCCATCAGCCTCGACGCGCAGCGCCGCGACGCCGTCCACGTGACGTGGCGGGTCGGCGGGCCGGACGACCTCACGGTGCTCGGCGTCGCGCTCGGGCTGCTGCCCGAGGACCGCATCATGATCGACGGCGCGGTGGACTACCGGTCGACCGACCCGGGAGTCCTCGCCAAGTCGGACGAGTTCCGGCGCTACCTGTTGGACCGGATCACGATCACCAGCGACGGCCGGCCGTGCGTCGGCACCGTGGCGCCCGTGCTCTCGCTCGGGCTCAAGGGCGCCACCGCCGACTTCGTCTGCGCCGGACCCGTCGCCACGGCCACCGTCGCGGTCCGGATGCTCACCGACCTCAATCCTGCGTACCGCACCCTCGCGACCGGACCCGACGGACAGAAGGCGGTGTACGACGGGTCGGCCGAGACGCACGACTGGACCCTCGCCGGTGCGCCACCGCAGGCCGATGCCGGCCGGGGTCGCAGCGCCGCCGTGCAGCTCGGCGCCGTGGTCGGTCTGATCCTCGTCGTCGCGGGAGCCTGCCTCTTGACGGTGCGCCGGGTGCGCCGCGCGCGTGGCCGGAGGGTCGCGGCATGAGCGCGGCCGCGTCCGTCTCGGACCGACTTCAGGATCTGATCCACACGCCGGGCGTACCCGCGGTGGCCTTTGTGTTCGCGTTCCTCGCCGGCGCCTGGCACGCCGTCATGCCCGGCCACGGGAAGACGCTCGCCGCGGCCTACCTCGCCGGTTCCAAGGGACGGGTCCGCGACGCGGCCTGGCTCGGCTGCTCGGTGGCGATCATGCACACCGTCTCCGTGCTGGTCATCGGTGTCGCCTGGACGTTCCTGTCGCTGTCCGACCTGGTGCGGATGGAGCAGCTCACCACCGCCCTCCAGATCGTCGCGGGCGTGCTCGTGGCCTGCACCGGCATCTGGATGCTGCGGCGACATCTGCGTGGACACCGCCACCATCACCATCATCATCATCACGAGCCGTCCAAACGGCCGGGCATCCTCCTGCTCGGCATCTCGGGCGGGCTCACGCCGTCGCCGGCCGCGTTCCTGGTCCTGGCCACCGGCCTGTTCCTCGGCCGCGGCGCATTCGCCCTGCTGCTGGTCATCGTCTTCGGCATCGGCATGGCGGTCGTGCTGTTCGCGGTCGGCGTCCTCGCCGTCGCCGGCAGCACCCTCGTGCACCGCAGCGCCCGCTCGGTCAAGGCCCTCGAGCTCGCGAGCCGGGTGACCCCCGTCGTGGCCGCCGGCGGCGTCACCCTGTTCGGCGCGGGCCTGGTCACGGTGGCCGCGGTCCACCTCGCGACCGTCAGCTAGACGTGTGCGACGGGGCAGCCACCACCGGCTCGGCTCGTGCCCGAATTGAACGCGTGCCTGCACGCGGCGCGACCAGGCGCACTCCGTCGCGGCGGTCGGGTGTCAAAACGTCAGCGGATGCAGCGGGACGTTCATGACCTCGCCCGGCCGGATCTCGGCTGTTCCCTCGACGAGGGTCACGTTGTAGCCCTGCCTGTGCACCCACGCCACAACCTGCTGGTCCGGCGGGGTGTGGATGACGTTGGTCTTCCCGTCGTTCATGGCGATCAGCGCTTTGAGGAGTCCGATGTCCGGGGTGTACTTCAGCATGGACCGATTCTGTCCATCGGGTCCCGTCCACGGGATCGGGCGACGGGTTCGCGCCTTCGGCGGGGTGGACGACGGTCAAGGGGTCAGCCGAACGGCCAGGGTCGGAACCATGCTTGGGTATGCCGGCTGGTCCGCGGCGGCAGCGCCTCCGCTCGGTCAGGTATCGCAGGGCCAGGTAGTGCCTGCCCGCCCTGAGGCAGCAGCCGTTCGCAACGGGTGGAGGGCTGTCCTCCGCATGAGGCGCTTGCGAGTCATGACCGATACCTCGGGGCGGGTCGGGCGCGAACGATTCTGGCGGTTCCGCGACCCCAGTCTCGTCAACGCGGACCGTCCGGCGCGATCCGGCTCATGCTCTCGCTTGCAGCCCGACGCGTGACTAGCGCAGGCGGCTAGCTGGAGGCCTGTCAGGACGATGCCGCGGGCGGCGCGACGGCAAGAGAGAGGCTAGTCTCTTGCGGGCGCCATCCGCTGTCTGACCAGAGGGGCGCCGAGAAGCGTCACGGAGCGGTGCCGTCCGCCGGAGCCAAGCCACGGGGGGCCATGGACATCGAGGGGACCGGGGCCGATCCGACGTCGAGCGGCGACGTGACGGTGCCGCGACGACGTGCCCTCGACGCGGTGCCGGCGCCGGCTCTGGTGTTGCTCGGTATCGGCAGCGTCCAGTTCGGAGCGGCCCTGGCCAAGCATCTCTTCGACACCGCGGGCAGCTTCGGGACCGTTGCCCTACGGCTGTTCTTCGCGGCGGCGATGCTGATGCTGCTGTGGCGGCCGGCTCTCCGGTTCGACCGTCCTACCTGGATGGTGATCGTCGCGTACGGCATCGTCCTCGGTTCGATGAACCTGTGCTTCTACCTGTCGCTGGACCGCATTCCACTGGGCATCACGGTGACGATCGGGTTCCTCGGGCCGCTGGCGGTGGCCTTGGCCGGCTCGAGGCGGTGGCTGGATGCCGTCTGGGCCCTGCTCGCCGCCGCTGGTGTGGTCCTGCTCACGAAGGGAGGCGGCGACCTCGACCTCGTCGGCGTGCTGTTCGCCGTCGGTTCAGGAGTGCTCTGGGGCATCTACATCCTTGTCGGCGCGGCATTGGGCCGCCGCACCACCCAGGGCGACGGCCTGGCGTTGGGCATGGCCGTCGCGGCTCTGGTCGTCGTACCGGTCGGGGTGGCCGACAGCGGCACCGCGTTGTTCACGCCGTGGGTGCTGGTCGCGGGGCTCGGCGTCGCGGTGCTTTCGTCGTTGATCCCGTACTCGCTGGACCTCGAAGCACTCCGCAGAGTGCCAGCGCGCGTCTTCGGGATCCTGATGAGCCTGGAACCCGCGGTGGCGGCCCTCGTGGGTCTGTTGGTGCTCGGAGAGGCGCTGCGCCTGCCGCAGTGGATCGCCGTGCTCTGCGTGGTGATCGCGTCAGCCGGCGCCACCCGCACCAGCCGATCCGACACCTGACGGACCGTGGGAGCCCAGACCTCCGACCGTCGGCCGATTCCGAGGACCTGGCTTAGCTGTTTGCGCTGTCTTCGGCCGGCAGGGTGTGCCAGATGTCGAATGCTACGGACGCGGCTGCTTGTGCGTCGCCGGCTGCGATCAGGTCGATCAGTTGCGTGTGGAGGTCTACGGACGCGTGGCCGTCCGTGCTGAAGCGCAGCCGTTCCGCGCGGCGTACCAGCGGATCGAACTGGTCGAGCACGGCCGCCAGCGCGTGATTGCCCAGCGCCGCGACCGGGATCCGGTGTATCTCCTCGTCGGCGTCCAGGGCCGCGGCGATGTCACCCGAGGTCACCGCGTCGGCGAAGCGGTCGTTCGCTTCCCGCATGCGGTCGATGTCCGCTTCGGGAAGCCGGCCCGTGGTTTGGCGTACGGCCAGTTCGTGCATGGCGGCGATGACATCGCGCGCATCCCGCACCGCCTGTGGGTCGATGATGCTGACCTTTGTCGATCGGCCTGGCAGGGCCACCACGAGTCCGCTGCCGGCCAGGCGCAGCAGTGCCTCGCGCACCGGGGTCCGGCTCACCCCCAGCCATTCCGCGAGCTCGCCGTCCCTGAGCTGCTCCCCGGGCAGGAAGGTGCCGTCGACGATCGCATCGCGCAGGCGCCGGTAGACGTCGTCGCGAAGCAGTGAGCGGTCTACGGCGGAGACACCCGAGGGAATCGGCATGCAACATATTGCACACATTGTTCCTCCTGGCACAACTCCGCTTCCGGCCTTGCTGACGCCTCCGATGTGCAATATATTGCGTATCGGGGCCGGCAATCGCCGAACCACCTCAACCCCGCTCCGGCCGGCGCCGGGTGCGGCAGCGGAAGGACAGCCACATGAGCACCACTGGTCACGAGATCAGGAACGTCGTGTTGGTGCACGGCGCGTTCGCCGACGGCTCGGGCTGGCGAGGCGTGTACGACAGGCTGACAGCGCGCGGATACCGGGTCACGATCGTGCAGAATCCGCTCACCTCGCTGGAGGACGACGTCGCGGCGACCACGCGCGTGCTCGACCAGCAGAACGGCCCGACAATCCTCGTCGGCCACTCCTGGGGCGGCACCGTGATCACCGAAGCGGGCGTTCATCCGAACGTCGCCGGGCTGGTCTACGTGTCGGCCCTGGCGCCCGACGCGGGCGAGACCACCGCCCAGCAGTACGAGGGATTCGCCCCGACGCCCGAGTTCGTCATCGACGTCGAGGACGGGTACGGCTTCCTCAACCGCGACAAGTTCAAGGCCGGCTTCGCAGCGGACGCGAGCGACGCCGACGCCGCCTTCCTCCGCGACACCCAGGTGCCCATCAACATGGCCGTATTCGCGACGCCCGTGAAGAACGCGGCCTGGCGCGACAAGCCGAGCTGGGCCGTCATCGCCACGCAGGACATGGCATTCGACCAGGCGATGCTGCTGTACATGGCCCACCGGATCGACGCGAAGATCACCACCGTCCCGGCCAGCCACGCCCTCTACGTGACACAGCCCGGCGTCGTCGCCGATGTCATCGTGACCGCCGCACGCGACACGCGCTGAGCCGGCCCCGGACCGTCCCGGAGCGTGACCGCATGTCCATCGCCCCGTTCCAGGTGACGCTGTGGATCGAGTTGCTGGCCGCGGCACTCGGCGGCCTGCAAGGCGCCCTGTTCGCCGCGGGACGACGACACCGCCGCATCGACGTGCTCGGCGTCATCGTGATCGGGCTCGCCGTCTCGCTCGGCGGGAGCCTCCTGCGCGACGTCATCCTCGACCAGCCGCCCGTCGTGGTCTGGAAGAACACGTACCTGCTGGTGGCCGGCGCCTCAGCCATCCTCGGCATGCTGCTGCACCCCGCGTTAACACGAGCGGCCTGGCTGATCACCGCGCTCGACGCGGTCGTCATGGGACTCTTCGGCGCGATCGGGGCCTCCAAGGCCCTGTCGCTGGGCGTCGGCGAAGCCGGGGCACTGGCCGTCGGTGTCGTCGGAGCCATCGGCGGCGGGATGCTACGTGACATCATCCTGAACCTGCCGATCTCGTTCCTCAAGGTCGGCACCCTGTGCGCCGTGGCCGCCGGGGCCGGCGCCGGGACCTTCGTCCTGCTCGCTGAGCTCGGCACGCCGACCTTGGCCGCGGGTCTGGCCTGCGTGGCCGTGACCACCGCCGTGCGTCTGGGTGCGGTCCGCTTCGGCTGGACGTTCCCCGAACAGCGCGCGCTACAGCCTCGACGTCCGAACGGACGAAACGCACCGCGTGCCGCGGACGATCGTCACGGTCACGCGTGAACCGCGACCTCAGCGTCACCCCGGGCCACCCAGGGCTCCGGGAAGCGGAGTACCGGCCTGACGACGTCACCCCGGCGCCGTTCCGCGGGCCTCGACCGAGCGGTCCGAGCAGCTCCGACCTAAGCTGCGTCGATGACCGAAGCGGCTTCACAGCTCGACCCGCCGGCGGCTCGCACCGAGGCGGAGGCTCTGCTGTCAGTTCTCGAACGCAACCGGCGAACCTTCGCGTGGAAGACCTCAGGGCTGGACGAGGACGGCCTGCGCGCGACGACGGCTGCCAGTGCGATGACGCTCGGCGGCCTGATCAAGCATCTGGCGTTGGTCGAAGCGGACTGGCTCGCCGTGAAGCTTGCCGGCCAGGAGTACGGAGCACCCTGGGACGCGGTGGACTTCGACGCCGATCCTGACTGGGAATGGCGTACCGCGAGCTCGGACGTTCCCGAGGACCTCTACCGAACCTGGCGGAGCGCCGTCGAGCGGTCGCGCGTGCTGGTCGCCGAGGTCGTCGCGAACCGTGGACTCGACGGACCCTCGTCCTTCACTTGGCCGAACGGCCGCACCCCCACCGTCCGCGACATGATCTTGGACATGATCGAGGAGTACGCGCGCCACACCGGCCATGCGGACGTCCTGCGCGAGGCCGTGGATGGCCGCGTGGGCGAAGGCGCGCCGGAAGGCTTCACCTTCTAGAACTGCCGCTGATGCTGCCGGTCGGTTGCTCGTTGCCGGGCGGCCGCGCTGGTCAGCGCATCGGCGGCGACGTCCAGTTTCGATCAGGTCCCGATGGCGTTCCGGTCGACGACATCGTCGAGGCGCTGTGGGGCGACCAGCCACCGCGGACCGCGCGCAACCTGGTGCAGCTCTACGTCGGCGAGGTGCGCGCGCTGCTCGAGCGGGCCGGGCACACCGTGCGGTACGCCGGCGGTTTCGCGCGCTTGGATCGTCAGCGGGTCGCGACGAGCGACACGTAGTCGCGGACGCGTACGGGCCGCACGACCGCGCGGGCCCAGGCGGGGATCAGCGGCTCCCCCGCCGCCGCGTCGAGGAGCCGAACCTGGCTCAGCTCGTGTCGCGTGCCGGAACGGGTCAGCTCGACCTTCCCGGGTCCCTGCGCGTTCCGGAGCCATTGGACGTCGTCGCCGTAGAAAAGCGCGACGATCCAGCCCTCCGGCGTCGGGAAGGCCATGACCGGCGTCTGGTACGACCGTCCGGACCGTCGGCCGACATGGTGGACGACCGCGAGCGGCGGCACACGTCGCGCCATCGGCACGATGAATGGGTTGACCGTCCTACCCACGTTGCGGAACGAACGCGGCACCGGCACAGGAGCCTCCCCGACACGACGGCGGCTTTCCTGAAACGCTATCCCGGACGGCGCCCGCGGTCACGGAGGAATGACGAAGGCCGACCCGGCGGTCAGGCCTGCTCGGCCGCCGCGGCCAGGATCGCGGTGACGGTGGTCTGCGGGTGCGAGAGCATGGAGACGTGTGAGCCGGCTACCTCCGTGATCGTGGCTTTCGCGCGCTCGGCCATCCGGCGCTTGGTGTCCGGCGGGATGACGCGGTCCTCGGTGCCGACGACGGCCCAGCTCGGCTGGTTCAGCCAGGCCGGTGGGCCGGACGGGGTCGAGTTCGCGCTCAGCGTGATCGGGCGTTGGCCTTCGGCGATCAGCCAGCGGTCCGCTTCGGGCAGGTCCTGTGCGAAGGCGCCGTGCACCGTGTCGGGCTTCAGGAAGGCTTCCGCGTCGCCCTCCGGTGCTCCCGGGTAGCCGGCGATGTCGAGCACCGTGGTCGGGTCGGCGACGGCGAGCGCTGAGCCCGAGCCGCCGAGGATCTGGAAGACGGTCTCGCCCTCGTCGGGGATGAACGCGTCCACGTAGACCAGAGCGCGCACATTCTCGGTCACGGCGTTGGTGATGACGAACCCGCCGTACGAGTGGCCGACGAGCACGACCGGTCCGCTGGTGCGCTGGGCCAGGAACGACGAGACGTAGGCCGCGTCGACGGCGAGGCCGCGCAGCGGGTTCGGTGGTGCCAGGACGCGCAAGCCCTGCTCCCGCAACGCCGGCGCGACCGCGTTCCAGCTCGACGCGTCCGCCCACGCGCCGTGGACGAGGACGATGGTCGGTCGGGTCATGTCTGTCTCCCCTGTCGCGGTGTCACCTGCGGGGCGAACGTAGCGCCGCCGACTTGACGTTGACTGAACCGCGGCGGGCGCCCCGGGAAAGGGCGCCCGTGCGATCGATCAGAACTCGTCGTCGAAGGCGACCGTGCCCGTGACGCCGACCTGGTAGGCCGACACCCGGCGCTCGAAGAAGTTGGACAGCTCCTGCACGTCCTGCAACTCCATGAAGGCGAACGGGTTCTTGCTGCCGTACCGCGGCGCGATGCCGAGTACCGCGAGGCGGCGGTCGGCCACGTGCTCGAGGTACGCGCGCATGTCGGCCAGTGACAGGCCGCTGACGCCCTGCTCCAGCAGGTCCTCCGCGAACTGCACCTCGCAGTCCACCGCCTCCTCCAGCATCGCGGTGACCTGCTTCTCCAGGTCCTCGTCGAACAGGTCCGGCTCCTCCCGCCGCACCGTCTCGACGACGTCGAACGCGAACGCCATGTGCATCGACTCGTCGCGGAACACCCAGTTGGTGCCGCTGGCCAGCCCGTGGAGCACGCCGCGGGAGCGCAGGAAGTACACGTACGCGAAGGCGCCGTAGAAGAACAGGCCCTCGATGCAGGCCGCGAAGCAGATCAGGTTGAGCAGGAAGGCCCGGCGGTCGTCGCGGGTCCTCAGCTCGCGCAGCTCGAAGATCGAGTCGATCCACTTGAAGCAGAACTCCGCCTTGCGCCGGATCGACGGGATGTTCTCCACCGCGGCGAACGCCTCGAAGCGCTGCTGCTCGTCCGGCACGTACGTGTCGAGCAGGTTGAGATAGAACTGGACGTGCACGGCCTCCTCGAAGAGCTGGCGCGACAGGTAGAGCCGCCCTTCCGGCGAGTTGACGTGCTGGTAGAGGTTGAGGACCAGGTTGTTGGCGACGATCGTGTCGCCGGTCGCGAAGAACGCCACCAGCCGTGAGACGAGGTGCTGCTCAGCGGGCGACAGCTTGGCCAGGTCGGCGAGATCGGTGTGCAGGTCCACCTCCTCGACCGTCCAGGTGTTCTTGATCGCGTCCTTGAAGCGGTCGAAGAACGCCGGGTAGCGCATCGGCCGCAGGGTCAGGTCGAGTCCGGGGTTGAGCAGGGTCACTGGCACGCCTCGCAGCTTTCGGGGTTTTCGAGGGAGCAGGCCAATGCCTCGGCGTCGGGGAGGGCCACGACGGGAGCGATGGAGACCGTCGCCTGCTGGATCCGGGTCGCCGGTCGCGACCGCAGGTAGTACGTGGTCTTCAGCCCGGACTTCCAGGCGTAGAGGTACATCGAGGAGAGCTTGCCGATGGTCGGCGCGCTCAGGAACAGGTTCAAGGACTGGGACTGGTCGATGTACGGCGCCCGCGCCGCGGCCAGGTCGATCAGCGCCCGCTGCGGCAGCTCCCACGCGGTGCGGAACAGCTCGCGGACGTCGGCGGGCAGGCTGTCGATGCCCTGCACGGAGCCCTCGGACCGCTTGATCTGGTCGCGCACCTCCGGCGTCCAGCGGCCGAGCGCCTTGAGCTCGCGTACCAGATAGGTGTTGATCTGCAGGAACTCGCCGGACATGGTCTCGCGCTTGAACAGGTTGGAGACCTGCGGCTCGATGCACTCGTAGCAGCCGGCGATCGACGCGATGGTCGCCGTCGGGGCGATCGCGACCAGCAGCGAGTTGCGCAGTCCGGTGGCGGCGATCCGGGTCCGCAGCGCGTTCCAGCGCGCGGTCTGGGTGGGCGTGGCACCCCACAGGTCCGGGTGCAGGTCACCGTTCGCGGCGCGCGTCTCCGGGAACGCGGGGTGCGCCCCGAACCGCTCGGCCATGCCGGCGGACGTCTCGAGCGCGGTCAGGAGAATCTCCTCCTGTACGCGCGTCGACAGCTCGCGGGCCGCGTCCGAGTCGAACGGCAGCCGAAGCGCGAAGAACGCGTCCTGCAGGCCCATCAGCCCGAGCCCGACGGGCCGCCAGCGCGGGTTCGACGTTGCCGCCTGCGTCGACGGGTAGTAGTTGATGTCGATGACCCGGTCCAGGAACACCACGGCGGTACGCACGGTCGCGCGCAGCTTGTCCCAGTCGACGCCGTCCGCGCCGAGGTGCGCACCGAGGTTGATCGAGCCCAGGTTGCAGACCGCGGTCTCGTCGTCGGAGTTGACCTCGAGGATCTCGGTGCACAGGTTCGAGAGGTGGATGGTGTTGCCCGGCGCGCCGGTCTGGTTGGACAGCCTGTTCGACGGGTCCTTGAACGTCATCCAGCCGTTGCCGGTCTGCGCGAGGGTGCGCATCATCCGCCCGTACAGGTCGCGCGCCTTGACGGTCCTGACCGCCTTCTTCTCGGCGGCGCGGTACGCCTCGTCGAACGCCTCCCCGAACAGGTCGGGCAGCTCCGGCGCGTCGGACGGGTCGATCAGCGACCAGTCCTCGTCGGCCTCGACGCGGCGCATGAACTCGTCGGGGATCCAGTTGGCCAGGTTGAGGTTGTGCGTACGCCGCGAGTCCTCGCCGGTGTTGTCGCGGAGCTCCAGGAACTCCTCGACGTCGGGGTGCCACGGCTCGAGGTAGACGCAGGCCGCGCCCTTGCGGCGGCCGCCCTGGTTGACGGCGGCGACACCCGCGTCGAGGGTCTTGAGGAACGGCACGATGCCGTTGGACCTGCCGTTGGTGCCCCGGATGAGCGCGCCCCGGCCGCGGATCCGCGACCACGAGATGCCGATGCCGCCGGAGAACTTCGACAGCTTCGCGACCTGGTGGTAGCGCTCGTAGATCGAGTCGAGCTCGTCACGCGGCGAGTCGACCAGGAAGCAGCTCGACATCTGGGTGTGCCGGGTGCCGGAGTTGAAGAGGGTGGGCGAGCTGGGTAGGTAGGCGAGGCTGGACATGAGCCGGTAGAAGGCGATGGCCTCGGCCGGGTTGGTCGACAGTCCACATGCGACGCGCAGGAGCCAGTACTGCGGTGTCTCGACCACGAGCCGGGTCTGCGGGTGGCGCAGCAGGTAGCGGTCGGCCACCGTGCGCAGGCCGAAGTACTCGAAGCGCCGGTCACCGTCGGGGTCGACGGCGTCGTCGAGCTTGCGGGCGTTGCGGGCCACGAAGGCCGCGGTCTCGTCACCGATCAGGCCCAGGTCGTACGCGTAACGGATCGACTGGCTGAAGCTCGCGACACCCTGGCCGCGGACCTCCTTGTCGACGTAGGCCGCCAACAGACGTGCGGCCAGGCGCGAGTACTGCGGCTCTTCACCGATCAGCTCGGCCGCGGTCTGGATCGACAGCTTGTCGAGCTCGGCGGTGGTGGCACCGTCGTACAAGCCGCTGATCGTCTTGGTCGCGACCCGCAGCGGGTCGACCTCGTCGAGGTCACCTACCCACAGCTCGACCGCCCGGACAATCTTGTTGACGTCGACCGCCTCGAGGTCGCCGTTGCGCTTGCGTACCCGCATCGCGTGCCGCCGCTGCTCCGGCACGGCGGCAGGTGCCTTCTCCTGGGTGACCGTCATGTCCCCCTCCTCACGACCTCGGCGGACGCGCAGGGGGACGCCACCGGCCCCGTGCGAACTCCGGGCCCGGTGCAGGCGTCGGCCGTCCCACGCGGCCTTCGACCGCCACACGCCGGGCGGCGTGCGGCGCGCTGGCAGGTCTTCGGACTCGTGGGCGCTGGTGCACGCTCCTACTGGCCGTCGCTTCCCAGGCCGAGGCCCAGTGCTTCGTTGACGGCGGTCGTTCCCACTCACCGCTGCGGGGCAGTCCCGGGTTCGCACCGGGTTCCCTGTTGCCTCGACCCTCCGCTAAGGACGGCCGAACCAGCTGCGATCAACACCATATATGGGTGCCGGGCCGAAACACCAACACCAGATGGTGTGCCGGCGTGTCGCGTGATGTGTGTCGCTCAACCGGCCGTCAAGGTCGAGGACAGCTCGCCGAGGTACGGAATCCACCGAAAGCCGGGGCTAAAAGGCACGAAGCGGCGGCCGCGCAGGTCCGCGAGGACCGCCTCGGCGAGCACCAGGCCTGACAAGGTGGGGTCGCCGGTCGCGAGCTCGTCGGCCCAGTCTTGTCGCAGCTCCGCCAGGTCGATTTGCCACTCCGGATCCCATCCGACCTTGGCCGCCTGGTAGCCGGAGAACGTGGCGAGCAGGTCATAGAGGGCGCGGCCGAGGGTGGTGAGCTCGGCGGCCGAGAGCCGCACCGGCTCGTGCCCGCGATCCAGCACGACGCCCCAGCCCACACCAACGGGCAGGACGCTCAGCTCCAGGTAGGAACCGCCGTCGCTGCCGGCGGTCGATGCGAGGAGCGGTTCGTGCAGCCGGATGGTGCGCTCCCCGACGGGGATGGCCGCGGCAGAGCGGGCCAGGTCGCAGGCCGCACGCGCCGCATCGCCTTCGGAGCCGAAGTTCACCACCAGCTCGAACGCGATCGCCACGCGTACGACGATATGGCGCTAAGATGATCAACGACAGCGCCTAGGGTTCCGGTGTCCGTTGCGGCACGCCTGGTCCGAGCGGCGCCACCGTGCCCCACCCGACCGGGCGCGGTCATCTAAAGGGACAAAAGCCTTGAGGATCCCCGTCCGGTGCGCCCGCACCGGAGTGAGGTGGTCCCGCGCGTGCTCGTCCATGTCCTGCTCTTCGCGCTCGCCCTCGTGGCCGGCGTCCTCGGCGGTGTTGTCGGCACCGGGTCCTCGATGATCCTGCTGCCACCGCTGGTCATCTGCTACGGCCCGCGGGTCGCCGTGCCCGTCATGGCCGTGGCCGCGGTCATGGGCAACGTCGGCCGCGTGGCCGCCTGGTGGGGCCGGATCGAGTGGCCGCCCGTGGTCGCGTACGCGTTGCCCGGCATTCCCGCCGCCGTGCTCGGCGCGCAGACCCTGCTGACCGTCCCACCGCGACTGATGGACGCGTGCCTCGCCGCGTTCTTCGTCGCAATGGTGCCGCTGCGTCGGGTCGCGGTGCGGGCGCGCGTGCGCCTGTGGCACCTGGCGGTCGCCGGCGCGGTCGTGGGGTTTCTGACCGGCCTGGTCCTGTCCACCGGGCCGCTGAGCGTCCCGATCTTCACCGCGTACGGGCTGACCGGTGGCGCCTTCCTCGGCTCCGAGGCGGCCAGCGCCCTGCTGCTCTACGCCGGCAAGCTCGCGACGTTCCAGGGCGCCGGGGCACTCGGGGCCGATGTTCTCGCCCGCGGTCTCGTCATCGGCACCGCCCTGCTCGCCGGGTCGTTCGTCGCGCGGCGGATTCTGCGGGACGTGAGCCCGCGACGGTTCGCGGTGCTCGTCGACGTCGTGCTCGTCGCCGCCGCGGTCGGGATGGGCGTCAGCGCGCTTCGGTGAGTGCGGGTATGCGGATATCACGATACCGCCATAAATTGACGGAAATCACTCTCAGGTCTCTTGTGCCGTCCGTACGCCCTCACCTAGCTTCCTTCCTGTAATGAATCTCGTTTTCAACAAGGAAGGTGGCGCCGCTCATGCGTCATGAACGCGCGGCTCTCCTCGGTGCCGCCCTGCTGTCGGTCGCTGTGCTTGGGGTGGGGTGCGGCTCGTCGTCGGACCAAGCGACCGCGGCCCCGGCCGGCGTGTCCGTCGTCGCCTCCACCAACGTCTACGGCGACATCGCCAAGCAGATCGCCGGCGACAAGGCCACCATCACCTCGATCATCAGCGACCCGTCGGCGGACCCGCACTCGTACGAGGCCAACACCCGCACCCAGCTCGACCTCTCCAAGGCCGACGTCGTCATCGAGAACGGCGGCGGCTACGACGACTTCGTCGACACGATGCTCGAGTCGGCCGGCAGCGACGCGACGGTGCTCAACGCCGTCACCATCTCCGGCCGGACCGCCACCGGGGGCGAAGAGCTCAACGAGCACGTCTGGTACGACCTGCCGAGCATGAGCAAGCTCGCCGACCAGCTGGTCACCGCGCTGTCGAAGGCCGACCCGGGCAACGCCACGACCTTCAGCGACAACGCGACCGCGTTCAAGCAGAAGCTCGCGGGGATGGAGCAGCGGTCGGCGGCGATCCGGGACGCGCACGGCGGCGCCGGCGTGGCCATCACCGAGCCCGTGCCGCTCTACCTGCTCGAAGCGTGCGGACTTGCCAACAAGACGCCCGAGGAGTTCAGCGAGGCGATCGAGGAGGGCACCGACGTCCCGGCCGCCGTGCTCCAGGAGACCCTCGACCTGTTCGCCGGCAAGCAGGTCCAGCTGCTCGCCTACAACGAGCAGACCTCCGGCCCCGAGACCGAGAAGGTGCTGGCGGCCGCGAAGGACCACCGGGTCGACGTGGTCCCGGTGACCGAGACGCTGCCGGCCGGCAAGGACTACCTGACCTGGATGACCGGCAACCTGTCCGCCATCGAGACCGCGCTGCGCTGATGCTGGAGCTCGTCGACGCCGGTCTCGCCTACGGGTCGCGGCACCTGTGGTCCGGGCTCTCGCTGCGGGTCTCCCCCGGCGAGTTCGTCGCGGTCCTGGGCGCCAACGGCTCCGGCAAGACGAGCCTGGTGCGCGCGATCCTCGGGCTCCAGCCGCTGTCGGAAGGCACGGTTCGGGTGACCGACGGCATCGGGTACGTGCCGCAGCAGCGCCGGATCCTCCCCCTGACGCCGCTGCGCGCCCGCGACGTGGTCGGCCAAGGTCTCGACGGACACCGTTGGGGCTTTGGCCGGTCCGCCGGGCGGGCCGCCCGGATCGCCGCCGCCCTGGAGGCGGTCGACGCGGCCGAGCTCGCGGACCGGCCGGTCGGTCTGCTGTCGGGCGGGGAGCAGCAGCGGGTACGCGTCGCGCAGGCGCTCGTCGCCGGCCCGCGACTGTTGCTCTGTGACGAGCCGCTGCTCTCGCTCGACCTGCGCAGCCAGCGCACCGTCACGGCCCTGGTCGACCGGCGCCGCCGGGAGGCCGGCACCGCGGTGCTGTTCGTGACGCACGAGATCAACCCGGTGCTGCCCTATGTGGACCGCGTGCTCTACCTTGCCGGCGGCCGGTTCCGGGTCGGCACGGTCGACGAGGTGTTCACGTCGCAGACCCTGTCCGACCTGTACGGCGTGCCGGTCGAGGTCGTCACCGTCAAGGACCGGATCCTGGTCGCCGGCATCCCGCAGGCGCACCATGAGTGAGATCTTCAACTTCGCCGACTACGGGCAGCTGCTGGCGCTCGTGCACAACTCGATCGCCGCCGGCGCCGTGCTGGGCCTGGTCGGTGGCCTGATCAGCGTGTTCGTGATGATGCGCGACATGCCGTTCGCCGTGCACAGCATCAGCGAGCTGTCGTTCGCCGGGGCGTCCGGCGCGCTGCTGTTCGGCGCCAACGTGGTGCTGGGCTCGCTGACCGGATCGATCCTGGCGGCGCTGGTGATCGGGCTGCTGGGCAGCCGGGCGCGCGACCGCAACTCGGCCATCGGCGTGCTGATGCCGTTCGGGCTCGGCCTGGGTGTGCTGTTCCTGGCTCTCTACAAGGGACGGTCGGCGAACAAGTTCGGGTTGCTGACGGGCCAGATCGTCGCGGTCGACACGCCGCAGCTGTCGTGGCTGCTGGTCACCTCGGCCGTGGTGCTGATCGGCCTCGTGGTGGTGTGGCGGCCGCTGGCGTTCGCGAGCACGGATCCGGAACAGGCCGCGGCGCGCGGCGTACCCGTGGCTGCCCTGTCGTCGGTCTTCATGGTGTTGCTGGGCCTGACGGTCGCGATGTCGGTGCAGATCGTCGGCGCGCTGCTGGTGCTCAGCGTCGTCTGCACCCCGGCCGCCGCCGCGATGCGGGTCACCGCGTCCCCGGTGCTGGTCACGGCGCTCAGCGTGGTGTTCGCGGTGGGCTCGGTGGTCGGCGGGATCCTGCTCGCGCTGGGCAGCACGATCCCGATCAGCCCGTACGTCACGACGATCTCGTTCCTGATCTACGTGGCCTGTCGCATCATCGGCGCCCGCCGCACCGTGGCCCGGGAAGCCTGAGCTGGACTAGAGGACCACCATCACCGGGACGCCCACGACCACCGCGCCGGCGATGTAGGTCGTCGCGCGCGCGTTGACCAGCGGGCCTATCAGCTTGTGGTCCCGGCAGAAGGGGGACCAGCAGGAGCGCGGCTCGCCGAGGCCCAGCACCGTCGACCTCAGGTCGGTCGGGAACACGGACCAGCCGTCAAGCACCGTCCGCAGCATCGGCGCGACGTCCTCCGGCTCACGTGCCTTCGGCAAGAACCCGTCGGCGCCCGCGGCAGAGCCGCCAGAGCCTGATCGTGCCCGTCCTGCCCCGGCATCGCGACGACCAGCCGCGGCTGCGCGTCCCGGATCGCGACGATCGCCCGGATGGTGCCCGGCGCCGCCAGATGCGAATCGACCAGGGCGAGGTCGGGAGCGCAGCGGATTCTCACGTTGCGGTTCTTCGGCAACCACAGCCAGATCGAGATCGCGGCGAGACCGGACTGTCGCAGATGCACGTCTCCCGGCTCCTGCACCAGAGCCTGACCTGGTTGCGGAAAGCGCTGCTGAGCGACGTGGTGCCGCCATGGCCCACCCAGGACGCGGACGAGCCGCTCGGCGACCTCGACATCACCGGCACGACCGAGGGTGGCTGGACCCGCGTCGAGGTGCGCGGTGAGATCGACCACGACACCGCGCGGCAGCTCAGGTCGCCGCTCGAGCTGTACGCACGCCGGTGTCACAGCGGCTGCGCGATCGACCTGCGGCGGGCGCCGTTCATCGACACCGCCGGCGTCGCGGTGGTCGCGGGCGCGTTCCGGATCGCCCACGCCCGAGGGGCCCCGTTCCAGATCCGCAATGCCACCAGGACCGTCAGTCGGACGCTGCGGGCGGCCGGGCTCGGTATGTTAATCCAGGCCTAGCGCGGGCACACTCATACCATCATGAAGCACCAGGGACTCGACTGCCGGATCGACAAACTCCCCGAGGCGACGGTCGTCTCAGCGTCCGGGCCCTTCGACGGGCCGGCGGCACCCGGGCTGCGCAGGGTGCTGTTGAAATGCCTGGTCGACGAGCCGAAGGCACTGATCCTCGAACTGTTCGAGATCACGGTCGTGGAGGAGGCGGCGCTGGCCGTCGTTCCGGCTGTCGCACGTCAGGCGAGCATCTGGCCCGGTGTGCCCTTCGCGGTCGCCGCGTCCCGGGGTGTGGTGAGCGACGCGATCAACCGGCTCGGTGCCGGCCGCACTTTTCCGTTGCTGGCGACGACCGGTGAAGCCTTGGCGGTGGCCCGCGATGGTGGGGCGTCGCCGACCGTACGCGAGTTTCTTCCGCCCGTGGCCGGCGCCGCCCGACATGCCCGCACCGTCACCACTGACGCCTGCCTGCGCTGGGAGCTCGAGCATCTGTTCCCGGCGGCCTGCGTCGTCGTCTCCGAGCTCGTCTCGAACGCCTCCCGGCACGCGAACACCACCATGTCGCTGCGGTTGTCCTACCGGAGCCGCTACCTGCTCATCGCGGTCGAGGACGGAAGCACCGCACCGCCGACGACCCGTGCGATGCCGGACGCCACGGACACCGGGTCGGGACGCGGGATTCCGCTGATCAACGTGACGGCCGACCGGTGGGGCTGGCTCCCCACCGACGGCGGCAAGGTCGTCTGGGCCGCGCTGCGTGCCTAGGCCGTTGTCCAGTTACTTGTCGGCGAGCATGTAACTTGGATCCTGATGGACGAACCCCTGGCTGGCACCGATCCCCTGGTCGTGAACTTCGACCGGGCGGGAGCCACCCTGCGCGTCGTCGTGGGCGGAGAGCTCGACTTCGACGTAGCGGAGGCGTTCTTCGACCTCGTCGCGAGCCAGGCGGTGGACAACGGTCTCCAGCAGGTCACCCTCGACCTGTCGCGACTGACCTTCATGGACTGTGGCGGCGTCGCCGCCCTGGTGCGACTGCGACTCGCCGTGCGCGCCAACGGATGCGGGTTCGCGATCGCCAACCCGCGGCCGATCGTCCGACGCGTCCTGGCGGTCACCGGACAGCTTGGCCTCATGCGGGAACTGGCCGAGTCGCTGGAGGAGACCACCTGACCACGGAGCTGGAGCGGTTCGCCAACGACGGGCTCACGTTCACCGTCACCGATGCCCGGTCGGCGTACGCGTCGCACCCACTCGCCGACGACGTGTTGGCGCTGGGCTACGCGGCCGGTGCGGAGCGGTTCCACCTGGTCAGGCACGACCTGGGCGCCTCCGTGGCCTGGCAGGTGGCGGCCCGCCACCCGGACCGCCTGCTGTCGGTGGCCTGCCTTTCGGTGCCGCACCCCGCGGCGCTGCGCAGGGCGATGTTCGTCAGCGGACAGGCGCTGCGGTCCTCCTACATCGCCGCCTTCCAGGTCCCCTTCCTCCCCGAGCGCGCGCTCGCCCGCCGCGGCGGCGGCGAGGTTGCACGCGCTGCTGCGGCGCTCCGGGCTGGACGGGGACCACGCGTCGCGGTACGCCGCACGGGCCGCGGAACCGTCCGCCCTGCGCGGGCCGCTCGCCTGGTACCGGGCCATCCCGCTCCAGCGTCGGCAGGCCGGCGGCGGCCCCGTCGACGTGCCGACGCTCTTCGTGTGGAGTGACGGTGACCGGTTCGTGACGCGGGCGGCAGCGCTGAGGTGCGGGCGCCACGTGCGGGGCCCCTACCGGTTCGAGGTGTTCGAAGGCGTGTCCCATTGGCTGCCCGAGGAGGCCGCGGACCGGGTCGCCGCCAGCTTGCTCCGGCATATGGGGGGCGCATAGCGCGCCGGAGCGTCGGCGCGCGTGCGGCCGCATCCCCCGCACGCGCGTCCAGGCGCTCGTGAACCCGTCCCGGTCGGCCGGGGCCGCCCGCGGGTCAGGCGGCCGCATCGACGACGTCGCGCCAGTCGGCCTCGGAGTACCGGAAAGGCCTGGTGGCGCTCAGGAAGGACTGGATCGCCGGCAACAGCCGCTCCGGTGCCGTCTCATGTGGATAGTGGCCCGCGTCGGCGATCTCCGCGGTGTGCAGCGAGGGTGTCGCGGCCGCGATCGCCCGGTGGTGCTGCGGAGGGATGGTTCGGTCGTCACTCCCCCACGTCACCAGGATCGGCAGCCCGCCCAACACCTTGAGGTGCCGGATGGCGCTGACGGTCTGGCCCCGCCAGTTGATCACGGTGCGGGCCGTGCGGATGAACGCACGGCGCCGGCGGGCGTCGGTGAGCTCGTGCAGGGCCGCCGCCACGGAGGTGGCGTCCTGGCGGGCGATCAGCGCCGGCAGTGCCGGCAACACCCGCTCGGTCAGGGCGGGTGGGATCCGCGCCAGCGCCGCGACGACGGTCTCCGCGGCCGGCAGGGTGGTGGCCCGCAGCGCCGGGGTGAGCTGCGGGCCGAGCCCACCGCTGCTGATCAGCACGAGCCGCTGGGTCCGCTCGGGAAACTGGTAGGCGAACTGAAGGGCGATGCCACCGCCCAGGCTGTGGCCGATGATCGTCGCCGACGGCACTCCGAGCGAGACGAGCAGGTCACGCAGGGCGGTGGCATGGGCGCCGATCGAGTAGTCGCCCTCGGGCGGGCCCGAGTCGCCGTGTCCGGGCAGGTCGGGGGCGATGACGGTGTGCGTCAGCGCGAGGGTGTCGACGAGCTGACGCCAGGTGTGCCGGTTGCCGCCGAGACCGTGCACGAGCAACAGAGGCTCGCCACTGCCGGCGAAGGTGTAGGTCAGCCTGCCGCTGACCCGGTCGACGATGGCGATCGCGTTCTCCTACGAGGGCTGGGGCCTGAAACGAGCCATTACCCGCCAGAGCCCGACTGAACCCTGCCCTCGTGATCGAGGAACTCGTGGGCGCCACGCAAGCGGGTTGTCAGGCGCGCCTGGGTCTTGGTGCTGTCCAGCCGCACGTCGACCGGTCCGGGGATGCCACTGCCCGCGCGCAGTGCGCGTGGGAGCGCGGTCTCGTCCAGGCCGTCCCGCCTTGCGATGAGCACCCCGAGCTCGTGGCGGCTGACGGCATCGGCACCGGCGACGTGGTGGACCCCGGCGTGCGGCGACGCGGCCAGTTCCAGCACCGCGGACGCGAGGTCACCGACGTCCACCGGGCAGCGCAGGTCGTCGGTGAACAGTGCGCCTGGTGCGCCGCCCGCCAGCGCGTGCACCTGGCGCTCGTGCTGGGAGTCGCCATGGCCGATGATCAGCGAGGTCCGCGCGATGACCGCGGCCGGGGCGATGCCCTTGACCGCTGTCTCGGCGGCGGCCTTGGCGGCCCCGTACGCCGTCGTCGGATCCGGCACGGCCGTCTCGTCGTAGCGTCCGGCCGCGCCGGAGAAGACGGCGTCGCTGGACACGTGCACGAGCCGGGCACCGGTCGCGGCCGCCGCGAGCGCGACATGCAGGCCACCGTCGGCCGTGGTAGCCCAGTCCGACTGCTGGTAGGCGGCGTTGACCACCACGGTCGGCCTGAGCGCGTCGACCAGCGCGATGACGGCGTCGCGGTCGCGAATGTCGAGCTGGTGAGCGTCGGCGTCCGGACGCCGGCGGTGGAAGGTCGCCGCGACCCGCTGACCCGCGTGCCGCGCCTGCCGGCTCACTTCACGCCCGAGAAGGCCGCTGCCGCCCACCACGAGAAGATCCACTCGGCCACCGTACTGCCCGGGTCCGACTCTGTCCGATCAAGACGTTAAGGTTCCTCATTCTCTTTCCTGACGGGGGCGGCGGCATGGAAGACCGGATCGAGCAGACCAGGAACCTCTACGACAGCTTCGTGTTCGGCGGTGACGCCGGGGCGCTCGGGGTCGCCGAGAAGCAGCTCGACGCCGTGCGGGCCGATCTCGCCCTCGCGCGCGGCCGGATCGTCCACGGGCGGTTCCTCGAGAAGGGCGACGTGGACCCGCGCGAGCTCGCTCTCTTCGAGCAGGCGCTGGTGCTGTTCCAGGCGATCGGTGACGTCCGCGGCGAGGCCGAGTCGCACTTCTGGATCGGCATCTACCACCAGGTCGTCGAGGGCAACGAGCACGCCGCGGTCCCGGCGTTCGAGCGGTCGCACACGCTCGCCAAGCAGATCGACGACCGCCGGACGATGTCGTACGCGCTGCGGCACCTGGGCATCGCCGCGCACGCCGCAGGACGGCTGGACACGGCCCGCGCGCACCTCGAAGAGTCGATCAGGCTGCGCAAGGAGCTGGGGCACCTGCCGGGCGTCGCCGCGAACATGGTGGGGCTGGCGTACATCGCCGCGGGACAGGGCAGGCACGACGACGCCCGTGCGATCATCGACGAGGCGCGGGCCATCGCGGTGGCCAGCGAGGCACACGGCACGCTGCGGTCCATTGAGGAGGCACACGCGGCCATCGCCTCCTGAGCGCCCTCCTGCGACGGAGGCTTGGGCGGCGCGGCTAGCCTGGCGCCATGAGAGTTGTCGTCATCGGTGGCAGCGGGCACATCGGCACGTTCCTGGTTCCCCGGCTGGTCCGCGCCGGTCATGACGTGGTGAGCATCAGTCGCGGGCAGCACCCGGGCTATGTCGACGACCCCGCCTGGCAGCAGGTGCGGCAGCTGACGGCGGACCGCGGCGCGGACGGCTTCGACGACCTGGTCGCCGGTCTCGCGCCGGACGCCGTCGTCGACCTCATCTGCTTCGACCTGGACTCCGCGACCGCGCTGGTCGAGCGGCTGCGTGGCGTGACCGGGCACCTGCTGCACTGCGGCACCATCTGGCGCAGCGGGCCGAGCGTGAAGGTGCCGGTCACCGAGGACACCGCGACACCGCCGGTCGGCGAGTACGGCATCGCCAAGGCCGCCATCGCGCGGATGCTGAAGGAGGAGACCCGGTCCGGTGGGCTGGTCACCACGTCGCTGCACCCCGGGCACATCGTCGGCCCCGGCTGGCACCCGATCGGTCCGCTCGGCAACCTCGACCCCACGGTGTGGCAGCGGCTCGCGGCCGGGCAGCCGCTCGACGTGCCGGGCATCGGCGCCGAGTTCATGCACCACGTGCACGCCGACGACGTGGCGCAGGCCTTCGAGGCGGCGCTGGCTCGCCGCGACGCGGCTGCCGGCGAGGACTTCAGCGTGGTCGCGCCGTCGGCCCTGAACGTACGCGGCTATGCCCAGATCGCGGCGTCGTGGTTCGGCCAGCGGGCGGAGCTGCGGTCGGTGACGTGGGACGAGTTCCGTGCCAGCGCCGGCGAGGAGGCCGCCCAGGTCAGTTGGGAGCACCTGGTCCGCGACCACTACTTCAGCATCGAGAAGGCCCGGCGGGTACTCGGCTACGCGCCGCGGTACGAGCCGGAGGACGCGATCCTGGAGTCGGTGCGCTGGCTCGTCGACCACAAGGAGCTCGACGTCGCGTTGACGGTCTAGACGAGGAAGTCGAGCAACGCGGCGGCCACCTGGGCGGGTGCCTGCTCCGCCTGGTGGTGGCCGCTGTCGACGACGCGGTGGCGCAGCGGGTGGGCGAGCCAGGGTGCCCAGATCGCCGCCGGGTCCCCCTGGAGGTCCAGGTCGTCGTCCGCGGACTCCAGCAGCAGCGTCGGGCAGGCGACCTGCCGTCCGGCGGCCCGGTCGGCCTCGTCGTGGTCGCGGTCGACTCCGAGGCCGGCCCGGTAGTCCTCGCACATGCCGTGCACGACCGCCGGGTCGCGCAACGCCGCCCAGACGTCGGCGTGGTTGCCCTCCCCCATCTCGGCCGGGTCGGGGGTGCGGTACCACCCGTCCGGGTCGGGGCAGATGACCCGCTCGGCGGGCTTTTCGGTCTGGCCGAGGAACCACCAGTGCCACCAGGCGCGCGCGAAGACGGCGTCGGTGCGTTCGAGGTGCTCGACGACCGGCAGGCCGTCCATGACGACGAGCTGCGAGACGACGTCGGGATGGTCCATCGCGGTGCGGAAAGCCACCAGGGCGCCGCGATCGTGACCCACGACGGCGAACCGCTCGTGGCCGAGGTGAGCCATCAGCGCCACGACATCGCGGGCCATCGCCCGCTTGCTCGACTGCGCGTGGTCCGGGGCATCGGGCGGAAGGGTGGACCCGCCGTACCCCCGCAGGTCGGGGGTCACCACGAAGTGCCGGCGGGCGAGCTCGGGTGCGACCGCGTGCCAGGTCGTGTGGGTGCGGGGGTGGCCGTGCAGCAGGACGACCGGCGAGCCGGTACCGCCGTGCCTGACCCGCAACGTCACCTCACCGACGTCCACCTGGTCGAGCGCGAAACCGTCGAACAATCTGATCAACCTCCGCGGCCTTCTTTCACCGCGGACGGGAGCTTCAAACGTGCGAGTCGAAGGACGCGCGCGCGGCGTCGATGTCCCCGATGTGGCCTTCGGCCCACCGGGTCACGGCGGCCATCACGGGGATCAGGCTCTCGCCCAGCGCGGTCAGGCGGTACTCGACGCGGCGGTCGCCGGACGCTCGCGCGACCAGGCCGTCGCGCTCCAGGGCGCGCAGCGTCTGCGTGAGCATCTTCTGGCTGGCGCCCGCGACGGAGCGGCCCAGCTCGCCGTGGTGCTGCGGGCCGGTCGCGAGCTGGTTCAGGATCAGGCTCACCCACCGCTCCCCAGCCGGTCCAGCACCCGGTGCGTCGGGCAGTCGGCCATCCGGCCCAGGTAGGCCGCCCTGTCGTGCATGAGGACCTCCGGGCACCTTGAAGTGCGTACTACCGGCACCGGCCGGGCGAACCTACGTTCGGGCTGTGACTGTAATCGGAATCCTCGGCGCCGGTAACGTGGCCCGCGCGCTGGCACCGGCGCTGTCCGCGGCCGGCCACGACGTCCGCGTCGGCGGCCGCACCGCCCTGACCGCCACCGCCGCCGCGGCGGAGGTCGTCGTCAACGCCCTGCCCGGCGCGGTGTCCGTCGACACGATCGGTCCACTCCGGGCGGCGCTCGCCGGCAAGGTGCTGGTCGACGTGTCCAACGCCGTCGAGATCGGGCCGGACGGGTTCGCGTCCCGCCGGCTGTGTCCCAACCTGGCGCAGGAGCCGACGGGACCGGCTCACCGCCGAAGGGCTGATCAAGCCCGACCGCGAGGGACCGGCCCACTCGCGGACGGCGGCGGCACCCCCGGCCGCCCGCTTCCTGGTGAGCGGCCGGGGAAGGGGTGCTAGTCCAGGAACGAGTCGATCCAGGCGAGCACCGGTGCCAGGTCGACGCGGGCCGCGTACGTCACGCCCGTGCAGTTGTTGTTGGTCACGAACGAGTTGACCGCCAGCACGGTGTCACCGAGCAGGATCGGTCCACCCGAGTCGCCGAAGCACGTGCCGCCGCTCCCGCCGCCCGGGTTCGCCCTCAACTTGAGGAACTCGTCGCCGGTGCGCTCCTGGCCGCCGAAGACCTCGCTCGGCGCGTAGAGCCGGACCCGCGGCCCGGTCCAGACCGGCTTGCCCCCGCCGCGCTGGTTGACCTGCACGCCGTAGCCGACGATGGCGACGTCGGTGCCCGTAGCGAGCGTGTCGACCAGGTCGACGGTGGGAAGCTGCCCGTAGCGGCTGACCACCGACGTCGGCACCGGCTCGGACAGCACGATCAGCCCGACGTCGAAGTGCGCGAAGTTCGGCAGGCCAGAGCCACACGGCGAGTTGCAGTAGCCGGGGTACGTGTACGGCGTGCCCTCGTACGACGTGGCACCGCCGTTGGGGTATTCGGTGTTGTTCTGCACGTCCTCGGACAGCCACACGCGCGCCCGGACGGCGCCGTCGGTGCAGTGTCCGGCGACGAGGAACACGGTCGGCGACAGCAGCGTGCCGCTGCACCGCCAGGACGGCGCGGGCTGGCCCGCCACCAGGGTGTCGAAGACCGCCAGACCGACGTACGGATGACGGCCGTTGTCCGGCTGACCGTTGGTCACCGCCTGCGCCGGCGAGGCCACCAGCAGCGTCGCGGCCAGAACGGCCAGCAGTGCGAGCAGTCGTTTCATGGGCACGGTCCCTTCGCTCACGACTTGGGGAGAAGGTCCCCCCAGTTGGCTCAGCGCCACCACGCGCGGCAACGACACGCCAGATCGGCCCTCAGGCGAAGGAGTGGGGTGTAGTCGAGGGATTACCCTCACCGGGAGGTGCGGGCGTGCACCTGATGCCGACAAATGAGGTCAGTCGTCGGAATCCGGATAGTGCCGGACGACGCCCCGCCAATAGGCGACGCCGAGCAGAATCGCGGCGCCGATCCAGAGCAGTCCGACGCCCTGTGTCCAACTGTCGACGGCGAGCCAACCCAGACCGATGAGGAAGAACTGGACGGCGAAGATCGCGCCGACGGTGAGCAGCATGTGTCGTCGCGGCGAAACCCTGCCCCGCGTCCCGTCGGTCTGGCCGACGAGAAACCACCATCCGAAGGCCAGGCCCACACCGGCCAGCATCATCGGCACGCCCCAGACCCGGTAGCCCTGCTCGGAGACGAGGAGCACCACCAGCCCGAGCGGGAAGACCAGCATGGAGAGTGTGAGCGCCGAGCCACTGGCGACCTTACGCATGGCCGCACTGATACCCGGGGACCGCTCGGCGTACCCGCGACCGCGGCCCGGCGCTAGTCCGTGGGTGCCGGGCCGAGGAGGCGTACCTCTTCGATGTCCATGGACGCCTGGAGGTCGCGCAGGACGATGTCGTCGATCTCGCGGTCGTCGCGCATCGCCGTGACCGCCCGGCGTTTGCGGTCGAGCACCTCCAGGCGTACCCGGCGGTCGACCTGGTCCTGCCAGGACTGCACCGCGTGTTCCGTGCCCTCCGCGCGGAGCTGGTCCAGGTGTCCCTGGTACTCGTCGCGGATCCGCTCCACAACCTCGTCCGGCGCGCCGAACCGCGTCGCGATGTCCGGCAGCGCCGCCAGGGCCACCTCCGTCGCGCGGATGCGGGCGTTGCGGGTCTCCACCTCGCGCTCCTCGTCGCTGGTGAGGCCGGCCCACCGCACGACCATCGGCAGGGTCAGGCCCTGGACCAGCACCGTGACCACGATGACCACCGAGGTGACGAACACGATCAGGTCGCGCTCCGCGTACCGCGTTCCGTCGTCGAGGGTCGCCGGCACGGCCAGCGCGGCCGCCAGCGAGACCGCGCCGCGGAAGCCGGCCCAGCCGCTCGCCGTGCGGACCTTCCAGTTGACCCGGCGGGTGCGTTGCACCGGGCGCCGGTCGACGAGCCGGATGACCATCGCCGCGACGTGCGACCACGCCAGCCGGATGACGATGACGGTCGCGGCCGTCAGCAATGCGATCCAGACCGCGTGGCCGAACGACCTCGTGATGCCCCGCACGGCGGCCGGGAACTGCACGCCCACCAGCACGAACAGGCTGCCGTTGAGCATAAACGTGCCCAGGTCCCAGAAGGAGTACGTCTCCAGGCGCGAGCGGGCGCGAATGACCCGCGGGCCGGCCCACGACAGCACGAGACCGGCGACGACCACCGCCACGACCCCGCTGGTGTGCACGACCTCGGCGACCAGGAACGCGACGAACGGGGTGAGGATGCTCAGCCCGCCCTCGCGCTGCGGGTCGTCGACGTAGCGGCGGATCAGCACGACCGCGTACCCGACGACGGTCCCGACCAGGACGGCGCCGACCGACGACCAGATGAGCTCGCCGACCAGGAGGGCCGGTCCCGGCACGTGTCCGTCGACGAGCGCGCCGACGGCGACGGCGAACAGCACCAGCGCGGTGCCGTCGTTGATGAGGCTCTCGGCCCGCAGCGTCGTCAGCGCGCGGCGCGGCATCCGCTTCGCGAGACCGGCCACCGCGGCCGCGTCCGTGGGCGCCAGCACCGCGCCGAGGATCCAGGCCGCCGACGCGACCAGGCCGATCCCTTGCAGCGTGTACGAGACGCCGACCATCGTGACGATGACCAGCACGACCGCCGACAGGATGATCACCCGCAGGTTGGAGCGGATCTCCCGCAGGCTGGTGTTGAGGCTCTCCCAGTAGAGGATCGCGGGCAGGAACAGCAGCAGCACCACGTCGGAGGGCAGCCGCACCTCCGAGAACGCGGGAATCAGCCCGAGGAGGCCGCCGAAGACGATCAGCAGCACGGGCGGCGCGACGCTGTAACGCCGGCCGATCGTGGTGCCCACCAGAACGGTGGCGCCGAGCACCACGACGATCAGCAGTCCCTCCATGGGCTGCATCCTGCCCGAGAGGGTGGCCGGTCAGGCGAACGCGGCACGCGGGTCGAGCAGCGTGCCCCGCTCGTACTCCGCGTCGAAGCCCGCCCGGCCGAGCACCTCGACGGCGGCGGCCCGCACCCGGGCCAGGTCCGCGGCGTCGTCGGGGTCGGGCACCTGGCCGATCGCCGCGAACGCCGCGGCCGTGACACCGGCCATCAACGCCGCCCGCGCGTGGTCGCCCTCGGCCGAGGCCAGCGCGGCGCCCGCCACGCAGACGTACGGCACGAAGTCGGCCCAGCCGTTCCGGAAGACCCGCTCCCGACCGGCGGCGAACATCTCGCGGGCCACGTCGAGGTGTCCGAGGAGGAGCTCGCAGAACGCGAGGTTGTGCAGCTCCGAGTTGACCGTCTCCGGGCGGCCCAGCTCCTCGTTGAGCGCGACGCTCTCCCGGTAGAGCCCCCGAGCCCGGTCGAGGTCACCGGACATCCGCGCGACGGCGGCCAGCACGTGCCGGGGCCGCTCCTCCAGGGCGCGATCACCGGAGCGCACCGCGACCGCCAGCGCCTCCCGTGCCCGGGCCTCGCCGCCGGCCAGGTCGCCGCCGCGGATCGCCACCCGCGCGAGGGCGTAGCGGGCCTCCACCTCGTTCGCGAGGTCGCCGGCCGCGGACGCCCGCTCGATCTCGACCTCGCTCATCCGTACGACGGCCGCCGTGTCACCCCGTCGAAAGGCCGAGCGGACGTTGGTGCTGAAGGTCATGGACACAGCGGTCGAGGGTACCGGCGGGGATGAACGGGGAAGGTGGAAGTGTGGCTTGGAGCACGCGCGAACTCGCGGAACTCGCTGGCACCACCGTGAACACCGTTCGGCACTACCACCGGCTCGGCGTGCGTGATCTCGTCTGTCTCCTGCGCATCCGGCGCCTCCGAGGCGGACAGCTCGATCATCCACTTCACTTGGCGCCTTCGCCGATCGAGAGAGGTAGGAACCGATGACTCCGACCCTGCCGGAGGACCTCCTGCTGATGCTGTTCCAGCCACGCTCCGGCACCATCGCCGGCGAGAACACGCTCTTCTACGTCCTGGCGGGCGCGGTGCTGGCGGACCTCGGCCTGGGCAACCACGTGCGCACCGCGGGGACGCGGGTGGAGGCCGTCCCGGACCGCCCGCCGGCCGACGAGCTCCTGCGCCCGGCGTGGGACTACGTCGCCGAGAAGCCCCGAGGCGTCCAGACGGTGCTGGCGGCCGTCGGGCCGAGGCTGCGCGGCCCGGTGCTCGACCGGCTGGTCGAACGCGGTGACATCCGCCGGACCCGCCGCCGGATGCTCGGCCTGTTCAACCAGACGGTCCTGGAGGACGGCGGCACGGGACGCCGCGCCCGCCTCGTCGGGGACGTCCGGGACGTACTCGTGGATGGTGTGGAGCCGCAGGCCCGGACCGCGGCTCTCGCCGCACTGCTCTCCGGGAGCGGGACGCTTCCGCAGTTCCACCGCGAGATCCCGTGGACCTCCACTGTGATCACCCGCGCCAAGGAGCTCGAGAGGGGCGACTGGGGAGCCGGCGCCGCCGCGGAGGCCGTCACGCGCACCGTCACGGCGACCGTCGTCAACAACGTCATCATCGCCGCGGCCACGTTACCCCGGAGTTGAGGAAGGTCACGTTCGCGCCGAGGATGTCGAGGAGAAGGAGGTCGCATGTTCCGTGACGAGGATCGGGCGCTGCTGGCGCGACCGCTCTACGCCTTCCTGACGGTCGCGCCGCGTGGGGACCGGTGGCCCGCGCCGCGACCGGTCTGGTTCGAGGTGACCGACGGCGGCGACGTGCAGATGGTCTCGCTCCCGGACGCACCCAAGCTCGACCGCCTCCGCGAGCAGCCCCGAGCTTCGGTCGTCGTCGCGGCACCACCCGGGGAGCCCGAGCACTGGGTGGCGGCCGAGGGACCGGTCACGCTCCATGACGACGGTGGCTCCGAGCTCGCGGTCCGTCTCGCCGGCCGGTACTGGGACCTGAGCGACCCGGACCCGAGCCACCAGCAACTGCTCGACGACTACCGAGCGGGACCCTTGGTGCGCATCGTGCTCCACCCCGAGCGGGTGAACCGCTACTCCGCCTGACCGGCGTCAGGGTCGACGCCTACCCCGGCGGATCGCGATCTCCACCGGTGAGTACGCGCCGTCGGCCCGTTCCAGGTCGTACGGCACGGCCGGCATCAGTGGCGGCTGGGCCATGAAGCGCGGCCGCGTTCCGTGGTGCGGTTGCGCCGCGTGCACCAGGAACGGGTGGCACAGGAAGACGTCTCCCGGAGATCCGGTGGCCAGGGCGAGTGGCCGGTGGGCGGACGCCGCCTCCAGCTCGGGCGCCAGCGTGAGTCCGCTGGCCCCGTCCTCGCCGTACTTCTCCAGCACCGCGGGCACGTCGAGGTGTGAGCCGACCCGGATCCGGGTCGGGGCGTCCCGCTCGCCGACCTCGCTGAACAGGAACAGCATCAGCAACGCCCGATCGCGGGAGCGCACGTTGGTGAAGTACCAGCTCTCGCCGTCCGGCAGGTAGCTCCCCTCGATGTGCCAGCCCGCGTCGTCCGGCTCCCGCTCGTGCGGGAAGCGCAGCGGGAACGTGCCCAGCGAGTAGCGCGGCTCCCACCGTCCCGCACCGACGAGCAGGTCGTACGCGTGGTGGAGGAACGGGGAGTTGGGTGCGGCGGCGAACGGCCCTTGCGCCATGCCCGGCACCCAGTGCACCGGCTCCGTCCACGTCCCCGGATCGTCCGGGTCGCAGCCCGTCTCCCGCCACAGCAGCCGCGCGCAGTCCGCGGCCACGCGCGGCGCGACGGCGCCCTCCAGCTTCACGAAGCCGTCGCGGAGAAACCGGGATACCAGGGTCGTGTCGTCCATGCCGCTATCGTGCGACGGCACGCCTCCCGACCACCCGATACTTTTCGTACGGCCTTTGTCGGGTCTCGAGGGGAGTCTTCATGATCTCGGCGCTCAACCGGCTCGTCGACCTCGTCGAGGAGAGCCTGACCGGCGACCTCGACGTCAAGGACGTGGCCAGGACGCTGGGCACGACCGAGCACCACCTCCGCCGGATGTTCTCGTCGTTGGCCGGCATGCCGCTGTCGGAGTATCTGCGTCGCCGCCGCATGACCGTCGCCGCCGCCCACGTCGTCCGCGGCGAGGAGGACCTGCTGAGCATCGCCGTCCGGCACGGGTACGGCTCGACCGAGGCGTTCGGGCGGGCGTTCCGGGCGGTCCACGGCGCCGGTCCTGGTGAGGTGCGCCGCGACGGAGGCCCGTTGCGCGGCCAACCTCAGCTCAGGTTCCGGCTGACCGTGGAAGGGAGCGAGCGCATGGACACCCGCATCGTCGACCACCCCGAGTTCCGGCTCGTCGGCCACGCCGCCCGCGTGTCGCTCGTCCACCACGGCGTCAACCCGCGCGTCCAGGAGCACATCGCCGCTCTGCCGACGGAAGAGCACCTGCGCTTGAAGGCCCTCGGTGACATCGAGCCGCGCGGGCTGCTCGCGGTAAGTGACGACCTCGACCCCGACCGCGCGGAGGGCAGTGAGCTGACGTACCTGCACGGGGTCGCCGTGTCCCCGGACGCGCCGATCCCCGACGGTCTCGACGTCATCAAGGTCCCGGCCGGCAGATGGCTGGTCGTCCGAACGGCGGGGCCGCATCCGCGGACCTTGCAGCACACCTGGGCCATGACCGCGACCGAGTGGTTCCCCTCCAACCCGTGGCGCCTACGGCCGGGTCCGGAGATCGTGGCGGTGCTCGACCACACGGACGACTTCAGCAGCGCGACCTGTGCGCTCTGGCTGCCCGTCGAACCGGCCTGACCCCGGTCAATCGTCTTCCCAGGGCGTCACGTCGCCCAGCCGGGCCAGGTCCTCCGCCGTGACCGGCCGCACGGTCATCGAGGGGACCAGCGGCTCGATGCTCCAGGGCTCGCCGGTGGCACCCGGCTGCGAATAGATCAGCTCGGTACGCGCGACGACGACGTGACCGGCCGCGCACAACCGGACGGAGCTCGTCACCGTGTCGTCGATGAGCGTCGGTGCCGTGCTGGCGCACCGGCTCCGGTAGATCGTCTGGGTGATCCGGCGACCGCGGTGTGGTTGGTCGGCCAAGATCACCTCTACCCTCTCCCGCCCCGCGCCGGCCCGATACGGGGTGAACCCCGGGACGTCGACGACCACCAGCGGCACACCGACCGCCCGCAGGTCCTCGGCCTGCCACGTCTCCTGGCCGACCCGGCCGACCAGCCACGCCGAGGCGACCACCCCCACGGCGACGAGGGCGGCGGCCAGGCGCCGGGACGCGATGGCCAGGTGGACGACGAATGCCGCGGCCCCCCACCACACCGCGATCGCCCGGCCGTCGTGGAACGGTCCGCCGGTCGCGACCGCGACGGGCACCGCCACTGTCCCGACCAGCGGCACGAACACGTGCGCCGGCTGCCGGCGCACCACCGCGTAGGCCGCGACGAGGGCGGTCGTGGCGAGGCCGGTCACGAAGCAGCCGGCGATCGGTCCGCCCGTCGAGCCGAAGTCGCGGTCGGCGAACAGGAGCGCGCCGGTGACGACGCCGGCGACGGTGACCAGTCCTGGGACGACCACCGACCCACTGTGGCACAGACGGCGCGGCGGCGTGACCCCGCCTAGACGGGTTGGTCGGCGGGCACGCCCAGAGCGAGCAGATCGGCCAGACCGTAGCGGGCACCGGCGGCCGGCAGGTTCGGCTGCCAGTCCGGCGCCACGCTCAGGTAGCTCGCCGCGTCGGCGCGGAGGAGTCCGATCAGGACCTCCGCCACGATCAGGCCGCCGACCGGGCCGAGGCGGTCGCCGTTGTCGCCGCGGTGCTCGGCCTCCTTGAGGATGTAGAACCACAGCGGGGTGCCCGCCTGCCATTCGTGACCCAGTTCCTCCGGTGTCAACGCGTCGGCGCCGACCAGCGCGGCGATCTCCTCGCCGCTGGGCAGCCCGGTGGTGTCGCCGCGCAGCAGGTCCCGCACCGCCAGCGAGCGGTAGGCGTCGGTGTCGACCGCCCCCGTGACCTGTTCGGGCAGGCCGATCAGGCTCGCCGCGAGCCGGCCGTCGAGGCGCTTGGCACGCTGCGCGCGCTGCCGGCCGGGCATGTCGAAGATCTGCGCGAGGTCCAGGCGGCGGTCCGCGGGCAGCGGCCCGAAACCGACCAGGTCCGGGAAGAGCGGCACCGCCGGGCCGCCTTCGACCAGCTGGTACGTGTGCCGGATCTGCCCGTGGCCGTAGCGGTACGCGGCGTCGGCGAACTCGAGCGGGATGAACGCCTTGCCGAGGTCCGGCGCGAACCAGCGGCCGCCGTCGGCGAGGACCTGCTCGACCTGCGGTGCGCCGACGAGTCGGGGCAGGAAGTCGTGCACCACGATCCACTGGTAGTGCCACGTGAGGGCCGTACGCGCGTGGTCGAAGACCTGGCCCTCGGGCACACCGTGCTCGCGCATCAGGTCGACGATGTGGTTGTGGGCGCGCAGCAGGGCGACGTGCAGGCTCAGCGTGAACAGGTGCACGTCGTTGCGAGGGTCGCCGATCAGCGCCACGCCCTGCTGGTTGCGGGGCACGTCGCCGCCGTCGGGGCCGAGCAGGAACTTCGCCGGGTCGTCGAGGTCGAACAGGAACGCCGAGCCGATCGGCCCGTCGGAGTAGAGGATCTCCAGGTTGAGCATCGGGGCGCGGGCGTTGAGCAGCGCCTCGGCGGCCACGCCGCCGGCGATCGGCGAGCGGTCGGCGGTCAGGTCGTGCGCGACGAGCTGGCCGAAGAACGGCCACCCGGCGGCCTCGGTGGCGTCGTCGCCCGCGGCGTTGAGCTGGTCCAGGACGGCGGCCGAGTCGCAGATCCCGCCGTTGCTGCCGGCCCGCATCAGCAGTTGCGGGTCGGTGCCCAGCGGGTCCAGGTCACGGAACATGCGGCCGTAGCGGGCGGGTCCGGTCGGCCCGTCGACGGACCGGGCCGGGCCCAGGCAGTGGTCCCGCGCGGCGACCCGGCTGCCGTGCGGGTTGGCCTGAGCGGAAGTCATCTTTCCTCCGTAGCATGGTTGGCGCCCGTTCGGGCGGGTTTCGCGGCCAACATTGGTGGCGGGTGGGGTGGATGTGCTACCTGCGGGAGCCGTCGCGGCCCGGCCAGGTGCCGAAGCGGATCCCGCCGAGCGTCGCGTCCGGTCCGGGCATCAAAGTCCGCGCGGCGAGCAGCGCACCGAAGTAGCGCGCGTCCGGGTCGGTGACCACCGTGCGCGGGTCGTTGCGGAACGACAGCGCCTCCCGGAAGAAGTTGTCCAGCCGGAACGGCTCCGGCCCGGCGACCTCGACCGTGGCGTTCAGCGGCCCACCGATGGCGACGCCGGTGACCGCCTGCGCGACGTCGTCACTGGCCATGGGCTGGAACAGCACGGGCGCGAAGCGGAGCATGCCGGCCTCCTCCGCCGCGGCGGCCATGCTGCCGACGAACTCGTAGAACTGCGTCGCATGCACGATGGAGTACGCGATGTCCGAGTTCTTGATCAGCTTCTCCTGGGCCTGCTTCGCCCGGAAGTAGCCACTCTCCTGCAGCCGTTCGGTGCCGACCACCGAGAGCGCGACGTGATGGCCGACACCGGCAGTCGCCTCGGCCGCGAGCAGGTTGCGGGTCGAGGTGTCGAAGAACTCCAGCACCGCACCGTCCGCGAAGGACGGTGAGTTTGACACGTCGACCACGACGGCCGCGCCGTCCAGGGCTTCGGCGAGACCCTCGCCGGTCAGCGTGTTGACGCCGGTGTTCGGTGCCGCCGCCACCGCCTCGTGCCCGAGCCGGCCGAGGCTCGCGACGACCTTCGAGCCGATGAGCCCGGTGCCGCCGATGACCACGATCTTCACGATGTTCCCCCTTCGCTGTCGTTCGGATCTCAGCTATGACCGGACAGGTCCGCGATGTGTGACAGGTCAGCGACGGTGCCAGCCGCGCAGCTTCTCCGGGCTCAGCACGATCCAGACGTACGCGACCCGGATGCCGGCGACCTTGACGGCCACGACCGCGACCGCCCGGCCCGCCTCGCGCAGGGCCAATCCGGCGCGGCCGTTGACGGCCTCGACGGTCAGCTCGCTTGCCGGCCGGCCGCACAGCAGGACCCGGAGAAGCTCGGTCACGTCGTCGGCACCGTGGATCGGGCGCGGAGCCGCCGGCACCAGACCGCCGCCGTCGCACACGGCGACGGCATCGGGGGCCAGGGCGGCCCGCACTGCCGCGACATCGCCCAGCACGCAGGCTCCGGCGAGCCTGCGGACGACGTGGTCGTGCCGGTCGAGCATGCGCGATTCCTCTCTCGGTCGCCAGCTATGACCGGACAGGGCCGTGTTCCGTGACACCACCCGGCGCTGTCACGGATCGCCGAGGTG
This sequence comes from Asanoa sp. NPDC049475, assembly GCF_040676915.1. Taxonomy (NCBI): domain Bacteria; kingdom Bacillati; phylum Actinomycetota; class Actinomycetes; order Micromonosporales; family Micromonosporaceae; genus Asanoa; species Asanoa sp. NPDC049475. The sequence continues at coordinate 323,521 of NZ_JBFAPY010000002.1, read as the reverse complement.
CCCGGTCTGAGCTGGCGACACCCACGAGAGAGGAACGAAGAACATGAGCACCTCGCGTCCCACCGATGTCCCTGTCCACGGCGCTTTCGCCGGGTCCGCGGACGCGCGCCTCGCCTGACCTGGCCTCCCGCACAGAAGGGACATCCACGGGTGCCCAAGAACCGCCTGGAAGCGTTCAGCGACGGCGTGCTCGCCATCATCATTACGATCATGGTGCTGGAGCTGAAGGTGCCGGAAGGCCACAGCGTCTCCGCGCTCCTGCACACGACCGGCCTCGCGCTGCTGACGTACCTGCTGAGCTTTGTCTACTTAGGAATCTACTGGAACAACCACCACCACATGTTCCACCTCGTACGCAAGGTGAACGGTGGGGTGCTGTGGGCCAACCTGGCCCTGCTGTTCTGGTTGTCGTTGCTGCCGTTCACGACGGCGTGGCTCGACGAGTCCCACTTCGCGCGCACCCCGGTCGTCGTCTACGGGCTGAACCTGCTCGCCGCGTCGGTCACGTACGTGGTGCTGCAGACCGTCATCATCCGGCAGCAGGGACCGGCGTCGCCGCTGCGCGCGGCGGTCGGCCCGGACGTGAAGGGCAAGGCCTCCGGCACCCTGTTCGTCGCCGGCACGCTCAGCGCGCTGCTGATCGGCGGCGCCGGCGTGGTCGTCGCACTGGCGTGCTTCGCCACCGTCGCGGTCCTGTGGATCGTCCCCGACCGGCGCATCGACCGGGCGGTCCGCGAGCATCGGACCCCGGAGGAGGACCCGCGGCAACCGGTCAGTTTCTGAGAAGCGCCAGCTCCGGGTCGGTTCCTAGCATGAGAATCGACCTGATCGAGACCGCACCGGAGGCTGGGATGACCGCCAAGAAGAAGACGACCGCGAGCTACGACGGCTTCAGCGAGGAGGAGCGCGCCGCGATGAAGGACCGCGCCGCCGAGCTGAAGAAGCCGGCTCGCAAGGGCGCGGACGGAGAGGCGGACCTCCTCGCGAAGATCGCGGAGCTTGGGGCGGCGGACCGCGCCATCGCCGAGCGGCTGCACGACATCATCAAGAAGAACGCGCCGGAGCTCGCGCCACGGACCTACTACGGGATGCCGGCGTGGGCCAAGGACGGCAAGGTCCTCTGCTTCTACCAGCCGGCGGAGAAGTTCAAGACGCGGTACGCGACGTTCGGCTTCAACGACGGCGCACACCTCGACGACGGCACGATGTTCCCGACGGCCTGGGCGATCACCGAGCTCACCGCGGCCGACGAGAAGCGGATCGCCTCGCTGATGAAGCAGGCCGTCAGCTAGTTTGCGTCGGCGTTGTCCCATGGACGCATGGGCGACGACATCGAGCGACGGCTGGCCTCGGCCGCCGAGGCACTCCGGGAACACGAGGTGGTCGGCCGGCGCAGCGCGGACCTGCGCCGGCGCGCGGACGAGCTGACGAGGCAGCTCGCGACGCTGCGGACCCGGGCGGTCGCCGAGCAGCTGGACGTCGACAAGCTCGAGGGTCTCTCGCTCACCCGCGTCCTGGCCTCACTGCGCGGCTCGCGCGACGACCGGCTGGGACGGGAACGGGCGGAGGCCGAGGCGGCCCGCTACCGGGTGGCCGACGCTTCGGACCGGCTCGCGGCGCTCGAGCGTGAGCAGGCCGCGGCACGCGCCCGGCTCGCCGAGCTCGCACCCGCACCGGCGACGTACGCGGCGGCTCTCGACGAGAAGGAACGGCTGCTGGCGGCGTCGGCGGATCCCCGCCGGGTGCGCCTGCTGGAGCTCGCCGACGAACGCGGCCGGCTCCGGGGCGAGCTGCACGAGATCGCGGAGGCGGTCACGGCGGCGCGGATGGCGGCCGACGACCTGGCGGTCGTGCGCGAGGGGCTGCGGGGCGCGTCCGGCTGGTCGACCTACGACACGTTCTTCGGCGGCGGTGTGCTCAGCAGCGCCATGAAGCATTCCCGGCTCGACAGGGTGGCGGCCGCGGCGGCCCGCGCCGATCGCAGCCTCGCGGTGCTGCGCACCGAGCTGGCCGACGTCCCGTCCGCGGAGGCGACGGCTCCGCAGCTAGCCGTCGACGGGCTGACGCGCTTCGTCGACGTCTGGTTCGACAACATCTTCACCGATCTGGCCGTGCGGAGCCGCATCCAGCGCGCCCAGGAGAACGTCGCCCGGTGTGGGGCGATGGTGGACGACGTGCGGCGCCGGCTGGAGCGGCGGACCGCCTCGGCGCACGAGCGACTGGCGGCGATCGCGGCCGAACGTCGCGAGATCCTAGCGCGACAGTAGGCAAGAGATATTGACGGACGTCGTACGACGGTGATCTGATCGCGATCTCAGAACATTCTTCATGTTTTCTGGAGGTCGCATGCGTCGTCCCGCGTTCCTGGCCGCCACCCTCACCGCGCTCGCCGCGGGGGTCGTCGCCGTGCTCGGCAGCAGTCCACCCGCATCCGCCGCGCTGCCGACCGCCGCCGTGGCGCTGGGCGACAGCTTCGTCAGTGGTGAGGGTGCCGGCAGCTACCAGGCCGTCACCGACCTCAACGGGGTCGCGCAGGGCTTCCCCGGTTGGTCGGCGGCCAACAACAACGCCTTCTTCTGCCACCGCTCGGCGAACGCGTCGATCCAGCAGGCGGCGCTGCCGGGCATCTCCGCCCGGTTCAACCTGGCCTGCTCCGGCGGGCAGCCCTACGACATCGCCTCGGCGTCCGCCAGCCGGACCAAGGGCCGCACCGTGGCCTCCCAGCTCGACCAGCTGCGCGCCGTCGCCCAGACCCACGACATCGACCTGGTCATGATCGGTCTGGGCTCCAACAACAGCCAGTTCACGTTCGGCAACGTCGCGGAGAAGTGCGCCAACCGGTTCATCGCGGACGCGTGGACGGGCTGGTGGGAGTTCTGGGCCTACATCAACGGCCCGGTCGAGCAGGCACCCTGCGCGACCAGCGACCTGGCCACGGACGCCCAGCTCGCGGCCGCCACCGCGGAGACGGTCGCCGCCGTACGCCAGATCGTCGACACGCTCCGGCAGGTCGACGCGGACGGGCAGCACCGGATCGTGCTCCAGGACTACACCAACCCGCTGCCGTTCGACCTGGCCCAGCGCTTCTGGACCGAGGACGGGCGGGCCGACGACCGGGACAAGTTCCGGGACCTCGGCGCCGAGCGGTACGCGGCCGGCTGCCCGATCCACCGCGCGAGCCTGGCCGCGGGCCACTGGTTCTCCGGCGGCCTCGGGAACATCGTCCGCACCGGACAGACTGTTCTGAGCTCGGAGTTCCCGGGCGAGGACATCGTCTATCTCAACGTGCAGCGGGCCTTCGACGGGGCGCGGCTCTGCGAGACGGACGCGAGCCCGACCGGGGCGCTGGCCACCCCGATCCGGCTGCAGGACGGGCCGACCGGCGTGCCGGTGACCAGCCTCTCGGGCAAGGACAAGATCGCGATCCAGCGCATCGCCAACACCTGCGCCACGTACTTCCAGACGTGCCAGGAGTCCTGGCACCCGAACGCCGCGGGCCACCAAGTCCTCGGCCAGTGCCTGGCCGCGGCGGCGACGACCGCCAACCGGAGCATCGCCTGCGTACGACAGGCGGACGGGCGCATCGCGTTCAGCTGAGTGATCGGAGCTGGCCCTCACCGTTCGGTAGGGCCAGCTCGCTCAGTCGCCTCCGCACCCCGTCCACGTCGCCGTGGGGAAGGTCGCTCAGGATGCCCAGCGCCGGGAGCGGCGTCGGAGCTTGGTCCGCGCTCAGCCGGCCGGTGGGTTCTCCTCCTCGCGCGCGTAACGGGCCGCGAGGATCGCGCCGAGGCCCGGCTCGGCGATCTGGGGACGGTAGTACTCGCTGGCGGCCGTCCGCAGCAGAAGCAGCGACGGGATCAGCACGGTGAGCAGCTCGCCGGTGGTCAGCAGGCTGCGAGCGACGGAGTACCAGCCGGGCACCAGGGCGTCCCAGGCCGCCTCGACCACCGAGTCGGTGCCGTCGGTGGGCGGGACCTCCGGGTTGTTCGCGAGGCCGACGCCGAGCAGGTAGACCGCTGCGACGGCGGCGACCCAGACGGCGATCCGCGCGGCCTGCGAGCGCCGCCGAACCGCGGCGGCCAACGCGCCGAACGCCACGATCACGCCGACGGCGACCACAAGGTTGACGTTGAGCGCGCCCCGCATCTGGTCGACCCACACGTCCGCGTCGTCGACGGCCCGCTCCACCAGGACCGCCAGCGTGCTTGGCGCGGCGTCGTCGAAGTGGCCGATCGCGAGCCAGGTCGCGACCACGTCGAGCGCGCCGAGCACGGCCGCGCAGACGAGCAGCACGGACGCGATCGCGACGGGCCGCGGCGGGTGGTTCGTGCCCACGCTGTTGGCCTCCCTAGTTGATCAAAGGACGGCAGCGTACGCACGCCCGAAGACCGGGCACAATCCCTCCTGTGGCCATTGACGCCTACACGGACGAGTGCGGCGCACCGCAGGTGCCGCACAGCTGCGGCGAGCTCTTCGAACGGCTGCTCGCGCTGGACCACTCCCGCCAACCGCCCTGGGGTCCGCTGCACGGCGTCGTCGTGGCGTGCTTCTTCCTCCAGCATCCCGCCCATCCGCTCGCGCCGCAGGGCCGCGACGACGCGGGGTGGGCGTTCCTGGTCGCGTACCAGTCGGGTGGTCAGGCGGGTCTGCACGCGATGACGGACAGCGCCCGCCGGCGCAACTCCCACCGACACCGCGGTTCAGCGCTCTTCCAGGCGGCTGTCACGTTCCCGGAAGGCCCTTTCCCCACGAGCTTCGGCACCACGATCGTCGACGTGGCGGTGGACGGCAGCTTCCCCGCCGAGGGCTACGAGCACCGCGTCGAGGCGTGGGCCAAGGCCACCTTCACCGCCTGGACCGCTGCGCGATGAGTTGAGCGGCATCGGGTCGGGGTCAGGCGGGGCGGAGACGCCGGGCGCGTAGGACCGTGTCGTTGCGGTGGTGGGTGCCCGGCGGTGGCGGGGTGGTTCGTGGGCGGGACTCGTTGGTCAGGATCGTCCAGTCGTCGTCGAGCATCGCGGCGATGTCCGTCGGGTGCCAGTAGTCGGCCGGGTCGAAGCCGTGGTCCTCGCCCAACGGGAGGTCAGCCGGGTCGTGGCTGGCGACGAGCAGGATGCCGCCGGGCGCGACCGCGCCGATCAGGCCGCGCGCGCCGGTGTCGCCCGCCTGCTTCGGCAGCGGGAAGTACTGCGCGGTGACCAGGTCATACGTTCCCGGCGGTCGCACCTGGTTCAGGTCCAGAACGGTCCAGGTCACCCGGCCGGCGAGCGCCGGGTCGGTGGCGGCGGCGCGGTCGAGGGCAGTCCGGGAGATGTCGACCGCGGTCACCTGCCAACCGTGGTGGGCCAGCCAGCGAGCGTCGGCGCCCTCACCGCAGCCGACGTCGAGAGCCCGGCCGGGCGGCAGGTCGCCGACCTCGGTGACGAGGACACCGTTCGGTCGGCCGCTGAAAAGCTGGTCACGGCTGCCATAGAGGTCGTCCCAGAACTGGGCGCCCATCGGGTTGGTCATGAGACCAACCTTCCGGCCTTCGCGACCGCCCGCCAAACCTGTTTGCCGGAACAGCAAATCAGCGGGTGACGCACAGCCGCTCGGGTACGGCCCACCATTGGTCCGGGCGGTCGACAACGACCGCGGTCGGGCCTTCGTCCAGGACGCGGGCGTAGCGCAACAGCAACGCGGCGATCCCCGCGGCGCCCTGCATCCACGACGTGCTCGGCGGCAGCAGCGGCGGGTCCTGCCGGTACTCCACGAACCGCCACCGCGCCCCCGCCTCGTCGCGGATCGCGCGCTCGACCAGGGCGTCGGCCATCGTCCGGACGCCAGCCATGAGCTCCGCCGCGTACGCCTCGTCCGTGGTGTCCTGGGCCGCGTCGAGCAGGATGTCGGCGACGCCGGCCGTGCCGCAGCAACGCCCGTCGTTGTCCCAGAAGCCGGGCCGCAGCCGCGCCGGGAGGCCGGACGTCAGCACCGAACGCAGGCAGCGCCGGCGTAGCTCGTCGACCCCGAAGTCGCCGACCCGCTCGACCCCCGCACGGGCCAGGGCGGCGAACACCTGGGAGGTGCCGGCGGGGCCGTGGCACCAGTTGTACGTCACCGGCTCCACCTCCCGCTTCGACCGCGGGATCGTGTGCTCCACGACGAGCCCGCCGTTGTCGAGCGAAGCGATGCTCAGCAGGTGCTCGGCGCCCTGCCGCGCGGCTTCGACGAAGTCCGGACGGTCGAGGGCGCGCCCGGCCACCGCCAGCGCCGACGCCACGCCGGCGGTGCCGTGCGAGAAGTTGGGGTTGCTCGACGGGTAGCCCGGCCACATCCGCCAGTCCAGGCCGGCCCCGGTCGGCTCGGCCACCCGCAGCAGCGCCTCTCCCCCGGTCGTCATGAGCGCGGCCGCGGGCTCGCCACCGGCCCACGCGGCCGTGAGCACCACCCCGGCGCTGCCGGAGACCACGTCCGACAGGGGGCCGGTCGACCTGCCCGGAGCCGGCTCCCAGCCCGCGGGCGTACGCAGTTCGGCCAGCCGTACCATCGCGAACCGCTCCTGCCCCGGAGCCAACAGTCGTAGCGCCATCACGTAGCCGGCGAGGCCGTCGTAGAGCGACGGGTCGCTGCTGTCCGACAGGCCGCCCAGCCGGTCGACGACGCCGGCCACCAGTGCCGTCTCGGCGTCGTCCAGCGCGCGATGACGGCTGAGCTCGGCGAGCACGGAAGCCAACCCGGCGATGCCGGCGTAGAGCGAGTCGCGGTCCCCCGCCGGCTTCGGCGGGTCGTCGCCGACCACGTCCGGCAGCCACGGCCCGTCGTCGTCGCGGACCTGGCCCAGCACCCAGGCCCAGGCGGCCTCGCCCAACTCGCGATACGTCGATGCACCTGACACGCCGCCACCATAACGACACCGGTCGCGGCGTGATCGGGGCCACTCGGCCTTGCCATGGGAGCGGTCTGAAAGGTCCGATCTCCGGATGTACGCGTCGACGACCACCATCCCCCGCGAGGTCCTGCGGGCGCGGACGGCCGTCGCCGTCGTCTTCGGCCTCAACGGCCTGGCGTTGTCGTCGTGGTTCGCCCGGGTGCCGGCCGCCCGGGACGCGCTGGAGCTCAGCGCGGGCCAGCTCGGTCTGCTGCTGCTGACGGTCTCCGCCGGCGCGGTGGCGGCCCTGCCGGTGGCGGGCGTGGTGACCCACCGGCTCGGCGCCTCACGGACCGTGGCCGCGGTGACGGTCGTGGCATCAGCCGGACTGGCGCTGGCCGGTGTCGGCGCCGGTGTGTTCGGGTCGCCGCTGCTGGTCGGCGTGGGCCTGTTCGCCCTCGGCTACGGCAGCGGCACGTGCGAGGTCGCCATGAACGTCCAAGGCGCCGCCGTCGAGCGCCGAATAGGCCGCACGATCATGCCGCGGTTCCATGCGGCATGGAGCCTGGGTACGGTCACCGGAGCGCTGGTCGGCGCCGGATGCGCGCGGGCTGACGTGCCGATCGGCGTGCACCTGGCGGTGGCGGCGGTCGCCATGGCCCTCGGGACGCTCCTGGCCGCCCGCTGGTTCCTGGCATCCACATCGGATGGTGTCACGGAGGCCCCCCGTCCCCGGGTGTTGGACGCGTGGCGCGACCCGCGCGTCCTGCTCATCGGCCTGTTCGTGCTGGTGATGGGCTTCACCGAGGGCGCCGCCAACGACTGGCTGGCCCTGGCGTTCGTCGACGGCCACGAGGTCAGCGAGGCGGCCGGCGCGGCGGCGTTCGGGGTGTTCGTCGTCGCGATGACCGTCGGCCGCACGACCGGCACCACCGCGCTCGACAGGTGGGGTCGAGTCCCGGTCCTGTTCGCGACGATGCTCGTCGCGGCCGCCGGCGTCGTGATCGCGGTGTTCTCCAGCACGGCGGCGGTCGCGCTCGGCGGGGTGGCCCTGTGGGGCCTCGGCGCCTCACTCGGCTTCCCGGTCGGCATGAGCGCGGCGGCCGACGACGAGGCAGTGGCGCCGGCCCGGGTCAGCGTCGTAGCGGTCGTCGGGTACACGGCGTTCCTGGCCGGACCACCGCTGGTGGGCTTCCTCGGCGACCACGTCGGCATCCTCCACGCCCTGCTGGTCGTGCCGCTCCTCCTGCTGCCGGCCCTCGTCCTGCTGCCGTCGGTGCGGGAACCGAGCGCCGAAAGGCGCACGACATGACGGACGGACCGCGGTCCCGCGTCAGCGGGGAGATGATCACCGCTGCGGCGCACACGGGCCTCGTCGAGGATAGCTATGGCGCCGGCTCCAGGATCACGACGGCCGTCTCCTTCGAGCGCAGCGCCGCGTAGCCGTCGAGGTCCTTGTCCACCTCCCGCCAACGGTCCCACAGGCGGGCTCGCTCCGCGCCGGTCGCCGCGTACCCCCGGACCTGGCGCGACCCGCCCGGCAGGTCGATCCGGGCGTTCGGGTGCGCTTGCAGGTTGAGCCACCACGCCGGCTCCGCCTCGCCCCAGCCGTTCATCGCCAGCGTCACGAGGTTCGGCCCGTCCTCGAGATAGCCGACCAGCACCGAACGCTCCTGGCCCGTGCGCCGGCCCGTCGTGGTCAGGCGCAGCGTGCCCCACCGGCTGCCGCGCGGCCGCCACAGGCCGAGCTTGCCGAAGGTGAGTCGGTAGATGCCGCGGTGGATGTGCCACGCCGTCACGACGACCCAGCGTGGCGGGAGTTTGACAGACATGACTACAGCGTGTCGGACGCCCGCAACTCCGGGTCGGCTCGCATGTGCCAGGCGTCGCTCACGAGGTCGCGCAGCCGCGCGACGTCCACTGTGGCTAGCCGGAGCATGACGAGCGGGAGACCGTCGTACGCCGGTGTCGTGAAGAAGGTCTCGGGTTCGCCCAGCAGGAGCGCCTGCTTCTCGGCCTCGTCGCCCACGTAGAGGACCGCGATGTCGGTGCGGATGACGCGCGGGCGGCCGGGTTGACGCTCCGGATAGGACCAGACGAAGCCCTTGTTGCCCACCCGGAAGTCGAAGCCGTCGCTCTCGATCTCGACCACGTGCGGCAGGGCGAGCGCGAGGGTGCGAACGTCGTCGGCGTCGGCCACCGGAACAGGCTAGCCGGCCGGCCACGTCCCGGACGTGGTGGCCGCCTGGTAGGTGCGGCGCAGGAAGTCCAGCAGCACCGCGTCCGGATCATCAGCGCTTCGGACCGAGGCGTACGGCAGCACGAACTCCCCCAGCTCCTCGTCGTAGCCGGCGACACGGTCGCGGAAGCCGGGCGGCTCCGGATAGGCGTACGAGTAGAACAGCCCCTCGTCCCTGCCGCCCGGCCAGTAGCCGGCGCTGGACACCTCGTCGCAGTACGCCTCCCACATCACCCGGTCGGGGCAGTTGGGCACGCCGCCGGGGTGCCGCGGTGCCGGGCGGCCCGAGAAGCGGGTCACGGCCAGGTCGAAGGCGCCCCAGAAGAAGTGCACCGGCGAGACCTTGGCACGGTACTCGGCCCGGAACGTGGACAGGACCCGGTCGGCCGACACCAGCGAGGTCCAGAACGCGTGCATCGCGGCCGCGTCGTAGGAGTCGTGCGTGTGGTCCTGGTCGAACGGGATCACGTCGGGCAGCTCGACCGGCAGCGGGTTGATCATGACGTCGATGTCGAGGTCCGCGAGATGCGCCCGGTACTCGGCGTAGAAGTCGGCCACGCTGCGCGGTTCGAGCGCCAGTTGGCGGCTCTGGCCGGTCGTGGTGCGGAGGTCGAGGACGTGCGCCACGAAGTCGAAGGCGATCTCGACACCCCGGTCCTGGTACGGCATCAGCGACGTCGTCAGGCCGGTGCTGTTGACGTAGAGAGTGACGTTCCACCAGTGGTTGACCGGCGGCGCGAGCGCGAGCCGCGTCTTGCCCACGATCTGGGTCCACAGCTGGACCGTGTCGCGGGTCGGCTGCCAGGCCGCCACCGGGAGCGCGGGCCACCCGTCGGCTTCTCGCATCCCACCTATCCTAGTGCCCCGACGGGCGTACCGCCGTGCATTCTTCACTGCCGTCCTCGCAGCAGCGGCCCGACGCACCCCGACGCAGCGGAACGCGGCGCCCGCCTCGAATGCGACGTCGAACCGCCGTCAACCTGACCGGATCACTTCGTGCGCCGCCAGGAGTGTCGCAGCCAGCAGGGCCATCGTCGGGTCGGCGAAGTACCAGGCCACGGCAGCGACCAGCACGACCGTCAGCACGAGGCCGACGATGCGGCGCCTTGGCCGGTCGATGGTGGGTGCGAACCTGGAGGTGAAGGGTGGCGTCCGCCGGGCGGTGCTGCCCGGCCAGAGGCGGCCCACACCCGGGGCGTCCACCACGTACATCCGCCGGAAGCCGAGACAGCGCCGCAGTTCGACCGCGAACTCCGGCCCGCCCGGGGCGCCCGTCAAGGCCTCGACGAGGCGGCGGTCCCAGAGGATCCGCTGATGCCGTCGGTCGCCCCGACTGTCCACAATCTCCAGCCAGAGTGCGGCCCGGCCTACGAAGGGTGTGGCGATCAGGGCACGGGCGGCACCCGCCTCGGGTCGGCGTCGTGACGCGCCTGTGGCGAAGCGGCCCAGTCGCCAGGTCCAGACCACCCCGAGCACGACGGCGAGCAGGAACACGAACTGGCTCCAGGAGTCGCGTTCGATCACCCACAGGACCTCGAACGGGCTCTCGTCGAGCGGCAGCGCGAACCCGGGATCCCGCGGGTCGTAGCGGAACGGGACCCGGGTGCCTTCCGGGTACGCGGCCGGATCGTTCGGCGTCAGCCGCACCGTTGCCGTGTGTCCGTCCGGGGCCGTCACCGTCACGTCGACGCCGCGGTCGCCGGCCGCTGTCACGACCGCGTCGCCGGTCTGGCTGAGCCGGCTTTCCTGCGCCGCGTTGAAGCGGTTGTACTCGGCGATAGCGATCGTCAGCGCGGCCAGTGGCAGCAACCAGCCGACGACGACCACCTTCCAGATGACCCGATGGGGGCGGCGTGACTCCGTGTGCAGGACAACCGGCACCGCGACCGGGGCCGGGGCGGTGGCCGGTGCCGTCGCACGAACCAGGCGCGCCAACACGACCCCCGAAACCGCGAATCCCGCGAGCATGACGAGTCCGATGATGAGCGGGGTCGGAAACCTCTCGGACTCCAGCCACGCGGTGCTGCCGCTCGGGCCGGTCACCGACGCCCGTTCCGTGACGTCGCCCGGGTGCGAGCCGAGAAAGATCGGCATGATGTCGATCCCGGTGATCCGGACCGTGCCGTCGTCCGAGACGAAGGTGCCCGCGCAGCTCCACTCGTCGGGGTCGACCTCGTCGCAGGTGCTGACCCGGACCTGTCCGTCCACTCCCCCGTGGTGGGCGAGATAGCCTTCGAGCCCCCACACGGTGAAAATGACGCCGACGACGAGAGTCACCACCGTGAAGGCGGCAGCCTTGAGAACTCCCGTTTCCACAGAGCGGATTGTGACAAGGGAACGCTAGGATCCACCAGATCATGACCCGCTACGACGTCAAGCGCGAGCTCAAGTCGTGCTACGCCCCGAAGAACACCGACTGGGCCATGGTCGACGTGCCGGAGCAACAGTTCCTCGCCGTCGACGGGCGCGGCGACCCCAACACGAGCGCCGCCTACGCCCGCGCCGTCGAGGCGCTCTACACCGTCTCGTACACGATCAAGTTCACGAGCAGGAAGGACCTCGGCCGGGACTTCGTCGTCGGGCCGCTCGAAGGACTCTGGTGGTCCGAGAACCCCGAGGTGTTCACGAGCCGCGACAAGGACGCCTGGCAATGGCGGATGCTGATCAGCCAGCCGGACTGGGTCACCGAGGAGATCGTCGACGCGGCCAGAGAGACCGCGAGCAAGAAGAAGGACATCGTCGGCGTACGCCGCGAGGTGCTGCACGAGGGCGCCTGTGCCCAGGTGTTGCACCACGGTCCGTACGACGACGAAGGACCGATCCTGGCCCGACTGCACGACGAATACCTGGCGGCCAACGGCCTGCGAATGGCGGGCCACCACCACGAGATCTACCTCAGCGACCCCCGGCGCACCGAGCCCGCCAAGCTCAGGACGATCCTGCGTCAGCCCGTCCGGCCGAGGGCGTAGCGGGTGCAGGGCGGCGTTGCCGCCGAAAGTTATGGACTAAATGGTCCAGAGGATCAGTCGCGTACGAGGAATGACCTGATGTGCTCCAGCGCCATGTCCAGAGCGACTTCCATGGGTCCGACGTCGTGCGCGGCGTTCGCCAGCAGGTAACCGCCCTGCAGGGCCGCCATCAGACCCGTGGCGAGCTTCTCCGGGTCGGCGTCCTGCCGCAGCGCACCGCTTTCCCGCATCCGGTGCAGACCGTCACTGATCAGCTTTTCCCATTCGGCGAAGGTCTCCGACAGCATCGACCGGGACTGCTCGTCCTGGTCCGAGAGCTCGACAGCCATGGACCCGAGGCCACACCCGTACCTGCCGTTGTTGAGCGCGTTGGCCTGGACCAGGGCGTTGCGCCACCGGACCAGCCCGGAGAACGACCTCAGCCGCTCGAGCCCGCCGCGCTCGCGCTGGAGCACGAGCGCGCCACGGTATTTGACCAGCGCGCGCACGAGCTCCTGCTTGTCGGCGAAGTGGCGGTAGAGCTGGGACTTGCTGGTCTGACTCGCCTCACGGACGTCGTCGAGGGTCGTAGCGTTGACTCCGCGGACGAGCATCAGCCGGTTCGCCGCCTCGAGGATCCGGTCGCGGGTCGCCATCCCCCGCTGACTGATCCTCGGCTGCGTCGCCCGCTCGTCGCCCATCGGTGAAGTGTATCCAGAATAGGACCTCAGAGTCCATCTCCAGGATTTGACCCGCTGGCAGTCTGCGTTGGCATCCCGGCCAAGTGGACGATATGGTCCAGTCAGTGCGAGCAATCACCACGAGCAAGGAGCGCGATATGTCTGTTTCCTTCCCGCTTCCCGCGATCCCCGAGGATGTCGTCCCCGCGCTGGTCGAGCGGTTCAACTCCGGCGAGGTGGGCGCGATGCTGACCTTGTACGAGCCGGAGGCCGTGCTCGTCCTGCAGGACGGGAGAACCGTCATGGGCCACGCCGACATCGGTGCCCAACTCGAGCCCGACCTTCACCACGGTCTGCCGCTCCACGCCAAGGCCCGCCATGTGTTCGTCGCCGGCGACGTCGCCGAGATCGTCCTGGACTGGTCGATCGACGGCACGGGTCGCGACGGAGAGCAGGTGCACCTCGGCGGCTCGGCATGCGATGTCGTGCACCGCGGCGCGGACGGATTCTGGCGGTACGTGATCGACAACAACGCCGGGACAGCGGTACGACAGCCCGCCTGAGGGCGGTAGTGGACACAGGGAGGTGCCAGATGAAGGCGATTGTGGTGAAGGACGAGGCCGCCGGTACCGCCGGTATGACGCTGGCCGACCGACCCGAGCCGGAGCCCGCGATCAACGACGTGCTCGTGGAGGTGCATGCCTCGGGCTTCACGCCGACGGAGTTGACGTGGCCCTCGACCTGGACCGATCGGCTCGGCCGTGACCGGACGCCCACGATCCCGGGTCACGAGCTGGCCGGCGTGGTGAGCGCCCTCGGCTACGGCACGAGGGGGCTGTCGGTGGGGCAGCGGGTGTTCGGCCTCACGGACTGGACCCGCGACGGCACGCTGGCGGAGTACGCGGCCGTCGAGGCCCGCAACCTCGCACCGCTGCCGGCCGACGTCGATTTCACCGTGGGCGCCAGCCTGCCGATCTCCGGCCTGACCGCGTGGCAGGTCCTGTTCGAGCACGGTCGCCTCCGGGCGGGACAGAGCGTGCTCGTGCACGGTGCGGCCGGCGGCGTCGGATCGATGGTGACCCAGCTCGCGCGAGAGGCGGGCGCCTACGTCATCGGCACCGGACACGCCGGCCACCGTCAGAGCGCGCTCGACTTCGGCGCGAAGGAGTTCGTCGACCTCGACAACGACCGGCTGGACGACGTCGGCGCCGTCGACCTGGTCTTCGACGTGTTCGGCGGAGACATCGGGACGCGATCCGCGGCGCTGGTGCGCTCCGGTGGAACGCTGGTGACGGTCGTCGGCCCGCCGACGGCGCGGCCCAAGGACGGCCTGGCGATCGACTTCGTCGTCGAATCAGACCGCACCCAGCTGAACGAGCTCGTCCGGCGCGTACGCGACGGACGCCTGCGGACGGCCATCGGCACCGTCGCGACCCTTGACGACGCCGCCGCGGCGCTCAATCCCACCGAGCGGCCCAAGGGAAAGACGATCATCCGCGTACGCCCGTAGCCGCCGGCAGGCGGACCAGGAAGCGGCACCCGTCGACGGTGTTCTCGACGTTGACGCTGCCGCCGTGCGCCTGGACCAGACCATGGACGATCGCGAGCCCGATGCCGCCCGAGGCGGTCGTGCCGGCGCTCGGCGGCGTGCGGGCGGGCTCTCCCCTGAACGCGACGTCGAAGACGTGTGGCAGGTCCACCGGCGGGATGCCGCCGCAGGTGTCGGCGACGGCGAGCCACGCGGCGTCGTTCTCCTGGCCCGCCTCCACCCGGACCGTGCCGTCCTGCGGCGTGTAGCGAACGGCGTTGAGCACCAGGTTCGCCACGACGCGGGCGAGCTCGGGCTCGCTGGCGGTGACGGTGGGCCAGCCGTTCTGCGCGGCCTCGAGCCGGATCCGCCGGGCGGCCGCCAGCGGCGCGGCGGTGGCCAGCGCGTCGGAGACGACGTCGCCGAGCGGCACGGTCGAGAGGGAGAGCCGCAGCGCGCCGGCGTTGATGCGGGACAGCTCGAACAGGTCGTCGACCAGGCGGGCCATCCGGTCGGACTCGATGCGGATCCGCCGGTGGTATTCGGCGACCGTCACGGAGTCGTCCACCACGCCGTCCTCGAGCGCCTCGGCCATGGCGCGCAGACCGGCCAACGGCGTACGCAGGTCGTGGGAGACCCAGGCGACCAGGTCCCGCCGGTCCTTCTCCAACCGGCGCTCGCGCTCGCGGGCGTGGTCGGCCCAGACGGCGGCGGCCGCGAGCCGCCGTCCGAACGCGACGCCGATGCCGAGGCTCACCACGGCGGCGGCCGACACGGTGACGACCACGACCTCGAGGTCGTGGGCGGACAGGAACATCGCCTCGGCGACCGCGGTCACGCCCGCCACGACGGCCGCGACGGTGGTCGCCAGCAGCACCGTCACGTGCACCGTGATCGAACGGCGGCGCAGCAGCCGCAGGGCGCCCGCGCCGAGCACGCCGACGGCGAGCGCCGCACCGAACGCGAGCAGGAGGATCAGGATCAGGTCACGCACCGGCGTGCCCGCCCGGCTCGTACCGGTAGCCGACGCCCCAGACCGTGACGATCCGGCGCGGTGTCGCCGGGTCGGGCTCGATCTTCTCGCGGAGCCGCCGCACATGGACCGTGACCGTGGACTGGTCGCCGATGCTCCAGTGCCACACCTGTTCCAGGAGCTCGGCGCGGGTGAACGCGCGGCCGGGCTGGCGGAGGAAGAACGCGAGCAGGTCGAACTCGCGCAAGGTCAGCGGCAGCTCGACGCCGTCGCGGTACGCGATCCGCGGGCCGGTCTCGACCGCCAGGTCGCCGTCGCGGAGGACCTCGGGGCGATCGGGCGCGGCGGGTGCGCCGGCGCGGCGGAGCACCGACTGCACCCGCAGCACCAGCTCGCGCGGCGAGAACGGCTTGGTGAGGTAGTCGTCGGCGCCGAGCTGGAGGCCGACCAGCCGGTCCTGCTCGGTGCCGAGGGCGCTGAGCATGATTATCGGTACGCCGTCGGGCCGCCCCCGCAGGCGCCGGCAGACCTGGAGCCCGTCGATGCCGGGCAACATGAGGTCCAGCACCACCAGGTGGGGCGACTGCTCGGCCACCGCGACGAGCGCCGCCACGCCGTCG
Source organism: Asanoa sp. NPDC049475 (assembly GCF_040676915.1). NCBI lineage: Bacteria > Bacillati > Actinomycetota > Actinomycetes > Micromonosporales > Micromonosporaceae > Asanoa > Asanoa sp. NPDC049475. Next base: position 307,686 of record NZ_JBFAPY010000002.1, on the reverse strand, counting down.
GAGGCATGGCTGACCTCGTAGCCCGCGTGCTCCAGGTAGCGGCAGACGACGTCGCTGACCGTCTGGTCGTCGTCGACGACCAACACCCGCTGCGTCACCCTCGACCTGCCACGAAGCCCGCTGCCATGCCGCAAGGTTAGCCAGCACGCGAAGGCCGGTGACCCCGGCAAATCTTGCGGGTTCCTTACCGCGTCTCGCATCGCGGGTACGGACAGCGCCGTACTGGTTACGCTCCGACGGTGAGTGTCGTGCTGGTGGTGGCGAAAGCGCCCGTCCCCGGATTGGCCAAGACCCGGTTGTGCCCGCCGGCCACACCGCGCCAGGCGGCCGAGGTCGCGCGAGCCGCCCTCCTGGCCACGGCGGCGGCGGTGCGGGCGACGGTGGCCACGCCTGTGCTCGCCCACACCGGCGTGTTCGCGGACGCGGTCGGCCGGGCCGACCTGCGGAGGGCGTTCGCCGGGTGGCGACGCTTCCCCCAGCGCGGCGACGGGCTCGCGGCGCGCCTCGCCAACGCGCACGCCGAGGTCGCCGCGGCCCTGCCCGGTCGGGCGGTGGTGCAGATCGGCATGGACACGCCACAGGTCACCCCGGCGCTGCTGGACGCCGCGTCGCGCCGGCTGGACGACGCCGACGCGGTGATCGGCCCCGCCTCGGACGGTGGATGGTGGGCGATCGGGTTCCGCGACCCGCGCCACGCCGAGGCGGTGCGGGCGGTGCCCATGTCGACGGCCGCGACCTACGAGCGCACCTGGAACGCGCTCGCCGCGCGCGGACTGCGGATCGCGGAACTGCCGACGCTGACCGACGTCGACGACTGGCCGGCCGCCCGCGAAGTGGCCCGGCTCATCCCCGACACGGCGTTCGCCGACGTCGTCCGGCGGGTGACGGCCGGCGCGGGTGCGCGGGTCACCAGGTTGTGAGCAGGACGTGGTTGACGACGATCGCGGTCAATGCCTGCGCGGCGAGCCAGCCGCGACGGCCGCCCGCCGGCAGAAGCACGGCGCCGGCCGGCAGCCAGACGACGAAGGGCAGCCAGATCCGCTCGACCTCGGCCTTGCTCATGCCGGACGCGTCGGCCGCGACGACGGCGAGGACGGCCGCGAGCGGAAGCACGGCGGTGGCCGTCGACCATCGGCGCCGCCAGACGGCGACCACCACCCGGCGCACGACCGGCGCCATCGCCGGACCGGCGCACAGCGTCACGCAGGCGATGTTGGCCCAGACCCAGTAGAGGTATGGGCGGTCGCTGGCGATTCCCTGGTAGTAGCGCTCGACGAGCGCGTGGTAGCCGTCGAGCCACCAGAAACCGGCCAGCGTGAACGCCGCGACCACCAGCGCCACTCCCCCGGCCGCCCAGAACAGCGGCGTGACCCGGCGGGCGGCGACCAGCACCGCGACGGCGATGGGCGCGATCAACACCAGGCCGTACGAGAGGTAGCACCCGAAGCCCAGCACGACGCCGGCGACGACGGCGAGCCAGCGGCCGGACGGTCCCGCGCGGGTCGCCGCGACGGCCAACAGGGCGATGCCGCCCGCGGTGACGCCCGTGAACAGGCCGTCCGCGGAGGCACCGATCCAGACCGCGCCCGGAAAGAGCACGAGGAAGGGTACGGCCACCCGGGCAGCCTCCTCGGTGCCGAGAGCCCGGACGGCGACGGGCACGGCCACGACGGCCAGCGACCCGGCGAGGACGCACACGAGCGCCGCCCATGCTCCCCCGCCCAGCCCGACCCGGTCGAGGGCGACGAACACCAGGAGCGCGCCGGGTGGGTGTCCGGCGACGTGGGTGGTCCACGAGTCGGGCTGGAAGTCGAGGATGCGGTCGGTGAACCCGCGCAGCGTGGCCGGCACGTCCGCGACACCGGGCACCTCGGCGAGATATTCGTGGGGCGTGGCCAGCCGGCCGGCGAACCCGCGCTGCCAGCCGTCGACCATGGCCAGGGCCATCGTCCAGGCCACGGCGGCCACGTATCCGGCGCCGAGCAGCCGCCGCCAGGGCAGCCGGGCGGCCAGGGCCGGGCCGTGCCAGATGACAGCGGCGGCGATCAGCAGCACGACCGGCGTGCCCGGCCCGACGTGCGGCAGCCAGCGCGCGAACAGCGGAGCGGCCAGCCGCACCGACGGCACACCGGTCACGGTCGGCTCGGCGAGCGCGACGAGGGCGGCGACGCCGACGAGGGCGACGGCCACGCCGGCGGCGAGCACGTCCGCGCGGGTGGATCCATCAGCCGGCCGGGTGGTGCCGACGGGTGTCGCGCGCTCGCGCGAAGTGGTCACCGGTCAGCCCCGCAGCGGCGCGTACGCGAACTCGGCGATCCCCTCCACCAGCGGAATCCGGGCCTGGAAGCCGAGCTCGGCCACGGCGCGGTCGGGCGCGGCGACCACGTGGCGCACGTCGCCGGCCCGGAAGTCGCCGGTCACCAGCGGCGCCGGACCACCCATGGCGTCGGCCAGCGCGGTCGCCATCGTGCCGATGGTGGTGGGCCGGCCCGACGCGACGTTGTACGCCCGGAAGCCGGACGGGACGGCGCTGGCCGTGAGCGCGGCGAGGTTCGCGGCGGCCACGTCCCGGACGTGCACGAAGTCCCGCCGCTGGCCCCCGTCCTCGAAGACCCGCGGCGCCCGGCGGGCCTCGAGCGCGGACCTGAAGATCGCTGCCACGCCGCTGTACGGGGTGTCGCGCGGCATCCCCGGCCCATAGACGTTGTGGTAGCGCAGGGCCGTCGCCGAGCCTCCGGTCTGCCGCGCCCACACCGCGGCGAGGTTCTCCTGCGCGAGCTTGGTCACCGCATAGACGCTGCGCGGTTCGAGCGGGGCGTCCTCGTCGACCAACCCCGGCGACAGCGGCTCCGCACACCGCGGACAGGTCGGCTCGAAGCGACCGGCGGCGAGGTCCGCCTCCGCACGGTGCGCCGGCCGGACCGCGCCGTGCACCGGGCACGCGTAGGCGCCCTCGCCGTAGACGACCATCGAGCTGGCCAGCACCAGCCTGCCGATGCCCGCTCTGGCCATGGCCGCGAGCAGCACCGCCGTGCCGAGGTCGTTGCAACCGACGTACTCGGGAAGATCGTCCAGATCCACGCCCATGCCGACCATGGCCGCCTGGTGGACGACCGCGTCGACCCCGGCGACCGCGGCCCCGACGGCGTCGGCGTCGCGCACGTCGGCGACCACCAGCGGCACGCCGGCCACCGTGGACGGGAGCGGCGCACGGTGTGCCGCCGGATGGCCGACGTCGAGCACCCGCACGTCATGTCCGGCCGCCGTCAGCGCCACGACGACCTGAGAACCGATGAAACCGGCGCCGCCGGTAACGAGAACGCGCATCACCTGATCGACCGTAAGGGTCCTGGCGCCGGAAACCAGGCATCGCCGCCGCGCGTAATTGGTTCCTAATATCTTGGTCTGTGATTCGTAAGGGTTTACGGACGGGTTTGTCAGTACGTTGAATGACCATGACGGACGTCGTACTTCCCTGCCTCGACGAGGCCGCGGCCCTGCCCTGGCTGCTCCGTCGGATGCCGCCCGGCTACCGCGCCATCGTGGCCGACAACGGGTCCACCGACGGGTCGCCCGAGATCGCCGCCGCTCATGGCGCGATCGTCGTCACCGCGCCGGAGCGCGGCTTCGGAGCGGCCGTCCACACGGGATTGACCGCCGCCGACCCCGCCGACGGCCTGGTCTGCGTGATGGACGCCGACGGGTCGTTCGACCCCGCCCAGCTCCCGCGGGTCGCCGACCCCGTGCGCGCCGGGCACGCCCGACTCGTGCTGGGCCGCCGCCGCCCGACGACCGCCGGTGCCTGGCCCGCTCACGCCCGGCTCGCCAACGCGGCCCTGGCCTGGCGACTGCGCCGGACCACGGGATTCGACCTGCACGACCTCGGCCCCATGCGGGCCGCCCGCCTCGCCGACCTGCTCGCGCTGGACCTGCGCGACCGGCGGTTCGGCTACCCGTTGGAGATGGTGGTCGAGGCCGCGCGGGCCGGCTGGACGGTCGCCGAGGTCGACGTCGACTACGCGCCACGTGCCGCCGGGAGCCGCTCGAAGGTGACCGGCACCGTGCGCGGCACCGCGCGGGCCGTTCGCGACATGTCCAAGGTCCTCGCCCGATGACGGTGGCGCCGGCGTTCGACGCCGTGCTGCGCGCCGCGGCCGTCGGCGCCGACCCGGGAGCCCGGTTCGTCGACGGTGCCGGGCGGTGGCGGCGGCTGGATCCGTTGGCCTGGAACGCGAAGGAGATTCCGGGCGACGCTGGCCTGCTGTCCCGTACCACCGGGTCCACGTTGGACGTCGGCTGCGGACCGGGCCGGCTGACCGCCGCACTCGCGGGCAGTGGCCGGTTCGCGCTCGGCATCGACGTGAGCCGGGCGGCCGTGCGGTCGACGCGCCGACGCGGTGGCCGGGCGATGCTCGGTGACGTCTTCGCGGGGCTGCCGCTGGAAGGGCGTTGGCACAGCGTCCTGCTCGCCGACGGCAACATCGGCATCGGCGGGGACCCGGTGCGGCTGCTGCGCCGGTGCGCCGGCCTGCTGGCGCCCGGCGGCCGGGTGGTGGCCGAGCTCGACCCGCCGGGGACGCCGTTCTGGGCCGGCGAGGTGCGGCTGCGCACCCACGGAGGTGCCGAGAGCCCGCCGCTGCGCTGGGCGTACGTCGGCGTCGACGACATCGCCGCCGTCGCCGCGTCAGCGCGCACGCGGGTCCAATCGACGTGGACGGAGGCCGGTCGATGGTTCGCGACCCTGACCCATCGGTGACCCCCGAACCCGGTGCGCGGTCCCGGACGGCCGGTCGGGCACGGGCGGTGCTGCGCTGGCTGGACGAGCCGCTGCCGGCGCCACCGGCCACCCTCCGTCGTGGGCCGTTCCGCAAGGGAGCCTTCCCGTCCAAGCTGCGGTCCGCGCGCCTGACCAGCTTCCTCGGCCTGGCGCTCGCCGTCGCGTTCGGGACGTGCTTCGTCACCGGCCTGCTCGACCACCTCATCCAGCACCCGCCGGGCTGGTTCCACTGGCCGGCACGACCGATCTCGCTCTTCCGGGTCACCCAGGGGCTGCACGTCGCCACCGGACTGGCCACCATCCCGCTGCTCGGCGTCAAGCTGTGGTCGGTCTACCCACGGCTGTTCCGCTGGCCACCAGCGCGCGACCTCGCGCAGGCGGTCGAGCGGCTCAGCGTGCTGGTGCTGATCGCCGCCGCCCTGTTCCAGCTCGTCACCGGCGTACTCAACATCGCTCTGTGGTACGGCCCGATGCACTTCTTCTTCCCGAGCGCGCACTACTGGACGGCGTGGCTCGCGATCGGCGCGATCGTCACGCACATCGGGGTCAAGCTGCCGCTGATCAGGGCCGGCCTGACCCGGCGTCCGCGCGGCACCGTGCCGCCGGGCACGCTGACCAGGCGGGGACTGCTGGCCGCCACGGCCGGTGCGGCCGGCGTCATCACCCTTGCGACGGTCGGCCAGACGGTCGCGCCGCTGGCGCCGATCTCGTTGCTGGCACCGCGCCGCCCGCGCACCGGCCCGCAACAGCTGCCGGTCAACCGCACCGCCGGGGCCGCAGGTGTCCGGACGTTGGCCGTCGACCCGGCCTACCGGCTCGTACTCGACGGCCCGGGCGGCACCACCGAGCTGTCGCTCGCCGACCTCGAAGCGCTCCCGCAGCACACCGTCTCGCTGCCGATCACGTGCGTCGAGGGCTGGAGCGCCGACGCGGTCTGGACGGGCGTACGCCTGCGCGACCTGATGGCGCTGGCGGGTGCCGAGGCGCGCGGGTTCGAAGTCTTCGCCGAGTCGCTGGAGACCGCGGGGCTCTACCGCAGCACGACGGTCGACCCGGCGCACGCCCACGACCCGCTGACGCTCGTGGCGCTGCGGTTGCGCGGCGAGCCGCTGCACCTCGACCACGGCTACCCGGCCCGGCTGATCGCACCCAACCGCCCCGGGGTTCTGCAGACCAAGTGGCTGGCCCGGCTCACCGTGCGGCCGGCGCCATGAGGTGGACCCGCCGGATCCTCGTCGGCGCCGGCGTGGGAGTGATGGCCTACGCGCTGTTCGGCGCCGCCACCGACCCCGCCACGGAGCCGGGCGGCCAACTCGCGTTCCTCGCGGCTGTCGTCGTCGCCCATGACGCGATCCTGGTGCCGCTGACCATCGGGCTGGGCGTCCTGATCGGACGGTTCCTGCCGATCGCGGTCCGCCGGCCGGTCCGGGTCGCGGCGATCATCAGCCTGGCGGTCACCCTGATGGCGATCCCGTTCGTGCTCGGTCGCGGCCGCCGGGGCGACGACCCGTCGGCGCTTCCGCTCGACTACGGCCGCGGACTTCTGATCATCCTCGGCATCGTCTGGGCCGTCACCCTTGTCGCGACCCTGACGGCACGGCTACGGAGCCGAGCTGACCCGCCACCGGGTCAGAGCTGACGTCGTACGCCCGCAGGCTGACCCGCACAGGATGCTGTTCCTGCTCGGTCACCCGATTCCGCCGCGTGCGGAGGTGAGCTTGCCGAGCAGTTGGTGGCAGGTCAGGGCACGCTGGGCGTCCTCCTCGCGGACCTTCTCGATGAACTGGCGTACGTCGTCGTGGCCCTCCGCGTCCTCGAGGTACGTGGCGTACAGCGTCGTGGCCTTCAGCGCGTGATACTGGATGCTGACGAGGTCGTAGACGATGTCGTCGGCGGGCGAATGTGACTCGGCCATGACGTCACTCCTTCCCGGGCGTCTCCCGTCCGCGTACCCGTAAAGCTGGGAATCAACCGGCCGGTTCGTGTCGATGCCAGTGGTTCTTGGTTGCCAATCTTCACGGCGCACTTGTGCTCAGCGGCTGGCCGCCGGCGCGAGGCTGGCGGCGCCGAACGAGACCGAGAAGCGTTTGCACCAGATGGCGGCGCTCGTCAGGTGGTCGAGGTCCGTGCGCGCCGGGATGGCGTACGTCTGGTCGCCCTTGTTGCCCTTGAGCTTTCCGAGCTCCACCCAGGCACCGTCGTCGAAGACGCGCCATCCCCGGGAGCCGGACCGCACCGGCTGGTCGGACAGCCACACCCGCAGGTCCGGGCCGTCGGAGGTGTCGAGGCCGACCAGTTCGAGCACGTGCGACCCGTCCGCGTTCCGAACGATCCGCGCCAGCCCACTGGTGTCGTGCTCGTGGCTGACGAACCGGCCCTGCCGCACGACCGACGGCCCAGACGGCGACGCGGACACTGCGGGCTCGCTAGCCGCCGCCGGGCTCGGCGACACCGGGACGGCGGCCAACAACTCGTTGACCTCACGGTCCGTGGCGAGTTTCCAAGGCTGGAACCAGTAGAGGGCGATCCCGGTGCCGGCCACCAGGACCGCCACCGCGACCCACACCAACGGCCGACGAACCAGACGCGCGATCACCCCACGAGTACACCGCACTCCAGTCAGGAAAGTCCTTACCGAACGGTGACACTCCGCGTCTGCGGCATCGACAGCCGGGCGGACTACGCTGACCCTGGATCGGACTAGCGCTGGCATCTCACTCTCTGGGAGAACCACATGCGCAGGACCAGTATCGGCGCGTGCCCGCTCCGCGCCCGTCTCGATCCGCGCCTCTTGCGATTCAGCGCCGGGGCCACAGCAACCGTCCTCGCCGTTGTACTGCTTGTCGTTGACGTTGCTCGACCATTGGCTCTCGGCCTGCTCGCCTCCCAGGTCGCCGTATTCGCGTTCACCGCGTTCGTAAGTTTTCAGTGGTCGTTGTGGGCGCAGATCTTCGCCCGTCTCATCTGGCCGCGGCTCGCAACGCCAGCCGAGTTGGAGGATGCTCGGCCGCCGAGATTCGCCCAACTCATCGGCTTCTTCCTCGCCGCTCTGGCGCTGATCACCTTCTCTTCTGGCGTCGATGTCGCCGGCTACAGCCTCACCGCCCTCGCCTTCGGCTTGACCGCTCTCAACGCAACCACCGGGGTGTGCCTGGGCTGCAAGGCCTACCGTCTGATCCGCCGCCTGAAACCCGCCTGAGCCGGGTCGATCGCGACCCGCCGGCCGGCGTCGACGAACACCTCGCGCAGAGCTGGTTCGACGCCGAACGCGACTATTGGGTACGGCCGTTCGCTCGGCGTAGCCGCTCGCCAAGCGCGGAGTGCAGCGCTTCGTCGAGGATCTGGTACGCGGGGTCTCGGGTTAGCCACAGGAGCTTGTGCCGACGTCCGTCAAGCATCCGTAGCCGCAAGCCGTGGGCGGCGAAACCTCGAACGAGCCGCGCGTCTGCGACGTCGGCAAACGCGATGACCTTGTTCGTCGGGTGTTCGGCCAGCAGCCCATCCAGGTCGAACTCGGTGACCTCAGCGCGTTCCAGTGGCTGGCTTACCGTCGGCCCTAGCTCATGTGCGATGGTCTCTTCGAGACTGAGCCGCTGCCGGATCAGCCCGGTCGGCGTGAGCCACAGCTCCCCATGGATCCAGTCCAACCACCCGGTCGTGCAACTGCGGGTCACACACTGAGCCACGTTCATGGATCGCCATCGTACGAGGTAAACCTCGCCGCACCATCGGTCGTGGACGCGGCGCGGGCGGCGGAATCGCGACAGATCAGGGTGTCTCGGCCAGTCGCCGGGCTGCGGTGATCCTCACGAAATAGCGCCGCCAGTGCGGGCCGGGGATCCACGGCACGTCATCGAACTTCCAGTCGACAGGGTCGAGGTCCTCGCGGGTGACTCCGTATCCATGGAGCCAGGCGTCGAACGCCTGGTCGGAGTCGGCGACGGGCGCCGGACCCGCGACCAGGTCGAAGAACACATGGTCTTCGCTCGTCACACGAGCGAGCAGATCGGCACAGGCGTCCGCCTCGTGCTCGTGAACGTTGAGCGAGAGCTCCCCACCGCGCTCCGAGTGGAAGACGGCCCAGCCGTCCGGTCGTCGGTCCATGACAATCGCGTCGTCGAGATGGACGCCGAAGAGGTGGTAGCTGCCCTCGCGAACTCCCAGGGCGTCCAGGTAAGCCTCCAGGTTTTCGCGGGTCTCCGGCTTCGCGACGTGGTCGGTCACGGGCCGATGGTCCCCGTCCTCCGCAACAGAGCGGCCAGGGCGCTCATGTCGCGTGAGCCGTAGCCCTCCTCGACCGCCTCGGCGACCAACCCGGCATTGGCCGCGAGTTGGGGCATGCGGGCGCCGACGCTGGTGGCCAAGGCGTCTATCAGGCGCAGGTCCTTGGCCACCAGGTCGAGCGCGAACGCCACTCCCGCGGCGTCGGGGTTGACGTAGGCGTCGCGCTTGTACGCCACGAACGGCGCCGCGACGGCGCTGGCCGTCAGGACGTCGTAGGCGGCCGTTCGGTCGACGCCCGCTCGTTCCGCGAGCACCAGGGCCTCGGCCACCGCCTGGTTCAGGCCGTGGATGACCGAGTTGACGACGAGCTTCATCGTGGCGCCGGCTCCCTGCGGGCCGAGGTGCAGGATGCGGCTCGCGAAGGTGGACAGGACCGGCCGCGCGCGCTCCAGTGCCGAGGCGGGGCCGCCGACCAGGGCCGTCAGCGCTCCCTGCGCGACCAGCGCCACGCTGCCCGACACCGGGGTGTCCAACAGGTGCGCCTCACCCACCGCCGACGCGAGCTCGCGGACCGTGTCCGGGTGGATCGTGCTCGTCTCCAGGACGACGGTGTCCAGCTCCAAGCCGCGGATCAGGTCGGCATAGACCTCTCGGACCGCTTCGTCGTCGGACAGTGAGACGACCACGAACGCCGCACCGCGCGCCGCTTCCCGGGGTGTGGGGGCCACGACGGCCGGCAGACCGGCGGCTCGCGCGGGCGTGCGGTTGTAGACCGTGACCGGGTGGCCGGCGCCGGCCAGGCGGCCGACCATCGCGGCGCCCATCCGGCCGGTGCCGATGACCGCGACCGGTGCGGCCCTCACCGCCACCCTCCGTCGACGACCAGGTCCACGCCGTTGACCCCACCGTTCTCCAGCAGGAACACCGACGCGTCGACCACCTCGGCCATCGTGGCCAGCCGGCCCGAAAGCGTGTTGGCGACTACCGCGTCGAGCGACTTGCCCGTCCAGAAAGGACTGTCACCGACGATGCCCGGGTGGATCGAGTTGACCCGCGTCGGGGCCAGCTCGCACGACAGGGTGCGGACCATGCCGAGGACACCGGCGTTGATGGCGCTGACGGTCGTCGAGCCCGGATACGGCCTCACCCGGGCCATCCCGCCGAACAACAGGACCGAACCCGCACCGGTGAAGCGGCTCTTGAGGGCGTGCACGACAGCGGTGTAGCCCACCAGCTTCAGCGTCACCAGAGCGAGGGCGGCTTCGATGTCGTACTCGCCGATCGTGTTCGAGTCGCGTTCGATCGCCGCGAGCACGACGTGGTCGACGGCACCCACAGGCGAAAGGGCGGCGGCCACCCCGCGCGGGTCCGTCAGGTCCAGCGCGAGGCCGGTGACCGGCCCACCGATCTCGGCCGCCACCTTCGCCGACCGCGTGGCGTCGCGCCCGGTGAGGACCACGTCGCGACCGCGCGCCGCATAGGAGGAAGCTATCTCTCTGCCGATGCCGGCGGTGCCGCCGACGATGAGCACCGTGCCGGCCATGGTCAGTGTCCTTCCCGAGTAACAGAGTTGAGGTAGTCCCAGTCCCGCACGAACCGGTACGAGTGCCGGCCCGGCGGCTGCGGCGCCTGCGTCTCGAGCCACCGCACCGGCCCGTCGCCGACGTTGCGGAAGCCGTGCACGCAGCCGACGCCCGCGAACGCCGCGTCGCCCGCCCGCAGCAGATAGCTCTGGCCGTCGAAGACCGCCTCGGCCTGCCCTTCGAGGAACAGGTAGGTCTCCTCGAACGGGTGGTCGTGCGGTCCGGCGACGCCGGCGGGCTCGTACTGGACCATGAACATGGTCGTCAGGTCGGCGCCGAGGTCGCTGTCGACCATCATCTTGACCGTGATGCCGCTGTAGACGAGCAGGGCCGTGCGCATGCTGGCCGACATGGCGAGGAGCTCCTGGCGCTGCTTGTCGACCTCCATGTTGATCGGCTCGATGTGCCCGAACGCCCGGGTGCGCGGGTCGCGCACGTCGACCGGCACCGGCGCGGTCTCCGGCAGGTCATCGACCGTGAACACGTCATGGCCGTACGCCGCCCGGGGTTGAGTCGCCCGCATCTGAGCGAACCGAGCCGGAGGTCCCTCGTTGCGCCACGCGTGGGCGAGCCCGACGGGCAGCAACCCGTAGTCACCGGGGACGAGCTGGGTCGCCCCTTCCGCGGTCTGCAACACGGGGTTGCCGGACAGGACGTAGAAGCACTCCTCATAGGACTGCACGGCCGTGGCCACCTTGCCACCCGGCTCCAGCGCACAGACGCTGAACTCGGTGTGCAGGGCGCCCGGTGAGCCCTCACCGGCGATCATCCACCGGGTCAGCCCCGTTCCGCCCCGCGCGTCCGCGGACGTCGCGTAGACGGCCTCGTCGGCGCGCATGACCACATGCCGGTCGTTCATCCGGAAACCCTCCTAGTAGTTGACGACCGAGCGGACGGCCGCCACCACCTTGTCCGTGGTCGGGATTACCTGGTCCTCGAGCGCGTCCGCGAACGGCAGCGGCACGTTGGCCGAGGCGACCCGGCGCACCGGCGCGTCGAGCAGTTCGAACCCCTCGTCGACCACGACGGACACGACGGTCGCGCCCCAGCCGGCCTGGTGCGGGTTCTCCTCGACCGTGACCAGGCGCGAAGTCTTGCCGACCGAAGCGAGGACCGTCGTCAGGTCCATCGGGATCAGGCACCGCAGGTCGACCACCTCGGCGGAAATGCCGGACTCGGCGAGCTCGTCGGCCGCTGCCAGCGCGGTGTGCACGGTGGAGGCCAGCGCGACCAGCGTGACGTCGTCACCCGAGCGCACGACGGACGCGCGGCCGAGCTCGACCACGTGGCCGGCGGGCGGCAGCGGACCCTTGCTCGCGAACAGACCCTTGTGCTCGAAGAAGACCACCGGATCGTCGCTGCGGATCGCGGAGGCCATCAGCCCGATCACGTCGGCGGGCGTCGACGGCGCGACGATCTTGAGCCCGGGGATGGTCAGCGCCCAGTTCTCGACGGCCTGCGAGTGCTGCGCGCCGAAGCCGAGCCCGCCGCCGTTGGCCGTGCGGATGACCAGCGGCACGGTGACCTGCCCGCCGGTCATGTAGCGCACCTTGGGGATCTCGTTGGCCAGGTAGTCCCAGCAGCAGGCCAGGAAGTCCGAGAACATGATCTCGGCGACCGGACGGATGCCGGTCATCGCGGCACCCATCGCGGCGCCGACGATCGCCTGCTCGGAGATCGGGGTGTCCCAGATCCGCGTCGGCCCGAACTCCTCGAACAGCCCGGAGGTCGTCTTGAACACTCCGCCGGCCGCGCCGATGTCCTCGCCCAGGCAGATCACGCTGGAGTCGCGGCGCATCTCCCGCGCGATCCCCTCGGAGACGGCGGCCCGATAAGTGATCACATCCGCCATTGCGCACCCCCATCGGCCCATACGTCGGTGAACGCCTCGGCGACGTCAGCGTCCGGTGCCGCCTTCGCCGCGGCGATCGCGTCGGCGACGGTCGACGTCGCGCGCCCGTCCACCACCTTGATCTCGTCAGGCGAGACCCCGAGCGCCTCGAGCCTGGCCCGGGCGACGTCGATGGGGTCGTGCTTGAGCCAGCGCTCGACCTCCTCGGCCGGGCGGTAGGTGGCGGGGTCGGTGCGGCTGTGCCCGTAGTGCCGGTAGGTCTCCGCCTCGATCACGGTCGGGCCGTCGCCGGCCCGCGCCCGGTCGACCGCGGCGGCCACCGCCTCGCGCACCAGCACGACGTCGTTGCCGTCGACGACCTGGGCCTCCATCCGGTATGCCGGCGCCCGGTCGGCGGCCGGGCGGTCGACCGCGGTCACCGCGCCGATCGGCGTGTATTCCATGTAGAGGTTGTTCTCGCAGACGAAGATGACCGGCAGCTTCCACACGGCGGCCAGGTTGAGCGCCTCGTGGAACGCGCCGATGTTGGTCGCGCCGTCGCCGAAGAACGCCAGTGCCACCTGCTCGGTGCCGCGCAGCCGGGCCGACCAGGCGGCGCCGACGGCCATCGGGAGGTGCGCGCCGACGATGGCGTACGAGCCGAGCATGTTGCCCTCGGCGTGGGTCAGGTGCATCGAGCCGCCCTTGGCCTTGCACAGCCCGGTCGCCTTCTGCATCAGCTCGGCCAGGCAGGCTTCCGGTGTCGCGCCGCGGGCGAGGGCGTGGTGGTGGCCGCGGTAGGTGGCGAAGACGTAGTCGTCGGGCCGCAGCGCCGCGCTGGCACCGACGGCCACCGCCTCGTGCCCCGACGCCAGGTGCGTGGTGCCCTTGACGAGACCGGCGAGGAACATGTCGTACGCGGCCTTCTCCGTGCGCCGGATGACCGCCATGCGCTCGTACAGGTCGAGGAGCTCGGTCGTCTCACTCACCGCGGCCTGCCTTGGTGTTGAGGTGCGACTGGGCCTCCCGCTGCGTGTTCAGCGGTCCGCCGACCGTCCAGTAACGGCGGCCGGCCACGAGCAGCTCCTCGGCCGGGAACTTGGTGATGACCTCGCATCCGTCGGCGGTCACGACGACCTCCTCCTCGATCCGTGCGGCGCCCCAGCCGTCCTTCGACGGCCAGTAGGTCTCCAGCGCGAACACCATCCCCTCCTCGAGCACCTCGGGGTGGTCGAGGGAGACCAGGCGGCTGAAGATGGGCTTCTCCCAGATGGACAGGCCGACGCCGTGCCCGTACTGCAGCGCGAAAGCGGCCTCCTCGTCGGGGAAGCCGAACTCGTCGGCGCGCGGCCACAGCGACACGATGTCGGCAGTCGTCGCACCGGGCCGCACGGCGGCGATCGCGCGGTCCATGTATTCCCGGCACCGCACGTAGGCGTCGCGCATGCCGGCCGAGGCGCTGCCGACGGCGAAGCACCGGTAGTAGCAGGTGCGGTAGCCGACGTGGCTGTGCAGGATGTCGAAGAACGCCGGGTCGCCGGGGCGGATCAGCCGGTCGCTGTAGACGTGCGGGTGCGGGGCGCAGCGCTCGCCGGAGATAGCGTTGACGCCTTCGACGAACTCGCTGCCCAGGTCGTAGAGGACCTTGCTGACCAGGCCGACGCACTCGTTCTCGCGGACGCCCGGGCGCAGGAACTCGTAGAGCTCCTCGTAGGCGGCGTCCACCATGGACGCTGCCTGGGTCAACAACGAGATCTCGTCGACGGTCTTGACGCGCCGGGCCTCCAGGAAGAGCTGCTGCCCGTCGACGACCTCGATGCCGGCGCGCTGGAGCGCGAGCAGCACGGGCATCTCGGCGATGTCGATGCCGATCGGCGCGTCGGCGAGGCCGTGCTCCTCGAGCTCGACGGCGATCTTGCGGGCCAGCTCGTCGGCGATTCCGGCGTCCGGGTGGAAGGCGCCGCGCAGCACGGAGATGCCGGCCCGGGCGCGCTTCTCGCCGTCGAGCCAGGGGTTGTAGAGCTGGTGGTGGCGGGCCGCGGAGCCGAAGTCCCAGACGATCGGCTCGGCGCCGCGGACCAGCAGCGCGAACCGGATGAACTTGTCGATCGCCCACGTGCCGATGTGGGTGGCCGTCATGTAGCGGATGTTCGCGAAGTCGAACGCGAGGACCGCTCCGAGGCTGGAGCGTTCGAGCTCGGCGTTGAGTCGGGCCAACCGTTCGCGGCGCAGCCGGTCGAGGTCGATGCGCTGTTCCCAGTCGACGGCATTCGTGCCGTACGTGCCGATCGCCACCGCAGCACCCCTCTGCTATATTCCGGGCGTGTTAAGTAACGCTTGACGACGCTAACGACCTGTCATCTCAGGCGTCAAGCATCACACCACAGTGCTCGGCACGCGCGATAGGGTGAAGCGGAAAAAGATCAAGGTTCGTCGAAGGGTTGGCAACGGGCGTGAGTGGACAGACGGGAATGCCCCCGATCGGTGAGCGACTACGGCAGGCCCGGCTGGACCGCGGCATGACCGTGCGCGGCCTGGCCCGGGTCGTCGACACCTCGGCCAGCCTGATCTCGCAGATCGAGACCGGCAAGAGCAACCCCTCGGTCAGCACGCTGTACGCGATCACCGCGGCCCTGGGCATCTCGGTGGAGGACATCTTCAACGAGCCGGACCCGGCGAGCCCGCGCCCGGCGAGGTTGGACACGGTCGCGCCCGTCCCCGCCGCCTTGGGCGCCGCCATCAGTGCTGCCCTGATAGTGCCGGCACAACCCAGCGCCGACCAGGCGGCCGGTTCCGCGACGGCGCAAGGGTTGCGGATGCTGTCACAGCGGCGCCGGGTCGGCCCCGTCGTGCCGGCGGGCGAGCGCGAGGTGCTGCACCTGGACTCCGGGGTGACCTGGGAGCTGCTCGGCCAGCTGCCCGACACGCACGTCGACTTCCTGCGCATCACGTACGCCCCGGGCGGCAGCTCGTCCGGCGCCGGCGTGCTGATGCGCCACTCCGGCACCGAGTGGGGGCACGTCCTGGCCGGTCAGCTCACGTTGACCCTGGGCTTCGACACGCACGTGCTCAACCCCGGCGACTCGGTCTCGTTCGACTGCTCCACACCGCACTCGTACGCCAACCACGGCGTCGAGCCCGCCGTCGGCATCTGGTTCGTGGCCGAGCGCTTCAGCTGACCGGCCCGCCTGTTTCATCTTCATGAACGGCAGTGCACAGTGGTATTGCACACTGTCCACCTGAGCCGTACGCTCTCGCCTCAGTAGTGGTTCATATCGCCTCCGGGCGTTCAAACCGCGAAGGGCGGTGTAGCCCAGAAATGAACGACCCCCTCTCCTTCTCCCGGCGCGGCGTGCTCCGCGCCGGCGTCGCAGCGGCCGCCGGCAGCGCCCTCGGCCTGCCCAGCCCGGCCAGCGCGGCCTCCTCCGGCTCGGCCCCCGTCTCCGTCGTCGACCGCACCACTCCCCGCGGCGACCTGGTCCTGCACAACGGCAAGATCCGCACCTTCGACGACCACGGCCGCACGGTGTCCGGCGTCGCGATCTCCGAAGGACGCATCGTCGGCGTCGGCGGCAGCCTCGGCCAGCTCAAGCAGCTCGTGCCGGGCAAGCCCACCGTCGTCGACCTGCGCGGCCACACGGTCGTGCCGGGCATGATCGAGCCGCACGTGCACTTCGTCAGCCTCGCCATCCGCCCCGGCTACCACGTCGTCATCGAGAACGCCGGTGACATCGCCGGGATCCAGCGCCTCCTGGCCGCACGCCGGCGCGACGTGCCGCCGGGTCAGTTCATCACCGCCATGGGCGGCTTCCACGCCAACCTGTTCGCCGAGCGACGCCTGCCCAACCTGGCCGAGCTCGACGCCGCCGTCCCCGACCGGCCGATCCTGCTCTTCCAGGGCTTCACCGGCCCGGCGTGGACCAACTCGCTGGGCAAGGCGTACTTCGAGGCGGCGGCGGTGCCGTCGGTGGTCGGCGCCGACGGCTCCATCACCGGCGTCGCCAACGCCGAGGCCGCCCTCTACAACGTGCGGCTGACCCAGAGCTTCGAGGACCGCAAGCGCAGCACGCTGGACGCGATGGCCTATTCGGCCAGCGTCGGCATTACCGCCGTGCTCGACGAGGTCGGCTTCCCGGTCGTCGGTCCGCCGCAACCCAACCAGGCACTGTCCAACTTCGACCATTACCGGATGTACGACTCCTGGCGCGCCCTGCACGCCGAAGGGAAGACGTTCATCCGCCTGCAGACCAACTTCCTGCACAACCAGAACGACATCAACCTGCCCGAGCTGACCCAGCGACTCGCCAACCAGTACCAGCTGTTCGGTGACGACCTGCTGATGACCGGCGGGATCGGCGAGTGGGGCGCGCCGGGCGACGGCAGCGGTCCGGTGTGGACCCGCGCGCAGCAGCTCATCGCGGCGGCCGGCTGGCGCAACAACAATCGGGCGCTGAGCCTGGCCGCCCTCGAGGCGCAGATCGCCGGCTACGAAGCCGTCAACGCCCAGCACGACATCACGAAGCTGCGCTGGCGCATCGACCACGTGCCGGTCGTGACGACGGCGCTGCTCGACCGGCTCCAGGCGCTCGGTGGTGCGGTCAACGGCGGCACGTTCGCCTTCATGTCGGGCAGCGGCACCGCCGCCGGCGCCCCGTTCCGCACGATTCTCGACCACGGCATCAAGGCCGGCATCCACCTCGACGGCGTGCACATCGCCCCGTTGAACCCGTGGTTCGGCATCTACTACGCGGTCACCGGTCGCAACGCGCTCGGCGTCGAGATCAACGTCGGCCAGCAGATCACCCGGGACGAGGCGGTCCGGCTGTGGACCCGCGAGAACGCCTGGTTCCTCAACATGGAAGACAAGCTCGGCACGATCGAGACCGGCAAGCTCGGCGACCTGGTCGTGCTCGACCGTGACTACCGCACCGTCAGCGACGAGGACCTCAAGCGCGTCAGGCCCGTTCTCACCACGGTGGGCGGCCGGATCGTGCACGACTCCGGCGAGCTCAAGCGCCAGCACTGAGCCACTTTCTGGAAGGCGGTTTCGTTCGATGAGCGAGTCACATCAGCGGGGCCAGACCCGGCGCGGCCTCTTGCGCTCCGGCGCGCTCGCGGCCGCCGCCGCGCCCTTCGTGGGCGCCGCCGCCGCCGAGGCACACGGCAAAGGCAGGTCGCCCGCCGGCGACCTGATCCTCACCAACGGCGAGATCCACACCATGGACCGGCACGACACGGTCGTCGAGGTGATCGCCATCCGCGACGGCGAGGTCGTCTACACGGGCGACCGGGAAAGCGCGGCCCGCAAGGAGTTCACCGACAAGCCGCGCACGCTCGACCTGCGCGGCAGGACGGCGATCCCGGGCATCATCGACTGCCACAACCACATCGTGCTGATGGGCAACCGGCCCGGCCACCACACGCCCCTGGAGAACGCGTACTCCATCGCCGACGTCCAGGCGGCGATCCGCAGCCGCTCACGGACCGCACCGGCCGGGACGTTCATCACCACCATCGGCGGATTCCACTTCAACCAGTTCAAAGAGGTACGCCTCCCCACGCTGGCCGAGCTCGACGCCGCGGCACCCCGTCACCCGGTCTACCTCTCGATCGGGTTCGTCGGGCCGGGGGTGACCAACAGCCTGGGCAAGGCCTTCTTCGAGAGCGTGCCGGGGCCGGACGGCCCCGTGACGGTCGGCGCGGACGGGTCGATCGGCGCCGGCAACCAGACCGGGCGGGCCACCCTCGCCCTCCGCCGGCAGCTCACCTTCGAGGACCGCAAGCGCGGCACCCGCGACGCGATGAGATACGCGGTCGGCCTCGGCGTCACCACCCACCTGGACCAGGGCGCGTTCCAGGCCGTCGACGCGCCGTCGGACGGGTCGGCGCACGAGGACAACTTCCGCATGCACCTGCCGTTCCTGTCGGTCTACGGCGACGGTGACGGCATCGTCCGGCTGCGGATCAACTTCCTCTACATGGACGCCGACCCGGCCAGCGTCGCCCTCGGCGAACGGCTGCGCAACGCGTTCCCCTTCTTCGGCAACGACCTGGTCCGCACCGGCGGCATCGGCGAGTTCGTCGCGCCCGTGCCCAGCGACCCGATCACCAGCGGGTCGGCCGGCAACCAGCGGTGGCTCGACGCCGCCCGCAAGGTCGCCCAGGCCGGCTGGCGGGCCGAGGTGCACTCGTTGTCGGCCACCGACTTCAAGGCCGAGATCGACGGCTTCGCGCTGGTCAACCAGGAATTCCCGATCACCGACCTGCGGTGGGTGGTCGGTCACGTGCCCTCGATCACCGAGGACTACGTCGACAAGCTCAAGGCGCTCGGCGGCGGCATCAACGTCACCGGGTTCCGCTACTTCACGGGCACGCCGACCGCGGCCGGCCCGCCGTACCGCATGCTCCTCGACAACGGCATCCCGCTCGGGATGAGCTCGGACGGCATGCAGATCGCGCCGATGAACCCCTGGGTGCACGCCTACTACGCCACCACCGGCATCAACGCGCTCGGGGTGGCGATCAACGGCAACCAGCTGATGACCCGGCACGAGGTGGTCGAGCACTACACCAGCGCCAACGGCTGGTTCCTGGGCGGCGTCGACGAGGACCGGCTCGGGGTGCTCGCGCCGGGCCGCCTGGGCGACGTCGCGGTGCTCAACCGCGACTACTTCGACCGGCGGGCCGTTGGCGACGCCGACCTCAAGAAGATCAATTCCGTGCTGACCGTGCTCGGCGGCGTCGTCGTCCACGATGCCGGCGCAGTCCGTTAGGAGGCTTACCGTGCTGAGGCGCGTGCTCGGTGTGCTCGCGGCGACCGTTCTGGTCGCCGCGGGCGCGGCATGCAGTAGCAAACAGGAGTCCAGCGGCGGTGGAGCCGACCAGAGTCCCATCGTGGTCGGTTCGACGCTGTCGCTGACCGGTGCCTTCGCGGCGACCGGGCTCATCCACAAGGTCGCGGGCGAGCAGTACATCGAGCGGCTCAACGCCGCCGGCGGCCTGCTCGGTCGCAAGGTCGAGTGGACGGTGCTCGACGACCAGTCCGACACCTCCAAGGTCGGGCCGCTCTACGAGCAGCTGATCGCACAGAACAAGGTCGACCTGATCATGGGTCCGTACGCCACGCCGAACATCCTCGCGGCCATGGCGGTGGCCGAGCGGCACGGCTACGTGCTGCCGCAGCACACGGCGGTGCTGGCGCCCCAGCTCACGTACCCCTGCCAGTTCCCGGCCTGGTCGATCGGCCCCACGCCGAACCAGTTCATCCCCAACCTCCTCTTCGACGCGGTGGCGACCCTGCCGACGCCGCCCAAGAAGATCGCGGTGCTGACCAGCCAGAGCGGGTCGGCGGCGTTCGTCACGGACGGCCTCGGCGAGGACAAGACCGGCGTGCTGTCGATCGCCAAGGAGCGCGGCCTCGAGGTGGTCCTCGACCGCCATTACCCGCCGACGACGTCGGACTGGGCGGGCATGGCGGCGGAGGTACGCGACGCGAAGCCGGACCTCGTGATCAGCAACAGCCTCGGCGTCGACACCGTCAACGCGCTCAACGCGATGAAGCAGCTCGGCTACACGCCTCCGAAGGTGTTCAGCCTCTTCCCCGCGCCCGGCCCGCTGCTGGGTCTGGGTGCGGCCAGCGAGGGCGCCCTGTCGGTCTCGATCTTCGAGCCGAACAAGCCGTTGGTCGACAAGGTCGGCGGCGACGCGCAGGCGATCGTCGACGAGTTCAAGACCAAGGCCACGGCGGCGAAGGTCGCGTTCCCCGTCTTCGAGACGCAGGCCGCGGCGAGCTGGAACGCGTGGGACATCCTCGCCTCCGGGGTCAAGGCCGCCGGCTCCACCGACAACAAGGCGATCTGCGACGGCCTGCACAGCAAGGGCGCCGACACGGTGTTCAGCGGACACCTCACGTTCGAGGCGAAGGACAACAACTTCTGGCCGACGACGCTGGGCATCAAGCAGATCCAGAACGGCGAATGGGTGATGGTCTGGCCGCAGGACCGGGCCGCCGCACCTCTCAAGTAACCGCGAAGGCGTTGCCCGTCCCGGCGGGCAACACCGCCCCTACTCTCTAGGAGCTCACATGACCGCCGTCCAGGCGGCGCTCAGCGGGGCCCTGATCGGCGGGCTGTACGCCTTGATGGCGGCCGGCCTGTCGGTCACGTGGGGCACCCTGCGAGTCATCAACCTGGCGCATTTCGGGCTGATCCTGGTCGGCGCCTACCTGTCGTACCAACTCACCTCCGCCTGGGGCATCGACCCCATGCTCACCCTGCTCGTGTCGGCGCCGGCGCTGTTCGTGGTCGGCGCCGCGCTCCAGTGGGCCTACGAGCGGTTCAACATCGTCGAGTTCAACTCGCTGCTGGTCAGCTTCGGCCTCCTGATGATCATCATCGAGGTGTCGACGCAGGTGTGGACGGCCGACTTCCGGCACATCGACGCCGCGGCCAACCCGTACGGGACCAGCGCCCTGCACCTCGGCCCCGTCGCGCTGCCGGTGTCGCGGCTGGTCGCCCTCGGGTTCGCGCTGCTGCTGATCGGCGGCGGCCACCTGGTGCTGGAGCGCACGTTCGCCGGCCGCGGGCTGCGCGCCTTCGCCCAGGACCGCACCGTCGCCGCGTCGTTCGGCATCGACCACCGCCGGCTCGGCCTGGTCGTGGGCGGGCTCGCCGGGGTCAGCGCCGCCGTCGCGGGCATGGTGTTCGCGCTCGGCAACACCATCGCGCCGGCCCACGCGTACGAGTGGTTCGGCACGGTCTTCGCCGTGGTCATCCTCGGCGGGATCGGCAACCTGCTGGGCTCACTGTTCGCGGGCCTCGGAGTCGGCGCGTTCTCGGCCGTGGTGGCGGTGCTCTGGGACCCGAGCTACGAGCCGTTCGTGCTGTTCCTGGCCATCATCCTCGCGCTGGTCCTCCGGCCGCAGGGGCTGTTCACCCGCAGAGGTGCCGTCGCATGAGCGTCTACAAGGGACTCGGTGGGCTGGTCTCGGTGAGCCTGGTGCTGGCCGTGCTCGCGCACTTCAACACCTCGCTCGGTGTCGCGCCCTATCTGCTCGTCCTCGCGACCTCCGTGCTGTTCTGGGTGATCCAGGCGACGAGCTGGAACATCCTGTCCGGTTACGCGGGCTACTTCAGCTTCGGGCAGGCCGCGTACGTGGGTGTCGGCGCGTACGCGGTGGCGGTGCTGACGGGTCGGCACGGGGTCAGCTATCCGGTGTCGATCATTGTCGGCGGCCTGCTCGGCGCGCTGCTGGCACTGATCACGGGGGCGATCGCGTTCCGGCTCGGCTCGCTGCGTGGCGAGATCTTCGCGCTGCTGACCCTGGCCGTGCCGTTCATCCTGGCCGCGTTCGTGCGGATCAACCGCGACATCGACGGTGGCCTGGGCACGACGCTGCCGCTGCCCTCGTTCCCGGACTGGATCGGCGACTTCCAGCACCTGATCTTCCTGCTGATGCTGGCGGTGGCGACCCTGGCGGTCGGGACCGCGCTGGCGGTGCAGGGCTCGCGACTCGGCCGCGGGCTGAGCGCGATCCACGACAACGAGGACGCCGCCGAGGTCCTCGGCGTGCCGACGTTCCGCTACAAGATGATCGCCATCGTGCTCAGCGGCGCCCTCGGCGGCCTCGGTGGCGCGCTGCTCGCGGTGCGCAACGGCGCCGTCCAGCCCGAGCTCGTCTTCACGCTGACGGTGCCGCTGTTCGTCATCGTGATGGCGGTCCTCGGCGGGCGCCGGCACTGGGCGGGTCCGGTGGTGGGCGCGGCCTTCGTCACGGTGCTGCAGGACGAGCTCGCGGCACAGAAGCTGGACCAGTGGGGCAACATCATCCTCGGCGCCGTGCTGGTGGTCTTCGTGGTCGCCGCTCCCGACGGCCTGTTCGGCCGATTGAGGACACGACCGTGGATAACGGTCGGCGTTTTCGTGCCAGTTTTGGCCGGACTGGTCCTCAGTGGGCAGTACACCGAGCTTGATGCGCTGCTTTATGCGATGGTCGCCGCTATCGTCGTAGCGGTGGTGTACGACCGGCTGCGGCCGGTCACCGCACCGCGACGCACAACCCCGCTCCGTCCAGCCCCGGCCGGCGCAGAGCCGGCCATCCGGACCGCGCCGCCGCCGTTGTCGGCTCCCCAGCCGGATTCCGGTCGTGACCTGGTCGCGGTCGCCGGTCTAATCCGTGACTTCGGCGGCGTGCGCGCCGTTGACGACGTGTCGTTGTCGGTGAGTCCGGGTGAGATCGTGGGCCTGGTCGGGCCGAACGGGTCCGGCAAGACGACGCTGGTCAACCTGCTCTCCGGTGCGCTGGCACCGAGTGCGGGCACGATCGCGATCGACGGGCGGGCCACGGTCGGGCTGGCGCCGCACAAGGTGGCCCACACGGGCGTGGCCCGCACGTACCAGATTCCCAAGCCCTTCGCCTCGATGACCGTGCTCGACAACGTGGCGATGGCCGTCATGTTCGGCCGCACCGGCGCCTCGCTCCCCCAGGCCCGTCTGGCGGCGGCGGACCACCTCGCCACCGTCCGGCTAGGACACCTGGCCGACCAGTTGCCGGCGGCCCTGAACCTCCACCAGCGCCAGCTGCTGGAGATGGCTCGCGCCATCGCCGCCGAACCGGTCGTGCTGCTGCTCGACGAGGCACTCGCCGGCCTCAACCCCGCCGAGATCGACGACGCGGTCGCGGTGATCCGGCGCATCCACGAAGGCGGCATCTCCATCATCATCGTCGAGCACCTGCTCCGCGTGCTCAACCAGCTCGCCACCCGGATCGTCGTGCTCGACCGGGGTGTGCTGATCGCCGACGGCGAGCCGGCCACCGTGCTCAACGACCCGGCCGTCGTCCGTGCCTACCTGGGGAGACAGCGTGCTTGAGGTCCGTGGAGTGGACGCCCGGTACGGCGACGCCCAGGCGCTCTGGGACGTGGCCCTGGACGTCGGCGCGGCCGAGACCGTCTGCATCGTCGGTCCGAACGGCGCCGGCAAGACCACGCTGGTGCAGACGATCGCCGGGCTGCACCCGGCCGCCGCCGGCACCATCACCGTCGAGGGCGTCGACGTCGCCGCGCTGCCCGGGCACAAGGTCTGCGACCACGGCGTCGCGACGGTCCCTGAGGGCCGGCGGGTGTTCGGCCACATGAGCGTGCGCGACAACCTGCTGCTGGGCGCGTACCGCCGCCCCGCCCGCGCCGTGCACCGCGAGACGGAGGCGCGGGTCTACGAGCTGTTCCCCCGGCTCAAGGAGCGGGCCGGTCAGCAGGCCGGCAGCCTGTCCGGCGGCGAACAGCAGATGCTGGCCCTCGGGCGCGCGCTCATGGCCCTGCCGCGCCTGCTGCTGCTCGACGAGCCGTCGCTGGGCCTGGCCCCGGTGATCGTCGACGAGGTCTTCGACGCGATCACCGCCGTCAACGCGACCGGTGTCAGCGTGCTGCTGGTGGAGCAGGACGTCGAGCGCGCGCTGTCCGCGGCCTGCCGGGGCTATCTGCTGATCGAGGGCCGGATCGTGGCCTCGGGCACGACCGCTGAGCTTCGGGACAGCGCCGACGTACGCGAGCGGGTGTTGGGCATGTGAAATTCCGTCGCGGTGGTGCCGGTGCGACTGGTTGAGTGTGGGTCGTGGACGGCTATCTGCTCTGCGGCACGCCACGCACGGGCAGCACGCTGCTGTGCGGGCTGCTGCGCGACACCGGGGTCGCCGGTCGGCCGGAGTCCTATTTCCGGGTGCCGGGCGAAGAGCTGTGGGCGCGGCGCTGGCAGTTGCCTGACGGGTTCGACTACCGCGACTATGTGCGGGCCGCGGTCGCGGAGGGCAGCACCCCGAACGGCGTCTTCGCCGCCCGGGTGATGTGGGGCTCGATGGACGAGCTGGTCGCCAAGCTAGGTGCCGGGTCTGACCTCGACCTGCTCACCGAGGCCTTCGGCCGGCTCCGCTTCGTCCACTGCTGGCGGGAGGACACGGTGGCACAGGCCGTGTCGTGGGCGCGCGCCGAACAGACGCAGTTCTGGCACCCGGGCGACACCGCGCTGCCCGACCGTGAGCCCCGCTTCGACTTCGACCAGATCCACGAGCTCGTCCGGACCATCGGGGAACACAACGCGGCCTGGCGCGACTGGTTCACGAGGTTCGGCATCCAACCGCATTCGGTGCGCTACGAGGACCTCACCACCGACATCTCCGGTGTCACCCGCGGCATCCTGGACTTTCTGAAGGTGGAGCCCCCTGCCGGGCACGCGTTCGTCCCGCGACACCGGCGGCAGGCCGACCAGCTCAACCGCGACTGGATCCGCCGCTACCGAGCCCTCGTGTGATACTCGACCGCTATGGCGAACTTCGTTCTCGTCGCAGGCGCACGGCTCGGGGCATGGGCGTGGACCGACGTGGTGCCGCACCTTGGCGCCGCCGGCCATGGCGTCTACCCGCTGACGCTGTCCGGGCTCGCCGAGAAGCAGGGCGTGGCGGCCGGGCAGCAGACCCACGTCCAGGACATCGTCGGCGAGATCGAAGGCCGGGATCTGCGCGATGTGGTCCTGGTGGGTCACAGCTACGCGGGCACCCCGGTCGGTCAGGCGGCCGAGCGGATCGGTGACCGACTGGCGCACGTGGTCTTCCTCGACTCCAGCGTGCCGGCGGACGGCGAGGCCTTCTTCTCGGACTGGCCGGACGGTGCGGCGATGCTCGCCGAGAACGGTGGGTTCTGGCCGCCCTCGCCGCCGACCCACTTCGCCGGTCACGGCCTGACCGATGAGCAGATCGCCCGAATCGTGGCCGGGGCGACGCCGCACCCGGGCGCCACCCTGACCGAGCCGGCGATCCTGAACCGGCCCCTTGGCGAGCTCCGGGCGACGTACATCCAATGCCTGCTGCCAGGCGATGAGCTGAGCGATGACGTGGCCAAGCTGCTGAGCAGCGAGACCTGGCGTCTGGTCACGATGGACACCGGTCACTGGCCGATGTTCAGCCAGCCGGGAGAGCTGGCGCGGATCTTCCTCGACGTGGCGGAGAAGCACTGACCTCGGCGCGAAGTCGACGCTGACGACCGAGCGCGCGCGGAGCCCGCTCCGCCTCGCTCTACGAGTGGCTGCGCCGCGAGGACACCCCGCGCGGCGCGGTGGTGTCAGACACGGAGGCGGCACGGCCGGAAACCCTGGTCGATGATCCTGGTCGACGTGCTGGCACCCGGTGCGGTGGGCCGCCCTGGCCGGCGCGCTCCGGCGTTGGCCACTCGAGCGTGGGACGGTCACCGGCGGCCGGGGCTGGGTCCTTGGCGCGGCGCTGAGCGTCTTCGGCGTCGTGGTGGTGCTGCTGACCCGCCGCAGGTCGCCGCGCCGCGGTTAGTGGCTCAGCGTCAGCGACTGGAACCGGTGGCCGCGGCCCGTGTCGACGGGGTGGAAGTCGACGATGTCGAACCCCGCATCCGTGGCGAAGCGGAGGAG
Source organism: Asanoa sp. NPDC049475 (assembly GCF_040676915.1). Taxonomy (NCBI): domain Bacteria; kingdom Bacillati; phylum Actinomycetota; class Actinomycetes; order Micromonosporales; family Micromonosporaceae; genus Asanoa; species Asanoa sp. NPDC049475. Next base: position 281,843 of record NZ_JBFAPY010000002.1, on the reverse strand, counting down.
CTGCTCGTCCGTGCGCGACGAGAAGAAGCGCGGCGGCACGTGCTCGTCGCTCTCGATCGGTCCTTCGTAGCTCTCGTGGCCGCCGTACACGCCGATGAACATCAGCCCGCCCGGGCGCAGGACCGTCCGGGTCGACGCGAGCACCGCGGGCAGGTCGTGGTTGGGCACGTGCAGCAGGCAGTTCAGCGCGTACACGGCATCGAACGAGCCGGCCGGAAACTCCAGCCGCAGGAAGTCCATGACGTGCGCCTCGATGCCCTTGGCCCGGCAGTGCTCCACCATCGCCGGCGAAAGGTCGGCCGCGACGACGGCGAGGCCCTCGTCCTGGAAGTAGGCGCTGTCCTGCCCGGTCCCGGCGCCGATCTCCAGCAGCCGCGCACCCGGCGCCAGCCGGTCCCGGAACGCCTGCCGCTCCTTGCGCTTCCAGGGCTCCTTGTCCAGCCCGTCACGCCAGGTCGCACGGGCGTCATAGGCCGCGCGTAAGGGACCGAGCACCTCGTCGTATCGAGCGGTCATGCCGATCATTATCGGGGATGCGTTGTCGGATCGGGGTGGTCGCGTTCGTAGCGATGGTGAGGCCGCCCGCACGGGGCGGCGCCGAGGCAGAGGAACCGAGATCGTGAAGCTGACGACCCAGACCCAGGTCACCATCGACGGCGTCATGCAAGGAAACGGCGGCGCGTCGGACGAGGACCGCAGGAATGGCTTCGACCGCGGCGGATGGGCGCTCGGGAGGGGCGACCACTCCACCACGACGTTCATCAACGAGACGTACCAGCGCGCCGACGCCTTCTTGTTCGGCCGCCGGACGTACGAGCTGTTCGCGAGCTCGTGGGGGTCGTTGACCGAACCTGACGTGCCTGGCTGGGAGCCGGTCATGCGGGCCTTGAACAACCGGCCGAAGTACGTGGCTTCGACCACGCTCACCGATCCGGCGTGGGAGGGCACCACGGTCCTGCCGGACGACGGTCTCGCCACCGCGATCGCGGACCTGAAGGCGAAGCCGGGCGGTGAGCTGCAGGTGCACGGCAGCGGCACGCTGATCCGCTGGCTGCTGGAGCACGACCTGGTCGACGAGCTGACGCTGATCGTCGTGCCTGTGGTGCTCGGCCAGGGCACGCGGCTGTTCCCGGACGCCGGCCCGGACCTCGCCCTCGACCTGATCGACTCGCGCGTCGACTCGAAGGGCGTGACGACCCAGGTCTTCCGCCCGGCCGGACGTCCGCAGTACGCACCTGCCCGATGACAGGTCACGCCGCTGGTGCCAGTAGCGGGCGTAGGTATCGGCCGCGGTCGCCCACCTTCAGGCGCTCGAGAACGTCGGGTGGGACGGGAAGTCGTGGATCATCGCTCCGCTGGATGCGCCGCGTCTTCGTACCCGGCGGCGCGAGGTCACCTGGACAGCCGGCGTCCGTGATCCGATACCGGTTGAGCCGGCACCCCTCTACGGTGTCGGGGATGGACGTCACCGACCGCATCGGCTGTTGGCTCGTCCCGGCGGGCGCGTTCTTCCGGGTGTGGGCGCCGCACGCGTCGCAGGTCCAGGTGGTTGTGCAGACCGCGGAGCGGTGGGACAGCGGCCGGTCAGGCACGGTCGGTGCGATGACCCGTACCAGCGGGTATTGGAGTGTGACCCTCCCCCGGGTGCGGCCCGGCGACCTGTATCGGTTCCGCATCACGACCGCCGGCGGCGAGGTCCTGGACCGGCTCGATCCCGCGGCCCGCGACGTGCTCAGCTCCGAGCTCACCCGCGACGACCCGGACAGCCACAACGCCTCGATCGTCTCGACCGCGGACGACTTCGACTGGGCGCCCTTCGAGCCGCCCCGGTTCGAGAACTTCGTCATCTACCAGTTGCACGTCGGCACGTTCGCCGGCCGCGGCGACGACCGCGCCAAGGAGTGGGCGACCTTCGCGGACGTGGAGCGCAAGTTCGGCTACGCGCGCGACCTCGGGTTCACCGCCGTGCAACCGCTGCCGGTCCAGGAGTACGCCATGGACCGCTCGTGGGGCTACAACCCCGCGAGCTTCTTCGCGCCCGAGTCGTCCTACGGCTCCCCCGCCGACCTGCGGCGCTTCGTCGACGCGGCACACCGCACCGGGCTCGCGGTGATCTTCGACGTCGTCCACAACCATTTCGGACACAGCGACAACGTCCTGTGGGACTACGACGGCTACCGCGAGAACGGCGGCATCTACGTCGAGGGCGGCCGACAGACGCCGTGGGGTCCGGGGCCGGCGTGGTGGAAGGAGGAGGTCCAGGACTTCTTCTACCGGAACGCCCGCATGTACCTGGAGGAGTACCACGCGGACGGCCTGCGCTTCGACGCGACCACCCAGATCGACGGCCAGCACCTGCGGCGGGTGGTCGAACGCCTCCGCGCGGAGTTCCCCGACCGATATCTGATCGCCGAGCACCTGCCAGACCATCCGTGGATCGTCAAGGAGGGCGGCTTCGACGCGACCTGGTGCGCCGACGCCCATCACGAGGCCCAGCGCGCGCTCGCGGGTCAGGATCCGGTGCGGAGGATCAAGGGCATTCTGGGCTGGGACGGGTACGACCACGCGTGGAACCTCGTCAAGTACCTGCTCGGCTCCCACGACGACATCGGCGACCAGCAGGAGGGCAACGCGGAGGACGGCCTGACCGACTGGGACCGCCGGCACCGCTACCTGATCGACCAGCTCGGCGGCCGCGACGACTGGACGGCCCGGGCCAAGTGCCGCGTCGCGTGGGCGTTGAACGCCACGATGCCCGGCACTCCGATGCTGTTCATGGGCTCGGAGTGCCTCCAGGCGGCGCCCCACGTGGCCTGGGGATACTGGCACGACGGCCATGACGGTCACGGCGACCACCGGTTCGACTGGTCGATCGCCGGCGACGCGCTCGGCGTGCAGCTGAGAAGGCTCGTCGGTGCGGCCAACCGGGTGCGGTTCGCGAACCCCGCGTTGCGCGCGGACTCCCTGGACATCACCCACGAGGACCACGACAACCAGGTGCTCGCCTTCGTACGCCAGTCCGGCGACAACGTCGTTCTGGTGGTCGTCAACCTCGGCGACGAGAGCTTCGGCGACCACGGGTACGGAGTGCGGACCGGCGACCGGGGCGGCCGCTGGACCCAGGTGCTGTGCACCCAGGACGCCGACTTCGGTGGCTGGGACGGCGCAGGCAACGCCTTCCACGACGCGTGGACCCAGCCGGACGGCCGGGTCTACGTCAACGTTCCGAAGTGGAGCGTCGTCGCCCTGCGCCGCGCCTAGTGCCGCGGCGGCGCGCGGCCGCGACCTGGCAGCCGCACGATCCGTTCGCCGCGACGCTGGCCGGACGGCATCAGCTGGTCGCCTGCTTGACGAGGGTGCTGATCCTCTCCTCCACCTCGGGCGTCACCTTGGACAGCGCGAAGCTGGCCGGCCACATCTCGCCGTCGTCGAGGTTCGCGTGGTCGCTGAAGCCCAGCGTCGCGTACCGCGCCTTGAACTTGTCCGCCGGTTGGAAGTGGCAGATCAACCTGCCGTTGAGCGTGTACGCGGGCATGCCGTACCAGAGCTTCGGCGCGATCGCCGGAACCGTGGCGGTGACGACGGCGTGGACCCGTTCGGCCATGACCCGGTCCGAGTCCCCCATCTCGGCGATCTTCGCGAGCACGTCGCGGGCAGCCTCCGCCGCCTTGTCCGCGGCCGAGCCGGCACGGGCCGCTTTCTTGAGCTCGTCGGCGTGGTCCTTCATCGCGGCTCGTTCGTCGGCCGTGAATCCCTGGTGCCTGGTGGCCATGGTCTCCCCCTGGCTGCGCATCATCGGCACGGTGCGTGCCGTTGGGGTCGAATGCTGCACGACCACGCCCGGCTTGTCAACGGCACGCTGCGTGCCGATAAGATGGTCGTCATGCCCCCCACGCCGAGGCGCCGAGGCGCCGCTCGCACCGACGAGCTGCTGCGGGCAACCCTTGACCTGGCGGCAGAGGTCGGCTACGGAGGGCTGAGCATCGAGGCGATCGGCCGGCGCGCCGGGGTCGGAAAACACACGATCTACCGGCGCTGGCCGTCGATGGCGGCGCTGCTGCTCGACGCGCTCAGCAGCGTCTGGACCAGCGACCTGGACTACGACGACACCGGAGACGTCCGCGCGGACCTGCGTGAGCAGTTCCTGCGCTCGAGCCACGTCCTGTCCAGCCCGCCGATCGGCCCCGCCTACCGCGCCCTCATCGCCGAGGCGCAGGGCGATCCGGCCCTGCGGGCGGCCATCCACGAGCGCTTCCTGGTCACCGTCGAGCAGAGCACCCTGCGTCGCATCACCGCGGCCCAGCAGGCCGGCGAGCTGACCCCCGGCGTCGACCTGGAGTTCGCGGCCGAGGTGCTGTGCGGCACGCTCTACTACCGCCACCTACTCTCCACCCGACCGGTGGGCGAGGAGGCGGTCGACGGACTCCTGGACATGTTCATGGCCGCGTACGCGATACGCGGCGCGGCGACGTGAGCCGCCACGCCGCGGGGGTCACGGGCTTACCCGGCCGCGTCGTACGCGTCGCGCAGTGCCTGGATGTCGATCTTTGTCATGGTCATCATCGCCTGGGCGACGCGGCCCGCCTTGTGCGGGTCGGGGTCGCTCATCAGCGTGCCGAGCGCGTCCGGGATCACCTGCCACGACAGCCCGTAGCGGTCCTTGAGCCAGCCGCACTGGCCCTTCTCGCCGCCTTCGGACAACCGCTCCCACAGCTCGTCGACCTCGGCCTGGTCGGCGCAGCTGACGTACAGCGAGACGGCTTCGGTGAACCTGAACTGCGGGCCGCCGTTGAGGCCGACGAACCGCTGGCCGTCGACCTCGAACGTCACGGTGATCGCGGGTCCGTCCGGTCCCATCCGCGCCACGTCGACGACGCGCGCGTTCTTGAAGACGGACACGTAGAACGCGGCGGCTTCCTCGGCCTGACCGTCGAACCAGAGATACGGTGTGATCTTCTGCATCGCGTGCTCCTGTCGGGTGTGCTGACTTCCGCGTCAACGCGTCGACCGAGCGGCCCGCGAATCGACACCTGACGCCAACGTATTTCGCCTCGAGGAGCACCGGGGTGAGGCAAGCAGCGTGGCGCGGCGGCTCGAGGGCCGCCGCGCCACAGGTGCGCTGTCAGGAGTCGCGGGTCAGCCGGTGCGGCAGGTCACCGTCGGCCAGGTCCAGTTGCCGTTGGCCATGATGGTCACACCGAAGTTGTTGCCGTTGCCGTTCGGGCGAGCCGTGATCGTGCCGGTCGTGCCGCTGACCGAGGCGTTCCAGCTGTTCTGCAGCGACTGGCCGCCGTTGAGGCCGAGCGAGACGATCCAGTTGCTCGTGCCGCTGACGGCGACGTTGAGGTTGAACCGGTCGCCGAACTGCTGGCCGGCCGACAGGGTCGCGGTGCAGTTGCCTCCGCCGCCGGGCGGCGGGGTGGTCGGGTTGCCGCCACCGCCACCGCTGCCTTCGCGGACCGTGATGTCGGAGCTTCCGCTGCTCTGGTAGCCCTCGGTGGCCATGATCTGATAGCTGTGGTTGCTGCCGAGCTGCAGGCCGGAGCGCGCCCAGGCGTCGAAGTGGTTCGCGGTGGTGATGGTGCCGCCCGTGCGCTTCTGCTGGCGCACGCTCCAGAACTGGTAGAACGTGGCCGTGCCGTCGATGGACGGCTGGTTGACCCGCTGGCTGCGGTAGATGTCGTACGTGCCGCCGTCGGTGGTCACCGAGCCCATCCGCTGGGCGCCGCTGCTCGGGTTGTAGGTGCCGAAGTTCTCGACGACGTAGTACTCGATCAGCGGGTTGCGCGTCCATCCGTACAGGGCGAGGTAGCTGTTGCCGCTCGGGTTGTAACTGCCCGAGTAGGTGATCGTCCGTCGGCTTCCGGTGGCCCAGCCCTTGCCGCCGACCCAGTTGTTCGTGCTGTTGTTCCAGCTGCTGGAGTACCGGCCGTCGGCGCGCAGCGTCATGCTGGCGCTGCCGCTGTCTTTCCAGAACGAGAAGAAGTACCCGTTGTGCGTGCCGGTGGTGTTGGAGCTGACGGTGCGGTCTGCCTCGGCGTAGGCGCTCGGCGCCAGCACGCCGACGCCGAGGCTGACCGCGAGCGCCGCGGCGGACGTGGCGCCGAGCAGCAGCCGGAGGCGGCCGCGTCTCCTCGGTTTGGTGGACGTGTCGTTCATGTCTCTGGCTTCCTCCTCGTGACGCTGGCGGGGGCCAGCAGCGGGCGCGACCCGACGGGTCGTCGTCGGCCAAAATCGACGACCGGAGGGCGATCGACGGTCATTGAGCCCCGTCGATGGCGACGCTAAGATTTCCGGTGCACGACTGTCAATGAGTTTCGGAAATGTTCCGGAAACCTGGCGCGCGCGTCGGTCTTCGCTACGAGAGGCAGGCACACCTGGCCAGCCCGGCCGCCAGGTGGATCTCGAGCGCGGCGATCGCGTCGGCGCTTCGACGGAGGTCCAGCCGCGCCCGCAGCAGAAGTTCCGGATTCGTTCCGGACCGGCCATCAGGCGTTTGCGCGCGGCCGCAACGGAAAGTCGGCGTGCGTGACGGACTTCCCGGCCCCTTCCGAGGGCATTCTGGCGACGTTGTTCATCACCGTGCGTAGCGTGGCGCGCTCTCGCGACTTCTACTCGCGCGTGCTGGGCGGCACCGTCGTCGTGGAGGAGAACCCGTGCATCGTCAAGCTGTCGAACACGTGGATTCTCATGAACCCCGGCGGCCCACCAACGCCCGACAAGCCAGGCATCACGGTTGCCGACTACGAGCCCGGCGACACGACCTCGATCTTCCTGAACCTGCGGGTCGCCGACGCCCAGGCCTGTTACGAGGACTGGAAGGCGAAGGGCGCGGAGTTCCTGACGCCGCCGATCGACCGCGTCGCGGAGATCCGCTGCTACATGCGTGACCCCGACGGCTACCTCATCGAGGTCGGCCAGGCGACCGGGTTGCTGCACGGCCAGCACGCGGCCAAGCGCCCGGAGGACCTACCGGGCTGACCATCAGGCCTGCTGTCGCGCGCCGGACGAACTATCGTTGACTTGTGGCAAATGTGTCACCGTCCGTGGATGAGCGCCTTGATGAGGAGTTTGTCCGGATTCTTCGGGACCGACGGCTCGAAAGCGTGTTCCAGCCGATCGTGCACCTGGCCAGCCGGGCCACGATCGGCTACGAGGCGTTGGTGCGCGGGCCGGCCGGATCGTCGTTCACCGACGCGCTGATGTTGCTGCGTCACGCGTACCACACCGATCTCGTCGTCGAGTTCGACTGGGCGGCCCGCGCGGCGGCGTGCCGGGCGGCCATGGCCGCGCAGCTCACCCACGACCAGCTGCTGTTCCTCAACATCGAGCCGTTGGCGTTCGGCACCGACTGCCCGCCCGACCTGTGGCCCGACATCAAGACGGCGTTCGAGCGGTTCCAGGTGGTGCTCGAGGTGACCGAACGGTCGCTGGACCGCGATCCCCGATCGCTGCTGGAGGGGATCGACCACCAGCGGCCGGACGTGGCCGGGATCGCCATGGACGACCTCGGCGGCAACGGTGCCACGCTGTCGATGCTGCCGGTCCTCGCGGCCGACGTGATCAAGCTCGACCAGTCGGTCACCCAGTCAGGACCGACGCCCGCGGTCATGCAGATCATGGACATCGCGTACGAGGAGGCGGAGCGCACGGGCGCGACGATCCTCGCCGAGGGCGTGGAGACGCCGGGCCACGCCGTCTTCGCCGAGTCCGTCGGGGCCGCCCTCGCGCAGGGCCTCTACCTGGGACCACCCGCGCCGCTGCCCACCGCCTTCCGGGCGGCGGAGGTGCCCCTGAGCGTCAACTCGGAGCAGATCGCCAGGCTCGCCACGCCGTTCGACGCGCTCGAAGGGCGGACGACGAGCCGCGCCGACCTGACGTACGTCACCGCGCTCAGCCACCACCTCACCGAGCGCGCGGCGGAACTGGTCGCCCCGGCGCTGTCGCTGCTGCTGCTGCCCGACCCGCACCTGCTGACCCGAGCCGACCGCATCCGGCTGGCCCTGCAGGCCCAGCGCGGCGTCGTCACGGGTGTCCTCGGGCCGGGCATGCCGGATCCACCCGCGGCGGGGGTACGCGGAGCCCGCCGCCACGACCACGCGCTCGACGGCCACTGGGCCACGCTGACCCTGAGCCCCGGCACGGCGTCGGCGCTGCTGGCGCGGCAGGTGCCGGGCAGCGTCGACGAGTACGAGTTCGGAGTCACCCACGACCGCCGCCGGGTGGTCGCCGCGGCCCGCTCGCTGTTGCGCCGGCTCGGCGCCGGGTCCCCGTAGGTCAGCACCGATATCGGCCTCTTTCACCCGTCCAAAGTGGTACGAACAGGGCAGAGCCTTGTACCGGAGGGTGGATATGACGAACTCGCATGTCGCCGCCGCTGTTCCGGGTGTCGACGGCGACTGGTACCGCGACGTCGTCCAGTTCGCCGACGGCACCCCGGCGTCGGTGCACGTGTTCATGGCGCACTTCACCGAGCTCGGCATCCTCGTGCTGGCGGTGTTGTGGGCGCTCGTCTTCTGGCGTACGCGCCGCGCACCCGACCGCACGATGGCCGCCGCGTTGGTCGGTGGCGTCGGCGTGGTCGTCTCGTACGGGATCAGCGAGTCGACGAAGACCTTCCTGGACGCCGAACGTCCCTGCCGAACCTTCTCCGACCTGCGGATCATCGCGCACCGCTGCCCGCCGCCGGGTGACTGGTCGTTTCCCAGCAATCATGCGACCCTGGCGGGCGCGTTGGTGGCCGCGATCGTCGCGGTGTCGTGGCGGCTCGGTCTGCTGGCGCTGCCGATCGGGCTCCTGGTCGCGTTCTCCCGGGTCTTCGTCGGCGTGCACTACCCGCACGACGTGGCGGCCGGATTCGTGATCGGCGTCGTGGTCACCGCCGTGTTGGTGACGTTCCTGACGCGCCCGGCCACCAGGGTGATCGGGTCGATGCGGGACCGCCCGGTGCTGAGCAGACTGCTCGGCGCGGAGCCGCGGCACGTCGTCAGTTGACCTCGGCCGGGCGGCGTGGTGAGCGCACGAGGAACCAACCGGCCAGGCCACCGATCGGGACGATGAGCCAGCACGAAAGCACGCGGTAGCTGAGGACCGCGGCAGCGGCGCTGGCCGGAACGGCGCCCGCGGCGGTCAGGCCCGCGGTCAACGCGAGCTCGACGACCCCGATGCCACCAGGGGTCAACGGCACCTGGCGTACGACCTGGACACTGAGGTAGACCGCGGTCAGCGTCGCCGGACCGATCGGCAACGCGAACGCCTGCGCCACGGCGAGGAAGCACAGCAGGTCGGTGACCCATTTGGCGATGGACCACAGCAGCGCGACGGTCCAGTCGGTCGCGGTCACCGCGGTCGCCGCATGCCACGTCGAGCGCAGCCAGTTCAGGGCGATCAGCGCGTACCGGCGTGCTCTGCCGGCCTCCTCGGCCCTTGTCGGTGCCCTGCCCCAGCGACGGCGGCCGACCCCGATCACCCCCGCGAGGACGGCGACCAGGACCGCGACGACGATCAAGGGCCGCCAGTTGAACGACTCCCCCGCGCCGCCCCAGCTCGCCGCGCCGACGTACACGGCGACGATTCCGCCGATCGACGCCAGCCCGGAGATGACCATGACGGCCGCGGCCACCTCGGGTGGCGCGCCGGCCCGCTGGTAGCGGCGGACCGCGAACGCCGCCGAGACCGCCGGGCCGGCCGGCAGGCTGATGGACATCGCGGTGCTGGCCAGGACGATCGCGACGGTGTGCCGGCGGCTGAGTCGCGCGCCCAGGGCGGACAACAGGCCGTGCTGTTGCAACGAGAACGCGCTCAGTGACGCGGCTTGCAACGCCGCGGCGACGAGGATCCAGCGCGGGTCGACGGTGGCGATCGCGTGGCGGGTGTCGGCCCACGTGGGGAGGCGACCGTGCAGACCCAGCACAGCCAGGCCGGCCACGACACCGACGGCGACGATCACCCGCACCGACCGCGACCACCACGACCGCGTGGCTCTCTCCTCTGACAGCACGACGGCATCCGGCACGGTCGCCCATCCTGCCAGCGCCGGCCGTCGGGGCGTTTGAGGTGCGCCGCGTCGGTGACTAGAGACTCAACCACGCGGTTCTCGGAGGCCGGATGACGACGCGGACGACCGCACCGCCGGTCAGGACGACACGGCACGGTTGGCCGGCCGCGTTCGTGCTCGCGGGCGCGATGTTCCTGGTGCTCTTCGACAGCCTGGCGGTGGCGACCGCGCTGCCGGCCATCGGCGCCGAGTTCGGCATCGGGCCGGCGCGGTTGCAGTGGGTCATCACCCTCTACTCGCTGACCATCGGCGGCTTCCTCGTGCTGGGCGGCCGGCTGTGCGACCTGGCCGGCCGCCGCCGGTTGATCGTGGGAAGCCTCGTCCTGACCGGCGTCGGGCTGCTGTCGGCCGGGGTCGCACCGAGCCTGGTGGTCCTGTTGACGGGCCGGGTGCTCCAGGGTCTGGGCGCCGCGTTCGCGATCCCGGCGACGCTCGCCGCGGCCGGCACGCTGTTCCCGGACGAGCCGTGGCGCAGCCGGGTCTTCGCCATCGTGGCGGCCGCGGCGAACACCGCCGGCATGGCCGGCGCTGTCGGAGGCGGCCTGATCACCTCATATCTCGGGTGGCGCTGGGTCTTCCTCGTCGTGCCGGTCGCGGCGGTCGCCGCGGTCGCGGCCCTGCTCGCGTTGCCGGCCGACGAGCGTCCCGACGGTCGACGGGAACGGCTGGACCTGGTCGGAGCGGTGCTGGTCACCGGCGGCCTCATCACGCTGATCTACGGCGCCAGCACGATCGGTGAGCACGGGCCGCGCGCGTCCGCGGTCGTACCGACCGTGGTCGGGCTGCTGATGGTGACCGCGTTCGTCGGCTGGGAACGCCGCGTACCCTGGCCGCTGGTCAAGGCGTCGGTCGTGCGGTCGCGGCGGCTGATCGGCAGCTGTGTGGCCTTCGCGGCCCATTCCGCGGCGTACGCGGCCGTCGTGGTGATCGGAAGCCTTCAGCTGCAGGACATCTACGGGCTCTCGGCGGCGCAGGCCGGTCTGGTGATGGCGCCGGTGCTGCTCGGCGCCCTCGCGAGCGCGGCGCTCGCGAGCAGCCTCGTGCGACGCTACGGAGCCCGCCGGGTCGTGGCGTGGGCACTTCTGCTGGGCGCGGCCGCGCTGGCGGTGGTGGCACTGCGCTCCGGCGGTCCGCTCGGCACGCTCGTGGTGTGGCTGGCCGTCTGGGGCCTGACCGCGGGACCGATCTACGTCGGACTGACCCGCGAGTGCGTCGGCGACGCCGCGCCCGAGGACCGCGGGATGGCGTCGGCGCTGTTCGAGTCGACCACCCATGTCGGTGGCGCCGTCTCCATCGCCGTCTACCTGACCATGGTCGGCCTGGGTGCCGACTACAGCACCACGCAGCTCCTCGGCGCCGGCGTCGCCGGGCTCGCGGTGGTTACGACCCTGGCCATCATGCCCGGCCGCGCCACCGGTCGGCGGCGCGGACGTCCGGAAAGCTCCTAGCAGATCGCGCGTTCGCCTGCGCCACGAACCCAGACGCCTACGATCGGGAGGATGGGGCCACAGGCCCCGTGGGGCCGGGTTTCGCTGCCGAACTGGCAAAAAGGTATGGACAAGCGCCTTGACCCGAGGACGCCCCCTCGCGACACATGAGCCGGCGCGTCATCTGCGGTAGAGGCGGAAGCTACCCGCTCGACCTCCAAGGAGCTCATCGCAGATTAGGAGAGCCTCGTGGCTGTCAGGACCGAAGCGCCATCGCGCACAGCAGAGATCCGGCCACTCGAGATCGATTTCCCCGACGCGGACCTCGAGGATCTGCGCGCCCGCATCAGTGCCACGCGATGGCCAGAGAAGGAGACCGTCGACGACGACACGCAGGGCGTGCCCCTCGGCCTCATGCAGGACCTCGCCCGCTACTGGGAGGCCGACTACGACTGGCGGCCGTGCGAGGCGCGGCTGAACGCGCTGCCGAACTTCGTCACCGAGATCGACGGGCTCGACATCCACTTCATCCACGTCCGCTCCAAGCACGAGGACGCTCTCCCGCTGGTCGTCTGCCACGGCTGGCCGGGTTCGATCGTCGAACAGCTGAAGATCATCGGCCCCCTGACAGATCCGACGGCGTACGGCGGGAGCGCGTCGGACGCCTTCCACGTCGTGATCCCGTCCATGCCGGGATACGGGTTCTCCGGCAAGCCGACCTCGACCGGCTGGGACCCCGTGCACATCGGCAAGGCCTACGTCGAGCTGATGATGCGCCTCGGCTACACCCGCTTCGGGGCTCAGGGCGGCGACTGGGGTGCGATCGTCGTCGACGCGCTGGCCGGCGGCCGCGCCGACCCGTTGGTCGCCGAGCCACCGCCGCAGGGGCTGGTCGGCATCCACACCAACATGCCGGGCGCGGTCCCGCCGGACCTGTTCGCCGCGTCGTTCGCCGGTGCTCCCGCGCCGGACGGTCTCTCCGACGAGCAGCGGGCCACGTACGAGCAGCTGCTCGGCTTCTTCGGACCGCATGTGGCGTACGGGCTGATCATGGGGACGCGTCCGCAGACGCTCTACGGCCTTGCGGACTCGCCGATCGACCTCGCCGCGTTCATGCTCGACCACGGAGACGGCAGCGGCCAGCCCGGGCTGGTGCAGCAGGTCCTCGAGGACCGGCTGGAGCGGCCGAGCGACCTGACCCGCGACGACATCCTCGACAACATCACGCTGTTCTGGCTGACCAACACCGGGGTTTCCTCGGCACGTCTGTACTGGGAGAGCAAGCTGCCGTTCTTCGCCACCAAGGGCGTGCGGGTGCCGGTCGGCGTCAGCATCTTCCCCGACGAGATCTACCGGGTGCCGCGCAGCTGGGCCGAGCTGGCCTACCCCAACCTCGTCAACTACCAACAGCACGACAGGGGCGGCCACTTCGCCGCGTGGGAGCAGCCGCAGCTCCTCTCGGAGGACGTCCGCACCACGTTCCGATCGCTACGGTGAGCGATTGTCCGCGTACGCACTGCGCCGTCCGTCAGCCGGCGAACCCGGGCGGCGCGGGTCGCTCTTCGGAGATCGGCGGGTCGGTCGGCACGAGGACACGGTGGACGCCGATTCTCGTACCCGCCGGTCCGCTCTCGATGGTCAGTTCGTCGCTGGTCTGCTGAGCCAGCCACAGGCCCATGCCTCCGGACGGTGACGGCCGAGGAGCCGGGCCGCCGTCGAGGTAGGAGGCGGGGTCGAACCCTTGACCGTGGTCGGAGACCTCGCAGAGGAGGTCGCCGCCGTGCCAGAGCCGCAGCTCGCCGCCCCCACCGCCGTGGCGTACCGCATTGGTCATGATCTCGTTGACGGCGACGACGAAGTCGTCGAGCTCGTCGCGGGTCAGGTGGTACCGGCCCGCCATCGTCATCACGATGTGCCTGACGGTGACCAACGTGGCCGCGTCGAACCCGACGGCGAGCAGCAGCGCATAGTCAGCTCGACGCCGGTCGTGGGTCACAGCACTCCAAAACTCGATGACCAGGGGTTTAACCACCTGGGACGCGGCGAAACGTCCGTCACCGAGACGATCTTGGCTGGCTGCGATCATCGGGCGTTGCCGTAGGCGAGGAGGAAGTCCGCCGCGGGGACGGCGAACGCGGCGGCGACGACCGCGAGCCGTGGGATCGACGGTCGCCGGGACACGACGGCGTAGACCCCGACCAGCAGTGGCGCCGCGACGGTCTGGAGCAGCCACGAGTCGCGCTCGACGAACACGTCGAGGTGGCAGCAGGCCAGCCAGAGCGCGTTGGCCGCGACCCACGAGACGAGGCCCGCGTGATAGCACGCCGGCACGCTCCACCGCACGGCGGTCGTCGTGTAGCCGGCGGCCCGGTCGGCGGCGTGGTCGATCACGGTCGTGGGCAGGTACAGCGCGGCGGCGACGAGCAGGCCGAGGGCGACCAGGACGGGCGGGTAGTCGAGGACCGGGCGGTGCAGGGACCATCCGCCGAGGGGGCCGAGCACCCCGACCGCGACGGCGTTGACGGCCACGTCCGCACCGGGGCGGGTCTTCAGCCGGACCGGCGGGACGCTGTAGAGCCAGCCGAGCAGGAGCACGACCACCGTGCCTACGAGGAACGTGGGTCCCGCGACGGTCGCCACCACGACGGCTGCGACGGCGGACCAGCGGGCGCAGCGATACAGGTCAGCCGGGGTGAGCTGACCGGTCACCAGCGGAGCGGTGGCCTTGCGCGGGTTGCGTCGGTCGCTGGGCAGGTCGTGCAGGTCGTTGAGGGCGAACACCCAGGTCCACAGCAGCGGACCGAGCACGAGGACGGCGGCGACACTTGCCGGCACGGCGCCGCGGGTGGGCGACCAGTCGCCGGTGGCCATCACCGCGCCGAAGACCGCGCCCGCCAGGCCGAGCGGCCAGAACCACGGCCGGGTCAGCCGCAGGACGGCCCACCCGCGCCCGACCTTCCTGTGTGGACCGGCTTCGGACGGGGCGGCGCCTGACGTCGCCGTGACAGCGATTGCCATGCGATCGACGCTAGGTGGCCGAGGCGGGTCCGAACTCACCTCCGCGAGCCATCCCGCTCCCCCGTGCGAGGGAGATCGGTCAGACCCCCGGCGGCCGGTCCGGGACGAGCAGCGTGGCGATCTCCTTGCCCGGTGAGAGCGCGTTGTCGGTGTTCGCGTTGGACTTCGGGCCCAGTGTCACGTACGCGATGACCAGCGTCTGTGTCTTCGTGTCGTAGTACACGACCCCGTCGTAGCCCGCGTAGGCCGGGTTCATGAAGAACCAGTCGCCGTCGTGCGCCACCCCGTAGGCGAAGAACTTGGTGTCCGTGAGGCCCGCCAGCCCGGCGGTCGACGGCGCCATCATCTCCTCGTGCTGCTGCGGAGTCAGGAGCCGGCCGTCGGCGAGCGCCCGGATCCAGGTGGCGATGTCGGCCACGGTGGTCGTCATATTTCCACTGTGGAGGAACGCGGTGGGGTTCCAGAAGGTCGAGTCCTCGAAGACGCCGCGTTCGTTGGTGTACGCGTGCAGGAACGGCTCGCTGATCCGCGAGGTGAGCACGACCTCGCTCTCACGCATGCCCAGCGGCTCGAGGATCCGCTCCCGCAGCAGGTCGGCGAGCGGCTCGCCGGTCGCCCTCTCCAGCACGTCACCCAGCAGGACCAGATCGCTGTGGGCGTACGCGAAGCTGGTCCCCGGCGCGAACAGCGGCGGACGCTCGTTGGCGAGGGCGAGCAGCTGCTCGCTGGTGAACCCGGTGAAGGGGTTCGCGTAGAACTGCTGCAGGAAGGTGGGGTTCGTCACGTAGTCCGACACGCCGGACGTGCTGCTGGCGAGCATTCTGGGCGTGATCGTGTCAGCCCGGGGGAAGTCGGGCAGCCACTTGGCGATCGGCTCGTCCTGGCTGAGCACACCTTCGCCGTCGAGTTGCAGCAGCACGGTGGAGAGCATCGGCTCCATCGGCTGCCCGATCCGCACGAGCATGTCGGCGGTCGCCGGCAGGCCGATCGGCGAGTCGCCCGCCGCGCCCAGGGCGATCACCTCGTCGCCGCGCCACACTCCGTACACGGCGCCGGTGAGGTCCCGCTCTTTCATCTTCCGCGCGACGATATCGGCGATCTTCTGGCTGTCCGGATCGCCGGCCGGCGCCGCCGGGCCGCCGTCGCCGGCGCCCACTGTCGCGACGCGGTGGTCTCCGGCGGTGACCAGCCCCAGCGCGAGGACGGCGAGAAGGATCGCGGACGGCCAACGTCGACTCGCAACACTCATGGACAGCCGCCCTTGCAGGAGAGACGGTGAACCCTGGTTTCGTGAACGTACCTCGCATCTGTCGGCTGTGATCCGATTTCGGGGGTATTCGACCCCCAGGGCTCAGGGACGCACGCTTGTCGTCTCCAACACGGCGGTGAGCGCTGACGCGGTGATGTTCCGTCCTGAGACGACCGCGACGACCGGGGCTTCCGACGGAACGAGGCCGGCCAGCACGGCGGCGACGGCCACCGCGCCGGATCCCTCCGCGACGATGCCCCGGTCGAACGCGAGATGGCGTACGCCATGCCGGATCTGCTCTTCCGTGACCGAGACCAGTTCGTCGACGTGGCGGGCGACCAGGTCGACGGTGACGGAGCCGGGCTCGATGTTGCCGGCCATCCCGTCGGCCAGCGTCGGTCCGACATCGACCGTGACCTGGCGCCCTGCTGCCACGGCCGCGGACAAGGCCCGTGACCCGGCGGCCTCGACGCCGACGATCCGCACCCCGGGCTGCCTGGCTGCCCACAGGCCGAGGCCGGAGGCCAAGCCGCCGCCGCCGACCCCGCAGACCACGGTCACGGGGCCGGGCATCTGGGTGGCCAGTTCGAAACCGATGCTCGCCTGGCCGGCGATGACGGCGGGGTCGTTGTACGCAGACACGTAGTGCGCCCCCTCCTCGGCCAGGCGAAGCGCGTGCCGCTCGGCGTTGTCGAACGAGGTGCCGACCTGGACCAGGCGGACGCCGAGCGCGCGCAACGCGGCAACCTTGGCGGGCGAAGCGGTCTCGGCCGTGACGATAGTGGCCGTGTGCCCGAGGCGCCGCGCCGCCCATGCGATGCCGAGTCCGTGGTTGCCCGCGGAGGCGGTGACGACAGGGGTGTCGAGCGCCAGCGTGGACAGTGCGGCCAACGCGCCGCGTACCTTGAAGGACCCCGTCGGTTGGAGACTTTCGAGCTTGAGTGCCGGCCCGGCGCCTTCCGGGTCCAGGAGCGGGGTCGGCGGCAGCGTCGCGTTGACGACGGTCCAGGCGAGTTCGAGGTCAGCCCACGTGGGCGCCACGACGGGGCGCGAGGTCATGGGTCAGCTTCTCCTCGATCGGCCGGAGGGTCAACGCCGGGCTTGCTACCGGCTTCGTGCCGTGGCCGCTCCCCGGAAGGCGCCGAACACCGCGGCCGTGGGCGGTCCCGCCGACGCCAACCTGGTCGCGGCGGTCGGCGGCGCAGGCCGCCAACTAGCCGGCCGCCAGCCCGAGAGAGGCCAACGTGCGCGAGCGCAAGGCGTCGGCGTCGCGCAGGAACGTCCCGAATGCCGCTCCTGGCAGGTACGCGTCGGCCCACGGGTTGCGGGCCACCGTGTCCTGCCAGGCCCGCGAGGCATGCAACTGCTCGGCGATGCCCGACAGCCGTCGCTCGTCGTTCGCGCTCAGGCCGGGCGGTGCGACGAGCCCGCGCCAGTTGAGGAAGACGACGTCGATGCCGGCCTCGCGCAGGGTGGGGGCGTCCACGCCCGGCGTCCGGGCCGCGCCGGTCACCGCGAGGACCCGGAGCTGGCCGGAGACGATCTGCTGCGCGTACTCGCCGAGGCTGGATACCGCGACGGCGACCCGTCCGGCGAGCGCCGCGGCCAACAGGGTTCCACCGCCGTCGTAGCGGACGTACTTCACCGATCGCGGCGGCACGCCGAGTGCCTGGGCGACCAGCATCGGAGCCAGGTGGTCGGGGCCGCCCGTGGTCGAGCCGCCGCCGACAGCCAGGTCCACCGGCGCCTTCAGCCAGGCCGCGGTGAGGTCGGCCATGGTGCGCAGCGGGGAGTCCCGGCGCACGACGAACGCCTCGGGTTCCTCGACGAGCCGGGCGACCGGTGTGATGTCGGCGAGCGTCGCCGAGTCGGGCACGACGTGCTGGGCGCCAACCAGCCCGAGTCCCATCAGCCGGCAACACGAACGACGGCTCGGTGGTGGGCGGCGACTCGGGCGGGCCGGTCACCCGGTGGAACACCGGCACGGCGGCGACGAACGACATGGTCGCTGTCGGGATCGTCAGCTGCAGCGACAGGTACGAATTCGTCGACGTCGAGCCCATTCACCGCATCGAGGCGGCAACGGGCGCCGTGGTCGTCGTCGGCGGGACGTAGGCCATCCAGCGGGTGGGCGGGGTCGTCCCCGCCCACCCGCACACCGCTGGGGTATGGCGCAGCCGGCGCGGACAACCTCTATGTCATGCGAGAGACGAGCACGGACATGATCTCGGCGCTGCGATCGACGCCGACGTCGTGTCCCGATGATTCGCTGAGGTGCAGGGTGGCGTCGGGCAGCTGGCGGGCGAGGCTGCGGGCGAAGGCGACCGGCGCGTTGCGGTCAAGAGCGCCGTGCCACAAGTGCACCGGCGTCCTGACCTCGCCTAGCGGGAACGTCCACGGGCGCTTGATCAGGGCGAGCTCCTGCGCCGTGGCGCGTGAGCCCTGCCGCAGCGCGTCAGCGACGGCCTCGAACTCGACGCGCAAGGCGGCGGCATGCTCGGGGTCCTCCGCCATCGCGTGGCGCAGAGAGCGCTCGCGCCGCTCAGCGCTGACCAGCTCCCGGCGCATCGCCGCGACGCGGACCCTGTTGAGTGCCGGCGCGTTCCTGGCCAGCCAGTTCATGAGCCTGGCGCTTGGCTTCATGCCCGCCCGGTCGGCCGGGCTCATCGGCCCGCCCGCCGCGATCAGGGCGACCACGCTGACCCGCTTGTCGAGTTGGTGCGCGGCGGCCAGGGTGAACGGGGCGCCGCCGGACTCACCCGCCAGCGCGAACCGGTCCAGGCGCAGATGACCGGTCAGCGTGGCCAGGTCGTCACCCCAGCTGGCAACGGTCCGCTCGCGCTGGTAACTGGAGTCGCCGTAGCCGGGTTTGTCCGGCGAGATCCAACGCAGGCCGGCTGCGCGGGCCGTCTCGTCGTAGCTGGCGCCGCCCAGACCCGACACCGGTGTCCCCGCCGTGTAGACGACCGGGGACCCGTCCGGGTCTCCGAACTCGTGCCAGCTCAGCCGTCTGCCGTCAGCAAGGGTGATCATCCGCGTCTGGCCCATCCTTGATTATCGGGGCCCGCACGGCTCAAGGTGGTGCGGGAGGCCACGCCTATGTTCATTACCGAGACGTTGGCGTACGACGGAGGGCGGCAGGTCACCGCCTACGTCCCGGAGGCCGCGGCAGAAGCGATCGTCTTCGCCTGCGATGGGCAACTGATCGCGTCGTGGGGACCGTCTCTGGAGGCCGCGGAGCTGCCACCGACGATGATCGTCGGCGCGCACCGGGTCGAGGACGAGACGCTGCGGTTGCACGAGTACTCACCGGGCCGCAGCACGGCTGCGTTCGCCTTCGACCCGCGACGGTTCGAGGCCCACGAGAAGTTCTTCGTCGAAGACGTCCGGCGATGGGCGGCGAACCGCCTGTCCGTCAGGCTGCCGGCCGGTCGGACCGCGGTGTTCGGGGTCTCGGCCGGCGCGGAACTCGCGCTGGCCATGGGGCTGCGCCATCCCGACATCTACGGCGCGGTCCTCTGCGCTTCGCCCGGGGCGGGTTACCCGCCGCCCGCCGCGCTGCCCGCCCGGCTCCCGCGCACGTACCTCGTCGCCGGCACCGAGGAGCCGTTCTTCCTGACCAACGCGAAGCGGTGGGCGGACGCGTTGCACGAGGCGGACGGCGACGTCGTCATGACCGAGCGGACCGGCTCGCACGGCGACGCTTTCTGGAAGAACGAGTTTCCGCTGATGGTGGCGTGGGCCTTCGGACACTGACCCGCAAGACCCGCTCCCCGGGAAGCCAAGCCGGATCGCTGGCTAGCCGAGGTCCGACGGGCGCAGACGGAAGACCTGTAGCCGCAACCCGTAGTACTTCTCGGTCTCGCCGACCCACTCCATGCCGATGCGCCGGGCCGTCGCCTGCGCCCGGGTGTTCGCCGGTCGGGCCACCGCGACAACTTCGTCGTACCCCTCGTCGAAGGCCCACCGCGCGACCGCCCGCCCGGCCTCTGACGCGTACCCCTGGCCCCAATGGTCGGGGTGTAGCTGCCACCCCATCTCGAGGTCCAGGCCGTCCGGCGGCAGCGGCAGCAGAATGGCCCCGCCGACGAGCGTGCGGTCAGCGGTGAGCTCGATGGCCCAACGGCCGGCCGGCGCCGGCAGCCGCTGGTCCTCGGCCATCCACTGCTGCAGGAGGAGCCGCATCGCGTCGACGTCGGCGACGGTGTCCATGGCGGGGCTCAGCCACCGGGCGACGTTCGACGCGCCATAGATGGGCAGCGCCGCCTCCGCGTCATCGAGCCGCCACGGCCGCAGGTTCAGGCGTTCCGTCTTCAGCTGCCTGGCCACGTTTCCTACTGTAGGCGGCGTTTTGGCGGTTGGCGCGGCCCGCGCTGAGGTCGGTTCTGACCGCCCCGGCTTTCCTCGGCCCTGCTGCCGCATTGGCCGCCGCGACCGCGGCCCTCTCCGTGGGAGTCGGGCTCCTCCCCGTGTCGGGTCGCGCCGCCGGCCTCGGGACCATCGCCACCGGGGCCGCCGTGTCCGTCCTGGCGCTCTGCGCGGCCTTCGTGCAGCCCCGCACGGGGCGGGCTTTCGACGACGGGTGACTTCACCGCACGCACCGGCCTGAGCGCGCGCCCGGGAGTTACCGCCGCCGGGGTGGCGGCGGCCACCCTGCCCTGCCTGGCCGGCGTGCTCGTCGCGGCCGCGCTGATCGGGGTCGGCACCGGCCTGATCACCTCGCTCGGCTTCGCGGCGCTGGCCGCGAACACCCCGCAGGAGCGCCTGGGCAAGACCATGGGCGGGCCGTTGCTGGTCGGTGGGATCGCCGCGGTCGCCGGCCTCACGTACGGGTTCGCCGCGCTCGCCGTCCTCCTGGCGGCCGAGCGGTAGGCGGTATTCGGCTGACAAGGGCCAGGGGGTTCCGAGGAAACCCCCTGGCCCCGCCTACGACGTCACGGCCCGTCCTGGACGGCCGTGAACGTGAACTGTCCGGAAGGGACGGTGAAGACGGTGTAGCCGCCCTCGACCCGCTCGAACGTGGCCCGCGCCGGTGTGCGGACGGACTGCCCGTCATCGGTCGGCACCCACACCTGCGCCGTTGTGTTCGTCGGCACCGTGACCTTCAGCTCGAAGCGCCCGTCGGACTTCGTCCACGCGCTCCGCGCGAAACCCTTGGGGGTCCTGTAGCTGCCCTTGGCGTACGTGAGGTCCCCGACCGCCTTCGGCTGGATCACCAGCTTGTCGTAGGCGACCGTGTCCGGCGCCGAGCGGATGCCGATCACCCCGCTCTGGAACCACTCCTCGATCTGGGCGAGGATCATGTGGTTCTTCGAGCTGCCGCGCGTCCAACGTTCCCCGATGGTGGTGAAACCGCCCGGGTTCTCTGACGTGGACGCCATGAAGTAGCCGTAGCTCGGGTAGTCGTCCTCCTGGAGCAGGTCCCAGAGCACGTCGTCGCGACCGGCCGCGGCGAGGCTGCGCACGGTCGGCGACATCCCGATGGTGCCACCGCTGAAGTGCGGGCCGTCACCCTCGGGGTGGAACGAGTACACATTGGACACGAGTTGGTCGACGACGCCCTGCCGCTTGTCCTGCGGAACCAGGCCCGCGTCGAGCGCGAGTGCCTGAGCCGACTGGGTCGCACCGGCGGTCCCGGCGTTGCCGGCCGCGGTGTAGTAGCCCAGCGTGTCGTTGAAGAAGGCGCGGTTGAAGGCGTCCTTGATCTGCCCGGCCAGCGCCGTGTACTCCGCCGCGTCGGCGGCGTGTCCGGTGAGTCCGGCCATCATCGCCATCTTGGAGATCATCACGTAGTAGCCCCACGTGCCGGTGATCCGGCCCGAGGTGTCCTCCGCCGACACCCAGTCGGTCAGGGCCGCGTCGACGATGTGCGCGTTCTCGCCGGTGCCGACCTTCTGCCGCTGGATGTAGTCGACGAACCTCGTCATCCGGTCGTAGTAGGTCGCCATCGTCTGGGTGTCGCCGTACAACTCGTACAGCATCGCCGGGACGAGAATGATGGCGTTGCCCCAGTTGATCTCGTCGCCGAACCGCCCCGTGTAGCCCCAGTCGTACACGGGGGTCTTCAAGGCCACGTTGCCGGCCATCGGGGTGTCGGCGACCGACTGGCCCTCGACGAGGTGGTGCATCGACGTGCGCAGGAAGGCGCCGAGCTCGTAGTCGCGGTGGATGGAGCCCATCGGCATCGTGTAGTCGGCCGGGTATGACAGCTTCTCCCGGCCCGGGCAGTCGGTGAAGACCGACATCATATTGCCGGCGAACGAGTAGCGAGCCATCTTGTGGATCCGGTTGATCCGCGCGTTGGACGTGGTGAACTCGCTCGCGACCGGCGTGTCAGCCTGCAGCCGCACGCCGGTGACCAGGTCGCGGGTCGGCACGTAGCCCTCGGGCAGACCAGTGACCTGGACCCACTGCATGCCGAAGTAGTTGAACAGCGGATGCCACGACTCGCCCTTACGCGCGCCGTGGGTGGTGTAGGTGTTGAACAGGTCGGCACCACGGCCGCCGGGACCTAGCGAGTTTTGGTTGACCGTGCCGTCGGGGTTCAACGACTCCGCCGGTGCCACCTTGACGGTGGTGCCCGCCGGCAGGTCCCGCAGGTGCAGCTCGGGCCAGCCGACGATGTTCTGACCGAAGTCGAAGACCCAGGTGCCGGGCACCGGGTTGGTCACCGAGACCGGCCTGAACCGTTCCTGTTCCACGACCGGTTCGCCGGCCCGGGCGACCAGCCGCGTCGCCAGGTTCGGGGGCGGGGCGATGCCCGCACTGACCCACTCGGTCGCCGTGCCGTCGCGGCGCTTGGCGGTCGGGCCGAGGTTCGACCCGGCCTGGTTCCAGCCCGGCTGTTCGCGACGGGCGTCGTAGTCGGCACCGGAGTACCAGGCGTCGGTGACCAACGGACCGAGCGCCGTCCGCCACGACCGGTCGGTGATGATCTCCGAACGGCTGCCGTCGCGGTACGTGACCTCCAGCCGGCCGATGAACCGCGGCGTGACGGCCGCGCCGGCCGATGCGTCGCTCGCGGCGATGTTGTTGCCCGACCCGGTCACCTTCGCGCCGGCAGCGTGTGCGGTCGCGAGCGCGGGGGTGAAGGTGATGCCGGCGGGCCCGATCGCGGTTATCGTGCGCGACTCCAGCCGGTCACCGCCGTCACCGGTGTCGATGTTGACCGTTCCCCCGACGTGATAGCCGGTGACGCTGTCGACCTGGACGGTGGTCGCGCCGGACGGGGCGTCGGCGACGAGCAGACCGTTGCCCTTGAGCTGGCTCTGCCACCACGAGTACGGCGACGTGCGCCCCACCGCAGGGTTGGTCACGTTGCGCCGCACGTACGCGGTGCCGTTGCCGAGCTCGACGCCGATCGTGTTGGCGCCGTCCCGCAGCGCCCTGGTGACGTCGTAGGTGCGGTACTCGCTGGAGAGCTGGTAGTTGGAGTTGCCGGGGGCCAGGACCTCGTCGGTCACCTCCCGGCCGTTGACCGTCGCATGGTGCAGGCCGACTCCGGAGAGGTAGAGCCGCGCGTCGGCGATCTTCTTGCCGCGCGGGACGGAGAACTGGCGGGCGAAGATCGGCAGCGGCTGGCTCTCGGCCCGGCCGGGGTAGTCGATCCACCGCGCGTCGCCCCAGTCGCTCTGGTGGAGCAGGCCCGCCGACCAGGTGGCCGGCTGCGACCAGTCCGACGGCCGCTTGCCCGCGTCCCAGACCCGCACACGCCAGGCCACGGTGTCGCGCGAGCGCAGGGTCTTGTCGAAGACCGCGCGCTGGTCGGCGCTGGCGACCTTGCCGGAGGACCAGATCAGCTTGCCGTCCTCGAGCTTGCCGGCGTCCGCAGCGGCCTGGATCTCGTAGGCGGTCTGCCGGTCGCCGGGACAGGCGACCTTCGCGTGGGGGCGGTAGCAGGGGTGCGCGGCGGCACGGCGGGTCTGCATGATCTGCCAGCTCAGGGTCGGCGCTTGGTGGTCCAGCCCCATCGGTGAGTCGTAGCGGCCGTCGACGGCGAGGTTGACGACCTCGACGTCGCCTCCGGAATTCGCGTGCGCGGACGCTCCCGTCGTGAACTGGGGCGCCACGAGGGTCAAGGCCAGGAACCCGCCTATCATCGCGGTCGCCGTGCGTCTGTTGGTTTGCACCGGTTCTCCCTTCCTCGCAGTCAGGTGGTGCTCGGCTCGCGCAGGGCGGCGAGCCGTCCAGAGGTGGCCACGGCGGTGAGGTGACCGTCGAGGTAGTCGACCCGCTCCCGGTCCTCGGTGGTGCCGATGCCGTTCTCGGAGACGAACAGCGGCAACCCGGTCCGCTTGCCGGCGTGGTCGTCGATGCCCTCCACCTGGTGCGCCGCGGTCGCGGCGCCCCAGATGAAGTCGGGTGGAAAGCAATGGGCAATCACGTCACGTGCCGGCCGCATAGTCCTTGTCCATCGCGGCCAGCACCTTGTCCGGTGTGGACTGCTTGCTGAAGATCTCCTGCAGGCCGCTGAGCATCGTCTGCTGGACCTTGGCGTTGGGCCAGAGCTGGTCCATGAACGGCACCGTGCGGTTCTGGTTGATGAAGTCGGCGAGCTCGGTCAGCGACGGGTCAAGGTCGTAGCCGGTGTCGGCCAGGGCCGGCACGCCGCCCTGCTGCTTGACGTAGAGGTTCATGCCCTCCGGCGACATGACGAAGTTGACGAACTTGAGCGCCAGGTCCTTGTTCTTGGCCTTGGCGTTGACGCCGTACCCGGCGCCGGCCGCGGCCGGCATCACGAAGCTGGCCGGATTGTCGGTGGCCGGCAGCGGCCTGATGGTGAACCTGCCGCTCGGGTTCTGCTTCTTGAGCAGCGCGATCACCCAGTTGCCCTGCACCAACCCCAGCGTCCTGCCGGTCGCGGCGAGCTGCTGGCTGGCCTCGTAGCTCGTGCCGAGCGGGTTCTTCTGGAAGCAGCCGGCCTTGTCCATGTCCTGGTACTTGGCCATCGCGGCCGTCCACGGCGAGTTGGCGAAGGTCGCCTGTCCGGCCTGCATCTTCTTGTCGAAGTCACGGTCGTCGGCGTAGACGGTCGTGGCGACCAGGGCGTACAGGACCAGCTGGGTGACCCAGTTGTCCTGGATGCCGAGCGCGAACGCCGGCGTGCCCTTGCCCACCGCGGCCCGGCAGAAGTCCAGCAGCTGCGTCCAGGTCTCGGGCGCGGTGAGCCCGGCCTTGGCCAACGCGTCCTCGTTGTAGACCGCGCCGATGCCGTTGAGGCCGAAGATCGCGTTGTACGTCTTGCCCTCGTACTGTGCGACGCTCTTGACCGCCTCGGGATACTTCGCCGCCCATGCCTGGTCGGACAGGTCGAGCAGGTAGCCGGGCTTGGCCAGCACGTAGGTGGCGCCGGGGTTGCCGTTGCCGGGCCACACCGACATGACGTCCGGCGCGGTTCCCGAGGCGAGCTGGGTGCGGATCTGCTGCTGGTACTGGTCGGCGCCGCTCGTCGTGAAGTTGACCTTGACGCCGGGGTTCTTCGCCTCGAAGGCCTTGACGACCTCTTCGACGGAGCCCTGGTCGACCGACGCGAGGGTGAGGGTGTTGTCCTGGGCCTTGTCGCCCGAGGCCGCGTTGGTGCCGCCGCCGCAGGCGGCGGCCAGCGTGACGGTGGCCGTCGCCGCGATCAGGGCCGCCAATTTCGATCTCTTCATCTGCTCTCCCACTGAGTCTTGAGGGACTAGGCGCCCTGATACGCGGCGCTGAAGGTGTAGCGCCCCGACGCCAGCCCGACCGTGGCTCCGGCGGCTGACGGCTGGACTGTGCGTACGCCCGGTTGGTCGGCGGCCGGCCGGCCGCCTTCCTTGACGCTGGCCGGGTCGGAGGTGGGAATCTCGAGAGTGGCTGTGCTGCCGGGCGGGACCGTGACGGTCACGGTGATCCGCTCGTTCTTGATCGACCAGCCGCACGCCACCGTGCCGCGTACGGTCTCCTGCTGGGCGCGAGCCCAGGTCAGCCGGCCGCCGGGAACCGGCCGCAGCGACAGCTCGCGGTAACCGACAGAGGTCGGCGTCTGGTCGATGCCGGCGACGCGGCTGTAGAGCCAGTCACCGACGCTGCCGAGGCTGTAGTGGTTGAAGGAGTTCATCGCCGGCGACTGGAACCCGCCGTGCTCGGTCCAGCCGTCCCAGCGCTCCCAGATCGTCGTCGCGCCGTGCCGGATGGAGTAGCCCCAGCTGGGGAACTCCGCCTGGTGCAGGAGGGCGTACGCCAGGTCCGCCCGGCCGTGCTGGGTCAGCACCGGACACAGCAGCGCGACGCCCAGGAACCCGGTGGTCAGCCGGTTGTCGCGTTTCTCGATGTCGGCGGCCAGGTGGTCGGCCGCGGCGCGCACGAGGTTGGGCGGCAGCAGCCCGAAGGCGAGGGCGAGCAGGTAGCCGGTCTGGGTGCCGCCCTCGACCGTCCCGTTGTCACCGACGTACGAGTCGATGAACGCGGCCCGGATCGCACCGTGCAGTCCCTGGTACTCGATCGCGACGTCGTGGTGTCCGAGCACCTCGGCCGCGGCCGCGACGATCTCGGCGCTGCGGGCGAAGTACGCGGTCGACAGCACGTCTCTCGGCGTGACGGCGTCGACCTGGAGCCAGTCGCCGTAGGAGTTGCCGGTGCGGTGACGCCAGCGCAGGTCCGGGTTGTGTCGGCGGACGTGGTCGACCCAAGCCACCATCGACGGGAAGGAGCGTTCCAGCGTCACGCGGTCGCCGTAGGTGCGCCACAGGTGCCACGGGATGATCACGCCAGCGTCGCCCCACGCGGGTGCGGCCTCGCGGTCGATCCAGACGGCCGGTGCGACGTCGCGGAAGGCGCCGTCCGCGTCCTGCCCGTCGACGACGTCACGCAGCCAGCGGGCGAGGAACGCCGATACGTCGGCGTTGCGGCTGGCGGTCGGGGTGAAGATCTGCGCGTCGGCGAGCCAGCCGAGCCGCTCGTCGCGTTGCGGGCAGTCGGTCGGGACGGCGACGAAGTTGCCTCGCTGGCTCCACGTGATGTTGGACTGGAGCTGGTTGACCATCGGGTCCGAGCACTCGAACGTCCCGTCGAACGGGGTGTCGTTGTGCAGCACCCGGGCGACGATCTCCAGCTCGCCGGGATGGTTGTCGACCTCGGCGTAGCGGAAGCCGTGGACGGTGAACCGGGGTTCGAAGACCTCGCTTCCCGTGCCGGCCGCCACGTACGTGTCGGTCGCGTCGGCGCGGCGCAGGTTGTCCAGGTAGAGCTCGCCGTCGTCGAGCACCTCGGCGTGCCGGACGGTGATCCGCCGGCCTGTTGCCGCGCCGCGCAGGGTGAGCCGTACCCGGCCGACCAGGTTCTGTCCGAAGTCGACGATCGTGCGGCCCGGCGCGCGCCGGTGCAGCGCGACCGGCGTGACGTCGCGGATGACGCGGATCGGCTGGTCGGGTTCGGCGACCGGCGGGCCAGGGTCGGTGTCGTCGACGGCCACCCGCGTGAAGCCGGCGTCCGAGCCGTGCGGCGCGTCCCAATCGGGCACCGCCAGGCGGGCGTCGACGTGCTCCCCCATCAGCAGGTCCGCCGAGCGGATGGCGCCAGGCCGCTCCGTCCAGTGGGCGTCGGTGGCGACCACCTGCCGGGAACCGTCCGAGAAGTCGACGACCAGCTGCGCCAGGAAGCTCGGGTGGTCCCCGTAGTGCTGGGCGGGACGGCGCGGGTCGAACCCCAGGTACCCGGACCACCAGCCGTCGGCCACCACCGCGCCGAGCACGTTGCGGCCGTCGCGCAGCAGGTCGGTGACGTCGTAGGCCTGGTACTGGATCCGGTGGCGATAGTCGGTCCAGCCGGGCGAGAGCTCCCGGTCGCCGACCCGCTGCCCGTTGAGCCGGGGTTCGTAGACGCCGCGGGCGGTGGCGTACAGGCGGCCGCGGACGGGGATGCGGTCCAGCTCGAAGGTGCGGCGTAGCTGGAGCGCCGGCCGGCCGGGCTCGTCGTCGTCGGTCGGGGGGTCGACCAGTGGCAGGCCGGCCGGATCGCGGGTGATCCACACCGCCGACCAGTCCGCGCGGTGCAACAGACCCGTCTCGAACCAGCTGTGCCCGACCGACGGGCCCTCGCCGCGCTCGTCCCAGACCTCGACCCGCCAGTGGTAGCGGGTCGACGATTGCAGCGCCGGACCGTCCCAGGTCACCTCGATGTCCCCGGTGGGGCGGTGTCCGCTGTCCCAGAGCAGGCGACGCGGGTCGTCGAGGTCGGCCGCGTGCGCGGCGACGGTGAGTCGGTAGGCGCTCTGGGCGGCGCCGCGCCGGTCGGAGCGCAGCCGCCAGGACAGCCGCGGCCGGGTGGCGTCCAGCCCGAGCGGTTCGACTCGTTGCTCGGTCCGCAGACCGTACGGATGCGTCATCCCTTCAGCCCTCCGGCGAAGCCGTTGATGATGCTGCGTTGCAGCGCGAAATAGACGACCAGGATCGGGATCATGCTGATCAGCAGTGCGGCGAAGATCAGGTTCCAGTCGGACACGTACTGACCGACGAAGCCGGAGATGGCGACCGGTACGGTCTGCTGCGTACTGCCGGACAGGTACAGCAGCGGCGTGAAGAAGTCGTTCCAGATACTGACCGCGTTCAGCACGATCGCCGTGACGGTGATGGGCTTGAGCATCGGGAACACGACGTGCCGGAACGCCTCCCACGAGGTGCAGCCGTCGATGAACGCCGCATCCTCGAAGTCGCGGGGCAGCGCGCGCAGGAACCCGATGTAGAGGAACGTCGTGAACGGCACCTGGAGGCCCGCGTAGAACAGGATCAGCGCCCACGCGCTGCCGAGCAGGTGCAGGTCGCGCATCGTCTGGTAGAGCGGGAGCGCGGCGAGCTGGAACGGCAGCATCAGCCCGAGCATGATCAGCAGGAACACGCCGCGCGACCATCGCGCCGTGACCCTGGCGAGGGGGTACGCGGCCAGCGCCGAGATCGCGATGACGACGAGCACGCTGACGACGGTGACCAGGGCGCTGTTGGCCAGGGCGCCCCCGAGCGCGCCCTGCTGCCAGGCCTGGGTGAAGTTGTCCAACGTCGGCGCGAGGGTCGGGCGCAGGGGCGAGGAGGTGTCCGACGGCGGCCGCACGGCGAGGTTGACCAGGACGTAGATCGGGAAGGCGACGACGAGCGCGACGCCGATCATCAGCAGTTCGAGGCCGAAGGTCCGCCGGCTGTAGCGGTTCATGAGGCCGCCCTTTCGTTGCGCGCCAGCACCAGGTACTGGCCGGTGGAGGCGACCGCGACGATGACGGTGAGGATGACGGCGAGGGCGATGCTGTAGCCGAACTCGCCGAGAGTGAACGCGTCCTTGTAGATGAGGGTGGACAGCGTGTCGGTGGCGTGGCCGGGTCCGCCGCCGGTCAGCGCGTACACCTGGTCGAACAGCTTGATGCCGCCGATGATCGAGAGCATCAGGTTGATCGTGAACGCCGGCGCCAGCAACGGCCGGGTGATCGACCAGAAGCGGCGCACGGGTCCTGTGCCGTCGATCGCCGCGGCGTCGTAGATGTCCTTGGGGATCGACTGCATGCCGGCCAGGAAGATGACCATCGAGTAGCCGCCGAACTGCCAGACGATCACGCCGACGATCGACCAGAGCGCGAGTTCGGGATCCCCGAGCCAGTTCTGCTGCCAGGAGTGCAGCCCCAGCGCGCCGAACAGGCTGTTGACCGCGCCGTCCGGGGCCAGCAGGTTGCGCCACAGGTACGCGGTGACGATCGGCGTGATCACGGCGGGCGCGAACAGGAACACCCGCAGGACGTTGCGCGACTTGATCATCGTATTGACGCCGAGCGCGAGGGCGAGGCCGAACCCGTTCTGGATGACCGTGATCGAGACCGCGATCAGCAGGGTGTGCCAGATCGCCTGCTTCGCGTCCGGGTCCCGGAACATCTCGACGAAGTTGTCGAGGCCGACGAAGGAGAAGCTCGGGTCGAGGCCGTCCCAGTCGGTGAAGGCGTAGTAGACGCCGCGGACGCTGGGCATCAGCACGACGAAGGCGAACAGCACCATCGCGGGTATCACGAACCACCACGGCGCATTGGAACGTTTCATACGGAAGGCCAGCCAATCCCTTGGTACGCGGCTCCAGCGGGGGGCGTAAGGATCAACCACTGTCGTGGGTAACGTTGCCCAAATGTTTCGCCCGACCCTAGAAGTTCACCGGATCGACGTCAAGGGTCTTGTCGAGCAGTGCCTTGGTACGTAGCCTCACGCGGACGGCCGGCGATCCGCTTGCCATCGGCAAACGTTTTCCACAAAGGTGGGGGTCATGGCACGCCCGGTACAACAGCGACGGGTCACGATCGTCGACGTCGCCCGGCACGCCCAGGTGTCCACCACCGCCGTCTCGAAGGTCCTGCGCAACGCGTACGGCACCAGCCCGGCCATGCGCCAGAAGGTGCACCAGGCGATCGCCGACCTCGGCTACCGTCCCTCGGCCGCGGCGCGGGGGTTGCGCGGCCAGACGTACACACTGGGCGTGATGGTCCCGGACATCGCCAACCCGTTCTTTCCGGAGGTCCTCAACGGAGTGACCGCGTCGCTGGACAGCACCGACTACCAGGTGCTGCTGGCGCCGGGATGCGCCGGCGAGCAGGCCGAGGCCAGGACGATCGACTCGATGATCGACCGCAGCATGGACGGCATCATCCTCATCGCACCGGTATCACCGCGGGCTCACCTGGAGCACATCGCCGGCATCATCCCCACGGTCATCGTCGGCCGGCACGCCCGCAGCGCCATCTTCGACACGGTCGCCGACGACGACATCGCCGGTGCCGCCCTGGTCGTCGACCACCTGGTCGAGCTCGGACACCGCCGGATCGCGCACATCGAACACCTAGAGACCGAGCCGTCGTGCATCGAGGAGATGCCCAACATGATCCGCGCCGAGGGCTACCGGATCGCGATGCGCCACCGCGGTCTCGAGTCCGAGATCGACGTGGTCTCGCGGACCTACACCCGCGAGGGCGGTTACACGGGCGCCCGCGAGTTGCTCGGGCGGCCGCAACGGCCGACGGCCATCTTCGCCGGGGCGGACATCGCGGCGATGGGTGTGCTCGACGCGGTGGCCGAGGCGGGCCTTTCCGTGCCGGAGGACATCTCCGTCGCCGGCTACGACAACACCACGTTCGCCTCGTTCAGCCAGGTCTCGCTGACCAGCGTCGACCAGGCCGGCTGGCAGATCGGCGCCGACGCGGCCCGGCTGCTGCTGGAACGCATCGCCGACCGTTCACGCCGCTCGGCCCAGGTCAAGCTCTCCCCCAGCCTGGTCGTCCGCAACACCACCGCACCGCCACCGGCACGGTAGCCGGGTCGGCGGTCGGCTGTCAGGTTCGACCTGACAGCCGACCGCAGGCGACTAGGGGACGATGTCGACCGTGTCGCAGCCGTAGAAGCTCGTCTGGGTCGACGGGCCGCTGGTGAACTTGCCGAAGACACAACCCGTCGTGTCGGTCGGCGTGAGTGCGTCCCGTGGCGGTCCGAAGTGGAGCATCGCGTCGAGGTCGCCGTCGCGCGTGCGCTCGTCGCGCTCCACCGAGTCCTCCTTGTGAACCTTGTCGTGGAGCTCCGGCACGCCGAGGCCGCGCAGCAGGAGGCCCGGCGAGCCGAAGCGGGTCGCGCTGACGACGATGGTCGTCGCGTCGAACGCCAGCGGGTTGCCGTACTCGCCCGCACGCGTGGTGAGCACCGCGGTCGGCACGTTGGCGGCGTTCAGGTTGACCGGGTTCCGTGCGCTGCCGGGGTGGATGTTGATGGTCACCGGGACCGCGCAGTCCAGCGTGAGCCGCGCCGTCCGCTGGTTGTTGTCGGCATTCGCGTCGACGACGAACGCCCGCCGCGGAGTCACGGTCGTCGTGAAGTCGAGCGTGCGCGGTCCCGGCTGGGCACAGGTCACCGTGTACGTCTTCTCCAGCCGCTGCGGCGTGCCGACCGCGAGGGTGGCCGGCGTGGTGGCCGGAGCGTCCGGGCTGACGGTGATGCCGGCGCCGGCCACGACCTCGCGCTCCACCTTGGCCTCGGTCGGGCCGTCCGGCCCGGCGTTGGCGACCGTGCTGGCCACGGTGATGGTCACCGGCCGGCCGATCACGCCGAACAGCGGACCGGGTGCCGCGACGGCGTCGACCGAGAGGTCACTCTCGCGGCAGTCCGGGTCGTTCGGGTTCGCGACGCAGTAGTCACGGACGGCCGCGGTGGTGTCGACCGTGGCCACGGTGGCACCGGCCTCGTCGGCCAGCTTGATCTGCTCGACCCGGCTGTCATAGGGCACGAGCACCTGGCCGCGGCCCGCCTGGCTGACGAGACCCGCACCCTCCGCGGACGCGAGAGCCGGGTTCGGCATCGTGGTCGACCGCAGCACCGCGGCGTCGGCGATGCTGGACACCGTCAGGTCCGGCCGGAGGAACGCGGTCCCCGGCGTGGCGACGTGCGCGACCACGACGCCGGCCGACGTGCCGGACTGTGCGGACTGGAAATCGATCTCGGCGACGAAGCTGCGCGCGTCGTCGACGTATTCAGGCCGCGGAACCGGATCGCTCAGTGGGTTCGCGACGGTGGGGACCGCCTGTGCGGTCGCGTGGAGCGCGCCGATCATCAGGCCGACGGCACCGACTATCAGCATGGGTACGCGGGCCCGCCGCATCCGGCGGGACGAAGTGCGGTTCGGCATCGTGGGACCCCTCAGCAATTCGCCTGGTCGCATTGATCGAAAACGAAGTTGATGCGTCGCCGATCGGCTCGCCGGGCGAAGGTGTTGTCGTTCATCAGGTCGTTGGACGCCGGATCGGAGACCCAGAAGTCCGGGTTGGTGTCGGGGTCGTAGACCGAGTCCATGCCGCGGCAGTCGCTGGCGACTCCGCCGAGGTTGCCGACGTCAGCGACGCAGGCGTCCCGGCTCTTGTAGACGTTGGGAACGTCGGGGGTCTGGAAGTAGCCACCGTTGCAGCAGTATTCGTCGGCCAGCTCGAAAGCGGAGTGGCCGGTCTCGTGGATGAACACCCCGGTCTCGCCGGCCTCGGCGCTCTGCACCCGGTTGAAGGCGCATTCCCGCAAGGTGTTCCTGTCGCCGGGCGGCGGAGTCGCGGGATGCAGGATCGAGCGGACGTGGGCGAACCCGTAGTCGGTGCCGAGGTTGGCCGGCATCTGGTGCTGGCAGGTGTCGTCGACGCCGTCGCCGCCCTGCAGATCCCGGAAGCCGCCCGTGGCGGCACCGTCGAGGGCAATATAGACGTTGACGGCGCGCTGGTTCTCCAGGAGGAGTTGCTCTCGCATCAGCTCGGCGACGGCCGCGTGGGCATGGTTGACGAAGTTGACGTCCTTCGGCCCGCTGTAGACCGGATAGGTCAGCAAGGTGGTGTTCGCCGGGTTGTTCGGTTGACTCCGGACGTTGGTGGTCGCCGGGAACAGCACGACGTCGAGCGCCCGCTCCCGGGGAGCCGTCAGCAGCACCGGCACGGCGCGTCCCTGCGGTGGGTCCCCGACCTGCACCGTGTGCCATCCGGAGTCGACGGCTTCGAGCCTGTCGATCGCGAGGCAGCTGTAGGAGAAGGTCGAGCCGGCCGCGCCGACGGTGCGCGTGGCGCTCAGCGTCGTCTGGCGTCCCGAGCCACCGATCTTCTGTCGGGTCGCACCGCCGTCGGTCGAGAAGAAGACGTCCAACTGGTCGGAGATCAGCGGAGGCAGGCCGGCGCCGTCGGGCTGGTCGCCGAACGCCTCGGCGGTGATGGTGACGGTATCGCCGGGCTGCGGCCACAGTGGAGAGTGCAGGCACCTGACGTGCCGTCCGGGCGCCTGCGGCGGTTCGTTGACCTCGACCATGAGGGTGATGTCGCCGACGTCGCCGTCGTCCGCGTTGCCGTTGGTCCTGACCTCGGCCCCGCACGGTCCGCTGACGTCACCGGTGAAGTAACAGCGGGAGTCCTCCGGATGCAGGTCGATCGAGAAGTTCACCGCCCGGTCAGCATCGTTGTTCGTGAGGTCGATCTGGTTGTCCCGGAAATTCAGGCCGTCGTCCTCGTCGAATATCTCGATCTTCACGTCGGTGGTCGCCTCGCTGTGGTCGACCGTTTCGGTCGCCTTCCAGTCCGGCGTGATAATCGATTTATCTTCGATCTCCCCGAAATCGGTCGAGGCGCCCGCGATGGTCGTGCGGCCGTAGAAATCGGCTTCCGACGTCAGGTCGATCGGGCCGCCGTCACAGCATTCCGCCACTCTGACAATCGTGACGGTCACGCTCAACGGCAGCGCCTGCGCGGGTGCGGCCCAGGCCACCAGGCACGTCGCGGCCACGGCGACGGCCACGAGCCCCGCGCGTATTCGCCGAAGCGCAAGCCGTCTCGCATTTCGGTTTCCTGCCAAGCTCATTTACGTACACCTCTTTTCGAGATTCGAAAGAGCATTTCCTCAAAGATGGTTGCGGCGTTTCGAAGGCGCCGTCAAGGCGACGTTCAGCCGACGTCGAAGTCGGATCAACGACTCGCGGACGCAATTCTTCACCCGAAAGAACGAAATTGCGATTGTCCAGCGAATGGCGTGTATCAAACGGCGTGCAAGTCCGTCCGTGTCGCTCCGGTCGTGCTTATCGCAGCAGGCGCTCCAGCGCGGCCTCGGAGGGGGAACCGGGCTCCGTGCCGTACACGTAGAGGATCTGGTCGTCGGTGCCGGAGACGGGGAACGCCTCGTACGACACCGTGATGTCGCCGACGACCGGGTGGCGGTAACGCTTGGAACCGCGGCGGTGCTGGACCACGTCGTGCTCCGGCCACCACGCGGCGAACTCCGGCGACGCGGCGGTGAGCTCCTCGACCAGTTCGGCCAGCCGCTCGTCGTCCGGGAAGCGGCCGGCCTGCCGGCGCAACGACGCCACGTTGTCGCGGGCCACCAGGTCCCAGTCCACATAGCGTTCGCGCGCGAGCGGGTCGAGGAACACCCAGCGAGCGTGGTTGCGCTCGCGCGCCGGGCGGGCGTCGAAGTCGACGAGGAGCCGCCGCGCCGCCTCGTTCGTACCCACGATGGCGAGGCAGCGGCCCAGGATGAACGCCGGCGTGCGGATCGCGTCGAGCACCCACCGCAGCTCGGGACGCGGCTCGTCGCCGCTGTCGACCGTCTCCTCGTGCGGGCCG
This sequence comes from Asanoa sp. NPDC049475, assembly GCF_040676915.1. Classification (NCBI taxonomy): domain Bacteria; kingdom Bacillati; phylum Actinomycetota; class Actinomycetes; order Micromonosporales; family Micromonosporaceae; genus Asanoa; species Asanoa sp. NPDC049475. The sequence continues at coordinate 246,984 of NZ_JBFAPY010000002.1, read as the reverse complement.
TGGGCCAGGGTGACCAGGTGGGCGCATTCGTCGTCGCTCAGCCGCAGCGCCTGCCCGACCCTGCGCAGGATGTCGTGCGACGGCGTGACGCGGCCCTGCTCGAGTCGCGTGTAGTAGTCGACGCTCACCGCGACGATCTGGGCCACCTCTTCGCGGCGCAGCCCGGCGACGCGCCGACGCCCGTTGCCGTCCGGAATCCCGACCTGTTCCGGCGTCAGCCGCGCCCGCCGAGCCCGCAGAAATTCACGCAAAGCCTCATTTGCGGGCATTTCGCCATTGTACGCGGATCGCTGGGTGGGTCTGCTGAACCCATGGCAACGCCGACCCTGCCCGCCGCACAGCTCGCGTGTTTGCGTGGAAGAGCCCCCCGGCACACGGAGAGGAGCCGTGGAGATGCAGGAGATGAAAGCCGCCGTCGTGCCCGAGGTGAACGCGCCGTGGGAGCTGCGGGACGTTCCGATGCCGTCCGCCGGGCCGCACCAGGTGCTGGTCAAGATCCACGCTTGCGGCCTGTGCTACACCGACGCGCTGATGGCCCGGGGTGTGCTGTCGTACCGGCCGTTCCCGCTGGTGCTGGGGCACGAAGGCGTCGGGGAGGTCGTGGCCGTCGGGCCGGGCGTCACCGAGCGCAAGGTGGGTGACCGGGTCGGCCTGCCGATCATGCAGAAGCCGTGCGGCCGCTGCGCTTTCTGCCGCGAGCACCATCCGTACAGCTTCGTCACCGCCAACAACTGCGAGAACCCCGTGCTGACCGGCGTCAACGTCGACGGCGGGCAGGCGGAGTACATCGCCGCGGACGAGTCCGGGACCGTGCTGCTGCCCGACGCCATCCCGTACGAGCTGGCCGCCCCCACGGTGTGCGCCGGCTACACCGTCTGGGCCGCGCTGCGCCGCGCCGACCCGAAACCGGACGCGCGCGTCGCCGTCGGCGGTATCGGTGGAGTCGGGCACCTCGGAGTGCAGTTCGCCAAGGCGGCCGGATACCACACCATCGCGATCACCCACTCGCCCGAGAAGCACGACCTCGCACGCGAGCTCGGCGCCGACGACGTGGTCGCGAACGGGGACGAGCTCAAGGCCGCCGGCGGCGCGGACGTCCTGCTGCACACCTCGCCGCGGCACGAGACCGCGGTCGACGCCATCTCGGGCCTGCGCCCGTGGGCGAAGATCGTCCTGATGGGCATCTCGGCCGACGACGCCTTCCCGCTGCCGGCCCTGGCGGTGACGAGCCACAGCTACCAGGTCGTCGGCTCGGCCCACAACAGCCCGGAGTACCTGGCCGAGGCGTTGGAGATCGTCGCGCGCGGCGACGTCAAGCCCATGGTCGACGTCTTCCCGAAGGAGAAGGTCAACGAGGGCTACCAACGGCTGGTCAACGGCGAGCTCCGCTTCCGCGGCGTCGTGACCTACTGACCCGCGAGGCTCAACGACAGGTGCCCCGGCCACTGTCCGCGGCGGCCGGGGTGACAGGGACGAACTCCCACTCGTATGCGTCGGCACCCAACGTGAGGCGCAGGACGCCCGGTGTGCCGCTGCGCCGGACCTCGCTGTTGGCCGCTGGTTCCCGGAAGCCGTACGGGCCTCCGCCACCGGTGCCGACGACGAACTGCCTGACGCCGCGCCGGTCGTCCCGGGCACCGGCCGGCGTCTGGGGCGCGAACCGCTCGTACTGGTGGTTGTGACCGGTGAGCAGGGCCTCGACGCCGGCGTCGTACAGGGCCCGGAAGAGGGGACGCACCTCGGGGGTGGGGCCGTGCGCGGCGCTCGAGGTGAACAGCGGATGGTGCCACATCGCGACGGTGCACCGCGTGCGGCGCGCGGCGGCCGCGAGATCGGCGCGCAGCCAGCGCTCCTGCGGCGATCCGGCCCGGCAGCCACCCTGGACCGCGTCGCAGTTGCTGTTGAGGACGACGACGTGCCAGGAGCCGGCGTCGTACGAGTACCAGCCCTCGCCCGGCCGACCCGCCGCGGCGCCGAAGTAGTCGAAGTAGCCCCGGGCGTCCGGGGTGTTGTACTCGTGGTTGCCGATCACCGGGTGGGTGCGGCCGCGGTGGCGCCCCCAGGTCGGCCCGTAACAGTCGGCGAACTCCTGCGGTGTGCCGTTGTTGTACGCGTTGTCGCCGAGGGTGAACACCTCACCGGGAATGGTGTCGAGCAACGCGGCGGTGCGGGTGTCGTCGGTGCTGGCACAGGAGGCGATGTCACCGGCGCCCACCAGCACCACGACGGCATCGCCCGCTGCGGGTGTGGACGACGTCGACGCCGGCGCGGAGGATGCGGACGGACCTGCCTGCTGCGCAGGGTCCGCCGCGCAACCGGAGAGGACCAGCAACACGACCGCTGCGGCCGCCCGGATCGTCACCACCCAGGTAGAACATCACATATGCCCGCGGCCGGCCACCCATCCCCGTCGGAGCGGTCCGCGCCGAAAGGCTGGCGCCGCGAGAAAGGTCCGTGGACCGGTGAACCGATCGGCGCGGGAACGCAACAGAGATGCGATGGACGACGACGAGCTGATCGCTGCCGTGGCCGGCGGCGACGACGCCGCGCTGCGGGTGCTGTTCACGCGGCACGCGCCGTGGTTGGCCGCCCGGTTGCGGGCGGTGCTGCCGGCGGCGGACGTCGAGGACGTGTTGCAGGAGACGTTCCTCGCCGTCTGGCGGGGCGCCGCCGGCTACCGGCACGACAACGCCGGTGGCTGGTTGTGGGGCATCGCCCGTCGCCAGGCGGCATTGTGGCTCCGCCGCCGCCGCAACCCCGAACAGCTGCTGTCAGCTCTCGCAATGGCCGGCGACACAGAGCCGCACGACCCCGGCCGGGACGGTGAAGAGCCGGGCGTACCACGTCCGCCGGCTGATGCGGGCCGCCCTCGGCCGATCCGAGCCGCTGTCCGGGGAGGTGGGCGATGAGCGGGGTCGATGACATACCGGGCGACGTCGACCTGGATCGGGTCTGGATCGGTGTGGCCACACAGGTGTGGGGTCGCCGGCCTGGACCGGTCGAGCGAGCCGCACGCACGGTGCTGCGCTCCCCCGGTCTGGCGCGGGCGCTCGTGACGACGCCGTCGCTGCTGCTCGGGTGGGTGGTCGCGACCGCCGTGGTGCTGCTCGCCGGGATGCTGGCCACGCGCGGGACCGGGACGCCGTTCGTGGCCCTGTGCGCGCCCGGCGTCGCCGCGGCTGGCATCGCGTACGCCTACGGGCCCGGTGTCGACCCTGCCTGGGAGCTTTCCCGCAGCGTGGCCGTAAGCGACCGGATGGTGCTGTTGGTCCGGGCACTCGCGGTGTTCGGTCTGAACGCGGCACTCGGGTTGGCCGCCTCGGCCGCGTCGGGGACGGCGACGACGGTGACGGTCGGCTGGCTGGTCCCGATGACGGCGGTGTGCGGGTTGGCCCTGGCCGCCGCGACCGTCGCCCGCTCAGCCAATGTCGGTGTGGCGGCGGGCCTGGCCGGCTGGACGATCACTGTCCTGTCCGGACAGGTCGCCGCGGGACGGCTCACCGCCGCCGTCACCGACACCACCCTTCGGCTTCCCTACCTGACGTTCGCCGCGGGTTGCGCGCTGATCGTCGGCTACGCGACCCGGATATCGAGAGGAACTTCATGAACGTCGAGCTCGGCGACGTGACCCGACGGTTCGGCCGCACCCAGGCGGTCGACGGCGTGAGCCTGGAGATCGGCACCGGGGTGTTCGGACTGCTCGGCCCCAACGGAGCCGGAAAGACCTCGCTGTTGCGGATGATGGCGACCGTTGTCCCGCCGTCGTCGGGCCGGATCCGCCTGCTGGGCGCTGATCCGGGCGCCTACGGACCACGACGGCAGATCAGACGCGGGCTCGGGTACGTGCCGCAGAACCTGGGCTTCTACCCGCGCTTCACGGTCCTGGAGTTCGTCGAGTACTTCGCGCTCCTCAAGGAGGTGCCGACCGCACGGGTGCCGCGCGCGGTGGCCGCCGCGGTCGAGCGGGTGGGTCTGGGCGACAAGGCGACGGCGAAGCTGCGTACCCTCTCGGGCGGGATGCTGCGCCGCGTCGGCATCGCGCAGGCGATCGTCAACGAGCCCGACCTGCTGCTGCTGGACGAGCCGACGGCGGGGCTGGATCCCGAGCAGCGGGTGGCGTTCCGTGCGCTGCTGCGTGAACTCGGTGAGCGGGCCACCGTGGTCGTCAGCACGCACCTGGTCGAGGACGTCGGAGCCGCCTGCACGCGCGTGGCGCTGATGGACCAGGGCAGGATCGCGTTCGACGGCACACCGGACGAGTTGACGGCCCGCGGCGCCGGAACGTCCGCGGCCGGCGACGCCCCGTTGGAGCGTGGCTACAGCGCCGTGCTGGCGGAGGTGCGGTCGTGACCGCGGCGGGCCGGCTGCTGCGGCTGGAGCTGCGCAACAACGTGATGCTGTGGCTGCTGCCGGTGGCTGGCCCGCTGTTCTGGTTCGTGACCTTCCGCCCGGGATTGGCCTACCCACCGATGTGGAATCTGCGTGCCACGGCCATGCAGACCTCGTCGCTGGCCGTCTTCGTCCCGCTGGTGGTCGGTGCCGCCGCCTGGTCCGGATCGAGGGAAGGCCGGCACGGTGTCACCGAGCTGCTGGCCGGCAACGCCCGCGCTCGGTGGGCGCGCCAGTTCGGCACGTGGGCGGCGACCACCTGTTGGGCGATCATCGCCTATCTGACCTGCGTCGGCGTCCTGTACGCGGTCACCGCCGGCACGGCCGCGTGGGGTGGGCCGTTGTGGTGGCCGGTCGCGGTGGGCGCGGCCAGCCTGCCCGCCTTCGCGGCCCTCGGATTCACCGCCGGTGCGCTGCGCCCGAGCCGGTTCACTCCCGCGGTGGTCGCGATCGCCGCCTTTCTCGCGCTGGAGATCAGCGCGAACTTCATCCAGGGCTTCGACTCGCACTGGCAGGTCTCACCCCTGGTCGCCAATCCCTGGTCACTGGGCGCCGACGAGGGCATCGCGACGTTCTACCGCTACCTACCCGACCTCGCGATCGCCCAGATCCTCTTCCTCGCCGGCCTCACCGCGGCGCTGATGGGCCTGCTCGGACTGCCCGCGGGCGCCGGCGGGTCGTGGCTTCGTCGCTCCGCGACGGCCCTGACCATCGTCGGTGCCCTCTGCGCCGGCACCGCCGTCGCACTGGCCGGAACCGGCCACCTCGACAAGAACGGCATGATCGCCATCCCGACGCTCCACAACAGCGCATACGACCGCCCGGTGCCGTATACACCGGTGTGCAGCCAGACTCCGATCCCCGTCTGCGTGCACCCGGCATACAGCCGCTACCTGCCCGCGGTGGTGGATGGGCTTGCGCCGGTGCTGACCGAGGTGGTGGGCCTGCCCGGTGCGCCGGTGCGGGTCGACCAGGTCGCCGCGGCCTATGAGCAGGGATCGGACAACGACGCGGGAATCGCTCGGTCCGGCGCGGCGATCAGTGGCACACCACCCGTGTTCAACGTGCTGCTGCCCACCCAGATGGCGCACCGGTTGAGCGCCGAAGAGCTCACCGGGGAGGTACGCGTGGGGATGGCCCGTGACCTCGTCCAGAACCTCACCGGCGGAGGCCGCGGCGCGGACGACGCGCAGGAGGCGGTCACGGAGGCGATGGCCCGCACCTCGACCCTGCCGCCGGGGAGTCCCGTCGCCGAGGCCGCGCGGCGGTTCACGGCGCTGCCGGCCGCCACCCGCCATGCCTGGCTCATGGCGCACCTCCCCGCGCTGCGGGCCGGTCAGCTCACCTTGGCGGAGCTGCCGTGACCGTCCTGTCCGGCCGCTCGCGGCTGGTGACACTGCATCTCGCCAGCCGGCGCGTACCGGTGGCTGTGGCGGTGCTGTTGACCTGCGCCCTCGTGTTGCGGATCGCGCTGCACCGCACCTGGGACGCCTATGGTGCACTCCAGCTCCCGCTCTTCTTCGAGACCGGCTGTGCCGTCGTCATCGCGGCCACGACCGCGAGCCCGTTCGGCGAGCCGGAACGTGCGACCGGCCGATGGCTGCCGCTCCTGCGGCTCGGGACCGTGCTGGCCCTGACCGCGATCGCCGTCGGCGCGTTGACGGCACTCACCACCGGCGCTCACCTGGCCGGCGGTTCGCTCGGCGTCCTGCGCAACACGGTCGGGTCGACCGGCATCGGCCTGCTGTGCGCGGTCGCGTTCGGCGGCTCACTGGCGTGGACCGGCCCTACCGCCTACCTCGTCGCCGGCGTATACGCCCTGTACACGCAATGGCACGGCCCGGCGCTGACGACACCCGTGCTGTGGCCGGCCCGCCCCTCCTCCGACGTCAAGGCCGCGGTGTGTGCCGGTCTGGTCTTCGTCGCCGGCGCCGTGCTCGTCATGGTGCGAGGATCGCGCGATTCCTTGACACGAGCCTGATCCGGTCAGTCGGTGACGGCGAGACCGCACTCGTATCCGAGGATGACCGCCTGGACGCGGTCGCGCAGGTCCAGTTTGGACAACACGCGGCCGAGGTGCGTCTTGACCGTGCTCTCGGACAGGACCAGGGTCGTGGCGATCTCGGCGTTGGACAGGCCTCGGGTGACCAGGGTCAGCACCTCCCGCTCGCGGCTCGTCAGGGCGGCGAGCCGTCCGTCGGCCACGGGCGGGGCGGGTGTGCGGCTCACATAGTGGGCGATCAGGCGCCTGGTGACGCTCGGGGCCGCGACCGACTCGCCCGCGGCCACGACTCGCACCGCCGAGACCAGGTCGGCGGCCAGAGCGTCCTTGAGCAGGAAGCCGCTGGCCCCCGCGCGCAGCCCCGCGAGGACGTACTCGTCGAGGTCGAACGTGGTCAGGATGATGACCTTGGCGGGATGCTGGCCGGAGCGGATGCGGCGCGTCGTCTCGATGCCGTCGAGGCCGGGCATGCGCACGTCCATCAACACGATGTCGGGGCGGGTCAGCGCCACCACGCCCAGTGCGCTCGACCCGTCCGCGGCCTCGCCGACGACCTCGATGTCGTCGGTCTCGTCGAGGACGAGCCGGAAGCCCGTGCGGACCAGCGTCTGGTCGTCGACCACGACCACCCTGATGGTCATCGGCCCACCGCGAGCGGGAGGGTCGCCGCCAGCCGGTATCCGCCGTCGGGCGCCACTCCCGTCTCCAGCGCACCGCCGAGCATGGCGGCCCGTTCGGCGATGCCGCGCAGGCCGTTGCCGCAGTCGTCGGCGCCCTCGGCCGGGCCGCGGCCGTCGTCGGACACCTCGACCAGGAGCGACTCGGGATCGAACTCGAGTCGTACCCGTGCGCTCGCGCCCTCGCCCGCGTGCTTGAGGGTGTTGGTCAGGGCCTCCTGCACGATGCGGTACGCGGACAGGTCCACGACCGGAGGGACGACGGCGGGCGCCCCTTCGATGTGCAGGTCGATCGCCATTCCCGCTGAGCGCAGCTGTTCGACCAGGTCGGGTATCGCGCCGATCCCCGGCAGTGGCGTGAGCCGGGCGGCGTCGGTCTGTCCGGCGGCCAGCAGCAGCCGCATCTCGGCCAGCGACGAGCGCCCGATCTCGATGACATGTCGCAGGGCCGTGGCGGTGCGGTCCGGGTGCCGGTCCAGGGCCGCGGCGGCGCCCTGTGCCTGCACGACCATGACCGACATGCCGTGGGCCACCACGTCGTGCAGTTCGCGGGTGATGCGGGCACGCTCGGCGGCCACGGCGAGCGCGGCCCGCTGGCGTTCCTCCCGGGCCAGGTCGGCGGCGCGCTGTTCGACGGCGGCCAGGTGCGCGCGACGGCTGCGCATGCCGTCACCGACGGCGTACGCGGCGACCAGGAGCAACCACATCTCCAGCACGCTCTGGCCGGTGTCGACCAGCGCCTCGACGGGGATCCGCGTGAACATCACCGTCCTGGTCCGGGTCACCCGAGTCTCGTCGACGACCGGGGCGACCTGGGCCTCCTTCTCCGCGAAGGCCTTCTTCTGGTCGTGCGCGAGGTCGAGCCGGCTGCCGAGCATCGCGAGGTAGGTCAGGATCATCGTCAGACCGAGCGCGGCCAGCACGAAGCGCCGCCTGAGCGCCACGGTGGCGAGCGTGTACAGCACCAGCGGGAGCGCCAGGTCGAGCAGCTGGAACTTGGTGTGCAGCAGCAGATGACCACACGTCCCCGCACCCGTGAGGACGAGCGCGACGGCGGCGTTCTGCCGCCTGACCGCCACACCGGCGACCGCCAGCGCGGCGAACACCCACCAGAGACGGTCGAGGGGCAGGCCGGAGCGCTCCAGCAGGCTGCTCGTGTCGTCGGGCTTCTGCTCGGCCAGCAGCCCCTTCACCAGCCCGGGTCCAAGGGTCACGGCCAGCAGCGCCAGCGCGAGGGCGGCGTCGTTGAGCAGGTGGCGTGGCACGGACCTGGGCACGGCTCCATCGTAGGAACGGCCGGCCCCGATGCCGTCAGACCCAGGTACTACATCGACGGCCGAGACGGGACCGCGGTCGGACGAACTCGCCTCTCCGGGCGGCCACGCTGTGGCCATGACGCGAACGAAGTCCACAGTGCTCATCGCGATGCTCCTCGCGGCCGGGCTCGCCGGCTGCGAGGCCGGTCCGGCGTCCGGCGGCACGCCGTCGGCCACGCCGTCCGTGAGCCGGCAGCAGCTGTTGTCCCTCGGCCAGGAATGGGTCCAGTGCATGCGCGACAAGGGTTTGCCACGGATGCCGGACGCGCAGCTCACCGAGGACGGGTACCTCAGCTTCCCGCCGGCGGACGGCTACAACTGGAAAGAGGACGGGGCGAACCATCCGGACATCATCGAGGCGTGCAAGCCGATCGAGGACCGATATCCGCCGAACGCGTTCCGTCCCAAGCAGCAACTCTCGGCCGATGATCTCCGCAAACTCCGCGAGTACGCCGAATGCCTCCGCACCCACGGCCTTCCGGCGTGGCCGGACCCGGACTCCGACGGCACGTTCGACCTTTCGGAGACCACGCTGGCCGACGGTGCTCCCAGGGATGCGATGGACAGGGCGACCGAGGCGTGCCGGAGCATCTGGAGCGGCAGTGTGAAGATCCGCGACGGTTCCGGCGGAGGAAAGAAGTGAGCCGACGGCGCGGTGCCGGGACGTTCGTGGCCGTGGCGGTGGCCGCGTCGCTGGCCGTCGGCGTCGCGTACGCGGCAGGGTCAGAACCGACGACCACGGGCACGCCGACGACCGAGATTCCCACCGGGACCGCCACGGTCACCCGGGGCACGCTGACCCAGAGCATCCAGGTCGACGGAACGCTCTCCTACACCGGGACCTACCAGGTGGGCTACCAGGGCATCCCGGGAGTGCTCACGGCCGGAGCCGCGCCGGGTCGCACGATCGGCCGCGGTGGCATCCTCTACCGGGTCTCCGACGCGCCCGTGCGACTGCTGCTCGGCGGGGTGCCCGTCTACCGGGACTTCCGGTCCGGCATGAGCGACGGTCCCGACGTACGGCAGCTCGAGGCGAATCTGGTCGCTCTGGGTTTCGACCCGGACCACCGGATGACCGTCGATCGGCATTTCAGCGCCGCCACCGCCGCGGCGATCAGGCGCTGGGAGGGCTCCTGGGGGCGCAGGTCGTGGGAGCGCACGGGCCGGCTCAGCCAGGCGCAGATCGTCTTCCTGCCGGCACCGCTGCGGGTGACGACGCTCCAGGCCCAGGTCGGCGCAACGGTGGGACCCGGCACGACGGTGCTCGCCGGCACCTCGACGAACCGCGCCGTCGTCGCCCACGTGGACACCGACGCCCGCGGCCGGGTACGCGTCGGTGACGAGGTGCGCGTCTCGCTGCCGGACACCGACCCGATCCCCGGGCGGGTGACCGCGGTCGGCCAGGTCGCGGCGGCCGGGTCCGACAACGAGCCCGACGGTCCTGCGCAGCAGCCGAATCCGGACACCGCCACCGTCCCGGTCACCGTCTCCGTTCGCGTGCCCCGCGGCTTCACCTTGGACGAGGCGCCGGTGACGGTGGAGATCACGACGAGCTCGCGGCCCGACGTGCTGCTCCTGCCGATCGCCGCCCTGCTCGCCCGCCCGGGTGGCGGTTACCAGGTTCGGCTGGCCGGCGGCACGCCCGTGCGGGTCGAGCCCGGCAGCTTCGACGAGACGACCGGGCAGGTGGAGATCGCCGACGGTCTCACCGAAGGCCAGTCGGTGGAGGTGCCGGCCTCATGACCGCGGTCCTCGAGCTGATCGACGTGCGAAAGGTCTACCCGGGTCCGCCGCCGGTCGAGTCGCTGCGCGGGGTCACCGTCACCGTGCGCGGCGGCGAGCTCGTCGCCGTGCTCGGCCCGTCCGGATCCGGCAAGACGACCCTGCTCAACCTCGCCGCCGGGCTGGACCGTCCGTCCACCGGGTCGGTGCGGATCGCCGGTCACCCGGTCGAGAAGCTCCGCGACCGGCAGCTCTCCGGCGTACGCGCACACCAGCTGGGTGTGGTCTTCCAGCAGTTCGTCCTGCTGGATCGACTCACCGCCACCGAGAACGTGGCGACCGGGCTGATCTACCGGGGTGTACGCGCCGTCGAACGGCGGCGCGCGGCCCGGACCGCTCTGGAACGGGTCGGCCTGGCGCACCGCGCGGACTTCCCGGTCGCGCACCTGTCCGGCGGCGAACGGCAACGGGTCGCGATCGCCCGCGCCCTGGTCGGCCGGCCCGCGGTGGTGCTGGCCGACGAGCCGACCGGCAACCTCGACTCGGTCGCCGGCAAGGGTGTGATCGACCTGCTCCGGGAGCTCAACGCCGACGGCGTCACGATCGTGGTGATCACCCACGACGAGCAGGTCGCGGCGGCCATGACCCGCCGCGTCGAGCTGCGCGACGGCCTGGTCGTCCTGGACACGGGGAGCGCGTTGTGAAATCTCGCTTGCGGCTGGCCGACCTCCTGCCGGTCAGCACGGTGGGCCTGCGGTCGCGACCCGGCCGGGCGGCGCTGTCGGTGCTGGGCATCGCCATCGGCATCGCGGCCATGGTCGCGGTGCTCGGCGTGACCCGGTCCAGCCAGGCCGACGTGCTCGCGGAGATCGACCGGGTCGGCACCAACCTGCTCACCGTCGCCACCGGCAAGACCACCAGCGGTGCGGAAGCCTCGCTGCCGGTCACCGCCGGGGCGGGGGTGGCGCGCACCGACGGGGTGCTGTCCGCTGCCGCGACCGCGACGCTGCCGGTGCGGGTCTATCGCACCGACCGGATCCCCGGTGGACGCACCGGCGGCTTGTCGGTCCGGGTCGCCGACCCTGCCTTGCTCTCCACTTTGGATGGCAGGCTGCTGCACGGTCGTTTCCTGGATTCGGCGGTGAGCCGCTATCCGGCCGTCGTGCTCGGCAACTACGCGGCGACGGTGCTCGGCATCGCCGACGTCACCGACCGTCCGCAGGTCTACCTCGGAGGCCGTTGGTTCACGGTGGTCGGCGTGCTCGCGCCGGTCGACCTGGCCCCCGAGCTCGACACCGCGGCGCTCATCGGGGCCGGCGTGGCGACCACCGAGTTCGGCTACCAGGGCAGTCCGACGCGAATCTTCGTACGGGCCGAGACCGACCGCACCGACGAGGTCGCCGGCCTGCTGGCCCGGGCCGCTCACCCGGCGCATCCGGAGGAGGTCGCGGTGAGCCGGCCCTCTGAGGCGCTCACCGCCCGCCTCGCGGTGACCGGCGGAGCGACGGTCCTGCTGCTCGGCCTCGGCGCCGTGGCGCTGCTGGTCGGTGGCATCGGCGTCGCCAACGTGCTGGTCATCTCCGTGCTGGAACGGCGACGCGAGATCGGCCTGCGCCGAGCTCTGGGCGCCACCCGCGGCCACGTCGGCGCGCAGTTCCTGGTCGAGTCGGTGGTGCTCGGAGCCGCCGGAGGTGTCGCCGGGAGCGCGTTGGGCGCGGCGATCACCTTCGCGATGGCGACGGCACGGGGATGGCAGACGCTGGTGCCCGCGTACGCCGTCGCGGCGGGTCTGTTGGCCGCCGCGGTGATCGGGGGATGCGCGGGCCTGTATCCAGCCATGCGCGCGGCCCGCCTGTCGCCCACCGACGCGCTGCGCACACTGTGAAGGCGGTGCGACGCGATCGGCGCTTGACGGCCTATCGCGCTTGCGGCGGGTCGGCGGCCTTCGGCTCGGACGATCGGTGCTCCCGCGTCGGACCCGGCGTGGATGCGAGCCGGGAGCGCGTGCGGGCCGGCGCGGTCGGGGGAAGCGTGGCGATGATGTCCGCGAGCGACACGCCGGCCAGACTGCGCCGCCACGCGTCGTGGGCCTCGGCCATCTTCTGGGCCAGGACACAGGCGTCCCGGCAGTCCTCAGGCGCGAGCGCGCCGCGTCCTTGCTGGCGGATCTCACGGCACTCGTATGGCGGCGAGGCGCCGTCGACCGCCTCCACGATCTGCAGCAGCGTGATCTCGGAGGCCTGTCGCCCGAGCCGGAACCCGCCGCGCGGGCCGGTCGTCGCCATCAGCACCCCGGCCTTGACCAGGTTCTGCAGCTGCTTGGCCAGATAGGCCGCCGGAAGGTCGTAGTACTGCGCGAGCTGCGCCGCCGACGCGGTAGCGCCCGGTTCGAGCTGCGCCAGGGTCGCGGCGCAGTGCAACAGCCATTCGGTGCTCGCGGGCAGCTTCACACGGGCCATCCTATCGCAGATATTGCGGATCTAGTAAGTCCGAGATACCTTCGGCCCGTAGCGAGCGAGAGGAAAGATCATTATGCGAATCGCAGTCGCCGGGGCGACCGGGAACATCGGCGCACGCACCGTCGCCGCCCTCGAACGAGGCGGGCACGAGGTCGTGCGCATCAGTCGTTCCCTGGGCGTGGACCTGTTGACCGGTGACGGGCTGGACGAGGCCCTCACCGGCGTCGACGCGGTCATCGACGCCACCAGCATGGCGGCCGCCGGCCGGGACGACACGGTGGCCTATCTCGGCACCGCCACCCGGAACCTGCTCACCGCCGGGAAGCGGGCCGGCGTCCGGCACCACGTGCTGCTCTCGATCGCCGGGGCCGACCGGATCCACGACAACGCGCACTACGCCGGCAAATGCGAGCAGGAGCGCCTCGTGGCCGCGGGTCCGTTGCCGTGGACGATCGTCCCGGCCACACAGTTCCACGACTTCGCCGCGACGGTCGCGAGCTGGACCGAACACGACGGCGTCGCGACCATCGCGCCGCTGCTCGTGCAGCCGATCGCACCCGACGACGTCGCCGACATCCTCGCCGAGATCGCCGTCGGCGAGCCGCGGGGCCGCTACGCCGACGTCGCCGGCCCGGAAACGCAGGACCTCGTCGACATGGCCCGACGCACTTACGAAGCACGCGGCCACACGGTGAGACTCGTGCCGACCTGGTCCGCCGTCTTCGGTCCCTCGATGGCGGGCACCGTCCTGCTCCCGGGCGAGCCGACCCGCATCGCACCGACCACCTTCGACGAATGGCTCGCCGGACAGCGGGGTGCCTAGCTCCCGACGCTCATCGGTGAAGCCCGCCGCCTTCGACCCGCGCTGTGGGCTTGGCCGTGCGGCGGCGCGGACAACACCGTGTCGAGGGACGACCACCGGCCGGCATTGACCACGCCGGCGGTCGTCCCTCGATCGATCCGCCCTCGGCAAAGCGGCGGGGTTCCCTAGCGGGGCTGGCCTTTCGCCGGCCGCACGAGGCCGGCTTCATAGGCGTGGATGACGAGTTGCGCGCGGTCGTGCGCGCCGAGCTTGGTCATCGCGCGGTTGACGTGTGTCTTCACGGTGTGATGACTCAGGACGAGCCGGGAGGCGATGTCCTCGTTGGATAGACCGAGGCCCACCATCGTCAGGATCTCCCGCTCGCGGTCGGTCAAGGCATCCAACCTGCGGTCAACGACCGTGGCGGGTTCGGGTTGTCCAAGAAATCGACTCACGAGCGCACGCGTCGCGACAGGCGAGAGCAGCTGCTCGCCGCGGTGCACGATGCGGATGGCGCGCAGGAGGTCGGTCGTCTCCGCGGTCTTGCCGAGGAATCCGCTGGCGCCGGCCCGCAGCGATTGGAACACGTTCTGGTCGACGTCGAACGTGGTCAGGATCAGCACGTGGGTGCCACCCAGTTCGGGGTCGGCGGTGATCTCCGCGGTTGCCGCGAGTCCGTCGAGCTCGGGCATCTGGATGTCCATCACGACAACGTCCGGACGTGTCGAGCGGGCAAGTGCGACCGCGTGCCGGCCGTTGGCTGCCTCGCCGACAATGGTCATGTCCGGCGTCGCGTTGATGAACATGGCGAAGCCCGCCCGTACGAGGGGCTGGTCGTCAGCCAGCAGCACCCGGATCGTCATGCCATGTCCATCGGAAGGTCCGCGCTGACCCGGAAGCCGCCATCGCTGAGCGGGCCGGCGGAAAAACGGCCACCGACGGCGGTGATCCGCTCTCGCATCCCGATCAGTCCGTGGCCCGCATCGGTGAGTCGTGTCGGTGCGGATGGTCCCGCCCGATTCTCGACCGTGATGCTCAGTTGGCTGGTCGAGCAGGTGACCGCAACGTCGACGTCGGTCGGACCCGCGTGCCGGCAGACGTTCGTCAGAGACTCCTGGAGCACCCGGTACGCCGTGCGCCCCGTTGCCGCCGGCACGAGCTCGATCGCTCCGTCCAGCCGCGCGGTGATGCGGAGGCCGGCTCGGCGAAACCGAGCCAACAGATCGTCGAGAAGCACAGCGGGAGCGACAGCTGGTTCGTCCGGGCGACGGAGCAGGGCGACGGTGTCGCTCAACTCGGCCAGGGCGGTTCGGCTGGCCTCGCGTACATGGCCGATCGCCTCTCGGGCCGGGCCGGGTTCGGCGTCCAGGAGGTGGTCGGCGACCTTGGCCTGCACATGGATGAGCGCGAGGTACTGACCGATGTCGTCGTGCAGGTCTCGCGCGATCCGCAACCGTTCCTCGGTGACCCGGCGGGCGGCCTCGGCGTCACGATCCGCTTCAGCGTGCGCGGCGCGCGCTTCTAGCTCCGCGAGGTAGGCGCGGCGGCTGCGGGAGGCGTGCCCGGCGGCGAGGGCGACGCCTCCGAACGCGGCGAGGGCGAGGTTTTCGGCACCGAGCCAGGCGGTTGGCTTGACCAGCTCGTGGACGCTGAGGAACGCCGCGACCCCGAGGATGCCGATCGTCAAGGCACGGCCGCTGGAGGTCGACTCGGCCACCGTGTAGAGCGCGATCAGCGGTGCCGCCAGAACGAGGACGCCCACACCACCATGCATCAGGATGAGGTACGCCTCGGCGGCCACCGCGGTGATGACCAGGGTCAGGAAGGGGTGCGCCCGGCGCAGCGCCAGCATTCCGCAGGCCACCGCCGCGATGGTCACCGTGCCCACGTCCCAGCGGCCTTCGCTTGCGACGGTGGTGACGACCGTGACGACGTAGACGACAACCGCTACCGCGACGTCCGCCCGTGTCCATGCGCCGACGCCCTGAATCCTGAGTTCGCGCATGCCAACACGGTATGACCCGACGCGGTTCACGGCGTCATGCGTCTGACCTACTCCGCGTACCGCGCTCGCGGTAGGCCGAAGATGCCATGGCTGGGCGATGCGCCCGGTACCCGCGCGACGCCACTGTGAGGACGTGACAGCACCTGACATCTCCGTACGCGGCCTCGGCAAACGATTCGGCGCCGTCGAGGCCGTCCGGGACATGACCTTCGACCTGCCTCCGGGCCGGGTGACCGCCTTCCTCGGCCCCAACGGCGCCGGCAAGACAACGACCCTGCGAATGCTGCTCGGCCTTGTCGCACCGACATCCGGGAAGCCGCTGATCCGGGGTCAGGCTTACGCGCAGCTCAGCCACCCGCGCCGCACGGTCGGCGCCGTCCTCGAATCCACCGGCTTCCACCCCGGCCGCCGGGGCCGCGACCACCTGCGCGTGGCCGCACGCGACGCCGGGCTGCGCACAGCCCGCGTCGACGAAGTCCTCGACCAAGCCGGCCTGACCGACGCCGCCGATCGCCGCGTCGGCGGCTACTCCCTCGGCATGCGGCAACGCCTCGGACTCGCGACCGCCTTGCTCGGCGATCCGCCGGTTCTGATTCTCGACGAGCCCTCGAACGGGCTGGACCCGGCTGGCATGGCGTGGCTGCGGGAGCTGCTGCGCGGTCTCGCCGGGCAGGGTCGCACTGTCCTGGTCTCCAGCCACGTCCTGGCTGAGGTCGCGCAAACCGTGGACCACGTTCTGGTCGCCCACCACGGCCAGCTGATGTTCGACGGCCCCATCAGCGATCTCGCCCACGAGACGGGCGGGCTCGAGGCCGCCTTCCTTCGTCTGACCGGAGCGCCCGCATGAGCCTCGTCGCCACCGAGCTGTTGAAACTGCGCACGGTCCGCGGCCCCTGGGTCCTGCTGCTCACCGCTCAGGTCCTGGTCGTCGTCGGCGTCGCCGGTCCGCTGGCCACCGCCGATCCTGGCGAGGAGACCGAGCTGGTCAGCACCGCCGCCGCCCACGTCGGCCTCGCCGCTCTCCTGCCGCTCGTCCTGGGCATCGTCGCGGTGGCCGGCGAGTACCGGCACAAGACCATCACCGACACGTACCTCGGGACCCCCCAGCGCGGCCGGATCCTCACCGCCAAGCTTGCCGTCCACACCCTCGCCGGACTGGCCTTCGGCGTGGTGGGCACGGTGACCGCCCTGGTCACGACGACTGCGCTGCTCGGCGGTACCTCCGGCTGGATCGGCGATGACGAGCTGTGGCGCACGCTCGCCGGCGCGGTTGCCTGGAATGCGGCGTTCGGCGCCATCGGCGTCGGGATCGGCGCGCTGGTCCGCAACCTCGCCACCGCGGTAGCGGGGGCCCTCGTCTGGATCGCCTTGGTCGAGACCGCCGTCGGCCAGCTCATCGGGGACGAGGCGGCAAGGTGGCTGCCGTTCACCGCCGCCAGGGCGCTGGGGCGCGTACCGATGGCTGGTGAGGTCGGGCTGGGCCAGTGGGCAGCGGCCGTGGTGCTGGCCACCTACGCCGCGGCCTTCGTCGGCTTGGCCCTCACGGTCGGAGTGCGCCGCGACGTCGCATAACCCACCTGACCCTTGGTTACGCCGCGCACGCGGAGCAGGCCACGGGATTCGCGAACTGGACACCGTCCTTTGCCTGGTCCTAAGTGCCGACGCTGCCGTAATCTGATGCGCCACGCGTCCTTTCTCACCGCCGCATGATCGAAGTGGACGCTGTGGCTGTCGCGCGACCGTGAGCCGAGGCGGTGGTGAAGATGACGGTGCGTTTTCGGGTGCTCGGAAATGTCGAGGTATGCGTCGACGGCGCCCTTGTCGACATTGGCCATCTTCGGCAGCAGTGCGTGCTGGTGGCATTGCTGGTGGAGCCCGACGGCGTCGTGCCGATTGACAAGCTGGTGGATCGGGTCTGGGCTGACCGTCCTCCGCAACGGGCCGTGGGCACGCTGCGCAGCTATCTGTCTCGGCTCCGGGGAGTCCTTGCCGCCGCCGCCAACGTCGACATCGCGAGGCGCCCAGGCGGCTACGTCCTGACGGTCGACCCAATGGCGGTAGACATGCACCGGTTCCGCCGTCTGGTCGCTCAGGCGCGCGCGGCCGGCGGTGACACTGGCGTGGCGCTCTTCGAGGAGGCGCTCGGGCTGTGGCGCGGCGAGCCGTTCGCGACCTTGGACACGCCGTGGTTGAACAGCGAGCGCGACGCTCTGAAACGGCAACGGCTAGAGGCCGAGCTGGATCGCAACGATCTCGCGCTCAGCCGTGGTGAACACACTCGGCTGCTGGATGAGCTGTCCGTTCGAGCCGCCGCACATCCGCTGGATGAACGCCTGGCGGGCCAGCTCATGCTTGCCCTGTACCGCTGCGGCCGGCAAGCTGACGCCCTTGGCGCCTACCGACAGGTGCGTCTGACGTTGGCCGAGGAGTTGGGTGCGGACCCGAGCCCGCCGTTGGCGCACCTGCATCAGCGGCTGCTCGCCGGCGACCCGGCCCTGATCCAGCCGGTCGTGCCGGCCGCCGCGTCCGATTCTCGATTGGTGGCGCAGGTGCCCCGTCAGCTACCCGCACCACCACGTTCGTTCGTCGGCCGGGTCCGCGAGCTCGCCGCGCTCGGCGCTGTGCTGGAAGCCCAGCCGGACGCCGGCGGCACTGTGGCCATCTCGGCGATCGGGGGCGCCGCCGGCGTGGGGAAGACCTGGCTGGCCCTGCGATGGGCGCACGACAACCTCCACCGATTCCCCGACGGGCAGCTCTACGTGAACCTGGGCGGATTCGACCCGGACCGTGAAGTGGTGGACCCGGCTGTGGCTCTGCGCGGGTTCCTCGACGCGCTCGGCGTGCCGTCCACCCGGATCCCCGCCGATCCGGATGCCCAAGCCGCGCTCTACCGCAGTCTGGTCGCCGACCGGCGAATGCTGATCGTGCTGGACAACGCACGCGACAGCACCCACGTGCTTAGGTTGCTGCCTGGCAGCGGCGCCTGCACCGTGCTTGTCACCAGCCGCCACCACCTTGCCGGCCTGCTCGCAGCGCACGGTGCCCGCCCACTGGCACTGGACGTGCTGCCCGACGGCGACGCCCGCATGGTGCTCACCGAGCAACTCGGCACGCCGCGGGTGGCCGACGAACCGGACGCGGTGACCGCCATCCTGGACAGTTGCGCGGGACTCCCACTGGCGTTGGGCATCGTCGCCGCCCGCGCCGCCATCCACGTGGACCTGTCGCTGGCCACGCTGGCCGGCGAGCTGCGGGACGCGTCCACCCGACTGGACGCGTTGGACGCCGGCGAACTGGCGGTCAACGTACGCGCGGTCCTGGACTGTTCGTACCAGGCATTGCCGGCCGCCGCGGCGCGCGCGCTCCGGCTGCTCGCTCTCGCCCCGGGTCCGGACATCAGCCTGCCCGCCGCGGCTAGTTTGGTCGCGCTCACCGTCGCGGGGACCCGCACGGTCCTACGGCAACTCATCACCAGGCACCTGTTGCAGGAAAACAGCCCCGGGCGATACAGGATGCACGACCTGGTCCGCCTCTACACGGCCGAGCAGGCACACGTAGTCGAAACGGCTGAGGAGCGGCGGGCCGCGATACAGCGGGCGCTGGACCATTACCTGCACACCGCACATGCCGCCGCGTTGCTGCTCAACCCGCACCGGGTACTGGTTATCACCCCCGATCCGGCCGAGGATGGGGTGGCACCCGAGGGCCTCGCCGATCTGGAGCAGTCGATGGCCTGGCTCACCGACGAACAGCCCGTCCTGCTCGCCGCCATCGACCAGGCCTCGGACAACGGATTCGACACGCACACCTGGCAACTGGCCTGGAGCCTCGCCAACTTTCTGGAGCGGCGCGGAGACTGGCACACGCAGGTTGCCACCCAACGGGCCGCGCTCGACGCCACGCTGCGGCTGGCGCACCGGAAGGGACAGGCCATCGCGCACCGCGGCCTCGCGATCGCGTCCTCCCGGATGGGCGAGTACGAAGCCGCGCACACCCATCTGCGGCACGCGCTGAGCCTCTTCTGCGATCTCGGCGACCACGCCGGCCAGGCCCACACGCGCATCAACATCGGCTGGTTGCTGGGACGCCAGGGACTCTTCGACGAAGCGCTCAGCAACGCCCTGCGGGCACTCGACCTCTACGTCCACGCCGAGGACCGGTCCGGGCAGGCCAGCGCGCTGAACAACATCGGCTGGTACCACGCCCAACTCGGCGACTACGAGCGGACGCTGGACTGCTGTCGGCAGGCGGTGGCCGTCTACCGCGAGCTCGACAACCATTTCGGGGAAGCCGAGGCGTGGGACAGCCTCGGCTATGCGCACCACCACCTCGGCCGTCACGAGGAGGCCGTCACCTGCTTCCAGAAGGCCCTGGACCTGTTCCGGGGCCTCGGAGGCCGCCACGCTGAGGCCGAGGTGCTCACCCACCTCGGCGACTGCCAGCACGCCGCGGGTGACCTCGAAGCCGCCCGTCACGCCTGGCGACGGGCCTTGCGGATCCTGGATCAACTCGACCACCCCGGCGCCGACCAGATCCGCGTCAGACTCGGTCGCTGAGCAATCGGTTCAGGCCGGAAGGGTGACACGACCGGTAATGGGCGTCTGACCGGCCGATTCAACGATTTCTGCACGTTCGGCCAATCTCAGCCAGCCAGTCTGATCGATGGGAGGCCTTTCCACACCCACGTATCCGAAGGAGAACACTTTGAGACGCATGACCGCAGTCAATCTCCACGCCGTACGTTGGCGCCGGATGGTAGGAGCGGCCGCAGCCGCCGTTCTAGGTGGGGCCATCGCCCTGTCGGCCGCGCCGGCGTCAGCCAACGCGCTGGTGCTGGTCCCACCGGGGTGCGGCAGCTACTCCGGCACCTGGGTCCAGGCAGCACGGCTCGATGACCACAGCGGCGACCCAGGCCCGCTGGGCAGCTTCGGCATGGGCGGGTCGGGTTACCAGGTGCCGCTGGTAGCCGACGTGATCGTGGTCGGCACCGTTTTCTCCGACCGCATTGAGGGCTCCGCGCTCGGGGACGTCATTTGCGGCCTGCGTGGCAACGACTGGATCTACAGCGGAGCCGGCGACGACGAGATCTTCGGCGGCCTCGACGGCGACAGCCTGTGGGGCGAGGCCGGCGCGGACACGCTGTGGGGCGGCGACGGCGAGGACTGGATGTGGGGAGACAACCCGGCCAACTCGAACAACCAGTCGGACGGCGCCGACGAACTCCACGGCGGGGTGAACGACGACACGATGTTCGGCGGCCTTGGCGGCGACGGCGACGACTTCCACGGTGGATCGAGTGGACCCGACGACTGCGCCGACGGTCAGGGCGGCGTCGACATCTACGACGGGAGCATCGACCGCTTCGCCCCCTGCTGACGGCCACGGGCGCCCGGGGACGTGGTTCCCGTAGCAGCGGCCGACCCGATCAGGGTGACCGGACCGGACAGCGCCGGCAAGGGGCTACGGCCCGGTCACCGCAATCATCCAACTCGACGTCTCACCCGGCTTCTACAAACTGCCCGACGGCGTGGACGCGTCCCGCGGGGTCGCATGCGATGTCCCGCCGGTCACGACAAGGACCGGCTGAGCGGCTCGTTCACCACTCTGGCTTCGGCTGCTCGACGGCGCGGCCGCCCTGATGCGGGTACGACCGCCCGCGATCGCGTCGGCCTTGGTAGCGTACGTCCCGTCGACGGTCGAGCCGGGGCCTCCGACGCCACCGTCCTCACCGCCGCGACCGCCGCCAGCGGCGCGCTGCGGGTGCTGCTCGACGGCCCAGCCGATCCTCTGCCCTTCGGCCTGTGGAACTACCGCGTCGACGCGCGCCGCTCACTGCTCGGCGGAGCCGTCAACGACGTCGGACGTGCCATGAGTTGGGCGCAGGGCACGTTGCGCGTAAGCCCGACGCTTGCCGGCATCCTCACCGCGCTGCCGAGCGACACCACGCCCCTCGTGCTGCCATACCTCACCGGTGAACGCGCACCCGGCCGGGCCGGCGGAGCACGATCGTCGAGCGCGACACCAGCCACGACTACCTCGTGTTCAGCGCGTCGAAGGTGAGTATCTCGTCAGCGTTCGGCCAAGCAGTGATCCACTCACCGTCGCCGCACGAGCCGGGGTATCCCCCAGCCACGTCTTCGACTTCATCAGCACCTTCGGCGCCGCGATGACCGACGCTCAGATTCGAGCGCTACGCGCGGACCCGGACGTCGTGGACATCACCGACAACGGCGTCCTCACCCTCGACCGCTGAAGGGTCAGGTGGCGCCAACGCATGCCCGCTTTCGGTGAACGGACTGAGCATCTGGTCCTGAATGCTGAGCCGCACCGCTTCGTCCTGGACGCGGTGGGCCGCGCCGAGCGGAATCCACCGCCACCCCGTCCGGTCACCGCGCCACGCGGTCACGACGAGCCCTTGTGGAGCGGCGGCCCCGACGATCTTGGCGACGGTGCCGATGAAGACGCCGTCGACATCGATGACTGCCATGCCTGCCTGAGCGCTGATCATCTTCGGACCCCTTTCGCGCGACGTCACTGATGACTTCGCCGGAAGGGGGATCAACGGATGCACGCGGAGGTCATTTGTTGAGCCGGACGATGGCGGTGGTGAGGGCAGTGGCGAACAGCGTCCAGGCGGCGTACGGCGCCAGCGCGGCCCCGGCGAGACGGTCGGTCCGGAAGGCCGACCGCAGCAGCAGGGCGTTGGACACGTTGAGCGCACCGATCTCCACCAGGGCCGCGGCCGGCTTGCGCGCCCCGAAGAACACGAAGCTCCAACCGGCGTTGAGGGTCAGATTGATGCCGTACGCCCACGCGAACGACCTGCGTGCCCCGCCCTCGCTTCGATCCAGCACGCGGGCTCCGGCGACGGCGATGAGGCCGTAGAGCGGGGTCCACACAGCCGGAAACGCCGCCGGCGGTGGTTGCCACGATGGCTTACGCAGGTCGCGGTACCACGCGGAGGACGGATCCGTGGCCACCGTCGGTGCGGCTGCCGCCACCGTCACCACGGCCGCGGTCTTGACCCAGGTCGGTAGGCGCATGCCTCGGTGGTACCCCGGTCCCGACGGGTCACTCATCGGATCCTGGCCAAGGCCACCTGGGCCGCCAAGACGTGAGCCGATCGTGGACTGTCGAGCCTGGCCCGGCAGGGAACCACCCCTTCGGCAGCCGTTCAGCGGTACGGGTGGATCGTCACCGCCGCGTACGGCGACCCGGCGACTCGCTTCGGGTCGCGACGCACCTTCGCGGTGGCCGTCTGGGATCCGGTCAGCGGCAAGCCCGGGGGGGCGGATCAATGCGGCCGCCACAGGTTGGGCGCCGGCTGACCCGGCGATCGCCGAGCGTGGCGGATGGCTGTCGACGGGCGCGCCCGGTGATCCGACCGTACAGGTCTGGGATCTGTGCGCCGGGCGGCTGCTGACCACCCTGGACACCGGTTACGAACACCGGGTCCAGACCCTCGCCATCGCACCCGACGAGACCTGGATCGCCACGGTCCCCGCCGTCGGGCTCTTCCCGACCGCCGGCCAGCTCAACGCGTGTGCGGTCGACGGGGACTTTCTCTACGTGGCCGGCTCGGGCGGGTTGTACGGCTTCACCCTGCACGCGTTCGACGACCGTTGCTAGGAGTGTGTGCCGTCTTTCGTACCATATGACGCATTATATCGGTCATACTGGGCTTGAAGCGATTGGACAGGGGCAGGCCGTATCCACATCGGAAGGTTGGCGCAGGATGCAACCCGTTGTTCCGCCGTCGTCAAGCAACCCGCTCGGCCAGCCCAGCGACGCGGTACGCCATCGGCCTGCCGCTCCTGAGCATTCCGCGCCGGCCAAGCTTCAGCGAGAGGCCTTCGCGTTGGCCGAGGTCATCCATCGCAACGGCTCCGACATATCCCACACGGTCGAGGCGGATCGCCTGCTGTGCCGGATCCGCGGCCACCTCGAGGTCACAACCGAGCCTTCGACCAAACACCAGGGCGAGCCCGCACGGGCTTGCCAGCCATTGCTGTGACATCTGCCTTGGGCGACTCGGCCGCGGGGCGTCGACGAATCGGAGGGCTAGACATGGGTCTCGAAGACAAGATCAACAACAAGGCCGAAGAAGTAGTTGGCAAAGTGAAGAAGGAAGCCGGCAAGGCCACTGACGACAAAGACCTCGAGACTGAAGGCCGGGTCGACAAGGCGAAGGCCAACGTCAAGCAGGCCGGCGAGAAAATCAAGGATGCCTTCAAGAGCTGATCACCGGTAGCACAGCGACAGGGCGAGCGGCACTCGATCTCGAGCTGCCCTCGCCCTGCCGCGTTCTCGCGAAAGCGGCCCGTCTGGTCGGCGCACCCTCGCTGAAGGGCAACCCCACGTAGGTGGCCGCCGCCGGTGCCCTGAAGCTGCTCGTCGTCGGTCGCGTCGCCGGCATGGGGCCGTTCAGGCGACAGCGTCGCAATAGCTACGGGCAGACTGGACGCCGGACGTTCGCACGCTGCTCGACGGCACAAGCGGGTCATGCGTAAGCACGCCGCCGCCAGCGACGACATCAAGCCGTCCGGTTCGGTCGCGACCGCGATCGCCCTCTGGCCGAGGCACGCGACCGCAGGGTCGACTTCGCCGACCTTGGACATCTCTGCCGTAGCTATTGCGAGCGCCGGCGCCGCGGCAACATGGCGGTCGGTCGCGCGGCCGACTTCGCCGGCCTCGGCCATCTCAGCCGTAGCTATTGCGACCGCCGGCGAGCGCGGCAACATGGCGGTCGATCGCCGGGCCGACTACGGCGCCACGGGTACGACGCCCTCGAAGCGCACGAGATTTGAATCGAGGTGGCGCCCCGTCTGCATCACCGGTTTCTAGCTGGCGGCGGGGGTGGGCGGAGGCAGCCGGGAGTGGAATGCTGAAATCATGGCAGAAGACGGGGCGAATCAGTCTGCTCTCAACGGCCATGACCAGAACGGCCACGGCGGTGGGCGTCCCCAGGTGCCCGTCAGCAGCGAGGAGGACGTCTTCCTCGACGTACCTCAGATCCAAGTGGACAAGATCGAGATCACCGTGGCGGACCTGCGGGCGCGGGTCTCGCTGAACGCGGAGGTGCTGAGCCTGTTGAAGCTCAGCGTCGGCGTGGAAGCCTCGATCCAAGAGGTGAAGGTGCTGATCCAGGGCGTGGGAGCGCAGGCGCAGCTGAAGGTCAGGCTGGAGAACGTCGCGCACATCATCGACAGCGTGCTCGGCACGATCGAAGCCCACCCGGAGATCATCACGCCCCTGGTGGAGGGCGCGGGCCAAGCCCTCGAAGGAACCGGCCGCGGCGTGGAGTCGGCGGTGACGGACACGGGCAAGGGCGCCGGCGAGGCGGTCAAGGAGATCGGCGGCGGCGCGGGCGGCGCGGTCAAGGACGTCGGCGGCGGCGCGGGCGACGCGGTACGTGACGTCGGCGGCGGCGCCGGCGAAGCGGTCAAGGACGTCGGCGGCGGCGCGGGCGACGCGGTCAAGGACGTCGGCGGCGGCGCGGGCGACGCGGTCCGCGATGTCGGCGGCGGCACGGGCGAGGCGGTCAAGGAAGTCGGCGGCGGCGCGGGCGGCGCGGTCAAGGAAGTCGGCGGCGGCGCCGGCGAGGCGACCAAGTCGGTCGGCGAGGGCGCGGGCGAAGCAACCCGTTCAGTCGGCGAAGGCGCCGGCGAGGCCACGGGCGAAGTAGGAGCCGGCGCAGGCGAAGCAACCAAGGAAGCGGGCAGCGGCGCAGGCGACGCGGCCCGAGAGGCCGGCAGCGGCGCAGGCGACGCGGCCCGGGAAGCCGGCAGCGGCGTAGGCGAAGCAACCAAGGAAGCCGGCAGCGGCGCAGGCGAAGCCACCCGAGAAGCCGGCAGCGGCGCAGGCGAAGCCACCCGAGAAGCCGGCGGCGCCGCAGGCGAGGCTGCGAAGAACGCTGGTGGTGGCGCGGGCCAAGCAGCCGGTGAAGCGGGCGACGTCGCAAAGGAAACGGCAGGAGACGCAGGTCAGGCCGCCAAGGAAGCCGGCGGAGACGCAGGCCAGGCAGCCAAGGAGACAGGTGAAAGCGCGGGCAGGGCCACCGAAGGCGCGGGCGAGCAAGTGACCGAACAAGCCGCCGGGGCCAACATCGACAACCGCGCGGACCACGAGGAACAGCGGCCGCGCCGCAACAGAGGTTTGCCCAGGCGCAAACGGCGCGAATGGTGAACGGACCACGTTGTCTCATCGCGGCCTTCGCAGGTCCCCGGCTCAGCAAACCCGCGCTGAGACCAGAGCGTGCGCAGAAGAGGGGGCGTTTACCGCCGTTCGCATTGGGAGTGCCACCGATGTCGAGGGCGCGCGAGGGGGACGCGATGGCTACGGCGTCAATGGTGATCGGCGCATCGCCCGAGCGGGTCTTCGCTGTGTTGGCGGACGGTTGGAGCTACGCGAGCTGGGTGGTCGGCGCATCGCACATCCGCGCCGTCTAGGAGGGCTGGCCCGCCGTCGGCGCCCGGCTGCACCACCAGGTCGGGCCGTGGCCACTGCACATCAAGGACGAGTCGGTGGTGTCCGCGGTCGTACCCGATCGTCTGCTCGAGCTTCATGCCCGCGCGTGGCCGCTCGGAGAGGCGACGGTCGTGCTGGAGCTCGCACCGGTCGGTGAGTCGACCCGGGTGACCCTCTCCTACGACCTGACCGCCGGCGTCGGCAGCATGATTCCCCGAGTTCTGCAGTCCGTCCTGCTCCGACCACGCAGCGCCGAGATGCTTCACCGCTTGAGCGACATCGCCGAGCGCCGGCAGGTGGCGCGCCCGAAGGCGCCAAGGCTCAACCGAACGGCCGTCGACGGTTACGACCCAGCTCGCGGCCACTAGGGAAGCGCCTCAAGGCCATTCGCTAGCGGACGAGAAGACAATGGCGACCATCGGCACGGTGACCACCTGGCACGACGACGGCTGCGCGGAGATCCGCCTCACCGGCCGCCTGGAGTTGGCGTGCGTACACCCCGTCATGACGTCCGTCCGGAAGTTTCTGGTCGAAGCCCCGGCGGCCGTGGTGGTGGACCTCAACGGTCTGACCGTCGCCGCCGACGCCGGGCTGTCCCTCTTCGCCACTCTCGCGCACGCGGAGGCCGACCGCGACCAACCGGTGCCGCTGTTGTTCCACGCTCGACCCGACAGTCCGGTGGCCCATCGGTTCGAGGTCCGCATCGGTCGTTTCGTCCCGCTGTATCCGGACGGCCCGTCCGCGCGCCGAGCCGCCGAGCAGAGCGCCGGCGCGTCTGTCCACAGTGACCGAAAGACGGTCTGGGCCAACCTCCGGATCCGACTCCCGCGCGATCGACAGTCCGCCGCGACCGGCCACGGTGGACGCCGACGGTGACGGTCCGGCCTCGGGTCAACCGCGCTTCGCGAGGCGCCTGACGATCGCGATGGCGGCACCTCCCGCGAGCACCCACGGTGGGTCACGATGTCGCTGGGCTTGAGGTAGCCGTTGCGGATGTGCTCGAACAACCGCGGCCACTGCCGCTTCACCGGGCACTGGTTCATCCGCAGTGTGAGGCCCTTGTTCATCGCGTCGCCGAACTTGACCGCGCTGAACATCGGACCGTACGCGCCCATGACCGAGACGGTGCCGCCCTTGCGTACCGTGTCGATGGCCCAGTTGAGCGCGATCGGCGAACCGCCCTGCAGCTTGAGCTTGGTGGCTGTCACGTGTTGCAGGAAGTTGCCGTCCGCCTCCGCGCCCACGGCGTCGATCACGACATCGGCGCCGAGATGATCGGTGAGCCTTTTCAGGTGTACGACGATGTCGTCGTACTCGACGAAGTTGTAGGTCTCGGCGTGGGCGAACTCCACGGCCTTGGCCAGCCGGTAGTCGAGGTGGTCGATCACGATGACCCGCCCGGCGCCCATGAGCCAGGCGGACTTCGCGGCGAACAGCCCCACCGGCCCGGCGCCGAACACGACCACCACGTCGCCTTCGACGATGTCGCCGAGTTGAGCGCCGAAGTAGCCGGTCGCGAGGGCGTCGGTGAGCATCACGGCGTCGTCCTCGTCGAGCCAGTCAGGGATGACGCTGGGACCGACGTCGGCGAACGGGACCCGCACGAACTCCGACTGGCCTCCGTCGTAGCCGCCGGTGGTGTGTGAGTAGCCGTAGATGCCGCCGACCGCCGTCGCGTTCGGGTTAACGTTGTGGCAGTTGGCGAACATGCCGCGCGCGCAGAAGTAGCAGGACCCGCAGAAGATGTTGAACGGCACCATCACCCGGTCGCCGGGCTTGAGGCTCTCCACCGACGAGCCGACCTCGTCCACCACGCCGATGAACTCGTGGCCGAACGTCGTGCCGACGCGGGTGTCGGGCATCATGCCGTGGTAGAGATGCAGGTCCGAGCCACAGATCGCCGCCCGGGTCACCCGTACGATGGCGTCGTTGGGGTGTTCGATCGGTGGGCGGTCCTTTTCCTCCACCCGGATCCGGTACGGGCCGCGATAGACCAGGTTGCGGTAGACGCCGATCGGAAGCTGTCGGGGGCCGGCTAGCCTGAAACGCTACGTCAGTGGCGGTGGCCGAACTCTTTCGCGAGGACCTCCCGCGTGACCGCCTCGCCGAGCCGGTCGCCGTTGACGGTCGCGCCGCGGTAGTGGACTCCCGTCCAGATTCTTGCCTCGATCAGTTCGGCGCGGGCCGACGACAGGCTGTCGAAGTGTCTGGTGGTCCCGGATTCGGCGCTGTAGGCGCTGAACGACAGGGTGTCGCGGCCGAAGAACGTCCGTAGCGCCGTCATGATCGCGGAGGTGTAGCAGGCGTGTCCGGACGGCCACTCCGGCGACGGCGCGGTGACGCGCAGCGGCGTCCAGGCCGGGTCGGCGACGGTGGCCGGGTTGCCGTCGGTGTCCGCGAGCGGGATCGCGGTCACCGGCCGCCAGAGGCTCCACTGTCGCTTCTGCTGATAGCACGAGATCAGTGCGTCAGCGGTGGAGACGTCGACCATCGCCAGCATGCGGGCCGTCTGCAACGGGCTCAGCCGGTGGTCGGCCGCCAGGTCGCGTTTGATCTGCCACTCCACCTGGCGGGGGTCGTCCCACCAGATCGCCGCTTCCGTCTGGTCCTGGGTGCGGGTGGTGCTGGTGGCCGAGCCGAGCGACTTGACCTCGTTGAGCTGGCGTGCGTACGCGGCGCTGGTCAGTGCCGGCGGTCCGGGCACGCGATAGGCGGCGGGGTCGTCGACGGCGAACGGCCGAAGGTCGGGGAACCAGCCGCCCGCCTGGACGAAGCCGGGTGGGGTCAGGCGGTAGGCGCCGGGCGCGGTGCCGACCGGCCACGTCCCGGCGGAGAACGCGCCGTCGTCGCGGCGGGCCTCGATCATGGCCGCGGCCGCGGCGTCGCCGACCCGGATCCCGCCACGCTTCGCGGGTCCGCCGGGGACGGCGGCGAGCGCTTCGTCGTACTGCGCGGCCAGCACGTCCGCCTGGGCCGGGAACAGCGACAGGAGCACGCGGTACGCGGCGGTGGCCACGGCCGCGGGCGTCGAGTCGCCGCGGTGGGCGCGAGGAGCCACCAGGTACGGCTCGTACGGGGTGCCGGCGATCGCGTTGGCCGCGTCGTACACGGCGCCCTGCACCATGGCGAAGCTGCGGGCGCCCACGGTCGGCGACTGCCGCGCGACCTCGAAGATGGCGGTCTGGGCATGGATGTTCCAGGTCAGGACCGCGTTGGGCCGGGCCGCCGGCTGGGCCGACGCGTTCACGGCGGGTGTCAGGACGGTCAGGCCGAGCGTGGCCACGACCAGGGCGCGGAGCAGCCTGCTGAAACGAGCACGACGTGCCATGGAATCCCCCGTTGGCAGAATCGAGTGCCGGTTCACGACGCTGTCCAGCATCGACCATCGCCGATCACGCAAGCAACCCCTCTGTCGGAAATGCGGGTTCCACCGTCGCTCGCCGGCCCCGGAATGGTGGCGAAGGTCGCGACGCCGTTTGAGGAGCGACGGCACGGGTAGCAAGGATCTGTTCTTGCTGTATGGCAAAAATCTGGTGGGAGGCACAGTGGCGAGAGCGATGGTCAGCCGGCGTCTCCTCGACAACGGCACGGTCGTGTTGGAGCTGCGCGGCGAGCTCGACGTAGCCGTGGACAACGCGTTGCGGGACGTGCTGGAACAGACGATCCGGATCCAGCGGCCACCGTCCGTGGTCGTCGACATGCGGCATGTGACTTTCGTCGACTCCACCGGCATGGGTGCGCTCGTCGCCGGGCTCAACGAGGCGCGCACGCACCAGGTGCGGTTCAGCGTGCAGGCCGTGGCGCCCTTCGTGGAGAAGCAGCTACGCATCGCGGGCCTGTACGAGACGCTCGTCTCGCCGCAGGAATGACATCCCGAAGCGGCCCGATCGTTGGCGATCGGCGCCAGGCCGAGGGCGACCATGCCGACCGCCAGACCGAGGTGGAGCCAGTTGTCGGCCCCGTCGAAAGGCACGAAGTCGGCGTGAACGACGAGCCACCTCGGGCCGCGGCTCGCTGGGCCGCCACCAGCACGGCGATGGCGGTCGAGTCGACGCAGGCCCAGTTCATCGCGCCTCCCCATCGGCCGCCGGGCGATGGGTCAGTCGCTGTTGTCAGCGCGGCAGTTCCCCGGTGTCCGCAAGGTGCTGGGCCACGTCGACCAGCCGGCGGTTGAGGTCCTGGGAAGCCCGGCGCAGCACGTCGAACGCCTCACCGGCGGAGAGCCGCCGCCGCTCCATGAGGATGCCCTTGGCCTGGCCGATGACGTCGCGGGTGCTCAGTCCACGGTGGAGGGCCGCTTCCCGGCGGTCGACGTCGTCGCGCCGGTGGCTCATCGCGACAGCGACGGCCACGTATGCCGCGATGATCGAGGCGAAATCCTCGTCGGTCTCGCTGAACGCGTCCGGTGCGCGCCTGTAGAGGTTGAGCGATCCCACCGCCGACCATTGGGCCGCGTGCTGCACGAACAGGCCGTGGCAAGGCGCTGGCGGCGCCCACGTCGGTCGCGGTGGCGGCCGGGGTGGCGCCGACCGCCACCAAGTGGGCACCGGTCGTGGCCGCGGCCTACGCGGCGGCGACGCGTGCGCCGAGCAGGTGGCGCCGTAGCTCCGCCAGGCTCCCGCAGACCGGGGTGACCATCTCCACCATGCTGCGCCGGAACTCGCGCCGGTTCAGGTGCCGCAGGTCGTCCGGGAGCGCCGCGTGCACCTCGTCGGCGACCGGCATGTTGTGCCCGGTGACGGGATCGAGGAGCAGGTACTCCTCTTCCACCCCGAGCGTCGGAGTCAACACGCGCGGGTGGCGGTCAGCACGGCGACCGCGATCCGCTCGGCGTGGGCGTACGCCGGGCCGTCTAGCTCCTCGCTGTAGACGTCCGGGTCGACCTCGCGGTAGCTCCAGACCAGGTCGGTGCCGTCCAGGCGGGCGGCGGCTGCTTCGCGCAACAGGTCCCGGCCGTCGACCACTCCGGTGCCGGCGAAGAGCACCAGGGACCCACCCGGCGCGAGGCGTGCCAGCGCGGCGTCGAGGACCGCCATGGGCAGCTCGTGCCCGCTCGGCCCACCGTGCCGGTATCCCCGGCCCGTCGGGTCGATCATGAACGGTGGGTTGGAGATGATCAGGTCGATCTCACCCTCGACGTCGTCGAGCAGGTCGCTGTGGCACACCCGGACGCCGTCGGTGCCGGCCAGCGCCGCGTTGACCCGCGCGTACCGCAGCGCCGTGGGGTTGATGTCGACGGCCACGACGTCCGCGCCCGGCAGGCGTTTGGCGATCGCGACGGCGCCCGCGCCGGTGCCGCAACCGACGTCGACGGCCCGCCGCACCGGCCCGCTCCGTGCGCCGAGGTGCGCGACCGCGGCGTCGGCCATCCGGTAGGTGTCCGGGCCGAGGAAGACCGCGTCGGCGGCGTCGGTCGGAAACGCCGAATGGACGAACAGCTCACCGTCGTACGACGAGAACCTGACCAGGCTGCGCCAGCCCGCACCGTGCCGCTCGCGCACACCGGCGGCGTCCGCCAACGTGATGATCTGCCGTGGCAGCACGTCGTCGGTGAACGGCCGGCTCCACCCGAACACGCCACGAAGATCGGTGGCCCACGCGTTGTCCGGCCGGCGGTTGACCCGCTCGTGCGTGGCGGGCGTGACGGTGGTGAAGTGGTACCCGGCGTCCCGCAGCGCCGCGCCCAGCTCGCACAGCGCCGCATCGGGGCCACGCAGCGCGGAGGTCGAGGTCAGCGTGCGACCGATCATGGTCATGGCCGGCGGATGCCCCATTGACGGCGTTTCAACCCACGTCCTGCCGATCAATCCGGCCCCGGACACGGCGGTGCCCCGGCCGAGGTGGCCGGGGCACCATTTCGGGACGCTCAGCGGGTGACGCTGCGCCGACCGCGGCCACCAATGCCCACGGCCAAGGCGACGCCGACCGCCGCGAGGGCGATCTGGAGGAGCAGCTCACGCCAGTCGATCCAGCCGTCCGTGTCGGCGAAGCCGCCGGCCCGCGCGATCGCGGAGCCGATGAGTGCGGCTACGACGCCGATGACCAGCGTCAGCCACAGCGGGATGTTCTGCCGGCCGGGCACGACGAGACGGCCCAGCGCGCCAATGATCAGACCGACGATCAGCGCGGTGATGATTCCACCTGGTGTCATGGCCGTTCTCCTCCTCGGGGGGTGTTGGTCAGTCCGTGACGGTCGCTAAGTTCCCGACGGCCGCGGAGCCCAAACGACGCGAACCAAACGGTTGACCGGGCATTGCCCGGGTATCCACACAGGAAGGAACCCGACGGACGACGAAAGGACCCCCATGACGACCGCACGGGAAATCATGACGTCCGACGCCACCTGCGTGGGCGCTGACGAGACCGTGACCGCCGCCGCGCGCAAGATGGCCGAGCTGCGGGTGGGCTCATTGCCGATCTGCGGCAGCGACAACCGGCTCAAGGGCATGCTCACCGACCGCGACATCGTCATCAAGGTGCTTGCCGAGGGCCGCGACCCCGACACGGTCACCGCCGGCGAGCTGGGCCAGGGCAAGCCCGTGACGATCGGCGCCGACGACGACGCCGAGGAGATCCTCAAGACGATGAGCAGCCATCAGGTGCGCCGGCTGCCTGTGATCGACGGCCACTCCCTGGTGGGCATGGTCGCGGTCGCCGACGTCGCCCGCGCCCTGCCCGACCGGCCGGTCGGTGCGCTGCTCGACGCGATCAGCGACAACTAGACCATGCCGGCTCGCGACGACCTGCCGAGCACGCTGCGGCGCTCGCCGCGGCAGGCGCAGGAGACCTACGCCAAGACCTTGGACTCCGCTACCGAGCAGTACGGACCAGGCGAGCGCGCGCGGCGTACGGCGATGTCGTCGCTCAAACACTCCTTCGAGAAGGTCGGCGACCACTGGGAGCCCAAAGCCCGAAAGGGTCCCAGCGACGCTCAGGCCGCGCGAACCAACCGGGCACGCCCCGCGAAGACGGCGTTCAGTGTCGATGCCAACGCGTCCAAGCAGCACCTGCTCGACGTGGCGAAGCGGCTCGACGTCAAGGGCCGCTCCCGGATGACCAAATCGGAGCTGGTCGAGGCGATCCAGAAGGCCAACGCCCGCGCCGACCGTAAGGCCCGCGCGTAGTGCCCCGGTGCCCCGGTCCACGGACCGGGGCACCGAGCGGCCCGGCCGACGGAGTGTTTCACCGGCCCGGTTGTGGGCACATGGAGGAAGTACCGCAATTCGTGCATATCGGCAGGGTGAGGAGGAGACCCATGTCCACCAATCCGAATGCCGCTGAACGAGTCGACACCGAGGGCAAGGCGGTGCCGCCCTACGACGGACGCCGCGAGTCCGCCGACGTCGACGATGCGGACGCCGCGCGCAACGCGGGAGCGAAGGTCGGAGGCGCGACCGGTCCGGTCGAGGACCATGCGATGAGCGCGCCGGACCCGGACGACACTCCGGGTGGCGCGACCGGCTCGCCTGCCGACGAACAGCCCGCGAGCCAGGCGAAGCGAACCGACAGCAGTGACGCGGGCGTCGGCCCCGCGCACACCAAGGGCACCGGCCGCGCCGAAGACGCCTAGTCGTCGTACCCCTCGTCCGCGCGCTCCCGGCGCAGGTGGCTCTCGGCGCGCCGGGCCTGCTCGTCGTCCTCGGCGCTCAGGCCCGCGAACATCGGGGCGATCTTGTCCGACGGCTGGTCGGGTGGCAGCAGCGGCACGGCCGGATCGACCACGGCGTGGATCACGGCCGGCCGGTCGGCGGTCAACGCCGCGGACCAGACCGACGCCAGGTCGCGCGGCGAGTCCACCCGCAGGCCGCGCAGGTCGAGCACATCCGCCCAACGGTCGTACGGGACCGCCGGCAGGTCCTGCGACGCCGGGAACCGGGGCTCCCCCTCCGTCTCGCGCTGCTCCCAGCTGACCTCGGCCAGATCGCGGTTGTCGAGCACGCACACGACGAAGCGCGGGTCCGGCCAGTCCCGCCAGCGGGCCGCGACCGTGACCAGCTCCGCCAGGCCGTTCATCTGCATCGCCCCGTCGCCGACCAGGGCCACGACGGGACGGTCCGGACGGGCCAGCTTGGCGGCCAGCCCGTACGGCAACGCGGACCCCATCGACGCCAGGGTGCTCGACAGGTGCGCCGGAACCCCGCGCGGGAGCCGCAGATGGCGCGCGTACCAGTAGGTGACCGAGCCGACGTCCACGGCGACCTGCGCGTCCGACGGCAGGTGGTCGTTCAGCGAACGGACCACCAACTGTGGATTGAGGGGGTCGGCAGGCGCCGCGGCCCGAGCGGTCGCGATCTCGTGCCACCTCGCCACACCGGCGCGCACCTCGGACCGCCACGCCGAGCGGTCGCGGTTGCGGTCAACCCTGGCCGACAGCGCGCGTACCGTCTCCTTGGCGTCGCCCAGCAGCGGCACCTCGACCGGATAGCGCGCACCCAGCCGGCGTCCGTCGATGTCGATCTGCACCGCCCGGGCCTGGCCCGGCGCCGGGTAGAACTCGGTCCACGGGTCGTTGGTGCCGACGAGCAGCAGCGTGTCGCAGCGCTTCATCAGCAGCGCGCTCGCGGTGGTGCCCAGGTGCCCCATCACGCCGGTGTGGAAGGGCAGCCGCTCGTCCAGCACCGCCTTGCCGAGCAGGGACGCCGCCACGCCCGCGCCGAGCCGATCGGCGAGCTCGACGATCTCGTCGGCGGCACCGTAGGCGCCCTGGCCCACGAGGATCGCCACCCGCTCGCCGGCGTCCAGCACGGCCACGGCCTCGGCGATGTCGTCGTCGTAGGGCAGGACGCGGGCGGGGCGGAGGCCGGGACTGGTGACCAGCACGCCGTGGCGGTGCTCCGTCGGGTCCGGAGCGTCGGCGGTCTGCACGTCGTGGGGCAGCACGACGCAGGTGGGGCTGCGGGTGGCCAGGGCGGTGCGGAACGCCTTGTCGACCAGCACCGGCACCTGCTCGGGGGTCTGCGCCGCCTGGACGAACTGCGCGCACACGTCACCGAAGAGCCGGACCAGGTCGATCTCCTGCTGGTACGCCGTGCCCAGCACCGTGGACAGCTGCTGGCCGACGATCGCCACCACCGGTTGACTGTCCAGCTTGGCGTCGTAGAGCCCGTTGAGCAGGTGCACCGCACCGGGACCCTGCGTCGACAGGCAGACGCCGACACTGCCGGTGTACTTGGCGTGCCCGACGGCCATGAACGCCGCGGTCTCCTCGTGGCGGGCCTGCACGAACTGGGGTTTTCCGGCCCGCCGCAACGCGCCGATCACCCCGTTGATGCCGTCGCCCGAGTAGCCGAAGACGCGGTCGACGCCCCACTCGGTGAGCCGTTCGACCAGGACATCGGAAACCGTACGGTCGGCCATGGAGGTCTCCTTCTAATGCTGTGACACGCGCCGCCGCTGTTGGGGAGCGACCGAGCTCGGCGCGTCCGGGTGGGCGTCCGGGTCGACGCCGATGCCCAGCCGGTCGACCAGCTCGGCACCCAGCCACGCGGCGCCGCCGGCGACGAGCACCGCGACCAGCTCGAGCACCAAGACGCCGCCGCCGCTGGCGTGATCGCCAGCACCTGGATCCGCGCCTGCATGGTCCGCCTCCGAGCCAGCCATCGACGATGATGACGCGCGGATACCCCCGCTCGGCTCGGTCAAACGACACAGGTGGGCAGCAGGACCGATCGCAGGCAGCCGTCCTTCTTGTGTTCGAAGAGGTCGTAGCCGGTGACGCCGTCGGCCAGCGGCATCGGGTGGGTGGCGAGGTAGCCCGGGTCGACCACGACCCGGTCACCGACTCCCACCTTCGAGACACCGGAGCCGACCTCGACGACCTCACCCATGAACTCGTGTCCGAAGATGTCGCCCTCGCGCATCGCGGGCAGGTATCCGTTGATCAGATGGAGGTCCGAGCCGCAGACGCTGCTCGCCCGGACCCGCACGATCGCGTCGTCGCCGCGACGATCCGCGGCTCGGGCACGTCGCGGACGGCCAGCTTGCCCACGCCCTCCCAACACAGCGCCTTCATGGCCGGCCTCCGGCGGCCAGGGCCGCACTGCATCCGGCGGGTGAGCCGTTCGGCGGCCGGCCCGCGTGCGGCCGGATCGTCCATGGTGGACACCCGCCCGCGCCGGTCGTCGAACGCCTCCAGCCGCACCGACCCGTCGAGACGATGCCGAGCCGCTCCTCGTCCCCGAACAGGTCGCGCACGCGGTCCGGCGCGCAGTCCACCGTCACCGCCCGGGCGGTGACGTTCCTGCCGTCCACCCGCGTCGGCGTGAACCGTCGCCGGCTGCGGCGCCGCACCAGGGCGGCGACGGGCAGGCAACCACCGCACCCACCACCGCCGTGACCGCGAGCCATTGCCGTCCGCGCATCACGGTCTCCTCCGACCCGGTCAGTCCGTCGGCTCCTGCTCAGTGGCTGTCGGGGACGCGAGCCGGTCCTTCGCGCTCTCCACCCCGTCCTGGGCGCCGGTCGGGTCGACCACGCCGTCATAGGTGAAGACGGTCTTGTCACCTTCGCGGCGCATCGTGGGGATGTAGCGGTGCATCATCCCGTCGATCTCCAACTCGATCAGACCGGCGCCTTCGGCGTTGAACTCGGTGCCGTCGCGGGGTCCGCCTTGCAACAGGGCGTCACTGGTCGTCATGACGGCGCGGTACCCCGCGCCCGCCGCACCAAACCGCGCCTCAAACGGCCGCCTCACCTACAAATAACTACTATCCACACAAAGGGGATGGAGCGATACGTGCTGGCGCCGAAACGCGCCTCATAGGGTGCCGACCGTACGCAGGGTGGCCAGCACCAGGGCCCGGGCGACGGTGCTGACCTCGCTCACGAGGACCTGCTCGCGCGGGCCGTGCGCCAGGCGTACGTCGCCCGGGCCGTACTGCAGCGTGGGGATCCCCGCCGCCGAATAGAGGCGCAGGTCGCTCCCGTACGGAGCACCTCGCTCGGCGGGCCGCGGGCCGCCGGTGACATCGGCGTGCGCGGCGCCGACCAGGGCCGCGAGCGGGTGCCCGGCCGGCAGCCGTCCGCTCGCGAACTGGCCGCCGGACCAGGTCACCGTGGCGGGGTGCGCGCGCAGCCAGGGATCGCCGGCGCAGGCCTCCGCCACACACGCCTCGAGCTCGCCGCGGGCGCCCGCCGGGTCCTCGCCGAGCCGCACACCCAGCCGTCCCTCCGCCACCAGCAGGTCAGGCACGCTGCTGGCCCAGTCGCCGGCCCGGAGGGTGCCGACGGACAACGGATAGGGGATGGCGTACCCGGACATGATCGGGTCGGCGTCCGCGTTCCGGCGGGTTTCGAGCCGGGCCAGAGCCCGGTGGATCGGCAGGTACGCGTCGATCGCGCTGACTCCGGCGTACCGCGTGCTGCCGTGGGTGGCCTGGCCCGGCACCTCGATGCGAAACGTCAGGGCACCGGCGTTGGCGGTCATGATCGCACCGCTGGTCGGCTCCGTGATGATGCAGGCATCACCGGTGTGACCGCGCTGAAGGGTCCCGAACGCACCCAGCCCGCCGTCCTCCTCACCGACGACGAAGTGCACGGACACCTGACCGCGCAGTCGGGTGCCTGCCTTCCGGATGGCGGCGAGCGCGGCGAGGATCGCCACCACGCCGGCCTTCATGTCGCACGCTCCGCGGCCGTGCACGGCGTCCCCTTCGACGCGGGGCCGGAACGGGTCACCCGCCCACTGGGCCAGGTCCCCGGGCGGGACGACGTCGACATGCCCCTGCAGGATCAGCGTCGGCCCGTCGCCCCCGTCTCTCGTGCCGCCCACCAGACCCCACGCCTCGGTGCGTGGCGCCTCGAGGCCTGGAAAGTCGGGGTGCGCCCGCACCTCGGGCAGATCCATCGACCAGAGATCGACGTCGAGCTCCAGCGCGTCGAGCTGGCGCGCCAGGGTGTGCTGGAGCTCCGACTCGGCGTCGGTCCCGGTCACGCTCGGCACCGCGAGCAGGTCCAACAAGGTCCGCCCGATGGCGGCGTCGTCGACCGCGGCGAGCGCGGACGCCTCCACGTCGTTCGCTGTCATGCGGTTGCTCCCACCGGGCGACACCAGGACAGCCGGAGACTATGTCGCGACGCCGCCGCGGACAATCGCCGCCCGGTGCCACTGGAGCACCAGGCGCAGGCACGTCCGTGCCCGGGCGCCGCCGCCCGGTTCACGCCGTCCTAACCGAGCGGACGCCTCGACGGCCGGAGCCGCGGCCGTGCCGCTTGCGCCGTTCCCAGCCACTCCCCCAGCCGGCTGCGTACGCGGCCTCGGCGGTGTCCACCGTGGATCGCTCCGGTCCGCGGTGGATCGAACAGCGCCCCCGCGGTGGGCCGGGCCGGCGCGGACTTCGTCAGCGTCCTCGCGGTCCATTGGGCGACCACGAACTCCGCCGCCCGCGGCGCGATTCGGTGGGCGGCCAACCCCAGGTGTGAGAGCACCCCGGTGGTCGCTTGCCGGCGCGGCCGCCGGGCGCGCGCGACGATCGTGGCAGCGACCCGCTCAGGGGCGTACGCCGGCGGAATCGCCCGGAGCTCGCGGCCCAGGTGGTTGGCGGCCCGGCCGAAGAACGGAGTGTCGACCGTCCCAGGCAGCACCAGGCACACCCGTACGCCCGGCTGGCCCATGACAGCCTGCCGCAGGTTGAGCGCCAACCCTCTGACGGCGTACTTCGACATGGAGTAGAGCGGGATCAGCGGGCTCGGGAACAGCGACAGCAGCGAACCGACGATCACCAGGACGCCGCTGCCCTGGCGCTGGAACGTGGCGATGGCGGCACGGGCGCACAGGACGGTGCCGAAGACGTTGGTGTCCACCAGTCGGCGGATCTCCTCCACCGACTCTGAGCCCAGTGGTCCCGCGATGCCGACCGCGGCCGCCTCCACCCACACGTCGATCCGCCCGAACCGCTGCACCGCCTGGCCGGCCAAGCGATCGACCGCGTCGGGATCGGCGATATCGGTCGGCACGACCAGCGCCCGGCCACCGCGTCGGCGGCAATCCGACGCCACCTCCGACAGCGCTTCCTCGCTGCGCGACGCGAGCACCACGGAGGCGCCCTCGGCGGCGAACGCCAGAGCCGTCGCGCGGCCGACTCCGCTGGACGGCCCGGTGATCACCACCACCGCGTCCTGGAACGATGTGCGCTTCGACATCACGTCAGAGGAGCAGGTTCAGCAGCACGGTCAGCACGATCGACCCCACGACGGAGATCGCGATCATCACCAGGCAGCCGATTCCGCCGCCGAGCGGCCGGATCTCCGTGTTTCCCAGTCTCATTCGTCCCTCGTATCCGTCGACGGAATCTTCGGACCCACCTCGCCCCGCTCGAGGTGTTCCCGGTTCCGGTCGGCCTCGCTGTCCGCGTGCTCGACCGCGGTGCTCGGGTCCGTGGTCTGGCGTCCTTCGGCGTCCTGGAAGACCGCTCCACGCTCGAGTGCGGCCTCGTCCTGGCGCCCCTGCTCCGGTGTCGTCGTCATCGGGTCGAGGTACCCGGCTCGGCGGCGAACAAACGGCCCCGGCGGCTCTCCCGGTACGCGACGGCGCGCACCCGCCATAACAGACCGTCGGCGACGACGCCCGGGACCGCGGTCATGAGGGGGTCGAACGCGAGCCGCCGGTCGTGCTCCGCCGGCAGCGGTGCGCCGAGAACGATCCGCCCGGCGACGCGCCAACGGCCCAGCCTGGTGGCCGTGCACACCCGAAACCCGCCCGGACCGTCCGGGAGCACCGCCAGGAGGCGACGTCCGCGCCGCGTGGGGTAGCCGGCGATCGAGGTGTACGTCGAAGCCAGGCTCCGCCTCGGGAGCGGGATGCTCCGGGCGATCGGCGCCGCCCCCACGGTGGTGGACACCAGCAGGTCCAGGTCGACGCCGGCCCCGCCGCCGTCCGGCACGCGCACGGCGACGCCGAGGACGTCGGGCCAGCCGCGGGGCAGACCGGCTCCGCGGGACAGGCGGACCACCGCCGGATGGACGCCCGGCCGGTCGAGGAGCGGGATCCCCGATCGGCTGTCGCCGAAACAGGTCAGGGTCGCCTGGAAGGTACGACCTACCTTGTGGACCGCGCGACCGCCCCGGACGCGCGCCAGCGCGCGAAAGATCATCGTCCCCCCGTCGGTCGGTGGCGGCCGCCGCGCCCGGGAGGGGTCGCGGCGGCCGCCGTGCTCTAGCTGCGGATCTCGTCGCGTGCCTCGCCCGCCCGCGTCTTCACGTCGTCGGCGGCCGAGCGGCTCTCCTGCTTGACCGTGGCGGTCGCCTCCTGCGCCGTGGAGCGCACGGAGTCGACGGCCTCGCGGGCCGGGTCCTGGAGGTTGTCCTTGGCCTCCCGCGCGAGGTCCTTGGCCTCCGCCTTGAGCGTGTCGGCGTGGTCGGCCACCTTCTCCTTCACGGCGGCGGCGGCCCGCTGCTCCTTCTCCGACGCCGGCAGCAGCGAAGACACGAGCCAACCGAGGCCGAACGCAATCACGCCGGCGGCCAGCGGGTTGCCTTCGGTGCGGCGACGAATCGCGTCCGGTGCCTCCTGCACGGCGTCGGCCACGGAGGAGGCCGCCGAAGAGGCGCCGTCCGCGACGGTCGATGCCGCCGAGGAGGCCTTGTCGCCGACGGTGGACGCGGCGTTGCCGCCCCGGTCGGCGACGTCGTGTGCCGTGCCCATGACGGTGTCGCGGGCGTTGCGGAAGACGTTCCCGACGCGGCGTTTGCGGTCGTTGACCATGCGCCGTGGGCTCGCCTTGTAGGCCAGCGCGTCGACGTCCTCGCTCAGGTTGGAGCGGGTCATTTCGATCTCGCGCCGGATCTGGTCCGGGTCGGTGCTCATCGGATGCCTCCTGTGTCGGGCTTGAGGGCGGGAGGGATGTCCTTGACGGTTTCGGTGGTGCGGGGCATGCCGCGGACGGCACGCATCTGGTTGCGTGCCACGACGTACAGGGCGGCCGCGGCCACGGCCCAGAGCACCGCGACGATCAACGCGGCCCAGCCCTGGTCCATGACATTGGACAGGCCCCACCACAGCGCGATGGACAGGAACAGCAGCACCATGTAGCCGGCGAGGCCGGCACCGCCGAACATGCCGGCGGCCTTGCCTGCCTTCTTGCCTTCCTCGCGAAGCTCGGCCTTGGCGAGCTCGACCTCTTGACGTACCAATGTGGACAGGTCGTGGGTGACCTCGCTCATGAGGTCACCGAACGAACGGTCGGCGGGGGTGCCGGGTTCGGTCGTGGTCATGGCCGCGTTCCCGTGTCCCACGGGCCGCCCTGCTCGACCGGCATCGTCGGGGCGACAGCCGGGTCGACGGTCGAACCCGCGTAGACCGTGCTGGACGGCTCGAAAGGCGGCTGGGAGGGAGTGAGCCGGCCGTTGCCGGCGGCGCCCGCGCCCTGGTCGGAGTCGCGGGCGTCGGCGACGACGCCGCGGGTCAGCCGGCCGGCCAGCACGCCGAGGATCGCCGCCCCGGCCAGGAAGGCGCCGGGCCGCCGACGGGCGAACCGCTTGACCTCGTCGACGACCTGCCCGGGCTCGCGCGCCTCGATCCAGTCGGCGACGTCCGCGATCCGGCCGGAAGCCTGGCGTGCCAGGTCACTGGCCGGGCCGGACTGGCCTCCCTGCTCCGCCATGGAACGGATCTCGTCGCTGATCGAGCGGATGCCGCCCGCCGCACGCTTCTGCTGCGCGCTGGCCTGGTCGCGCAGCTGGGTGCGGGTGGTGCCGTACAGGTCGCGGGCCTGTCGGGCCGTCTCGTGGGCGACCTGCCGGCCCTGGTCCTTGGCGGTCTGCGCTACGTCGCCGCCGGCAGCGACGGCCGTACGACTGACCTCTTTGGCTTCTGTCTTGGCCTTGTCCGTAGTCGACTCCTGGCCGTCGGACGGCGACCAGGAGGTGGCGGTGTCCGTCATCGGGGGGAACCCTTCTCATATGGAGCACCCTCGTGCAGAGTGCCGATGACGGGTCGGTACCCGGACAGCGCCAATACATGCGCGTTGACAATTATCCTTCGGCTGACGAAACCGCCCGCTTGACGATGCGTTCAGCGGGTAGTCCTGCGGAATGGACGCGACCCTCACCTTCGTCGGCAACGCGACCACGGTCCTGCGCCTCGGCGACTGCCCAAGGACGTCTCGATCGTCACCACCCCGCAGGCGACCAGGAAGCTGCGCAGATGGCGGTTCACCGAGGTACA
Source organism: Asanoa sp. NPDC049475 (assembly GCF_040676915.1). NCBI lineage: Bacteria > Bacillati > Actinomycetota > Actinomycetes > Micromonosporales > Micromonosporaceae > Asanoa > Asanoa sp. NPDC049475. The sequence goes on along the minus strand of NZ_JBFAPY010000002.1, from coordinate 204,983 downwards.
GGGACTGCCGACCTGGCGCACGCATACCCGCGAGCGCGGTGGCCAGCGGCTGCGCGTCACGGCCGTGCCCGGTCGGCACGGACCCGGGGTCATGGACCGCCTCCTGCCGGACGTGATGGGCTCGGTGATCGAGCTGGACGTCGACGGTGAGAACCGGCTGCGGCTCTACGTCACCGGCGACACCCTGTTGCGCCCGATGCTTCAGCTCACGGTCGTGGTTTGCCGCCGCTCAGGGCGGGCACCGACGTGGCATGCGCATGAGGGACGACACGGGCTACGACGAACGGCACCTCCGCCTCGCGGGTGCGGTGCCCGATTTCGTCCGGGCCACCCTGTTCGGGTTGACCGTCGTCCCGTGGCCCGGCTCCGGATGACCCCGATGAGTGCGAAACCACCAGAGCATGCCGTGAGCGTGTTCCTTCCGCCGCTGGCCGGCACCGCACACGAGGCCCGCGCCGTCGCCACCGACGCCTGCCTGCGCTGGCATGTCGAGCACCTGGTCGGGCCGGCCTGCCTCGTCGCCTCCGAGCTCGTCACCAATGCCGTCCAGCACGCCGAGACCACCATGACCATGCGCCTGTCGCTGGTCGGCGACCATCTGCTGGTCGAGGTCGAGGACGGGTGTGTCCGTCCGCCGATGCTCAGGCCGCTGCCGGCGCCCACCGACCCGGCGCCCGGCCGCGGCCTGGTCCTCGTCGCACGCACCGCGGCCCGGTCGGGTTGGGTGCCGACACCCGACGGCAAGATCGTGTGGGCCACCCTGCGCCGATGATCACAGCAGACTGCGTCGCTTCGCGTAACTTCGGCGCGGGCGGGTAGGCGGACACCATGGCAGCGACGGCCCCTGAGTCCCGCAGGGTGGTAGTGACGGGAGCGTCCAGCGGGATCGGCCGGGCCACCGCCCTCGCCTTCGCCCGGCGCGGTGACCACCTGGTCCTGGCCGCCCGGTCACCGGCGGCGCTGGAGACGATCGCCACCGAGTGCCGGGCTCTTGGCGCCCGGGTGCGGGAGGTGCCGGTCGACGTCAACGACGCCGCCGCCCTGACCGCACTGGCCGACACCGGCGATCGGATCGACGTCTGGGTGCACACCGCGGCCGTGATGGCCTACGGACGGTTCGAGGAGGTGCCTGCGAACGTCTTCGAGCAGGTGGTGCGGACCGACCTGCTCGGTGCGGCCACGGTCGCCCGGGAGGCGCTGTCCCGTTTCCGCGCGCAGGGATCGGGGGTGCTGATCCTCGGCGGGTCGGTGCTCGGGTTCGTAGCCGCGCCCTACATGAGCGCGTACGTCGCCAGCAAGTGGGGGTTGCGTGGCCTGGTGCGGGTGCTGCGGCAGGAGACCCGCGACGCGCCGGACATCCACGTCTGCATGGTCGACCCCGGCAGCGTCGACACTCCGATCTTCCGGACGGCCGCGAACTACACCGGCTGGATCGGCCGGCCCCCACCGCCGGTCGATCGGCCGGAGAAGGTCGCGGCCGCGATCCTGAAGCTGGCTCGGCGGCCGCGGTCGGTGCGGTCGGTCGGGCTGACCAACCGCTTCATGCGGTTCGGTTTCGTCGTGACACCGGCCCTGTACGACGGGCTGGTCGGTCCGCTGATGCGCCGGCTCGGCCTGACCCGCGAGCCGGTGAAGGCCAACACGGGAAGCGTCTTCGCACCGACGGACTAAGGCGTGAGCACGACCTTGATGCAGCCGTCCTGCTTCTCCTTGAAGATGTCGTAGCCGTGCGGCGCCTCCGCGAGCGGCAGCCGGTGGGTGACCAGGTCGCCGGTGCCCAGCGGGTCGCCGTCGCCCGTGAGGGCCGGCATGATCTCGTCGACCCAGCGCTTCACGTGCGCCTGCCCCATCCGCAGGGTGACGCCCTTGTCGAAGAGGTCCATCATCGGCATGGGGTTCGCCTGTCCACCGTAGACGCCGATGATCGATACGGTGCCGCCGCGGCGGACGCTGTCGAACGCCGTGTGCAACGCGGCCAGCCGGTCGACGCCGGCTTTCTCGACCGCGGCCCGGGCAATCTTGTCCGGCAGCAGACCGGCGGCCCGCTGGGCGGCGTGCTGCAACGGCGAGCCGTGCGCCTCCATCCCCACCGCGTCGATGACGCCGTCGGCGCCGCGGCCGTTGGTCAGCGTCATGATCGCTTCGGGTACGTCGTCGACCTCGCGGGTGTCGATCACCTCGATGCCGTGCCGGCGGGCCATCTCGATCCGTTCGGGAACGTTGTCGACCGCGATCACCCGCTCGGCGCCGAGGAAGCGCGCCACCCGGGCGCACATCTGGCCGATCGGGCCGAGCCCGATGACGGCGCAGGTGCCGCCCGGTGGGATGTCGGCGTACTTGACGGCCTGCCACGAGGTCGGCAGCACGTCGGACAGGAACAGGAACCGCTCGTCGGGTAGGCCCTCGGGCACCTTGATCGGGCCGAAGGTCGCCTGGGGCACCCGCAGATACTCCGCCTGCGCACCCGGCACGTGACCGTAGAGCTTCGTGTAGCCGAACAGCGCAGCGCCCTTGCCCTGGTCCCGGACCTGGGTCGTCTCGCACTGGGCATACAGGCCGTTGGTGCACATCCAGCAGTGTCCGCAGGAGATGTTGAACGGCACCACCACGCGGTCGCCCGGGCGGATGTGGGTGACCTCGGGCCCGACCTCTTCGACGATGCCCATCGGCTCGTGCCCGAGCACGTCACCAGGATCCAGATACATCCCGAGTACGTCGTACAGGTGCAGGTCCGATCCGCAGATCGCGGTCGACGTCAGTTTGACGATGGCGTCGCTCGGCTCCTCGATCCGCGGGTCCGGGACGTCCTCGACCGACACCTTGGTCGTGCCCTGCCAGGTCAACGCCTTCACGAGTCCTGCCTCCGATCACCCGGGCCGCCGCATGCGTCCCGTGGTGTGCGTGTGCCCGGGTTGCGACCGACCAAACACCCGGCGGCATCTTTCCAGGGGTCGCGGGTAACAGTCCGGCATGAAGGTCGTGGTGGTAGGCGCGTCCGGAAACGTCGGCTCGGCGGTCCTGTCGAGGCTCGCGCGGGAGTCGTCGGTCAGCGAGATCGTCGGTGTGGCCCGGCGGGTGCCGTCCCCCGGCGCGGGCGCGCCCTACGACGGCGTCGACTGGCGGTCGATCGACGTGGACGGACCCGGCGTGGTCGGCGCCCTGACCAACGCGGTCCGCGGTGCCACGGCGGTGATCCATCTGGCGTGGCAGATCCAGCCGAGCCACGACCAGGCCCGGCTGCGGCGCACCAACGTGCAGGGCGCGGCGAACACCGCCGAGGCCGTGGTCCGCGCGGGCGTCGGGACCCTGGTGGTGGCCTCGTCCGTCGGCGCCTACGCACCCGGCCCGAAGGACCGGCACGTCGACGAGTCCTGGCCGACGACGGGCGTCCGGTGGTCGACCTACAGCCGCGACAAGGTGCATGTGGAGCGGCTGCTCGACGAGGTGGAACGGCGCGAGCCCGGCCTGCGGGTGATCCGCATGCGACCGGCGCTGACCTTCCAACGGGCCGCCGCCTCGGAGATCGCCCGCCTGTTCATCGGACCGCTCGCGCCGCTGAGCCTGCTGGGCAAGGGCCGGCTGCCGGTGGTGCCCGGCGGTCCCCGCCTGCGGGTGCAGGGCGTGCACGCCACCGACGTCGCCGACGCGTACGTCCGGGCCGTGCTGGCCGGCGCGCCGGGTGCGTTCAACGTCGCCGCCGACCCGGTCCTCGACGGTCCCGCCGTGGCCGCCCGCTATCACGGCCGGGTCGTTCCGGTGCCCGTGCCGCTGCTGCGCGCCGCCGCGGGCGTGACCTGGACGGCGCGCCTCCAGCCGGTCGAGCCGGGCTGGATCGACCTCGCCGCCGGCGTACCGCTGCTGTCCTCGGCCCGCGCGACCGCGGAGCTCGGCTGGACGCCCACCGTGGACGCCCTCGACGCGCTCGACGAGCTGTTCGTCGGGATGGCCGACCGGGCCGGAGCGCCCACCGCGCCGCTGCGCGAACGCCTGCCTGCTCCGGCGAGGCTGGCCGCTCTTCTGTCAGGCCGCCTGCCCGGCCACGGCGATCCCTACTGATCCCGACCGCGGTCGATCGGGGCCCGCCGTGCGGTTCCCCGCCCCGGCCTCTACTGTGCGAAGTAGTTGTCGCGGGGTAAGTATTGCGAGGGGATGTCACATGCCGGCTTCACGTACTCGGCCCGACTCGGACCTGTCACTCGACGAGGCCGCCTCGCGTTACGCCACCACCCGCACGGAGCCCGGCGCCCGTGACGCGTTCGTCCTGGCGGCGATGCCGTTCGCCGACCGGCTGGCCAGCCGCTACCGCGGTCGCGGCGTCCCGCTCGACGACCTGCGTCAGGTCGCCCGGCTGGCCCTGATCAAGGCCGTCAACCAGCTCGACCCCGAACGCGGCTCCTTCACCGCCTACGCCGTCACGACCGTGCGCGGCGAGCTGCGCCGGCACTTCCGGAACACCGCCTGGGACCTGCGGGTGCCCCGGCCGCTGCAGGAGCTGACGGTGGACGCGTGGAAGGCGGTCGACGACCTCACCGGCGACCTGTCGCGCGCCCCCACCCGTGCGGAGCTGGCCGCCCAGCTGGGTGTCGGCGAACGCGACGTCGACCGGGCCCTGCAGGCGAGCAACGCGTACACGGCGGCGTCCCTCGACGCTCCGGCCCACGACCAGAGCGGTCGCGACGGCGACGGTCCCGCACTCGGCGGACTGCTGGGCGCGCCGGACGCCGACCTGGAAAGCGTCGACGACCGCCTCACCGTGCGCCGGCTGCTGGCCCAGCTCCCGGCCCGCGAGCAGCAGATCCTCGCACTGCGCTTCTACGGCAACCGCAGCCAGACCGAGATCGCGCAGGCCACCGGCATGTCGCAGATGCACGTCTCGCGCCTGCTGTCGCGGTCCCTGACCTGGTTGCGCGAGGCCATGCTGAGCGAGGTCCCACCGGTCTGGCCCGGTGCCGACAACGATGCCGAGCCTGAGACCCTGATTCACGGCGTGACCAGCCGAGCCGGCGTCGCCGTGGTCGCCTTGCGCGGCGAGATCGATGCCGACAACGCGGGACAGCTGCGCGAGAAGCTGGGTTTCTACTGCCGCCACGCACCCGCCGGCGTCCAGGTGCATCTCGGGCGCGTGCCGTTCGTGGACGCCGCGGCCGCCGCCGCGCTCGCCGGCTCCTACGCCATCGCCCAGCGCCGCGGCGTGACCTTCGAGCTGTGCGCCGCCTCCGCCACCGTCTCCCGCAGCCTCCGCGCCGCGGGTCTGGGCCGCCTGCTGCGCCTCGGCTGAGCTCAGCTCAGCAGGTCGAGCACGGCCGCGTCGACGCGGTCGCGGACCCGTCGGTCGTCCAGGTCCGGTTCGGCACCGTCCAGGGCCGGCGCGATCGTGGTGCCGTCGACGAACAGGTCGACGACCCGGGGGTCGACGTAGGAGGTGCGGGCGACCGTCGGGGTGTTGCCCAGGTAGTCGGCCACCTCGCGGATCGCCGCCGGCACAGCCCGCCGGCGGGCTCTACGGGAGCGGTCGGCGGGAGCTCGCAACTCGTCGACGGCCAGGCTGACCGCCGCCAGCACGGTGCCGTTCCAGGTGCGGAAGTCCTTGGCCGTGATCTCGATGCCCGCGACGTCCCGCAGGTAGGCGTTGATGTCGGCGCCGCGCACGTCGACCCAGGTGCGCCCGCGCCGGTAGGCGAGCAGTTCCGGCTGGTCGTCGGGGCGGGCGAGCAGGGAACGCACGACCGCGCGCACGTCGTCGTCACGCACGTCGAGGGAACGTTCCTGACCGCCCTTGGCCGGATAGCGGAAGCGGACCACACCGTCGGTCAGCCGCACGTGCTCCCGGCGGACCGTCGCCAGGCCGAAGCTGGCGTCGTCGCCGTTGGCGTACTCCTCGCCGCCGATCCGGAAACAGCCCACGTCGAGCAGGCGCACCGCGGCGGCGAGCACCCGGTCCCGGGTGGCGCCGCGGCCGGCGAGGTGCTTGTCGACCGTCGCCCGGATGTCGGGCAGCTGCGCTCCGACCTCGAGCATGTGGTCGAACTTCGCCGCGTCCCGCTGCACGCGCCAGGCGTCGTGATAGCGGTACTGCCGTCGCCCGGCCGCGTCGGTCCCCGTCGCCTGGACATGGCCGCGCGCGTCGGTGCAGATCCACACGTCCTGCCAGGCCGGCGGGATCACCAGCGCCCGGATCCGGTCGAGCTCGGTGGGATCCGTGACGGGTCGGCCGTCCGGGCACTGGTAGCTGAAGCCGCGGCCGCGGCGACGTCGCCGGTATCCGGGGGCGCTGGTGTCGCTTCGTCGCAACCGCACGGGTGGTAAATACCCGGCGGTCGACTATCCACACAGGTCAGTCGGCTGAACCTGGCTCGGCCATCTTCCGGTGCATCTCGGCCTTCACCTTGTCCGGGACGACCTTGCCGGCCACCGCCTGCACCTTGTTCACGAACGAGCCGGCGACCACATGCTCGTCACCCTTCATCAGCGCTTCGAAGCCCTGCGCGGCGACCTTGGCCGGGTCGTCCTTCTTGCCCGCGCCGACCTTCGTGTCGTTCATCTCGGCCCGGGGGCCGGCACCGCGCTCGCGCATGTCGGGGAGCACCCGCTTGGCCAGGTGCACGGTGGAGCGCACGTTGACGTCGACGATGTTCAGCTCGTCGTCCAGGGCCGTGTCGGTGGCGAAGCCGCCGCCGGCCCCACCGCATCGACGGGGCGGTCTATGGCAGCGTAGAGCCGCTCGACGCCGTCGGCGGTGGCCAGGTCCGTCCGACCGTCGTGACCGGGACCGTTCCGCGACGCAGCGCCGCTCCGGCTTGTTCGATTCCGGCGTCCTCCGCGGTCACCAACAGGTCGAAGCCGTGGGTGGCGAACTGGCGAGCCAACTCGTAGCCGATGCCGCTCGACGCGCCGGTGACGACGGCGAAAGGTCGTTCGGTAGGCACAGTCATGATGAAGCCTCCAGAGTCGGTGAGTTCAGGGCGTCATGCCCTGGATCGACCGCACTAACCCAGCCCCGCGTTTCATGACACCCGGATCGGGAACATAACGGAGGAGTCGGACATATTACTCGACAACCAGGGGGTTATCGGTCATGACCGACAAGCCAGGGAAGCACCTCGAAGAGGAGCCGCAGGAAAAGCGTGGGGCCAAGGGCTCCCGTGACGCCGGGACCGGCAAGCCGTCCGGCGACAAGTCGGGCCGGCCCGCGGGCACATCCGACGAGCACACCGACACCTCCGTTCTGCCCCAGGGTTCGCAGGACCCGGACGCACCGGACCTTCGGCGCGGGTAGGTAACGACGGGAGGCATCGCATGACGGTGCGCCGAGCGAACGCGACCGACCCGCCGCTCGACGAGCTGGCGCGCCGCTATGCGCAGGCGAAGATCTCCGGCCAGGACGTCGAAGCGCGGCGTTCCCAACTCTGGCGGCAGGCACTGCCGATGGCCGACCGGATGGCACGATGGTTCGACCACCGCGGTGAACCGATCGAGGACCTGCGACAGGTCGCCAGGCTGGGAATGGTCAAGGCCGTCAATGGGCTGGTGGCCGAACGGGGATCCTTCACCGGATACGCCGCCAGCACCGTGCGCGGCGAGCTACGCCGTTACTTCCGCGACGTGTCCTGGGACATCCACGTGCCGCGCGGCGTCCAGGAGCTGGCCCTGGAGCTGTTCAAGGCGATCGACGACCTGACCGGCGAACTGGCGCGGTCGCCGACGCGCGGCGAGCTGGCGGATCGGCTCGAGGTGCCGCCGGACGAGCTCGAGCTCGCGTTGCGGGCCCGGCAGGCCTACCGGGCACGGTCGCTGAACCGCCCGGCGGGACTCGGCGGCGAGGAGCGGACCGAAGAAGTCGGCGACCTGATCGGCGCACCCGACCACGATCTCGAACAGGTCGACGACCTGCAGACCGTCCGTGAGCTGATCACCCAGCTGCCCGCCCGGGAGCGGCAGATCCTCGCGCTGCGGTTCTTCGGCAACCAGAGCCAGGCGCAGATCGCACGGAAGATGGGCATCTCCCAGATGCACGTGTCCCGGCTGCTGGCACGCACGCTGGAGTGGTTGCGGTCCGGTCTGCTGACCGACGCCGTGCGGCCGTACCCGAGCGGGACCGACGAGACACCACACCAGCGCACCCTCGCGCTCGCCCTGAGCCACCAGGACGGTGTGACGCGGCTCGCGGTGCGTGGCGAGGTGGACCATGACAACGTCGACGAGCTGCGGCCCACGCTGCTGTCGTGCTGCCGCAACGCCCAAGGGGGCGTGACCGTCGACCTGCGAGACGTGCCCTTCGTCGACGCGGGCGCGATCAGCGTGTTCGCCGAGGCCTACCGCGTCGCCTGGCACCGCGGCATCCCGCTGCGACTGGTCAACCCGGGCCGCACGGTGGCCTCGTCGCTGGCGATCGCCGGGTTGAACCGGGTGGTCCTGCGCGAAGAGGGCGTGCCGCCTCCGCGGCCCGCGCGGCGGCGCCCACCTCGCTCACGGTGACCGCCGCGAGCCGGACATCGACGCCGTCCACCAGACACCCCGCGTGCCCCCTGGCGCCCGTTTACCCGCCCAGAACGGGGGTAGCCCGCTCCGGTCGAGCAAAGCGCAAACAAAGGGGCTCAATCTGATGGAAGCGCGCAAACCCGCCGAGGCCGTCAAGTCTGTCGTGGAGGCTGCGGCGGCCAAGGTCGCCGAAGCGCTCACCGACAAGGTGCCGGGCGCGCCGAGCAGCGCACCGCCGCCGGTCGACGAGCCCACCGAGCCGCACGATCCGTTGCCACCCAAGCACGAGCACGGCACGCCCGAGAACCGCACCCCGACCGGGGTCGACAACGGTGGCCCGCCCACGAGGAACGCGCAGCACGGCGCGTTCCTGACCACCTCGCAGGGCGCGCGCCTGCGCGACACCGACCATTCCCTGAAGGCCGGGCCGCGCGGGCCGATCCTGATGCAGGACCACCACTTCCGCGAGAAGATCACGCACTTCGACCACGAGCGGATCCCCGAGCGGGTCGTGCACGCCCGGGGCGCCGGCGCGCACGGCGTCTTCACCGGCTACGGAGGCGCCGCCAACGTGACCCGGGCCGGTTTCCTGGCCGAGGGCATCCAGACGCCGGTGTTCGTGCGGTTCTCCACCGTGCTCGGCTCGCGGGGCTCGGCCGACACCGTCCGCGACACCCGGGGCTTCGCCACGAAGTTCTACACCGACGAGGGCACGTTCGACCTGGTCGGCAACAACATCCCGGTCTTCTTCATCCAGGACGCGATCAAGTTCCCCGACATCATCCATGCCGGCAAACCGCATCCGGACCGGGAGATCCCGCAGGCGCAGAGCGCGCACGACACCTTCTGGGACTTCGTCTCCCTGCACACCGAGGCGCAGCACCACACGATCTGGAACATGTCGGACCGGGGCATCCCCCGCTCGTACCGGACGATGGAGGGCTTCGGTGTCCACACGTTCCGGCTGGTCAACGAGGCCGGCGAGACGACGCTGGCCAAGTTCCACTGGAAGCCCAAGCTCGGTGTGCACTCGCTGACCTGGGAAGAGGCGCAGATCGCCGGTGGCGTCGACCCGGACTTCCACCGCCGCGACCTCTACGACGCGATCGAGGCCGGCGCCTTCCCGGAATGGGAGCTCGGGCTGCAGCTGTTCCCGGACACCCCGGACGAGACCTTCGCCGGGATCGACCTGCTCGACCCGACCAAGCTGGTGCCGGAAGAGCTCGCGGAGGTGCAGCCGGTGGGCCGGCTGGTGCTCAACCGGGTGCCGAGCGACTTCTTCGCGGAGACCGAGCAGGTGGCGTTCCACCTGGGCCACCTGCCGCCCGGCATCGACGTGACCAACGACCCGCTGCTGCAGGGTCGGCTCTTCTCCTACCTGGACACGCAGCTCACCCGGCTGGCCGGGCCGAACTTCTCGCAGATCCCGATCAACCGGCCGCACGCGCCGGTCAACGACATGCTCCGCGACGGCTTCCACCAGCAGGCCGTGCACTCCGGCGTGGCGCCCTACCGGCCGAACTCGCTCGACGGAGGCAACCCGTTCCCGGCCGGCGAGGACGACAACGCCTTCGTCGACGTGCCGGTGACCGTCGCCGAGGCACCCAAGGTGCGCGCCAACCCGGTGTCGTTCGACGACCACTACAGCCAGGTCCGGCTGTTCTGGCAGAGCATGTCGCCGGTGGAGAAGGAACACATCATCCGCGCGTACGCGTTCGAGCTCGGCAAGTGCTACGAGCAGGCGATCAAGGAACGGCAGCTGCGGTGCCTGGCCAACGTCGACCCCGTGCTGTGCGCCGAGGTCGCCACCGCGCTGGGCCTGCCGGTGCCGGACCCGACCGTGCCGCTGGCGACGGTGGAGCCCAGCCCGGCGCTGTCCCAGGTGGGCAAGCAGTGGCCGCCGGACGGGCGGATCATCGGCATCATGGTCGACTCCGAGGCGGACCTCGGGGCCGTCGCCCTCGTACGCCGGGAGGTGTTCGCCGCCGGCATGGTGCCGCTGGTGATCGCGCCGCACGGCGGCATGGTGGGTGACCTGCCGGTCCAGCGCACGTTCGCGACCGCCCGCTCGGTCGAGTTCGACGCCCTGCTGCTGGCCACGGCGCCGCCACCCGCACCGGACGCCGTGCCGGCCCGCGACGACAAGGCCGGCGCTCCGGGGCCGACCCTCGTCGATCCGCGGGTCCGGCTCCTGGTCGACGAAAGCTGGCGACACGCCAAGGCGATCGGCGCATGGGACCGGGGCCGCGAGGTCCTCGACCTGGCCGGCGTCACCGGCACCGCCGGCGTCGTCACCACCGAGTCCGGGGCCGAGACCCGCACGGCGGTGTCCACGTTGCTCGCGAACCACCGGGTCTGGGAACGATTCCCTGCGGCAGTCGCCTGACCCGCACCACCCCTGGTCACGGCCGGGGCGGCACCGTCGCCGCCCCGGCCGTCCTCACTTCCGGGCCGGCTGACCGCCGACCAGCGACTCAGCCCTCGACGCCCGTCGTCGTGTGCGCCGAGCCGACCGGCTTGGACTCCGGGGATCCACGCTGACGCAGGTAGATGCTCAGCACCGCCATCGAGGCGACGGCCAGCAGTTCGGACTGCCAGTTCTGGAGCGTGCGGTTCCAGAAGTCCGGCTGGATCAGGTAGCCGCCCCACGAGACGGTGTCCTGGAGCTTGCTCAGCTGCTCCTCGTTGAACGCGGCCACGCCGGCGATGGACTGCGCCACCCACGAGCCGAGGAAAATCGTACCCATCACCAGGCCGAGCGAGCTGGAGAAGATGGCCTGCCGCAAACCAGGGGCTCGCGCCCACTTCGGGGCGTCGGGGCCGGCGTGCTCTCCCACCTTCTGGTCCTCGTCGGACTCCTGGCCGGCCTGGTGCACGGGTTTGGACTCCGGCGATCCCTTCTGCACCAGCCAGACCGTCAGGAAGATGTAGAGGAAGAACTGGAGGTACTCCGACTGCCAGTTCTCCGCGACGTCGACCCCGAAGCTGGCCGACGTGACGTAGCGGCCGACCGAGATGGGCGGCAACCCCTCGGTGACCTGCTCCTGGTTGAACTGCGCGTGACCCGCGAACGCCTGGCCGACCAGCACGATCAGGAAGAGGATGCCGAAGGTCAGTCCGAGCGAGTTCTCCTTCAGGAAGCGCTTCACCGGTGCAGCACCCCCAGGACGATGATGTACGCCAGCCCGAGCGTCACGAACACGAGCAGCGTCGTGAACAGCACTCGCATCTCAGTCTCCCTGGACGGCGCAGTCGTACGGGCGGTCACCGCGCGGCTGGCAGCCGGCCGCGACGACCCGCCACTGGCCCGGGAAGACGGCGAGGAAGACCGTGTCGTTGTCCATCCGGACCTGCGCCCATTGCCCGTACACGTTCGTTGTCATGACCTTCCCCGGTCCTGGCAGGTCCTCGTCGAGGATCGCCTGGGCGCAGGGCGCGTCCGCCGACTTCTCGACGTCGGCGAGCGTCTCCGGAGCCAGCGTCGCGCAGGCGCCTTCGCCGTCCTTCCCGTCGACCGCCTCCAGGAACCGGACCGCCACAGCCGTCGCGGCGTCCTCACGACCGCCGGGACCGCCACACCCGGTGAGCACGACCGCCGAGACCACCATGCTGGCCAACCACCCGGTCCGCTTCATAAGTCCTAGTCTTCCCAATCGGCTCCGCACGCATGCGACGCCACGCACGCCGAACCGGCATTGCCCACCCGCACGTCGTTTCATGCCAACGACGCCAGGGCCACCGTCGGCCCACGGCTCCCACCAGCCCCTTGACCCCGCATGTGTTCAAGCCGGTCGAGCGGGTAAAGCGCACCTATGGCTACTACGAAGCAGACCAAGGCCGCCCGGTCCAACGTGCGCAAGGCCCAGGCCGGGGCGCGAGCCAAGAAGTCGATTTCGAAGATGCCGGCCGAGACCCGCACCGCGCTGGGCAAGCAGGGCGCCGCCGTCGCGGCGCGCAAGCGCACCGGCGGCAGCACCCCCAAGACGCGCGCCGAGCTCTACGAGCTGGCCAAGCGCCGTGACCTGCCCGGACGCTCCAAGATGGGCCGCGACGAGCTGGCCCGGAAGCTCGGCGAGAAGTGACCACCGACCGGATCGCCGATCCGTGGGGCGAGCGCACGCCCTACGGACCCGGTGCGGAGTGGCCCGAGCGGGTCGACGTCCACCTCGCCGACGGCCTGTCCGAGGCGGACGTCGACCGCTGGGCCCAGTCGGCGTCGCTGCTGCACTCCAACGGCGACGCCATGGACATCGCGGTGAAGGACGGCCGGATCGCCGGCGTACGGGGCCGCGCCGTCGACCGGGTCAACCGCGGGCGGCTCGGTCCGAAGGACCTCTACGGCTGGCAGGCGAACAACAGCGCGGACCGGCTGACCCGGCCGCTGGTCCGCGAGCGTGGCCGGCTGGTCGAGACCGACTGGGACACCGCGATGGGCCGGGTCGTCGACCGCTCCAAGGAACTGCTCGGCGGGCCGGGCGGCTGGGGCCGGTTCGGCTTCTACTCCTCCGGTCAGCTCTTCCTCGAGGAGTACTACGCGCTCGCCGTCATCGGCAAGGCGGGCATCGGCACGCCGCACATGGACGGCAACACCCGGCTGTGCACGGCGACCGCCGCCTCCTCGTTGAAGGCCACGTTCGGCACCGACGGGCAGCCCGGCTCGTACACCGACGTCGACCACTGCGACGCGATCGCCCTGTGGGGCCACAACGTCGCCGCCACGCAGACCATGCTCTGGAGCCGGATGCTCGACCGCCGCCGCGGCACCAGCCCGCCGGCGATGCTGGCCGTCGACCCGCGCGAGACGCCGGTGGCCCGCGAGGCCGACGTGCACCTCGCCATGCGCCCGGGCACCAACGTCGCACTGCTCAACGGCCTGCTGCGGGAGATCATCCACAAAGGATGGTACGACCAGTCGTACGTGGCCGCCCACACCCAGGGCTTCGAGGCCCTGACCCGGACCGTCGACGCGTACCCACTGGAGAAGGTGGCGGAGATCTGCGCCGTCGAGACCCGGGACCTGCACCGCGCCGCGGAGCTCCTCGGCGGCGCCGACCGGCTGCTCTCCACCGTCCTGCAGGGCTTCTACCAGTCCAACCAGGCCAGCGCCGCGGCGATCCAGGTCAACAACCTGCACCTGGTCCGCGCGATGATCGGCCATCCCGGCGCCGGCGTGCTGCAGATGAACGGGCAGCCGACCGCCCAGAACAACCGGGAGTGCGGCGCCGACGGGGACCTGCCCGGCTTCCGCAACTGGGCCAACCCGGAGCACGTCGGCCAGCTCGCCCGGCTCTGGAACGTCGACCAGCGGATCATCCCGACCTGGTCACCGCCGACCCACGCCATGCAGATCTTCCGGTACGCCGAGCAGGGCTCGCTCCAGTTCCTCTGGGTCAGCGCCACCAACCCGGCGGTCAGCCTGCCCGACCTGGCCCGGATCCGCCGGATCCTCTCCCAGGAAGCGCTGTTCCTCGTCGTGCAGGACCTGTTCCTGACCGAGACCGCCGAGTTCGCCGACGTGGTGCTGCCCGCGGCTACCTGGGGTGAGAAGACCGGGACGTTCACCAACGCCGACCGCACCGTGCACCTCTCGGACCAGGCCGTCGACCCGCCCGGCGAGGCCCGCGCGGACCTGGACATCTTCCTCGACTACGCCCGCCGGATGGACTTCCGCGATCGCGACGGCCGGCCGCTGCTGCCGTGGCGTACCCCCGAAGAGGTCTTCGACGCGTGGCGGGAGTGCTCCCGGGGCCGGCCGTGTGACTACTCCGGCCTCTCCTACGCGAAGCTGCGCGGTGGCAGCGGAGTCCAGTGGCCGTGCACCGACGCGGCACCGGACGGCACGGAGCGGCTCTACACCGACGGGACGTTCAACACCGACCCCGAGTACTGCGAGACGTACGGCCAGGACCTGGTGACCGGGGCCGAGCACACGGGCGACGAGTACCGGGCCAAGCAGCCGGGCGGGCGGGCGTTCCTGCATCCGGCGGAGTACCAGCCGTCGCCCGAGGTGCCGAGCGACGACTATCCGCTGCGACTCACGACCGGTCGGAGCGTCTACCACTTCCACACCCGGACCAAGACGGGGCGGGCGCCGGAGCTCAACGAGGCGGCGCCGGACGTCTGGGTCGAGCTGCACCCCTCGGACGCCGACGGCATCGCCGACGGTGATCGGGTGCGGATCGAGTCGCCGCGCGGCGCGGTCACGGCACCGGCGCGGCTCACCGGCGTACGCCCCGGCGTGGTGTTCATCCCGTTCCACTATGGATGGTGGGACACCGGTGGTGAGCCGGACGGGCGCGCGGCCAACGAGCTGACGATGACCGCCTGGGATCCGGTGTCGAAACAGCCGCTGTTCAAGACGGCGGCCGTACGCGTCACCCGGACGGAGGACTGAGATGCACGTGGCGCACTATCTCGGGCTGCTGCACCGGGCCGAGGGGAACCTCGCCGACGCGTACCGGCAGATGGCCGAGGCCCACGCGGACGAGGCCGACGTGTTCCACATCGCCGGGCGGCTCGCCGCGCAGTGCGACGGCCACGTGGAGCGGTTGGCGCCGTTCGTCTCGCGCTACTCGGAGGAGGCGCCGGCCGAGCCGGCGCGGTTGCACGCCGACCTGTTCGCCGGGACGCGCACCGGTGGGCTCGGCCTGCTGCGCGACCTGCACGACCTCTATCTCATGGCGTCCTACGCCGACATCACCTGGACCGTGCTCGGCCAGGCGGCCGCGGGACTGCGTGACGACGACCTCGCCGCGGTGGTCGGTGCCTGTGAGGGGCAGACGTCGGTGCAGCTGTCGTGGTTGCGTACCCGGATGAAGTCGGCGGCGCCCCAGGCGCTCGTGGTGGCCTGAGCGCCTGGGGCGGTCGTGGGTCGGTCATGCGGTCAGGGCGTCGATCGCCTTCTTCAACGCGCCCGGCTGGCTCGGCTTGCGCGGCGCCTTCTCCTTGAGCTCCAGCATCCGCGCGCCGATCTCCTGTAGCTTCGCGCGCCCGAGGCCGTCACGGACCTTCGGGAACCACTCCTGCTCCTCTTCCTCGATGTGGTGCGTGACGTTCTCGATCAGCACCGTCGTCTTGGCCTCGAAGCGCTCGTCGTCCGGCGACATCGAGGACAGCTCGATGCAGAGCACGTCGGCGACGTGATGCTCCTCGTAGGACTCCAGCACGTCGTCCTCGAGGTCCGGCAGGAGCTGGCGGGTCTCGGGATACATGCACTCGTTCTCGAGGTACGTGTGGACGGTCAGCTCTTCGATGATCTTCTCGACCACGGCACCGCGTTGCTTCGGTGTGTCGGCGTCCTGGAACGCCTTGAACAGCTTCTTGATCTCCTTGTGGTCTTCCTTGAGCAGCACGATCGCGTCGGTCGACATCGGTTCCTCTCTCTGGTCAGCTTGCTGGCGTGCCGAACGGGTGTTGCTGGAGCGCGGTCGCGACGGTCACCAGATTCGCGGCCATGGTGCGGCCGGTGCTGTCCGACCATTCGTGTCCGCGCTCGTCGTCGTCCTCGACCCGGGCCGGATGTCATACCCCGGGTCACACGGCGCAAACGGCGGTCCGCACTGCTAGAAAGGTCGCGTGCAGCCGGACAACGACGAGCGCGTCGCCGACGAGTACTTCGCCGCCTATGGTTTGCGCGTCGCCGCCGCTCAGCTCCCCGCGGTTCGCGACCTCCTCGTCCGCGAGACCCGGCGCGAGGCCGACGCGTACGCCGGACGAGGCGGTGCGGGCGGCAACACGGACCTGATGCGCATCTGCGCGGCCCAGCTCTGGCACGCGGGCGTCGTCGAGGACGTGCTGCTGATCGATCGCGCCCGCGCGACCAGCATGGACGCCACCGCGTCCCTGGACGGCCAGATGCTGCTCGGCGCAGGGGTGGCGCGGACGAAGGACTACCTCGCGGCATTGGGCACCGAAGAGGCTCGGCAGATCCTGGACTATGTGGCGCTGCTGGAGGACGACTACGACGCGGTGCGCTATGCCGCTGAACTCGACCGGTGGTACGGGAGTAGCGCCGGGTAGAGCCGCGCTGCCCGGCGCCCATCGCGATCCCCGGTGCGGCGGCGATCGTCCCGGTCGTCGTCGCGGTCGGGTTCCGTTTCGTCGCCTCGTCCGTGGTGGGCCTGGTTGGTGCGGCCCTCGTCGTCGCGGTCACCCGGCGGCGCAACGCCGTGCTCGGCGACGACGAAGGGCTGCTGATCCAGGCCCGCGGCGGGCTGCGGCGGTCCTACGCGTGGAGCGAGATCGACCGCATGGGCTGGGAGGACTCCGGCCCGTTCGGAAGCACGTTGCTGGTCTTTCCCCGAGGCGGCCCCTACGACGTGCCAGGACCCAACTCGTCGATCGGCGTCGGACGCATCTGGCGCCCGAGACGCCGGCACCTCACCCCGGACCCCCTGCCCGACCTGCTGCGACGTCACGGCATCAAGTCTCTTCTCGACCGCTGAGCACGCCACCTGACGCCCCTCGCGAGCACCGCCGGCGCGGTCGCGACCGCGGCAAGCACGGGCAGCCACCGGCCCGACGACGGCCTACGAGCTTTCGCCGCGGCCCGCAGACCCGCCGCGCCGATCTCCGGTACGGGCACCGCGTCGGCCAGCTCCCGTACCCCCCGGCGTACCCGGCTGTCAGCAGTCATCGAGGTGCTCCCTCTGTGCGGCGTACGCGCGGTGCAGCAGCGACTTGACCGTGCCCGGTCGACAGCCGAGCGTGTCGGCGATGTCCGCCTCGGACAGATCGAGGTAGTAGCGCAGGAAGACCGCCGCCCGGTGTCGCGGCCGCAGCCTCGCCAGCCCGTCGCGGACGGCGACCGCTTCCCGACCGATCGCCGCCGCCGCCTCCGGCAGCGATGCGACGAAAACCTCCTGGACGACATCCTCCGCGGCGGAAACACTGCCTGTAGTCACGACACCGTCACACCCCTCTGGCGCGCGACGGGTGCGGTTGGTTCCACACCGAAGGAGGCCACATGCACACTCGTACGCTCGGGCGGGGCTTGGAGGTTTCCGCACTCGGTCTCGGTTGCATGGGCATGAGCGAGGGCTACGGCCCGAATCCCGGCGATCGGAAGGACATGATCGGCGTCCTGCGCGGTGCGGTCGAGCACGGTGTCACCTTCTTCGAGACCGCCGAAGTCTATGGGCCTTACGTCAACGAGGAGCTGCTGGGCGAGGCCCTCGAACCGGTGCGCGACCAGGTCGTCATCGCCACCAAGTTCGGGTGGGACATCCAGGACGGCCAGGCCGTCGGCGTCGACAGCCGGCCCGAGCAGATCCGCCGGGTCGCCGAGGCCTCGCTTCGGCGGCTGCGCACCGAGCGGATCGACCTGTTCTATCAGCACCGGGTCGATCCCGCCGTGCCCATCGAAGACGTCGCCGGCACCGTCGCCGAGCTGGTGGCGGCGGGCAAGGTCGCCCACTTCGGACTGTCCGAAGCGGCCGCCGGCACGATCCGGCGCGCCCACGCCGTGCATCCGGTCGCCGCGTTGCAGAGCGAGTACTCGCTGTGGACCCGCGGCATCGAGTCCGAGATCCTGCCGACGCTCGACGAGCTCGGCATCGGCCTGGTGCCGTTCAGCCCGCTGGGCCGAGGCTTCCTCACCGGCGCGGTCGGCAGCACGACCGAGTTCGCCTCGGACGACATCCGCACGACGATCCCGCGCTTCAGCGCGGAGAACCGGGCCGCCAACGAGGCTCTCGTCGACCTGGTCAGGCGGGTGGCGGGCGCCCTGGACGCGACGCCGGCCCAGGTCGCCCTGGCCTGGCTGCTCGCCCGCCGCCCGTCACTGGTGCCGATCCCGGGCACGCGACGGCTGGAACGCCTCGACGAGAACATCGGCGCGACCCGGCTCGAGCTGCCAGCAGCCGACACAGCGGCCCTCGACGACGCCGCGACCCGCCTCGGCGTGGCCGGCGCGCGCTACAACGACGCGATGCAGAAGCTGACCAAGCTCTGAGTCAGCCGACGCGCCACTCACGATGACCGACGTGGACCGTAAGGCCGAGCCAGCCCTTCCGCTCGGCGGAGCGGTCCAGCTCCCGCCAGGCGGGAACCTCGGTCTGCTTCCCCGTGAGCAGGTCGTCGACCACCGCTTCCGGGGTCACCTTCGCCAACCGGGCCATCGCTTCGAGGTGGCACAGGAGCCTGTTGCCCGCCGGCAAGCCCAGCGCGCGCTCGGCGACGACGAACGGCTCGATCGCGTCCCAGACGCTGATGATCCTGGTGTGGAGCACGGCGAGCACGTGCCGACGCTCGACGATCCCGAGCAGCACGAATACGACCAGCGCCGCGACGCCCAGCACCTCGCCCACCTTCACACGCCCATCGTGAAGGACCGGCGCAAAGGTGGCGTGGCTCAGCGGGACAGGGCGCGCTCCAGCTCGGCCTTGGTCATCGACGAGCGGCCCTGGATGTTGCGCTTCCTGGCCTCGTTGTAGAGCTGCTCCTTCGTGCGGCCCTGTGCTCCGCTGTGTGACCGCTTGCCGCCGCGGTGGGCCGACGAGACGTCCTTGACCGAGCTGCGGCTGGCCGTGCGGGACTCTCCGGCGCGGGCGCGTTCCTTGTTGACCGTACGGGCGGCGATCTCCTCGGCCCGGCCGGACGACCCGCCGCGCTTCTGCACGCTCTCCTTGATGTGCTCGTACTGCCGTTCCCGTTTCGGGCTCGAACCCGCTGGCATGATGCGCTCCTGACCGTTAGAGGATGGGTTTGCCGCCGGTGACCGGCACGACGGCTCCGGAGATGTAGCTGGCCTCGTCGGAGGCGAGCAGCACGTAGACCGGCGCGAGCTCGCGGGGCTGACCCGCCCGGCCCAGCGGCGTGTTCTTCCCGAACTCGGCCACCTGCTCCGGCGGCATCGTCGACGGGATCAGCGGCGTCCAGATCGGGCCGGGTGCGACGGCGTTCACGCGGATGCCCCGCTCCCCCAGCATCTGCGCCAGACCCGCGGTGAAGTTCGCGATCGCACCCTTCGTCGTCGCGTACGGCAGCAGCGTGGGTTTGGGGCTGTCGTAGTTGATCGAACTGGTGTTGATGATCGACCCGCCGGCGCCCATGTGCGGCAGCGCGGCCTGGACGAGCCGGAACATCGCGGTGATGTTGACGTCGAAGGTGTGCAGCCACTCCTCGTCGGAGACCTCTTCGACGGTCTCGTGAGTCATCTGGTACGCGGCGTTGTTGACCAGCACGTCGATCCCACCGAGCTCGGCGACGGCGCGGTCGACGACCTCGCGGCAGTGTTCCCGGTCGGCGAGGTTGCCGGGGACGAGGACCGCCTTGCGTCCCGCCTCCTCGACCAGCTTCGCGGTCCCCCGGGCGTCGTCGTCCTCGTCCAGATAGGCGATCAGGACGTCGGCACCCTCCCGGGCGAACGCGATCGCGGCCGCCCGGCCGATGCCACTGTCGCCGCCGGTGATGACCGCCCTCTTGCCCTCCAGGCGACCGCTGCCCCGGTAGCTGTCCTCACCGTGGTCGGGCTTGCTGCGCATCTCGGTGAGCAGACCCGGCGGCTGCTGCTGTGGCTCGTGCTCTTGGTCGGTCACGGTTCCTGGTCCCCTTCCGCACGGAAGCTCCTGCTCACGACTTGCCCGACCTGGCGGTAACCAAACGCCCGGTCTGGGCTGAGCGGCGACCTGCGCGACCTGACCATCCGGGGCGAGGAGACGCCGTCGAAGATCGTGTCCCACGAGCTGCCGGTGGACGAGGCGGTGCGGTCCTACACGGTCCTGACACCACGAGGCGCCGGTCCCCCGACCGGCGCCTCGTTCCGCGTCAGCCCGCGGGTGGGAACGGGTCGTCCTGGTACGTGTACTCGGTCTCGATCTTGCCGTCCGTCGTGTGGACGACGAGCTGGCTCGGCTGCCGGCTCTTGGCCGCCTTGCGCCCGGCGTCGACCGCCTGTTCCTTGTTGGCGTGCGTGCTGTCCACAGCCGACCCGTGCTCGACCTTCCAGCCACCGCCGTCAGGCACGACATGGAACTGCGTACGTGTCGCCACAGCGTCCTCCGTTCGTCTCGGGTGTGCAGACGGAACTACCCACCGCGGCCGAAAACGAACATCAGGCCGCGGCGAAGGTGGTCCAGGTTTCGACCGCTCGGAAGCCCGCCCGCGAGAACAGCGGCACCGTGTCGTCGGCCGAGTGCAGGAACGCCGTGCGCGCGCCGGCCGCCCGTCCGTCGCGGAGCATCGCGTTGGTCAAGGCCAGGGCGTGACCCCGCCGCCGGTGCTCGGGATCGGTCGCGATGTTGGCCAGGTAGAGGAAGTCGCCGGTGCGCACCGCCAACCCAACCGTTCGCGGCGTGCCGTTCGACTCCAGGACGTACGCGTCGAACTCCGGACGGTCCAGGGTCGCGGCGTTGTAGAGGCCCGAGACGATCTGCGGTGGCGCACCGAACGCCGCACCCAGCACGTTGGCGAACGTCTCGTACTCCGCACCCGACAGCACCCGCGCGGTCCCCGGCCCCGGATCCGTGGTCAAGGGCAGCACCATCATGCGGGACTCGGTCCGCCCGGTCAGCCCGTGGCCGGCGGCGACGGCGGTGACCTCGGCGGTCGCCGAGCCGCGCAGCCGGATGGTCCAGGGCAACCGCTGGGCGGTGTACGAGGCCGTCCGGTCCGCGAGGGCGGCGATCTCGGCGGCATCGGGTTCGCGACCGAGGCTGAGAACGGCGTTCAGCAGCGGAATCGGCGTTCCGGTGAACAGCAGGGCGGTTCCGTGCGGGGCGGTCTCGAAACGGCCGTTCGGGGCCGCGTCGGCGAGCAGGTCGGCGCCTTCGCGAAAGGCGTTCGCGGCCGCGTCGAGCGTCTGGTCAGCAATCATGACCACAGGATGCGAGCCGTGCCGCGGAGGTTCGGTCGTTTCGCGGTTTGTAAGCCGGCTCACGTCACAGCCACCTCGATTCCCCATTCCGATCCAGCCGGTTTGCCCGGTTACGGATTGGAAATACGACCTGATCATGGGCTTGACGGGGGTGCGCGTGGGCTATGACCTGCGGTTTGCCGCCGACGCCGGGATCGACATGATCCTCGCGCGGCGGCTGGTCGAACCGGTCTTCCAGCCGGTGGTCGCGCTGGCGGACGAGCTGCCCGTCGGGTTCGAGGCACTCGCCCGAGGCCCGGCCGGCCCGTTCCACGCGGCGCCGGCGCTGTTCGCGGCCGCCGCCCGGGCCGGCCTCTCCGCGGAGCTGGACTGGCTGTGCGCCGCGCAGGCCGGGCGCGCCTACCGGGAAGGCAACCTGCCGGACCTGGCCCTGTTCGTCAACCTGAATCCCGACACCCTCGCCACGGACCCGCCCGAAGAGCTCGTCGCGGGCTACCACAGCCTCACCGACGAGCACGATGTCGTCCTCGAGATCACCGAGCAGTCCGTGATGCGTGAGCCTGCCGCGCTCATGGAGGCGGTCCTGGACGCCCGGCGCCGGAGAGCGCGGATCGCGCTCGACGACATCGGGGTCGAGCCCGGGAGCCTGGCCGCGATGCCACTGATCAATCCGGACATCATCAAGCTCGACCGGTCGATCATCCAGTCGCGTTCGAGCTCGTGGGCCGTCTCCCAGGTCGTCACCGCGGTGTTGGACGAGGCGCACCGCCGCGACGCGCAGATCCTCGCCGAAGGGATCGAACGCCCCGAGCACGTCGCGGTCGCGCGCTCGATGGGCGCCACCCTGGGCCAGGGCTACCTGTTCGGGCGTCCCGGGCCGCTGCCCGACCACGTCCACCGCTCGGACCTGGCGCTTGCCCGGGTCACGCCGCGTACGGTCGCCCACAGCACCCCGTTCGACCTGCTCGCCCCGACCGTCGACGTGCACGCGACCACCGAGGACCTGTTCGCGTCGATGGTCAGCCACATCGAGAACCAGGCCACCCAGACGACGAGCCCGGCGATCCTCGCGGTCAACCTCGGCGACGGCGACTACGACGACGAGTCCCGCATCCGCCACACGTACCTCACCAGCAGGGGCATCGACGTCTTCGTCCTCGGCACCGGCGCCGCGCGCAACCTCGGCAACCGGATCCGCGGCATCCCCCTGACCGACGACGACCCGCTGATCTCGGAGCGCGCCGTCCTGTTCGTCGGCAGCCGCTACGGCAGCGCGGCCTTCGCCCGCCGGTCCGGCGACACGCTGTATGCCGGCACCTGCTACAACCCCGAACGCGTCGTCGAAGCCATGCTCACCCTGGTCAACCGGCTCCCAGCCTGAGCAGGACCGAACGGCGGACGGTGCCGCGACGGCCGGTGCCTAGACGACCAAAGTGCGCCGTTCGCGTTCCGGCGTGCCGATGCCGTCCTCGTTGAGGACCGGGTGGTCGGCGCGCGCCAGGGCCAGCACCTCCGGGTCGAGGCGACCGATCGCCAGCGCCGGCTCGGTGGCGCCGGCGTCCGTGAGCAGGGTGCCGTCCGGGTTCCAGATCGCGCTGCCACCACAGCCGACCAGCGGCCCGCTGCGGCCGCTGTGGTTGGCCAGCACGGTGTAGACGGTGTTGTCCTGTGCCCGCGCCGGCAGTTGGGTGGCTCGCCGGTGCGCGCTGCGGCCCGGGCTGAACAGCGCGCCGACGACGTACGCGTGGCAGCCGTCGAGGGCGGCGGCGCGGGCATGCTCGGGGAATCCCGTGTCGGCGCAGATGCCGAGGCCGAGCCGCCAGCCGTCGACCTCCACAGTGCAGCCGTGCGCGCCGGCCGTGGCGCCCGCGACTCGTTCCGTGGCGGTCGGGCGCTGCTTGTCATAGCGGCCCACGAGACCGCCGGACCGGTCGAACACCAGGGCCGAGATGTGCGCGCGGCCCGCGTCGACAACCGGCGCGCCGACCACGACCGCCGTGCCGGTCTCGGCGCACGCCTTGGCCAGGGGATCGAGGCGGTCGTCGTCGGGCTCCAGCGCGTGCGAGCGCAGCGCCGCCAGTTCGTACCCGGTCAGGAAGAGCTCCGGAAGCACGAGCACGGCTGCGCCGGCGGCCTGCCGGACGAGCGCGGCGGCGGTGGCCACGTTGGCGGTCACGTCGAGGGAGACACAGGTGGCCTGGCCGGCGGCGACGGTCAGCGGTTCCGGGGGCAGTGGGTGCACGTACGCAGCCTAGCGATGAAACTTACTTACGAAACGCGCGTACGACGTGGCGCCTATTGACGCGGTCTTCATCGATGGAGGAAGGTGACCCGAGGCAATCCCGGGAGGCGCAGGATGCGACGAACCCTCAGCTATCTGACCGCGGCGACCCTCACGGCCGCGGGACTCACCCTAATCGGTCCGCCGCCGGCCAGCGCCGCACCGGTCGACCGCCAGCAGGTGTACGCGGCCGCGGCGGCCGAGTTCGGCGTGCCCGAGAGCGTCCTGCTCGGCGTGTCCTATCTGGAGTCCCTCTGGAACGACAACGCCGGCCGGCCGAGCACCAGCGGCGGCTTCGGCCCGATGCACCTCACGGACGCGGCGGCAGTCAAGGCGCTGCCGCACTCCCACGACGGCGCGTCCGACGACCCGCGCGGCGACGAGAGCCGGCCGCTCCCACCCGCCACCGCGCAGGCCGCCGACCCGGCACCGGCGGCCGAAGCGTTGCAGACCCTCGACCAGGCGGCCGCGCTGACCGGCGCCGCGAAGGACACGCTGCGCACCGACCCGGCCGCCAACATCCGCGGCGGGGCCGCCCTGCTCGCCGACTACCAGCGGGCGCTCGGCGCGCCGGCCGGTGCGGGCAGCGACCCGGCCGCCTGGTACGGCGCCGTGGCCCGCTACTCCGGCGCCGAGACCACGGAGGCGGCGACGGCATTCGCCGACGAGGTCTACGCGACCATCCGCGACGGTGCCGCGCGCACCACCGACGACGGCCAGGCGGTGAAGCTCGAGGGGCGGTCGGTGGCGCCCCAGCGAGCCCAGGCCGACCGGCTCGGCCTGCGCGAGACGGCACGGCCCGACGGGCTGGAGTGCCCGGTGACCGTGGCCTGCGAGTGGATCCCGGCACCGTACGAGCAGTACGGGTCGACACCCGGCGCCTACGGCAACCACGACCTGTCCGAGCGGCCGAAGCGGCAGAAGATCGAGTACATCGTCATCCACGACACCGAGGGCTCCTACGCCACGACGCTCAACCTGGTGCAGGACCCGACGTACGTGAGCTGGCACTACACGCTGCGCTCGGTCGACGGCCAGATCGCCCAGCACGTCAAGACCAAGGACGTCGCCTGGCACGCCGGCAACTGGGACGTCAACGCGCGTTCGGTCGGCCTCGAGCACGAGGGCTTCGCCGCCGACGGAAGCTGGTACACCGAGGCGCTCTACCGCTCCTCGGCCAAGCTGGTCCGCTACCTGGCCAAGCGCTTCGACGTGCCGCTCAACCGCCAGCACATCCTCGGCCACGACACCGTGCCAGGCACGACCGCCGCGACGGTCCGCGGCATGCACTGGGACCCGGGTCCGTACTGGGACTGGTCGCACTACTTCGACCTGCTCGGCGCGCCGTTGTGGTCCACCGGCACCTCGCTGACCGGGCTGGTGCAGATCGACCCGGACTACGCCGCCAACCAGCCCGCGTTCACCGGCTGCGTCACGGCCGGCGTGCCGTGCACCCCGCACGGCTCGTCCGCGGTGGTCCTGCGCACCGAGCCGTCGGTCGACGCGCCGCTGCTCACCGACCTCGGGCTGCACCCGGACGGCTCACCGTCCACGATGCACATCTCCGACCACGGTGCGCGCGCCTCGGCGGGCCAGACGTTCGCGCTGGCCGACCGGCAGGGTGACTGGACGGCGGTCTGGTACCTCGGCCAGAAGGGCTGGTTCCTCAACCCGCGCTCGGCGCCGACCGCCAACTGGCAGCTCGGCCTCGTCGCGGTGCCGAAGAAGGGCAAGGCCACGATCCCGGTGTACGGGCGGGCCTACCCGGAGGCGGAGGCGTACCCGGCCGGCGTGCCGGTCCAGGCGATCTCGCCGCTGCAGTACACGTTCTCGGCCGGACAGCGCTACGCGGTCGGCGCGGTGCTGCCGGGCCAGTACTACCGGGCGACGACGTTCGCGGGCACCTCACCGGGCGACTGGACGGTGATCCAGGGCGACAAGACGTACGTCGAGATCCAGTTCGGCCAGCGGGTGGCGTTCGTCGACAAGGCCGACGTCGACCTGCGGCTCTCGATCGGCTGATCTCTCCAGTGCCAGTCGCGGCCGCTCGGGACATCGGGGTCCCGGGCGGCCGCGGCTCAGTTCACGAGGGCGTCGACGGCGGCCGGGGTCAGCGGCCGCGCGAGCATGGTCGCCAGACGCGCCTCCGCCCGCGACCGGTTGTCCGCCGACTCGGCGGGGTCGAGCGCGCGCCGGCCGTAGAACTGGAGCAGGTGCGCCTGCACGACGATCGCCATCGAGAAGTCCGCGGGCTCCAGTGCGGCGCCGCCATAGGCCTTCGCCGCCTCCGCCGCACCGTCTCCCAGGTCCCAGAGCAGCCCCGCCAGCTCCCGCTCGGGCTGCGCCGGGCCGCTGTTCTCCCAGTCGAGCACGACCGGCTTGCCGTGGACGGTGCGCCGCACGTTCTCGCCGTGGAAGTCGCGGTGGCAGGTGGTCACGCGGGCGGGGTCGGGCGGGCGGACCAGCGCGTCGAGGGCGATCAGGTCACCTAGGTGCGCGGCCAGCGCGGCCCCCCAGGGCGTGTGGTCGGCGGTCGCCGCCAGCTCGTGCCACGCCGGTGCGCCCAACGGGTCGGCGAACCACGGCACGACCGGGCCGCGGGCCGGGTGCGCGACCTGGTGCAGCCGGGCCAGCATCGCGCCGAGCTCGGCCGGCGTCGGCTCGCCCGCGGCCAGGTCGAGGTCGACCCATTCGTAGACCCGCAACACCGCGCCGGGACCACTCACCGTCACCTGGCCGTCGGTGGTGCGCACGGGCAGCGGCAACGGCACCCCGGCCTCGGCGGCGGCGAGCTGGTAGGCCACGTCGGCTGCCGCGTCGGCCTCGGCCACCGGGACCAGCGCCTCCTTGACCGCCCACGAGCCACGCGCCGTCTCGAGCCGCCAGATGTGACCGAGCTCGCCCCGCGCCGCGTACACCGGTGGACCGAGCACCTCGCCGAGGCCGTAACGGGCGGTGACCATGGCCGCGACCTCGGTGGACATCACGCCGATCATTGTCCTTGACGCCGCCCGAGAAGGCGATCAATATCCACTCGATCGCTGTCCACTCTGGAAGGCCCTTGCCATGTCCGCTCCCCCTCAGACCACCGGGACGCTGGCCGCCGGCCGGCTCGGCGTACCCGCCGTGCTCTTCTTCGTGATGTCGGCGGCCACCCCGCTGACCGTGGTCGCCGGCGTGGTGACCACCGGCTTCGCCACGACCGGCCTGACCGGCATCCCGGTCGCGTTCGTGGTCGTCGGGCTCGTGCTGGCGGTGTTCTCGGTCGGCTACGTCGCGATGGCGCGGAACCTGGCCAACGCGGGCGCCTTCTACACGTTCGTGGCCCGCGGCGTCGGCCGCCCGGCCGGCGTCGGCGCCTCGTGGGTGGCCCTGGTCGCCTACAACGCGCTCCAGGTCGGCCTCTACGGCGCGATCGGGTCGGCCGCCGGCCCGCTGCTCGACGAGTGGTTCGGCATCAACCCCGACTGGTGGGTCGTCGCGCTGGTCTGCTGGGCGGTGGTCGCGGTGCTCGGCGTGCTGCGCATCGACGTCAACGGCATCGTGCTCGCCGTGCTGCTGTGCGCCGAGGTGCTGATCATCCTGGTGTACTCGTTCGCCGACCTGGGCAGCCCGGCCGGCGGCGCGATCAGCACCGCGACGCTCGACCCGGGCAACCTGTTCGGTGACGGGGTCGGCGCGATCCTGGTGCTGGCGCTGCTGGGCTTCGTCGGCTTCGAGGCGTCGGTGGTGTTCTCCGAGGAGGCCAAGGACCCGAAGCGGACGGTACGCACGGCCACGTACGTCGCGGTCGCGGCCACCGCCGTGCTCTACACGTTCGCGTCGTGGGCGATGACCGTCGCGACCGGGCCGGACACCATCGTCGAGCGGTCGCAGCAGGAAAGTGTCGGGCTCATCTTCGGCCTGGCCGGCGCCAACCTCGGCGACGCGTGGGTGACGATCGGCGAGGTGCTGTTCGCCACCTCGGTCGCCGCGGCGATGATCTCGTTCCACAATACGATCGCGCGCTACATGTTCGCCCTGGGCCGCGAGCGGGTGCTGCCGGCCGCGCTCGGCCGCACCAGCGCCGCCACCCAGGCGCCGCGCAACGCGTCGATCGTGCAGTCGGTGATCGGCCTGGTCGTCATCGTCGTGTACGCGATCGGCGGCTGGGAGCCGACCGTGCACCTGTTCTTCTGGGCCGGCACCTCGGGCGGCCTCGGCGTGCTGTTCCTGATCACCCTGACCGCGCTCGCGGTGCTGCTGTTCTTCCGCCGCGACGCCCACGGCGAGTCGACCTGGTCCCGCCTGATCGCACCGGCCGTGGCCCTGGTGGCCCTGGCCGTCGTGGTGGTCCTAGCGGTGGCCAACTTCGACGCGCTGCTCGGCGTGGCCCCGGACAGCGCCCTGGCCTGGGCGATCCCGCTGGCGTTCGTGGTGATCGGCCTGGCCGGCGCCGCCTACGGCCTGCGCCTTCGCACGAGCCAGCCCGACGTGTACGCGGCGATCGGCTCTGGCGGCACCAAGCCGACCACTGTGGACGCCGAACCGGCCCCCGCCGCCGACTGACCGGCGGGCGAAGGGCCTCTTGTTCACACCGCTCCCAGGCGTTGACAAGGGGCCCTTCCTTCGTCCGGCGGTGAGAACCGGGGCATCGGGGGTAGATGCCGGGCATGGATCTCTCCTACCTGCGGCCGATCTACGCACAACCGGGGCCCTGGGCGTCGGTCTATCTCGATGCCTCGCGCAGCGACGAGAACGCCGAGCACGAGGTCGCGCTGCGTTGGCAAGCGCTCGCCGACAAGCTCGCGGCACAGGGTGCCGACCAGCCGACGATCGACGTCATCGGTGACACGCTGACCAGCTACCCCACCCAGCAGGGCCGGTACGGGCTGGCCGCGTTCGCCCGGGCCGGGCGGGTCGCGCTGGTCGAGCCGATGAACGCGCCGCCGGCGGTCGAGGAGGC
Source organism: Asanoa sp. NPDC049475 (assembly GCF_040676915.1). Lineage (NCBI taxonomy): Bacteria > Bacillati > Actinomycetota > Actinomycetes > Micromonosporales > Micromonosporaceae > Asanoa > Asanoa sp. NPDC049475. The sequence continues at coordinate 176,465 of NZ_JBFAPY010000002.1, read as the reverse complement.
CACGTACACGGAGCTTCCGCACGCGATGCCCCTGGTCGCCTTCCGTGGGGAGGACATCCCGTATGTCCGGGTCGTCGCGGACCGCTCGGGCGCCGACCTCGAGGGCATGGCGGTGGCCACCACGCCCCGGCTGCGCGAGGTCGATCGCGAGGTGCGCGGCCGCGAGCAGTATCCGCTGCACAAGGCCCACTCCGGCGGCGAGGCGCGGGTCGGCGACCGCGACACCGTCGACGAGATCTGGAAGCGCAACGCCGGTGACGTCGCCGCGGCGACGGCGGAGCTCGCCGAAGCCGTCGGCGCCGAGGTCGTGGTGGTCGGCGGCGACGTGCGTACCGTGCCGATGTTCGTCGAGAAACTGCCCAAGCGCTGGCAGGAGCGGGTCGTCCGCACCGACGCCGGGTCGCGGGCACCGGGTGCCGACGAGGCGGCCCTGGACGACGTGACCATCCAGGCGATCGCCGACGTGGCCGACCGGCACACCCAGGAGGCGATCGACCGCTTCGGCACCCAGAACGGCGAGCACGTGGCCGCGAGCGGGCTGGCCGACGTGGTCTCGGCGCTCCAGCGCCGGCAGGTCGAGACCGTGCTGCTGGTCAACGACATGTCCTCCACCGACACGCTGTTCATCGGGCTCGACGACCCGTCGCTGGTCGCGGTCGACGCGGACACCCTGCGGGCCGTGGGGGTCGAGGACCCGCTCCGGGTACGCGCGGACCAGGCGCTGCTGCGGGCGATCACGGGCACGGACGCCGCGTTGGTCCTGGTGGGGCCCGATGAAGTGCCCTTGGAGCACGGCATCGGGGCGGTCATGCGCTGGGCCGACCAGCCCAGCACGTGATACAGAGCACTAAGTCCGTTTTCTGCCGACCTAGCAGTGTTTTGCGACCGTTGCTGGGGGTAGTCGGCCGGGTGCGAGAAGTTACTACGCGCACCTGGAGGAACAATGTCCAACCCACGCAGAGCACGGCCGGACGACCCGGTTCGTGACGGGGTCACGGACCGCAACGGCACCTCCGGCAACGGCATGTCGGGTAACGGAATGACCGGCAGCAACGGGATGTCTGGCCGGCATGCCTCCGAGCCGATGGCGACCCAGGGCGGCCAGGCCCGGATGGAGTCCGGCGCCGGCGCCTATGACGACGGCGGCTCGACTCCACGCATGGCCGATAGCGGCTACGCGGCCGCGCCCGCCGCGGCGAACGCACCGGGCATGTCCGACCGCGTACAGGGGACAGCGATCTCGCTGCCGAACGCGCTGCTCTTGATCGCCGGCGTCTGGCTGATCATCTCGCGCTTCGTCTTCGACTACCCGCTGGCCGGATCGACCGCGGGCGGGGTGCTCAACGGTGTCGTCATCGGCATCGCGGTGGCGGTCATGGCCCTGGTCCGGATGTCCGCGTACCGCTCGAACCCGCTGATCAACGTGGTCACGGTGGTGGCCGGCGGCTGGATGATGGCGTCGCCGTGGGCTTTCGGGTACCCGCACTTCGGGACCGGAGGGCGGCCTGGCTGGAGCGACATCATCGTCGGTGGCGCGATCATCCTGTTCGGCCTGCTCGGCGCCAGCGGCCAGCTCATGCGCCGCAGGACGACACGTAACCGGATGTCCATGCTGAACCGCGGCAGAGGCCGACTGGCAACCCGCTGAGCCGAAGAAAGGGGCCTTTGTTGACACAAGGGCCCCTTTCTTTCCCGCGGTTCAGTGGACGCGCAGGCGGCCGATCGGGACGGCGCCGTCGGCGAGCCAGCGCTCGACACTGCGGGCGTACGCCCGGACCAGCACCGCCTCGGTCCGGTGGGTGGCGATCAGCGCCGCCGCCTCGTCCGGGTCGTGCCCACGCAGCCGCAGCACGGCGTACGTCAGCAGGATCGACCGCCGGCGCCCCTGGTGGCAGTGGATGAGGACGCGGGCCTCGGGCTCGTCGGTGAGCACCAGCGACACGTACTGCGCCGCCGCCGACCACAACCGGGGATGCTGCGGCTGCCCGAAGTCCCACATCGGCGCGTGCACGACCCGGGTCGGCCCGAACAGCGCCCGCTCGGCAGCCAGGTCCTGCGAGAGCCAGGTCTGCGTCGTCGACCGGCAGTTGATCACATGGGTGATGCCCTCTTGCCGCAGCAGCGGCAGCGTGGCGCCGGTGGGCACGCTGCCGACCGCGATGCGCTCGTCACCGATCCAGCTGAGCCAGGAGTTGCGCTTGCTCGGCCCGTAGAAGGGGGTGCTGTGCCGGTGCAACCAGCCGCGCCACCTGTCCATCATGGGCGGCGTCAGGACATCCCCCATGCCTTCCATGGTGGCAGACTCCGCGGGTCGCACGGGGAATCGTGCCCGGATGTCCGGATCGTCAGCGGCGCAGCTCCACCCGCCACCCGAAGATCGGGTCGTTCGGGCGGCGGATCTCCTCGACGCCGTCGATGGTCAGCCCGTCGACCGCGAACGCGTCGATCTCGTCGCGGGTCAGTGGCCAGGGTGGGCCGTCGAACTCCGTCTCCGGGTCGCGGCCCGCCGCGATCACGAGCAGCATCCCGCCCGGAGCGACCAGCGGGCCGACCTGCGCGATCGCCGTCCGCCGGGGTGGATCGGGCAGCGACTGCACGGTCATGCTCTCCACGACCAGGTCGAACGCACCGCGCCACTCCCGCGGCAGGTCGAAGAGGTCGGCCACGACGTAGTCGACGGACGTATCGGGGTGCCGCTCCTTCGCCGACGCGATCGCCGTCGCGGAGATGTCGAACGCGACCACGTCGAAGCCCAGCCCGGCGACGAACTCGGCGTCGCGGCCCAGCCCGGCGCCGACGACCAGGGCGCGCCGGCCGGCCCCGGACACCCCGGACCGGGCGGCCCACTCGGCGAGCAGGCTGTGCGGCGCCTCGCGGTCCCACGGCACCGAGGCCGCACCGCTGGCCGCCGCCGTGTAGAGCCGCTCGAACCAGCCCGTCGGGTCGCCCTCCGCGATGGATTCGCTGGCCAGCTCGCGTGCGTAGGCGTCCGGGTCCATGCCGATCACCCTACTGGTCGAGCGCCACGGCCTGGCGCACGTAGTCGGCCAGCCGGGCGTCATCTACATCGGACGGTCGCTTGAGCTTGACGTGCCGGGTCGTCGTGCCGGCCCCGGCGAGCAGCCCGTGCGGGTCGTCGAACTCGGCGCCCCGCGCGAACGCGAGCGTGATGTGCGTCTTGCTGCGGCTGATGATGGCGATCACCTTGTTGCCCTGCCACGCGGGTGACCCTCGACTGATCACCTCGCGGGCCGTCGGGGCGTGCCGGCCCATCAGCGCCCGCACCTCCCGCACGATGTCGGCGTGCGTGCCGGTCAGGTGGGTCGCCACGTACTCGTCGATGTCCCTCATGCTCACTCCCCCGCGCTCACGACGGCGCTGACCGCCTCGAAGGTGCTGTAGTCCCCCGCGCTGACCCGGTTCTTCGCGACGGCCAGTGCCACCCCGGTGGCGGGGTCGGCGTAGGCGGCGGTGCCGCCGCTGCCCGCCATGCCGAACAGCGTCGGGCTGTCCAGGGCGCCGTGGAACCCCAGGTCGAACCCGAGCCCACGCCGCACCGGGAAGCCGAGCACGGCGTCCGTGCCCTCGGCCGCGACGGCGGTGACCTCCCGGAGCCGCTCCGGTGACACCAGCCGGACACCGTCGACGGGTCCGAGCAGGGCGGCGTACATCCGGGCCACCGCGCGCGCCGACATGACGCCGCCCGCCGGGATGTCCGCGGAGAGCACGTCCTTCCGGTTGCAGTACGCGGCGTCCGGCAACGCACCCAGCGGCGCGGCGGTCCACCCGTCGAGCACCCGGAAGAACGGCACGCCGCTGACGAGCTCGGGCGTGATCGCCATGGCGGCGGCGTCCTCGTGCCGGGCGACCCGACCCAACCGCTCATCGGGTACGCCGAAGAAGAGCTCGCCACCGACGCCCAGCGGCTCGGCCACCCGCTCCCGGAGCACCGTGGAGATCGGCTTCCCGGTGGCCCGCCGCACGACCTCGCCGACGACGTACCCGAAGGTCTGCGGGTGATAGCCGGTTCGCGTGCCGGGCTCCCACCACGGCGTGGCTCCCGCGATCAGGTCGCACATCCGCGCCCAGTCGCACAGATCGGCCGGCGTCGTGCCGGCGGGCACGGCCGGGACACCGACGGAGTGGGTGAGCGCGTCCCGCAGCGTCGCCCGGTCCTTGCCGTTGGCGCCGAACTCCGGCCACAGCTCCACGATCGGCATGTCGTACCGCAGGACACCGTCCTCGACCAACGTGTGCACGACGGTCGAGGTGACTCCCTTTCCGGTCGAGGTCACGTGGAACAGCGTGTCGGCCGTGACCGGCCGCCCGGTGTCCGCCTCCCCCGCGACCACGTCGACGACCTGCTCGCCGTGCCGATAGACCGCGACCTGCACGCCGCGCTCGACCCCGTCGCCGACCAACCGCTCGACGATCTCCGCCACCCGCTTCTCCAGCTCACTCATGCGAACCATCCTGCGAACGGCGATTACGGAATCCTTACGGTCGCCTGACGGCCTAGGGTGGCGGGCATGCGGTTCGGGGTGCTGGGGCCGATCACGGTGTGGGCGGCGGACGGCGCCGTCGTGCCCGTGCCCGGCACCAAGGTGCGGGCCCTGCTCGCCGCGCTGCTCGCCCGCGAGGGCCAGCCCGTGCCCGCGGACCGGCTCGTCGACGAGATCTGGGGCGACGACCCGCCCGGCAACCCGGCCGCCGCGCTCGCGGTGAAGGTGTCGCAGCTGCGCCGGGCGCTCGACGACGCCGAGCCCGGCGCCCGCGCGCTGGTGGAGTCCGGCCCCGCCGGCTATCGGCTGCGCAGTCGGGCCGTAGACGCGTTCGAGTTCGACGAGCTCGCCGGGCGGGACGGCCCGCCGTACGAGCGGGCGGCCCGGCTCGACGAGGCTCTCGCGCTCTGGCGCGGGCCGGCCTATGCCGACTTCCGCGACGCCGAGTTCGCGCGCGTGGCCGTCGCCCGGCTCGACGAGCTGCGGCTCACCGCTCTCGACGACCGTGCGGAGGCCCACCTCGCTCTGGGCCGGCACGCCGAGGTGGCGACCGCGCTCGCGGACCTCGTCGCCCGTGAGCCGCTGCGGGAGCGCACCCGCGGCCTGCGGATGCTGGCCCTCTACCGGTCGGGACGGCAGGCGGAGGCCCTCGACAGCTACACCGACCTGCGTCAGCGGCTCGCCGACGAGCTCGGTCTCGACCCCGGTCCCGAGCTGACCGCCCTGCACCGGGCGATCCTCGCGCAGGATCCCGGGCTCGACGCGCCGGCCGACGACCTGCCCGTGGCGATCGGCGAGCTGTTCGGCCGGGCGGACGCCGTCGCCGAGCTGGCCAGCCTGCTCGGCCACCACAGGCTGCTCTGTCTGACCGGCTCGGGTGGGGTCGGCAAGACCCGGCTCGCGGTCGAGGCGGCCCGGAGGGCGGCACCGTCCTTTTCGGACGGGGTGCGGCTGGTCGAGCTGGCCGCCGTCCCCGGCGACGCGGTCGCCGACGCGGTGATGGCCGCACTCGGACTGCGGGACACCACCGGCGCGCCGGACCGGCTCGCCACCGCGCTGCGGGCCAGGCGGACGCTGCTCGTGCTGGACAACTGCGAGCACCTCGTGGACGCCGTCGCCGACCTGGTCGCCGGGTTGCTGCGGGCCGCTCCGGACCTGCGGGTGCTGGCCACCAGTCGGGAGCCGCTCGGGCTGGCCGGCGAGGTCGTCTGGCCGGTGCCACCGCTGGACCCGGACAGCGCCGTCGCGCTCTTCGCGAGCCGGGCCGCGGCCGCCGACCGGGCCTTCGCGCTGGGCGCGGACAACGCCGGCCAGGTCGCCCTGCTCTGCCGGCGCCTCGACGGCCTGCCGCTGGCGCTGGAGCTGGCGGCGACGCGGGCGCGCGGGCTCGGCCTGGACCGCCTCGTCGCCGGCCTCGACGACCGGTTCCGCCTGCTCGCCGCCGGGCAGCGCGGCGTCCCACCGCGCCAGCAGACCCTGCTGGCCACGATCGACTGGAGCTGGCGGCTGCTCACCGTCCCCGAGCGGATCGTGCTCCGCCGCCTCGCCGTGCACGCGGACGGGTGCACGGCCGAGGCCGCCGAGGCGGTGTGCGCCGCCCAGGACATCGCCGGCGAGGACGTCCCCGACCTGCTGGCCCGGCTGCTCGACCGGTCGCTGGTGACCAGGTCCAGAGGGCGTTACCGGCTGCTGGAGTCCGTCACCGCCTTCTGTGTCGAGCGGATGCGCGAGGCCGGCGACCTGGACGCGACCCGGCAGCGGCACCGCGCCTACTACACGGCGCTAGCCGAGCGGGCCGACCCGAGACTGCGGGGACCTGACCAGGCGCACTGGCTGCGCGTCCTGGACGCCGAGTCGGCCAACCTGCGCGCCGCCCTCGACCCTGCCCACGATCCCGCGCTGGCGAGCCGGCTGGTCGACGCGCTGGCCTGGTACTGGTTCCTGCGCGGCCGCCTCGGCGAGGCCCGCCGCGCCCTGCGAGCCGTCGCGCCGACCAGCGGCCGTACCCGCGCGTGGCTCACCGGTTTCGAGCTCCTGCTCGGCGACGTGGCCGACTGGCCGACCCGGCACGCCGAGGCGCTGGCCGGCCTCGACGACCCGATCGCGAGCTGGTTCCTGGCGTACGCCGAAATCGACCTCGGCGACGTCGGCACCACCGAGAAGCTGCTGGCGGAGGTCATGGCGACCGGCGACCGCTGGGTCGAGGCCGCCGCGCTCAGCCTGACCGCCAAGCTCGCGCACATCCGCGGTGACGTCGCGGTTCTCGCTCGCGACGGCGAGCGCAGCGCGGCCCTGTTCCGCGAGCTCGGCGACCGCTGGGGCCTCCTCCAGGCGACCGAGTGGCTCGGCGCGCACGCCGGTATGACCGGCGACCACGACACCGCCGTGCGGCTGCACACCGAGGGACTCGAGGTCGCGCGGGAGCTCGGGCTCTGGGCCGACGCGGCCGGCCGGCTCGCCTGGCTCGGCTGGATCGCGATGGAGCGCGGCGACCACCCGGCGGCCCGCGACCGGTGCGCGCAGGCACTGACGATGGCCGAGGAGCAGGGCGCACCCCTGCTGGCCGTGTTCGCCACCATGGGCCTGGCATTCGCCGAACGGCGCGCGGGCGACCTCGATGCCGCCGAGGCACACCTGCGATGGCTGCTCGACGCGGCGGCCCGCGCCGAGGCCGAGGGCGGTCGACCGCTGTACCTGCCGAGCGTGCTGACGGAGCTGGGTCACGTCGCCAGCAGCCGGGGCGACCTGGCCGACGCCGAGCAGAAGCACCGCGCGGCGCTGGCGGCGGCCGATGCCATCGGTGCGACCCGGGACGCCGCTGTCGCCCGCAGCGCCCTCGCCGCTAGCCGCGGTAGCGCGACTCCATGACCTCGATCCGCCCGGCCTGGTCGGCGGTGAGCGTGTCGCAGACCCAGTTCCAGTGCAGCGCCACCCGGTCACCGGCCGCCAGTCCCGGCAGCAGCGACCAGCCGTCGACCGACCAGCGCACCGTCTCCCGCCGCGGCTCTCCCGGCACCAGCCCACCGCCGGACGCCACCACCAGCGGCCGGGACTCGACGGTCGCCGTCTCGCCCGACACCGCCGTCACCGTGCCCGTGCGGATCCGGCACTGGTCGAGCACCGACAGCGCCTGCGGGTGACCGGTCCGGGCCAGCAGCTCGGCCCACGGGTAGACCTCGAACACCTGGAACGTGTGGTGCGGCAGCGCCCGGTCGGCCGCGTCCCGCCAGCTCCCGCCCGACTGGCCGGCGAACCGCGTCGTCAGGAACGACACCAGCGCGGCGGACGAGACGCCGGCCAGCAGGTCGCCGCCGACCCAGTAGGCCTCCACCACGCGTTCGTCGAGCGGGTCGGCGATGCCGGCCGAGGACGCGAGGAACTCCAGATAGGACCACGCGCCCTCGAACCGCCGCGCCCGCCGTTCGATGTCGGCCGTCGCGTCGCCGCGCAGCATCGCCTCGGCGCCTGCCGGACCGCAGTAGCCCAGCGCGTTCGGTGGGTACGCGTACCGCGCGAACATCAAGGCGCCCTCGGCCGACACCTCAGCAGATCCGCGGCAGCTGCTCGCCGATCGGCAGGCTGATCACCCGCGTGCCCCCGAGCGCCGTCCGCGCGACGACCATCCCGGGGTGCTCGGTGACGCAGGTGCCGATGGCCCGCGCGCCGGCGCCGAGCGGGTGCGCGCGCATCGCCGCCAGCACCTGCTCGGCCGCGCCCGGTGCCACGATCGCGATCAGCTTGCCCTCGTTGGCGACCTGCAACGGGTCGAGCCCGAGCAGGCTGCACGCGTCCCGCACGGCGGCCGGCACCGGCAGGTCCCTCTCGGCCAGCGAGACACCGACCCCCGACGCCCGCGCGATCTCGTTGAGCGACGCGGCCACCCCGCCCCGGGTCGGGTCCCGCAGCGCCCGCACGTCGCCGCCGCTGCCCAGCATCGCGGCGACCAGCCCGGCCAGCGGCGCGGTGTCGCTGAGCACCGAGGTGCCGAACGACAGGCCGTCGCGGCAGCTCATGACCGCGATGCCGTGCACGCCGATGTCGCCGCTGACCAGCACCACGTCGCCCGGGCGGGCGCGGCGCGGGCCGATCTCCACGCCGGACGGGACCAGACCGATGCCCGCCGTGGTGACGAACACCCCGTCGCCGCTGGCGCTGTCGACCACCTTGGTGTCGCCGGTGACCAGCCGCACCCCGGCGGCCGCGGCGGCCAGGCCCATCGCCTGCGCGATCCGGCCCACGACCGCGAGGTCGGTGCCCTCCTGCAGGATGAACGCCGTCGACAGGAACAGCGGCGTCGCGCCCGACATGGCCAGGTCGTTGACGGTGCCGTTGACGGCCAGGTCACCGATCGACCCACCGGGGAAGAACATCGGCTTGACCACGTACGAGTCGGTGGAGAACGCCAGCCGCGCACCGCCCGCGGTGACCACGGCCGAGTCGCCGAGGTCGTCGGGCGAGGCGCCGAACGCCGGCAGGAAGAGCTGCTCGACCAGTTCGGCCGACATCGCACCGCCGCCGCCGTGCGCCATCACCACCGCCGGGGTGTCGCGCAGCGGCACCGGGCACGACCACGCCGAGAAGTCCACAGTGGTCACGAGCCCACCAGCTCCAGCCGGCGGTACGCGTAGTAGGCCGCACACGCGCCCTCGGACGACACCATCGTCGCGCCGAGCGGGTTGCGCGGCGTGCACTGCTTGCCGAACGCCGCGCACTCGTGGGGCTTGATGTGCCCCTGGAGCACCTCGCCGGCCCGGCACAGCGGTGACTCGTCGGTGCGGATCTCGCCGACCGCGAACCGCTCCTCGGCATCGAACTCGCGGTAGCGCTCCGAGAGCCGCCACCCGCTGCCCGGGATCGTCCCGATGCCCCGCCAGGTGCGGTCGGCCACTTCGAAGACGTCCTCCAGCATCGCGCGCGCGGGCAGGTTCCCCGCGGACGGAACCACGCGCGGGTAGGCGTTGCCCACCTCGGCCCGCCCCGCCTCCAGCAGCACGACCGTCTGGCGGATGCCCTCGAGGATGTCCAGCGGCTCGAAGCCGGTCACCACGATCGGCACCCCGTACTTCGCGGCCAACGCCGGGTACTGGTCGGTGCCCATCACGCTGCACACGTGGCCGGCGGCGAGGAACGCCTGCACGCGGCAGGACGGCGACTCCATGATGGCCGCGATCGCCGGCGGCACCAGCACGTGCGAGACCAGCAGCGAGAAGTTGCGGATGCCGAGTCGCCGGGCCTGGTGCACGGTCATCGCGTTGGCCGGCGCCGTGGTCTCGAAGCCGATCCCGAAGAACACCACCTCGCGGTCGGGGTGGGCCTTGGCGATCTCCAGCGCGTCCAGCGGCGAGTAGACCACCCGTACGTCGGCGCCCTGACTCTTGACGGTGAACAGGTCGCGCCCGCTGCCCGGGACCCGCAGCATGTCGCCGAACGAGCAGAAGATGACCCCGGGCCGCGACGCGATGGCCAGCGCCCGGTCGATCATCTCCAGCGGGGTCACACAGACCGGGCAGCCCGGCCCGTGGATGAGCTCGATGCCGTCGGGCAGGAGCTGGTCGATGCCGTGCCGGATGATCGAGTGGGTCTGCCCGCCGCAGACCTCCATCATCGCCCAGGGCTTCGTGGTGACCGCGTGGATCGCTTCGAGCAGCCGGCGCGCGAGCACCGGGTCACTGAACTCGTCGAGATACTTCATTTCGCCCCGAACTCCTCCTCGAGAATGCCCAGCCGTTCGAAGTTTGCAAGTGTTTGCAATGCCGCTTGCTCGTCGAGCCGCTGGATCGCGAACCCGACGTGCACGACGACGTACTCGCCGACGGTCGCGTCGGGCACGTACTGCAGGCAGACGTCCTTGCGCACACCGCCGAAGTCGACGTCGGCCATCAACGTCCCGTCGCGTTCGACGATGCTCATGACCTGTCCGGGTACTGCCAGGCACACGGTGGTGGTTCCCCCTCTACGATGCGGCGGAGATCAACAACTGCCCGAGCGCGATGCCGCCGTCGTTGGGCGGCAGCAGACGCGGGCGCAGCACGGTGAAGCCCCGGTCGGCGAGCAGCCGTTCGGCCCCGTCGAGCAGGACAGCGTTCTGGAAGACCCCACCACCTAGCGCAACGGTGTTAAGGCCGGTGCGGTCGCGGGCGCGGTCGGCGAGATCGGCGATGAGCGCGGCGACGGTGACGTGGAAGACGGCCGCGATCTCCGCGATTGGCACTCCGGCACGCAGATCGGCCACGACCGCCCGGATCAGCTCCGCAGGCTCAGCCACCAACGGACCACGATCGAGGATCACCATGGGATACGCGCGACGGGGCGAGCGGTCGCGGGCAAGGCCCTCCAGCACGATGGCGGCCTCGGCCTCGTAGTCGACGACATGCTTGGCACCGACCAGGGAGGCCACGGCGTCGAACAGGCGGCCCATGCTGGACGTCGGCACGCTGCCGAACGCGGTGTCGAGCTGGTGTGCGAGCACGTCCCGCTCGGCCTGCGGGCATGCCGCCACCGCCGGGATGTCGTTGGTCCACTCGATGCCCGCGTTGCGCAGGTGGGCGAGAGCCATCCGGTAGGGCCGCAACACACTCGCGTCGCCGCCGGCCAACGGCACGTAACCCAGGTGGGCGAAGCGCTCCGCGGACTTGTAGTCGCACAGCAGTACCTCGCCGCCCCAGACCGCGCCGTCCGTGCCGTAGCCGGTGCCGTCGAAGGCGATCCCGATAACCTGCTCCCCCGCGCCGACGCCGTGTTCGCCCATCACGGAGGCGATGTGGGCGTGGTGGTGTTGCGCGCGGTGCACCGGCCGCCCGTCGGCATGGTCGAGCGCCCATCGGGTGCTGCGATAGCCGGGGTGCGCGTCGGCGACGAGCCGCTCGGGCCGCACGCCCGTGAGCTCCTGGAGTTGGGCGGCGACCGCGGTCAGGGCGTCGACGGTGCGCAGGTCGTCCATGTCGCCGACGTGCGGGCTGAGCCAGGCGTAGCGGCCCTCGGCCACCGCGCAGGTGTTCTTCAGGTCGCCGCCGGCGGCCAACGTCGGCGGCACCTCGACGGGCAGCGCGACCGGCAGCGGCGCGTACCCCCGTGACCGCCGGACCGGAAGCGGCGCACCGCCGACGGTGCGGGTGACCGAGTCGTCGCACGGCACGTGAATCGGCCGGTCGTGGCGCAGCCAGGCGTCCGCGATGCCGGCGAGGCGCTCCAGCGCGTCCGGGTCGTCGGTGGCGATCGGCTCGCCGGAGACGTTGCCGGAGGTGAGCACGAGCGCGTCGGTGATCGGCGGGTCGCCGTCGAGGCCGAACAACAGCTCGTGCAGCGGCGTGTAGGGCAGCAGGACGCCGAGATCCGGGTTGCCGGGCGCGACCCCGTCCGCCAGGGGCTCGCGCTTGGGCGCCAGCACGATCGGCCGTTGGGCGCCGGCGAGCAACCGCTCCTCGTCGTCGGTCAGCACCGCGACCCGGCGGGCGGTGGCGAGGTCGGCGACCATCACCGCGAACGGCTTGCCACCGCGCCGCTTGCGGCGGCGCAACTCGGCGACCGCACGCTCGTCGCGGGCGTCGCAGGCCAGGTGGTAGCCGCCCAGCCCCTTGACCGCGACGATCCGGCCCTGGGCCAGCAGCTCGCGGGCGGTGCGCAGCGCGGTCTCGCCGTGCACCGGCGGCCAGCTGTGCCGGCCGGGGCCGCCGGTGACCAGCTCCAGGCGCGGGCCGCAGTCGGGGCAGGCGATCGGCTGGGCGTGGAAGCGGCGGTCGGCGGGGTCCTCGTACTCCCCGCGGCAGGCCTCGCACATCGGGAAGCCGGCCATCGTGGTGGTGTCCCGGTCGTACGGCAGGGCGGTGATGATGGTCAGCCGCGGGCCGCAGTTGACGCAGGTGATGAACGGGTGCCGGTAACGGCGGTCGGCCGGGTCACGCAGCTCGGCGCGGCAGTCCGCGCACGTGGCGACGTCGGGCGAGGCGAGGGTCCGGGACCGGCCGGTCGGCCCGGAGTCCTCGATGGTGAAGCCGGTGCCACCCTCGACGTCCATCGTGGACTCCGTGACGGTCTCGACGACGGCCAGCGGCGGCGGTTCGGTGCGCAGGCGGCGGCCGAACGTGTCGAGGGCGTCCGGCAGGCCCTCGACCTCGACGGTGACGCCGGTCGCGGTGTTGGCCACCCGGCCGCTGAGCGCGAGGTCGGTCGCGGTGGCGTAGACGAACGGGCGGAAGCCGACGCCCTGCACGACGCCGGTCACCTCGTAGCGGCGGCGTTCTCGGCGGTCGGCCGCACGACCGCGGCCGATGAGCTCCAGCCCGTCGAGGGCGGTGCGGGCGCGGACGCGGTCGATGAGCTCGACCGCGAAGCCCATGTGGATGAGCACCCAGGCGCCCGGCTCCGGCGGCTCGTCGAGCATGCCGACGTTGACCCGGCGGGCGGCGCCTTCGACGTCGACGAGCGCGAGCTGGCCCTCGTACCCGGGAACGAGTTCGACGACCTGTCCCGGGATGCCCAGGCACATGTGTCAGGTCCCTTCGGTGGTGAGCTTGCCGAGCAGGACGTCGACCGCGGCGGCCGCTTCAGGGACCGCGGCGGCGACGGCGGGGCTGAGGCCGATGCCTTCGTCGAGGTTGGCCGGCCGGCAGCCGACCACGTAGGTGGGCGGCAGGGTGCCACCCAGGCGACGGACGGTGGCGAGGACCGTCGCGGGATCCATCGCGTGGGCGTCCACGCCAGCGGAGACCGGGACGTCGTTGGCTGAGCCGACGGTCAACACAGTGACCGTGCCCGGCTCGTCGTCGCCGGGTAGGGCGTCGATCAGGATCAGGGCCGCGACGCCGTCGCCTTTGAAACTGAACGAACGTTCGTTTTTGGAAGAATCGACCGCGCCGCCTGCCAAACTGAACGAACGCTCGCTTTCTGAAGCGGGGGCGAGCAAGTCGTAGGCCAGGTGCAGGCCGCGGATGCCGTAGTCCACGACGCGTACCTGGTCGGGCAGGTTTCCCCGCTCGACCAGGTGGCGGGCGACGGCCGGCCCGAAGCCGTCGTCGCCCAGGAAGACGTTGCCGATGCCGGCTATCAGGACCGAGCTCACATCGAGCGGATCTTCAGGTAGCGCCGGATGTCCGGGATCGACCGGACCGTCACCACCAGCGCCACCAGGGCCAGGCCGGCCCCGAGCCCCGCGGTCACCATGCCGAGTCTTCTCATGATCGGCTCTCCTCTCTCTCTATCGGCTTCGCGTCGCCGGTGAGCGGTTCGAGCTCGTCCGGCGCGAAGTAGAAGTAGCGGCCGTACCAGTCGTGCAGGTCTGCCGCGGGGTCGTCGACGAGGACCAGGGCGACGTGTACGCCACCGTCCACGTCGGACAGCACGGCGGTCACGCGGGCCACCTGGTCGGCGAAGAACAGGTCCTGGGCGTCCGCGCGGCGGCTCGGGTGCACCCGGACCAGGCTGCCCTTGCCGACCGGCACACCGTTGATGACAACGACGTCGGTGTCGGGCGAGACGGCGGCGTCGGCGGCCGGGTCCCACCACGGCGCTCCCCCGGTGTCGAACGACGGGGGCTCGACGTCGCGCAGGTCCGCCAGGGGGTCGCGGAGAATCCCGTGCAGCGCCTGGAGCTCCTCGGGCGTGAGTCCGTCGCAGCGGTCGATGATGGCGGCGACCTGCGGGTCGGTGGCCCGCGCCTCGGCCTTCTCCGCCTCGGTCATCGTCATGATGCGCAGCACGAGGATCTCGTCGATCTCGGTCGCGTCGAACAGGGCGCCGGGGCTCTGCTCGGCCACCTCGGGGTGGTCGTAGAGGATGATCGGCGAGCCGAGCACCAGATCGGTGGCACCGGGCGGACCGGCGAGCACGGGCCAGCAGCGGTGCTGGACACAGCGGGCGGCGGCCGCCGCGGCGTCGGCGGGCGGGTCGATCACCGAGACGAATCCGGCACCCGCGGCCCGCAGCACCAGGTGCGCGCCGAGCAGCGACCTGCGCGTCGCGTCGTCCTTCGTGGACAGGGCTCCGTCGTACGCGTTCTCCACCGCGACCGTGAGTCGGGTGTGTGCGCCGTCGCGCTCCGCGGCCAGCCGCAGGTGCGCGCGCACGGGCCAGCGCCGCCGGACGACCTGCCCGACGACCGCGCCGGTCCCGCCGTGCAGCGGCTCGACGTCCTCCCCGCCGGAGAGCTCGACCCGCAGCTCGCCGTCGGGTCCGACCGGCTGCCCCGTGAACACCGCCTCGCGCTCGACCGCCTCGTCCCAGGTGAGCACCGTGCGGCCGGCGACGTCGAGCGCCTCGACGTCGGTGTAGCCGCCGTCGGCGTCCAAGCGCCGGACCTGTCGGGACTGAAGCTGGAGGAAGCGCAGGTGCACGTCCACCATGGGCTCGGGGCCGTCGAGCAGGCACTGCACCGCCATGCCGGACTCCTCGCCCAGCCCGCGCTCGGCCGCACCGGGCGGGCCGAGCACCCCGAACTGCCACCGGGTGCGGTTCTTCTGCGCGCTGGCCCGGTAGGGGTAGAGCAGGTAGCCCTCGTAGAGCACGGCGTCGGCGACGGCGCGGACGGCATCCAGGCTCATGTCAGCACCTCTGCGGGCAACAGCGACCGGATCGTCTCGTCCCAGCTGATGTGCCCGTGCCGGGCACGGACCGCGGCCAGGGCGTCGAGCACCTCACGGTCCAGGCGGATCCAGCCGGTGCCCGGGAAGTACCGCTCGATGAGGTCACGCCAGACGGCTACCGGGAGGTCGTACGACGCCGACCGGTCCCAGGGCACGGGCTCGACCGAGAAGCCGGTGGCGCCGGGCACGAACACGGTGCCGGAGAACAGGAAGGTCAGCGGGACCGTGCCGGCGTGCAGCGCGTGCAGGTAGCTGGTGCCGACCACGTCCAGGTCGTACGTGCAGGGCAGCGCCAGGTCGACGTCGGTGCCGCCGGCGAAGCCGGGCACGGTGGTGTCGCAGCGCAGCCACGGGAACGAGCGCACGGTGTCGGCCCAACGCTCCCGGCCGCCGAACAGCCCGCGCAGCGCCTCGCCCTCGTCCGTGTCGTAGCCGCGCCGCGCCGGGTCGACCCGCACCTGGCAGCGCAGCGTCATCGCGTGCACCCGGCGGTCGGCGTCGTCCTCGATGCGCAGCTTGGCCGTCAGCTGCGGGGTCACGGCGTGCGGCTCGGCGACGACGTCGCGGACGGTGAAGCCCAGGGTCATCCGTCGACGCTCCGCTGCTCGACCGTGGCGAAGAACTCGGCGATCGCGGCCCGCGCCTCGGACCCGCCGTCGAAGCCGCGCCAACCCCGGCGGAGCGTGCCGACGAGCTCGTAGCAGACGTCGATGGGCACCAGGTGGCACGAACCTTCGTGCGCGGCGCCGGGCGCGGCGCGGCGGACCAGCAGCGCCTCGACGTCGGGGCGCAGCGTGGCGAGCTCCGGGTGGGCGGCGAGCACGCCGTCCCATGCCTCCAGCGGCAGTTCCGACTCGGTGGCGCCGGCCGGGCTCGGGTAGAACGCGACGAGGCGCCCCTGCACCGAGTTCTGGAACAGGAACGCCAGCCCGACCGGGATGTCCAGCGCGTCGAACGCCGGGCCGTCGGCGGACACGTCCGGGAAGCGCAGGTAGCGGTCCGGCACGGCGCGGTAGCGCTGGTCGGCGTCGCCGGCGAAGAGCAGGTAGCAAGGGCGGCAGGCGCACATCAGCGCGCGGCCCTCCAGGTGCACGACGTGGCCGTGCTCCTCCCGCACCGGCTGGGCGCACAGGTCGCAGTGCTCCCCCGGGACCCGCGCTGCCGGCCGGTCCCGGCTGATCCGGCGCAGCGCGCCGAGGGCCGGTGTCACGGCGCCTCCGCGGGCGCCGGCCCGACCCGGCTGAACAGCGACCCGATCGGGATGACGGCGCCCGCCGCGCGGTCCGGCTCGACCACCTCGATGGTCACCACCTCGGGTGCCGCGTCCGCGATCGCCGACTCCACGGCCGTCTTCAGCGGCGCGGAGGAGCAGCCACTGGCGGTCAGGCGTACGCGGGCGATCCCCTCGTCCGTGATGTCGATCAGCGTGGCCTCGCCTCCCGGGGCGACCGCCGCGAGGGCCTTCGTCACCCGGGTCGACGCGCTCTCCGGGTGCAGGCCGTGCACGAGCAGCAGGCTGGCGACCAGGTCGTCGGCGGCGAGCGCGTCGAGCACGTCGTCGGTCAGCGCGCCGCGCTCGTGCAGCAGGTCGAGGAGCCGTTCCAGGCCCGCGCCGTAGAGGTCGACGACGAGCCGGACCAGTTCCTCGGCCCGCTGCCGGGCCACCGCTCCGCCGGCCGCACTGGCCGTGATCAGGGCCTCGATCCGGTCGCCGGCCCCACGCCAGTCGACCGGAGCCGCCTGTTCCACAGTGGTCACTCGGCGCCCGCCGACTGCGTGGGCGAGTGCAGCATTTCCAGCTTCTTGCCGTTGCCGAGGTACATGTGCACGCCGCAGGGCAGGCAGGGGTCGAAGCTGCGGACCGTGCGCATGATGTCGATGCCCTTGAAGTGCTCCCGGTCGTTCTCCTCGAAGATCGGCTGACCCTGCACCGCGTCCTCGTACGGGCCGGGAGTGCCGAAGCTGTCGCGCGGGCTGGCGTTCCACGGGGTCGGCGGGTACGGGTGGTAGTTGGCGATCTTCCCGTCCCGGATCACCATGTGGTGGGACAGCACGCCGCGCACCGCCTCGGTGAAGCCACAGCCGACGCCGTCCTTGGGCACGTCGAACTTCTCCCAGGTCTTGGTGCGCCCGGCGCGGATCTCGACCAGGGCCTGCTCGGCGAAGTGCAGCGCGCAGGCGGCCGCGTACGCCTGGAAGTAGGTCCTGGCCCGGTTCCGTTCGAGGGTGTTGCTCCACTGGGGAATGCGCCACTCCAGCTCGACCGGGCCCTTGAGCGCGGTCTTCGGGAGGTTGATCTTCACGCTGCGGCCGGTCGACTGCACGTAGCCGATGTCCACGAGACCGGCCAGCGCGGTGGACCAGAGCCGGGCGAGCGGTCCGCCCCCGGTGTCCAGGGCCAGGTAGTCCTTGCCGTCGAACCAGCGCGGCGACATCACCCAGCTGTAGTTGCTGTCCAGGTCGCGCTTCTGCGGCTGCGGGTTGGTGTGTTGGTTCCACGGGTGGCGGCGGTCGACCGGGTTCCCCAGCGGGTCCTCGGTCACGAACATCTCCTGGCCTTCCCAGTCCTGGTAGTAGGACGAGCCGAGCAGGATGCGGATGCCGAGGTTGATGCGGACCAGGTCCGTGGTGACCAGCTTGCCGTCGACGATGACACCCGGGGTCACGTACATCTTGCGACCCCAGTCCGTCATGTCCTTATACTCGAAGTTGCAGTGCTCGGGGTCCTGGAACGAGCCCCAGCAGCCGAGCAGGATCCGCCGGTTGCCGACCATCTCGTAGCCGGGCAGCGCCTGGTAGAAGAAGTCGAAGAGGTCGTCGTGCATCGGCACGACCTTCTTCATGAACTCCACGTAGCGCATCAGCCGGCTCAGGTAGTCGGTCATGAGCTGGATGGTCGCGACCGTGCCGACGCCGCCCGGGTAGAGCGTCGAGGGGTGCACGTGGCGCCCCTCCATCAGGCAGAACATCTCGCGGGTCATCCGGCTGACCTGGAGCGCCTCGCGGTAGTGCTCGCCGGTGAACGGGTTGAGCGCCCGCATGATGTCGCCGATCGTGCGGTAGCCGTGCGCGCCGGCGTTGGGTGCCTCGGTGCGGTTGGCCATCTCCAGCACGCCGGGGTTGGTCTCGGCGACCATCTTCTCGCAGTAGTCGACCCCGACCAGGTTCTCCTGGAAGATGTTGTGGTCGAACATGTACTCGGCCGCTTCGCCGAGGTTGACGATCCACTCGGCGATGGCCGGGGGCTTCACGCCGTACGCCATGTTCTGCGTGTAGCACGAACAGGTCGCGTGGTTGTCGCCGCAGATGCCGCAGATCCGGCTGGTGATGAAGTGGGCGTCGCGCGGGTCCTTGCCCTTCATGAAGATGGAGTACCCGCGGAAGATCGAGCTGGTGCTGTGGCACTCGGCGACGACCCGCTGGTTGAAGTCGATCTTCGTGTAGATGCCCAGGCTCCCGACGATGCGGGTGATCGGGTCCCACGCCATGTCCACCAGGGACTCGGTGCCGGTTCCCGGCGCGCGCTGCGGTTGCGTGACCGTCATCGTGTTCTCGGCCTCTCTCGGTTACCAGGTGCGCTTCGCGCCGGTGGTCAGTTCGCGGCCGCGCTTGCGCCACTTGGGCTCGCGGTCGAGCGTGTGGGTCGTGATGCCGCGCAGGCGGCGCATTGTGGTGCCGTACGCGGCGATCGTGGTCGAGGAGAGCTTCCCGCCGGGCGGCTCGTCCATGAACGGCATGAACTTGTCCGGAAAGCCGGGCATCGTGCAGCCGATGCAGATGCCGCCGACGTTGGGGCAACCGCCGAGGCCGTTCATCCAGCCGCGCTTCGGCACGTTGCACTTGACGGCCGGACCCCAGCAGCCGAGCTTGACGATGCACTTGGGCGACCCGTACTCGGTGGCGAAGTCGGCCTGCTCGTAGTAGCCGGCGCGGTCACAGCCCTCGTGCACGGTCGCGCCGAACAGCCAGGTCGGCCGCAGCGCGTCGTCGAGGGGGATCATCGGCGCCTGGCCGGTGGCCATGTACAGAAGGTAGGTCAGCGTCTCCGACATGTTGTCGGGCTGGATCGGGCAGCCGGGCACGTTGACGATCGGGATCCCGGCCTTGGACTTCCAGTCCCAGCCGAGGTAGTCGGCCACGCCCATCGCCCCGGTCGGGTTGCCGGCCATCGCGTGGATGCCGCCGTACGTCGCGCAGGTGCCGGTCGCCACGATCGCGGTCGCCTTGGGCGCGAGCCGATCGAGCCAGCCGCTCATCGTGATGGGCTGATCGGTCGCGGGGTTGTTGCCGAACCCGGTCCAGTAGCCCTCGCTGTGCAGCTCCTCGTTGGCGATCGAGCCCTCGACCACGAGTACGAAGGGGTCGAGCTCGCCGCGGTCGGCCTTGAAGAACCACTCGAGGAAGTCGTCCTGCCCGCCGTTGGGGCCGCACTCGAAGTCGATCAGTGGCCAGTGGACGGCCACCTTGGGCAGACCGGGGAGCGCCCCGAGCGCGATCTCCTCGATGCTCGGCTGGGTCGCGGCGGTCAGCGATACCGAGTCGCCGTCGCAGCTGAGTCCCGCGTTGATCCAGAGAACGTGGATCAGCGTGTCCTCGGCCTTGATCGCTTCCGCTGTGGGCATGGTGTCCGCCTTCCCCCTGCGCGTCCGGCGTCGCTGAACGTGCGTAGCTCGGTGCTCAGCGTAATATCGGACCTAGTCTGCAAGTGGGTGCAACGCAGACAAATCTCCGTTGGGGGTGCCGTGCACGAGCTGTCGATCACGCAGAGCGTCGTGGACGAGGTCAGTTCGCGCGCCGGCCGGCGTCGGGTGCACGCCATCCGCCTCCAGGTCGGGGCGTTGACGGCCGTCGTACCCGATGCCATGCACTTCTGCTTCGACCTGGTCACCGCCGGCACGGTCGCCGAGGGCGCCCGCCTCGACATCGACCTGGTGCCCGGCCGCGCGGCGTGTCGCTCGTGCGGCGTGTCGTTCGACCTGCCCGACCCCGTGTTGCTGTGCGCGTGCGGCAGCGCCGAAGTCTCGGTGCTGACCGGCCGCGAGTTGAAGATCGTCTCGATGGAGGTGGGCTGACCGGTGTGTGGCACCTGCGGCTGTGCTGACTCTGACTCGCACTCGCACGTTTCTCTCGAACAGAACGTGCTGGCCAAGAACGACGCGATCGCCCGCGACAACCGGGCGTGGCTGCGCAAGCGGAACGCGATCGCGCTCAACCTGATGAGCTCCCCCGGCGCGGGCAAGACCACGCTGCTGGAGCGGACCCTGACGGCCCTGGCCCGGGTACGGCCGGCCGCGGTGATCGAGGGCGACCAGGCCACCTCGCTGGACGCGGAGCGCCTGCGCCGCACCGGCGCGCCGGCGGTCCAGGTCAACACGGGAGCGGGCTGTCACCTCGACGCGGCCCTGGTGCGGTCGGCACTGTCCAGACTGGACCCACCGACCGGCGCGGTGGTCTTCGTGGAGAACGTCGGCAACCTGGTCTGCCCGGCCATGTTCGACCTGGGCGAACAGCGCAAGGTGGTCGTCATCTCGGTGACGGAGGGCACGGACAAGCCGCTGAAGTATCCCTACATGTTCGCGGCGGCCGACCTGGTGGTCGTCAACAAGATCGACCTGCTGCCGTACGTGGACTTCGACGTGGACCTGTGCGCGAAGAACGCCCGCTCGGTCAACCCGGACCTGGCGTTGCTGACCGTCTCGGCGACCACCGGCGAAGGCCTGCCCGCCTGGCTCGACTGGGTCGCGGCACAGTGACCCGGGCGCGCTGTTCGCCGTCGGCGTAGACCTGTTGGGGTCCGGTTCGCCTACCGTCGGCTCGTGGCCGTCGTCGAGTCCCGCCCTGTTCGTGATCGGGCGCCCAGCGTTCGCGTTGTCGTCGGCCGGCTGGTCGACTGGCTGGAGCGGCTGATGCCGGCCGGGTCCCGGCGCGACGGGCTGATGGCGGAGTTGTCGGCGCGGTTCGGCCAGGTCACCTCGCGGGTGACGGCGGCACACTGCGCCGCGATCGAGCAGGCCGCTTGGCCGACCTCGCGGCACGTCGCGCTGATCTGGGACGCCGACGGGACCGTCCCGGCCGACACCGAGGCAGGCGAGTGGCCGCCCGCGGATCCGGACCTGGTGCGGGCGCGGGCGGCGGCGGTGTCCCAGGTGGGCCGGCTCGAGGACGGGACGGGCGTCGTCCGGGTCGACGGGCTCGATCCGGTCGGGCTCGCGCAGCCGTACGTCGACGCGGCCTTCGGTCTGCTCCGCGGCTGCCGGCGGATCGTGCTCGACCTGCGCGGCAACGGCGGCGGCGATCCCGCGACGGTGGCCTGGATCGCCGGCTGGCTGCTGGGCGACCGGCCCGTCAAGCTCTCCGACGTGGTCGACCGCGACCGGAGCCGTCAGTGGTGGACGCCCACGCGGCCGCCGGGGACCGCCCTCCGGCAGGACGCGTTCGTGCTGGTCGGCCCCGGGACGTTCTCGTCGGGTGAGGCGCTCGCCTATCACCTGCGCGCTCGCGACCGGGTCACCGTCGTGGGGTCGGCCACTCCGGGTGCCGCCGACCACGTGCTGCCGATCCGGCTCGCGCCGACGGTGTTGGCCCACGTGCCGCGGGCGTACGTGGTCGACTCGGTGAGCGGCACCAACTGGGAAGGCCGCGGGGTGGTGCCGGACGTGCCGTGTGCGGCCGACGAGGCGCTCGACACCGTGCTGGGGAGGGCGTGACGGCGTCCCGGTGGCCCTAGCGGAACAGGCGCAGCGGGATCGCGTCGGCCATCGCGCGCATGCCGGCGTCGTTGGGGTGGAGGTGGTCGCCGCTGTCGTATGCCGGGAGCATGCGCAGTGGCTGGGCCGGGTCGCGTACGGCCCGGTCGAAGTCGATCACGCCGTCCCATTCGCCGCTCGTGCGGATCCAGGTGTTGAGGGCCTGCCGCTTGGCCTCGTTGGCCTCGGAGTAGTAGCCGGGGATCGTCGTGCCCTGGAACGGCGTCAGCGTGGCGCCGTACACGCGAAGGCCCGCCTCCCTCGCCCGGGCGATGAGCTCGCGGTGTCCGAAGATCAGGTCCTCGGCGGTGACCGTCTCGTCGGTCGGTGAGATCGAGCCGGGCTGGCCGATGTCGTTGATGCCCAGCAGCACGATGACGTGCTCTGCCCCGGCCCGCGCGACCACGTCGCGGTCGAAGCGGGACAGTGCGCTGTCGCCGAAGAGCGGGCCGAGGCCGCCGAAGATCGGGTCCGGCAGGGTGTTGCCGGCGTAGAGCAGGCGGTTGCCGCCGATGCCCGCGTTGACCACGCCGAGCCGGCGCAGCTCACGGTCGGCGCGCAGGCGCTCGGCCAGGAGATCGGGCCAGCGGTGGTTGGCATCGACGGTGGTGACGGCGCCGTCGGTGATCGAGTCACCGAAGGCGACGACGGAGCCCGCTCGTGGCGCACCGGTGACGCTGACGCCGGACAGGAAGTACCACGACGTGGTCTCCTGCGCTCCCGGCAGGCTGGCCGCCCGGGTGACGTCGCCCGCGGCGACGTACGTGTGCTGGAAGGCCGAGCTGTGGTGCGTGTCCGCGGGTGTCGACCGAGGGAGGAAGATGCTGATCACGAGGTCGGACCCGGCGCCGACCGGCAGTCGCACGGGATCGCTCAGCGCCGGCGCTCCGGCGGGGATCGAGAAGGAGGCGCGGCCACCGAAGGTGAGCGGACGATCGGTGCCCGGGACGATCTCGGAGCCGGCCCGGTGCCGGGCGACCCGCGCCGCACCGATGGCGAGCGGGCGTTCGCCGTACTCGTTGGACAGCCTGACCCGCAGCGCGGTGCCGCCGGTGCTCACGTGCACGACCTGCCGCAGGGTCTGGTTCTCGAACACGGTCGCGGGCTGTGGTGGGGTTGCCGCGGCGGTCACCGCCGTGCCCCAGGTGGCGACCCACGACTGCCCGGGGGCGTTCGCTGCCGCGGAACCGGTCAGGCTTGCCGTCGTCAGGACCGCCGCGGTGAGCAGCGTCAGGAACCGTCGCATGTGTCCCACCTCAACGCAGACAGTGACAACTGTCAAATTGTGGGGTGGGGGATCATGACGTGGTGACGACGTTCGAGGAGGCCGTGGGGCTGGTCCGCACCGGCTCGGTGACGGCCGCCGCGGCCGCGGACCAGATCCTCGCCCGGATGAGCGATCGGGAACTGTGCTGGCTGCTCGACGGCGATCTCCCGGTGCGCGCCGCGATCCGGCTGCCGGCGCTGATCAAGGCCGGCCCGGTCACCGCCGGGGCGCTCCCCCGGCTCGGCATCCCGGGCGTCCGGTTCAGCGACGGGCCGCGCGGGGTCGTGATGGGCCGGTCCACCGCGTTCCCGGTCACCATGGCTCGGGCCGCGACCTGGGACCCGTCGTTGGAGGAGCGGGTCGGTCTCGCGATGGGGTTGGAGGCGCGGGCGCAGGGTGCCAACTACTCGGGTGCCGTCTGCGTGAACCTGCTGCGGCATCCGGCGTGGGGGCGGGCGCAGGAGTGCTACGGCGAGGACCCGGTGCTGACCGGGCGGATGGGTGCCGCGCTGACCCGGGGGCTGCGGCACAACGTGATGGCGTGCGTGAAGCACTTCGCCCTGAACTCGATGGAGAACGCGCGCTTCGTGGTCGACGTGTCGGTCGACGAGCACGCTCTGCACGAGGTGTATCTGCCGCACTTCAAGGCGGTGATCGATGCCGGCGCCGAGTCGGTGATGAGCGCCTACAACTCGGTCAACGGGGCTTTCGCCGACCAGAACGCGGTGCTGCTGACCGACATCCTGCGTGACGAGTGGGGGTTCACCGGGTTCGTGACCAGCGACTGGGTGTGGGGCACGCACGACGCGGCCGCCAGCCTGCTGTCGGGGCTCGACATCGAGATGCCGCTGCGGATGCACCGGGCGCGGTCACTGCGCGTCGGGGTGGTGCCGCGAGCGGCGGTGGTGCGGTCGGCCCACCGGATCCTGGCGACGACGCTGCGGCACTATGCCGGACGGGCGGTCTCCGAGCCTTCGCCGGACGTGGTCGCATCACCGGCCCACCGCGCGTTGGCCTACGAGGTCGCCGTACGCGGAGCCGTGCTGCTCCGAAACGCCCCCGTGCCGATCGCGCCTGCGGCCGGCGCCGCTGTGTTGCCGCTGTCGGCTTCGTCGCGGGTGGCTGTGGTGGGGCGGCTGGCGGTCGAGCCGAATCTCGGAGACCGCGGGTCGTCGATGGTCGACCCGCCGTCGACGTCGTCGCCGCTGGCCGGACTGCGCGCGGTGTTTCCCGCCGCGTCCTATGTGGATGGCACGGACGTGTCCGCCGCCGCGTCGGTCGCTCGGGACGCCGACGTCGCTGTGGTCGTCGTGGGCATGGGTCCGACCGACGAAGGCGAACGCGTCACCAACGACGATCCGGCGAGCCTCGCGTTCCTCGGCTTCCCGTTCACCCTGCGCCCGGTGCAGCGGATGGCCGCGTGGCTGGCCCGGTGGGTGACGCGGTTCGGGCCGGGCGGCGACCGTACCCGGCTGACCCTCCACCCGCACGACGAGAACCTCATCGACGCGGTGGCGGGGGCCAACCCGCGGACCGTGGTGGTGGTGATCGGCGGCAGCGCGATCATCATGGAGGCCTGGCGGGAGAAGGTGGCCGCGATCCTGCTGGCGTGGTACCCGGGCATGGAGGGCGGCCGGGCCATCGCCGACATCCTCACCGGCGCCGCCGAACCCGGCGGTCGCCTGCCGTTCGCCATCCCCCGCGACGCGGCCCACCTACCCTTCTTCGACGCTTTGGCAACCAGCATCCGGTACGACGAATGGTGGGGCCAGCGAAAGCTCGACCGCGACGGGCACCGCGCCGCGTACCCCTTCGGATTCGGTCTGGGCTACACCAGTTTCTCGCTGACGTTGGTGGGGCGGCACGGGCGGGTGCGGATCACCAACACCGGCGAGCGGGCCGGTTCGACGGTCGCGCAGGTGTACGCGTTCGACGCCGACCGACCGGTGCCTTTGCTCGTCGGCTTCCAGCGGGTGTCGTTGGACGCGGGCGCCACCACCGAGGTGGACGTGGAGCTCGACCTGACCCCGACACGGCATCGCGACCCGGCCACCCGCACCTGGTCGCAACGCCTGGGCCGCTGGCGGATCGTCGCCTCCGCACACCACCCGGACAGCCTCGACGGTGCGCTGGACCTGATCAGTCCCAGCAGTTGAATACAGCTCTGCCAGGCGGCAGCGAGATCACCAGCTCCAGCGCCCCAGCCGGAACGGGTGGCGAACGATGACCGAACCCGCGGCGGCACTGCCGCTGATGACCAGATGCGGCGCCGTCGACGTCGGCTCCGGAAAGGACGGCACCCGGCAGAACACCGTGCCGGCGGTCGTGGTGAGCCGGTCGAGGTCAGCCGTCCCCCCCGGCGGCAGCACGATGACCGTGTTGCCGGCCTGCGTGGCCAACTCGATCTCCACCACGCGCTGGCTGAGCACCGCCTCACGGAAGTCGAGCTTGACCATGCCGGCCATGCTCCGCACCACCAGCTTGCGCGGCACGGCCCAGCGCCCGACGCGCCGGATCTGCCCGGCGTGGCTGCGCAGCTCGACGACCGTCTCGGCGCCGGCGACGGCCGGGACGGGGGCGCCGCCCGGCAGGTCGACGACGAAGGGCTCGATCTCACGGTACGTGCGCGCCTTGAGCGCGCCGTCGACCCGCTCCTCGAACTCGGCCATCGTCAGCCGGCCCTCGGACACCGCCGTGTTGAGCCGGGCGAGCACGCCTTCCCGGTCGGCGTCGGACATCCGAATGTCGCGCTGGTCGGCACTCACGCTGACCAATCTACGGTGCCGGCAACAACACGCCTAGTAGTCCGCCGACAATGGACGGATGCTTCCGGTGACCCCGCAGGACAGCGTCCATCGGTTCGCCCGTTCGCTCGAGGTGCCGCAGCGGCTGACGCAACTTCATCCCCGTACGCCGGGCAATGCCGGGAACTTCAACGCGCTGCCGCCGGCCGTGGTGCTCGGCGTCATCTCGGCCTTCGAGGGCTTCGTCGAGGACTTCCTCGCCACCGCCCTCCATCTGCGGGGCTACGGACTCGGCCAGATCGCGAAGCGGGTCTCGACGAACAACCCGACCGTGGCGGACTTCCTCCGCAAGTGTTCAGCGGAGTTTTCG
This sequence comes from Asanoa sp. NPDC049475, assembly GCF_040676915.1. Classification (NCBI taxonomy): domain Bacteria; kingdom Bacillati; phylum Actinomycetota; class Actinomycetes; order Micromonosporales; family Micromonosporaceae; genus Asanoa; species Asanoa sp. NPDC049475. Next base: position 150,259 of record NZ_JBFAPY010000002.1, on the reverse strand, counting down.
TCCGTCCCGGCCGTCGTCGCCGGTGCTCCGCCTGTGCGGGTGTGGAACATTCCCGCCGTCAACGGGCGACCCGCGACCGAGACCATCGACTGGGACGAGATGGTTCGACGCGGTGACGGGTGGATGCAGGTGCGGCACTGCCTGACCCACGGTCTGGTCTCGGGCTGGCGCAGCGAGGTCTGGCCGGGTCCGTTGCGCGGCGCCACGACCGCGAGCAGCGTCTTGCGCGCCCGACCCGGCGGCCGGCACGCGATCGGCTTGATCGGCGCCATCTCCTGCGCGCGGATCCATCTGCACGGGGCACGCGTGATCGCGGACGCGGTCGCGGCGGAGCTCGGCGCCGTCCTCGACTGGACCGCGCTGCCCGACTTCCCGCTTGTGCGTGGCGGTGAGGGCTAGGCGCTCGGATCGGTGCGCGCGACGGTCAATGCCAGCTCCCGCTCCGCGGCCGGTGTCTGCTCCGACTCCGGGCGTCGGCGGAAGGTCCACCAGCGGTAGAGCACGTAGTTGAAGACCAGGTTGGTGCCGGCGGCGATGATCCGGGCCGGGACCAATCCGACCCCGAGCGCACCGAGCGCGGTCACGCCGGCCACCGTGAGCACGTAGTCGCCGAGCACCTGCGGCGCGAACCGGGCCAGTTGGCCGCGGACCCCCTCCCCCGAGGCGTGGAAGGCGAAGGTGCGGTTGAGTGCGAAGTTCAGCGCGTACGTCACCCAGAACGCGATGCTCACGGTCGCCGGCGCCGGCAAGGGAGTGACGGCGTCGAGCACGGCCAGCAACGTCAGGTCGAACGCGAAGCCCACGCCCGCGAGGGCGAGGAAGCGGGTGACGGAATGGCGGTATGCGAGGCGCACAATCCGCGTCGCCCGACTCACGCCGCACACCCTAGACCCGAAAGCTGCGCCGGTCAGTGCGGGGTCGTCAGGTCAGGTCGTCGGAGCGGCCCGCCTCGATGCGGGACCATTGGACGATCGGACGACCGTTCGTGCGCCAGACCTCGGGATTCCTGGCGTCGCCCCACGGCTGCGGCCAGCCGTCGGGCGAGTCCTCCCACGTCTCCTGGCGCCCGTACACGGTCATGTCCAGGAGTCCGTGGGTCGGCGCCATGATCTCCACGCCGCGGCCGCCCGTGTAGTACGTCTCGAACACCCGCTCGCCGTCCCTGACATAGAAGACCAGGTGGTGCCGCTGCCAGTCCCGACCCTCGAGGAGTCGCTCGGCCGTCTCCGCGGCCGAGTACCACGGCATCTCCAGGCCGAGGAAGTCCCGATAGCGGATGCTCTCCTCGAACGGACCTTTGCAGAGCACAGCGTACGTCGCGTCGCGGGAATGGATGTAGGACAGCTCGCGGACCTGGCTGTTGAAGAACGTGCAGCCCTCGCACTGTTCGGCGGCGGGTCGGCCCGGCCACCACGCGTGGTAGTAGGCGATGAGCTGCTTGCGGCCCTCGAAGACGTCGAGGATCGTGACCGGCCCGTCCGGACCGACGACCTCGATGCCGGCGTCGACCTCGACCATCGGCAGTCGTCGCCGGGCGGCCGCGATCGCGTCGCCTTCACGCGTGTGCGCCTTCTCCCGCGCGAACAGGGCTTCGCGCGCCTCCTGCCACGTCTGTCGGTCCACGATCGGCGGGAGGGTTGGGCTTGGCATCCGGTCGTTCATGATTCGCCTCCGGTGTGCGGTCTGGCGCGCGAGCTGCGGCCCCTGTCCCGGGGATCGTGCCCCCAACGCAACCATCTGGTTGCTTCAACCATATTGCAACCGGATGGTTGCGTCAACTGACCCATCGTCAAGGAACGCAGCGGCGTCCCACAGCGCGAGCGGACCGACGGCCAAGGGTTCGAGCCGCTCCGCGGCACACGGTCAGCGGCGCGGGTCGACGTGAACCTTCGGGGCGGCGCCCCACGCCTGCGGGCGGCGGCCCGCGAGCACGTCGGCCGCCTCGGCCAGCCCGACCGTGGCCGCGACCAGCGGCCGGGGGTCGACCGTGCCGGTCGCGTAGAGCTCGATCGTCCCCGACAGACCCCCGGACGCGCTCAACACACCCACCGCGGTCACGTCCTTGAACACGAGGTCACGCGAGTCGATCAGCGACGGCTCCTCCGCCAGGCCGATGTAGACGACCCGGCCCCCGGGCTCGACCCGCCGCACCGCGAAACCCGGCAACTCGGTCGCGTTCGTCGCGTCGACCACCGCGTCGAAGGCCAGGTCGTCCGGCAGATCACGCAGCGTCCACACCTGGGAGAAGCCCAGCCCCCGCGCGAAGGCCAGGGACGGCTCGTCGCGCCCGAGCAGGTGCACCTCGGCACCCCGGGCAGCGGCGATCTGGGCGGCCAGGAGCCCGATCGTCCCCGGCCCGAGCACCAGCAACCGGCTCGTCGGGGTCAGGGCGGCCGCCTCGACCACCCGCAGGGCGTTGCCGCCCGGCTCCACCAGCGCCCCGAGCGTCGCGTCGACCGAGTCCGGCAGCGGGTGCAGCGCGCGCACCGGCACCGACAACTGCTCGGCCAGCGCCCCGGGCCAACCGCCCCGGATGCCGATCTCGAAGCGGTCCGCGCACAGGTGCTGGCGGCCACTCAAACAGCGCAGGCAGTTGCCGCAACCCAGCATCGTGTCGCCGGTGACGCGCCGGCCCAGCCATGCGCTGTCGACCTCCGCGCCGACCGCGGACACCACCCCGCACCACTCGTGACCGATTCTGATCGGATAGGTGGCGTCGCCGCTGTGGAGATAAGCCATGTGGCCCGAGAAGAACTCGGCGTCCGTGCCGCAGACTCCGGCCCGTTCCACATCGACGATGACCTCGCCGAGACGGGGCACCGGCGGGGCCACGTCCCGCACCTCCGCCCGGCCCGGCCCGACGACGACGAACGCGCGCACCGCCACCCCCTGCCACCCGATCAGGCGAATCTTGATAATGGGCAGTATGCCTGCCCCTCTCCGCTCCGACGCGTGGTATGCCGGCCAGGACCGGAACTCCTACATCCACCGGGCCTGGATGCGCCGCGGCGCACCCGACTCGGCGTTCGACGGTCGGCCCCAGATCGCCATCGCCAACACCGCCTCTGACCTGACGCCCTGCAACATGCACCTCACCGAGGTGGCCCGCAGCGTCGCCAACGGCATCTGGGAGGCCGGCGGCGTACCCCTGGAACTGCCCGTCGTCTCCCTCGGCGAGACGCAGGTCCGCCCGACCGCGATGCTCTGGCGCAACATGGCCGCGATGGCCATCGAGGAGATGATCCGCGCCAACCCGATCGACGGCGTCGTCCTGCTCGGCGGCTGCGACAAGACCATCCCCTCGCTGCTGATGGGCGCCGCCTCGGTCGACCTGCCGGCGCTCGTGGTGCCGGGCGGCCCGATGCTCACCGGCACGTTCCGCGGCGTGCCGCTGGGTTGCGGCACCGACGTCTGGCGGCTCTCCGAGGAGGTCCGCGCCGGGACACTGTCCAACCGTGACTTCCAGGCGTCGCAGTCGGCGATGATCCGGAGCAAGGGCCACTGCAACACGATGGGTACGGCCTCGACGATGGGCCTGCTCGCCGAGGTGCTGGGCACGACGCTGCCGGGCACGGCCGGACTGCCCGCCCCCGACAGCCGCCTCCAGGCGCAGGCCCACGAGTCCGGCCGGCTCGCGGTCGAGATGGTCCGCGAGGGCCGCCGACCGAGTCAGATCATCTCGAAGGCGAGCTTCCACAACGCGATCGTGGCGCTCGGCGCGCTCGGCGGCTCGACCAACGCCGTCGTGCACCTGCTCGCCATCGCCGGGCGGCTCGGTGTCCCGCTGACCCTCGACGAGATCGACCGCGCCGGCCACGGCATCCCCCTGCTGGTCGACCTGCAGCCGGCCGGGCGGCACCTGATGGAGGACTTCCACCGGGCCGGTGGCCTGACCGCCGTGCTCCGGGAGATCTCCGACCTGCTCGACCTCGACGCGCTCACGGTCACCGGCCGGCCGCTCGGCGAGTACCTCGAGGACGGCACGATCCACGACCCCGAGGTGATCCGGCCGCGGAGCGCCCCGATGATGGCCGATGCCGGCATCGCCGTGCTCCGCGGCGACCTGGCACCGGAGGGCGCGATCATCAAGCCGGCGGCGGCGACCCCGGCGTTGCTGCAGCACCGGGGCCGGGCCGTCGTCTTCGACTCGGTCGAGGACCTGCACCACCGGATCGACGACCCGGCGCTCGACGTCGACGCCGACTCGGTGCTGGTGCTGCGGGGCTGTGGGCCGCGCGGCTACCCGGGCATGCCCGAGGTGGCCAACCTGCCGCTGCCGCGCAAGCTCCTGCAGCAGGGCGTCCGCGACATGGTGCGGGTCTGCGACGGGCGGATGAGCGGCACCGCGTACGGGACGGTCGTGCTGCACGTCGCCCCCGAAGGCGCGGCCGGCGGCCCCCTCGCGAAGGTGCGCGACGGCGACCCGATCGTGCTCGACGTCGAGGCCCGGCGGATCGACGTCGACGTGCCGGCCGCCGAGTTCGCGGCCCGCGAGCCCTCCCCCGCGATGGTCGCGGCCCTGGCCCGGCCGACCCGGGGATGGGAGAAGCTCTACATCGACACGGTTCGCGGAGCTGAAACTGGAGCGGATCTGGACTTTCTCGTCGGCGGAAGCGGCGACCGCGTGCCTCGTGACTCGCATTGATGACACGCGGCGACGGGGCTGTCGCTTTGTGCACCAGTTGCGACGGGATCTCCCTTGGGTATGCTCGTGCGCGGTTTGACGGAGGGAAACGACAAGAATGACCGCCGCGCGACGACGCTGGCTCGCTACTGTCCTTGCTCTGGTCGCCGCGGTCGCGGTAGCGGTGGTGCCGCCTACCGCCGGCTACGCCGCCCCGAACCCGACGCCGACGCCCGGCGCGCCGAAGGAAAAGGCGGTGCCGCTGCTGGGCGACCTGCTCGAGTCGACCGGCCGGCAATACGCCAAGGCCAAGGCGGTGCTCGACAAGTCCCGACAGCAGCAGCTCAAGCTCGACCTGCGGGTCCAGGCGGCAGAGCGGAAGATCAAGGAGCTGCAGCCGCAGGTCAGCGAGTTCGCGACCGAGACCTATCGGACCGGTCGCCTCACTCCGATGGTCGCGATGCTCAACGCCTCGAGCGACGGCGGTTTCCTGGAGAAGGCGACCGTCCTGGAGCGGCTGAACCAGTACAACTCGAGCCGGCTCGCCGCCCTCGTCGCCGCCGAGGAAGAGGTCGCGGCGGCCAAGGCGGCCATCGACGCCGAAGTGGCCTCGCAGAAGGCAGCGGCCGCCTCGATGGCCAAGCAGAAGAGCGCCGCCGAGCGTGAGCTCAACAAGGTCGGCGCCTTGGCCGATGATTACGGGTTGGACCCCACCAACGTGGCGGCGACCTCGCCCAAGGCCCGCCCGGCGCCGCGCTCGGCCGACGGCGGCTGGCCGGACGAGTCGTGCAACCAGGACGACCCGACCACCAGCGGCTGCGTCACGGCGCGCACGCTGCACGCGTACAAAGAGGTGAAGCGCGCCGGGTTCAACCGGTTCGTCGGTTGCTACCGGTCCGGCGGGCCCTTCGAGCATCCGAAGGGCCGCGCCTGCGACTGGTCGTTGCTCAAGAGCGGATTCGCGCGGGCCGCCAACAGCGACCAGGAGAGGTACGGGAACAACCTCGCCGCGTTCCTGATCAGGAACGCCGACGCGCTCGGGATCCTCTACGTCATTTGGTACAAACGCATCTGGTTCCCCGCTACCGGATGGAAGTCCTACAGCGGCGAGAGCGACCATACGGACCACGTGCACATGTCAATGCTTTGACGCGGTTGCGAGGCAGACGCCCGGGACAGCCCACTCGGCTGACCCGGGCGTCTCTGCTTTATCCGGCGACGGCCAGGTAGTCCGAGTAGAACAGGCCGAGGCCGATCGCCACGCAGACGCCGGCGACGATCCAGAACCGGATCACGATGTTGATCTCGCTCCAGCCGCCGAGCTCGAAGTGGTGGTGCAACGGCACCATCCGGAAGACGCGTCGGCCAGTGGTCTTGAACGAGACGATCTGGATCACCCAGGTCGTCGTGACGAGGACGAAGAGCCCGCCGATCACGATCGAGAGCAGCGTGGTGCGGGTCGCGATGGCGAGCCCGCCGATCAGGCCACCGAGCCCGAGCGCGCCGACGTCACCCATGAAGATCCGTGCCGGGGACGTGTTGAACCACAGGAACCCCAGGCAGGCGCCGGCGGCCGCGGCCGCGATCAGGGCGATCTCCAGGGGATCCCGGACCTGGTAGCAGTAGTCGTTCGCGCGGGCGTACGCGTCGTCGGCGCACCAGTGCCGGTACTGCCAGAAGCCGATCAGCGTGTACGCGCCGAACACCAGCACCGACGCACCCGTGGCCAGGCCGTCGAGGCCGTCCGTGAGGTTCACCCCGTTCGACATCGCCGTGATGACGAAGACGAACACGAGCACCGAGCCGACCTTGCCGACGTCCAGCCAGCTGATGTCGCGGAACAGCGAGATGTGCGTGCTGGCGACGGTCTGGCCGTTGGTGCTGGCCACGTAGAGCGCGGCGATGCCGAACCCGCCGGCGACGAGAGCCTGGCCGAGCAGCTTGCCTTTGGCGGACAGCCCGTCGGAGTTGCGCCTGCGCACCTTGAGGAAGTCGTCGAAGAAGCCGACCACGCCGCAGAAGACCAACAGCCCGAGCAGGACGAGAGCCGTCATGGTCGGCCCCTCCTGCGCGATCTGCCGCTCGGGCAGGGTGGTCAGGGCGATATGCCCGGCGACGTAGGCCAGGACGGTCGCCACGATGAACGCGACGCCGCCCATCGTGGGGGTGCCCTTCTTGCCCTGGTTGCTGGCGAGCCCGATGGATCGGATGGGCTGGCCGGCCTTCAGTGCGGTGAAGACGCGAATCGCCACCGGCGTGCCGACCAGCGAGATGATGAACGCGACCGCGGCCGCGACGATGACCGCCCTCACCGGCGAGCCTCCACGAGGCGGCCACCGAGCTTCCGAACCAGCGCCTGACGGGTCGATCTGCGCTGGCCGCGCGGACAGTCCTTCGAAAGATCATCGATCACGGGACATGAGCTTGCCATCCGACATGAAGCCGAGCACCCCCGGGCCTTCAGCGCCGAACCGTGGGCTCTGGGGACGTCGAGCCTTCGATGCCGTTCCTCGAAGAGACCCCCTCCTCCTTCGCGGGGTGCTCCTGGCCTACCGGCCGCAGGTGCCGGAACGCCCGTAGGCAGAGCAGGGCGGCGACGGCCATCGCGACCGCGCCGATCGCGGCCACCACGTGCAGGCCGTCGGTGAACGCGGTGCGCCCCTGGTCCAACAGCGCCGGCGGGGTCACGGCGAGGGAGTCGCCCGCGCCGGCCGGCGCGCCGTGCCGGTAGACCGCCGCCGCGACACTGCCGAACACCGCGACCCCGAGCGCGAACCCGAACTCGTTGGCGGTCTGCGCCACGGAGGCGGCCGAGCCGGCCCGCTCCGGCGGGACCGCGCCGACGACGATTCCGGTGCCGAGCGTGACCAGCGGCCCGGCGCCGATGTTGAACAGCGCCATCCCGGTGATCACTCCGGCGGCGTCGGATGCCCTGGTCAGCAGCATCAGACCGACGACCGAGATGACAAGGCCGCCGGCGATCAGCGGGGCCGGCCTGATCCGCCGGGCGGCCAGCGGCGCGACCTGGGTGGCGACGATGCCAGCCGCCACCGCGGGCAGCAGGGCCAGCCCGGCCCGCAGTGGCTGGTAGCCGGCCACGAGCTGCAGGAACTGCGTGATCAGCACCATCACCGCGCCGGGCAGCATCGTGTTGACGAACATCGCGCCGAGCGCGGTGCGGAACGTGCGCTCCTTGAACAGCCGCAGGTCGACCAGCGGGTCGGTGAGGGTGCGCTGGCGGTGCAGGAAGGCTGCCGCGAACGCCAGCCCGACGATCAACGCGGCCGCCGGGACCGTCTCGAGGCCGTGCCGGGCCAGCTCCTTGATGCCGTAGACGGCCGGGAGGATCGCGGCGAGCGAGAGCGCCACGCTGGCCAGGTCGAGCGGGGCCGGGTCGCGTCGTGGCTGGTCCTTGGGCAGCAGCGCCGGGCCGAGCGCGAGCAGCAGGAGCATCGCGGGCACGGCGATGAGGAAGACCGAGCCCCACCAGAAGTGCCCGAGCAGGATGCCGCCGACGACCGGGCCGATCGCGCTGCCGCCCATCAGCGACATCAGCCAGACCCCGATCGCGGTCGCGCGCTGCTTCGGGTCGCGGAACATGCCGGTGATCAGGGCGAGCGTGGTCGGGCCCATGGCCGCGCCGGCGACGCCGAGCAGCGCGCGGGCCGCGATCAACATGGCGGGGCTTTCCGCGTAGGCGGCCATCACCGACGCCACGCCGAACACCGCCGCGCCGCCGAACAACAGCCGCCGGCGCCCTAGTCGGTCGCCGAGCGCGCCCATCGTGATCAGGAAGCCGGACAGGAGGAAGCCGTAGACGTCGATGATCCAGAGCTGGTCGGTGCTGCCCGCGCCCAGGTCGCCGCTGAGCTGCGGCACGGCGAGCAGGAGCACGAACAGGTCGATCGAGACGAGCAGGGAAGGCAGGGCCAGCACCGCCAGCCCCACCCACTCCTTGCGCCCTGCCCGCGTGTCGGTCACATCCATGAGTACCTCTTAGGTCGTGTTTGGTTCACGACCAGAGGTCGGAGACCTCGTCCGCGTTTCGACAGCCGTTCCGAGATTCGCGGGCTACGGTGACGCCAGCCGAGCCCGCGGAGGCACGATGACCACCCACGTCAGCGACGACGAGATGCGCGCCGGCATGGCCACGACCAAGGCCTACACCGCGGTCATCCTGCGCGAGGGGCCGCACTTCGGGTCGCCGGAGACGCAGTCGATCGTGTGGGAGCACGGCCGCCGCAACTTCGGGCTCCGGGCCGACGGACTGCTCAGCATCGTCTGCCCGGTGGGCGACGACAGCGACGTGTGCGGCATCGGCATCTTCGACCTGGACCTCGACGCCACCGTCGCGGTGATGGCCGACGACCCCGGTGTCGTCGCCGGCATCTTCACCTTCACGGCCCACCCGGTGCGCAGCTTTCCCGGCGACCGACTGCCGTAACTACTCGCGGCCTGTGCCCGCCTTGAAGCGGGTTGTGCGATGCGTACCGTCGCAGAAGGGCTTGGTGCCGGACTTTCCGCACCGACACAGTGCGACCGTCGAACGCCCGGTCTCGATCGTCTCGCCGTCGACCGTGACCATCGCGAAGTCACCGCGGAGGAGCAAAGGCCCGTCCGGGTACGGCGTCACGGTCGCGGCCGGCTCCTCCTGTGCTGGTCGCATGGTGTCGGATTCCCCGTTCAGACCCGGCGAAACCCAGGTTTGATCTCCCGCCACGGGGGCATCCGCCGGCCGTGACCATCGTTTCCCCGCCACGCCTCACGGGACCTACGTTGCCGCTGGCCCGTGGCCCGGTCTCGACGGCGTTGAGGACGGCCCTGGCCGGCCCGCCGGGAGAGATCCTGGCCCCGACCTGGTCCGGCACCGACCCGCTCCACGACGAGGATCTCCAGGCCACCCTCTACCTCTGCTACGAGCAGCACTTCCAGGGGTTCGCGGGCGTCGACCCCGAGTGGGAGTGGCACCCGGAGCTGCTGGCCCTGCGTGCGGCGGCCGAGCGCCCGTTCACCGCCGCCCTGCACGAGCTCGTCGGCGACCACGAGCCGCCCACCGACGTGCCGGCGGCGCTGCTCGCTCTGGTCACCGAGCCCGACGGGCCGTCACTGGCCGCGCACGTCCGCCAGCACGCGACCTTCGACCAGTTCCGCGAGCTGCTGGTGCACCGCTCCGTCTACCAGCTCAAAGAAGCCGACCCGCACACCTTCGCGATCCCCCGCCTGCACGGTGCCGCGAAGGCGGCGTTGGTGGAGATCCAGATCGACGAGTACGGCGGTGGCCGCCCGGAACGCATGCACGCGGAGCTGTTCCGGAACACCATGGACGGCTTCGGCGTGGACAGCACCTACGGCGCCCACGTCGACCGGGTTCCCGCGGTGACCCTCGCCGGCGTCAACCTGATGTCGATGTTCGGCCTTCACCGGCGTTGGCGCGGCGCCCTCGTCGGTCAGCTCGCGGCGTTCGAGATGACCTCGTCGGAGCCGAACCGGCACCTCGCGGCCGCGGCCCGGCGGCTGGGCGCCGACGACCGGACCGCCCGGTTCTTCGACGAGCACGTGGAAGCGGACTCGGTGCACGAACAGATCGCCGCGTACGACCTCGCGGGGCGCTTCGCCTCCGACACCGTTGACGGTGCCCGGGACGTGCTGTTCGGCGCCCGCTGCGGCCTGGCGGTCAGCGCGCTCGCGGCCGACCACCTGATCAGCTCCTGGGCGGCGGGCCGCAGTTCCCTGCGGCCGCGGCTTCGGTGACTCAGGGACAGGCGGCGGCCGGAGCCACGCCGAGTGCGTCCAGTGTCGACAGCAGCTCCGCGCGGGTGAGGTCGGCACCGAAGATGTCCGACGAGCCCGGTTGCAGCACCCGCCCCGCGCCCAGCGGACGCAGCGGCACCGGGTCGAACCCCATCGCGTCGACCAGCTCGGCCACCGCCGTCACCGCGGCCCCGTCGTCGCCGGCCACCGCGAGCGCACGACGGTCGAGGTCGCCGGCGGGGCGGGTCCAGGCGTCGAGCTCGTGGTAGCCCATGTGGTTGAACGACTTCACCACGTCCACGCCGAGGAGGTCGCGGACGATCTCGCTCGAGGACGGGGTGGCGTCTTCCCACGCGGGCAGCACGCCGTCGACCGGGGGCCAGTAGTTCATCGCGTCGACCACCACGCGGCCTTTCAGGGCCGCCGCCGGGACCGTCTCCAGCCGGGCCAGTGGCACCGCGACGATCACGATGTCGGCCTGGGCGGCGGCGTCGGCGCCGGTCATCGGGACCGCGCCCGGCGCCAGGACGTCGACGATCAGGCCCAGGGCCGCGGGGTCCCCGGAGCCGGCGATCGCCGTCGGCCGCCCGGCCGCGACGCTCAGGCGGGCCAGGACGGTGCCGACCTTGCCGGCGCCGAGAACGGCCACCCGCGCACTCACGCCGACTCCTCACGCAGCACCGCGCCAACCGCGCCCGCGCCGAGTGCGGCCACCCGCGCACTCACGCCGACTCCTTGCGGACGACCGGCGCCACCTCGGTGGCGAACAGTTCGAGGCTCTTGTCGACCATGCCGGCGGGCATGCCACCGACGTCGAACTGGCCGACGTACCGGCTGATGCCGAGCAGCTCCCGGTGATTCATGATCTTGTCGATGACCTCCTGGGGACTGCCGACCAGCAGGCCGGCCCGGATCCACTCGTCGTAGGCCGCGCGCGGCATACCACCGGAAAACTGCGGAAGCTTGCTGAGGTATTCCGCGTAGTAAGGGTAGAACTCGTCACGCGCGCCCTGTGAGGTGTGACCCACGTACATGTGGCCGCCGCTGGCCACCCGCAGGCCGGCCGGGTCGTGGCCCGCGTTGGCCGCCGCCCGGTGGTAGATCTCGACCAGCCCACGCGCCGGCGCCGGGTCGGTGAAGATCGCCACGAACATCGGGGCGCCGAGGCGACCGGCCCGCACGGCGGACTGCGGCGTGCCGCCGACACCCACCCAGACCGGCAGCACGGGCTGCAGAGCGCGCGGAGTGACCAGCGCGTCGTCCAGCGGCTCCCGGGTGCGACCCCGCCAGGTGACCGGACCTTCCTCGCGGGCCAGCGTCAGCAGCAGCCGGAGCTTCTCGTCGAACAGGACCTCGTACTCCCGCAGGTCGTAACCGAACAGACCGAACGACTCGGTGAAGGCGCCGCGCCCGGCGACGATCTCGGCCCGCCCGCCGGAGAGCTGGTCGAGGGTCGCGAACTGTTGGTAGACCCGCACCGGGTCGGCGGTGGAGAGCACGGTCACAGCGGTGCTGAGCCGGATCCGCTCGGTCACCGCGGAGATGGCGGCCAGCACGAGCTCGGGTGCCGAGAGCGTGAAGTCCGGGCGATGGTGCTCACCGAGGGCGATCACGTCGAGACCGGCCTCGTCGGCGTAGCGGGCCTGGGCGACCAGGTCCGCGAGCCGCTGCCGGGTGGAGTGCGTCCCGCTGTCGCCGAACGAGTAGATGCCGAGTTCCATGATCAAATCCCCAGGTCGTACGACACAGAAGCGGAACTTAATCCTCCGCTTGTCGAGCGTAACGCGGGGGCGGGCACGGTCATTCCCCCCGCAGCGCTGCTTCGATCTCGGCGATCACCTGCGCGGTGTTCTCGAACAGCACCGCCCGAATCCCGTACGCCCGGGCGGCGGTGATGTTGACCTGCACGTCGTCGACGAAGAGCAGCTCAGCGGGCTCGACGCCCATCCGCTCGCAGGTCAGCTTCCACAGCTCCGGGTCGGGCTTGCCGATGCCGACCTCGTGCGAGTAGAGGCACTCGTCGACGAGCGCCGGCAGCCCGTAGGCGGCCTGCTCCCGCTCGCGCGCGCCGACGAAGCTGTTGCTCAGGATCCCGGTGCGGACCCTCCGGCGCAGGGCACCCGCGTACTCGATGAGCTCGGTGTTGGGGCTGCCCAGGTAGCGCTGCCACATGTCGGCCATGACCGCCTCGACCTGCTCCTCGGTGATCCCGAGCCGATCGCGCATCGCGGCGTGCACCTCGGCCTCGGTCACGGTCCCGATCGCGCCGCCCACCCACATGTCCTGCATCGCGGTGTCCATCGAACCCTCGGCCAGGCCGAGCTTCGGCTCCCACACCTTCTCGAAGTCCATGGGACCGCAGAACTCCAACACCCCACCGATATCGAAAACCACGGCTCGAATCGTCATGATCGACACGGTACGGACGAGCCCGCGTGCGCCTCCATACGTAAGTGCTACTACGAAGTACCTGCAACCGATCCGGGCGGGACGGAGTTCTGAGGGGCATGCGGGTTGATCCCACCTTCGAGGCCTTCGTCGAGCGCGAGTCGACCGCGCTGCTGCGGATCGCCTATCTGCTCACCAACGATCGCGGGCATGCCGAGGATCTGCTTCAGGTCGCGTTGTTGCGGACCGCGCGGCGGTGGGCCAGCGCGCGCGACTCGCCCGAGGCCTACGTCCGGAAGATCTTGTTGAACCTCTCGCGCGATCGGGTGCGGTGGCTCATGCGCCGCGTCCGGGAGAGACCGCTGGCGCCCTCGCACGACGGCGTCGCGGCCATCGCTTCGCATGACCACCGGGTCACCGAGCGGCGCCAGGTCCTCGAGGCGTTGGCGCAGTTGCCGGTCCGGCAACGGCAGGTCGTCGTGTTGCGCTACTTCGAGGACCGCAGCGTGGAACAGACCTCCGAACTGCTGGACATGCCGCCGGGAACGGTCAAGTCCTACACCTCCCGGGCCCTGGCCCGGCTCCGCGAACTGCTGGCCGACAACGACAGCACCAACCTTGCGAGGGCACACCATGAGTGACGACGACCAGTTCGGCCGGCGACTGGGCACCCTGCTGCGCGACGAGGTGTCCGATGTCCACCCCGCTCCGGACCTCGCCCGCCGGCTGCGCGGCCGCGCCAAACGGAAGCGGCTGGCGGTGGGAGCCGGCGCCGCTGTCCTGACCGCCACGGTCGCGGCGGTGGGGCTCCTGGTCCCCACCGGCCCGGACGGTCTGCACACCGGGCCCGGTCCGGATCAGGTCGCCGTCAGTCCCCAGGCACCCGCCCGGACCACGGATTATCTCCTGCTGGAACGCTCGGGTCGCCGTGCCGTCTGGACCGATGCCGCGACCGGTCGCTCGCGGGAGGACCTGTACGCGGATGACGGGAAGCGGTTGTCCTGGACCACCATCACCAAAGACGACGCGGATGGCGGGCGGCGGTGGCTCGAGGTGCAATGGCTGCTTCGTTGGTGGGCGGAGGGATACACGGCCACACCCTGGCTGGGGCGGATGCCGCCGCCGGATCCCTTCGAGAACCTTCCCGCCCCGGAGCCGCAAAGCATCAGCAGGGCCATCACGGACGGCACCTTCGAGGTCGTCGGCAACGAGACGGTCGACGGTCGCGACACGCTGCGGCTGCACGCGGAGACAACGGTCACGTACGGCAGCGGTAGGAATGTCCGCTCGATACCCAAGAAGTTGGAGATCTGGGTCGACCCGCACACCTACCTCCCCTGTCGCAGCATCATCACCAGTACGTACGACAACCGTGAGAGCACACAGACCACCGCGTACACCTGGTTGGAGCGCACCAAGGAGAACCTGACGGTGTTCGACGTGACCCCGCCCGCCGATTTCGACGACAAAAGCAGATAGCGAACCTCTGGCTCTTCGGGGTCGCGGACGGCCGCATCAACACGGTCCAGCTCTACGCCGACACCGCGGTCGTCACTGGCTGACCACCGTCACCGTTCCGCGATCGTGACGTCGGGCCGCCGACCCGGCCAGGGTCGCGGTCACGAGCAGGGAGCCGAGTGCCGCCACGGTCATCGCCACGGCCGGCGTGACGAGCTCGGCCAACGCGCCGACGGTCGTCGCGCCGATCGCCTGCACCGTCAGCATGCCGCTGCCGGCCAGCCCTAGTCCCTGCCCGAGCAGGTCCTCCGGCACGTCGGCCACGAACTGTTCCTGGATGGCCAGCGTGCCCGCGTAGCCGAACGACGCGAGCGTCACCAGCCCCGTCGCCCAGGCCACGTTCGGGTGCAGCACGAAGGCGAGGTAGGGCAGCGCCAGCAGGGCGTACAAGGGATAGCCGATCCTGGCCCGCAGCTCTGGACCCGTCAGCCGGCCGATGACGACGTCACCGACCAGCATGCCGGCCGCGGCCCCGACGAAGAGCACACCGGCGGCGTTACCCGCGTACGGCACGAACATCGCCTCGGCGCCCACGATCAGCCCGTTCGGCAACCATTGGGCCAGCAACAGGTTGCGCAGACGCGGCTCCCCCAACAGGCGGCGGTTGCCGCTCCAGGTGGTGCCGACCGACGCCCGACCGACCGTCCTGGGTGGACGCTCGTGCAGTCCGATCTGGACCATCGCGGCGCCGAGCACGCCGAGGCCGGCGGCGACCCAGAACGCGACGGTCGGCCCGATCAGCGCCAGCAGCGTGCCACCGAGGGCGAAGCCGACGATCTGCATCGCGCCGGTCGAGGCGTTGAGCGCGGACCGGCCCACGACGTACGCGTCGGCCGGCAGGACCTCGACCACGACCGCGTTGTTGACCGCGCCGACGACCGCGTCGCCGACTCCGGTCACCATGATCAGCACCAGCATGGCCCAGATCGGCAGGAGGCCGGTCGCGAACGTGGCGATGAGCCCGGCGTGCACCAGCCGCCACCAGACCAGCGCGGCCCGGGCCGGCAGGCGGTCGGCCAACGAAAGGAGGGTCAGGGCGCCGAGCGCCTGGGGCAGGAAGCCACCGAGGTACGCGACCGCGGCCAGCAGCGGCGACCCGGTGTGCACGAAGACGAGGGCGGAGAGCGCCAGCAGTTCGATCGTCTTGGCCGCGACCGAGATCGCGCCGGAGACGAACAGGGCACGGAACTCACGGAGGGCGAAGACGGCCCGGTAGGTGACCACGGACCGCACCCTCCAGCACCCGGGAGAGGCGGTCTATTGTTTCGTCAGGGGGCGAAACGATGGCGGTGCTGTGGGTCGGCCCGGACGAACTGGCCAAGGCCCGCTTCGCCATGTCCCCGATCGCGAACCTGACCGGCGCGCTGTTGGTGGCGGCGGGCTGGCGCGAGCCCGGCCTCGACCCGGGTTGGGTGGCCTCGACCCGGTCCGCGTTGGCGGCGGCCGACCCGATCCTGCGCGCGCTGGCCACGGTGATCCACCAGACCATGGAGCTCCCGGACGTGATCTCGATGCCACCGTCCGGTGTGGACACCACCATCGAGGAGGAGCTGGCGGCGCTGCGGGCCACCCCGCACGAGCGCGCCGTGCGCGACCTGCGGGCCAGCGCCGCCGCCCAGCGGGGTGGGCCGCCGCTGTCCCTGCCGGCCACCCTGACCCGCCCCGGCGTCACGGACCGGCTGGCCGACGCGTTCGCGGCGTACTGGGAGACGGTCATCGCTCCCCACTGGCCCCGGGTCCGGGCAGGCCTGGAACGCGACATCATCCGGCGGTCCGGCTTGCTGGCCACCTACGGCTGGGCACGCGCGCTCGACGGGCTGCGCTCCGACCTGCGGTGGCGGGCCGACGGCCGCATCGACCTGACCACGATGCCCGGGCCGTCGCACCGGTTGACCGGCGCGGACCTGCTCTTCGTGCCGAGCGCGTCCAGCGGGGGCTGGCTGAGCCTGAACCCGCCGCACACGTACGCGCTGGTCTACCGGGCCGGTGGCGTCACCGAGGCCTGGACGAGCACCGGAACCCCGTCGCCGCACCGCCTGGACCGGCTGATCGGCCGGTCGAGGGCCGCGCTGCTGATGGCGCTGGCCGAGCCGGCGAGCACGAGCCAACTGGTGGCACAACTCGGGATGAGCCTGGGCGCCGTCGGAGACCACCTCTCGGTCCTCCGCGACGCGGGCCTGGTCAGCCGCAGCCGCAGCGGCCGAACGGTCCAATACCGCCGCACGGCCCTGGGCGATGCCCTGGCCGGCTGACCACGCCGCCTCGGCGACGCTTCCCAGGCGGTTTCGGGTGTGCCTGGCCAGAGAGGGGTGAAACGGATGCCGCGCCGCCGCCGCTGAGTAGGAGGAGCGTCGCAGCGCTCTCCTCGGCCCTGCTGGGTCGAGTCCTGCTTCAGTAAGGCACCCATGTCCTTCCACGGCAAAACCCTGACCCTCGGCGTCCTGACCACCCTCGTGCTGGTCGGACTGCCCGCCGGCCCTGCCCTCGCCGCTCCCAACCGGCCCGACCTGGTCGTCAGCGCCAGCGCTGATCCCGCCACCGTCGTCGATGTCGGCGGCGGGTCGGCCGTGCGGGTCGACGTGCGCAACGCCGGCACCAAGGCCGCCCAGGACGTCACCGTCTCGTACACGATGCCGCCCGGCGGGTTCTTCACCGACGGGAACTCCGTGCCCGAGGGCTGGCAGTGCGACTTCCGCGAAGACCTGTCGTGTACGCACGGGCCGTTCGCGGCCGGCGCCAGCGCGACCCTGCGGTTCTTCGTCTCGTTCCCCGCGGCGCAGGTCGGCCAGACGGCCACGGTCACCGCGGTCGCGTCGACGTCCGGCAGTGAGCTGTCCACCGCCAACAACACCGGGCAGGCGACCGTCAGCTACATCCGCGGCGTCACCGACCTGGCCATCACCAACCTCTACGTCACCGAGCAGGCCCGGATCGGCGACACCGTCGGCATCACGGTCGACGTGACCAACACCGGCAACATGACCGCCGAGGAGGTCTACGTCACGGTTCCCGTGCCGGCGGGTCTGCAGCCGCAGTCCGAGGAGTTCGGCGAGGGCTGGTACTGCGACTTCCTCGACGACCCGGCCGCCGGCGGCCCGGCGTGGCGGTGCACCCGGTACCAGTTGGTCAACGGCTGGGGAGACTCCCTCAACCTGTGGGCGACCGTCAGGCCCGCCGCCAGCCCGGGCGACAGCGTGCCGGTGCGGGCGACTGTCACCACCAGCTCGCCCGAGGACAACCTGCAGGACAACAGCGGTCTGGCCAGCGTCAGCATTCTCTGAACCGTCGTGCGGTGGCCGCCCCGTCGGGGGCCACCGCCGTTCACCTTGGGACGGCTACATGTCTGAGAGCACCACCCTGGAAGAGCTCGTGGCACTGGGTGACCGGCTGCGCGCGCGGTCAGCGCCGCACCACGAGTCGCTCGCGCTGGTCAGCAGCTGCGACGGGCTCCCCTGGCTCGCCCATGTCCCGGCCGCGACCGAGTCGTGCATCAAGATCCTCGCCGAACTCGACGCGCGTAGCCGTTCCGTACCCGGTGAGCTCGGTATCTCCTCGATGGAGGTTCCCAGCGCGGTGGCCACCTTCCACCGCTGGTGGCCGAAGGCGGTCGTCGCCATGGGCGATCCCGGCCGACCCGATCCGCGCGAGGCGCTGAGGCCCGGCATCGTGCAGTGGCGTTTCGACGGTGTCACAGCAGCGCCGGCGATGGACCCGCCGAGCACCGCCGGTGCCGCTGCCATCACGGCCGCCTTCGCCGGCCTGCCGTGGGCGCCGCCGCCGCTGATGTACGACGCGGCCGCTCCCCTCGCGCAGGTGTCGGTCGAAGACCTGCTGGCCAGCATGGTCCATCCGCCCGAGATGCCGGCCGGTCGTTGGGACCGCCTGCCCGGTCTTTGGGAACGCTACCTGCAGGCCTGGTGCTGCCTCGGTCTGTTGCATCATCGACCGGAGCAGCCGTGGCTGACGTCGGCCCGGCGACAGCTGCTGGTCGACCTCGCGTACGGCGTCGAGGACTGGATCACCGAGGCCGCGCTCTACGGCCTGGTCGCGGCGGCGTGGGTTCATCCCGCGTGCCGCGCGGACGTCGCGAAGCTGGTGGAGACCAGGTTCCTGACCATGCGCGAGGCGGCGGAGACCAGGCCGCTCACCATCGGCGCTTCCGTGGCGCAACTGGTCTACATCACGCCGGAGATGCCGAGCGAGACCCTGGAGCGCGCGCGGGAAGTGACCGCCGCGTTCCAGGCGTGGCCTGGCGACGGCAGCGGTGCGTTGACCAGGTCACCCCGGCGCCGGTCGCTGTTGGACAGGCTTCGTCGTCGGTGAGCCTCGCCGACATCCCGGATTCACCCTGGCCCCGAACGCTCGACGACGTTGCGAGATCGTCGAGAGGATTGACATGGGCATGCGATCGCTGGTTGCCGCCACCGTGGTCACGGCCGGCCTGCTCGCGGCAGGCACCGCCGCGCACGCGGCCGAGGACCCTCGGGTCGAGCAGTACCGGCAGCTGATCGCCGCGCTGAAGCCGTTGGTGCGGCAGCCCGAGTGCGACCGGGTGCCGGAGCCGGGCCGGTGGGTCGACGCCGGCACCCCGGACAAGGGCTCCGCCAACGTGCTGATCTCCGCCCACCGGGGCGCGAACGACCTGGCTCCCGAGAACACGCGCAAGTCCTACGAGTACGCGTTCGCCTACGGCGTCGACCTGGTCGAGGTCGACGTGCAGCAGACCCGCGACGGGCGGTTCGTGGCGATGCACGACTCGACCGTCGACGGCACCACCCGACTGGGAGCCGAACTTCCTGTTGTACGAGATCGGGTCGGTCGCGAAGGTCTTCGGCTCGACGTTGGCCGAGTACCCGCCCGAGGCCGTCGTCGCCGCCCACGACGCGTGCGCGCTGGTCATGCCGCACGCGTACGACGCCGGTCCCGACCAGGAGGTCGCCCAGTTCCTGCTGGCCCGTGCGATGGGCGCCGACGGGGTCCAGACCAACCAGCCCGCCGCGATCGTGGCCGCGGCCGGGGAGGCTGTTAGCGCGAAGCTCGTCGTCGACCACGACACGGTGTGCCTCGTCAACGCCGACAACGGCCTCGGCTTCCCGGGCAAGACGGTCCACCTGAGCAAGGGCAGGAAGAAGTCGATCGACCTGGTGACGGCCAACGGCGGCTGCACGACCGCCCCGAGCGTCAACTGGCGCGGCTCGTCGGTCTCGTTCGCCGGCGACGGCGCGGTGAAGGCGGCGAACGGCAAGCTCACCTGAGCGAAAGATGCTCGCGCGAGCACACCCCCTTCCTCGTACTCCTAGCCGTCGGCGGTCTCGACGCGGGCGATGAGTTGCTTCAGCCGCCCGATCTCCTCCGCGAGCGCGGTGTCGCCGGCCGGGGTGAGGGTGATCCAGGTGCGGCCGCGCTTGCCCTCGTACCCTTTCTCGACCTCGACCAGGCCCGCCGTCTCGAGGACGCTGAGGTGCTGGGAAAGGTTGCCGGCCGTGAGCTGGAGTTGGGTGCGCAGATAGCCGAACTCGACCCGGCGCGCCTCGTGGGCGATGGTCAGGATGCCGAGCCGGACCCGTTGGTGCACGACGTCGTCGAGGCCGGTCACCGGGTGGGCGGGCTCCTCGATCTCGGTGGTCACCGGGCCCCCCTACGGGCCAGCGCGAAGCCGATCCCGCCGAGCAGCAGCGCGACGCCACTGAGGAGGTGCGGCAACAGGAAGAACGTGTGGAAGCCCAGAAACGCCGGCGGGATCCTGAACAGGTCGGTCGGCACCAGCATCAGCGTCAGATATCCGAGGGTGAACGCCAGCAGCGCGACGTGGCGTTCGAGCAAGGCCAGCACCAGCAGGGCGATCCCGATCGTGCCCTCGGGGGCGATCAGCCGGTCGAGCACCATCACCCAGGCCGGGAACGGCTCGGCGCGCGCCGGGTCGAGGGCGAAGAACGCCACCAGCCAGGCGGCGGCCGACAGGACGGCCAGCGTGACGCCGACGAGCACGTACGGCAGCACCCGCGCGCCGAGCCCGCGCGCCCGGGTGACCCGCACGGCGTACACGGCGATTCCGGAGTAGGCCAGCAGCAGCGCGGGCAGCCAGTAGAACCCTCTGGTCAGCCCCCGGACGTGGCAGGGTGCGCCGCTCTCGATGGCCGCGCTTCCGCAGTCGGCGTTCAGGAAGAGCCAGTCGACGGGAATCGCCACCAAGCTCACCGCGGCGAGCACCAGCAGGGCGACCGGCGTCACCCGCTGGTCGAGGCGCACCCGGTGAGCGAGAGCGCGCACGTCGGACAACAACCGGCGGGGATCGTCCCCGGCGAACACCGAGTCAGTAGTCATGCGGATAGGTTTCCATTACAAACCAATCTGCGCCAGTACCTCATGGGTAACGCTTGCGTGTCGGCTAATCGGTCTCAGCCGGCCTGGTACGGCTCGCAGGCACACCTCACCCACGGGCGCGGGGTCTCCGCGACCTCTGTTCCTCGCGTTTTCCGACTTCCGCCACTAGGCAGGGCGTCGGAAGTCCGTGACGTCGGCCAGCCTCTGGAAGCCCGCCGAGACGTACGTCGCCACGCCGCCGGTGTTGCCGCTCGGGGTGCACACGGTCGCGGTCGAGGATCCCAGCTCTCGCAGCGCGGCGGCAGCGGCCAGGGTGATGCCGCGGCCGTATCCGCGACCGTGGTGGTCGCGGTGGACGCCCAAAGGCTCGAGCAGACCCGGTCGCCCCTCCCCTGCCGACCACACTGTCACCGTGGCGACCGGCACGCCCGCACTGTCGTACCCGACCAGGCATCGGGCCCGACGGTAGGACGGGGCCGCCGCCATCGCGTGCCAGCGCTCCAGGGTGAACGTCGAGTTGGCGAACATCGCCCGCTGCACCGTGACCCGGTCCTGGACGATCCGGTCCCCCACGTTGTCCGCGCCGATGACCTCGATCCTCAGCCCCGAGTCGTCCACCGGCCCGGTCAGGTCGCGGGACAACGGGGTCCACGGCTCGTCGGCCACCCAACCGTCGCGCTGCAGGAGCTCGCGAAAAGCGGCACCGGAGCGGGCCTCGACACTGTCGAGCGGCACTCCCCGCGCCGGATCCGACAGGTCGGCCAGCAGTTGGGCGGCGAACGCGGCGTCGTCGTCGACGCTCGGCGCGATGCCCATGCGGATCAGGCGGGCGTCGTCGTCGACCATGCCGACGGCCAGGATCTGCCCGTCACGGCTCCACACCCGAACGGCCCGGGCCAACGCCTCCGCGCCCAGGCTCCAGTTCCAGCCGAGGTCGCCGGGATGAAGCTGGACCGGCCCACCGGTGTGCTGCCAGCCGGCCACCACCTCCACGATCTCGCCGAGCCGTTCCGGAGTCGCACGCGCCACGGTGATCTCCATGCACCGGACCCAACCACACCACGCTCACGACGCAATCGATTTACGTTCCTGACGCTCCTCGAGCGACTCCACCGGCGGGTGGCCCGGCGAGACCGGAGCCTCGGCCGGCCGCTCGAGTGGCCGGAAGAAGCCCTTGACGGCCGGCCCCAGAGCGCCGAGCCGGTTCATCTTCTTCGGTACGACCCAGCCGGCGTACGCGATTCCGTCCTTCCCTGTGGCCAGGGGCTGGTGGACCTCGACGAACCGACCGTCCGGCAGGCGCCGGATGATGCCGGTCTCGACGCCGTGGGCCAGCACCTCGCGGTCGTGCTGCTGCAGTCCGAGGCAGATCCGGTAGGTCGTCCAGTAGGCGATCGGCGGCGCGATCAACAGGCCGATCCGGCCGGCCCAGGTGAGCGCGTTGAGGCTGACCTGGAACTTGTCGGCGATCACGTCGTTGCCGCCCGAGACGGCCAGGACCAGGAAGAAGGCCACGGCCATGACGCCCAGCGCCGTGCGGGCGGGAACGTCACGCGGGCGCTGCAACAGGTTGTGCCGCAGGTTGTCCTTGTGCAGCCGGGCCTCGATGAACGGATAGGCCATCGGCAACGTGGTGAGCAGGCCGGGCAGGGCGACGGCGGGCCAGAACATCGGCGGGATGACGTAGCCGTCGCCGACCGGGAGGGTGATCTCCCATGCCGGCATGAGGCGGATCGCGCCGTCGAGCATCATCACGTACCAGTCCGGCTGCGAGGCCGCCGAGACCACCGCCGACTCGTACGGGCCGAAGAGCCAGATGGGGTTGATCTGGAGCACCCCGGCCAACAGGGCGATCACGCCGGCGACCGCGAGGAAGAAGCCGGCCTGCTTGATCGCGTACCGGGGGAACATCCGCTCACCGACCACATTGGAGTTGGTGCGTCCCGGTCCCGGCCACTGGGTGTGCTTCTGCTTGAAGACCAGTCCGACGTGGACGGCGATCAACGCCACCAGCAGGGCGGGGATCAGCAGGACGTGCAGGATGAAGAACCGGCCGATGATCATGTCGCTGGGGAACTCGCCGCCGAACAGCGACGAGGTCACCCAGGTGCCGATCACCGGGATCGACAGGAGGATGCCCGAGGCGATGCGCAGGCCGGTGCCGGACAGGGCGTCGTCGGGGAGCGAGTAGCCGGTGAAGCCCGCGAGGAAACCGATCCAGAACAGCAGCGAGCCGATGATCCAGTTGAGCTCACGTGGCTTGCGGAACGCGCCGGTGAAGAAGATCCGCAGCATGTGCACGACGATCGATGCCATGAACAGCAGCGCCGACCAATGGTGCATCTGCCGCATGACCAGGCCGCCGCGCACGTCGAAGGAGAGGTCGAGCGACGAGGCGTACGCCGCGGACATGTGCACGCCGCGCAGGGACGTGTAGCTGCCGTTGTAGACGACCTCTCGCATCGACGGGTCGAAGAACAGCGTCAGGAACGTGCCGGTCAGCAGCAGGACGATGAACGAGAACAGCGCGATCTCGCCGAGCAGGAACGACCAGTGGTCCGGGAAGACCTTGTTGAGAATCCCGCGCAACGGGGTCGCGACGCCGAGCCGATCCTCGACCTCCCGGCCCGCCTGACCCGGCAGGGACGTTAACGACTTCGCCCGACGCGGCATCAGTGACCGCCTCCGTCTACTACGCACTGTCGTTGGCGGACTCACTCTACTACAGGTTGTCGTTTATACAGCTTCCGAACTGGACCGATTTCGAACTCGGCGCGGGCACCGCGCGGACGCTGCGTGACCTTGGCAAAAGGTTCCACACCGTCAGATAGCCGATGCTCAACGCCACCCAGAGGCCGCTGGCCCAGACACTGGTGCCCTCATCCACTTCGCGAACGGGGGACATTCGCATGTCTGAGGGAACCATCGCACGACGGCGCCTGCTGCGCCGTGCCGGCACGGTCGCGGCGGGCGTCGTGGGCGTGAGCGCCGTCGGTGCGGCGGCGGGCTCGCCGGCACAGGCCGACCCGGGCGACGCCATCGTCCAGGGTGCCAACACCGACGTGACGCCCACGCAGCTCACCGGCAACGCCGGGGCCGCGCTGCTGGCGCTCGACAACGCCGGCGGCCCCGCACTGCGGCTGGTGCCGAGCAACACCGTTCTGACCGACGACCCGGTCGGCTCGATCTGTGTCGACCAGACCGGCAACATCTACGTCGTCCAGCGGCCGGACTCGACCTTCGTCGTGCACACGACGATGAACACCAGCCAACTGGTGCCCATCGTTCCGGACCGGTTGGTCGACACCCGCACCACGGCCGGCCGGGAGCTGGTCATCAACAAGGACGCCCTGGACGGGCAGGGCCGGCTCCGCAGCGGCGCCACGATGCACGTGGTCGCCAGCGCTCTCGTGCGCTACGCCGACGCCATGCACGGCAACGTGACGGCCGTCAACGCGGTGACCGGCGGGCATCTGACCATCTACCCGTACGGTGTGCCGACGCGTCCCGGCACGTCCACTTTGAACTATCCGGCCAACACCGCGCTGGCCAACGCGTTCACGGTGGGCCACGGCTGGCATCCGGCGCACGACGACGCCATCTCGGTCTACAACTCCGGCGGGCCGGTGCACGTGCTGCTCGACGCGGTCGCGTTCACCTTCGCGTACGGCATCGCGGAGTTCCCGGCCACGGCCAGGGCGGCCAAGCCGGTCAACCCCGCGGCGGGACCGACCGGCCGACGCGGCCGCTGACGCACCACGGGCGCGTCCATCGCCTCGGCGGTGGACGCGCCCGATCGGTCTCGCGTCAGGCTGAGGTCGCGCTGCGCCGGGGCAGCACCCAGTCCGGCCGCGGGAAGTGGCAGGTGTAGCCGTTCGGATAGTTGATCAGGTAGTCCTGGTGCTCGGGCTCGGCCTCCCAGAACGGGCCGGCGGGCTCGATCGTCGTGACCGCCTTGCCCGGCCACAACCCCGACGCGTCGACATCCGCGATGGTGTCGCGGGCCACGCTCTCCTGCTCCTCGGTGAGCGGGAAGATCGCCGAGCGGTAGCTCGTGCCGAGGTCGTTGCCCTGGCGGTTCAACGTCGACGGGTCGTGGATCTGGAAGAAGAACGCCAGGATGTCGCGGTACGTCGTCTGCGTCGGATCGAAGACGATCTCGACCGCCTCGGCGTGGCCGGGGTGGTTGCGGTACGTCGCGTGGTCGTTGTCGCCACCGGTGTAGCCGACGCGCGTGTCCAGCACCCCCGGCTGCCGGCGAATCAGGTCCTCCATGCCCCAGAAGCACCCGCCGGCCAGCACGGCCGTCTCAGTGCCCGGCTCGCGGGTGACTCGTCCGGTGTCGTTGACTCCGCTGGTCATGATGCGTTCTCCTTCGTGCCGTTCGTGACGCGTGACTCGAATAGCGAAAGGTATTCCCCGTACCCCTGCGCCTCGAGCTCGGAGACCGGGATGAAGCGCAGCGCGGCCGAGTTCATGCAGTACCGCATGCCTCCCGCGTCGGCCGGGCCGTCGTCGAAAAGGTGGCCGAGGTGGCTGTCGGCGCCGGCGGACCGCACCTCGGTGCGGGTCATCCAGAGCGATCTGTCGGTCTTTGTCCGGACGACGTCGGTTTCGATCGGCTTGGTGAAGCTGGGCCATCCGGTGCCACTGTCGTACTTGTCGGTCGACGAGAACAGCGGCTGGCCGGAGACCACGTCCACGTAGATCCCGGGCTCGTGGTTGTCCCAGTACTCGTTCCGGAACGCGGGCTCTGTGCCGTCCTGCTGAGTGACGTGGAACTGGTCGTCAGTGAGACGGCTGAGGGCGTCCGGAGTCTTGCTGTAGTCGTGTGACACGATCTCTCCTCTTCTGCCGCCGCTGGCTGCGGCGTCACCTGCAACAACACCGCGGGTCGGTGTTTTGGTCCCTGGACCCCTGAGAACCGCTGTGACCGCGGTCTCGCGCGGCCTATCGCTGCGCGTCGAAGTGGTCCTTCATCGCCGGGTAGTAGTCGTCGAAGCTCGGCAGTGGACGGTCCTCGCGCGAGGCCACCAGCGCGTCCAGGTAGAACTCCCAGCCAGGGCCGATCGAGCCGACGCCCTCCGGGTCGGTCAGGTGCTGGGTGAAGCGCAGTTCGGTCACGCCGCCGTCCTCCGCCAGCACCAGGTCGAGGTGCCAGTCGTCGGCCGTCAGGGCCAGCCTGCTCGGCGGCTCGCACGCCTCGATCGTGAAGTCCATCCAGGGCTGACCTTCTTCTTGTACGAGCTGGACCTCGATCGTGCTTCCCGGTGCCGCGGCGCCCTTCCACGGTCCGAACCAGCGCGCCGTGCGTTCCGGTTCGGTCAGGCTCGCCCACACGTCCGAGACGGGTGCGCGGAACGTGCGGGTCAGCACGAGGTCGTTGCCGAACAGTCGTCCCGTGGGTGTCGGGCTCATGCGGTCCTCTCCTGGGTTCGGTCGGGCCGGGCGGCCGTGCGCCGCTCGCGCCGGGTGCGGTAGACCTCGGTCTCCAACGCGTCGAAGCTCCGCTGCCAGGCCGACGGCCTCGTCAGCTCGTCCAGCCAGCTCTTCAGCTCGTCGAGCGGCGCGGTGACCAGCGCATAGACCCGATGGCGTCCGTCCGCCTCGTCGCGCACCAGGCCGGCCTCGCGCAACACGCGCAGGTGGCGGCTGACGGCCGGCCGGCTGATCGCGAACCGGTCCGCGATCTGGCCGGCCGTCAGCGGGCTGTCGCGGAGCATCAGCAGGATCTCCCGCCGCACGCCGTCAGCGACCGCACCCGCCACCTCGTCCACCCAGGAAGCGTAACACATTGGTTACGCGTTAGGAGGACCGTCGAGCACCGTGGGTGCGTACTCGAGCAGCTGGAGCCGGCCGTCGAACGTGCGGCTCTCGACGAGCTCGAGAGACAGGTCGGGGTAGCCGTCGAAGATGCGCTCCCGGCCGGTCACACCGGTGATCACCGGGAACACGACCACGCGGAAACGGTCCACCAGCCCGGCCGCGATGAGCGACCGGCTCAGCGTGAGGCTGCCGAGGGTACGCAGCGGCCGCGACTCGCGCTCCTTGAGCTCCCGCACGTACGTGACCGCGTCGCCCCGGACCAGCTCGGAGTTGGCCCACGACAGCGGCTCGGTGAGCGTCGAGGAGAAGACCACCTTGCGCGCCGCGGTCAACGCCCGTGACCCGGCGTCGTCGGCCTCGGCGGCGAACCCGGCCATGAGCGTGAAGGTGGTCGCACCCATGAGGTGGACGAGCTCCTGCTGACTGTCGTCCGTCAACCAGGCGAGGTACTCGGGCCCTTCCATGCCCCAGAAACCGGGCCAGCCTTCGCCGGCTCCGTAGCCGTCGAGCGAAATGATGTAGTCCACCATCAACGTTGACAACGCAATCGCCTTCCGTGGATAAACGGGATCAAACGGGTCTCAGTCTCGGCGCCGACGAGGTCTGCATGCCAGACATTCGATCCTCTTCGAATCGAGAGCGGGAGTGTCCCGATGGCCATCCGAATACCCACCGACGTCGCCACCCTCGCGCGGTCGCGGTTCGCGACCTCTCCCGCGTCCGAGGTCATGGCGACGCTGCGCGGCAGGCGGTCCGCCACGCTTCCCACGCACGCGCGACGCTGGCACTCCCGGGCGCTGGCGCGGCTGGATGCCTGGACCGTCGACCTGCTGCACGCCCTGGTGCCCGCCGACCACCCGTACGTGCCCGACTTCCTCACCCCCAACCCGCGGCAGCCGCGAGAGACGCGCGACCGGACGGTCGAGGCGATCGCCGCGACACCGCCGGACGACGTGGCACGCGAACTGGACTTCGGCCTCGCCGGCCGGCCCGTGCACCGCGAGTTCGCGGAGTCCTTCGGCGACGAGCAGCGCTACCTACGCTGGCGCCGTCCCGCGCCCGGCGTGCTCGCGGACCTGATCGGAGCCGGCGAGGCCGCGCTGGCCCGGGAGGCCGCCGACGCCTTCGGCCGCTTCTTCGACGCCGCGATCGCCGAGGACTGGCCCCGGGTCACGGCCGTCCTCGATGCCGATGTCGCCCACCGGTCCGAGGTCATGGCCGAGCGCGGGCTCGCCGCGATGATCGGCACCCTGGGGACGGAGCTCGACTGGGACGGACACGAACTGACCTTGCGTCGCCCGTACGACGTGATGGTGGACTGGGC
This sequence comes from Asanoa sp. NPDC049475, assembly GCF_040676915.1. NCBI lineage: Bacteria > Bacillati > Actinomycetota > Actinomycetes > Micromonosporales > Micromonosporaceae > Asanoa > Asanoa sp. NPDC049475. The sequence continues at coordinate 122,504 of NZ_JBFAPY010000002.1, read as the reverse complement.
GGACGACGGGGTGCTGCTGACGCCCTGCACCGCCCTCGCCGGATCGGTCGTCCTCGCCGCCGAACGGCCGCGGACCCCGCAGCTGACCTATCCGGCGCGGGGCACCGCGGCACTGCACTCCGACCCCGGAGACGTGGACCGGGCCACGCACCTGGGCGAGCTGATCAGCGCGACCCGCCTGCGCATCCTGCGCCGGCTGGACGAGCCCCACACCACCCAGGCGCTCAGCGAGCTCGACGGGCGCGCGACCGCGACGATCTCGTACCACCTGGGAGTCCTGCACCGCGGCGGCCTCGTGACCAGCCGGCGCAGCGGGCGCGGGGTCCTCTACCGGCGCACCGCTCTCGGCGACGCGCTGCTCACCGGCGAGCTTCCCGACGCTCGCTAGACCACCGGGCTGCGGCGTTCGAGCAAAACCACGTCGCGCCACCGGCCGTCCCGCCGGCCCAGGCGTTCGCGGGTGCCGACCACCCGGAAGCCCGCCGCCGCGTGCAGCCGCAGACTCGCCACGTTGGTCGGGAAGACGCCGGACTGGATCGTCCAGACGCCCGCCCGCTCCGTCGAGGCGATCAGCGCGCCGAGCAGCGCCGCACCCACGCCCCTCCCCCGCGCCTCCGGGTCGACGTAGACGCTGTGCTCGACCACCCCGGCGTACACGGGACGGCTCGAGACCGCGGAGACCGCGACCCACCCCGCCATGCGTCCATCGAACATTGCGACAAATCTATGTGAAGGCCGCCGTGAGCCGTCAAAGGCCGCCCAATCCGGCGCGACCGTCTCGAAGCTGGCTTCACCCGTATCCAGGCCGGCCTGGTAAATCCGCCGGGCAGCGGGCCAGTCAGCCGGCACCAGTGGTCGGATCTGTGCCTCCATGACGGCCGAGCGTATCGGGACAAAGGGCGTGACTGGTTGTCGCCGGCGAGTGACGATGCGCACCCTGACCCTTCGGTTGTCCCCGATGACGGGCTTGCGGTGGCAATCTTGAATGTGCGCCATGGATTCGGAGAGGGGGTCCGGATGGCCACGATGGGGTCGGTTACGCGGGTCGAGAGGCTTCCGCACGTAGACAACCTGCGCGCCGTGATGGTCGCGTGGATCATCGGTGGGCATGCGCTGCTGGGCTATTCGGCCATCGGGGGGTGGCCGTACGACGAAGTCCAGGAGACCACGTTCCATCCAAAATCTGAGCTCGCCATGGCCGTCGTCGTCGGACCGACGGCCCTTTTCGTGATCGGCACCTTCTTCTTCATCGCCGGCCTGTTCGCGCCGGCGGCGATGGCCCGCAAGGGTCCCGGCAAGTTCGCCAGCGAGCGGCTGGTGCGCCTCGGCGTGCCCTTTCTGCTCTTCGCCCTGCTGGTCTGGCCGTTGTTCATGTGGTTCGCCTACCTGTCGGCCGGCTACAAGGTCTCGTTCTGGTGGGAGTTCACGCACCGGCACCCGTTCCTCGACTCCGGGCCGCTCTGGTTCGCCGAGATCCTGCTCTACGTCTCGCTCGCCTACGCCGCGCTGGTCTGGGCGAGGGACCGCGCCCGCGCAGACGGCCGCGTCGAGGACACCGAGGAGGGACCGACGACCCTCGGTGGCCGCCAGCTCGTGACGCTGATCGGGATGGTGGCGCTGGCGTCCTTCATGGTGCGGCTCTGGTTCCCGGCGCAGAGCAAGCAGGTGCTCGACCTGCACGTCTGGCAGTGGCCGCAGTGCGTGGCCATGTTCGGCCTGGGCGTGGCGGCGGCCCGGTTCGGCTGGGCCAAACGGGTCCCCGAGGGCCTGCGCCGCGGTTGCGGCGTCGCGGTCATCACCACGGTGCTGGCGCTGCCGGTCTACGCGTGGACGGTGGGCCTGGGCGACCTCGCCGACGACGCGGCCCCGTACCAGGGCGGCTGGCACTGGGAAGCGCTGCTGCTCGCCACCGTCGAGGCGGTCCTGGTGGTCGCCGGCTCGGTCTGGGTGCTCGGCCTGGCCCAGGACCGGCTGCAAGGCGTCAGCCAACTCTGGCGGCGCTGCGCCCGGGGCTCGTTCGCGGCCTTCGTCCTCCAGGCACCGGTCCTGCTCACCCTAGCGATCATGCTGCGCCCCTTCGACCTGCCGGCAGAGGCGAAAGCGATCGCGGTGGCCGGCATCGGCATCCCGGTCTGCTTCTGGCTCGCCTGGAAACTGATCGAACGCACCCCCGTGGGCCGCTACCTCTGATGCCGGACCCCATCGACAAGGTCGCGTGGATCCTGCTGTCCGAGGGCACGATCCTGTGCTCACGCAACCACGGGCGGGAGCTGTTCTACCTGCCCGGTGGACGGCGCGAGGCTGGTGAGAGCGACCGCGGACGCTGGTGCGCGAGGTCCGCGAAGAGCTCGGGGTCACGATCGTCGCGGGCACCGAGACGCCGGTGGGCGTTTTCGAGGACGAGGCACACGGGCACGCGCCGGGCACGCGGGTCACGATGACCTGCTATACCGCCGAGCATCGCGGCACGCCACATCCCGATACGGAGATCGCGGAGCTGGCGTGGCTCGGCTACGCCGACCGCGACCGGGTGTCGGCCGTCGACCGCCTCGTCTTCGACCACCTGCACGCGACAGGTCAACTGCGCTGACAGATCGATGGCGGACTCGGGTCCGCCGTGGGCACGACCGTCGCTCCCGCCAGAGCTCGACCTCCGCCGTGGGTCCAGCGACAGGCGACGGCAAGGTCACAGCGGGCCGGTGGCGATGATGGCGCCGGCGCCGCAGCGCAGGTCGCGCCGCGCCCACAGCGCGACCAGGCGTTCGTCCAGCGCCGATCAGCGCGGCCTCGACGGGCGCGGGTGGGTCCAAGGCCATGCTTAGTTCCGCGCGGGCCATCTCGACTTCGTGCCATGGTCCAAGTCGGTCAGCGTCCGAGTCGGGCATCGCCGCCGCGGCAACGGTGACGGACCGCCACGGTTGGCGCCTCGCCCAGGCGACGGCTTTCCTCCCGATCGCCTCCGCCCGGGAGACATCCACTTCCGGACAGGTGGTCGAGCGCCAGGAGCTCGCCCGCGCGGGCCTTGATATCGGAACGTAGACCAAGACGGACACCTCGATCCGCGGACGGCACCCATGCACTGATCGTAATCGGACAATGACTGTGTGTGCGAACGCGAGAGTCCAGATGGTGAATAGTGGTCGGCTACGGCCGGCGGCGTTGGCTTTGCAGGGTTTCCAGGAGGCGCAGCCAGATCTCGCTGACCGTCGGGAAGCTGGCCACCGCGTGCCAGAGCCTGCTGACCGGGACGCGGCCGACGATCGCGACCGTGGCCGAGTGCAGGAGCTCGGTCGTGGCCGTGCCCGCGAAGGTCGCGCCGATCAGCGTGTCCGTGGAGCGGTCGACGACCAGCTTCGCGCGCCCGTCGTAGTGCTCCCGGGCGATCGCGGCCCCCGAGACTCCGGCGATGTCGTACTCGGCCGTCTCGACGTCGATGCCGCGTTCGCGGGCCGCGGCTTCGGTCAGGCCCACCGCGCACAGTGGAGGGTCGAGAAAGACGACGTGGGGTACGGCTTCGTACTCGGCCGTGGTCAGGCCGTCGAACGGCGGGTCGGTCAGGGACCTGCCCAGCGCCCGGGCGGTGATCGCGTCCCCGGCGACGCGGGCCTGGTACTTGGCCATGTGCGTCAGCAGGGCCCGACCGGTCAGGTCCCCGGTGGCGTAGAGCCAGTCGGTGCCGACGACCCTGCACTGGTCGTCGACGTCGACGTAGCCGTGTGGAGCGGCGACGCCGACCGTATCGAGCCCGATGTCGTCGGTGCCGCCCCGGCGGCCGACCGCGACCACCAGCTCGTCCGCCTCGAGCTGGTCGCCGTCGTCGAGGCTGACGGTCACCGCTCCGCCATGGATGTGGCCGACACCGGCGTCCCGCGCCCGCTGCCGGTGGACCCGCACGGCGTTCGTGTCGAGTCGCACCGTGATCCCCGCCTCGGCGAAATGACGGAGCGCGAAGTCGCCGGCGAACGGCTCCATCGTCGTCAGCAGTCGCGGCCCACGGTGGACCAGCGTCACCTCCGCGCCCAGCGCACGCAACCAGGTGACCGACTCGCAGGCGACCGGGCCGCCGCCGACGACCACCACCCGGCCCGGCACCTCACGCAGCGCGGTGACGTCGCGCGAGGTCCACGGGAACGCTTCGGCCAGACCCTCGATCGGTGGTAGTAACGCCGAGCTGCCCGTCGCGAGGACCACCGCGTGGCCGGCGGTGATCGTCCTGACGGTTCCGTCCTTCGCGGTCACCGAGACGGTCTTCTCGCCGGCCAGCCGCCCGCGCCCCCGTACCAAGTCGATGTTGTTGATCTTGAGGAACTCGACCTCCTGCGGGTCGGCGTAGTGGAAGGCGATGTCGTCGCGTCGGGCCAGGACCGCGGCGACGTCCAAGGACCGGCCGGCGATCATCTCGCGTACGCCGGGAAGGTCCCGTCCCAGGCTCTGCGCCTCGACCGGCAGCAGGAGCGCCTTGCTCGGACGGCACGCCCAGTACTCGCACTCGCCGCCGATCAGATCCTCTTCCACCAGCACCGTCGCAAGACCCGAGAACTGGCTGGCGTACTGGGCGGCCGTCTCACCGGCCTGCCCACCGCCGACGACGATGACGTCCCAATGGCCTTTGCCCGGGGTCTCGCTCGCAGCCATTGCCGCCCCTTTTCCGCTTTTCGTCCCTTTCGCATCCTGCCAAGCCGACACTCCGGTCGTTGGCGTTTCGCGTCAGGCGGGCGGGACGAAAGCGGGGGTCAGCTGGTCGAGCGCAGGCGGTGGCCTTCGCGGTCCGCCATCGCGGCCACCAGGTCCGCGCGTGCCCGGGCCACCCGCGAGCGGATCGTGCCGACCGGGCACCCACACACCTCGGCCGCCTCGGCATAGCTGAGGCCCGCGATCTGGGTCGCGACGAACGCCTCGCGGCGCTCCGGGTCCAGCGCGTGGATCAGATCGGTCAGCGCGAACCCGGCCTCGAACCCCGCACCGCCGTGGTCCCGGGCCAGCTCGGCCTCCGCGACCGGCTGCCAGTCGTCGAGGGCCGCCAGGCGCGGGCGGCGCGACACGTAGCGGATGTGGTCCGCGCAGGCCCGGCGGGCGATCGCCAGCAGCCACGTGCGGGCCGTGGACCGCGCGTCGAAGGCCGGCAACGCCCGCATCGCCCGCAGGTAGATCTCCTGGGTCAGGTCGTCGGCCTCACCCGGGCCGACCAGGTGCGACACGAAGCGGCGGAGCTGGTGCTGGGTCGCCTCGACGAAGGCGTGGGCCGCGGCGCGGTCGCCCGCCTGCGCCGCCAGTGCCCAGCCGGTGACCTCGTCGAGGTCGGTGGCGGGCTCGCCGGCGCGGGGGCTGCGCTGCGGTCCGGGTAGGCGCATGCCGGCAAGGTTAGCTTGTCCGGTTCGCCCAGCTCACCCTGCGGTCGGCAACAAATCCGGTGGGAACTGGACGCCGCTTTCGCGCGACTATGGAGTTGTGGAGTGTGAGCGGATCCGGGAAATGCTGTCGGCGCGGCTCGACGGCGAAGACGCGCCGGGCGAGCGCGAGCTGACCGAACGGCACCTGGCCGGCTGCCAGCACTGCGCGGCCTGGCTCGACGCGGCCGCCGTGGTGACGCGCCTGGCGCGCACGGCACCCGTGCCACCGGCGAGGCCGATCGATCTGACCCAGGTCGACGAGGCACCGGCGGCCCCGACCCGGAAGCGACGCCGGCCACGGCTCGCGATCGGGCTCCGGATCGGCCTCGCCGCCATCGGCGCCGTCCAATTCCTGCTGGGCGCCGCCCAGGTCGCGGGCCTCGGACGCGACGACCACGCGCACGAGGCCGCCCTCGGCTCCGGCCACCTCTGGCACGAGTCGGCGGCCTGGAACCTGGCCATCGGCGCCGGCTTCGCCTTCGTCGCCCTGCGCCGCACCCGCGCGACCGGGATGCTGCCCACGCTGACCGCGTTCGTCGGCGTGCTCACCCTGCTCTCCGCCAACGACATCATCGCCGGCCGGGTGGAGCCGGGCCGGCTGGCCAGCCACGGCTTCCTCATCGTCGGCTGGCTGATCACCCTGGCGCTGTCGCGCCCGGCCCTCGACCCCGGGGAGCCGCCGGCCCGCGGCACCCGGCGCTGGACCGCCTCGTTCGAGAGCGAGCCCGCCACCGCCGGCCCACCTCGGCTGCGCCTGGTGGAGCGTCGGGTTTCCCCGGTGACCGCGCAGCAGCGGGCAGAGGCTGCCTAAACCGACCAACCCGGGCCCAGCCCGCACTAGCCTCGCAGGTATGGACCGTGCCGGGCTGGCCGCTGACGCCTACGTGTACGGGTACCCGCTGGTCGCGAGCCTGTCCGAGGTCATGCGGTTCACCCGCGACGGCCTCGGCGCGGTGCCGGCCACGCCGTTCAACTCCTTCGGCCACGCCCACCGGCTGGCCGGCCCGGACGACACCTTCGTCAGCGTCAACAACGACACCGTCTACTCGATCGGGCAGGTCGACGTCGGAGGCGGCCCGGTCCGGCTGGCCGTGCCCGACACCGACGGCGCCTACTACGTGCTCCAGGTGGTCGACGCCTGGACCAACAACATCGCGTACGTCGGCCGGCGCGCGTCCGGCACCAGGGCGGGCAGCTACCTGATCGTCCCGCGCGGCTGGTCCGGCGAGGTGCCCGACGACACCACGGTGATCCCGGCCTCGACCTCGGTGGTCTCCGTCATCGGGCGGCTGGCCTGTGCCGGCCCCGCCGACCTGCCCCGCGTCGAGCGGCTGCAGAAGGGGTTCCGGCTCAACGCCACCACCCCGTCCGAGCGCGCGCCGCTGCCGGCGGTCGCCGCCACCGGCGTACCCACGGACCTGCTCTTCTTCGAGCATCTGCGGGCCTGGCTCGCCGCCTTCCCACCGGCCGTGCCCGACCGGGCCTACCAGGAGCGGTTCCGGCCGATCGGCCTGCTCGACCCGGACCCGCCGTACGCGGACCCGCCCGCCGACCTCGCCGAGGCCCTCACGGAGGGCGCTGCCCAGGGCCGCACCCGGATCGAGGAGGCGTCCCGCACGGCGAGCACCGTCAACGGCTGGCACCTCTCGCCGCACGCGTTCGACTACAACGTGGACTTTCTCGGCCCCGGCACCATCGACTCCCCACAGTGGAAGATGACCGACCGAATCCGCGGCTACCTGGCGCGGGCGGTGGCGGCCCGGGTCGGACTCTGGGGCAACCACGGCTACGAGGCGGTTTACGCGCCCGTCTACGTCGACTCCGACGGTGCGCCGCTGACCGGGGCGCACGCGTACGAGATCCATTTCCCGGCAGCGCCGCCGGTGGACGCGTTCTGGTCGCTGACCATGTACGACATGCCGGACTACTACCTGGTCCCGAACGCGCTCGACCGCTATTCGATCGGCGACCGCACCCCAGGACTGCGTCGCGAACCCGACGGATCATTCACTCTCCGGGTGGGTCATTCGGCTCCCGAGGATGGCGAAACGGCCAACTGGCTGCCGGCCCCGCCCGGCGCCTTCCGGCCGATCATGCGCCTCTACCAGCCACGATCCGAGATCCTCGCCGGTACGTACGCGCTGCCGCCGGTGGTCCGGGTCGCCTAGGGCCGGCGGTGGCCCCCTTCCCCACAGCCCACACACAGGTGAAGATGGTGTGTCCGTGTGTCCCCCACCGACGCCGCCCCGGATCGGAGCCGCCATGGCGAGACGAGCGCTGGCGCTCGCTGCCGCCGTGACGGTCGCCCTCGGCATCGGGATCGTCGTGTTCCCCGGCATCGCGGGGGTGTTGTGGGGCACCGCGGGTGCCATCGCCGCCGCGGGCATCCTGTTCGGTATCCGGACCCACCAGCCCGCCCGGCGCGCTCCGTGGGTCCTGCTCGCCGCCGCCGTGGCCGCCCTCGGTGCCGGCGACGTCGCCTACGACCTCAGCGGCCGCGGCCCCGACCAGGGCGGCGCCTGGCTGGTCGTCGCCGAGATCTGCTACCTGACCCTGTTCCCGCTGCTGGCGTACGCGCTGCTGGGCCTGACCCGGACGAGCGCCGCACTGCGCGACCGGTCCACCGCGGTCGACCTGCTCTCCCTGGTGATCGCCGCCGGCCTCGTCGCCTGGACGCTCACCGCCGGCCCGCTGGCCGCCGCACCGTCCTGGCCGGTCTACGACCGGTCGCTGGCCGCGGCGCACGTGCTCGGCTCCATCGTGGTCCTCGTGGCGACCAGCGCCCTCGTGGTGGCCACCCGCGCTCGCAACGTCTCCGCCGTGCTGCTGGCCGCCGGCGCGGTCGGCCTGCTCGCCGCCGACGCGCTCGAGGCGCTCACCGAGGTGGGCGCCGCAGTGCCCGGTGGCCGCCTCTGGGAGCTGGGCTACCTGGTCTGCTACGCCGCCTGGGGTGCCGCGGCGCTGCCGCCTTCGATGGCGCGGCTGACCCTGCCGGTCGAGCCACGCGTCGACTCCGGGCGCGGGCTCGGCGTGCTGCCGGTGCTGCTGATCGCCCTTACCGGCCCGGGCCTGCTGCTGATCGGCGACGTCCGCGACGACGTCGGTGTGGTCACGGTGGTGGCGATCGGCTCGGCGCTGATGACCGTGCTGGTGGCGACCCGGCTCAACGACGCGCTCACCGCCCAGCGCCGCGCGGTCGAGCGGGAACGCCTGCTCCGGCACGCCTGCGGCGAGCTCGTGGCTGCCGCCGACGCCGAGGCCGTCGCCGCGACGCTGGTGGCCGGCATCGACCGGCTGCTGCCCCGGGGCCATCCGCACCGGGTCATCTTCGTCAGCGCGATCGCACCCACCGAGGTGGACGACGGCGAGACGCTCCCACTGTCGGGTGTGGCCGCCGGCCCGCCGCGGCTGTCGAGCGCGTGGCCCGCGGTCAACGCGTCCGACGGCCGGACAGGCCGGGTCAAGGCGAGCGAGGAGACGGCGGGCCTGCGCCCGGCGATCGACCGGCGCCTGGCGGCCGGGCGGGCCAGGGCCACCGGCAAGGCGTCCGTCCCGCCCGGTCCGATCTTCGGCCGGGTCGACGCCGCCGAGGCGATGGCCTGGCGCCCGCTGGTGCTGCTCGACCACCAGCCACCGGCGACAGCCGGCGGCCGGCGCAGCCGGCTGAGTGCCACCCGGCTGCTGCACCCCGACCTGCGCGGGCCGTTGGCCGGGCTGCCGGCCACCCTGGTCGCCTCCCTGGCCGACGAGCAGCCCGCCCGGCACCGGTCGCCGATCAGCGCCGTCGCGATCGCCGGCGACCACGCCGTGCTCGCCGGCCTGCAGGACACCCTCGAGGTGCTCGCGAGCCAGGCGGCCCTGGCGTTGCGCCGGGTCGGCCACACCGTGGAGACCAGCCGGCGTGAGCGGGACGCCTATCTGAGCGCGGTCAGCGAGCGCACCGCCGACGTGGTGATCCTGCTCGACGCCGACGAGTGGATCCGCTACGCCAGCCCGTCCATGGCCGACATGCTCAAGGTCTCGCCGCCGATCCTGTCTACCTGGCGCGACATCATCCACCGCGACGACCACGGCCAGGTGGAGAACACGCTCGACCGGGCCAGGTCCGCCCTGGACGGCAGCGGCGTCAACACCGAGTGGACCCTGCGCCGCTCAGACGGATCCTGGCTCCAGGTCGAGGTCAACTGCCGCGACCTGCGCAACCACCCCGCGGTCCAGGGCCTGGTGCTGACGCTGCACGACGTCACCCCCGACCGCCGCGTCGACCTACCCTCGACGCTGCGCCGGCTGGACCGCTCCGCACCGGGCCGCAACCGCCGCAGCGTCTGGCGCCGCTTCGGTTAAGGCCGGGTCGGGTCGGTCCACGGGCCGGTGGGCAGGGCCGGGACGGCCTCGTCGTCCTCCACCATGCACAGCGGCAGGCGCTCGCCCAGATAGCGCAGCGCCAGGGAGCCGATCACCGCCGCGACCACCGAGCCGATCAACACGCCGATCTTCGCGTCGGCGTTCAGCACCGGGTCCTCGTACGCCAGACCGGCGATGAACAGGCTGATGGTGAAGCCGATCCCGGCCAGGGCCGCGCCGCCGATCAGGTGGCCGTAGCGGACCCGTCCCGGCAGCTCGCCGAGCTTCGTCCACAGCGCGATCGCCGTGCCGAGCGAGATGCCGACGGTCTTGCCGACCACCAGCGCGACCAGGATGCCGATCGTGACCGGCGAGGTGAACGCCCGGGACAGGCTCTCCGCGTTGAGCACCACACCGGCGTTGGCCAGGGCGAAGACGGGCACGATGACGTACGCGCTGAAGGGGTGCAGCACGTCCTGCATCCGGTCGTTGGCCGGCACGGTGGCCCGCGCGGCCTGCACCGTGAGCCGCGCCCGTTGCGCGTCCGCCCGCTCGATCAGGCCGCGGCCGTAGAAGCGCAGGAACTCCAGCAGCCGCGGGTCGGTCGGCGTCGCCGGCACCATCAGGCCGAGGATCACGCCGGCCAGAGTGCCATGCAGGCCGGACTCGTAGACGGCGAACCAGAGGGCGACGCCGACCAGCGCGTACCACCGAAGTTGCCAGACACCGGCCCAGCGCAGGCCGAAGAGGACGGCGGTCAGCACGATCGCCACGATCAGCGGCACCATCGACAGGTCCGGCGTGTAGAAGATGGCCAGCACCAGGATCGCCACGATGTCGTCGACGATCGCCAGGGTCAGGAAGAAGAGCCGGAGCTGGTCGGGGCAGCGCGGACCGAACAACGCCAGGATGCCGAGCAGGAACGCGGTGTCGGTGGAGATGGGGATGCCCCAGCCGTGCTCGGCCGGTGTGCCGTGGTTGAACCCGTAGAAGATCAACGCCGGCACGATGACACCGCCGGCGGCGCCGAAGATCGGCGCCAGCACGTACCGCCTGCGGCGCAGCTCGCCGACGGTGACCTCGCGGTTGATCTCCAGGCCGACGGTGAGGAAGAAGATCGCCATGGCGGCGTCGTTGATCCAGTGCTGCAGGTCCAACGTGATCCCGTAGTCGCCGAGCCGGATCGACGCGGTGGTCTCCCAGACCCGCTCGTACGTGCCTCCCGGCACGTTGGCCCAGACCAGCGCCGCGATCGCGGCGGCGAGCAGCAGGAAGCCGCTGCCGGCCTCGGTGACGAGGAACCGGGTGACCGGTTGCGGCACCAGCGGGAGCGCGCTCGACAGGCGGGTCCGTGGCCCCGGCCGCGGTGGAAGGGACGCCGTGCCCACCTATCGGCCGAGCCCGAGCGTGCTGCGCAGCGCGTTGAGCTCCACCCGCCCGGTGTAGAGCCGGCCGTCGACGAACAGGGTGGGTGTGCCGCGCACGCCGTCGGTCACCCCGGTCGTGTAGTCGTGCTCCACCGCCGGCCGGAACCGCTGCGCCGGCTCGCCGACGACCGCCTCGGGGTCGGCCACGCCGACCTCGGCCGCGTACGCCGCCAGGTCCGGATCGGTCAGGCGGGCCTGGTGCTTGAAGAGCTGGTCGTGCATGGGCCAGAAGAGCTCCATGGAGGCCTCGGCGGCCAGGGCCGCGGTGAGCGCGTAGGGATGCTTGGTGAAGACCGGGAAGTGGCGGAAGATCAGGCGGACCCGGCCGTCGGAGCCGTCGATCAGCTTGCGCAGCACGGGGAACGCGGCACCGCAGTACGGGCACTCGAAGTCGCCGTACTCGACGACGGTGATCGCCGCGCCGGGCTCGCCGTACACGTGCCGGTCCAGGTCGATGGCGTCACTCACCCGTTCGATCGTGCCATCGACCGGGGCATCAGGTGCGAAGATCGCAAATCCTCGGGTACGGTCACCCGATGGTCTCGGCTCTGGGTCCAGCGTTCTGGCGTTTCTGGGGCGCGTCCGCCCTGGCCAACCTCGGCGACGGCATCCGGGTGGCGGCGTTCCCGCTGCTGGCCGTGACGCTGACCGACTCGCCGTTGGGCGTGGCCGCCGTCGCGACCGCGCAGGTCCTGCCGTGGCTGGTCACCGGCCTGCTCGCCGGCGCGCTGGCCGACCGCCGCGGTGCCCGCCCGCTGATCGTGCTCGCCGACGTGGCGCGGGTCGTGGTGCTGGCGTCCCTCGTGGTCGCGGTGGTCGGCGGATGGGCGACGGTCACGCTGGTCGCCGCGGCCGCGTTCCTGCTCGGCGTGGGCGAGACGGTGCGCGACACCGCCGCGCAGACGGCCATCCCGCGCCTGGTCCACGACAGCCAACTCGAGAAGGCCAACGGCCGGCTGGTGGCGGGCGAGATCGTCGGCAACGAGTTCGTCGGCCCACCGGTCGGCGCCCTGCTCTTCGTCGCGGGTGCCGCACTGCCGTTCGCGGCCAACGGCGCGGCACTCGCGCTGGCCGTGATGCTGGTGCTGTCCCTGCCGCTGAGCCTGGCCCGCGCGGTGCCTCCGGCAGGGGACCGCACGGTCTCCCCAGGCGTCCTGGCGGGCCTGCGCTGGCTGCTGCGCAACCCGCTGATGCGCACGCTGGTCGCGGTCAGCGCGGCGGTGGGTGCGGCGGACAGCGCGTGGTTCGCGATCTTCGTCCTCTACGCCCGCGACAGCCTGGGCCTGGGCGCGTTCGGCTTCGGCCTGCTGCTGGCCACCGGCGCCGCGGGCGGGCTGCTCGGCTCGTTCGCGGCGGACCGGCTGGTTCTTCGCTTCGCCCACCGCGCGGTGCTGGCATGGTCCCTGGCGGTCACGGCCGGTGCGCCGGCCCTGCTGGTGGTGGCGCCCGACCGGTGGGCCGCGGCGGCGGTCGTGGTGGCGACGAGCGCGTCGTTCGCGGTGCTCAACGTGACGGCGTTGGCGATCCGCCAGCGGTCGGTCCCGGCCGAACTGTTGGGCCGGGTGGTCGCCGCGTCACGCACGCTGACCTATGGCTGCGCCGCCCTGGGAGCGCTGCTGGGCGGCGCACTGGCCGGCGTCCTGGGCCGGGAGGCCCCGTTCGTGTTCAGCGCCGCGGTGGCCGTCGTGGCCACCGCGGCCTGGTGGTCCGCCTCCCGCCCGGATCCCCGAGCAGCCTGACCGGGCGGTTGGCGGATCCGCCTTGCCAGCCCGGCTGGCTAGAAGCCCTCGGGCAGGTGGGGGACGTAGTTCTCTTCCAGCAGAGCGATCTCGTCGTCCGTCAGCTTCAGGTCCAGGGCCGCCACCGCGTCGGTCAGGTGGTGCGGCTTCGTCACGCCGACGATCGGGGCCGTGATCGCGTCCTTCGACAGCGCCCACGCCAGCGCCACCGCTGCTCGGGAGGTGTCGCGTTTCGCGGCTACGGTGGCGACCGCTTCGACGATGGCGCGGTCTGACTCGACCGACTGGCGGTAGAGGGTCGAGCCGAAGCGGTCCGTGCGGCCGCGTTCCGTCGTCGCCGCCCAGTCTCGGGTCAGGCGGCCACGGGCCAGTGGGCTCCACGGGATCACACCCACGCCGGAGTCGAGGCAGTACGGGAGCATCTCCCGCTCCTCCTCGCGCATCAGCAGGTTGTACTGGTTCTGCATCGACACGAAGCGGGTCCAGCCGCCGAGGTCCGCGGCGTGCTGCATCGACGCGAACTGCCAGGTCCACATGGACGACGCGCCCAGGTAGCGGACCTTGCCCGCGCGGACCAGGTCGTGCAGCGCCTCCATCGTCTCCTCGACCGGGGTGTGCGGGTCGAAGCGGTGGATCTGGTAGAGGTCGATGTAGTCGGTGCGCAGGCGGCGCAGGCTGGCCTCGACCTGGGTCATGATGGCGCCGCGGGACAGGCCGCTTCCGTTCGGGCCGTCGCCCATCCGGCCGTGCACCTTGGTCGCGATGACCACCTGGTCGCGGCGGGCCAGCGAACCCAGCAACTCGCCCAGGATCTCCTCGCTGGAGCCGAAGGCGTACACGTTGGCGGTGTCGAAGGTCGTGATGCCCGCCTCGAGGGCCTGCTGGATCAGCGGCCGCGTCTCGCCCGGGCCGAGGCTCCACGTGTGGTGGCCGCGGTCGGGGTCGCCGAAGCCCATGCAACCCAGGACGACCTTGGAGACGACGAGCCCGGACGAGCCGAGGCGGGTGTGTTCCATGGCTGGAGGGTAGTGGAACGCCCGCGCGGCAGCGCGGCCGCGCGGGCGTTCGACGAACTGCCTAGTGGACCGGGACGTAATCCGAGTCGGAGCCGGACTCCTCGGCGGTCAGCGGCTGGCCGACCGTGCGGCCGATGCCCTCGTAGACGTCGGGACGTGACGACTTGAGGATCGCGCCCCAGATGATGCCGATCAGCGCCGCCGCGCCGATCAGGCCCGGGAGCAGCCAGCGAAGGTACGACGGGTTGGTCGGCGCGAGCAGGCTGTTGAAGTTGACCACCAGGGTGATCAGCAGCGCGCTGAGCAGGATCGTCGCCGCCATCGGGGCGACGGTGCCCTGCCACAGCGACTCGTCGCCCCGGCGGACCCGGAAGTAGCCGACCACCGCGGCCGAGGTGGAGGCCATCAGCAGCACGACGCCGACCGCGGACACGCCGGACAGCCAGGTGAACAGGTCGAGCAGCGGGTCCTTGCCTGCGGCGATGAAGCCGGTCAACACGATGATCGCGATGACGGTCTGGGTCAGCGAACCGGCGATGGGTGCCATCGTCCGGCGGCTGGTGCGGCCCAGGAACTGCGGCAGCACGCGCTCACGGCCGAGCGCGAACAGGTAACGCGCAACTCCATTGTGGAACGACAGCAGCGCGGCGAAGACGCTGGTGAAGAACAGCACGACGGCGATGTCGGCGATCGTGCCGTTGGTGTGCTCGGCCAGCGTGCCGAAGACGACACCCGGGCCGGCCTCGGTGGCGGCCTGCTGCACGTTGTCCGGGCCGACGGCCACGGTCATGGCCCACGCCGAGATGGCGTAGAACAGGCCCGTGAAGAGCACCGCGAGGAAGGTCGCGCGGGCGACCGTGTGGCGCGGGTCCTTGACCTCTTCGCTGTAGATGGCGCCGGACTCGAAGCCGGTGAAGGCCGCGATGCCCAGGGCGAAGACCGCGCCGACGCCCCCGGCGAACAGGTTGCCGAAGTCCCAGCCGGCCATCGAGATGCTGCCACCGGCCGGGTTGCCCAGGCCGACGATGTCGAAGACCGCGGTGGCGATGATCTCGAGGATCAGCAGGACGGCGAGGACGGTCGCGTTGAGGTCGACGCGCAGCATGCCGAGGATGCCGATCAGCACCCAGGCCAGCAGCGCCCAGACCCACCACTTCGCGGTGACGTCGAACTTCGTCGTCATGAAGTCGGCGAAGATGAAGCCGAACAGGCCGTAGAGGCCGACCTGGATCGCGTTGTACGCGGTCAGCGCGACGAACGAGCCGCCGACGCCGGCGGGGCGACCGATGCCCTGCGCGATGTAGGAGTAGAACGCGCCGGCGTTGGCGACGTGACGGCTCATCGCCGCGTAGCCCACGGCGAAGATGCCCAGGATCACCGCGAGCACCAGGAAGGACAGCGGCACACCCTTGGAACCGGTGACGGCGAACGTGGTGGTGACGCCGCCGCCGAGCACGGTCAGCGGAGCGGAGGCCGCCACAACAAAGAAGAACAGGTGTACTACGCCGAGGCGTCGCCTGGCGAGAGTTCCTGCGAGCTGTTCGGACACGGAGGGGTTCCTCGATTCAGAGGGTCTTTGATCGGTTTCGCGACGCCCGATCGTACGACCACCCCGGTTTCCACTCAAGACTGTGGAGGGTGCTTATCGAAGGATCACAACAGTTGAATGCTGTTCAAGATCGGCGTACAGTTTGCCCCGCACAAAATCGGCGCTCGCTTCCGACTGCCGGTGATCCCATCGACTCTTCGACACCCCGCCTGAGGTTATGAGCGACTTAGGGCTTGCCGACGAACTTTTCATGGTCGGACACAACGAATACACCGGCAAGACGGTCATCAACGACGAGATGTTGGATGCCGGCCTAGCCGGTGCCGCTCTCGCGGAATTGATCCTCCAGAGACGGGTGAGTGTCGTCGCCGGCAAGGTGGCCGTCGACGACCCGCGTCCGTGGGGAGACCCGGTCACCGATGTCGTGCTGCGCGAGATCCACAGCAGAGGGAGCGAGTTCGTTCCCCGCGCCTGGGTCGAGCACCTGCGCGGCAACGTCGGCGAGGTGGTCGCACAGCGCGTCGTCGCCGCGGGGATGATCCGTCGCGACGAGCAGCGTTCTGGGCTGTCCAGGAAGCTTACTGTGCGTTACCCTGCGGTCAACGCGCTGACGGCGACCCGTCCGCTCGTGCGACTTTCCTACTACCTGCAGCGACCGGCCCAGATCGACGCGCAGACGGCCACGCTGGCCGCTCTGGTCAAGGCGACTGGCCTCGAACAACGCATCATGCTCGAGTGGACCCGGCAGGAGGTCAGCGACGCCATCACGGCGATCGTCGTCCGGTTGCCGGCACCGCTGCGGGAGACCATCCAAGGGGTCGAAGGCGCGGTTGCCGCCATGGCGGTCATTACTCGGCGTTAAATTAAGAAATTGTTTCGGGGGTACGTCCGCACTGCGAACGTACCCCCGAGATGTTGTTAATGGCAGTGTTTAGCCGTGCTCGCCGGGACGTCCAGAGTGGGGTTCCGGTCGAAGAATCCGCTCGGTTTCAACGAGAATCCGCAGCGGTCGACCGGCATCACGGGCCAGTCCTCCACCCGGGGGAAATGCGTGCTGCCGAACGTGTGCCACACCACGATGTCCTCGCCGTCGATCGACTCGTCGTCGGCGACGAACGCCGGCAACCCCGCGCCACCGGGGTGCTGGTTGACGTGGTTGCCGGCCGGGTAGCGCTCGTTGGCGTCGTACCGGGTGACCCACAGGTGCTTGGTGGCGAACGTCGCGCGGCGGGCGATCGACGAGCTCTCGTCGGCCAGCAACGCGGGCTGGCCCTCGGGACGCAGCACGTAGGACACCGGCTGACCGAGGCGGTTGGCCTTGTCCGGGTTGGAGATCCGCCACACGCGACCGACGCCGTTGTCGGCGCTGCGCGCACCCTGTGACTCGCTGGTCAGCCGGGTCGCCGTGCGGGTGAACGCGTTGCCGTACGGGTTCGCCTCGCCGACCGGGACCCGGCGCACGTCGAGCTCGTCGACCGCGTTGCCCACCCCGTCGAGCATCATGTCCAGCCGCGCACTGAACAGGTGCTGGTGGTAGGGCGCGCCGAGCCCCGGCGCGATCTCGGTGGCGTACTCGGCACCCTCGGCGTACGAGGAGGTGAACACCACGCCGGTCGCCTTGACCTCCATCTCGATCGTGCCGTCGAGGTAGAGGTACCAGAAGAAGCCGTAGTCGTAGTTGCCGACCGTGGCCCAGTACGAGATCACCAGCCGGCGCTGGCGCCGCGTCTCGGCCGCCTCGGTGAACAGGTCGGAGTGCTTCCACAGCACCCCGAAGTCCTCCTCGTGGAGGCAGATCGCGTTGGTGATCTCACGCGGGTTGCCCTCGCCGTCGGCGAGGACCGCGTCGAAGTAGTAGATCTCACCCAGGCAGTCGCAGCCGAGCACGAGCGAGTTGGCCTGCTGGCCCAGCAGGTACTCCCCCGCGTCGAAGTAGTTCTGCCAGAACCGCACCGGGCTCGGGTCGGCGTACGGGACCACCATCTCGGCGATCGAGGCGCGGTAGATCAGCGGGCGGTCCTGGATGGAGAGCTGGTGCAGCACCAGGCCCTCGCGGGGGTCGAAGCCGACCCGGAACCTCCAGCCCTCCCAGGTCACCTCGTCGCCGTCGACCTGGAAGCTGGCGCCGTCGGGCTGGGTGATCTCGAGCGCCTTCAGGGTCTGCCGGGGCGGACCGGTGTACGCCGGGTCGTCGTAGTTGCCCTCCTCCTGCGGCACGGGCAGCAGGGCGTGGTCGATGAGCTTGACGACCTCCTTCTCGATCAGGTCGACGTAGGCGACGACACCGTCGATCGGGTGCGCCCAGCAGTGGTCCTCGGGCCGGTTGGCGACGAACGAGAGGACCCGCAGCAGGCGCTTGCCGCTCTCGCCCTCGAGGTCGAAGTCTCCGGCCGACAGCGGACACGGCCGGACCAGGTCGAAGTCGGTGATGCCGCGGCGCTCGATGGCGGCGCGCCACTCGGGGTCACCCTTGACGATCTCGTCGACCGAGATGAACTCGTCGAGCAGGATCGGCGGCTGGCCGTCGACGGCCGGGTCGAGGTCGACCACCTCGTCGACCTCGTCGCGGGTCACGGACACGACCGCCGACCGGACCGCACCGGTCGCCACGTCGAGCAGCAGCGCGCGTACGCGCCGGTCGAGGGGGTCACCCGGTCGCCAGGCGAGCACGTCGCCCTTGGCCGGCTCCTCCAGAGCCAGGGTGGCGAACCGCGTAGTGGGGGTGAGCAGGTCGTTCTTCTGGAAGAGCGTGCGTGCGGCGTCGATCTCGGCGGCACTGAGCCGCTCCAGGGGATGACCGGCGGTCATCGGATCACCTCGTCGAAAGGGGGATTGCGACGATCGCCAAGCTAATCCGAGGATTGATTCACTGTCCACTGGTGATCGCGCGCGCCGGGCCGATCGGCAGCTCGCGCTGCCGCACGCCGGTCGCGTGCCAGAACGCGTTGGCGATGGCCGCCGGCACCCCCACGATGCCGATCTCGCCGAGCCCCTTCACGCCGGACGGGTTGAGCTCGTCGTCGGGGTCGTCGACGAACGCCACGTCCAGCTCGCCGACGTCGGCGTTGGTCGCCACGTGGTAGTCGGCCAGGTTGTGGTTGACGTGGTCGCCGAACCGGGAGTCCATGATGGACTCTTCCAGCAGGGCGCAGGACAGCCCCATCGTCATGCCGCCGATCAGCTGGGACCGCGCGGTGAGCGGGTTGACCACCTTGCCGACGGCGTACACGCCGGTCAGCCGGGGCACCCGCACCTCGCCGCTGGACACGTCGACCGCGACCTCGGCGAAGTGCGCGCCGAACGCGTAGCGGGCGAGGTCGCCGAGCGCGCCGACCGCGTCGGTGGAGTCGAAGGTGCTGGTCAACCCGTCGGACGGCACCGGTGCGCCGGAAGCCAGCCGGTGGGCTAGGTCGCGGCAGGCGGTGACCACCGGCCAGCTCCACGAGGCCGTGCCCATCGAGCCTCCGGCGACCATCGCGAGGCCGAAGTCGCTGTCACCGATCTCGACGCGGACCGCACCGACCGGCACCTCCAGCGCGTCGGCGGCGAGCTGGGTCAGCACGGTCCGGGCGCCGGTGCCGAGGTCGGCGGCACCCACCCGCACCACGTACCGGCCGTCGGGCAAGGCGGTGGCGTGCGCGACGGTGGGCCTGGTGCGGGCCGGGTAGTGCGCGCCGGCCATCCCGGTGCCGCGCAGCCAGCGGCCGTCGCGGCGCACCCCCGGCCGGGGGTCGCGACCGGCCCAGCCGAACCGGCGCGCGCCCTCGCGCAGGCACTCGGCCAGCCGGCGGCTGCTGAACGGCCGCCCGTCCGCCGGGTCGTGCGTGGCGTCGTTGCGCAGCCGCAGCTCGACGGGGTCGACGCCGCACGCCTCGGCGAGCTCGTCCATCGCGGACTCGAGCCCGAACGACCCGGGTGCCTCGCCGGGCGCCCGCATCCAGCGCGGCGTCGGGATGTCCAGGGCCACCACCCGGTGGCTGGTGCGCAGGTTGTCCGCCGCGTACATCGCCCGGGAGTAGACCGCCGACTGCTCGGTGAACTCGAGCAGCCGCGAGGTCTGCGACGAGGCGCGGTGCTCCAGCGCGACCAGCCGGCCGTCCGCGTCGGCGCCGAGCCGCACCCGCTGCACCGTCGGCGTCCGGTAGCCGGCCAGCGGCCACAGCTGCGGCCGGGTGAAGGTGACCCGCACGGGCCGCCCGACCAGGGTCGCGGCCATCACGGCGAGCACCGCGTCCGGCCGGGGCGTGCCCTTGCCGCCGAAGCCACCGCCGACGTGCTCGCAGAGCACCCGCACGGTGCCCGGCGCGAAGCCGAACAGGTTGGTCAGGGTGCGGGCCATCCCGTACGCGTGCTGGGTGGAGCCGTGGACGGTGAGCCGCCCGTCGGCCCAGACCGCCGTGCTGGAGTGCGGCTCCATCGGGTTGTTGTGCTGCGGCGGCGTGCGGTACTCCTGGTCCACCACCACCGCGGCTCCGGCCAGCGCGGCCTCGACGTCGCCCTTGTCGGTCACCGCCGGGTGGTGCGGGTTGACGTACTCGGGCTGGTAGAGGCGCGGGTGGTCGGCCCGGAACCGGGCGTCGTGCGGCTCCGGGAGATAGTCGACCGCCGTGCGCTCCGCCGCCTCCCGGGCGCGTTCCGGCGTGTCGGCGATGACCAGCGCGACCGGTGCGCCGCGGTGCGCCACCCGGTCGTTCTGGAAGAGCTCGAGGGTGCCCTCGCCGATGCCGGTCAGCCGGGGCGCGTTGTGCTGGTGCAGCACGGCCAGCACGCCGGGCATGGCCAGCGTGGCCGCCACGTCCATGCCGATCACGCGGCCGCGCGGGATGGTCGCCGGCACGACCCAGCCGTGGACGAGGCCGGGCAGGGCGACGTCGCCGGAGTAGCGAGCCCGCCCGGTCACCTTGTCCAGGCCCTCGACCCGGGTCAGCGGGTGCCCGACCGACGGTGCGGTCTGCCAGCCGCGGGTCATCGGGCGAGCTCCGTCAGCACAGCGACGACCAGGTCACGGACCAGCGGGACCTTGTACGCGTTGTCGCGCAGCGGCCGGGCGGCGTCGAGCTCGGCGGCCGCGGCGGCCGCGAACGCCGCCGGCGTGGCCGGACCGCCGCGCAGTTCGCGTTCCGCGACCCGGGCGCGCCACGGGTGCGAGGCGACCGCACCGAGGGCGATCCGCACGTCGCTGACCACGCCGTCGGCCACGACCAGCACCGCGGCCACCGCGCCGATCGCGAACGCGTACGACGCCCGCTCCCGGACCTTCCGGTAGTGGGTCCGCGCGCCGGGCGGCAGCGGTGGCAGCGCGACCCCCGTGATGAGCGCGCCGTCCCGGGTGGTCAGCTCGAGGTCGGGCCGGTCGCCGACGGGCCGGTAGAGGTCCTCGAGGAGAATCTCGTGCGATCCGGCCAGGTCGTGCACGCCGATCCGGGCGTCCAGCGCGACCAGCGCGACCGCGAGGTCCGACGGGTGGGTCGCGACACAGTGGTCGGACGCGCCGAGGATGGCCAGGTTGTGGTGCTCGCCCTCGATCGCGGGGCAGCCGGAGCCGGGCATCCGCTTGTTGCAGGGCTTGGTCGGGTCGGTGAAGTAGCCGCAGCGGGTGCGTTGCACCAGGTTGCCGCCGGTGGTGGCCACGTTGCGGAGCTGGCCCGAGGCGCCGGCGAGCAGAGCCTGGCTGAGCACGGGATAGCGCTCGCGGACCAGCGGGTGCGCGGCCAGGTCGCTGTTGCGCACGAGGGCGCCGATCCGCAGCAGGCCGCCGTCCTCGCCGACGTCGTCCAACGGCAGGCCGGTCACGTCGACCAGCAGGTCCGGCCGCTCGATGCCGAGCTTCATGAGGTCGACGAGATTGGTGCCGCCGCCCAGGTAGCGGGCACCCGGGTTGTCGGCGACCAGCGAGACCGCCGCGTCCACGTCGCGGGCCCTGGCGTAGGAGAACTCACGCACCGGCCACCTCGCGGATGGCCGCGACGATGTTCGGGTACGCGGCGCAGCGGCAGAGGTTGCCGGACATCCGTTCGCGGATCTCGGCGTCGTCGAGCTGCACCGGGCCGGTGGTGACGGCGCTGGGCCAGCCCTCGGCGAGCTCGTCGAGCATGCCGATCGCCGAGCAGATCTGCCCCGGCGTGCAGTAGCCGCACTGGAACGCGTCGTGCGCGAGGAAGGCGGCCTGCATCGGGTGCGGCTCGTCGTCCTCGAGGCCCTCGACGGTGGTCACCTCACGGCCGTCGACGGCGACCGCGAGCAGCAGGCAGGAGTTGGCGCGGCGACCGTCGACGAGCACCGTGCAGGCGCCGCACTGGCCGTGGTCGCAGCCCTTCTTGGTGCCCGTGTGGTCGAGCCGGTCCCGGAGGAGGTCGAGCAGCGTGGTGCGGTTGTCGACCGTCAGCTCGACGGGCGCCCCGTTGAGCATGAGGCGCACGGTGCTGGACAGCTCCGGACCAGGCATGGCATTTCTGACCCTACCCGCCGCGCTGGCTGCGCGGCGGGCACTCTTGCGCGCGTGGTCAGTGGCAGGAACCCGTCCCGCTGTCGTTGAAGGTCTTGCCCGACTGCGGGACGAACTGCCAGTCGTACGAGTTGCTGTGCAGCGTGAACTTGAGGACGCCGAACGTGTCGCTGTTGCGAGCCTGGCTGTTGGGCTGGATCGTGCCGAAGCCGTAGTGGTCGGCGCCGCCCATGCCGGCCACGAACGACCGCAGGCCGCGGGAGCTGTCGGCGCCACCGCTCGGGTTCATCGGCGCGAACCGCTCGTACTGGTGGTTGTGGCCCCAGACGACGACGTCGGCGTCGGCGTCGTAGAGCGCCTGGTAGAGCGGGCGGGTCGAGGTCGACGGCGCGTGGTTGGCGCCCGAGGTGAACAGCGGGTGGTGCCAGTAGGCCAGCGTGCACGGCCGGGTGTTGGCGGCCAGGTCGTTCTTCAGCCAGGTCACCTGGGCCGAGGTCGACGACATGCTGATGTTGGAGTTGAGCGAGACGATGTGCCAGTTGCCGAGGTTGTAGGAGTAGTAGCCCTGCCCCGACGGACCGGCCTGGGAGCCGAAGTAGTTGTAGTAGCCGGTCGCGCCCGACGTGTTGTAGTCGTGGTTGCCCGGCGCGGGCCGGGTACGCGACTTGAAGGCGCCCCAGGTCGGCTGGTAGTAGCTGGTGAACTCGCTGGCCGTGCCGTTGCTGTAGACGTTGTCGCCGGTCGTGAACACGGTCCCGGAGATTCCGTTGATCAGCGCTGCCGTCGCGCTGTCGCCGGAGCCCGAGGTCGCGATGTCGCCGGCGCCGACCAGCACCGGGTCTCCGCTGGGCGGCGGGGTGGTGGTCGTGCCGGTGGTCAGCACGAGCTGCGGTGCGTCGGCGCCGCTCTCGCGCGAGTCGTAGTAGGCGCCGTCGGTGCTGCTGGACGTCGCGCCGAAGCTGAACGTGCCGTTGCCCTTCACGACGCTGGTGACGTCGACCTCGTACCACCCGTCGGCGGTGACGCTGCCGATCGACCCGACGGACGTGCCGTCGATCGCCGGCTGGTTGTTCCACGTCGTGCCGGTCTCCGACCAGGTGGTGTTGGACATGGCCCGGAACGATCCGCCGTTGTTGCTGCCGTCGTTGCCGGAGATCGTCCGGAGCCGCAGCTTGGCGGAGCTGACCGTGCCGCTGACGCCGGTCACCGAGAAGCGCAGGAACATGCGGCGGACCGGGCTGTTGTCGACCGTGATCTGGGTCGACGTGCCGTAGTTGGTCGAGGCGGTGTCGCCCTGCACGTAGGTGTCGGCGGTCGGCCGGAAGGTGGTGGTCGCGGCCGAGGCGGGACTGGTCGAGGTGAGTACGGCGGCGATGATGCCGCCGGCCAGGACGGTCGCCGTGGTGGCGCCGGCCAGGATACGGATGCGCATGGGTCGGGAATCTACGGTAATGGATGAACAAGATCCGGACGTCCGGGTGAACGACAGGCGTCCGATCTGTTCACCCGAAGGCGGTTGTTCCGGTCCGGGCCGGCATACAGGGTGTTCGGCGTGTACCTGTCGACGATCACCCGGCCCGGCGCGGCCAAGGGGCGCGGCGCGGCGTTCGTCGGCGGCAACGTCCTGGCGCTCGGCACCGTCAGCCTGGTAACCGACGTCTCGGCGGAGATGGTCACCGCCGTCCTCCCGCTGTACCTGGTGCTGGGACTGCACCTCAGTCCGGTCGCGTACGGGGTGGTCGACGGCGTCTACACCGGAGCCACCGCCCTGCTGCGGATCGTCGGCGGCTACGTCGCCGACCGGGTGCGCGCCCGCAAGGCCCTCGCCGGGTTCGGCTACGCGCTGTCCGCGGTCGCGAAGCTGGGGCTGCTGGCCGCCGGACGCTCGCTGGCCGGGATCGGCTTCGTGGTCGCGGTCGACCGGATGGGCAAGGGCCTGCGCACCGCGCCCCGGGACGCGCTCATCACCTTGTCCACACAGGCTGACGCGCTCGGCCGCGCCTTCGGGGTGCACCGCACGATGGACGCGGTCGGCGCGTTCCTCGGGCCGCTGGTCGCGCTCGCGGTGCTGGCCGGGTCCGGGCAGTCGTACGACGCGGTGTTCGTGACCAGCTTCCTCGTCGCGACACTCGGCGTGGCGGTGCTCGTGCTGTTCGTGCGGGAGCGGGACCCGCTCGCGGCCGCCCCCGCCGCTCCCCCGGTCCGCGTGCGGGAAGCGGTGGCCCTGCTGCGCTCGGCGGACCTGCGCCGGCTGCTGCTGGCGGCCACGCTGCTCGGCGTCGCGACGATCGGCGACGGCTTCGTCTACCTGATGTTGCAGCGGCGCACCGAGATCGGCCTGCTCTGGTTCCCGCTGCTGGCGGTCGGCACGAGCCTGGGCTATCTGCTGCTGGCCGCGCCGCTGGGGATGCTGGCCGACCGCATCGGGCGACGGCCGGTGCTCCTGGCCGGCTATGCCGCCCTGGCCGTCACCTACCTGCTGCTGGCCGCCCCACTTGGCGGGTGGGCTCTGCTGGTCACGGCGCTGGCCGCGTACGGGCTCTACTACGCCGCGACCGACGGGGTGTTGATGGCGCTGGCCGGTCCGGTGCTGCCCGACGCCCTGCGAGCCACCGGGCTGGCGCTGGTGCAGACGGGGCAGGCGCTGGCCTACCTGGCCTCCTCGGTGCTGTTCGGGCTCGCCTGGGCCGCCTGGGGTCCGACCGCCGCCGTGCTGGTGGCAGCCCTGGTCGCGGTCGTCGCCGGCGGAGTCACCGCTGGCCTGCTCTTCCACAAGGGACGGTTGACGTGAGCTTGAGCGTACGGACGCGGCTGCTGGTGGTGCTCGGCGTCGCACTGGTGCTGGCGGCGGTGGCGGTGTTCTACATCCGGGGCGCGGCCGCCCGTTCCACCCCGTCGACGCCGGCCGCCTCCAAGGCGGTCACGCTCAACGCCGCGCCGGTCCTGCTCACGGTCACCGACCGGCACATCGCAGTGTCGTCCACGATGGACCCCAGCGGCCCGCGCACGGTCTCCTCGGTCGAGTGCGTCCGCGCGTACGCCGCCGGCGGCACCGGGGTCTGCCTCCAACCGGCCACGCCGTGGACGTACAAGATGGTGGTCCTGGACCGTCGGCTGGCACCCGTGCGGTCCGTCGACATCCCCGGGCTGCCCAACCGGGCACGGGTCTCCGCGTCGGGGCGGATGATCGGGTGGACCACGTTCGTCGGCGGCGACTCCTACAACAGCGGCGGGTTCTCGACGCGCACCGGCATCCTCGACACCGCGCGCGGCACCCTGGTGCCGACCCTGGAGGAGTTCACGGCGACGCACGACGGCAAGCAGGTGCGGTCCGCCGACCGCAACTTCTGGGGCGTGACGTTCGCCGCGGACGACAACACCTTCTACGCGACGATGTCCACGGGCGGGCACCGCTATCTGACGAAGGGCGACTTCGCCGCGCGTACGCTGCGGACCGTCGCCGACAACGTCGAGTGCCCGTCGCTGTCACCGGACGGCACGCGCATCGCGTTCAAGCACGCGATCGACGCGGACCCGACGAAGGGCTGGCGACTGTCCGTGCTCGACCTCGCGACGCTGGCGGTCACCCCGCTGGCCGAGCCGGCCAGTGTCGACGACCAACCGGCCTGGCTCGACGGGTCGACCATCGGCTACACGGTGCGCCAGGGCGACGGCCGCCCGGACGTGTTCTCCGTGCCGGCCGACGGCTCCGGCTCGCCGCGGCTGCTCGTGCCGGGCGCGGAGTCACCGGCGGCGCTGGGCATAGCGATCGGACCGAACGGGTAAACACCCCCGCCATGCGTCACGTCATGCTCCGGCTGCTGCTGCCGTTGGTCGCCCTCTACGGGCTGATGATCGCGCTCGGTCTGTTCGTCACGAAGGTCGCGGACGGCTGGTGGCCGTTCACGGTCGAGGACCGGGCCAACGAGTCGCTGGAGGCGGCCCGCTCGGGCCCGCTGACCGCGGCCTCCCTGGTGTTCAGCACGATCGCCGACACCTGGTCGGTCATCGCGGTGTGCGTCTTCGCGGTGGTGATCCTGCTGGTCACCCGCCGGCCGTGGCGCGAGCCGCTCTTCCTGGCCTGCGCCGTCGCGGCCCAGGCCGTCATCTTCCTGTGCACCACGCTGGCGATCGACCGCCACCGCCCGGAGGTCGAGCACATGGACGTCTCGCCGCCGACGTCGAGCTTCCCGTCGGGGCACACGTCCGCGGCGACCGCGCTCTACTGCGGCCTGGCGCTGCTGTTCGCGCTGCGCTCGACGAGCCGGCGGTGGGAGACGGTCGTCTGGACCGTGTTCGTGCTGATCCCGGTCGGGGTGGCGCTGACCCGCCTGTACCGCGGCATGCACCACCCGAGCGACGTCATCGGCTCGTTCGTCAACGCGGGCGCCTGCCTGACGATCATGTACTACGGCATCCTGCGCTGGCGTGGCGCTCCCCCGCCGCGCCCGACCGAGGAACGCCGGCCGGTGTCGCTGACGCGCTCGCACTGATATGCATCAACGATGGCACCACAGCTGTCCCCCGCCCGGGCCACGGCCGCGCTCATCGCCCTCTCCTTGGCCGCGTTCGCCTATGTGACCACCGAGATCGCGCCCATCGGCCTGCTCACCGTGATCGCGGCCGACCTCGACCGGTCCCGCTCCGAGATCGGCCTGCTGGTCACCGGCTACGCGTTCGTCGTCGTCGTGGCCTCCCTGCCGCTCACCCACGTCACCAGGCGGATCCCACGACGACGGCTGTTCGCGGTGACGTTCGTGGTGTTCGTGCTGGCCACGGTCGCGTCCGCGGTGGCCACCAGCTACTGGGTGCTGGCCGGCGCACGGCTGGCCACCGCCGCCACCCAGGCCCTGTTCTGGTCGGTCGTCGGCCCGACGGTGACCGGGCTGTTCCCGGCGAACGTGCGCGGCCGGATCGTCTCCCGCTTCGGGATCGGCCCCGCTCTGGCGCCGGTGCTGGGCATACCGTTGGCGACCTGGATCGGCCAGCAGGCCGGCTGGCGGGTCGCCTTCCTGGTGCTGGCCGGACTCGGCCTGGTAGCCGGGGTCGTGGTCACCGTGCTGCTGCCGTCGTTCGCGCCGGCCGACGGCGGCGCCTCGCGGGGCACCATGCCCGACGCCCGCCGCTACCGCACGCTTCTGCTGGTCATCGCCGTCGGGGTCACCGGCTACTTCGTCGCGCAGACCTATGTGACGCCGTTCCTGCTCGACGTGGCCGGCTTTCCGGAGGCCTCGCTGTCGTTGCTGCTGCTCGTGGGTGGGGTGACCGGCGTGCTCGGCACCATCGTCATCGGCCGGTTCATCGACCGCCGGCCCGTGGTCGCCGTGAGCGCGCCGCTCGCGCTGGCCGGCGCCAGCCTGCTGCTGCTGTACGCGCTGGGCCGGGTCCAGCCGGTGACGGTGGTCCTGCTCGGCCTCACCGGGCTCGCCTTCAGCGCCTTCGCGTCCACCGTTCAGGGCCGCACGCTCCAGCTCGCCCCCGGCAACACCGACGTCGCGTCGGCCGGCTCCGGCGCGGCCTTCAACGCCGGCATCGCCAGCGGCGCCCTGGTCGGCGGCGCACTGCTGCCTTCGGCCGGCCCGCGCCCGGTCATGCTGGTGGGTGGACTGCTGATGCTGTCAGCCCTGGCCGTGGCGCTGCTCGACGCGCGTCGCCACCGCGCGCCGGGGCCGCTCCTGGCGCCGAACCAGCGCGTGGCAGAGTGTGACGATGACCAGACGACCACTGCTGCTCGTTGACTCCGCGAGCCTCTACTTCCGGGCCTACTTCGGCATTCCGGAGTCGGCGGCCCAGGCGCCCGACGGCAGCCCGGTCAACGCGGTGCGTGGCTTTCTCGACATGGTCGCCCAGCTCATCCGCACGCGCCGGCCCGACCGGCTGATCTGCGCGCTGGACTACGACTGGCGGCCGGCGTGGCGGGTCAAGCTGATCCCGTCCTACAAGGCGCACCGGCTGGCCCCCGGCGGCGGGCCGTCGACCGAGATCGTGCCGGACAACCTCGAGGCCCAGGTGCCACTGATCCTCGAGGTGCTGGCCGCGGTGGGCATTCCCGCGATCGGCGCGGCCGACTACGAGGCCGACGACGTGATCGGCACCCTGGCCAGCACGCAGCCCGGCCCGGTCGAGGTGGCCTCCGGTGACCGCGACCTGTTCCAGCTCATCGACGACGCGAAGCCGGTCCGCCTGCTCTACTGCGGACGCGGCGTCGGCAAGCTCGAGGACTGCGACGACGCGGCGGTGCGGACGAAGTACGGCGTCCCGGCGTCGGGCTACGCGGACTTCGCGGCGCTGCGCGGCGACCCGAGCGACGGCCTGCCCGGCGTGGCCGGCGTCGGCGACAAGACCGCGGCCCGCCTGATCAGCCGCTACGGCGACATCGACGCGATGCTGGCGGCCCTCGACGACCCGAAGGCCGGCTTCGCCCCGGGCCTACGCGGCAAACTGGACGCGGCCCGCGACTACCTCGCGGTGGCCCCGACGGTCGTCAAGGTCGCCCGCGACGTCACACTGCCCGATGTGGACGCGACACTGCCGTCAGCCCCCGCCGACGGCGACGCGTTGCTGGCCCTAGCCGAGAAGTGGAACCTGGCCGGCCCGTGCCGCCGCCTGGTCGACGCGATCAGCCACGCGGGGTAGAAGCGCGGTAAGCGCGACCCACCGCGAAGGTGGCAGCGGAGCGAAGCGGAGCGGTCTCTGGCGGGAGCAACGGTCGCGCCCACGACGAACCCGAGTCATCGCCCTTAGCTGTTGACGTAAGCCAATACCCCTCGGTTGATGGCGCCGATGGCTTGGCGGGCGGTGGTGCGAACGGTGCTGGACGCCCCGCCGGCATCAGCGATCTGACCGAGAAGATCCACCACTTGTCTCGCCCAGCGGACGAAGTCGCCGGCGGGCATGTCGCCGTCGAGGTTGTGGCCGCTGGCCAGGACCTTGGCCAGCGCCTCCCCGCGCGCCCAGCGGACGATCGGCCACACGAACCCGAGATCCGGCTCGCGGGTGCGTTCGACGCCGCGGGCCGCCTCGTCGGCCTCCAGCTCCGCCCAGATCTTCATCGTCTCGTCGATCGCGTCCGTGATCGGGCCGCGCGGCACCGACGCGCGCTCGTCGCTCTCCCGGCGGGCCTCGTAGAGGACCACCGAGACGGCGCCGGCGAGCTCCTCCGGGGTCAGGGCGTCCCAGACGCCCCGGCGCAGGCACTCGGCGACCAGCAGGTCGGCCTCGGACCAGATCCGGGCCAGCATGCGGCCGTTCTCGGTGACGTCACCGGTCTCCGACAGGTAGCCGCGGGCGGTCAGCAGCGCGCACACCCGGTCGAAGATGCGGGCCAGCGAGCCGGTCCGGCTGGACACCCGCTTGCGCAGCTCGTCGGTGTCGAGGGACAGGCGGCGCCGGCGCTCGGCCCAGCGGGCGTGCTCCTCGCGGTCCGGGCAGGCGTGGCAGGGGTGCTTGCGGAGCTTGTCGCGCAGGTCGACCAGGTGCGCGTCCTCGCCGGTGCCCCGGGCGCGGCGGCCGCGGCGGCTGTGCCGGTCGAGGCCGGTGCCGGTGACCTCGGCGGCCAGGTCGCGGCGGGCCGACGGGTTGCGGTGGTTGAAGTGCTTCGGCACGCGGATCCGCGCCAGCACCTCGGCCGGCGTCGTGAAGTCGGCGGAGGTGATCCGGCCGGCCCAGCGGTCCTGGGTGAGCACCAGCGGCCGCGGGTCACCGAAGCCGGCAGCGCCGGGGTCCAGGACCACGGCGAGGCCGGCGCGGCGGCCCGACGGCACCCGGATGACGTCGCCGACCCGCAGGCGCTCCAGCGACGACACCGCCTGGGCGCGGCGCTGGGTCTGGCCCTGCCGCGCCAGCGCCCGCTCCCGCTCACCGATCTGCATGCGCAGGTCGAAGTACTCGTCGAAGTCGCCGTGGCTGCACTGGACTTCCTGCGTGTACTGCTCGATCGTCTCCTCGTTGCGCTGCACCTGCTTGGCCAGCCCGACCACCGACCGGTCGGCCTGGAACTGCGCGAACGAGGCCTCCAGCAGCGCCCTGGAACGGTCGGCGCCGACGGTCCCGACCAGGTTGACAGCCATGTTGTACGACGGTCGGAAGCTGGACCGCAGCGGATACGTGCGGGTCGACGCGAGGCCCGCCACGTGCCGCGGGTCGACCTCGGGCGACCAGACGACGACCGCGTGGCCCTCGACGTCGATGCCGCGCCGGCCCGCCCGGCCGGTCAGCTGCGTGTATTCGCCCGGCGTCAGGTCGACGTGCGCCTCGCCGTTGAACTTGACGAGCCGCTCCAGCACCACGCAGCGGGCCGGCATGTTGATGCCCAGCGCCAGCGTCTCGGTGGCGAACACGGCCTTGACGAGGCCGCGGACGAACAGCTCCTCGACGACCTCCTTGAACGCGGGCAGCATGCCGGCGTGGTGTGCGGCCAGGCCGCGCTCGAGGCCGTCGAGCCACTCCCAGTAGCCGAGCACCGAGAGGTCCTCGCCGGGGATCGCGGTGATCCGCTCCTCGACGACGCGGCGGATCTCGGCCCGCTCGTCGGGCGTGGTCAGCCGCAGCCCGGCGGCCAGGCACTGCTGCACGGCCGCGTCACAGCCGGCGCGGCTGAAGATGAACAGGATCGCCGGCAGCAGGTTCTCCCGGTCGAGGCGCTCGACGATCTCGGCGCGCAGCGGGCCCTTCCAGCGCGGCCCGCGGCCGCCGCGACCGCCGCCGGCCCAGCCGTCGCGGCCCATCTCGAGGCGGCGCAGCATCTCACGCGAGTAGCGCAGCAGCTCAGGGTGCACGTCGTGCTTGCGCGCCGCCGCCGCGTCGTGGAACAGGTCGAACATCCGGCGGCCGACGAGCATGTGCTGCCAGAGCGGCACCGGCCGGTGCTCGCTGACCACCACGTCGGTGTGGCCGCGGACGGTGACCAGCCAGTCGGCGAACTCCTCGGCGTTGGAGACCGTGGCCGACAGTGAGACCAAGGTCACTGACGCCGGCAGGTGGATGATCACTTCTTCCCAGACCGCGCCGCGGAACCGGTCGGCCAGGTAGTGGACCTCGTCCATCACGACGTACGCCAGGCCCTGGAGCGCCGGCGAGCCGGCGTAGAGCATGTTGCGCAGCACCTCGGTGGTCATGACCACCACGGGCGCGTCGCCGTTGATCGCGTTGTCGCCGGTCAGCAGGCCGACGTTGGCGGCGCCGTGCCGCTCGACCAGGTCGTGGTACTTCTGGTTCGACAGGGCCTTGATCGGCGTGGTGTAGAAGCACTTCTTGGGCGGGGCGTCCGGTTCTCCCCCGACCAGCGCCAGGTGCACGGCGAACTCGCCGACCACCGTCTTGCCGGCGCCGGTGGGTGCGCAGACCAGCACGCCGCTGCCGCGCTCCAGGGCCTCGCACGCCTCGCGCTGGAAGTCGTCGAGGTCGAAGCCGACCCCGAGGGCGAAGTCTTCCAGGGCCGGGAACGCGCTGGCCTTCGCGGCCCGGCGGCGCGCCGCGGCGTAGCGCTCGGCGGGGCTCGACATGTATCCAAGATTACGGCGTGCACGCCGCGCCGACGCGGTAGGCCGTGCGGGACCCGCCCGGTAGGTCGTGGGTAAGGTCCACGGCGTGCCATTGCCAGACCGTGCGGAGCCGCCCAACCCACGTGTGCCGGACGCACCGGACCACCTGTCCAGACGCCCCGTAGAGGCCGTGCTCTTCGACTTCCACGGCACCCTCGCCCAGGTGGAGGACCCGGTGGCCTGGGTGGTCGCCGCCGCCGTGGCCTGCGGCGCCGAGCTCGACCGGGGCAAGGCGACCGTGCTCGCCGACCGCCTGGTCACCGCCGGCCGGGCGGGCGGGCCGCTCCCCCACCGGGTGCCGGTGCACCTGGCCGAGGTGTGGGCGGACCGCGACCTCTACCCGCACGCGCACCGGGCCGCGTACGTGGGTCTGGCCGCGACCGTGCACACCGACATCGAGGGCCTCGCCGACGCCCTCTACGAGCGGCTGCTGGGCGCGCCGGGCTGGCAGCCGTACGCGGACACGGCCGAGTCGCTCAAGGCGCTGCGGGCCGCCGGTGTGCCGGTGGCGGTGGTCAGCAACATCGGCTTCGACATCCGGCCGCACTTCGAGGAGTGGGGGCTGGCCGAGCTCGTCGACGCGTTCGTCCTGTCCTACGAGGTCGGCCGGGTCAAGCCGGACCCGGCGATCTTCCTGCGGGCGTGCGGCATGCTCGGCGTCGACCCGGAGCGGGCGCTGATGGTCGGCGACACGCCGGCGGACGCGGGCGCGGTGCGGGCCGGCCTGACGGCCCTGGTGGTGCCGGCCGCGGACCCGGGCAAGGTCAACGGGTTGGGTGCGGCGGTGGCGCTCACCCGGCGGTGAGCACCCGCAGCGCCCCCTTCACGCACTCGACCGTGACCGGCAGCGGCGCGACCCGCTCGCCGTCGGCGTAGCCGACGATCCCGTCGGCGGAGAGCTCGATGCGCGTCGCCCGGTAGGTGTCGACGGCCGGGTGCGTGACGTGGGTACCCGCGTAGATGCGTGGCTTGACCCGCATTAGCGTGGTGCGGCTGATCGGGCGCACGACGGTCAGGTCGAGCCGGCCGTCGGTGGGGTCGGCGTCGGGGCAGATCCGCATGCCTCCGCCGTAGCTGCCGGCGTTGGCCACGGCGACCAGCACCGCGTCGCGCTCCTGGACCTCGCCGTCCAGCACGATGCGGTAGCGGCGGGCGCGCAGCCGGGCGAGCTCGACGAGGATGGCCAGGTCGTACCGGATCGGGCCGCGGGGCCAGCTCATCCGGTTGCCGCGTTCGTTGACGATCGCGTCGAAGCCGGCCGCGAGCACCCCGCCGAACCAGCGGGTGGTGCCGTCGCCGGCGGTCAGGCGGGCCAGGTCGAGGGCTTTGGTGCCACCGGACGTCAGCGCGTCCGTCAGGGTCACGAGCGCGCGATGCGGGTCGTCCGTGAAGCCGGCGGCGACCGCGAAGTCGTTGCCGGTGCCGGCCGGGACGATGCCCAGCGGCACGCCGGTGTCGGCGAGCGCCTGCAGAGCCAGGTGGACGGTCCCGTCGCCGCCGACGGCGACCAGGGCACCGGCGCCGCCTTCGACGGCCTGGTGGCAGGCGACGAGAGCCTGCGCGGCGGACGACGCTTCCAGCGGCTCCACCGCGTGTCCGGTGGACCGCAGGTGGGCCAGGACGGCCGGAAGCACGTCGCGGTGCCGGCCCCGCCCCGCTCCGGGGTTGGCCAGCACCGCGATCGGCCCGTCGATCTTCATCGCGGCACCCTATATCCGGGGTGCGGCGCCGCGACAGAGGATCAGGTGATGTCGTCGTCGTAGCGCCGGTCGATCGGCCGGGGTGCCGCCACCGGTGCGATCTGCTCGATCGGCGCGCCCGCCGGGATCGGCTCGCGGTCGTCCTCGAGCTCCGACATCTCGTCGTCGTCGACGTCCGCGTACAGCTCGCGGCCCCGGCCCCGGCGTTTGTCGTTGAGGAACGCGACGCCGACCGCGGCGAAGTAGAGCGCGCTCAGGCAGGCGCCGAGCGCGGTCATGCCGAACGGGTCGGGCGTCGGCGTGACCACCGCCGAGAACAGGAAGAAGACGAAGACCGCGACCCGCCACCAACCGAGCAGCCGCTTCGCGCTCGCGAGGCCCACGAAGTTGAGCATCAGCACGATCAACGGGAACTCGAACGCCACTCCGAAGATGAGCAGCATGTTGGTGACGAACGATATATATCGGGTGACTTCGAGTTGTTGCTGTGTGCCGGTGACGCCGGCTTCCAGCAGGAAGTGCAGGCCCTTCGAGACGACGAAGAAGGCCAGCACGGCGCCGGCGATGAACAGCGGCGCCGCCAGGGCGACGAAGAAGTAGGCGTATTTGCGCTCGTGGCGGTGCAGGCCCGGCGCGATGAACGCCCAGAGCTGGTAGAGCCAGACCGGCGACGCGACGATCAGGCCGACCCACAGGGCCAGCTTGAGCTTGAGCAGGAAGCCGTCGCCCGCGCCGAGCTGGAGGAACTCGACGTCGACGCAGGGCTTGCCCGGGAACTGCGCGCAGTAGGGCTGCTTGAGCAGGTCGAAGACGGGCTGCGCCAGGATGTAGCCGACGATGAACCCGCCGACCAGCGCCAGCGACGCCTTGAACAGCCGGTTGCGCAGCTCGCGGATGTGCTCGACCAGCGTCATCGAGCCATCGGAGGCCCGCTGGAACTCGGTCGGCCCCTTACGGCGCAGAGACATGGCCATGACCGGATGACGTCCCGGTCGTCAGATCACGTCGCGGCTGCGCTGCACCGGGTCGACGACCGGCGGCGGCGTCGCCTGCACCGGCTGCTGCGGGAGCGGCTGGCGACCGGACTGCGCGTCGGCCTTCTCGGCGAGGTCGTCGTCCGTCTTGCCGTCGTCGACCAGGCCCTTGGTCTCGGCCTTGATGATGCGCAGCGAACGGCCGAGCGAGCGGGCCGCGTCAGGAAGCCGCTTCGCGCCGAAGAGCAGAACCAGCAACACCACGAGGACGGCGATGTGCCACGGCTTGAGGGCGCCCATGGGAACTCCAAAGTCGATCAGATGTCAGACGGTGTGGTGCGTCGGGGTGACGAGCCCATCCTACGGGTGACATCCCACGACGCCACCCGCCGGTGGACCTCAATAGCCGGTGAAGTCTGGTCGACAGGCCGCCCGACCTTGACAATTCGGGCGTCAGCCCTTGCCGCGCCCAGCCTTGATGACTGCGATCCGCTCCTGGGCGACCACAGCGCGTTGCTGGACGGCCTCGACCTCTTCCTGCAGCTCGGCGAGCTTGGCGCCGAGCTGCTCGGCGCGGGCCTGCCGGTCTTCGAGGCGGCGCAGCGCGCGGGCCAGCTCGGGCAGCCGGGCCAGCACGGGCCGGGCGGCCAGGGCCAGCAGGAGCAGGCCGAGCACCGCCGCGCCGATCACGATCCAGAGCACCACGGGCGACAGCTTAGAGCGTTTCGGTCACCGGCGCCGCGTAGGCGTCGAGCGCGGCCGTGGCCGCGTCGCGGACCCGCTCGACCAGCTCCGGCGGCGACACGGCGGTCGCGTCGGGGCCGAGACCGAGCACGAACCGCTGTGCCCAGGCCAGATCGGTGACCCGCAGCGTGACGATCCACTCGTCGGGCTCGTGCGCGTCGGGCCGGACCTCCTCGCACGGGTAGTACTCGGTGATCCAGCGGCCACCCCGGCCCACCTTGAGGGTGATCAGCGGCAGCTCGGCGCCCGGCGTGAAGACGCCGTCGCTGACGTCGTGCAGCTCGGCGGTCGGCGGAGGCGAGGCCGGCTCGTCGAGCTCGGCGAGGGCGTCGATCCGGTCGGCCCGGAACAGCCGGACCGCCTCGGCCCGGCGGCACCATGCCTCCACATATGCCCGGCCCTCGACCATCAGCAGCCGGATCGGGTCGATCACGCGCTCGGTGGTCTGGTCGCGGGTCTGCGCGTAGTAGGTGATCCGCAGCGCCCGGCCCCGCTCGACCGCGCCGCGCAGCGTGGCCAGCCGGTCGTCGCTGCCCGGCATGCGGACCGCGACGGGCGCGTCGGCCAGGTCGCCGGCCGCGTGCTCGATCTTGGCCAGGGCGCGCTCGATCGCGTCGCGGTTGGCCATCCCGGGCGTCTCGGCCAGCATCCGCAGCGCGACCACCAGGGCCAGCGCCTCGTCGGGGGTCAGCCGCAGCGGCCGGTCGATGCCGGCGTCGTAGGTGATGGTGACCCGGTCACCGTCGAAGGCCATGTCGATCAGGTCGCCCGGGCCGTAGCCGGGCAGCCCGCAGACCCAGAGCAGCTCCAGGTCCTCGCGTAGCTGCCGCTCGGTCACGCCGAGGTCGGCGGCTGCCTGGGCCACCTCGATCCCCGGCCGGGCCAACAGGTAGGGCACCAGGTTGAGGAGCCGCCCCAACCGATCGGCGCTCGGCCGGACCGCACTCGGCGTCATGCTCGTGCCCCGCTTCGCGCGGCCCGGCAAGACCCCACGGCACTGAGCTGGCTGCGCTGGCTTCGCTCGCTCATGCGAGCACCGGGCTCTCGTGGCGGGCCGCGGTCTCCTTGAGGCGCTGGATCACCGCGTCGCGTACCTCCGGCGGCTCGACGACCCGCACGTCCGGCCCGTAGTTGACGAGCTGCGTGGCGATGAAGTCGACGTCGGCGTAGCGCAGCACGACCCGGTCGACCTCCGGCCCCGGCACCGTCTCCTGCGCCCACCGCCGCAGCCCGGCCGCGCGGCCCTTGCGGACCAGCACCGTGGTGCGGCCGGTGCGCTCGATCGGCCCGCTGAACCGGGCCACGTAGCTGATCAGGTCGAGGTCACGCGGCGGCTCGTAGGCTCCGGGACGGCCGGTGAGCCGGACGGTGCCGACCACCCGGGAGAGCCGGAAGCAGCGGGGCGCGTCGCGGTCCAGGTCGTGGCCCACCACGTACCACCGGCCCCGCCAGCACACCACGCCCCACGGCTGGAGGCGGCGGCTGGTCGGGCCGTCCTGCTCGGGCACCCGGTAGTCGAAGGCCACGGTGCGCCGGTCGCGGGCGGCCGCGGTCAGCGGCGCGAACGTCGGGTCGACCCGGACGATCGGCTCGACGCCCAGGGTCGCCTGCGGGTCGACGTCGACGCCGGCGGCGCGCAGCTTGGCCAGGCCCGAGGACGCGGCCGCGGCCAGGCCGGCGTGCTGCCAGAGCCGCCCGGCGATGCCCACGGCGGCGGCCTCGTCGGGCGCGAGCGGGATGTCGGGCAGGGCGTAGTCGCGGCGGGCGATGCGGTAGCCGGGCTCGGTGTCGAAGACGCTCGCGGCGCCGGTCTCCAACGGAACGCCCAGCTCACGCAGCTCGGACTTGTCGCGCTCGAACTTGCGCTGGAACGCCTCGTGGTCCTTGGGGTCCTCGGGGTCGTGCTCGTAGCCGGGAACGGTCGCGGCGATCTGCGCGGCGGTCAGGAACCGTCGCGTCGAGAGCAGGCAGATCACCAGGTTGACCAGGCGCTCGGTGCGGGTCCGCGACACTCCCAAGACGCTAGCAGTGTTGGTACGCGTGTGCGCACACCCTTACGAGGCATAGCCTTGCGTTCGTGACCTCGGAACACCCGGACCGGCCCTCGGACTTCGACGACGTGGAGCTGGACGGGGAGCCCGAGGTACGCCACGCCGCGATTCCCGACCAGGACGACGAGCCGTCCGAGTCCGTCCTCACGGTGATCATCGCCGGCCTGGCCAACCTGGCCATCGCCGCGGCCAAGTTCGTCGCGGGCCTGCTCACCGGCTCGGCCGCGCTGCTCTCGGAGGCGGCCCACTCGCTGGCCGACACGACGACCGAGGCGCTGCTGTTCACCGCCCTGCGGCGCGGCGCCAAGGACCCCGACGACCGGCACCCCTTCGGCTACGGCAAGGAGAGCTACGTCTGGGCGTTCATCGCCGCGCTGTTCACCTTCGTGGCCGGCGCCGGGTTCTCGATCTACCACGGCATCGAGACGATTCTCAACGGCGAGGACATCAGCGATTTCGCGGTCGGCTACATCGTGCTGGCCGTCTCCGCGGTCCTGGAGGGCATCTCGTTCTTCCGGGCGCTGCGCCAGGTGCGCGGCGAGGCCACCCGCTGGCGCACCTCACCGTTCCGCTTCCTGCGCGCCACCCCGGACACGGCCGTCAAGGCGGTCTTCCTGGAGGACAGCGCCGCCCTGGTCGGCCTCGCGCTGGCCGCCGCCGGCCTGGGCCTGACCGAGGCGACCGGCGACCCCGTCTGGGACGGCATCGCGTCGATCGGCATCGGCATCCTGCTGCTGTTCGTGGCGGCCACGCTGTCGGTGGCCAACGTCTCGCTGCTGGTCGGCCGGGCGGTGCCGCGCCGGCTGCACGTGCGGCTGCGCCAGGAGCTGTCCGAGGTGCCGACCGTCGACCGGGTCGACCAGCTGCTGACCATGCAGCTCGGCCCCGACGACGTGCTGGTCGCCGCCAAGGTCGACTTCGCGGACGACGCGACGGGCGCCGACATCGAGGCAGCCGCCGACGCCGCGGAACGCCGGCTGATCAGCATCTACCCCTCGATCCGGTACGTGTTCCTCGACCCGACTCGCGGCCGCGTGAGACGCGACCAGCCGGACCGGTAACCTTTCCTGCCATGGTCAGATGGCGTGCCGGTGTGGTCGCGGAGGTACGGCGCCGCTGGCGGGGCGCTGTCGAGCTGTCGGTGACGGTGGACGGCGTGGCGACCCGCGCGCTGGCCTACCCCGAGCTCGTCGGCCAGCCGGAGCCCGGCGACCGGGTCCTGCTCAACGTCAACGCCCAGCTCATGGGCCTAGGCACCGGCGGCTACGCGCTGGTCGTCGCGCTGCCTGACCGGCTGCCGCCGGACCCGCCCGGCGCCGGCACCGACCGCGACGGCGGCCACGTGGTCAAGGCCCGCTACACGCCGTTGCAGGCGATCGTGCGGGGCGTCGAGGAGCCGTCGTCGCCCCACCACGCGGCGATCGCGGCCGCCGACACCCTCGCGGGCATGCCCGTGGTCACCGCCGACCTGCACTCGGCGCTGCCGGCGGTCGTCGCCGGCATCCACGCCGACCGGCCGGACGCCCGGATCGCCTACGTGATGACCGACGGCGGTGCGCTGCCGGCCTGGTTCTCCCGCACGCTCGACGGGCTGCGGGACCGGCTCGTCGGCACCATCACCGTCGGCCAGGCGTTCGGCGGCGATCTTGAGGCGGTCACCACGCACAGCGGGCTGCTCGCGGCCCGCTACGCGCTCGGCGCGGACGTCGCGGTGGTCGCGCAGGGGCCGGGCAACCTGGGGGCGGGGCTGCCCTGGGCGTTCTCCGGTGTCGCGGTCGGCGAGGCGGTCAACGCCGCAGGCGCGCTCGGCGGGCAGGCGGTCGGGGCACTGCGGATCTCCGACGCGGACGCCCGGGAACGGCACCAGGGGATCTCGCACCACAGCCTGACCGCGTACGGGCGGGTCGCGCTCGTGCCCTGCGACCTGCCACTGCCGGACGGCCTCGACGCGCCGCTGGCCGCCCGGGTGGAGAAGCAGATCGCGGACCTGTCCGTGCGGCACCGGATCGTCCGGGTGCCCACTGACGGGCTGGACGCGGCGCTGCGGGCGTCACCGGTGCCGCTGTCGACCATGGGTCGCGGCCTGGATGCCGACTACGGCTATTTCCTGACGGCGGCGGCCGCCG
Source organism: Asanoa sp. NPDC049475 (assembly GCF_040676915.1). Classification (NCBI taxonomy): domain Bacteria; kingdom Bacillati; phylum Actinomycetota; class Actinomycetes; order Micromonosporales; family Micromonosporaceae; genus Asanoa; species Asanoa sp. NPDC049475. The sequence goes on along the minus strand of NZ_JBFAPY010000002.1, from coordinate 83,457 downwards.
GACGGCACGCGGCCGCGTTGGCTTCCTGAACCCGCGGCCTCGCGGCCCGCGGTAGGTACGGCGCTAGCCGTTCAGGAACACAAGAAGCAGCCAGCCGGTGATCAGCGCGACCAGCAGCGCCGCCATCACCCAGGTCGGCACCTTGTAGTCGCCGCGCCGGTTGCGCTCGATCTCGTCGCGCACCTTCTGCTGGCGCTTCTGGAGCCAACCCTGCCGGATCACCTCGGGCCGGGTCTCGGGCATGGACAGGCGGGGCGTGCCGGTCTCGGGGACCTCGGGCTCGCGCCGCGAGGTGCCCTCGTCGCGGTGCATCGAAGCGCTGTCGGGGAGCGTCATGGTGCCCCAGAGCGTACCCGGATGCGTCACATGCTGGCGATCAGCCGTTCCACCCGCTCGTCGTAGGCGCGGAACGGGTCCTTGCACAGGACCGTGCGCTGTGCCTGGTCGTTGAGCTTGAGGTGCACCCAGTCGACGGTGAAGTCGCGCCGCTTCTCCTGGGCGTGCCGGATGAACTCGCCGCGCAGGCGCGCCCGGGTGGTCTGCGGCGGGGTCTCCTTGGCCTCGAAGATCTCCAGGTCGGTGGCGACCCGGTCGACCTGGCCGCGCTTCTCCATGAGCCCGTAGAGGCCACGGCCGCGCCGCAGGTCGTGGTAGGCGAGGTCCATCTGGGCGATCCGGGGGTGGGACAGGGGGAGGTCGAACTTGTCCTGGTAGCGCTCGATCAGCCGGAGCTTGGTGACCCAGTCGATCTCGCGGGACACCGGCTCCAGGTTGTTGGTCTCGATCGCCCGCAGCACCCGGCCCCAGAGCTCCACGACCCGCTTGGCGGTCTGGTCGCCGCCCCGGCGCTCGACGAACTCGGTCGCCTTGGCCAGGTATTCCTGCTGGATCTCGAGGCCGCTGATCTCCTTGTTGTTGGCGAGGCGAACCTTGCGCCGGCCGGTCACGTCGTGCGAGACCTCGCGGATCGCCCGGATCGGGTTCTCCAGCGAGAGGTCGCGCATGACCACGCCGGCCTCGATCATCCGCAGCACGATGTCGGCCGAGCCGACCTTGAGCAGCGTGGTGACCTCGTTCATGTTGCTGTCGCCGACGATCACGTGGAGGCGGCGGTAGCGCTCGGCGTCGGCGTGCGGCTCGTCGCGGGTGTTGATGATCGGCCGGGACCGGGTGGTCGCCGAGGAGACGCCCTCCCAGATGTGCTCGGCGCGCTGCGACAGGCAGTAGACGGCGCCGCGCGGGGTCTGGAGCACCTTGCCGGCGCCGCAGATGAGCTGCCGCGTGACCAGGAACGGGATCAGCACGTCGGCCAGGCGGCCGAACTCGCCGTGCCGGGAGACCAGGTAGTTCTCGTGGCAGCCGTACGAGTTGCCGGCCGAGTCGGTGTTGTTCTTGAACAGGTAGATCTCGCCCGCGATGCCCTCGTCGTGCAGGCGCTTCTCGGCGTCGACCAGCAGGCCCTCGAGGATCCGCTCGCCGGCCCGGTCGTGGGCGACCAGGTCGGCGACGTTGTCGCACTCGGGGGTGGCGTATTCGGGGTGGGATCCGACGTCGAGGTAGAGACGGGCGCCGTTGCGAAGGAAGACGTTGCTCGACCGACCCCAGGACACGACCCGCCGGAACAGGTAGCGGGCTACCTCGTCCGGCGACAGCCGACGCTGGCCGCGGTAGGTGCAGGTGACGCCGTATTCCGTTTCGAGCCCGAAGATTCGCCGCTCCATAGCAAGACACTAGCCGGGAAATCCCGTCGGTGGTCAGTGCCGCGACGCGCCGTCATCGCTTCGATGGCGGAAAACATTCACGGGGTACGTTCGACGCCCGGTTCGTCTGGTTTATCGCAGGCTCTGGACGTACTCCCGGCAGGCCTGGTAGTCCGGCAGCAGACCGGACGCCTTCGCCTCCGCCAACGACGGGCCGGCCTCGTCGCGGGCCGACAGGATCGGGGCGTCGCTCGGCCACTCGATGCCCAGGTCCGGGTCGAGCGGGTGGATGGTGTGCTCCCCCGCCGGGTTGTAGCCCGTCGAGCAGAGGTAGGTCAGGGTCGCGTCGTCGGTCAGGGCGCAGAAGCCGTGCCCGAGCCCCTCGGCGAGGTAGACGGCCCGGCGGTCGACGTCGTCGAGCCGGACGGCCTCCCAGCGGCCGAACGTCGGCGAGCCGACCCGGATGTCGACGATCATGTCGACGACGGCGCCCCGTACGCAGGTGACCCACTTGGCCTGGCCCGGCGGGACGTCGGCGAAGTGGATGCCCCGGACCACGCCCCGGGACGAGACGGACATGTTGGCCTGGGCGAGGGTGAAGGGGTGGCCGGTGGCGGCCGTGAAGGTCTCCGCCTTGAACCACTCCAGGAACAGCCCGCGCGGGTCGCCGTGCTGCTGCGGGGTTACCTCGAAGGCACCCTCGATGCCCAGCTCACGGATCTTCATGCGGTGACCTCGTCCTTCTCCGCCAGGAGGCCCAACAGGTAGTCACCGTAGCCGCTCTTGGTCAGCGGGCCGGCCAGCTCGCGCAGCGCGGCGTCGTCGATCAGCCCGGCGCGCCAGGCCACCTCCTCGACACAGCCGATCTTGAGGCCCTGGCGCTCCTCGATCACGCGTACGTAGTCGGCGGCCTGCATCATCGACGTGAACGTGCCGGTGTCGAGCCAGGCGGTGCCCCGGTCCAGCACGGTGACGGTCAGCTCGCCCCACTCGCGGTAGGCCTCGTTGACCGCGGTGATCTCCAGCTCGCCGCGGTCGCTCGGCTTGAGCCCCTTGGCGATCTCCACGACCCGGTTGTCGTAGAAGTAGAGGCCGGGTACGGCGTACCGCGACTTGGGCTTGACGGGCTTCTCCTCGATCGAGAGGACCTTGCCGTCGGCGTCGAACTCGACCACGCCGTACTCCCGCGGGTTGGCCACCGGGTAGGCGAAGACCCGGCCGCCGACCAGCGGACCGGCCTCGCCGAGCTGCCGACCCAGGCCGACGCCGTGGAAGATGTTGTCGCCGAGGATCAGCGCGACCGAGTCGTCACCGATGAACTCCTCGCCGAGCAGGAACGCCTGCGCGATGCCCTCCGGCCGCGGCTGCGCCTTATATTCGATCTTGAGACCGAACTGGCTGCCGTCGCCGAGCAGGCCGCGGAACTGCGCCTGGTCGTCCGGCGTGGTGATGATCAGGATTTCGTCGATGCCCGCCATCACCAGCGTGGACAGCGGGTAGTAGATCATCGGCTTGTCGAAGATCGGCATCAGCTGCTTCGAGACGGCCATCGTGATCGGCCAGAGCCGCGATCCGGTGCCGCCCGCCAGAAGAATCCCTCGCACGGCGGCCACCCTACTGGGTGGGGTCCCGTCGCGTAGACTCCGGAACCCGTGAGGATCCTCGTGACCGGCGGAGCCGGGTTCATCGGTTCGGAGTACGTCCGCATGCTGCTGACCCCGGGCTCGGGGCCGGACCTGGCCCCCAGCGCGGTGACGGTGCTCGACAAGCTCACCTACTCGGGCAACCGGGCCAATCTCGCGCCGGTGGCTTCCGACCCGCGGCTGCGTTTCGTCGAAGGCGACATCTGCGACGCGACGTTGGTCGACTCGGTGGTGCCCGACCACGACGTGATCGTGCACTTCGCGGCCGAGTCGCACGTGGACCGCTCCATCTCCGGCGCCAGCGTCTTCGTGACGACCAACGTGCTGGGGACGCAGACGCTGCTCGACGCCGCGCTGCGGCACGGCACCGGGCGGTTCGTGCACGTCTCGACCGACGAGGTGTACGGGTCGATCTCCGAGGGCTCGTGGACCGAGGACTGGCCGCTGGCGCCGAACTCGCCGTACTCGGCCTCCAAGGCCGGCTCTGATCTGCTCGCGCTGGCCTACCACCGCACCCACGGCATGGACGTGGTGGTCACCCGCTGCTCGAACAACTACGGGCACTACCAGTTCCCGGAGAAGGTCATCCCGCTGTTCGTGACCAACCTGCTCGACGGCGGCACGGTGCCCTTGTACGGCGACGGCGGCAACATCCGCGACTGGCTGCACGTGCACGACCACTGCGTCGGCATCGCGCTCGTGCAGGACAAGGGGCGGGCCGGCGAGGTCTACCACATCGGCGGCGGCACGGAGCTCACCAACAAGGAGCTGACCGGGCGGCTGCTCGACGCGTGCGGCGCGTCGTGGGACCAGGTGGTGCCGGTGGCGGACCGCAAGGGGCACGACCGGCGCTACTCGCTGTCGATCGCCAAGATCCAGGACGAGCTCGGGTACGCGCCGAGCGTCGACCTCGACCGTGGGCTCGCGGAGACCGTGGCCTGGTACAAGGAGAACCGCTCGTGGTGGGAGCCGTTGAAGGCGGCCTCCGCGGCTTCAGCCCGATGAAGGTGCTGGTGACCGGCGCCGGCGGAATGCTGGGGTCGGACCTGGTGGCGGTGCTGGCCGCTTCCCCCTCGTTCACGGTGACAGCCGCGCGGCGGGCGGATCTCGACCTGCTCTCCCCTTCCTCGGTGGCGGCGGCGGTGCCGGGGCACGACGTGGTGATCAACGCGGCGGCCTGGACCGACGTCGACGGCGCCGAGAGCGCCGAGGACGAGGCGACGGCGCTGAACGGCGGGGCCGTTGCGACGCTGGCCTCGGTCTGCGCGTCTTCCGGAGCGCGGTTGATCCAGGTGTCGACCGACTACGTGCTGTCCGGCACGGCGACGTCGCCCTACCCGGAGTCGGCTCCGGTGGCACCGGTCAACGCCTACGGGCGCAGCAAGCTGGTCGGCGAGCAGGCGGTGCTGTCGCTGCTGCCGTCGTCGGGCTACGTGGTGCGCACGGCGTGGCTCTACGGGGCGCACGGGCGCAACTTCGCGGCCACGATGCTGCGGCTGGCGGCGTCGCGGGACACGGTCGACGTCGTCGACGACCAGTGGGGCCAGCCGACGTGGTCGCTGGAGCTGGCCCGCCAGCTGGTCGCGCTGGCCTCGACACCGTCCGCGCCCGCCGGGATCTACCACGGCACGGCCGCCGGTGCGACGACGTGGCACGGGTTCGCCCAGGCGGTGTTCTCGCTGAGCGGGCTGGACCCGGCACGGGTGCGGCCTACCACCTCGGCGGCGTTCGTGCGGCCCGCGGTGCGGCCCGCCTACAGCGTGCTGGGTAATGATCGATGGGCTGCTGCCGGGCTGTCGCCGATGGCGGACTGGCGCACGTCGCTGGCCGAGGCGGTCTCGACCGGTGCGGTCCGTGCTGGCTGACTACTGGCCGCCCGCCGGGCTGCGGGTGCGGGTCGGCTCGGTCGAGCTGCGGCCGCCGTCGGAGGCCGACCTGGGCCTGCTGGCGGCTGTCGCTTTCGAGGGCATGCAGAAGCCGGGCACGCGTACGTTCCTGACGCCGTGGACGGACCTGCCGCCCGCGGACCGGGCGCGGCACGTGGTGCAGAGCGTGTGGTCGGGCCAGGGCGAGTGGACACCCTCGGACTGGTCGCTGCATCTGGGTGTGTTCGTCGACGGGGTCGCGGTCGGCATGCAGGGGCTGAGCGGGACGTCGTTCGGGCTGCTGCGCGAGGTCCGCACGTGGTCGTGGCTCGGCCTGGCCCACCAGGGCGCCGGCCTGGGCACCACGATGCGGCAGGCGGTGCTGCACCTGGCTTTCGAGGGGCTCGGGGCGCGCTACGCGTCGACGGCGTCGTTCGTCGACAACCCGGCTCCGCTGCGGGTGTCGCGGAAGCTGGGCTACGAGGACGACGGCATCACCCGCGACCTGCTGCACGGCGAGGTGGTCGTGTCGCAGCGGCTGAGGTTGTCGCGGGAACGGTGGGCTTCGCTTCCCCGGCCCGCGGTGACCGTCACCGGCCTGTCGCCGGAGTGTCTTGAGCTGTTCGGCGCTTAGGCCGCCTTCTTGTCGTACCCGTGGAAGGGCGACCGGTCGCCCTTGTCCCAGGCCTCCCGCAACCCTGGCGTGCTGAGGTCCCAGTCGGGGCGGACCTCCGCGGAGGCGGCGCGCAGATCGCGCCACAGCTCGTCGGTGGAAGGCCGCCCCCAGAACCAGTAGCCGTTGTAGACACTGTGGACGATCAGCCCCGGCTTGAGCACCAAGGTGTGCGGAATCATCGGGTCGTTCTCGGGGTCGGTGTATTCCTTGATGTCGAGATCCCGCTGCACAGTCCGGTCCACATCGGACAGGAAGGTCCACTGCGCTCCCACCGACAGCCGAAACTCCTGAATCCTGTGGTGGTCGTCGGTAGCGATGGTCACCATCCGCGTATAGGCGACCGCAACCTTCGACTGGAACGCGGCCAGGTCGAGATGCTGCTGGTGCTCCTTGGGACAGTAGTGACCACGAGCGAGCGTGAGAATCATCGGATCGTCGCCCTGAAGCTCGCTGAGCGAACGCACCGTGCCGGTGTGATCAGGCAAGGCGTAATCCGGAAACACGCCGCCGGCGATGATGTCGCTGCGCATACGGGTTGACCCCCTTCACGGATGGCGGTCCTTCCACGGTACGCAGCCGCGCGTAGGGGACCATGGAGCGATGGATGTCACCACGTTGACCGGTCTGCTGCGCGAGGCCGAGGAACACCACGGGACCTACGAGGCCACCGCGCCGAAGCATCACTGGTCGGACTGGTACGCGGCATACATCGCGTCCCGCCAGGACGGCCGTACGCCGGACCAGGCGGTCGTTGAGGCGGGCCGACACATGGAGGCCGTTCTGGGCTGACTCCCGCCGGGCGTGGTGGCTGGCGCCTCGGCCGGCGAAGCCGCCGCTGTAGTCGTGCGGGTTGGCGCCCGTGTGCCGGCCAAACCTCCGTCGCGGCGCGATCCGCCAGGCATGGGCGGCTGGCGCCCTCGCAGCCTGGCCCGCCGCCACGGCAGAGCGCACCCTATGGGCGTGCTGCCTCGCGTCGGCCACCACGCCGTGGATCCGCTGGCACCGCCAGCCGCCGCCAGGATCACCCCTAGACGCGCCCGTGGGCGTGCTCGCGGCGCTCCGAATCGACCAACCGCCATAGAGCGACGAACCAGCCTGGCACCCCCTAAGCAGGCGTTGGTGGCTAGCGCAGGCTTGCCCCGGCGGCCGCAAGGCACAGCCGTGCGCGCGTCCCGGAGCGGCTGCGCTGAGGTCACCAAGCCGAGCCCAGGCCGGGCCCTGGCGCTCCAAAGCGTGGGTGGCACGACCAGGGTCGCCAAGCCCCGCCCGCGCCGCACGAATGTCTCTGGCAGGCCTTGGCGGTTCGCGGATCTGGGAGGGCCGTTCGCGCGCTTCGCGGCGCTCCGTGCTCTCGGGTTGATCCGAATCGCACCGGGCTGCGGCGTCACACCCTCCAGGGCGTCCTAGGATGATGGTTCTCTTCTCGTCGAATCCGCCGACGGCGGGTGGGCGGCCGGTCGAGGATCAGGGCTAGTGGGCGACCGGGGGGTCGCCCCTGTCGAAGGAGTACCTGATGGCGACGATCGAAGACCTGATGAAGGCGAACCTGCTGTCGGTCTTCAACGAACGCGACGGAGAACGACGGCGGGAGGCCATCGCGCGGACCTACGTCGCGGACGTGCGGTTCACCGACCCCGAGGAGACGGTCGTAGGCCACGAGGCGCTGGACGCCAAGGCCGAGCGGCTCCTCGCCGAGTCGCCGGAGTTCGCCTTCACCCCTGAGGGCTCCATCCACGTGGTCGACGACCTGGGCTACCTGGCGTGGAGCTTCGGCCCCCTGGGCAAGCCACCGGTCGTGCGCGGGGCCGACATCGCCTTGGTCAACAACGGCTTGATCACCCGCGTCTACACGCTCCTCCTGGCCGGCTGACACCCCGCAACGGCCGGCCACACATCCCGTGAGGCGTCCTAGGACGAAGCGGTTGCCCTCAGTCCCGCCGGGACTGCGCGGTGGGTCGGCTTGCGCCGACGCCGACCTCAGCCGGCCGAAGACCCCGCCCCACGAAGCCGTCAGCCCCGCTCCCCTGACGAAGGGGTGCGGGGCTGACTTGCGCTGAGTGCGGTCCGGTTACTCCAGGTCGGCCGAGCCGGCCGACGACGTCGGCTTGTCGGAGCCGGACGCCGGCGGCTTGGCGCCTTCCTTGCTCTCCGCGGCCTTGTCCTCGGCCGCGTCAGCGCCGTTGGCCGACGGCTTCGCGGCGGCGGCGGCACCGTTGCCGTTGAGGAGGTCGGTCAGGACCTTGCCCGTGAGGCGGCGGAACGTGCGGCCGCGGCGGGCGCGGTCGAGGATGGCTACCTCGAGTTGGTTCGGGGCGATCGTGCGGGCGGCGCCGCCTTCGCCTCCGACGCTGCTCAGGGCCTTGAGCGCCAGCTTGACCGCGTCGGCCAGGGACATGTCGCTCTTGTGGGCGCCCTTGAGGACGTTGGCGATCGCCTCGGCCTGGCCGCCCATCGCCATGAAGCCCGGCTCGTCGTTGACCGAGCCGTCGTAGGCCAGGCGGTAGATCTGGTCGTCGGCCGGCGTGGCTCCGACCTCGGCCACGCAGATCTCGACCTCGAACGGCTTCTGCTGGTCGCTGAATATCGCTCCCAGGGTCTGCGCATAGGCGTTGGCCAGCGCCAGGCCGGTGACGTCGCGGCGGTCGTAGGAGAGGCCGTTCAGGTCCGCCATGCGGACGCCCGCGCGCCGCAGGTTCTCGAACTCGTTGTAGCGGCCCACCGCGGCGAAGCCGATGCGGTCGTAGATCTCGCTGATCTTGTGCAGCGAGCTCGACAGGTTCTCGGCCACGAAGAGCACGCCGCCGGTGTAGGTCAGCGTCACCGCGCTGCGGCCGCGGGAGATGCCCTTGCGGGCCAGCTCCGAGCGGTCCCGCATGATCTGGTCGATGTTGGTGTAGAACTGCATCGCCACGGCGGCGGCTCCTAGCGGTGGTCGAGGTCGGACAACGAAGCAACCAGCATGATCAGCCGCCCGGGTTCTCCATGCGGGCCGACACCACCGCGTTGGCGATGGCCGCGGTCTCCTCGTCGGTCAGCCGGTGGGTGCCTTCGGCCGTCGCGGTCATCACGACCGGGAAGATGCGGCGGGTCAGGTCGGGGCCGCCGGTGGCGGTGTCGTCGTCGGCCGCGTCGTAGAGGGCCTCGACCGCGAGCCGGGTCGCCTCCTCGATCGACAGACCGGCGCGGAAGCGCTTCTTGAGGGCCGCGTTGGCGAAGATCGAGCCGGAGCCGATCGCGTCGTAGCCGCGCTCCTCGTAGGGGCCGCCGGTCACGTCGTAGCTGAAGATGCGGCCGGCGCGGGCCGGGTCGTTGGCCGACAGGTCGTAGCCCGCGAACAGCGGCACCACCGCCAGGCCCTGCATCGCGGCGCCCAGGTTGCCCCGGATCATCGCGGCGAGCCGGTTGGCCTTGCCGTCGAGCGAGAGCATCGCGCCCTCGATCTTCTCGTAGTGCTCGAGCTCGACCTGGAACAGCCGCATCAGCTCGATGCCGACACCGGCGGTGCCGGCGATGCCCACCAGCGAGTATTCGTCAGCCGGGTGGACCTTCTCGATGTCGCGGCTGGCGATCATGTTGCCCATCGTCGCGCGCCGGTCGCCGGCCATGATCACGCCGTCGGCGGCCGTGATGGCCACGATCGTGGTGGCGTGCGGAGCGAGCGAGGCCGCGGAGCCCGGGGGAAGCGGACGGCGGCCGGGCAGCAGCTCGGGCGCCGCCTGGCTCAGGAACTGCGTGAACGACGAGGTGCCCGCGTTGGTGAACACGTCGGGTAGGCGCCCGGAAGGATCGAATCCCGCTGCCACGTGGTCCCTTTCAGATGTAGAGCGCCGCGATCGAGCGGCGCTGGAGCAGACTATCTTGGGCGCGACGCAGACGCGACGATGCGCGCCCACACGCCCCGGACCGCAATGGTTGCGGCGCCGCGGGACACACCCGCCGCGCCGCACCAAACCGGACTAAAGCCTACTGGCCGCCCTTTTGGACGTACCCCCTCACGAACTCCTCGGCGTTCTCTTCGAGAACCGAGTCGATCTCGTCAAGTAGGTCGTCGACGTCTTCGGTGATCTCCTGTTGCCGTTCGGCCACCTCGGGGTTGGCCTCGGTGGTGACGTCCTCGATCTCCTCGTCGCGGCGGGCCTTGCCCGACTGCGACTGGCCGCCGCTGTCCCGAGTTGCCATGCGTGCCCTCCCTCAACAGGCCTCAACTGTGCCCTGCGAAAAACCTACCTCGCCGGTACGACAATCTGGCCCGCCGCGCGTGATGTTTCGCGGACGGTTCAGGGACAATGCCAGACTCCGATGGCGTACGCACGGCGACGCGCCCAAGCACATAGATCACCCGCCGGTGATCGCCTCGAGCAGGTCCTTGGCGCTCGGGCAGCGGTCGAACAGGGCGCCCACGTGCTTGCGAGTGCCGCGCTCGGGCTCCATCATGGGCACCCGCACCAGCGACTCACGCCCGACGTCGAAGATGACCGAGTCCCAGGACGCGGCGACCACCTCGGACGGATACTGCGCGAGGCACCGGCCGCGGAAGTACGCGCGGGTGTCCTCGGGCGGCTCCACCATGGCCGTACGCGTCTCCTCGTCGGTCAGCAGCGTCTGCATCGCGCCGCGGGCGACCAACCGGTGGTAGAGGCCCTTCTCCGGCCGCACGTCGCTGTACTGCAGGTCGATCAGCTGCAGCTTCGGCGACGCCCACTGCAGGTTCTCGCGATCGCGGTAGCCCTCCAGCAGCCGCAGCTTGGCCACCCAGTCGAGCTCGTCCTGTGCGGACATCGGGTCGCGGCCGAGCTTGTCGAGGATGCCCTCCCAGCGCTCGAGCACCTGCGCGGTGTCGGCGTCGACGTCGGTGCCGTAGCGGTCGTCGACGAACTGCTTGGCCCGCTCGAAGTACGCCCACTGCAGGTCGAGCGCGGTCAGCCGGCGTCCGTCGCGCAGCCGCATGCGGTGGGTCAGCGTCGTGTCGTGGCTGACCGCCTTGAGCTCGGCCACCGGGTCGGCGATGCCGAGGTCGGGCGTGAGCACCTTCTCCTCGATCATCGTGAGGACCAGGGACGTGGTGCCCACCTTGAGGAACGTGGAGATCTCCGACAGGTTGGCGTCGCCGATGATCACGTGCAGGCGGCGGTACTTGTCGGCGTCGGAGTGCGGCTCGTCGCGGGTGTTGATGATCGGGCGCTTCAGCGTGGTCTCCAGCCCGACCTCGACCTCGAAGAAGTCGGCGCGCTGGGTGAGCTGGTAGCCCGGCTGCGACCCGTCCTGCCCGATGCCGACACGACCGGCGCCGGTGAACACCTGGCGGGTCACGAAGAACGGGGTCAGATAGGCGACGATGTCGGCGAACGGGGTCTGCCGCCGCATCAGGTAGTTCTCGTGGGCGCCGTAGCTCGCACCCTTGTTGTCGGTGTTGTGCTTGTAGAGGTGGATCGGGTGCGTGCCCGGGATGGTCGCGGCCCGCCGCGACGCCTCGGCCATCACACGCTCGCCCGCCTTGTCCCAACGGACCAGGTCCATCGGGTTGGTCACCTCGGGCGTCGAGTATTCGGGGTGGGCGTGGTCGACGTACAACCGGGCGCCGTTGGTCAGAATGACGTTGGCCAGCCCGAGGTCTTCGTCGGCGAGCGCCTCCGCGGGATCGTAGGCGGCGCCGGAGTAGGTGAAGCCCCGCGCGTCCCGCAGCGGCGACTCCTCCTCGTAGTCCCAGCGCGCCCGCCCGCCGCGAGTCAGCTCAGGTCGCGCGCCGTAGGCATTGACGACCTGCGACGACGTCACCATCGGGTTGGCTCCGGCCTGGCCCGGCACCGAGATCCCGTATTCGACTTCGGTGCCCATGATTCGCCGTACCGTCACGTCGCCACCTCGTTCCGCTGCCCCATGACGTCAAAGCGTAGTCCGACCAGACCCCCGCCCGCCCCCGGGCCGCGTGCGAATCTCCGGCATCAGCGCATGACAATCGCCGTGACAGACCCTCAGGCCCCACGCGCCGGGTGTACGGGCAGCCGGGCGTGGGGCGTGCGGCGCGGTCCTAGAAGAACGCGTACTGCTCCTCCGTGGCGTCCTCCACGTCGGTGGCCGCCGGCCGCTCGATGGTGGTGGGCTCGCCCAGAGCGGTCAGCTGGATCTCCGACACCATGTCGCCCATGGAGGAGGTCTCGATGGTGTACGAGAGGTCGGTCAGCCGGCCTTGCGCGTCAACGGTGACCTCGTACGGCACGGCGGACCCGTTGGTCGCCAGGCGTGACACGGGCTCGAGCTGGGACTTGGCCTTCTCCGGCGCGGCCTCGACGGCCTTCTTGATGTCCGCGATGCCTTCGTAGGTCACCGAGCCGTCGGCGCCGTCGTGCTTCTCCGCCGTGACCACGCCGCCGAGGATTCCCGAGTGCTGCGTGACGTCAAGGGAGTTGCGCATCGGGCTGGACGCGTTGAGCTTGTCGACCTCGAGCCGCAGGTAGGGCTTCTTCCCCGCCTGGCCGGACTTGATGAAGAGGTCGTCGCCCAGCTTCACGACCTCGACGGGGGTCTGCATCCCCTCCAGCGAGATCACCATGGCGTCGGCGGCGAGGTCGACGCGAGCGGTCATGTCGAGGCTCTGCTGCTTGCCGACCGCGATGTGCGCGGTCATCGTGAACGACTTCGTATCGAAGCTCCGCTGGAACGACTCCTTGACGACGGTCACGGCGTCACGGGCGTCGGCGGTGGGTGAGGGCGAAGAGGTGGACGGAGCGGCCGACTCGGCGGCCGGCGTGGCACAGCCGGCGACGAGCAGGACGCCGATCAGGGCGAGAACAGGAAGGGATCGAAACACCGGGACACTTTAGCGATCTTGAGGACCGCGCACCGACCCATTTCGGGGTACGTACGTCACCGGTTGTAGAAAACCTCGCCGGCCGGCTCGATGTCGCGGCGCGGCGGCAATGGTGGCCGCACCCAGCACGATGCTCGGTGAGCCGCAGCGTGGTGCGGCTCGACGCGTCTACCAGTGCAGCCGGCGACCAGCAGCACACCACCGAGTGGGGTGGCGGCCAGGAGGCGAGGCGTTGTGGGCACCGGCGAAGGATAGAGGATCTTGCTCGCCGCTACAGCGCCGCGTAGTGCTCGGACGTAGCGTTCTTGACCTGCTCCGGCTTCGGCCGGACGACGGTGACGGCGGTGCCGTACCCGCTCATCCGGATCGCGATCGTTTCCAGGCCCTCGGTGGTCTCGATCTCGTAGGTCAGGCGCAGCAGCCGGCCCTGCGCGTCGACGCCGAGCCGGAAGGGGACGGCCTGGGCGTTGCGGGCGCGTAGCACCGTCGCCCCCATCGACTTCCGGGCCTCGGCCGGCGCGGCGTCCAGCGCCATTTGCAGTTGGAGGCGGCCCTCGTAGACACGCGTGCCGGCCGTCTCCTCGACCTTGCGCGAGATGAGCACGCCGGGCAGGACGCTTGCCCGAGCCAGGTCGAGCGAGGTACGCAGCGGGCCATCGGCCCGCAGCTTGCCGACCTCGACCCGCAGAAAGGTACCGTCGTCCTGCTTGACCAGGAGCTCGTCACCGAGCCAGACCATCTCCTGGTACTCGTCAGCCACCATGGTCACCGTCGCCGCGTCGGCCGCGGCGTCGACCGCCATGTCGACCTTCGAGAGCTGGCGCTCGCCGGCCGAGATCTGGATCGAGATGCTGTACGTCTTCTCGGCGGACCCACGCTCGAACGCCGCGCGCGCGACAGCCAGATCGTCGAGCGTGTCGGTCACGACCGGCGCGGGCTCGCCCGGCCCTTCGGCCAGGTCACCGCACGCGGCCAGCGACAACGCTCCGATCAGGAACAGAATGATCATGACACGACGCATGCCAGGCACCATACAGAAACCGAGCATGCGGAAAGGGGCGGCGCCCGAAGGCGTCGCCCCTTTCGTGGAGATCTTGTTACAGGTACTGACCGGTGTTGCTGGCCGTCTCGATGGAGCGGCCGGCCTCGGTGCCCTTGCCGCCGGAGACGAGCGTGCGGATGTAGACGATCCGCTCGCCCTTCTTGCCGGAGATGCGGGCCCAGTCGTCGGGGTTGGTGGTGTTGGGCAGGTCCTCGTTCTCGCGGAACTCGTCGACGCAGGCGTCCAGCAGGTGCTGGAGGCGCATGCCCTTGCGGCCCGAGGCGAGGAACTCCTTGATGGCCATCTTCTTGCCCCGGTCGACGATGTTCTGGATCATCGCGCCCGAGTTGAAGTCCTTGAAGTAGAGGACCTCCTTGTCACCGTTGGCATAGGTGACCTCGAGGAACCTGTTCTCTTCGGACTCGGAGTACATCCGGAGGACGACCGCCTCGATCATCGCTTCGACCGTGGCCTGGGTGTCGCCGCCGTGCTCGGCCAGGTCGTCGCCGTGCAGCGGCAGGCCGGCCAGGATGTACTTGCTGAAGATGTCCTTCGCGGCCTCGGCGTCCGGACGCTCGATCTTGATCTTCACGTCGAGTCGGCCGGGGCGCAGGATGGCGGGGTCGATCATGTCTTCGCGGTTGGACGCGCCGATCACGATGACGTTCTCGAGCCCCTCCACGCCGTCGATCTCCGACAGCAGCTGCGGGACGATCGTGTTCTCCACGTCGGAGGAGACGCCGGAGCCGCGGGTGCGGAACACCGAGTCCATCTCGTCGAAGAACACGATCACCGGGGTGCCCTCGCCGGCCTTCTCACGGGCCCGCTGGAACACCAGCCGGATGTGCCGCTCGGTCTCGCCGACGTATTTGTTGAGCAGCTCCGGACCCTTGATGTTGAGGAAGTAGCTGGTGTGCTTCTCCTCGCCACGTCGCTCGGCGATCTTCTTCGCCAACGAGTTGGCGACCGCCTTGGCGATCAGGGTCTTGCCGCAACCGGGCGGTCCGTAGAGCAGGATGCCCTTAGGCGGCCGCAGCTGGTGCTCGCGGAACAGGTCGGCGTGCAGGAACGGCAGCTCCACCGCGTCGCGGATCGCCTCGATCTGCGTGTGCAGGCCACCGATGTCCTCGTAGCCGACGTCGGGGACCTCCTCGAGGACGAGCTCCTCGACCTCGCTCTTCGGGATCCGCTCGTACGCGTACGCCGAGCGGGGCTCGATCATGAGCGAGTCACCGCTGCGCAGTGCGGCGCCGATGAGCGACTCGGCCAGGTGGACGATCCGCTCCTCGTCAGCGTGGGAGATCACCAGAGCGCGGTCACCAGCACCGCCACTCGGGTTTTCCAGGATCTCCTTCAGCATGACGACCTCGCCGACCCGCTCGTAGCCGAACGCGTCGACCACGTTGAGCGCGTCGTTGAGCAGGACCTCCTGGCCGCGCTTGAGCTCTTCCGTCTCGATCGACGGAGACACGGCCACGCGCAGCTTGCGACCGCCGGTGAAGACATCCACCGTGCCGTCGTCGTGGCGGGTCAGGAAGACGCCGTAACCGCTCGGCGGCTGTGCCAGGCGGTCGATCTCTTCCTTGAGTGTGACGATCTGGGCCCGAGCCTCTTTGAGGGTCGTGACGAGCCGCTCGTTGTTTTCGGACACTCGGGCCAGCTGCGCCTGCGTTGCCGCGAGCCGCTCCTCGAGCTGACGGACGTGTCGGGGGCTCTCTGTGAGCCTGCGCCGCACCAGAGCGAGTTCCTCTTGAAGGAACGCGACCTGGGTGGAGAGATCGTGGGTCTCCTTCTCCCACCGTGCGGCGCGCGCATCCGCGTCGTCGCTGCGTGCCACGTCCCACCTCCCCGGGGGGCTAAAAACGTTCTGTCATAACACTAACCGCTCCGACGACGATTTAGACCCAGGCAACACCCTCGTCACTGAGTCTTGATCTCGAAGATTTGGTGTTCGTCACTGCGGAGGAGCCCCAAAACCATCGTCGGGTACGGTCGGAACGTACGAACGTAGCTCGCGGGAGGCCAAGTGACGACTCAGACCGAGACTGATCAGTTGCGGGTCTGGGTGGACCAGGATCTGTGCACGGGCGATGGGCTCTGTGTGCAGTACGCCCCGGACGTGTTCGAGTTCGACATCGACGGCCTGGCGTACGTCAAGGACGCGTCAGGAGAGCTGCAGGTGTCACCTGGTGTCCGGGTTGACGTGCCCGCTCACCTGCGGTTGGACGTGCTGGACTCGGCGAAGGACTGCCCCGGCGAGTGCATCCACGTGATGCGCGGCGACTCCGACGAGGAGATCGCCGGCCCGAACGCCCCCGTCGAATAACGGCTCCGCCGTCTCACAAAGTGGGACGGCCGACCAACGAGGCGACCAGCCGGGCGAAGTCCTCCAGGCGGGTGATCTGCCCCGCTCCCCCATCGTCGAGCGTCTTGCCGAACCGCAGCGCGTCGTGGCGGGGCGTCTGAACGCCCTCGTCACCCGCTCCGGCCTCGTCCATCGAGCTGAGCAGCAGGTAGACGTCGATCGAGTCGGTGCGCGCCTGGCCGCTGGGCGACCGCGAGAGCCGGCGCCGGCAGCCCACCTCGGTGACGGTCGAGAGCGGCACGACCCGCAGCGACGAGGTCATCGAGCCGGCCGGGCCGTCGGTGGGCGGCACGTCCTCGCCGTGCCAGAGCACCAGGCGGCTGCCGTCGCAGACGACGACCTCCTGCCAGACGCCGTTGACCTCGTTGACGAAGCGCTCGAGGGTGAAACACACGACCGTGGCGCCGTTGAGGACGCCGCCCAGGGCCTCCAGCGCGACGTCGGGGTCGCGCAGGTAGGCCCGGGCGGCGGAGTCCAGGTCGGGGTACGGCGACCAGTCCGGGAAGACGGCGGGCAGGTCGTTGCCGCCGCCGAACGAGGGCCGGCTCATCTGGGCTCGCCCGGAAGATCCCGCGGCGTGGCGGACCCGTCCGGCGTGTCGTGGCCGTTGGCGGCGCCTGGGCCGGCGGAGCCGTTCGCTGGCGGGATCGCTCCCACGTGCCCCGTCGTCGGGTTACCGCCGGCCACGGCCGGCGAAACGGCGTCCGGCTCCGGCCCCGCGCCGTCGACCGGCGGGTCCTGCGGTGCCCGGGACGCCGCCTTGCGTATCGCGTAGGCCTCTGCGCCCTTGGAGGGTTTGCGCCGGCGGGGCGGGGCGATGACGCCCGGGGCGAGCTTGCGCGCCGAGACCAGGAAGGCCGTGTGCGCGATCATGCGGTGGTCGGGGCGGACGGCCAGGCCCTCGGCGTGCCAGTCCCGGACCAGCGACTCCCAGGCGCGGGGCTCGGTGAAGCCGCCCTTCTCGCGCAGCGCCTCGACCAGGTCGGAGAGCTGCGTGGTGGTCGCGACGTAGCCGATGAAGACGCCGCCCGGCACCAGCGCGCGGGAGATCAGGTCGACGGCGTCCCAGGGGGCGAGCAGGTCGAGGATGATCCGGTCGAAGCCGGTGTCGGTGCAGGTCAGCACGTCGCCGTTGCGCAGGGTCCACGCCGGGTGCGGGCCGCCGAAGAAGGCCTCGACGTTCTTGCGGGCGATGGCGGCGAAGTCCTCGCGAAGCTCGTACGAGATCAGGTCACCCGACGGGCCGACCGCGCGCAGCAGCCAGCTGGCCAGGGCGCCGGAGCCGGCACCGGCCTCCAGCACGCGCGCGCCCGGGAAGATGTCGCCCATCGTGACGATCTGGCCGGCGTCCTTCGGGTAGATCACCTGGGCGCCGCGGGGCATGGACAGCACGTAGTCGGACAAAAGCGGCCTGAGGGCCAAATACTCTGTGCCGCCGGCGGAGCGGACGACCGAGCCGTCCGGCAGGCCGATGAGTGCGTCGTGGGCGAGCGCGCCGCGGTGCGTGTGGAACTCGCGGCCGGGCTCGAGGGTGACGGTGTGCATGCGACCCTTGGGGTCGGTGAGCTGGACCCTTTCGCCGACCCGGAACGGCCCCCGGTTGCTCGGGGTGGTGTCGGGCTCGGACCCC
This sequence comes from Asanoa sp. NPDC049475, assembly GCF_040676915.1. NCBI lineage: Bacteria > Bacillati > Actinomycetota > Actinomycetes > Micromonosporales > Micromonosporaceae > Asanoa > Asanoa sp. NPDC049475. The sequence continues at coordinate 65,728 of NZ_JBFAPY010000002.1, read as the reverse complement.
CGCTTTTCGGGGGTCGCGTTCGGGTCGGTGTGCTCGGTGGTGATCGGGTTCACGTCCTCGTCTTTCCGTTGGGCTCCAGCAGCTGCGCGAGGTCAGACAGGCGCAGCACACCGACCACATCTTCGCCCGAAGTCACCAGGTACTGCGAGCCCGGGTTGCGCTGAACCGTCGTGATCACCTGATCGCCGCTCGTGCCGACCGGGATCGTGGGCACGCCGTCGATCCCCCGGGCCACGGTGTCGACGGAGACCCAGGGACGGCGCTCGAGGGGTACGGCCTCGACCGCGGCCTTCTCGACCAGCCCGACCAGGCGCCCCGAGGAGTCCGCCGTGGCCAGCACGTAGTCCTGGCTGCCGGCGGCGAGGGCCAGCCGCTGCGCCTCGGCCAGCGGGGTGCCGCTGCGCACCGTGAACACCGGCCGGGCCAGCCGGCGCAGGTCGATGAGCGGGAACCGCCGGCTGATCCGGGCGAACCGGATGCTCTGGCCGGCACCCTGCCAGAGGGTCAGCGCGATCAGCAGCATGAAGACGAGACCGAAGAGCGACAGGATGTCGAAGTACGCGAGCGCGGCCACCGTGATCGCCACCGCGACGGCGAGGCCGCGGCCGACCCAGCCGGCCACCTCCGTGCCGATGTGGCGGTCCTTGGAGACCCACCAGACGATGGCGCGCAGGGCACGGCCGCCGTCCAGGGGCAGGCCCGGCAGCACGTTGAAGATCGCGACCACGACGTTGCTGAACGCCACCTGGAAGCTGAGCTCGTTCCAGAGGGTGCCGTCGGGCAGGGCGAGGGTCACTCCGATCGCGCCGGCGCCGAGCACCAGCGACACGGCCGGCCCCGCCAGGGAGACGAGCAGGTCGACGCGCGGGTTGGGCGCGTCGCGGTCCATCTCGGTGTAGCCGCCGAGCAGCTCCAACGTGATCCCCTTCACCCCGATGCCGAAGCGCCGGGCGGTGATCGCGTGGCCGAGCTCGTGGAGCAGGACGGAGAGCAGGAGGCAGACGACGAAGCCGAAGCCGACCAGGTAGCCGGCGGGGACGCTCAGGTCGAGCTGCTGCCGGACGAAGTTGCCGTAGAGCAGCGTGATCAGCGCCGCGAGCAGGAGCACAGAGGGATTGAGGTAGAGCGGGACACCCCAAAGGCGCCCGACCACCATGCCGGGTCGCCGCTCAGGGCGATCATCACCGCTCGCGTTGTCTGCCATCGTATCGATGCTATCGACACGACCCGCCCGCGCGGATTCGTCGTACCCCTCGTTTAGCGTCTGAGGCATGACAACGCAGGCTGTGTCCCTCGAACCGCACGACGAGGCGCCGGTTCATCCCACGCTGTCGCCCTCCCGTGCGGCCGACTTCAAGACCTGCCCGTTGCTGTTCCGGTTCCGCACGATCGACCGCCTACCCGAGACCCAGACCCCTGATCAGGCCCGCGGCACGCTGGTGCACGCGGTGCTGGAGAGGCTGTTCGACCTACCGGCCGCCGAGCGCACCGCCGAGGCGGCCGCCGACCTCGTGGCGCCCGAGTGGTCCCGCATGGTCGAGGAGGTCCCGGAGCTGGCCGACCTGTTCGAAGACGGTCCCCCTGCGCTGGTGGCCCTGGACGATCCCGCCGTCGACGTGGTCCGGCCCTGGACGACCGACGACTTCCTGGCCTCGGCCCGTGGGCTGCTGGCCGGCTACTTCACGGTGGAAGACCCGCGCCGGCTGGAGCCGGCCGAGCGGGAGACCCTGATCAGCGCCCTGGTCGACGACCAGCTGCTGATCCGGGGCTACATCGACCGGCTCGACGTCGCCCCCGACGGCGCGCTGCGGGTGGTCGACTACAAGACGGGCGGCGCGCCCCGCGAGGCTTTCGAAGCGCGAGCGCTCTTCCAGCTCAAGTTCTACGCGCTGGTCCTCTGGCGCACCCGGGGCGTGGTGCCGCGGGTGCTCCGGCTGCTCTACCTGAAAGACCAGGAGATCTGCGACTACTCACCCGACGCCGACGAACTGGCCCGCTTCGAACGCACCTTGCTGGCGCTGTGGCAGGCGATCGAGCGAGCCAAGGAGGCCAAGGAGTTCCAACCGAAACCGAGCCGACTATGCGGGTGGTGCGCACACCAGGCGCTGTGTCCGGCGTTCGGCGGGACGCCGCCGCCATATCCGGCGCCCCGCCAGCGCGAGGTGGTCGAGGTGGTGACCCCGGGAGCCGACGACTAGAGGCAGCGTCCGATTGGCGCACCGGGCAGCGGCAATCCCCGCCGGGCGTCAGGCGGCTTCTCCGCGATGACGGTCCCGGTACTCCTGCAGGGCTGGCCGGACAATGCCTGACTTACCTTCGCGGTCGCGGCCGGCGGCCTGCTCCAGCCACTCGATGATCGACGGAGGCAGCCGGAAGGTCGCGGGCCGCATCGCGGGCGCACCTCGCTCGTCCACCTGTGTCATCGGTTCGACCGCGCGGTCGGCAGCGGCCACCAGCGCGCTGGTGTCATTGCTCAGAAACCAGTCGCCGATCTCCTCCTTGGTCATGGCGGTGAAGTCCGGTCGTTCACTCATCTCTGTCCCTCCCGAGCCAGGTCTCGAACTCGGCACCGTTCATGGGCTTTGCTCGAGCCACCCGCCACACGAATGAGTCGTCGTGTCGGAAGAGCAGCACGCCAATAGCCCGATGCTCGACCGTCACCGAATAAACGGCGAGCACGTCCTTGTCGACATTTGATCCGTAGCTGATCGTGCGGCGCCGCTTCCAGCGCCTCAGCGACCTCGGCAATGCTCACGTCGACGAGCTTCGCTGCCGGTTCACCGACCGCGGGCAGCCGCCCAGACGGCTACCTGTCCGAATCCACGATCCGCACGCTGCGGCGCGGCTGGAGCCTGGACCCGGTCGACGACGCCTGGGCTTCGTGGTCGGTGCGAGCTGAGAGTCGGGTAGCGTTATCGGTCCGAGACGAGAGGCGCTGCAACGGGGCGAGAGTCCCGCCACGCTCGTCCGGACCACTTGTCGCCGCAGCGGCAGGAGGGCTCAAGGACGCCTCCGTTGAATCGGAGGTGTTCCACGTGGAGACCGAGTTGCGCCGTCTGCTGGGCGAGCGGGTCCTGGTGCTGGACGGCGCCTGGGGCACGATGATCCAGGCCGCCGAGCTCACGGCTGCCGACTACCGGGCGGGCGGCCTCGTGCCGGACGATCACCCGCAGGACGTCACCGGCGACCCGGATCTGCTCAACCTGACCCGGCCCGACCTGATCCTCGACATCCACCGGCAGTACCTCGCCGCCGGCGCCGACATCACCACCACCAACACGTTCACCGCGACCAGCGTCGGCCAGGCCGACTACGGCCTGGAGGCCCACGTCCGCGAGATGAACCTGGCCGGTGCCCGGCTGGCCCGGCAGGCGGCCGACGAGATCGGCGGCCGGTTCGTCGCCGGCTCCGTCGGGCCGCTCAACGTCACCCTCTCGCTCTCCCCCAAGGTCGACGACCCGGCTTACCGCGCGGTCACCTTCGACCAGGTGAAGGCCTCGTACGCGGAGCAGATCGAAGCCCTGGCCGAAGGCGGCGTCGACCTGCTGCTGATCGAGACGATCTTCGACACGCTCAACGCCAAGGCGGCCCTCGCCGCGGCCCGCGAGGTGGCCCCCGACCTGCCGCTCTGGATCTCGCTGTTCGTCGACATCTCGGGGCGCACGCTCTCCGGGCAGACCGTCGAGGCGTTCTGGCGGTCGATCGAGCAGGCCAAGCCGCTGGTGGTCGGCGCCAACTGCTCGCTCGGCGCCAAGGAGCTCCGGCCCCACGTGGCCGAGCTCGCCCGCATCGCCGACACCTTCGTCGCCACCCACCCCAACGCGGGCCTGCCCAACGCGTTCGGCGGCTACGACCAGACCCCGGCGGAGACCGGCGAGCTGATCGGCGAGTTCGCCGGCGCCGGGCTGGTCAACATCGTCGGCGGCTGCTGCGGCACGACCCCGGCGCACATCAACCGCATCGCGGAAGCGGTGCGAAACGCCCCGCCGCGCACCGTCGAACCGCCGAAGGCGACCACCCGCTTCAGCGGCCTCGAGCCGTTCGCGATCGGCCCCGACACCGGCTTCGTGATGATCGGCGAGCGCACCAACGTCACCGGCTCGGCCCGGTTCCGCCGGCTGATCGAGGCCGACGACTACCAGGGCGCCGTCGACGTGGCCCTCGACCAGGTGCGCGGCGGCGCCAACCTGCTCGACGTCAACATGGACGCCGACCTGCTCGACAGCGAGCGCGCGATGACCACGTTCCTCAACCTGATCGCCACCGAGCCCGAGGTCGCCCGCATCCCCGTGATGGTCGACAGCTCGAAGTGGAGCGTGCTCGAGGCCGGCCTCAAGTGCGTGCAGGGCAAGGGCGTGGTCAACTCGATCAGCCTCAAGGAGGGCGAGGAGGCGTTCCTCGAGCAGGCGCACAGCATCCGCGGCTTCGGCGCCGGCGTCGTCGTGATGGCCTTCGACGAGCAGGGTCAGGCCGACACCCGCGACCGCAAGGTCGAAATCTGCGGCCGGGCGTACGACCTGCTGGTCGACAAGGCCGGCTTCGCTCCCGAGGACATCGTCTTCGACCCGAACGTGCTGGCCGTGGCGACCGGCATCTCCGAGCACAACGGCTACGCGAAGGCCTTCATCGAGGCACTCCCGCTGATCAAGGAGCGGTGCCCGGGCGCGCGTACCAGTGGCGGCATCTCGAACCTGTCCTTCTCGTTCCGCGGCAACGACGTGGTGCGCGAGGCGATGCACTCGGCGTTCCTCTTCCACGCCGTCAAGGCGGGGCTCGACATGGGCATCGTCAACGCCGGCCAGCTCGCCGTCTACCAGGACATCCCGGCCGACCTGCTCGAGCTCGTCGAGGACGTGCTGTTCGACCGGCGACCGGACGCGACCGACCGCCTCGTCGAGTTCGCCGCCACCGTCAAGGGCGAGGGCAAGCGGCGCACGGTCGACCTCTCCTGGCGCGAGGCACCGGTCTCCGAAAGGCTCTCGCACGCGCTCGTGCACGGCATCGTCGACTTCATCGAGGACGACACCGAGGAGGCCCGGCAACTCCTGCCCCGGCCGCTCGACGTCATCGAGGGTCCGCTGATGGACGGCATGAAGGTCGTCGGCGACCTGTTCGGCTCCGGCAGGATGTTCCTGCCGCAGGTGGTCAAGAGCGCCCGGGTCATGAAGCGCTCGGTGGCCTACCTCGAGCCGTTCATGGAGGCGGCCCGGCTGGCGGGCGATGCCGAGGAGACGCGCGGCCAGGGCAAGGTCGTGCTGGCCACCGTCAAGGGCGACGTGCACGACATCGGCAAGAACATCGTCGGCGTGGTCCTCGGCTGCAACAACTACGAGGTGGTCGACCTCGGGGTGATGGTGCCCGCCGCCACGATCCTCGAGACCGCGATCGCCGAGAAGGCCGACGTGATCGGTCTGTCGGGCCTGATCACCCCGTCGCTCGACGAGATGGTCGCGGTCGGTGCCGAGATGCAGCGCCGCGGCTTCACGGTGCCGCTGCTGATCGGCGGGGCGACCACGTCCAAGCAACACACCGCGGTCAAGATCGCTCCCGCGTACGAGGGATCGACGGTCCACGTCCTCGACGCCTCCCGGGTCGTCGGCGTGGTGTCCGACCTGCTCGACACCAAGCGGGCCGTCACGCTCGACGAGGAGAACCGCGCCGAGCAGGAGCGGCTGCGCGAGCAGCACGCCAACCGGCACGCCCAGCCGCTGCTGACCCTCGAAGCCGCGCGCGCCAACCGCGAGCAGGTCTTTACCGACGCGCCGCCGGTGCCGCAGTTCACCGGTGTCCGCGAGGTACGGCCCGCCATCGCGGAGCTGCGCGCGTACGTCGACTGGCAGTTCCTGTTCCTCGCCTGGGAGCTGAAGGGCAAGTTCCCGGCCATCCTGGAGCAGCCGGTGGCCCGCGAGCTCTTCGATGACGCCAACGCGCTGCTCGACACGATCATCGCGGACGGCTCGTTCGAGGCGCGCGGCCTGTACGGCTTCTGGGGCGCACACAGCGAGGGCGACGACATCGTGCTCGACAACGGGGTCCGTTTCCCGATGCTGCGCCAGCAGACCCGGAAGCCGGACGGGCGGGCCAACCGCAGCCTGGCCGACTACGTGGCACCGAGCGGCGACCACCTGGGCGGCTTCGCGGTCGCCATCCACGGCGCCGAGGCGCTGGCGAAGCGCTTCGAGGCCGAGCACGACGACTACCGGGCGATCATGGTCAAAGCGCTGGCCGACCGGCTGGCCGAGGCGTTCGCGGAGTACGTGCACCTCCAGGCCCGCCGCGAGTGGTTCGAGCCCGCCGACGCGGCTCCGGTGCTGGAGGACCTGCACGCGGAGCGGTTCCGCGGGATCCGGCCCGCGCTCGGCTACCCGGCCAGCCCCGACCACAGCGAGAAGAAGGAGCTGTTCGAGCTGCTCGGCACCGACACGATCGGGGTGGGGCTGACCGAGTCGTACGCGATGACCCCGGCCGCCGCCGTCAGCGGCCTGATCTTCCAGCACCCCGAGTCGCGCTACTTCACGGTCGGCCGCCTGGGCCAGGACCAGATCATCGACTACGCCGCCCGCCGCGGGATGACGGTGGAAGAGGCCGAGCGCTGGCTGCGCCCGAACCTGGCCTACTGAGGGGGTTGCGCACTAACTCTACCTAGGTAGATATTGGTGCGATGGTACGTGTACGACGCCCGTCGCCCCAGACCGTCGCCGTGCTCGCCGCTCTCGGCGAGGCCGGCGACGGCTGGAGCCACGGCTACGACCTGTGCCGCGTCCTCGGGCTCAAGGCCGGCACCGTCTACCCGATCCTCATCCGCCTGACCGAGCGCGGGCACGTCGAGACCTCGTGGGAGACCGACCCGCCCCGCGGGCGTCCGGCGCGGCACCTCTACCGGCTCAGCACCGCGGGCGCCGAGTTCGCCCGCGCCGTCACCGCGCCCGCGCCGGCCAGGGACGGCGCAACCGCACCCCGGCTCGCGCCCGGGACCGCCTGAGACACCGTCCGGAGGACGCCGATGCTCGCCGTGCTTCTCCTCGTGGTGCTGGGTATGGCGCCACTGCTCGCGCTCGTGCTCCTCGTGACCCGACTCCCGCAGCCGGACCAGCGCCCGCTCGGCACCCGCGTCCGGGCGGCGCTGCGGTCCGGGTTCGCGCGGCCCGTCCGACCGGGCTTGGTCGCGCTCGCCGTCGTGGCCGCCGCGCTCACCTTCGGCCTCGAACGCGGTTACCTCGCCGCCGTCCCCCACGGCTCACGCTGGGGCTTCGACGTGGCGCTGCTCGCGGTCGTGCTCGGCCCGGCCGCCGCGCTCGCCTGTGCCGGGCTCAGCGCCCTGCTCGCGGCCGCCGTGTCCCGGGCGCGCGGGTTCGGTGCCGGCACCGTGGTCGGGCTGCTGGCGCTGCTGGCCGTCGCCGCCGGCAGCGCGGCCGCCCACCTGCCGCTGCTCGCGAGCTATCGGGCCGACCCGGGCGGCTTCCCGGTCGTGCCGAACCTCGGCGAGGGCGACCTGCTGGCGCCGTTCCCGATCTTCCTGGCCGCGCTGGTCTGGGCCGCGCCGTGGCCGGTGATCGGCGCCGCTCTCGGTGACGCTCCCGGCTCCAGGCACCCGGTGCGCGACGGCTCGCAGCTCCTGCTCGACCTGGCCACCTCCGGCCTGCCCGAGAGCCGCTCGGCCTGGGGTGCCGCGCTGCGTGCCGAGCTGGCGAACATCGACCCGCCACGGGAGCGGCGCTGGTTCGCGGTCGGCGGAGCGTGGGCCGCGATCCGGTCGGGAGCATCCCGCCACGCCTGGCTCGCCGCCGCCGGCGTGCTGCTCGTCGTCGCGGCAGCGTCGTTGGCGGCCTCGCGCTGGTCGCTCGCACACGACCGGGGAGGCGTCCTCGTTTTCTGGACGACGGTCCCGAACGCCCTGCTGCTGGCCGTCGCGCTCGCCACAGCCTGGCGCACCCGCTCGTTCGCCACCGGCCTGCGCGCCGGGGTGCTGGCCGGCTGCGCCGCCCTCGTCGCGGTGCTCGTGGTCGGCATCCCCGAGGCGGTGGTCTGGGCGAACCAGCGGGCGGGCTACCTCACCACCGGCGACGCCGTGCCACCCGACTGGCAGTCGGCGGTCCGTGACGTACTCCGGCCGGAGTTCCTGGTCAGCATCCTCGTCCCCTGGACGGCCGCGGTCGCCAGCGGCGCGGCGGTCGGGGCGGCCCTCGGCCGCCTGCGCCAGCGAGTGGTCGCCTAGGCCAGCGCGAGGCCGCCACGGCCAGCGCGAGGCCGCCACGGCCAGCGCGAGGCCGCCACGGCCAGCGCGAGGCCGCCACGGCCAGCGCGAGGCCGCCAAGGCCAGCGCGAGGCCGCCAAGGCCAGCGCGAGGCCGCCAAGGCCAGCGCGAGGCCGCCAAGGCCAGCGCGTGGTCGTCTAGGCCAGCTTGCGGGCGACGTCGGGTGCCTGCGGGTGGCCGGCGCGGGCGAACCGCTCGTGGGCGAACTCCCAGCACTCCCTGGCCGCGACCGCATCCCCCAGGGCCTGGTGCACGTCGCCGAGGTGGTTGGCGTGCGCGGCGTCGAGGATCGGGTCGCCGAGCTCGCGGGCCAGCGCCCGGCCGAGCTCGAACTGTTCGGCCGCCGCCGCGTGCGCGCCGAGCGCGAGGTGGGCATGACCGAGGCCCTGGCGGGTTATCCCCTCGTTGGCCCGGTCGGCGGCCGCCCGCTGCACGGCGATCGCACGCTCGTAGAACGTCACCGCGGTCTGGTGGTCGCCGAGCTGCGCGTGGTACCAGCCGACCGCCATGGCAGCCCGGCCCTCCCAGCTCGGCTCGCCCAGCTCCGACCACACCCGCAGCGACCGCTCGATGTGCTCCAGCGCCCGGCCGTGGTCGGCCTGGAGCCAGCACACGTACGACAGCACGAATTCGGTCTCCGCCTCGCCGGGCCGGTCACCAGCCGCGCGGCAGAGCTCCATCGACTCGCGCATGTGCCCGTACGCCTCGGCGAAGCGCTCCAACCTGCCGGCGACGGCGCCGAGGAAGCGGTGGGCGTGCGCGGCGGCGGCCCGGTCGACCAGCGCGGTCGCGGCCCGCAGCGCGACGAACCAGGCGGCGCCCTCGTCGTCCCACCGGCGCCGTTCGAACAGGTAGGTGTCCAGCGCCCACCCGAGCTGCCACGCGTGCCGGTCGAGCCCGTCGTCGCGCGCCTGGCGCAGCGCCGACAGCAGCACCGAGCGCTCGGCGTCGAGCCAGGCCAGTGCCTTCTCGTACGGGACGTCGCCGTTGCCCGTCGCGACCGGCAGCGGGATCGGCGCGCGGGCCGGGTTCAGCACGCGATCGGCCTCGTGGGCGGTGCTCGTGTAGAAGTCGAGCAGCCGGGTCAGCGCGGCCCGGCGCTCGTCGGCCGGGTCCTGCTCGCGGGCGAGCTCGCCGGCGTGCTCGCGCAGCAGGTCGTGCATCAGATAGCGGGCCGGCCGGTGTTCGACCAGCAGGCCGGCATCGACCAACTCGCCCAGGATCGCGCGGGCGTCGTGCGTCCCGGCCAGCGCGGCCACGGCGTCGGCGGCGATGTCCGGGCCGGCGGTGAGGCCGAGCAGCCGGAAGAGCCGGGCGGCGGCGGGACTGAGCGCCTCGCGCGACCACGCGAACACCGCCCGCAGCTCGGCGAACGCGCCCGACCCGGACAGGCGCAGCTCGGCCGCGGCGACGGCCAGCGGGAAGCCCGTCTGCCGGACGCGCGCGGCGACCAGGGCGAGCGCGAGCGGAAGCCGCCCGCACGCGGCCACCGCGTCGTCCACGTCGGCGTCACCGTCTCCCAGCCGCGCCCGCATCAGCTCCGCGGCCTCGGCCGCGTCGGGCAGGTCGAGGGCGACCGGGGCAGCACCCGTCGCGGCGACGAGGGTGGTCAGCGGGTTGCGGCTGGTGACCAGCGTGCGCACGGGCGGGCTGCCGGCCAGCAGCGGCCGCACCTGGTCGGCGTCGCGGGCGTTGTCGAGGACGACGAGCATCCGGCGGCCAGCGGCGAGGCTGCGGTACCGGGCGAAGCGCGCGTCCCGGTCGACCGGCACCTCGTGCGGCGCCACCCCGAGCGCGTCGAGCAGGCTCCGCACCGCGTCGGCCGGGTCGACCACGTCACGGTCGTACCCCCGCAGGTCCACATAGAGCTGTCCGTCCGGGAAGCGCTCGGCGGTGTGGTGAGCCCAGTGCACGGCGAGCGCGGTCTTACCGACGCCGGGTGGCCCCGCCACGACGACGACCGGGCTTGTCGCGCTGTCGAGCGCGTCGAGGGCGTCGACCCGACCCGCGAACTCCCCGGTGCCGGCAGGAAGCTGGTTCGGCCCGGCCGTGCGCGGCGCGGGCCGGCGCCGGAGTCCTTCGTGGACGCCGACGAGCACGTCGTGACGGCGCCGCCAGTCGGCCAGCTCGGCGTCGGTGCCACCACAGGCGAGCACGAGCGGGCGCACGAGCGCCTCGAAGTCCGGGGGGCGCCGGATCTCGCCACCGAGGATCGCGTAGAGCTGCGCCCGGCTGATCTTCACCTCACGGGCGACGCTCGGCAGGTCACGGCCGGTAGCCCGCCACAGGCGCCGCAGATCGGCACAGAACTGCGCCACCGGATCCACGCGCACCGATCCGTCCCCCACGCGGCACACCCTATCCGGTCCGGGTCCGGTGTCCGACGCCGCGCATTCCACGGGAGCGGCGGCGAGCCGACCCACCCATGCGTCGGGACCACGATCGGGGACGTCGTCGTCGGGTTTGTCGTCCGCGGGCGACCACGCCCGATTCGTCGATCGACCGAGCCAGGCCCCACCACGCCCTTTCGAAGCAGCCATTGGCGAGTCAGGATCGCAGTCGTCGACCCTGATGTCGATCTTGCGGACGGCCGGGACTCAGATGCCGGGACGGACCAGGCCGGACTCGTACGCGAGGACGACCGCCTGGACTCGGTCGCGGAGGCCGAGTTTGGTCAGGACGTGGCCCACGTGGGTCTTGATCGTCGTCTCGCTCACCGAGAGCTTGCGGGCGATCTCCGCGTTGGACAGGCCGCGGGCGACCTGGACCAGCACCTCGCGCTCCCGTTCCGTGAGCGTCGCCAGGGCCGGTGGGGTCGTCTCGTGCGGGTCGGGCAGGGCGGCGGCGAAGCGGTCGAGCAGGCGCTTGAGGATCCGGGGAGCGACGACCGCTTCGCCGGCGGCTACGGTGCGGATCGCCGTCACCAGGTCGTCCGCCGGGATGTCCTTCGCGAGGAAGCCGCTGGCGCCGGCGCGCAGGGCGCCGACCACGTACTCGTCGAGGTCGAAGGTCGTCAGCACCAGGACCCGGACCGGAAGCCGGGCCTCGACGATCGCGCGCGTGGCGGCCACGCCGTCCATCCTGGGCATCCGGACGTCCATCAGCACCACGTCGGGCAGCAGCCGGCGGGCCAGGTTGACCGCCTCGGCGCCGTCGCCGGCCTCGCCGACCACGTCGAGGTCCGGCTGGGCGCCGAGGACCAGGCGGAAGCCCGTGCGCAGCAGCGGTTGGTCGTCGGCGAGCAGCACCCGCACCGGCCGTGCGTCGTCAGCCACCCTTGCCCCCTTAAGCGTTCACCGGTCATCTTCCCGTACCGCCGCTTCGTCCCGCTCCCCCGGCTCCAGCCGAACGCGGCTGGGTGTTTAGCCAGCAAATGTCCGCTTATCTCGAGTAGCTGCGGAAAGATCGGAAGACGTGACCACGACGAGCGTGACCGGACCGGCCGCGCGGGCCGTCCAGGTGTGGAAGGTGTACGGGTCCGGCGAGACCGAGGTCGTCGCGCTCCGCGACGTGAGCGTCGAGCTGGAGCGCGGCAAGTTCACCGCCATCATGGGGCCGTCCGGGTCCGGCAAGTCGACGCTGATGCACTGTCTGGCGGGGCTCGACTCGGTGAGCCGGGGCGAGGTCTTCGTCGGCGACACCCGGGTGACCGGCCTCGGCGACGCGGGCCTGACCCGCCTGCGGAGAGACAAGATCGGGTTCATCTTCCAGCAGTTCAACCTGCTGCCCACGCTGACGGCCGAGGAGAACATCCTGCTGCCCCTGTCGATCGCGGGGCGCAAACCGGACCCGGCGTGGTACCGCACCGTGATCGACACCGTCCGCCTCGGCGACCGGCTGGGCCACCGCCCGTCGCAGCTCTCCGGCGGCCAGCAGCAGCGGGTGGCCTGTGCGCGGGCGTTGGTCGCGCGACCCGACGTCATCTTCGCCGACGAGCCGACGGGCAACCTCGACTCGCGCTCGGGCGCTGACGTCCTGGGCTTCCTGCGCGAGTCGGTGACCACGCACGGCCAGACCATCGTCATGGTCACCCACGATCCAGTCGCGGCATCGTACGCGGACCGCGTCCTGTTCCTCGCCGACGGCGCCGTGGTCGACGAGATCCTCGAACCCACCGCCGACGCCGTCCTCGACCGCATGCGCACGATCGACGAAGGTCCGCGAGGGTTGGGACCGGCCGCCGGCCTTCCGCACGAGAGCCGCGGAACCACCGACCCGACCGGGCGGACCCCGCATCCCGGACCCCCGCCCCCGGTCGGTGGTGGCCCGGCCCGGATGGAAGGCGGCACGGAGGCGGGCGGCGGCTCCCGCGACCCGTCGGCGCGACTGGGCGGTTCGGGCGCGGGGCACGCGGTTCGGGTGTACGCGGCCGACAACGGCCCGACGGCGACGCTGACGTCCACGGCTCCGTCGACCTTGACCGCCGCGCCGGCGCAGGCGACTCCGCAGACGGTGGCGCCGATACCCCAGGGCGCGCCCGGCGAACCGGCGCCGCGGACCCGACGCGCCCTGGACGCGCCGGCGACGCCCCGGCGCCGGCGGCCGGCCGGGTCGGAGGAAGCCCCACCGGACGCGCCCCGGCGGGCCACCCGCGCGGTGGGCAGGGCAAAACCGGAACCCGGCAGCGCCGCGCCGGCGCCTGGCGTGAGCCCCGCCGCGCCGGGCCAGGCCGAAGGCCGTTCGTCAGACGCGGCATCGGCTGGCGAGACCGGCCGGACCGGCCACGCCCCGCCGGACCAGGCACGCGGCCGAACAAGGCAGACAGAGCGACGCCAAACGAGCCAACCGCCGTCGACACGGACCGGCCGGGCCGCGCAAGGCAAGGCAAGCGCGGCGCCGCCCGACCAGGCTGGGCACGGCAACGCAGGCACGGCACCGCCCAGCCAGTCCGCGCAAGGCAAGGCAGGCGCGGCGCCGCCCGACCGGGCCGGGCACGGCAACGCAGGCACGGCACCGCCCGGCCACACCGGCCAGGCGGCGCTCGGTCAAAGCCCGGCGCAGCCGAGCCAGACCGCCCAGGCGGGCCCGACGGCGACGGGGACGGGCTCGCACGGCGCGGCCGGTGCCGACGCGGAGGTGGCGGGTGTGCGGGCCGGCACCGAGGTCGGCGAGCGACGTGCGACCACCCGCCGCAAGGCCGCGCAGCGGCCCGTCGCCACCCACCCGCCCAAGGGCCGTCCGAGCAAGCGCCCCGATCGGCAGGAACCGCAGGACCAGAGCGCCGCGGAGGCCGCGCCCGAGGACGAGAAGGCCACGCCGCGCAAGGCCGCGGCCAAGCGGGCCGCGCCGCGCAAGAAGACCACCGCGAAGCCCGAGACCAGCGAGTCCATCGTGGACGACGACAACTGAAGGAGACGTGCGGGGCATGTTCCGGTCCATGTTGCGCGGGCTGCTCACGCACAAGTTGCGGCTCGCCCTGTCCGCCCTCGCGGTCATTCTCGGCACCATGTTCATGAGCGGTGCCTTCGTCGCCGGTGACACGTTCGCGCAGGGGTTCACCGCGCTCTTCTCCACCGTCAACCGGGACATCGACGTCGAGGTCACCGCTCAGGACACCACCCCCGGCGGACAGAACGCGCAGCTCGGCACCCCTACCGCGCTGCTCGACCAGCGGGACGTCGACACCGTCCAGCAGGTCGACGGCGTCGAGCGGGTGACCCCGGGCGTCTACTCCGCCGGCGCGAGGCTGATCGGCAGCGACGGCAAGGTGGTCGGCGGCAACGGGCCTCCCCAGCAGGGGATCGCCTGGCAGAACGACGACCCGCTGATCCAGCTTCGGCAGGGGCGGGCGCCGCAGGCCGCCAACGAGATCGCCATCAACCAGGGGCTGTCGACGGACAGCGGGTTCGGGCTCGGGCAGACCGCCAACGTGATCACGCTCGAGCCGCCTACCCCGTACACCATCGTCGGTATCTTCGGTTTTCCCGGCGACCGGCCCTCGTTGGCCGGCGAGACCACGGTCGCGTTCACGCTCGCCCAGGCGCAGCGGGTGCTGCTCAACGCGCCCGGCAAGTTCACCAGCATCGACGTCACCGCCGCCGGTGGGGTCAGCGACGAGACGCTGCGCGACCGGATCGCGGCCGCGCTGCCCGATGACGTCGTCCGGACCGGGGCGCAGGTCGCCGAGGAACAGCAGAGCGCCACGTCGAGCTTCGTCAACATCCTGAAGACCGGCCTGGTGGTGTTCGCGCTGATCGGCATGTTCACCGGCGCGTTCCTGATCTTCAACACGTTCTCGATGCTGGTGGCGCAGCGGACCCGGGAGCTGGCGCTCTACCGGTCCTTCGGGGCCAGCCGCGGCCAGGTCAACCGGTCCGTGCTCCTCGAGTCGGTGCTGCTCGGGCTCGCTGCCAGCATCGTCGGGCTCGCGCTGGGCATCCTGGTCGGCTACATCCTCAACAAGGCGCTCCAGGCGTTCATCGACGCCAGCCTGCCCGTCAGCGGCGTCGTCGTCCGGGCGTACGCCGTGCTCACGACCCTCGCCGTCGGCACCGCCTTCACGGTCGTGGCGGCGTTGATCCCGGCGCTGCGGGCCAGCCGGGTGCCGCCGATCGCCGCCATGCGCGACGCGGTCACCCCGGACAAGCCACTCATCCGGCTCACCGTCGGCGGCTCGGTGATCCTGGCCGCCGGCGGGCTGCTGCTCGGGCTCGGCGTCGCGCACGTCGGTGACCTGCCGACCTGGCTGACCCTCGGGATCGGGGCCGGGCTGACCTTCCTCGGCGTCGCGCTGCTCGCGCCGATCATCAGCCGGCCGCTGACCACGGCGGCCGGCAAGGCCTTCGCCTGGTCGGTGCCGGGGCGGCTCGGCGCCCGCAACACCGGCCGGAACCCGCGCCGGACCGCCGTCACCGCCGCCGCACTGATGATCGGCGTGGCGCTGGCCACCGGCGCGGGCGTCTTCGCGCAGTCCGCCAAAGCCGGCATCAGCAACGCGTTCGAGCGGGACGTCAACGCCCAGCTCGCCGTGACCACCAGCTTCAGCCAGGGGCCGGGCGCCAACGCCGGCTTCCCGCCCGAGCTCGAGCAGACGATGGCGGCACTGCCGGGCGTGTCGGCGGCCGTCGCGCTGCGGACCGACACCGTCAACCTCAACGGCAGCGACCGCTTCGTGCTGGCCGGTGACGCGCAGGCCGCCTCGACGATCTTCAACCTCAAGCAGGTGGCCGGCAACGTCCGCGAGCTCAACCCCGGCGAGATACTGCTGGACCAGGACACCGCCGACGCCCTGCGCCTCGGCGTCGGCAACCAGGTGACGATGCGGACCGCCCGCGGCGCTCCGCTCACCCTCGACGTCGTGGGCATCTTCAAGCCCAACCAGGCGATCTCCAGCTCGCTGATCAGCAGCGCCGACGCGGGCGGGTTCCGGTCGCCGTTCGCGCAGCAGGGCTTCGTGCAGGTGGCGAACGACAGCCAGGTCCCACAGGTACGCGCGGAGCTCGACCGCCTGTTCGCCAACAACCCCGAGGTGACCGTCAACGACCAGTCGCAGCTGATCGACCAGGCCAACAACTTCGTCGACATCCTGCTGGGCATCGTCAACACGCTGCTGGCCCTCACGATCATCGTGGCGGTCCTGGGCGTGGTCAACACGCTGCTGCTGTCGGTCTTCGAGCGCACCCGGGAGCTCGGCCTCATCCGCGCGGTCGGCATGAGCCGCGCCCAGGTCGGCCGGATGATCACCGTCGAGTCGGTGCTGATCTCGGTCTTCGGCGCGCTCCTCGGCATCGTGATCGGCGTCGGCCTCGGCGTGGCGATCGTCAAGGCGCTCGGCGACGAGTTCCTGTCCCTGACCGTGCCCTGGGGCTACCTGCTGATCACGCTGGCCCTCGCGATCCTCGCCGGAGCGATCGCGGCGGTCCTCCCGGCCATCCGCGCGGCCAGGCTCAACGTCCTCCAGGCCATCGCTTACGAATAAGGGCAAACCCTGAGATGGGGTACGGGTTACCCGTATCAGAAAATCCGCAGGTCCTCCGTCGTGCGGCTGACGAAACCGTTTGACCTGGTCCCCCAGCATGGAAGCTGCCGGCCGGACCGTCCTGGTCCGGCCGGACCATGACCTGTTTACGAGGGGGAACCAGGTGACGGCCAGCGATCCGGTGGCGGCCCGTGCGGACGACGTGTGGAAGGTGTACGGCAGCGGCGAAGCGGAGGTGATCGCGCTCCGGGGGGTCAGCGTGACCTTCCAGCGGGGTGTCCTCACCGCGATCATGGGGCCGTCCGGCTCCGGCAAGTCGACCCTCATGCACTGCCTCGCCGGGCTCGACTCGGTGACCCGCGGTGAGGTGCACATCGGTGAGACGCGGGTCACGGGGCTCGGCGACGCCGGTCTGACCAAGCTGCGGCGCGACAAGGTCGGCTTCATCTTCCAGCAGTTCAACCTGCTGCCGACACTGTCGGCCAAGGAGAACATCCTGCTCCCCCTGTCGATCGCGGGTCGCAAGCCCGACGGCGACTGGTTCGACACGGTGATCAGGACCGTGGCGCTGCAGGACCGGCTCGACCACCGGCCCGCCCAGCTCTCCGGCGGCCAGCAGCAGCGGGTGGCGTGCGCGCGGGCGCTGGTCGCCCGGCCCGAGGTGATCTTCGCCGACGAGCCGACCGGCAACCTCGACTCCAAGTCCGGTGCCGACGTGCTGGGCTTCCTGCGGGACTCGGTGAAGACGTACGGGCAGACCATCGTCATGGTGACCCACGACCCGGTGGCCGCCTCGTACGCGGACCGGGTCATCTTCCTCGCGGACGGCTCCGTGGTCGACGAGCTGCACGACCCGACGCCCGACATGGTCCTCGACCGCATGAAGAAGCTCGACGCGCCCGCCGAGGTGACGCGCTGATGCTGCGCGCCACGCTCAAGAGCCTGCTGGCCCGCAAGGTCCGCCTGGTCCTGTCGGGCCTCGCGGTCGTGCTCGGCGTCATGTTCGTCGCGGGCTCGTTCGTGCTCACCGACACCCTGTCGCGCTCGTTCGACTCGATCTTCTCGGACGTCTACTCGCAGACCGACGTGACCGTGGCCGGCAAGGCCAAGGTCCAGGTCGACGAGCTCGACGGCGAGCCGGTGCCGACCAACATCCCGCAGTCCGCGATCTCCACGGTGTCCGCGCTGCCCGGCGTGGCCCAGGCGCGCGGGGTGGTCGCCACGGCCGGCGCCACGATGATCGGCAGCAACGGCAAGGCGGTCGGCTCGTTCGGGCCGCCGCAGCTCGGCGAGAACTGGATGGGCGAGAACGAGCTCACGCAGCTCCGTGAGGGCCGCGGACCCACCGCCGACGACGAGATCGCGATCAACGTCGCCCTCGCCACGGCCGGCAAGGTCAAGGTCGGCGACCGGGTCGGGGTGCTGACCCTCGACGCCAAGCAGCGGATGTTCACGATCGTCGGCACCTTCGGCTACAGCGGCGACCGCGACAGCATCGGCGGTGTCAACGAGGTCGCGTTCACCGAGCCCGTCGCACAGCGGCTGATGCTCGGCGAGCCGGGCGTGTTCAGCAGCATCGACGTGAAGGCCGCCGACGGCACGAGCCCCGAGGCGCTCAAGCAGCAGGTCGCGACGGCCCTCGGCACCGACTACACGGTGCGCACCGGCAAGGAGGCCGCGGCCGAGGACGCCGAGGGCCTCAAGAGCGCCCTGAAGTTCTTCAACAACATCCTGCTCGGGTTCGCCGGCGTCGCGTTGTTCGTCGGCATCTTCCTGATCATCAACACGTTCTCGATCGTGGTGGCCCAGCGGACCCGCGAGCTGGCCCTGCTGCGGGCCATCGGCGCCGGCCGCCGCCAGGTGATCGGCTCGGTGCTGACCGAAGCGGTGATCGTCGGCACGATCGCGTCGGTGATCGGCCTGGGCGCCGGCATCGGGGTCGGCGCGCTGCTCGCGTACCTCGCCGGCCAGTTCTCCGGCGGGCTCACCCTCGCCGGGCTCGGCGTGCCGCCGATCGCGATCATCGCGTCCTTCGTGGTCGGCCTGTTGGTTACCGTCGTCGCGGCGGTGATGCCGGCCCTGCGGGCCTCGCGGATCCCGCCGATCGCCGCCATGGCGGACGTGGCGACCCCGGACCGTCCGCTCACGCGGATCACCTGGATCGGCGGCGTCGTCACCGCGGTCGCGCTGGCGCTGCTCGGCGTCGGACTGTACGCGGACGGCGGGCTCGTGCTGGTCGCCGGCGGCGTGCTGCTCACGTTCATCGGCGTCGCCCTGCTGACCCCGGTGTTGAGCCGGCCGGTCGTCGTTCTGCTCGGCCGGGTCTTCGCCTGGTCCGTGCCGGGCAAGCTGGGCCGGCTCAACTCCGGCCGCAACCCGCGCCGCACCGCGATCACCGCGGCCGCGCTGATGGTCGGCATCGCGCTGGTCACCGGCGTCGGCGTGATCGTCTCGTCGGCCAAGACCAGCATCGCCGGGGCCGTCGACTCGATCGACGCCCAGCTGATCATCCAGGGCACCCAGAGCGGCCCGCGTGCGCCGACCTTCGCCCCGGAGGTGGTCGACCAGGCCAAGGCCGTACCCGGCGTCCGCGATGTGGTGGGTGTCGCCAGCGACCTGGCCACGGTCAACGGGGAGCAGCGGTTCGTCACCTCGGTGACAGACGCGGCGCCGATCCCCGCCATCTACGGCAGCACGGCCGTCGCGGGAAACATCTCCGCGCAGGGTCCGGACCAGGTGATCGTCAACGCGGACGCGGCCAAGGAGCAGAAGTGGTCGGTCGGCTCGGTGCTGACCGTGCAGCTGACCCGCGGCGCCGAGCACCGCTACACGGTCAGCGGCATCGCGCCGACGGACAAGTCGATCGGCGAGATCATGCTGCCGGCGGCGGCGATGGCGGAGTTCACGCAACCCGGCCTGTCACTCGGCTTCGTGCGGCTCGACGAGGGGACGCCGGTCGCGTCGGTGCAGCCCCGGATCGAGGCGCTGGTCGCCGACAACCCGCTGGTCTCCGTGATCGACCAGGACACCTTCACCCAGCAGCAGGCCGGCATGCTCGACCAGGTGCTCGTCATGATCCAGATCCTGCTGGCCCTGGCGATCCTGATCGCGGTGCTGGGCATCATCAACACCCTGGCCCTGTCGGTGCTGGAACGGACCCGCGAGTTGGGACTGCTCCGCGCGATCGGCCTGGGCCGGGCGGCGACCATGCGGATGATCACGGTCGAGGCGGTCGTGATCTCGGTGTTCGGCGCGCTGCTGGGCGTCGTGGTCGGCACCGGCCTCGGCACGGCGGTCGTCCGCGCGCTGCGCGACCAGGGCTTCACCGACCTGACGCTGCCGTGGTCGACGATCGTGCTCTACCTGGGCGTGGCGGCCCTGGTGGGCGTCGTCGCGGCGATCCTGCCGTCGATCCGGGCGGCGCGGCTCAACGTGCTGGGCGCCATCGCCCACGAGTAGTCGAGGAGCGCGGTGCCCGCCGCCGTCAGGGGGGCACCGCGCGCCGCTGTCAGGAGGCGGGCACCGCCCGCCGCCGTCAGGGGATGGGCATCGCCCGCTGTCAGGGGGTAGGCACCGCGCGGTCGGCCAGGTCGGCCAGCAGTGGCAGGTCGACGGCCGTGAGGCTGTTGACGATGTGCAGGCCGCGGCGCGGGGCGACCGCCGCGTCGTGTGGAACGGCGATCACCGCCGCTCCCGCCGCGAGGGCGCTCGTGACGCCCACCGGAGAGTCTTCGATCGCGACGCAGCGCTCGATCGGCACGTCGAGCAGGCGCGCGGCCATCAGGTACGGCTCGGGGTCCGGCTTGCCCACGGACACCTCGTCGCCGCAGACCACGGCATCGAACCAGTGCCCGCCGATCACCCCAAGCGCGATGTCGACCAGATGCCGGCCGGTGTTGGTCACCAGGGCGGCCGGAATCCCCGCGTCGTGGACGGCGTCGAGCAGCTCACGGGCGCCGGGCCGCCAGCGCAGCTCGGTCTGGTAGAGCTCGGCCATCCGGTCGACCAGCCACCGCGCGGAGGTCTCGGCGTCGCGCCACGGCTGGTCGATGTCGTTGTGCAGGATCTCCATCGAGGTGGCCATGCTGCCGCCGACCATGGCGATCCGGGCCTCGTCCGAGAGCTCCCCGCCGTACGACCAGGCCAGCTCGCGGAGTCCGATGTCCCAGACCCGCTCGCTGTCGAGCAGCGTGCCGTCCATGTCGAACAGCACCGACGCGGGCCGCCGCTCGCTCTCCACCAGATCCGTCATCAGGACGAGTATCGCCCGGATGGGTTCGCGCCCCGGCATCTACGCACGCGGCGGTGGCACGCATCACCCCGCCCTTGTCCGCTTCGCCGACAATGGTGGCCGTGTGACGGGAGTGCCCCGCGGGTACACCGTCCCTAGCAGACGAGAGGGGACGCCGTGATGACCAGACCGGTTCTGACCCGGGTGCTCAGCATGCTGGTCGTCGCCGTGGTCGCGGCCGCCTGCGGGTTGGGCACGGGCGGTGACCCGACGGCCGACCCGCCCGCGGCGACCGGCAGCCCCGGCGAGGACGGCACGATGACGGCCGCGGAGTTCAAGAGCGACATCGAGGGCGCGGCCAGCTCCGCCGAGGGCTACTGGAACGCGCGCTTCCAGGACTCCGGGGAGCGGTTCCGTCCCGTACGCCAGATCGTCTCCTACACCCGCGACGGCGAGGTCGACTGCGGCGGCGAGCCCGTCCCCAGGAACAACGCCGTCTACTGCCCGGCCGGCGACTTCATCGCGTACGACGTGAACTTCGCGGTCGCCGCGTTCCAGCAGGTCGGCGACGCGTTCCTCTACTACCTGCTCGGCCACGAGTACGCGCACGCGATCCAGGCCCGGCTCGGCATCGAGCACCGGCTGACCATCGACCACGAGCTGCAGGCCGACTGCATGGCCGGCGCGTACCTGGGTGACTCGGTCCGCAACAAGGACCTGACGATCGACAAGGGTGACCTCGACGAGTTCCAGGACGGGCTGCTCGCCGTCGGCGACGACCCGAGCGTGCCGTGGTTCGCACCGGGCGCGCACGGCACGGCCGAGCAGCGCACGGAGTCGTTCTTCCTGGGCTACGAGAAGTCGCTGTCGGCCTGCGACCTCGCGGGCTAAGGCGCGACCAGCTCGGCCTCGAAGCCGTCGGCGTCCTCCAAATAGGCGGCGTAGGTGTCCGGGCCGCCGGCGTGCGGGTGGCGGTCCGGGAACAGCAGCGACCAGCCGTGCTTCGGCGCCTCGTCGACCAGGGCGTCGACCTCTGCCGTCGTGGCGACGTGGAAGGCCAGGTGGTTGAGGCCCGGCCGCAGCCGGTCGTGGTGGGCGGCGGACATGGCTTTCGACTGCTCGACGACCACGTAGGTGGCGCCGAGGCGCCAGCTACGGCCGGCGGGCCAGCTCTGGAACTCCGTGTAGCCGAGCGCGCCCAACAGCCAGCCCCAGCTGGTGGTCGCGCGGTCCAGGTCCGGCACCCACAGCTCGACGTGGTGCAGGGTGCCGGTGGTCGTCGCCTCCTCGCTCACGCTGACATCATGCCGGCGGGTCCGTCGGCGGGTTCGGCGGCTGTGGCACGTGCACCGACGGGTCCGGGCAGACCAGGTACGGCAGACCGCTCGGATGCAGCACATACGGGCCGACCGGCACCGGCACCGGCGCCGGCGGCCAGGCCGGCCGCGGCACGAACCAGCGCGAGGCGGGCGGCACGGCGAGGAGCACCACGACCGCCAGGAGAAGGCACACCTCGACCACCGTGACCGCCGCCTGTCCCGCGAAGAAGGCGTCCTCGGCGGCGGTCGTGTGCGAGTACAGCGCGTCGTAGAACTTCGAGTCCTCCCACACCAGATCGTCCGGCGGGAGGTCCTCGTACTCAGGCCCGTACTCCGGCTCGCCGGCGGCAAGGAAGAGCGGGATGATCGCGGCGCCTGCGACGAACGGCGAGGCGCACAGCAGGAGATGCGCGCCGCCCGCGACGAAGACGAAGATCCGCGCGACGTTGCTGCCCCGGAACATCGGCACGGCGGTCACGGCCAACCAGATCGCGACGACGAGAACGACCACGCCGGGTACGACCGTCGTGACCACGTTGCCGGTCCGCTCCCCGCTGACCTCGTCCGGATCGGCGTCCGGCACCAGCTCGACGGCTCGCGAGATGAGGTCGTCGAAGTACACGGCGTGGCCGATCAACAGCCCGAGGAGCACGAGCAGCATCACCACGGCCGAGATCTGGAGCCACAACGCGATCGTCACCGTCACCGGGCGGGGCGGACGCGGCACGGGCGGATCGGCGGTGATCAAGGTCATGACTCGGCAAGGTACGGACTCCCGCCGGACCGCGACTCCCCCGTTTGGACGGACGACGCATCGGCCCTGGCGCTAGGACGGCGACGTGACCGCCGAGATCACGTGGATCATGACGAACTCGCCGCCCCTACGGGACCGGCAGCACGACCGTCCTGTCGCCGTCGACCAGCAGCACGTCGCCGTCGTGCAATGCCCAGTGTGGCTGGCCCGCCGCCGCGTAGGTGGCCGAGACCGCGTCACACGCCGCTGTCTCGGGGTGGCCCGGTGAGCGCACGTGCGGCACGAACGGCCGGTCGAGCAGACCGAGGCCGGTCATGATCGGGTCAGGGACCACGCCAGGGTCGTCGACGGCCGCCAGGCCTGTCAGGTCGTCGGCCAGGACACAGGCGCCGGCGCTGTAGCCGCCGTAGACCAGGGCGTCGTCGCGCAGCAGGTCGAGGAGGACGCCGTCGGCGCCGCTGTCCGCCAGCACCCTGCGCAGCATGAAGACGTTGCCGCCCCGGGCCCACACGATGTCGTACGCGGAGAGGCTCTTGACCGTCCCCGGCTCCGTGAGATCGGCCAGCGTCACGTCCAGCTCGATCGCGGAGAGGTCGTCGAGGTCACGGCGCAGGAGATTCCCGCGGATGTCGGCGGGCCACGCGTCGTACGCGTTGGGGATCAGGGCCGTCCGCCGACCGCTCGCCATGGCGAGCAGCGCGTCGGTGTGCGCGCCGGTCCGGAACGACGAAAGGTACAGGCGCATGCCGTCAGCCTATTCCCAGGACGGGCAGGCACTCCTCGACGCCGGCGAGGTCGATGTCGTCGCGGCGGGTCTGCTCCCATGCCTCGCGGGTGAGCCGCCACTGTTGGATCCGGGCCGGCTCGCCGCGGCGGGTGTCCCAGTCGGTGCCGTTGGGCTCGTAGCCCAGCTTGCGCGAGATGTGGTTGGACGCCGCGTTGTCGACGAACGCGTCGCTGCCGGCCTCGCGCGCGCCGAGACCGGCGAAGGCCAGGTGCACCACGGCGGCCCGCATCTCGGTGCCCAGTCCCTGCCCACGGCTGGCGGGACCGAGCCACGAGAAGCTGGACACGGTGCCGAACTTCGTGAAGTTCCTGCCGACGAGGTCCTGCATGCCGACGGGCTCACCGTCGACGAGCACGGCGAAGTAAAGCCGCCACGAGTCCGGGCTCATCCGGCCGCGCCCGGCCCAGATGCCGCGCAGCCACCTCCATTCGCGCTCGGGGCTGTCGGCGTAGAACGAGATCGGGTCGTCGAACGGCCACGGCTCGGCGTCGGCGATCCCGGCCCGCACGAGCGGCACGAGCCGCTCGAGCAACTCGTCGGACGCGCCCGCCAACGTCAGACGCGGCGTGCGAACTTCGACGTTCAGCGGCGGATAGGTGTGGCCCACGCCCGGACGGTAACCACCGCACGCGGCCACCGCACCCGGTTTCCCGGCCGGGGCCCGGTAGATTGCGATGGGTGGGAGCAATCAAACCGTGGCATCTCGCCCTCACCGCGTTCTGTTGCCTGGGGGTGACCGGGATCGTTGCCGTGGTCGCCGCGTTGTTCCTGCGCCGGCGGTCCTGAGCGTCACCCGGCCGCCGCCAGGTAGAAGGCGCCCGTCGTGCCTCCCAGCGGAGTGGCGTCGTGGTAACGGATCTCGTACGTGCGCTCCGCGAACCGCCAGCCGTCCGGCGTACGCGCATAGCGGTCGTGATAGATGGCGTAGTTCACGTGTGACGTGCCGTCGCGGAACCGGCCCAGCTCGTGCATGTGTGCCCGGCCCGTGGCGGTGTCGCCGTCCACCACGAGAGCACCGGCATGGGTGTGCTGCAGCAGGAACTCCCAGACCTGCTGGAGCCGCTCGATCCCGGCGCGGAGCTCGGACCGCCCGGCCAGTTCGATGCCGGCGTCCGGGATCCGCATCACACCGTCCACAGTAAACAGTGAGGCGAAGCGGTCGTAGTCGCGCAGCAGCGCCGCGTCCGTGTACTCGGCCCGCAGCGCGTCGATCTCGACCCGGTCGGCGATAGCGTGGAAATCAGTCATACAAAGCACGACGACGTGGCACCGGCGGATGTCAGGCCTGACGTTTCGCCGCGCTGGTTCGTCGGAAGAGGCAGAGGAAGGGAGACCACCATGGCAGACCTCGGCGAGATCATGAGCGAGCGGCGGCAACTGATCAACGTCGCGTACCGACTGCTCGGCTCCCTGGCCGATGCCGAGGACGTGGTGCAGGAGACCTATGCCCGCTGGTACGCCCAGTCCCGCGCGCAACAGGAGGCCGTCGAGTCGCCCGGTGCGTGGCTGACCACGGTGGCCAGCCGGATCTGCCTCGACCAGCTCCGCTCGGCGCGGGTCCGGCGCGAGCGCTACGTCGGCGAGTGGATCCCCGAGCCACTGCCCGAGGACGGCCGCGGCGGCGCGGACCCGGCCGACCGGATCACCCTCGACGAGTCCGTCAGCATGGCCTTTCTCGTCGTACTCGACTCGATGACGCCGGCCGAGCGGGTCGCGTTCGTGCTCCACGACGTCTTCCGCTATCCGTTCGGCGAGGTGGCGGAGATCGTCGGTCGTACCCCCGCCGCCTGCCGGCAGTTGGCCTCCTCTGCCCGCAAGCGGGTCGCCGGGTCGCGCGCCCCGGTGGCAGCCCCGGACACCCGCCGCGCGGGGCTGGTGCGCGACTTCAAACAGGCCTGGCAGGCCCAGGACATCGCGGCGCTCGTCGGCCTGCTCGACCCCGACGCGACCGCGACCGGCGACGGTGGCGGGCTCGTCAACGCCTCGCCACAGCCGATCGTGGGCGGCGCGGAGGTGGCAAGCTACCTGGTCGGCCTGGTCGCGCGGGCCACGACCGAGTTCACGCTCGTCGAGAGCACGGTCAACGGCCAGCCCGGCCTGGTCGGCGTGCACGACGGCAAGACCGTGATGGTCATGGCGTTCGACGTCGCCGCCGACCGGATCACCCGGATCTGGGCCGTGCTGAACCCCGAGAAGCTGCGGCCGTGGACGGCGTGACGGCGGACCCGACGATCCGCAGGAAGTGACGGGCGACGGGGCCGAGGGGTCGACCGGCGACGGTCGCGATCGCGACGCGGTAGCTCGGCGGCTCGCCCCGGATCGCCACGAAGTGCAGGTCGTCGGTCTCGTCGGCGATCGAGCGCGGCATGAACGCGAGCCCGAGGCCGAGCCGCACCAGGTCGAGGATGGTCGCCAGGTCGTTCATCTGCACGGTGGTCCGCCGGGTCAGGCCGGCGGCACCGTACGCCTGGTCGACCGCGCTGCGGACACCCCAGCCGGGCGGGAAGTCGACGAAGGTCTCGTCGGCCAGCTCCGCGAGGTCGACCTCTGACCGGCCGGCGAGCCAGTGGCCGGCCGGGCAGGCCAGCACCACCTCGTCGGTGCCGAGGACCCGCTGGTCGATGCCCGGCAGCGGGCCCTGGGTGAGGACGACGGCCAGGTCGAGCGCGCCCTCGCGGAGGCGGTCCAGGTGGTCGAGCGTCCCGCGCTCCCCCGGGGCGGTCAGCCAGATCTCGACACCGGGCAGCTCGGCGCGGAAGGCGGCCAGCGCCTCGCGTACGCCACCCGGGGTCAGGCCGTAGAGGATGCCCAGCCGCAGCCGGCCGCGGAGTCCCTGACCGACCTGGGTGACCGTCTCCCGCGCGGCCTCGACGGCCGCCAGGATGCGCAGGGCCTCAGGCAGGAGCGCGCGGCCGGCCTCGGTGAGCTCGACGTGCTGGGTGGTGCGGTCCAGCAGGGTCGTGCCGAGGTCGCGTTCCAGTGCCCGGATCGCGGTCGAGACCCCCGACTGCGCGGTGTGCAGCTTCTCGGCGGCGCGGGTGAAGCTGCGTTCGTCGGCGACGGTGGCGAAGACCTCGAGCTTGCGGAAATCCACGTACGCGATCATCTCAAGATCCGATAAAGATATCCAAACTTGATGTTGGTTTCGAATAGATCTTCCAGTCAGACTCGCTCTCATGCCCAGCACCACGCATCGCGCCGGCTTCGCGCTGGTCGCTGCCGCCTACGCCGCGACCATGGCCGCCGGATCCGTGCCGACGCCGCTCTACGTGCTCTACCAGAGCCGGGACCACTTCGGCACGACAATGATCAGCATCGTTTTCGCCGTGTACGTCGTCGGCGTCATCGGCGGCCTGCTCCTCGCGGGTGCCCACGCCGAGCGGCTCCGGCGGCGCACCCTGCTCGGCGCCGCGCTCGCCGTGCAGCTCGCCGCCTGCGCCGTCTTCCTGGCCTCGCCGGCGCTACCGGCGATCCTCGCCGGCCGCGTGCTCTCCGGGCTGTCCGTCGGCCTGCTTTCGGGTCCCGCGACCGCCTTCCTGATCGAGCTGCGCCGAAAGGCGGCGCCGGACGGGGACCAGCGGCACGCCGAGGTCGTCGCGACGGCGGCCAACCTCGGCGGTCTCGCGGCCGGTCCGCTGCTGTCCGGGGTCCTCGCGGAATGGGCGCCGGCGCCGCTGCACCTGCCGTACGTGGCCATCGGTCTCGTGCTCGCGCTGGCCGCCGTGCTGCTGGCCGTCGTCCCGGAGACCGGCACGCCTTCCGGGCGGGCCGCGGCCCGCCCGCTGGCGGTGGCCGCACACCGGCGTGAGCTGTTCCTCGCCTCCTGCCTCGGCGGGTTCGTCGCGTTCGCGATGTTCGGGCTGTTCGCCGCGCTCAGCCCGTCGTTCGTGGCCGGCACGCTGGGACACCGCTCGCACGCCCTGGCCGGGGTGGTCGCCTTCGTCGGTCTCGGCGCGGCCGCCGTCGCGCAGATCGGGTTGCGCCGGCTCCCTCCCCGCCAGGCGATGACCACGGTCCTGGCCGGCATGCCCGTCGGTCTCGCGCTCGTCGTCGGCGGGGTGTGGGCGGGCTCGCTCGCGCTGTTCGTCGTCGGCGGCGCGATCACCGGTGCCGGCGCCGGGCTGCTGTTCCGGGCCTGCCTGACGACCGTGGTGCGGCTCAGCCCGCTCTCCCGGCGGGCCGGGACGCTCGCGACGCTGTTCGTGACCAGCTATGCCGGGCTGACGGTCCCGGTGATCGGGCTCGGTGCCGCGAGTCAGGTGGTGGGCACACGTGTCGCGATGGCCGGGTTCGCCGTGCTCGCGGTCGCCGTCCTGGCGACGGTCGCGACCGTACGGCTGCGTCCCGAACCTGCGCTATGAGCGCAGGCCCGCGAACACGATGTCGAGGGTCTTGCGCTGAAGCTCGGGAGACCAGCCACCGCGCACGGCGCCCTGCGTCGTGCTGGTCAACAGGGCCATGACCTCCGCGACGCCCACGTCTCCGCGGACGGTGCCCGCGGCCTGAGCGCTGGTGAGCAGGTTGGCGACCGCGTCGGTGAAGCCCCGCAGCGTGTCGTCCACGGAGATCGGGAGCAGGTCGATCACCGTGCGCTTCGCCGCCGCCCGCGCGACCAGGTCGGTGAGGAAGCGGAAGAGCCCGTCGCCGCCGCCCAGTGCCGCGGCCTGGTCGTTCAGGCGGCCGAGCAGGTCCTTGAGGACGGCCCGGAGCAGCTCGTCCTTGGTCGGGAAGTGCCGGAAGACGGTGCCGATCGCGACCCCGGCCCGGGCGGCGACCTCCTCGGTCGAGGCGGAAGCCCCGCGCTCGGCGAACACCGCGTCGGCAGCGGCGAGGATGCGCGCCCGGTTGCGCGCGGCGTCGGCCCGCACTGCTTCCCCCTCGAAAGCTGAGTTCGCGCTCACCCTAGCGAAATCGCGTTGCGCGCGGCGCGACGCGGACACTTAGCTGAGCGGCATGTCTGCTCCCTCACCGGTCTTCGTCGCGGGTACAGGTCGTTCGGGAACATCGCAGATCGCCGACGTCATCGGCCAGCATCCGCTGATCCACCGGATGCCGATCGAGACCAGGTTCATCGTCGACCCGGGCGGCCTGCGCGACCTGGCCGACGCCCTGACGGTGAGATACGACCCGATCGTCGGCGACGACGCCCTGCGCAGGTTGAGCGACATGCTGACCAGACGCCTGGTCGGCCGGTACGACAGGGACCGCGGCCACACCGTCCCGATGGTCATCGGCGAGCGGCATTACTGGGAGGCACTGGGGCGGCTGTGGTCGGACCTCGTCGCGCACACGTTCGACGAGACCCTGCCCGCCGTCGAGGTCGAGCACGCCGGGCCGTTCGCGCCTCGAAGCTTCCGACGGGCGCTCCCGAAGCACTTCACGGACCGTCGCGAGCTGATCGGCGTCCTGCGACGCACGATCGACACGATGTTCGGGGGCGCGGCCGCCGACGCGGGCAAGCCGACGTGGTGCGAGAAGACCCCGTTCAACCTCCTGGCGATGGACTTCCTCTGGGAGCTGGTCCCCGAGGCGACGATCGTGCACATCAAACGCCACCCGGTGGCGGTGGTCGCCTCCCACGTCGAGCAGGACTGGGCACCGTCCACGGTCGACGGTGCGCTCGACTGGGTCAAGCCGGTCTACGACCGATGGCTCGGCTGGAAGGCCGGGACCGACCTCACGAACAGGCGATACGTCGAGGTGAAGGCGGAGGACCTCGCGGCCGACTGGCCCGGGCAACGCCGCGCCCTGTTCGAACGGCTCGGCGTCGACGACTTCGCGACCGGGTTGACGTTCGAGCCGCGGAAGCTGGAACACCGCAAGGACCAGTTCGACCCCGAGACCCGCGCGTACGTCGAACGCACCCTCGGCGACATCATCCCGGCCATGGGGTACGACGCGTAGCGCTCAGTCCTTCACCAGCTCGGCGGGCACGAAGGAGAACGGCGTGACGCCGTCGAGCTTCATCAGCTCCGTCAGCTGCGGCACCTTCTCACCAAGCTCGAGCCGGAACCGGAACGACGCGGGAATGTCAGCCACCTCGACCTGTTCGAAGGCGGCGGCCAGCTCGGCGTGGTCGCGACAGCGCTCCCGCAGCCGCTCCCGCGTCCGCTCCGGCGTCTCGTAGACGATGGCGTCGACACCCGGCAGGCCGCGGATGAACGTCTCGACCCCGTCCCGCTGCGCGGACGTGGGGTTCGGCTCCATCCGCACGATGAAGCCCACCCGTTCCTGCGCTGTCAGGTCGCCGTCGGCCACGCTGAGCGACGCGTCCTGGACACCGTCGAACGTGGCGATCGCCAGTTCCACGGCCTCCGCGTGCCACAGGTCGGTGACGGTGACCTGCAACGAGGCGGGCAGGTCGCCGGGCCTGACGGCCTTCGCCGTCGCGGGGGCGTCGGACCAGTCGCGCTGGAACTGGTCGTACGCCTGCTCCTTCGTGGTCACGACCACGTCGGTGACGCCCGGCATCGTCCGAATGCGCTGCTCGACCGGGCCGGTCTGGTTGGCGACGTCGTCGTCGAGAAAGACGATGACCCGCGCCGCCAACGGCGCGGCTTCGTCGCCGCAGGCCGACAACCCGGTCGCGAACAAACCGAGAACAAGAAGGACACGAAACCCCCGGCGCATGGCTCCCGAGGATAACGAAGATGATCTCCTTCGACCGTCCCGGGCGACGACCGAGCAGGATGTGTTCGTCGGTGCCGCCAAACGGCCTCGGGTCACTTGGCGTTGAAGTAGTTGGCTTCCGGGTGGTGGACGATGATGGCGTCCGTGGCCTGTTCCGGGACCAGTTGGAACTCCTCCGACAGGTGCACGCCGATCCGGCCCGCGTCCAGCAGGTCCACGACCTTCGCGCGGTCTTCCAGGTCTGGGCACGCCGGGTAGCCGAAGGCGTAGCGGCAGCCCCGGTATTCGGTCCGCAGCAGGCCGGCCAGCGACGGCGGGTCCGACGACGCCACCGTCTCCCCGGACGGCAGGACGAGCTCCGACCGGATCCGCTGGTGCCAGTACTCGGCCAGCGCCTCCGTCAGCTGGACCGACAGGCCGTGGACCTCCAGGTAGTCCCGGTACTCGTTGCGGGCGAACAGTTTCGCCGTGTACTCGCTGATGGGCTGGCCCACCGTCACCAGTTGCAGGGCGACCACATCAGAAGAGGTCGACGAGAAGAAGTCGGCCAGGCACAGGCGGCGCTCCTGGCGTTGGCGGGGGAACGAGAAGCGGGTCAGCTCCGCCCCGCCGTCGGCCGCGAACACCACCAGGTCGTTGCCCGACGAGCGGGCCGGGAAGTAGCCGTAGACCACCGACGCCTCGAGGACGTGGTCGGCGGCCAGGCGGTCCAGCCAGTAGCGCAGGCGCGGCCGGCCCTCCGTCTCGACCAGCTCCTCGTAGGACGGGCCGCCGCCCCGACCCGCGCGCAGACCCCATTGGCCAAGGAACAGGGCGCGCTCGTCCAGCAGGGCCGCGTACGACGCCAGCGGCACGCCTTTGACCACCCGCGTGCCCAGGAACGGGGCCGACGGGATGTCCACCGACGCGGCCACGTCCGAGCGCACCGAGTCGTCCTCCAGTGGCGGCAGGTCGGACGAGACCTGGGCGCGCTGTCGCTCCCGTCGGGCCCGCCGGGCAGCCAGCGCGGCCTCCCGAGCCGGGTCGACGACCGGCGCACCGCCACGCCGTGCCGTCATCACGCGGTCCATCAAGGACAGACCCTCGAAGGCGTCGCGGGCGTAGTGGACCTCGCCACCGGAATAGAGGGAACGCAGATCGTCCTCCACATAGGACCGCGTCAGGGCCGCGCCGCCCAGCAGGACCGGCCACCGCGCGGCGACGCCCCGCGACAGCATCTCCTGGAGGTTCTCCTTCATCACCACCGTGCTCTTGACCAGCAGCCCGGACATGCCGATCGCGTCGGCGTCGTGCGACTCGGCCGCATCGAGGATGGACGCGATCGGTTGCTTGATGCCGATGTTGAAGACCTCGTACCCGTTGTTGGACAGGATGATGTCGACCAGGTTCTTGCCGATGTCGTGCACGTCGCCCTTGACCGTGGCGAGCACGATCCTGCCCTTGCCCTGGTCGTCGTCGGACTTCTCGATGTGCGGCTCCAGGTGGGCCACCGCGGCCTTCATCACCTCGGCCGACTGCAGCACGAACGGAAGCTGCATCTGCCCCGAGCCGAACAGCTCGCCGACGACCTTCATGCCGTCCAGCAGCGTGTCGTTGATGATGTCCAGGGCGGGCCGGGTCTCCAGAGCCTCGGTCAGGTCGGATTCCAGTCCGTTCCGCTCACCGTCGATGATCCGGCGCTTGAGTCGCTCGTCCAACGGCAGCGCGGCGAGCTCGGCCGACCGGGAGGCTCGCGCCGACGCCACGTCCACGCCCTCGAAGAGCGCGATGAACTCGTGCACGGGGTCGTAGCCGGACGCGCGACGGTCGTACACGAGGTCGAGAGCGACCTCTCGCTGCCGGTCGGGGATCCGCGACATCGGCAGGATCTTGCTCGCGTGCACGATCGCACTGGTCAGACCCGCGGACACGCATTCGTGCAGGAACACCGAGTTGAGCACCTGCCGCGCCGCCGGGTTGAGGCCGAACGAGATGTTCGAGATGCCGAGCGTGAAGTTCACGCCCGGGTACGCGGATGCGATGGAGCGAATGGCCTCGATCGTCTCGATGCCGTCGCGCCGCGTCTCCTCCTGGCCCGTGGCGATCGGGAACGTCAGCGCGTCGATCAGGATGTCCGACCGCGACAGCCCCCACCGCCCGGTCAGGTCGTCGATCAGCCGGTGCGCGACCCGCACCTTCCACTCCGTCGTCCGCGCCTGCCCCTCCTCGTCGATCAGCAGCGCGACGACCGCGGCGCCGTGCTCCTTGACGACCGGCATCACCCGGGCGTACCGCGAGGTCGGCCCGTCGCCGTCCTCGAAGTTGACCGAGTTGACCACGCAACGCCCGCCGAGCATCTCCAGCCCGGCCTCCACCACCGCCGGCTCGGTCGAGTCCAGCATGATCGGCAGGGTGGACGCGGTCGCGAAGCGGCCGGCCAGCTCCTTCATGTCGACCGTGCCGTCCCGGCCGACGTAGTCGACGCACAGGTCCAGCAGGTGCGAGCCGTCGCGAGCCTGCGAGCGCGCCATCTCCACGCACGCCTGCCAGTCGCTGTCCAGCATGGCCTCGCGGAACGCCTTCGAGCCGTTGGCGTTGGTCCGCTCGCCGATCATGAGCACGCTGGCGTCCTGCGCGAACGGCACGTGGTGATAGATCGAGGACACTCCGGGCTCGACGACGGCGTCCCGCGCCACCCGCGGCGGGTCGACGCCCAACGCGGAAACAACCGCGGCGATGTGATCTGGGGTGGTGCCGCAACACCCGCCGACCAGCGCGGCCCCGTAGGAGGAGACGAAATCACCCAAGGCGTCGGCCAGTTCGGAAGGCGTCAACGGGTAGTACGCACCGTCCGAGGTCAGTTGCGGCAACCCCGCGTTCGGCATCACCGACAGGGGTACGCGCGCGTGCTGCGCCAGGTACCGCAGATGCTCCGTCATCTCCGCCGGCCCGGTGGCGCAGTTGAGGCCGATCAGGTCGACGCCGAGGGGCTCGATCGCGGTCAACGCCGCCCCGATCTCACTGCCGAGCAGCATCGTCCCGGTGGTCTCGACCGTCACGTGCGCGACGATCGGCACCGTGCGCCCCGCGTCGGTCATCGCCCGGCGCGCGCCGTTGACCGCCGACTTGAGCTGGAGCAGGTCCTGGCAGGTCTCGATGATCAATGCATCGGACCCACCGAGCAGGAGCCCCAGGGCGTTCTCCTGGTACGCGTCGCGCAGGTCCCGGTACGCCGCATGCCCGAGTGTCGGCAGCTTGGTGCCCGGCCCCATGGACCCGAGGACGAACCGCGGCCGGTCAGCGGTGGCGAACCGGTCGGCGGACGCGCGCGCGATCCGGGCACCGGCCTCGGCCAGCTCACGGATGCGCGACTCGATCCCGTACTCCCCCAGGTTTCCGAGGTTGGCTCCGAAGGTGTTGGTCTCCACGCAGTCGGCACCGGCGGTGAAGTAGGCGTCGTGCACCCCGCCGACGACCTCTGGCCGCGTCACGTTGAGCACCTCGTTGCAGCCCTCGTGGCCCTCGAAGTCGTCGAGTGTCAGATCGGCCGCCTGGAGCATGGTGCCCATCGCGCCGTCGGCGATCAGTACCCGGCCGGCCAGCGCGTCAAGGAACGAGTTCGACACCCTCTCAGGCTACGGCGTCCGTCCGTTTCGCGTAGGAAGCGATGATCCAAACCGGTACGCCGATGTGACCGGGGTCGCTCCCGGTCACCCACCGGCGCCGCGCCGCCGAGCCCTCACCGGCGGGGCCACGTAGGCTGGCGAGGTGAACGTACGGACCAGCAAGGCGACCGGGACGACACGGTGGACGGAGGGCGTGGCATGACCGAGTTCGATGGCCTGCCCGAGTTGCGCTCCCCGGTCGCGATCGCGGCGTTCGAGGGATGGAACGACGCCGCCGACGCCTCGACGGCCGCGATCGAGCACCTGGAGCAGGTGTGGGGCGCCCGCGAGGTCGCGGCGCTCGATCCCGAGGACTTCTACGACTTCCAGGTCAGCCGGCCGACCATCACCATGGCCGACGGCGAGACCCGGCGCATCGAGTGGCCGACCACCCGGTTCATGGTGGCCAGCCCCGAGGGCACCGACCGCGACGTCGTGCTGATCCGCGGCATCGAGCCCAGCATGCGCTGGCGCACGTTCTGCGAGCAGGTGCTGGAGCTCTGCCACAGCCTGGAGATCAACCGGGTGGTGCTGCTCGGCGCCCTGCTCGCCGACGTCCCGTTCACCCGTCCGCTGCCGATCAGCGGCAGCGCCTCCGACAAGGACGCGGCGGACCGCTACCAGCTCACCCCGACGCGGTACGACGGCCCGACCGGCATCGTCGGCGTGCTGCACGACGCGTGCCAGAAGGCCGAGGTCGACGCGCTGTCGTTCTGGGTGCACGTGCCGCACTACGCCAACAACCCGCCGTGCCCCAAGGCCACCCTGGCCCTGCTCCACCGGGTCGAAGAGGTGCTCGACCTGCCGGTGCCGATGGCCGACCTGGCAGAGGAGTCGGCCGAGTGGGAGCAGCGGGTCAAGGCGGCCGCCGAGCAGGACGCGGAGCTCGGCGAGTACGTCCGTGAGCTGGAGGAACGCGCAGGCGACGCCGGCATCCAGTCGGTCAGCGGCGACGAGATCGCCCAGGAGTTCGAGAAGTACCTCCGCCGCCGCGGCGGCTCGGCCGGGCCGACAGCCGGCTCCTGGTAGACGGCGTGTCGGGCGCGACCGAGCGCCGCCGGGGTGCATCCTAGGAGGGTCGCCCGGCGGGAGGTCGCGTCATGCAGAGCAACCCGGGTGCGGCCGAGGTGCCGCACCGCCAGATAGCCGAGCAGATCAAGGCCCAGATCCGCCGAGGTGACTGGGCGGCCGGCGAGCGCCTGCCGTCGATCCCGGCGCTGGCCGAGACGTTCGGGGTGGCCAAGCAGACCCTCCAGCGCAGCATCGACCAGCTCCGGGTCGAGGGCGTCCTGATCACCAAACCCGGCTCGGGTACGTACGTCCGCGGCACCAAACGCCGCCTCAACCGGCTGTCCCGGGGCCGGTACGGCGGCCACCGGGGCTACCACGCGGACCTGGCGGCCCGGTACCGGCAGCACCTCACCGAGGTCGGCCGCGCACCGGCACCGCCGGAGGTCGCGGACGCGTTCGGCGTGCCGGACCACACTCCCCTGGTGGTGCGCCGGCACCTGGTGCGCACCGACGACGTACCCGTGGAGATCGGCGCGGCCTGGTTCCGGGTCGAGGACGCCTCGGGCACGAGCCTGGAGCGGTTCGAGGGCTTCGGCCGGCCGCTGTATCAGGAGGCCGAGGAGGCGATCGGCCGCCGCTACGCGACCGCGTCCGACGTGATCACCGCCCGCCAGCCGGACCGCGACGAGGCGGAGATCCTGCAGATCCGCGGCGACACGCCGGTGCTGCACCTGCTGCACGTGGCCTACGACGACAAGCACCGGGCGATCGAG
This sequence comes from Asanoa sp. NPDC049475, assembly GCF_040676915.1. Taxonomy (NCBI): domain Bacteria; kingdom Bacillati; phylum Actinomycetota; class Actinomycetes; order Micromonosporales; family Micromonosporaceae; genus Asanoa; species Asanoa sp. NPDC049475. The sequence goes on along the minus strand of NZ_JBFAPY010000002.1, from coordinate 30,407 downwards.
GTCAGCCAGGCGACCTGGCCGGGCCCGATGACCACGCTGACGGAGAACTACAAGATCCCGGGCCCGACGGAGGACCTGCCGGACGACGAGCCCGGGATGGCGCTGGGCTGAGCCAGCCGGGCCTACCAGGCCAGCACTCCGAGCTCGTCGGAGAAGGTCCCGGTCGGGCCGTCCGCACCGAGGGTGGCCAGGCGCACGACGGTCCGGGCGCTCTCCACCACCGGCCTTCCGATGCCGTACGCGGCGGTCATGTCGGTGGCGGTGGTGCCGGGCTCGATCGCATTGAACTTGATGCCCGGCTCAGATTTCGCGTATTGGACGGTGAGCATGGTGGCTGCCGACTTGGACGCCGCGTAGAGCGCGAGCGGCATGCCGAACTCCGGCCGCTCGGGGTTGGTGACCGCCCAGAACGATCCCATGCTGCTCGAAACGGTCACCACCGTGGGATTCGCGGACTTCCGGAGCAGAGGCAACGCCGCCTCGGTGACGCGGACGATTCCCACCGCATTGGTGTCGAACGCCCGCAGGGCCGCGGGTCCGTCGACGACTCCGTCCGCGAGGACGCCCGCGTTGTGCACCAGGACGTCGAGCCGGCCCTCGGCCGCGTCGACGGCGGCCAGCGCGTCGCCCACCGACGCGTCGTCGGTCACGTCGAGCCGCACGAACCGTGCACCCAACGCCGCCGCGGCCCGCTGACCTCGCTCGACGTCGCGGGCGCCGATGTAGACGGTGTGGCCCAGCTCGACGAGCTGCCTGGCGGTCTCGAAACCGATGCCCTTGTTCGCGCCGGTGATCAACGTGATCGTCATGCGTTCGCTCCCTGTTTTGTACCGCTCGGTAGATGGAACGGTAGCAAGTTTTGTACCGAGCGGTCGGTGAGCTGGAACACTATTTGTACCGAGCGGTAGGCTGGGTCCATGAGCACCAAGACGCCCACCACCGGACGCCCCCGGGCCTTCGACGAGGAATCGGTCCTCGACCGAGCCACGGAGGTCTTCTGGCGGCACGGCTACGAGGGCGCGTCACTGAGCACCCTCACGGGCGCGATGGGAATCAACCGGCCGAGCCTGTACGCCACCTTCGGCAGCAAGGAGGAGCTGTTCCAGCGTTCGTTCGCCCGCTACCACGAGAACCAGGTGGCCAAGGCGCGCGCCGCGCTCGACCAGCCCACGGCGTACGCGGCCGTCGAAGCGTTCCTGCGCTCCAGCGCCGACGGCCTCACGGCTGACGATCACCCGGCGGGTTGCCTCTCCATCCAGGGAGGCCTGGCCTGCTCGCCCGAGAACGCCCGGATCTCCGAGTTCCTCGCCGCCGGCCGGGCCGCGACCGAGTCCGCCCTCCAGGAGCGGCTGTCCCGAGCGGCCGCGGAAGGCGATCTCCCGGACGGCATGGATGCCCGGGCTTTGGCGCGATTCGTGATGGCGCTCAGCGAGGGCCACGCGGTTCACGCGGCGGCCGGCGCCAGCCGCGAAGAGCTCCAGGCCTCCGTCGACATCGCCCTGCGGACGCTCGCCCCCAGCCCATGAAGGCAGGGGCCGCCCGTCACCGGAGCGTCGGCCGGTAGACCAGCTCCTGGGTGCGCCCGTCCAGCGTCCGGCTTTCGAGGAGCTCCAGGTCGAAGTCGGCCGCCCCACGCAGGATCGGGCTGGTGCCGGTGCGGCCGGAGATGACCGGGAAGATCGTCACCTGGATGCGGTCGACCAGGCCGGCGGCCAGCAGCGCCCAGTTCAGCGACAGGCTGGCCTGCGACCGGATCGGCACGTCGGACTCCTCCTTGAGCCGCCTGACGATGTCGACGGCGTCGCCGCTGACGATGGTCGCGTCGGGCCAGCCGAGGGTGTCCCGCAACGTCGAGGAGATCACCGTCGCGGGCATCCGCAACGTCCGCTGGTTCCACTCGTCGAGGGTGTGGGGGTCGAGGCCCGAGAGCATGATCTCCGCGTTCTCCCGGAAGGTGGTGGCCCCGAAGACCATGCGCTGCTCGGTGTCGAACAGGGCGGCCCGGTGCGCGAGCAGTTCCGGGCCCTGCTTGCTCCAGTAGCCACCCCAGTCGCCGGGCTCCGCGTACGAGCCGTACCCGTCGAGGGTGGAGAAGACGTCCCAGGTGTAGACGGCGGTCATGTCAGTTCCCTTCGGTTCCGGCGGGCGGCTGCCCCCACATCCTGTCCACGAACAGCCGCCGTCAGATCCGACACCCCGGGCCGGATCGGGCCTAGGCGGTCCAGGGCGGTTGGACGCGCTTGCCGCCAGCCGTCGCCATGCTGCCGGCCGCGCTCGTGACGATCGCCGTCAGGCCGCCCTCGGCGTCGGCGGTGACCTGGCGTTCGACGTCCGCCGCCAGGACCAGGGTGTCCCCCTCGTCGAGCCGGACGTCGGTGCCGTCGAGCCGGACCGACGCTCCGCCGGACAGGACCGTCCAGATCTGCTCCGTGTCGATCGTGTGCACCGGACCGGCGCTGCCCGCCGCCATCTCCACCCGCCACACCGGCCGGCTCGCGCCGCCCACCGTCGGCGAGGCCAGGGTGGTCGTCACCCCGGCGGGTGTCTCGTGGCGCCGGGTCTCGGTGGACCTGATGACAGTCATGGCATTCCCCTTCTAGGATGGTCAACGTGGTTGTCCAAAACGTAAACCTGGTTGTCTAACCGTGTCAAGCGACGGGTTCCTGCTGCCACTGCGGCTCTTCGTGGGGTTCCGGCAGCTCATCGACGGCGTGCACGCCGAGCTCGCCCGCGAGGGGCATCCCGAGCTCAGACCTCTGCACGGGTTCGTGTTCCAGGCCATCGGCCTCGACGGCACCACGGCGGTCGAGCTCGGCAGAAGGCTCGGCGTCTCCAAGCAGGCCGCCGGCAAGACGCTCGACGGCCTGGAACGCCTCGGCTACGTCGCGCGGACCACCGACCCGCAGGACGCCCGGCGGAAGCTGGTCACGCTCACCGACCGCGGCGTCCAGGTGCTCGTCCGGTCGGCACAGATCTTCGACGAGCTACGCGCGGAGTGGGCGGCCCGGATCGGCCCCGACCGCCTCGACGAGCTGGAGAAGGACCTGGTCACGGTGACCGGTGCCGAGCCCTTCCGGCTGGACGTGCCGGGCTGGTTCGGCGGCTAGGACTCGCCCCAGACAAGTAAGTCCTGGCTAACGCTGGTGGGAATGGTCAGGGGTGTCGGTGGTCCGGTTGTGACGACAGATCAACATAAGTCTGGCCTGGCTGTGCGTGTAGGTCGGAGCCTGGCTGGGACCGCGATGGTCGGTTGGTCGTTGTCGGGCTGCGGCGGGGTGTGTCGTGACCCGAGGTGGTCGTTGGCGGCGCGGGCCATGATCGGGTGTGGCTCGTCTGGTCTCAGAGGGACCTGGGTCGTGATCGGGTGTGGCTGGTCTGGTCCCGGGACGGCGTGTCGACCAGATCTGGCGCACCCGATCAATGTTTCAACCCTGGATCTCCCAGACAGCTCACACACGATCACGGTCCAGCGCTTACGGGCCCACACGGCCACGGCCAGGGCCCACAGCCCACGGGCCACGGCGCCCTTCAACGCGGGGCCGTTAGGCCTTACTCGTCTAGGCGTCGCGTTCCGGGTAGCCGATGGCGATCGCGGAGACGTCGTCCAGGGCCGTCTCGATCTCGGCCGGCAGGGTCATCTCCTCGACCTTCAGGGCGCCGAGGAGCTGGCCGACCGTGCGCGCGCCCAGCACCGGCGCCACCACGCCCGGGCGGTCGCGGACCCAGGCCAGCGCGACCTCCAGCGGCGACACGCCAAGGCCGCTCGCCGCCGTGGCCACCGCCTCGACGATCGAGGACGAGCGCGAATCCAGATAAGAGGAGACGAAAGGCCCGAAATGGGGCGAGGCGGCGCGGGAGTCGGCCGGGCGGCCGTGGCGGTATTTGCCGGTCAGGACGCCCCGGCCGAGCGGTGACCAGGCCAGCACGCCCAGGCCCAGGGACTCGCAGGCCGGCAGCACCTCGCGCTCGATGCCGCGTTCCAGCAGCGAATACTCCACCTGCGTGGCGACCACCGGCGTCCGTCCGGGCACCGCCTGCTGCCACGCCGCGGCCCGTGCGGTCTGCCAGCCCGAGAAGTTCGAGACGCCCGCGTAGCGCACCCGGCCGCTGGTCACGGCGTAGTCCAGGGCCGCCAGGGTCTCCTCCAGCGGCGTCGTCTCGTCGTACCCGTGCACCTGCCACAGGTCGACGTACGACGTGCCGAGGCGGCGCAGGGAGGCGTCCAGCGAGCGCAGCAGGTGGCCGCGCGAGCCGTCGCGCCGCCGGCCGCTGCCCGGCCGCAGGCCCGATTTCGTGGCGATCAGCAGGTCGTCGCGTGGGATCAGGGCGTCCAGCAGCGAGCCGATCACGGCTTCGGCCTCGCCGTCTCCGTACACGTCGGCGGTGTCGACGAGATTGCCACCCGCGTCGACGAAGCCCTTGAGCTGGGCCGCCGCGTCGTCGGTGTCGGTGTCGGCACCCCAGGTCATGGTGCCGAGCGCGAGCCGGGAGACCGCGAGCCCGCTACGGCCTAGCGGTCGCTCCTGCATGGGTGCACCTTATGCCGCGCGCGGCACGCCGGATAGCCGGCCGGTCGGTGCATCATGCACGTCAGGTCCGCTCCGCGTGTTGGGGATGGCCGTCGACAAACGCGACAGAACGATTTCGTAGTCTGATCCCGCGTCGCCGGCCGGGCGGCATTGGGGAGGGGCACGGTGAAACTGGGACTCAACCTCGGCTACCAGACCGCGTGGAGCTCGCCGGCGACAGACCTGGTGATGGCTCAGGAGGCCGAGCGCCTCGGCTACACGGTGGTCTGGGCGGCGGAGGCCTACGGCAGCGACTCCCCGTCGACGCTCGCCTGGCTGGCCGGGCAGACCTCGACCATCGACCTGGGCGCCGCGGTCATGCAGATCCCGGCCCGCACCCCGGCCTCGACCGCGATGACCGCGACCACGATCGACAACCTCTCCGGCGGCCGGTTCCGCCTCGGCCTGGGCGTCTCCGGCCCGCAGGTCTCCGAGGGCTGGCACGGTGTGCGGTTCGGCAAGCCGCTCGCCCGTACCCGCGAATATGTCGACATCGTCAAGCTGGCGGTCGGCCGCAAGCCGGTCGAGTACGCCGGCGAGCACTACACGCTCCCGCTCCCCGACGGCCCGGGCAAGACGCTGCGGCTCGGCTTCCACCCGCCGCGCGACCACATCCCGATCTACCTGGCCGCCGTCGGCCCGAAGAACCTGGAGCTGGCGGGCGAGATCGCCGACGGCTGGCTCGCGGTGTTCTACTCCCCCGAGTTCGCGTCGGAGCAGCACGAGAGCTGGCACGCCGGCCGGGCCACCGCCGGGAAGACCCCCGCGGGCTTCGACGTGGTGCCGAGCGTGCCTGTCGTGGTCGGCGACGACGTCGCGTCGGCGGCCGAGCTGATCCGGTGGTACGCCGCCCTCTACGTCGGCGGGATGGGCAGCCGCAAGCAGAACTTCTACAACGATCTCGCGATCCGGATGGGGTACGCGGACGCGGCGAAGACGGTGCAGGACCTCTACCTCGACAAGCGAGCGCGGGACGCGGCGGCCGCCGTGCCCCTGGAGTTCATCGACCGCACCTCGCTGCTCGGTCCCAAGGAACGGATCGCTGACCGGATGAAGGCGTACGCCGCGTCGGGAGTCACCACGCTGTCGGTGAGTCCGTTCGTCGCCGACGCCGAGTCCGGTGTACAGACATTGCGTACGGTTGCCGAGGCTTTGGACATGGCGGGGGTCGGGGAATGACGTGGACCGAGGCGATCGTGCTCGGGATCGTGCAGGGGCTCACGGAGTTCCTGCCGATCAGCTCCTCCGGGCACATGCGGATCACCTCGGCGATCTTCTTCGGTCAGGACGCCGGCGCCTCGTTCACCGCCGTCACGCAGCTCGGCACCGAGGCCGCCGTGCTGCTCTACTTCGCCAAGGACATCTGGCGAATAAGCAAGACCTGGGTGATCGGCCTCTGGGACAAGTCGGCGCGTAAAGAGTTCGACTACAAGATGGCGTGGTACGTCATCATCGGCTCCATCCCGATCGGCATCATCGGCTTCGCGTTCAAGGACCAGATCCGCACCGCGGCCCGCAACCTGTGGCTGGTCTCGATCGTCCTGATCGTCTTCTCGTTCGTGCTCGCCTTCGCGGAATACTTCGGCCGCCAGGCCCGCAACCTCGAGCGCTTCAAGATGCCGGACGCGGTCACGATGGGCTTCGCCCAGGCGCTGGCGCTGATCCCCGGCGTCTCGCGCTCCGGCGGCACCGCCAGCGCCGGCCTGTTCCTCGGCCTGACCCGCGAGGCGGCCCTACGCTTCTCGTTCCTGCTGGCCATCCCGGCGGTGGTGATGTCCGGGGTGTTCAGCCTCCCGGACGTCTTCGACAAGTCCGGCGAGGGCTTGGTCCCGTCCGGCGCCCAGATGATCGTCGCCACGGTCATCGCGTTCGGGCTCGGCTACGCCTCGATCGCTTGGCTGCTCAAGTACGTGTCTGCCCACACGTTCTACCCCTTCGTGCTCTACCGGGTCGCGGTCGGCGGCATCGTGCTGGCTCTGCTCATGAACGGCACGATCTCCGCCACGTAGGCTTTGGCCCGTGGCGACCCTCCTCCTTCTGCGGCACGGCCGCACGACGGCCAACGCGGACGGCGGCCTGGCCGGCCGGCAGCCGGTCGAGCTCGACGAGACCGGCAAGGCCCAGGCGGTGGCGGTGGGCCAGCGGCTGCGCGCGCTGCCGCTGGCCGAGGTGGTCAGCAGCCCGCTGATCCGCTGCCGGCAGACCCTGGAGCTGGCCCTGCCGTCCGCCGCGCCGAGCATCGAGGACGGCCTGATCGAGTGCGGCTACGGCGAGTGGGAGGGCCAGCCGCTCAAGAAGCTGGCCAAGGATCCGCTGTGGCCGGTCGTCCAGCTGCACCCGTCGGCGGCGGTGTTCCCCGGCGGTGAGGCGATGGCCGCGATGTCGGCCCGCGCGGTCGGCGCGGTCCGCCACTGGGACCGGTCGGTGACCGCCGCCCACGGCCCCGAGGCGCTCTGGCTGGCCTGCACCCACGGCGACATCATCAAGGCGATCGTGGCCGACGCGCTCGGGCTGCACCTCGACCAGTTCCAGAGGATCGTGGCCGACCCGGCGTCGGTCACCGTGATCCGTTACACACCCACCCGCCCGTTCCTGATGCGCCTCAACGACACCGGTGGGGATCTGGCCGGCCTGGTGCCGCCCAAGCGCCGCCGGCGACCCCGGAAGACCGCCGCCACCTCGTCCGACGCGGTCGTCGGCGGCGGCGCGGGCACGACCTGAAATTCGCTCTGGGCGAACGCCCCTGATCCGCTCCCCACATTCGAGGCAGTGCGCTACGCGTGCGTACGCGTGGGCGGATAGGGTCTTGTTATGACCCACCAGGTGCACGCGTTCGAGCCGCCCGAGCGGTTCGTGGCTGGAACCGTGGGACCGCCCGGCGAGCGCAGCTTCTTCCTGCAGGCGCGCGGTGGCGGTCGCGTGGTCAGCGTCGCGCTGGAGAAGGTCCAGGTCTCGCTGCTGGCCGAGAAGCTCGAGGAGCTGCTCACCGAGGCGGCCCGCCGGTTCGGCGTCGACCTGGAGCTGCCACCCGAGGAGCCCGCCGCGGCCGGCTCCGACAACGAGCCGCTGGAGAGCCCGGTCGACGAGGAGTTCCGGGTCGGCACGCTCGGCCTGGCCTTCGACGTCGACACGGCGACCGTGGTGATCGAGGCGATCGCCGCCGGCGAGGGCGAGCTCGAGGCGGTCGACGACGCCGAGGCCGAGACGGTCGAAGACGACGAGGACGACGAGCCCGACGACGACCTCGACCGGCTCCGGGTGCGGTTGACACCGGCCGCCACCCGCGAGTTCATCAGCCGCGCCAAGCGCGTGGTCGCCGCCGGCCGCCCACCCTGCCCGCTCTGCGGCCAACCGCTCGACCCCCGCGGACACCTCTGCCCGCGCCACAATGGCTATCACCGGTGACGGTGCCGCGCCGGTGTCATCCGCGTCCCGGCTCTCCGAGCACGACGCGCTGACGCTGCTGCGCTCGGGCGAGCTCGAGCTCGAGGGGCGGCTGGTCGACGCCTCCAACACGACGCTGCGGGCGTTCGTGTCGCTCGACGGGGTCACCGCGCGCTGCGTCTACAAGCCGATCAGCGGGGAGCGTCCGCTGTGGGACTTCCCTGACGGCACGCTTGCCGGCCGGGAGGTCAGTGCCTATCTCGTGTCCGCGGCCAGCGGCTGGGACCTGGTGCCGCCCACCCTGCTGCGCGAGGACGGCCCGCTGGGGCCGGGCATGTGCCAGCTCTGGATCGACGAGCCGGAGAACGCCCAGCCGCTGGTCGGCTTCGTGCCGGCCACCGCGCTGCCGACCGGATGGAAGCGGATCGCGTCGGCTCAGGACGAGGACGGGAACCCCTACTCGCTGGCCCACGCCGACGACGCCCGGCTGGCCCGGCTCGCGGTCCTGGACATCGTGATCAACAATGCCGACCGCAAGGGCGGGCACGTGCTGGTCGGCCCCGACGACCGCGTCTACGGCGTCGACCACGGCGTGACCTTCAACGTCGAGCCCAAGCTGCGCACGGTCCTGTGGGGCTGGACGGGCGCGGTGCTGCCGGACGACGCGGTCGACGTGCTGGGCCGGCTGACCAGCGACCTGCGCAACTCTCTGGGTGGTGCGCTCCGCGAGCACCTGACCGGGGCCGAGGTGGCCCGGGTCCGGGGCCGGGTGCGCCGGCTGCTGGAGAACGCCAGCTTTCCGGAGCCGGGCACCGACTGGCCGTCGGTGCCCTGGCCCCCGATGTAGGCAGCGCCGGACCGCAGCACGCGGCCTGGATGCGGCGCCGGACCAGGGCGCATGGCGTGGGAGCGCCGCGCGGCCCGTCAGATCGCCGTCTGCTCCAGGGTGATGCCCAGCAGGGCGTCCACTGTGTGTGCCATGAGCTTCGGGGCGTCCGGGTCGTCGCCGGCGCCCGCCAGCGTCGCGTCTGCCCAGGCGTCCACCAGGGCCAGCGCACCCGGGGTGTCGAGGTCGTTGGCGACGCGGCTGCGTACCCCGGCCAACAGGTCGGCGCCCGACGGACCCGCGGTGGCCGACGCGGCCGCGCGCCAGCGGGCCAGCCGCTCCTGCGCGGTCTTGAGCAGGTCGTCGTTCCAGGTGCGGTCGCCGCGGTAGTGGTCGGCGATCAGCGCCAGCCGCAGCGCCATCGGGTCGACGTGGTCGGCACGCAGGCGGGAGACGAAGACCAGGTTGCCCCGGGACTTCGACATCTTCTCGCCGTCGAGGCCGATCATGCCGGCGTGTACGTAGTGCGAGGCGAACGGCGCCTGCCCGGTGAGCTTCTCGGCGTGCGCGGCGGAGCACTCGTGGTGCGGGAAGAGCAGGTCGTTGCCGCCGCCCTGGACGTCGATCGTGTCGCCGAGCAGGCCGAGCGCGATCACGGCGCACTCGATGTGCCAGCCGGGTCGGCCGGGGCCGAGCGGGCCGCCGGGCCAGGCCGGCTCGCCGTCGCGGGCGCCACGCCAGAGCAGGGGGTCGAGCGGGTCACGCTTGCCCGGGCGCTCGGGGTCGCCGCCGCGCTCGGCGGCCAGCACCAGCATCTCGTCGCGGCTCAGGTTCGACTCGTAGCCGAAGTTCGGCGTCGTGGAGATGTCGAAGTAGACGTCGCCGGTGCCGTCCTCGAGCACGTACGCGGCGCCGTCGGACAGCAGCCGGACCACCCGGTCCGCGATGGTCGGGATCGACTCGACGGCACCCACGTAGTGCGCCGGCGGGATCATCCGGAGGGCTTCCATGTCCTCGCGGAACAGGGCGGTCTCGCGCATGGCCAGGACGACCCAGTCCTCGCCGTCGCGCTCGGCCCGCTCGAGGAGCGGATCGTCGATGTCCGTCACGTTCTGGACATAGCGGACAGGAATGCCGGCATCGAGCCAGGCCCGCTGCACCAGGTCGAAGGTGATCATGGTGGCGGCGTGGCCGAGGTGCGTGGCGTCGTACGGGGTAATCCCGCAGACGTACATCGTCGCCCCGGTCTCCCGGTCCGGGCTCGTCTGGTGAGCGCTCTGCACTGCCGAGTCGAACAACACGAGAGGCTGGCCGGTGCCCGGCAGCCGCGGCACGTCGTGCCCGGTCCAAGACTGCATTCCGCCAGCCTAACCAGCGGGGTCGGAGACCTCGCGGCGGCCGGGGCAGACATGATCAAGCTCCCGTGGCATGGTGACCGCGTGACGGAAGTGACGTTACGCGCCGTATCGCGCGACGACCTGGACGCGCTCTACGCGCAGACCCGCGATCCGGAGTCCGTCCGGATGGCGGCGTTCACTCCCCTGGACCCGTCCGACCGGGCGGCGTTCGACGCCCGCATGGAACGCCAACTCCGGGAGCCGACGATCGTGTCGCGGGCGGTGACCCTCGACGGGGTCCTGGTCGGGAGCATCGGGAGCTGGGTCGCCGACGGCGAGCGCGAGCTCACCTACTGGATCGACCGCGCGTTCTGGGGCCAGGGCGTGGCGAGCCGGGCGCTGGAGGCGTTCCTGCGGGAGCTGCCGGACCGGCCGATCAATGCCCGGGCGGCCAGCGACAACATCGGCTCGCTCACGGTGCTGCGGCGGGCCGGCTTCCAGGTGGTCGGCACCGAGATCGCCTGGGCCAACGCCCGGCAGGCCGAGATCGAGGAGACGATCCTGCGCCTGGAGTGACGGGTGGGTCCGGCCCCGGAACAGGCTGTTAGCTGGTTGGGGGAAGGGCTGGTGCCGGCCCACGGAGAGTGGGCAGGATAGGTGCCATGGACTACGAATACGCGCCCCTGCGGTTACCACCGAATGTCGACCGGCCGACCGCAGAGGCGCAGCTGGCGATCCAGGCGGAGTTCTCCGGCTGGGAACTGGCCCGGGTGCGCTTGTTCCGGGACGGCACGCGACAGGTGATGCTGCGGCGCCGTCTGGTCAACAAGACGCAACCGGGCCTCAGTTACTGAATAGACCGGTCCTCCTGCCGGACGCGGCCGACCCCACCCCAGGGTTGTGAGAGCGGGGTGGCCGGCGTCGGGCGTCAGGCTGTGCGGGGGTTGTCGTCCTCGTCGTCGCCGTCCTCGTCGTCGGGCAGCGCACCGTCGAGGTCACCGGGCAGGAACGGGTGCTCGTCGAGGCGGCCGACCAGGCGGTCGGTGCCGCCGGGCGCGAACGGGCCGGAGCTGTCGTGCTCCTCGTAGCTCTCCAGGTCGAGCGGTGACGGCACCTCGCTGACCATCACCACCCCGTCGAGCGGCTCGAGCTCCGGGACGTCGAGCGAGCTCAGCGATCCGTCGCCCGCCTGGAGCAGCTCCAGCACCGCCTCGCCCACCGTCTCCACCGGGCCGCCGGCCTCTTCCGGGCCGGCCTCGGCGCGGACCTCCTCGGCGCGGCGGACCAGGGCCACCACGCTGGGCACCCGGTAGTCGCGGCGCTGCCGGACGGAGATGACGTGCGGGTGGGCGTCCCGGCTCTCGTCGCCCTCGACGGTCACGCCGCCGAGCGCGCCCTCGACCTCGTCGGGATCGATCGACTCGACATCCCACGGCGTGACCTCGCCGAACGCCTCCAGCAGCAGCTCGTCGTAGTGGTATGACGCGTTGTTGAGCGTCACGTAGGCCTGCCACACGTCGTCGTCGTCGACGCGCCCGTCGGCGGCCTTCACCGCGGCCAGGTGCGTGCGCGCGGCGGCGATGACCTCCTCCAGGGCGGCGTCGAGGGAAGCGTGGTCGTCGGTCATGGTGAAACCATCCTCGGGGAGAGAGAAGAGCCGTCAGCTGGTGCGGAGGAAACGGTCGAGCACGCGCGCGCCGAAGCGTAGACCCTCGACCGGCACCCGCTCGTCGATGCCGTGGAACAGGCCGGCGAAGTTGAGGTCCGGCGGAAGCCGCAGCGGGGCGAAGCCGAAGCACCGGATACCCAGGCGCTGCCAGGCCTTGGCGTCGGTGCCGCCGGAGAGCATGTAGGGCACGGCCTTGGCGCCCGGATCCTCCGAGCGCAGCGCGGCCGACATCGCGTCGACCAGCGGGCCGTCGAAGGTCGTCTCGACGGCCGGCTGCCGCTGGATGTGCGCGATGTCGATGTCGGGGCCGAGCAGGTCGCGGATCTCGGACAGGAACGCCTCGGACTGCCCGGGCAGGGTGCGGCAGTCGAGGGTGGCGTGGGCCTGGCTGGGCACCACGTTTTCCTTGTAGCCCGCGTCGAGCCGGGTCGGGTTGGCCGTGTTGCGCACGGTGGCGCCGACGAAACCGGCGATCGGGCCCAGCTTGGCGATCGTCGCCTCGGGGTCTTCCGGGTCGAACTCGATGCCCAGCAGCCCGGCCACCTCGGCCAGGAACGCCTTGGCGGTGTCGGTCAGGACGATCGGGAACCGGTGCCGCCCGACCCGGGCGACCGCCTCGGCCAGCGCCGTGACCGCGTTGTCGTCGTGGATCATCGAGCCGTGACCGGGGCGGCCGTGCGCGGTCGCCCGCAGCCACTGGATGCCCTTCTCGGCGGTCTGCACGAGGTAGAGCCGGAGGTCCTCGGAGACCGTGAAGGAGAACCCGCCGACCTCGCCGATCGCCTCGGTGCAGCCCTCCAACAGGTCGGCGTGGTTGTCGACCAGGAAGTGCGCGCCGTAGTCGCCGCCGGCCTCCTCGTCGGCCGTGAACGCGAGCACCAGGTCGCGGGGCGGCCGGACGCCGGTGCGCTGCCAGTCGCGGATCACCGCGAGCACCATCGCGTCGAAGTCCTTCATGTCGACCGCGCCGCGGCCCCACAGGTAGCCGTCGCGGATCTCACCACCGAACGGGTCGACGGACCACTCCTGCGGGTCGGCCGGGACCACGTCGAGGTGGCCGTGCACGAGCAGCGCTCCCCGGGACGGGTCGGTGCCGGGGATGCGCGCGATCAGGCTGGTGCGGCCGGGGGCGGACTCGCGGAGCTCGGCGTCGACACCGACCTCGGCCAGCTTCTCCGCGACGTATTCGGCGGCCACCCGCTCCCCCGCCGAGGTGGCGTTGTCGCCGGTGTTGGTGGTGTCGATCCGGATCAGGTCACGGCACAGGTCGACGACCTCGTCGGCGCTGGAAGGGGTCGGGCTGGTCATGCGCTCTTTCTTACCAGCCGGGCGGCCGCCGTGGCCGACCGGGCACGCGCGCCTGTGGATAACATCAGTCACTCTCGGCACGGGCCGCGAACAGTGATCGCTCGGCCTCGTTGCGGGTCAGCGCCGCCGCCTCGGCGAACGCCGACCGCGCCTCGTCGGCCCGGCCCAGGCGGGCCAGCAGGTCACCGCGGACGGCCGGCAACTGTGGATAGTCGCGCAGCGACTTCTCGCCCGCCACCGCGTCGACCAGGGCCAGGCCACGGGCGGGATCACCGGCCATCCCGTACGCGACGGCCTGGTTGACCCGCAGCACCGGTGAGGGTCGCAGGTGGAACAGCACCTCGTAGAGGGCCGCGACCCGCTCCCAGTCGGTGCCGGAGTGTGAACGGGCGCGGGCGTGGCAGGCGGCGATCTCCGCCTCCACCGTGTAGACCCCGCCGCCCAGGTCGCCCGCCACCGCCAGGGCGGCCAGCCCGCGGCGGATCAGCAGCCGGTCCCACCGGCGCCGGTCCTGGTCGGGCAGCAGCACGGGTCGCCCGGAAGGGTCGACGCGCGCCGGCAGCCGCGACGCCTGGAGCTCCATCAGCGCGGTCAGGCCGTGCACCTCGGGCTCGCGCGGGAGCAGCCCCTGCAACAGCCGCCCGAGCCGCACCGCCTCGTCGGCCAGCTCCGGCCGGACCCAGACCGGGCCGCCCGTGGCCGCGTACCCCTCATTGAAGATCAAATAGACCGTGGCCAGCACGGACGCGAGCCTGGGGGCCAGCTCGGGGGCCGGCGGCAGGGCGAACTCCACGCCCGCCAGGGCCTTCTTGGCCCGGGTCAGCCGGGCCGCCATGGTCGGCTCGGACACCAGGAACGCCCGGGCGATCTCGGCGGTGGTCAGTCCGCCCAGCAGGCGCAGCGTCAGGCCCACCCGGGACTCGGCCGGCAGCGCCGGATGGCAGACCGTGAAGATCAGCCGCAGCAGGTCGTCGCCGATCCGAGAGTCGAGCACCGCGTCGTACCCACCGTCATGGCTCTCCGTGACCCCACCGGCGACCAGCCGCAGCTTCGCGGCGTAGTTCTGCCGGCGGCGGATCTGGTCGATCGCCCGGTGCCGCGCGGTCGCGAGCAACCACGGACCCGGATCATCGGGTACGCCGTCGCGCGGCCACTGCTCGAGCGCCACGACCAGGGTGTCCTGGGCGATCTCCTCGGCGAGCCCGATGTCGCCGGTCAGCCGGGCGAGCACCGCCACGATCCGGGCGGCCTCGATCCGCCACACCGCCTCGACCGTGCGGTGCACCAGAGCAGGATCGGCGGCCCCCATCGCCGCCGATCCTGCCAGAGTGCGTCACGCGGGTGGCGCGAAGTCCTCGGGTCCCATCACCTTCAAGACCTGCGACTCCCCTTCCCAACCGGGCCACAGGTCGCGGTGGGCACGCATGAAGCGGGACGTCCACTCGACGGCCTCCGCCCGGTCGCGCACGTCGTACACGGCGTAGCTGATCACCTCCTTGGCCTCGGCGAACGGCCCGTCGGTGACGGTGAGCTCGCCGCCGGCCACGCCGACCCGTGAGGCGAACGCGCTCGGCGAGAGGCCGGCCTGGTCGACGAGGACGCCGGAGTTGGTGGCGTCCTCACCGAGCTTCATGATCGCCTCCATGAGCTCCGGGGGCGGCGGGGTGTCGGGTCGGGTGGCGGTGAGCAGGGCGATGTAGCGCATGGCGGTTCCTCGCTTTCAGGCAACGGTGCGGTAGAGGCGGATGGAGATCGTGGTCAGCCACGCCGACACCAGCAGCACGCCGGCCGTGAACGTGACGATGCCCCACGGGGCGCCGGCGCTCGCGGTCATGGCCAGGAAGCTGGCGACGAACAGCACCCCGACGGCGCGCGAGACCAGTGGGAACCCGGACCGGGCGGCGAGCAGGAAGCAGGCGATGGCCAGGCCGGCGAAGCCGACGCCGCCGGCCGCGAGGTGGACGAGGCCGTGCCAGCTGAGCGTGCCGCCCTCGGAGCCGGGCGGGAAGCCCTGACCAGGGTCGGCGCGGAACACACCGGCCACTACCATCCCCACACCGTAGATACCGAGCGGGACGGCGCCGCGACCGACGGCACGCCGCACTCCGACGGCCGCCGCGACGACCATGAGACCGGAAATGATCAGGTTGGTGGTCTGGATCCAGCCCAGGTCGCCGTTCTGGAGCATGCTCCAGGCGTGCCGGGTCGGGTCGAAACCCTCCCGGGTGTACGCCTGGGCCAGCGCGACGCCGACGTACAGCGGGCCGGCGATCACGCCGTACCCGAGCAGGCTCTTCGTCACGCGCTCGGCGAGCGCCGGCGTCTCACAGGCGGTCGTGGCGGTCATGTCGATCTCCTTCGTGGGCCCGTTCGGGTCCCTTCACCCCTAGCTCGAACGGGCTTCGCCGGATTCGACACATGGACTGGTTTTTTCTGAAAGGAAACATCAAGGTCTTCCGATGAATCGCCCCGGAGTCCTACCGTCACGCTATGAACCTGGAGCTGCGGCACCTGAGGGTGGTCACCGCCATCGCGGAGACCGGCAGCGTGACCAAGGCCGCCTCCATGCTCGGGCTCGCCCAGCCGGCGCTCACCGCCCAGCTCCAGCGGATCGAGCGCGCCCTCGGCGGCCCGCTGTTCGATCGCGACCGGCGTGGCGCCCGGCCGACCGCGCTCGGTGAGCTGGTGCTCGACCGCGCCCGGGTGCTGCTGCCGGCGATGAAGGGGCTCCAGGACGAGGCCGCGCGGCTGGCCGGGGGTGACGCGCTGAGCCGCTACCGGCTGGGCGGCGTCAACAGCCCCATCCTCGGGCGGCTCGTGCATCGGCTCACGGCCGACCAGCCCACCGCGCAGATCAGCACGCACGCGAGCTGGTCGGTCGACGAGCTGGCCCGGATGGTCCTGTCGGGGCGACTGGACTACTCGCTGTGCGGGGTCTGCGGCGACGCCGTACCGAGCGCGGAGCTCGGGCTGGCCTGGTGGGTGGTGGCGGTCGACCCGGTCTGGCTGCTGCTGCCGGAGAGCCACGCGCTGGCCGGGCACGACGAGATCGACCTGGCCGACCTGAGCGAGGAGCGCTGGGTGGCCGCGCCCGGCGACGGCTGCTTCGCCGACTGCTTCGCGGCCGCCTGCGCGCGGTCCGGGTTCACGCCGCGCAAGGTCTACGAGACCGACCTGAAGGGCAGCATCGACCTGGTCGAGGCCGGCGAGGCGATCGCGCTCTGCCAGGCCACGTTCCGGCCCGTGCCCGGCCTGATCACGCGGCCGATCAAGGGTGCGCCGCTGCGTTGGCGGCTGCTGCTCGGCTGGCACGCCGAGGCGCAGGCGGCCGGGTTCGCGGACCTGATGGTCAAGCACGCGGCCGGCGCGTACGCCGACATCCTCGACCGCAACCCGGACTACAAGGCGTGGCTGCGCCGCCATCCGGGCTTCGGCGCGCAGGCCGGCACGGAGTTCGAGCCGGCGGTATGAGCCAGGTGGTATATACCACCTTCGATTTTCCCTGGCTACGTTGACGGTGCTTTTCCTTTCACCCCCGAAGGAGTGCACCGTGAACAGATTCCTGGCCGGCCTGGCAGCGGCGACCCTGCTGCCCGCCGGCATCACCGTGGCCGTGGCCGCACCGGCCGCGGCGGCACCGGCGCCGGCACCCGCTCCCGCCCCCGCCGAGGCCGCTTCCCCTGCGATGCTCGCCGCGATGCAGCGTGACCTCGGTCTGACCGCCGATCAGGCGAAGGTCCGGATCGCCAAGGACGACGCCGCCAGCCGCACCGAGCTGCGCCTGCGCAAGACGCTGGGCGGGGCGTTCGGCGGCGCGTACCTGACCCGGGACGGCTCGTTCGTCGTCAACGTGACCTCGGCGGCCCGGGTCGCCGAGGTGACCGCCGCCGGCGCGACGGCCAAGGTGGTCGGTCGCAGCTCGGCGGAGCTCGACGCGGTCAAGGCCCGGCTCGACGCCGCCGCGGCCAAGGCGCCCGCGTCGCGCGTACCCGGCTGGTATGTCGATGTCACGACCAACCGGGTCGTCGTGCTCGCGAAGGGCGGGGTTGGTGCCGCTTCCCGGTTCGTCGCCGCCAGCGGCGCGGACGCTTCCGCTGTGTCGGTCGTCGCTTCGTCCGAGACACCGCGCCTGCTGTACGACGTGCGCGGCGGCGACGCCTACTACATGGGCGGCGGGCGTTGCTCGGTCGGCCTGTCGGTCAACGGCGGCTTCGTGACCGCCGGCCACTGCGGCACCCGGGGCCAGGCGACGACCGGCTACAACCAGGTGTCCCAGGGCACGTTCCAGGGTTCCTCGTTCCCCGGCAACGACTACGCGTGGGTGTCGGTCAACAGCAACTGGACCCCGCAGCCGTGGGTCAACAACTACAGCGGCGGCAACGTGACCGTGGCGGGCTCGACCGAGGCGGCCGTCGGCGCGTCCATCTGCCGCTCGGGCTCCACCACCGGCTGGCACTGCGGCACGATCTCCGCCAAGAACCAGACCGTCAACTACTCACAGGGTTCGGTCAGCGGCCTGACCAGGACCAACGTCTGCGCCGAGCCGGGCGACTCCGGCGGCGGCTGGATGAGCGGCCAGCAGGGCCAGGGCGTCACCTCCGGTGGCTCCGGCAACTGCTCCAGCGGCGGCACGACCTACTACCAGCCGGTCAACGAGATCCTCTCGGCGTACGGCCTGACGCTGCGCACCTCCGGCGGCGGCGGTGACCCGAACCCGCCGACCGGGTGCAGCGGGTACGAGTTCACCGTGAGCGGCTCGCTGTCCTCCGGCGGCAGCGTCTACCAGCCGAACGGCAGCTACTACTACTCGTCGCTGTCCGGCACCCACCGCGCGTGCCTCGACGGCCCGACCGGCACGGACTTCGACCTGTACCTGCAGAAGTACAGCGGCTCGACCTGGGTCACCGTGGCGCAGGGCACGTCCGCCAACCCGGACGAGACGGTGTCCTACAACGGGACCGCCGGCTACTACCGCTACCGGGTGCACGCGTACAGCGGCTCGGGCAGCTACTCGCTGGGCTACTCGAACCCGTAATTTCGCCAGGCCTTCCTGCCCCGCTCGCCGCCTTCTTCTCGGCGGGCGGGGTAGGTTGCGGTTCATGACCGACGATCGTGAGAACGCGCGCCGCGCCGCCGCCGCGCACACCGAGGCGTCCCGCGAGCTCGAGGCGTTCCTGCGCCGGGCGCCGGAGGTGCCGGACGCGGCCGACATCGCCGAGTTCGCGACCCTGCTGGCGCGCGAGGAAGAGGTCCGCGCGGAACGCCAGGACGCCCTGGACGCCTTCGGCCTGAGCGCACCCAGCATCGACGAGCCCTAGTGGTCGCTGCCCTCGTGGTCGTGGACGTGGCCAACGTGATCGGGTCGCGTCCTGACGGTTGGTGGCGGGACCGGGCCGCCGCGGCGACGCGGTTGCGGGACGAGCTCGCCGCCTCGGTCGCCGCCGGCCATCCGATCGGGGACCTGTCGACGGCCGAGCTGGTGCTGGTGGTCGAGGGCAAGGCGGGCGGGGTCGGCTCGGTGCCCGGGGTCGAGGTGGTCTCCGCCTCCGGGTCCGGCGACGACGCCATTGTGGAGGTGGTCCGCTCGCGTGGCTCGGATCGGGCGGTCGTGGTGGTCACCGCGGACCGTGAGCTGCGCGGCCGGGTTGCCGCGCTCGGGGCCACCGCGCACGGTCCTCGTTGGCTGCGCGGCTAGCGGGTCACCTCGGCCGGCGGAGTCGCACTACCGTGAGCGGCATGGCTGCCGAGTCGTACACCATCAGGCCGCTCAGCCCCGAGACGTGGCCTGCCTTCGATGCCCTGGTGCAGCGACACAACGGGATCTTCGGGGGCTGCTGGTGCATCTGGTTCCACCCCGACGGACCCGAGCGCGGTCAGGGCGCGGAGGCGAACCGAGCGCTGAAGCGGGCATACGTCGAGCAGGGCAAGGCGCACGCCGCCCTCGTGATGCACGGCGACGAGGCCATCGCGTGGGCCGAGTACGGCACGCCGGTCGAACTGCCCACGATCCACCACCGCAAGCAGTACGACGCCACGAAGACCGCGGATCCCGACTACCGCATCACCTGTGTCTTCGTCGACAAGCGCCACCGGCGCCGGGGTGTGACGGAGCTGGCGATCACCGGTGCGCTCGACCTCATCGCGCGGGCCGGCGGCGGGCGGGTCGAGAGCTATCCCCACGACCTGACCGACCAGACCAAGAAGATGTCGTCGTCCTTCCTCTACAACGGCACCCGTCGGCTCTACGAGCGGCTCGGCTTCACCTACGACCGGCCCAAAGGGCTGAAGAACTGCGTCATGGTGAAGACGGTCGATCCCGCCTGAGGGCGGTCACTGGTCGCGGCGGAAGACCACGACCAGGACGCGCAGGATCAGCACCATGCTCACCACCAGCAGGAAATAGCCGAGCAGCGGGAACAGGGCCACGGCGGCGCTGAGCCGCGGGCCGCCTCCTGTGCGCAGCAGGAGCACCGCGATGATGCCCGCCGCCGAGCCGATGACGGTCAACAGCACGCGGTGCAGCAGGTCGGTGACCAGCCGGCGGTCCTGGTCGTCGGCGAAGAGGCGCACGTTGAGCCGCAGCCGCCCGTGCTCCAGGGCGTCGCCGAGTCGGTCGATCCGGCGCGGCAGGCGCCGCAGCACCGGCAGGAGAGCCGCGAGCTCGTCCTCCAGCGAGCCGCGCAGCCGCTGCGGGCCGAGGACCTCGGCGAAGCGTCGCGTGCCGGCCGCGCGGGCGTGCGTCACCAGGTCGAACCCGGGCCGGACCAGGCCGAGCGTTCCCTCGAGGGTCGCGAAGGCGCGGAACACGGCGGCGACGGCCGGCGGCACGCCCAGCCCGTACGCGGCGAAGGTCCGCAACAACGCCGCCACGGCCGCCGCGCCGGCGCTGCTGCCGGGGGCCGCGTACCGGACGATCAACGCCCCGATCGCCCGCTGGAGCTCGCGCTCGTCGACCTCGGCGGGCCGGTCGACGACCTGCAACAACGCGTCGCTGACGGCGACCGAGTCCCGCCGGCCGAGCGCCGCCAGCAGCTGGCCGATCGCCTCCCGGGTCGCCGCGTCGAGCCGGCCCACGGACCCGAGGTCGAGCAGCCCGAGACGGCCGTCGCCGGTCACCAGGACGTTGCCGGGGTGCAGGTCCACGTGGAAGATGCCGTGCACGAGCACCTGGTCGAGCATGGTGTCGACCAGGCCGGCGGCGATCTCCGACCGGCGCTCCTCCCCCAGCCCGTCGAGCACCTCGGCCGCCGCGCTCAGCGACGTGCCGGGCAACCGGCCCATCACGAGCACCCGCTCGGAGCTGAGCTCCGCGTGCGGCGTCGGCACGAGCACGCCCCGGTCCGGCGAGTCGGCGAGGGCCGCCGCCATGGCCTGGAGGTTGTCGCGCTCGATGGTGAAGTCGAGCTCCTCGTGCAGCGCGGCCGCGAACCCGGTCGCGAGTGCCCGCAGCCCCAGCGGGCGTCCCCACGAGGTCCGTTCCTCCAGCGTCCCGGCCAGCCGCAGCAGGATGTCCACGTCGCGCTCGACGATCGCGGCCACACCCGGGCGGCGCACCTTGACCACCACGTCGGTGCCGTCGGGCAGCAGCGCCGCGTGCACCTGCGCGACCGACGCGGCGGCCAGCGGCTCGTGGTCGAAGTCGGCGAACACCTCCTCGACGGGTCGCCCGAGGTCCGCCTCGAGGACGGCGGCCACCTCCGGCCAGGCCACCGGGGCCGCCCGGTCCTGCAACGCGGTCAGCTCGTCGACGATCTCCACCGGCAGCAGGTCGCGCCGGGTCGCCAACAGCTGACCGAGCTTGACGAAGGTGATGCCGCCCTCGTCGAGCGCCGCCCGCAACGAACGGCCGAGCCGGCGGCGGGCGGCGGCCGACGACGGGCCGCGCGCCGGGCGTCCACGCAGGAACCGGCCGAGCCCGTGGCGCAGGGCGATGCGCACGATGGTCGCGTACCGCCGGGTGCGGTTGATCCTCCTGCGGGTGCCGCGCCAGAGCTCGACCGGCCCGGGCATCGACCCGGTCGGCAGCAGGACCTCCAGGATCACCAGCGCGGCCATGGCGAGCAACGCCGACACGACGACGGCGACGAGCCCCAGGAGAAGGAGCTCGCCGGCGCCCAGGCTCTCGGGATCGGGCGGCGCGAGCGCCTGGAGGACGGGTGCGGCGACGAAGAGCGCGAGCAGGGCGGACAGGAGGGTACGCACGGGTCCGACCCGGACGCCGAGCAGCCGCCGGATGACCGCGGCGAACAGCAGCACGGACACGACCATCGTGACCAGGAACGCCGACACCGTGATCGCGGTCTCCACGACGACCGACGATATCCGGATGTCGGTCGCCCGGCTGCCCGCTCGGCCTGCGGGAGGGCGCGACGGCTGGTTGACTGGCGAGATGACCCTGGTGCTAGGAGGCACGGGTACGACCGGTCGGCGGCTGGTCCGGCTGCTGCGCGCGCGGGGAGTCGAGGTGCGGGCCGCGTCGCGCTCGGGTGACGTGCGGTTCGACTGGTCGGATCGCGAGACCTGGGAGCCGGCACTGGCGGGTGTCGACCGGATGTACCTGATGGCGCCCCACGAGACCCCGATCGACGAGGCGTTCGTGCGGCTCGCGGTGGAGCGGGGCGTGCGGCGCATCGTGCTGCTGTCGAGCCGGGGCATCGAGGAGATGGGCGACGAGCGGCTGCTGTCCGCCGAGCGGACCGTGCGCGACTCCGGGGCCGGCTGGACCATCCTCCGCGCCGACTGGTTCAACCAGAACTTCGACGAGGGGTTCTTCCGGCCGGCCGTGCTCGCCGGCTCCCTCGCCCTGCCGATCGGCGACACTAGGCAGGCCTTCGTCGACGCGGACGACATCGCCTCGGTGGCGGCCGTCGCGCTCACCGAGGACGGGCACGAGGGCCGCACCTACGAGGTCACCGGCCCGCAACCGTTGTCGTTCGCCGAGGCGTTGTCGATGGTCAGCCACGCGAGCGGCCGGCCGGTCCGGTTCGGCGGCGAGGAGGACGACTACCTGGCGCAGCAGCGCGCACTCGGCGCGTCTGACGACGAGACCCGCGGGGCGTTGGCTGCGTTCGCGGGCTTGCGAGCGGCCGGCGACGCGGAGGCCACCGACGTCGTCCGCGAGGTCACTGGCCGCGACCCGAAGTCGTTCGCCGACTACACCGCCGAGGCCGCCGCCGGCCCGGCCTGGCGAGACTGATCAACTGATCGGACCCAACACCTCGTCGACTGCGGCGAGCACCGCCGGGGACGCCTGGACGCCGTCCACGCAGGACCGCGTGCGCAGGTAGCGGAACTCGGCCGGTGCGACGCCGGCCAGGTCGGCGACCTTGACCACGTCGA
Source organism: Asanoa sp. NPDC049475 (assembly GCF_040676915.1). Taxonomy (NCBI): domain Bacteria; kingdom Bacillati; phylum Actinomycetota; class Actinomycetes; order Micromonosporales; family Micromonosporaceae; genus Asanoa; species Asanoa sp. NPDC049475. Next base: position 7,976 of record NZ_JBFAPY010000002.1, on the reverse strand, counting down.
GCACGAGGTGGTCGGTCCGCTTCGGGCAGCCTGCGCCATTCGACGGTGCCTCGTTGACCGCCGTCCGGAACCGCTGGCCGGCGTCCGTCGCATGCTCGGCCGTGCGCAGCGATGCGAGGGGCCGCTCGAACGCGTAGCGGCAGAAGGTCGCGGCGGCGGGCTCGAAGGGCAGCGGCGGCTCGCCGGCCAGCACGCCAAGGGTCAACGGCCCCGCCCACGGCGGAGTCCGGTCCAGCCAGAGGGAGGGAACATCGACGGTCGGATCGCAGGTCGGCGTTGGCACGTCGGCCGCCGTCGTTGTCCGCAGCCGCTGCTCGCGGAAGTCCGTGAGGAAGACCCGCAACGGCTCGTCCCACGAGGCATCCCTCCGACAGTCGGGATTGAGGTTCACGAACACGGGTGGCCGGTCGGCATAGCGGAGGAGGAACACCGGCTGCCGCAGGCCATAGATGTCGTAGCACGCGATGACGGGCGAGACGCGGTTGAGGGCCGCCACCACGTCCGCGCCACCTGAGAGGGCGCGCGGCGGGCTCGCCGGTGGATAGAGCGGGTCCGCCGCCGGAGACCGGACGTCGACGTCAAGGTCGCAGGCGACGACTTCCACCGGGTTGCCGGGTAGGACCCGGCCGTCACCGGCGCTGACCCAGTCCCGGCCCGCGCGGTCCCCGGTGGTCTGGGGACAGGTGGCCGGGCCGACCGGGCGCACGGGCTCCAGGCTCTCGCGCCTGGTCAGCTGAGGCAGGCCGGCCGCGACCCCGGCGAGGATCGCGAGGGCGAGCGTGCCGGCGACCGCGGCCCGCCGGCGGCGACGTCGGTAGCGCCGCCCGACGGCCGCGATCCGGTCGGGAGGTGACGGTAGCGGCGGAACCGCGTCGAGCAGCATGTCGCGGACGTTCATCGACCGACCTCCTCGCTGGACGGTTGGGGGTTCAGTGCCGGGTCGGCACGCAGCGCCCGCAGCGCCCGCGACGCCTGCACCCGCACGGTCGCGGACGAACAGCCGAGCACCTCGGCGGTGCGCTCCACGGAGAGGTCCTCGACGTACCGGAGCACGACGACGGCCCGCTGCTGCCGGCTGAGCCCGGCCAGCGCGCGGCGCACGACGTCGCGGTCGGCGTGCTCACCCGCGAGGTCGACCCGCGACGCCGGCTCCGGCACGTCGGCGGACGGCACCTCACCGCGCCAGCGGCGGCGCCACCAGGAGACGTACGTCGTGAACAGCACCCGGCGGACGTACGCCTCCGGATGCCCACCGGCGACGATCCGCGGCCACCTGCCCCACGCGGTGGCGAGCACCGTCTGGAGCAGGTCCTCGGCCCGGCCCGCGTCGCCCGTGAGCAGCCAGGCCGAGCGCAGCAGCGCGTCCGACCGCGCGGCCACGAACTCGGTGAACCCGTCCGGTGGCGAGCCCGACATACCTGCACCTCTCACAACCGACAGAACGCGGTCGGGGTGCCCGGATGTTAACGGTCGCGCCGAAAAGCGCGGTCGCCGAGGCCGACAGTCCATCTGGAACAACATTCCATGTCAACGGGCGCATCGATTGACATGAAATGGCGTTCCAGATAGCTTTCGGGCCGACCCGCCGGACCCCGTACCTGATGGGAGTGTTCTCGTGCGTCGTCTCCTCCGTGGCGTCTGCGCCACGCTGCTCGCCTCGACCGCCGCCCTGGCCGCGACCTCGACCGCCGCCTCCGCGGCGGAAAGACCGGCCGGCACCCCGACCGACCCCGTCATCGTCGCGCCGGCCGAGAGCGGCAAGCGTGCGTTCTTCGGCGACATGATCAAGCTCAAGGACGGCCGCCTCCTGGTCGCCTACCGCGAGTCGGTCGCGCACATCGACCAGGACGGCCGCATCATGGTCGTGCAGAGCCGCGACCAGGGCCACACCTGGAGCACGCCCCGCGTCGCGATCGACACGCCGATCGACGACCGCGACCCCAAGCTCATGCAGACGAGCGACGGCACCGTGCTGATGAACTTCTTCCGCACGGACTGGACGGGCTACCCCGGCAAGCCGGTGACGCTGGTCGGCACGTTCGTCACGCGGTCGACCGACCAGGGCGCCAGCTGGAGCACGCCGTTGGAGGTCGGCACTGCCCTGGAGGGACCGTCCGACGTGGTGGTCGGTGCGTACTACGCCGGCCACGCGGCCACCCACGGGCCGATTCTCGAGCTGCGCAACGGCGACCTGCTGGTGCCGCTCTACGGCCGGCTGCCCGAGGGCGGCACCGGTCCGGCGACGGTGGTCCGGTCCACCGACGGCGGCCGCACCTGGCCGAAGGAGAACGAGTCGGTCATCGGCCGCGCCGCGACCTTCGACTTCCAGGAGCCGAACCTCAGCCTGCTCAAGGACGGCTCACTGCTCTCGGTCATCCGCACGTCGATCAACATCGCGTACGTGTCACGGTCGTACGACCAGGGCCACACCTGGACGACGCCGGTGTCGACGGGGCTGCCCGCGTCGTCCCACCACCAGCTGGTGCTGCGCAACGGCGACGTGCTGTTCACGTACGGCGACCTGTCCGGGACCTTCGGGCCGGGCCGTCCGACCGTCGGGCGGCTGCTGCGGCATCCCGAGCGCTCCATCGACGCCGACAAGGACATCCTGATCTACGACGCGGCGATCCATGGACCGGCCACGGCCGACCAGGCCAACCCGTCCAGCGTCGAGCTGCGCCCCGGGCGCTTCCTCACCATCACGTCCGACCCGCACCTGGCGGCGATCGTCGGCGTCTACACGGAGCGGCGGGACTACCGCTGACCCGCTGACCCGGTCATGCGCCGCCCGTCAGCCGATGCCACCACCGGCGTCGTGCGACGGGCGGCGCGGCCGGCGCGGGTCCGCCGGCGACGCCGAAGTAGTCGCCCCCTTTTGAGCGCGGGTTGTCGGTGCCCCAGCTCCGGTCGTGCGGCACCTTGACGAGGCGCGGAATGTGCTTACGGCAATGGATGTACGCCTCGTCGACGTCGACCAGCACCCACCGCTCGGGCCGCCGCCCGGGCGCGGAGTCGACCGGTAGCCGGGGATGCTCCAAGCGCTCCACAATGGTCGCTCGACCGTTGACGTGCAGGCCGATCGAGTCGTGGAAGTCCACGAAGAGCAGCCCGGCGTGCTGGTTGGTGGAGATGTTGCCGAGGCTGGCCATGACGCCGTTGCCGCGATATTCCGGCCAGGCGACCCGACGCTCGTCGAGCACGGCCACGAACCCGGGCGGCCCGGCGCGAAACGTCGCGTCACAGTTGCCACCGTCGTCCGCGGTGCCGACGAACATCATCTCCTGCCGGCCGATGAACTCTCGCATCGTCTGGTTGAGGTGGTCGAGCAGCTGCGTGTCGTAGAACCGCCGCGCCCGCTCCTCGGACCCGTAGAGTGCCTGCAGGCCCCGCTCTCCGATCAGCTCGAGCTTCGTCCCGAGATCCGTCACGCCGCCTCCCGCCACGTCACCGGCTTCAGATCCTTGACAGGGAGACTCGCACCGACAGCACCGCGTAGTCGCACAGACTGTGCGACCGTCACCCACCCGCGCCGAGGTGAGGCCGAGATATCCGGTCCGCGGCGAGCGGTCACGCGTCGGCGCGAACCGTCCTCAGCAGGAAGCCTGGCATTCTCAGGTCTTCGCCCTCGACCTTCGCGAACACCTCGATGTCGTCGACCGTCGTGTCGGTCCAGGTCGGCTCCGGGAAGCTCCTTCGCAGGAACTCCTCCGTCATGTTCCAGCCGTGGCCGGCGGCCGCGGAGATGCCCAGCACGTAGAGGGTCGAGCCCGGGGCCGCGACCGTCGGGAGCAGTGCCAGGTAGGCGGCCGTCTGGGCCTCGTCCTCGCGGTGCAGGTTGTGCAGCAGGCCCGAGTCGACGATCGTGTTGGCCGGCGCCGCCGAAAGTCGGGTGGCGTCCTGGACCTCGAATCGGGCGGTCAGTCCCTCCCGCGCTGCTTTGACGCGGGCCAGGTCGATCGCGACCTGGGAAATGTCGACGCCGGTCACCTCGTAGCCGCGGCGGGCCAGCGCGAGCGCGAGCTCGCCGGTGCCGCAGCCGAGGTCGAGCACCCGGGGGCCGGTGACACCGCGGTCGACGACCGCCGCGAGGGCCGGCTGCGGGCCGCCGATCTCCCACGGCGCCGCGCCGTGTCGGTAGATCTCGTCGTAGTCCATCGCGTCGCCGATCGTACGCCGGATCGATTTCTCGAGCTTGTCAGCGAGACGGCCGGGGCGGCGTCTGTTCATCGTGATGTTCGAGGAGTACGTGCTAGCCCGGGTAGGACTTGTCGCATCCGGGACGAGGTTACGCAAGGTCTGGCCGATGCGGAGCAGTCCGCGGCCGTGACCGTTGCCGACCTCGTGGACTTCGCGAACGCGGTGCGGGCTCGACACGACGACGGCGTGCTCCGCACCCCACCGGCTGACGTTCGTGCCGCGCGACACCCGCCAGCTCACGTGCCTCGGTACCGTCGCGGTGATGGATCCTGGCGGCGAGCTACGTTACGGCGGCATGGTGCTGGATACCGACGGGCTGGTCGAGGTCGACTACCGCACCATCCCGGCCGGCACGGTCGAGGCGGAACCAGGCCCCGCGGACCCCGAGGCGGCCGCCAGCAGCGGCCTCCCCACGATGCATCCCTCGGTCCAGCCGACGAGCGTCGAGGCGACGGAGCCGAGCGGGCGCATCGCGTCCAACAACGAGACGGCCAGACGAACCCTGAGTCCAGGGCTGCAGGCATGGGTCACCTATCTGCCGGGCGGCGACGCTCAGGCGGATGCGATCGCCAACGGGCTGAGGCCGACAGGCGAACCGCACGACGCCACGACCTGGCCCCGCCGCCCCCTCGGCTGACGCCGTGGAGCGGGTGCTCGTGATCGGTTGCGGCGGCAGCGGGAAGACCACGCTGGCCCGCAAGCTGGCCCGGATCCTCGACGCGCCGCTGACCCACCTGGACGCGGTGTACTACGACGAGCGATGGGCACCGGCCTCACCGGAGGAATTCGCGGCGCGGCAACGGACCCTCGTTGCCGCGCCGCGCTGGGTCATCGAAGGGAATTACGCGAGCACGCTGCCGATCCGGCTGGCGGCCGCCGACACGGTCGTCTTCCTCGACCTCCCGGCGGCCACTTGCCTGTGGGGCATCGCCCAGCGCCGCCGACGCCATGAACCTGGCCTCGTCAACGTGGCTTTCGTCCGGTACGTCGTCGGCTTCCGGCGGCGGATGCGCCCACGGGTGCGGGAGTTGCTCGCGGCGCACGGTCCTCACGTGCGCCTGGTGGTCCTCACGAGCCGCCGGCGGGCGAACCAGTTCATCGAGCGTTGGCCATCGGGCGTCCGGCCGGTCCGGCCGACCTCTACATCGAAGAGGTGATCACCTGCTGCGGAGCGCCGTCGCGCCGCCGATCGTGGCTGTGTCCGGCAGTCCTGCCGGTAGCGCCGGAACCTCGGAGGCCGGGCCGACCCAGCCAAGGTCGAGCTCGTCCAGCCACCACGACAGTCCGTCCATGAGGACCAGGATCGTCGGGCCGCGCAACTAGCCTCGCCAGACGGCGGCCACCTGATCGGCGATCCGCCGGCCCTGGACTGTGGCCGCCTCGACCGCCGGTTCCCAGCGAGCCGCGTCGAGCACGTTGGGGCCGAGCGCCTCCAGCACCGCCTCGTCCGGTGCGACCAGCGCCACCGCGGACCGTTGCCGCAACGCGTCGAGCTCCGCGGCCGGGGCGCCGCGCGGGCGGATTGGGGCCAGGGGTGCCAGCACGACCACCCGGGCGGCCTCGGCGGCCAGGTCGGCGTTGGTGCCCGAGCGGACTCCGCCATCCATGTAGCGGATGCCGTCGATGGTCACCGCCGGGAACACGCACGGCACCGCGCAGCTCGCCGCCACGGCCAGCGCCAGGGGGATCCCGGAGTCGGCGTCCCAGGCGACGGGAACGCCCGTCTCGGCGGAGACCGCGGTGACCAGCAGGCGGCGGGTCGGCCAGCCGCCGGGCGGCAACCGGCGGCGCAGCGACTCCACGTACGGCGCCTCCGCGCCCACCCGCGCGGAAAGGGCCAGCTCACCCACCCGGGCACGCACCTCGGCCGGGTCGCGGCTCTCGTCGCCGAGCAGCGAGAAGACCTCGGCGCCGCGTGCCCAGTCCGGCCGGATCGGTGGGTCGTCGTCTGCCAGCGGGGCCTCGAGCTTCGCGCCGTCGACCGGGTCGATGCCCGACGCCACCAGGGCGCCGGTGACCGCGCCGGCGGAGGTGCCGACGATCAGGTCGGCGTCGGTGAGGTCGACGCCGGCCTCGCGGAGTCCGATGAGGAGGCCGAGCTGCCAGGCGATGCCGGTGATGCCGCCGGCGCCGAGCACGAGTGCGGAGTCGGTCACGGCACCAATCCGTATCACGTCGCGGTTAACGACGCTCGAGTTCGTCCAACAGGTCCTGCAAGGTGCGACAGGCGTCCGCGAACCGGGCCTGGCCGATCACCTCGCCCCAGTGCTGCTCGATCTCGGCGACGCGGTCGCCGGCGTCGGACAGCGCGGCCCGGCCCCGCGCCGTCGGGACGATCAGCTTGGCCCGGCCGTCCTGCGGGTCCGGCTGGCGTTCGAGGTAGCCCAGCCGTTGCAGGTCGTTCACCAGCTCGGAGGTGGCGGCCAGGCTGAGCTCGCGCCCCTGTTCGACGCCCACACCGCCGAGGTGATCACCGAGTTCTGGGCGCGTTAGCCCGGCACCGCGACCGCTTCGCGCAGCAGGCGGCGGGCCAGGACCACGCGCGACTCGTCGTCGTCGAGGCCCGGTAGGTCGCCCACCCGGGTCACGTCGCGGTTCAGGAACGCGGTCAGCGCCGCGAAGCAGCCCGCCGGGAAGGTCACCACGCGGTCGGTCAGGCGCAGGCTGATCTTCTCGGTGCCGTCCGGCTCCAGCCGCCAGCGCAGGCCGGGCCGCGGCATCACGAGCGAGTCAGCGGTCAGGGAGGACAGGGCGGCCGCCTGGGCCAGCGGCCGCAGCGGGGCCGGGCGCGCGGCCGGCCACGACCGCCGGCGCAACCGCGAAGCGACCGCCGCCGGCGACGCCGTCTCCAGCCACGACCGCAGCGCCTCGACCGTCTCGGTCAGCTCCGGTTCGAGCTGGTCGGCGTCGCTGACGTCCAGGGCGTACGGAAGCGTCGCGCGCAGGCGCGGGTCCTCGGCCGCCTCCGCCAGCAGGGCCTCGACCAGGGCGTACCGCGTCAATGCCCGGATGCCGATCGTCAGGTGCAGCGACGAGTCGTCCTGGGCGGCGGCGCTGTGGAGCCAGCCTCGGGGCAGGTAGAGCGCGTCTCCCGGCGAGAGCACCACGTCCAGCGCCGGCTCGCCGGCCGCCGTCGCGGAGACCTCTTCGGCGCGGCCGCCCCACGCCTGGCGCTCCAGCGGATCGGGGAATACGGGCGGGTGGACGCGCCAGCGTTTGCGGCCGTCGACCTGGAGCACGAAGACGTCGTGGGTGTCGTAGTGGGTCGAGAAGCCCTGGTTGCCGGCCGGCGTCAGGTAGGCGTTGATCTGCAACGGCTGGCCCAGCGCCGTGCCGAGCTCTCCCGCGAAGGCGACCAGCGGCGGCCACGTGCGGTGGAGCCCCTGGAAGACCAGGGTCGCGCCGTCCGCGTACAAACCCATGATCTTCTCGTCGATGATCTGGTCGTCGATCTCGGCGCCCGCTCCCCCGCCGCCGGTGTAGCGGCCCGGTGGGACGAGGGCGCCGTCCTTGGCGACCCGCAGGAACGGGACGCGCAGGCCGCGCCGGCTGAGCAGCTCGTCGGCGTCCGACGGGGACAGCAGGTCGCGGAAGCCGTCGGGGCCGTCGAGCTCGTCGGCGCGGGACAGCAGCGGCGCCCGCCCCCAGTACGCGCCCGCGAACTTGGCCGCGTCGACGCTGACACAACGGGCGAGCGCCGGGCGGTGCGCACCGCCCGGCGCGGGCCAGGGACCCCTGGTTACCACCGGCACAGCCGACCCCACCGCCGGCGGGGCCCA